>NZ_CP146725.1:1980000-3022500 GCF_051861785.1 Blautia massiliensis (ex Durand et al. 2017)
ATTGTTTGTCAACACCTTTTTTTATTTTTTTACATTAATTTTATTGTATTGCGATAGATTGGGGATAATAAAGGATGTATACTATTGTTTATTGCCTACAGGATTTTTTCTCCTTTCCGGCCTGAATGCACAGCCGAGGCTCAGGATACTGTCTGGCTCTGCCTCTGCAGGAGGGGTGCGCTTCTTAGAAGCCAGCCCCCGACGAAGCCGCAGACCGGACAGTATCCTGAGCCTCGGCGTCCGTTCCGTCATAAAGACATGCTGAATGAGGACTCACCAACAAAAAAGAAAAGAGGCCACACACCCATGCAGCCTCTCAACATCATTGACATAATCTGATATAATCTTTCACTCAGACAACCAATCACAACCTCACCCGATCAACTTCAAACGTATAATCCAATCCACATCCGCCACCCAATCCGGTAAGGTCAAATCCGGTCAGATCAGATCATCCAGAAATTATCCGTGCAGACAATCCTCCTGTAAGTCTCAAACTTAAACCACTTATTATGAAACTCCGACTTATTATCAGCAGCCTCAAACTCCCTCAAAAACATCTGATAATCATCATTACTGCGGATCTCCAGGGCAAAACCTCTCTCATCCACAACAGGAAGCCCCATAAACACATACTCATCCAGCGGAATAATATCCTGCACCCTCTTATCACGGATCAGAACAGCCGCGCTATCCTCCAGAGAAACAATATCAAAATAGCCCGGATACGCAAAGCTGTCACCCTCAACAGGCACCACATCCCCTACATGATAAGTCTTAACCTCTTTATCCACCTTGGAAAGCAGCGCATTCTCAAGGTTAAAATAAAACTCCTCAAAAACATAACCGCCAACCTTCACATCATCCTTCTGGAAATAAGGCTTCTCCCCCTCAGTATCAACCGATTCCACAACACCACATGCAGAAGTCATATGACTCACACGGTCGATCAGGATCAGCTCACCGAGAGTCTTATTCCTCTTAAACTCATCCAGCACAACCTTATCAGAAAGACCGATTTTGCAAAGAGCGATCTCATTCTTCTCGATCGTATCCGCATGCAGATGCTCCCCGGTATTTACATCCGTCTTAAACTCAATACTCTTAACCACACCTGCGATCTTCTTGGTACCAAGCTTCACAAGATACTCCTTGCCCACTTCAAGCCTGGAATCATCCATCCATAGAAGCGTAGCCTCAAAGCCCTTTGCAACAGGGATCTCATTATTATTGGTAAGAACACATCCACGGCTTACATCCACCTCTTTATCCAGCTGTATCGTAACAGCCTGGCCGGCAACAGCCTCTTCACGATCGTCGCTGCCCACCAGGATCGTCTTAACAGCCGCTGTCTCGTTGCTTGGGAGCGTTGTGATGATATCGCCTACATGAACCCGACCACTCTCGATCTGGCCCTGGAAACCGCGAAATTCATGATTTGGACGAGAAACACGCTGAACAGGCAGATAAAATTCGCTGACATTCTCAGTCTCTGAAACATCCACAGTCTCAAGATGCTCCAGAAGAGCTTTCCCCGTATACCAGGGCATATGCGGAGACTTCTTCGTTACGTTATCACCCTCTGTAGCACTGACGGGAATGATCACAACATCCTGAAGCCCCAGAGTCTCAGAAAGCTCATTGATATCCTCTACGATCTCATTAAAACGGCTCTCACTGTAATCAACAAGATCCATTTTGTTCACAGCAAATACAAAATGATGGATACCCATCAGAGCGCAGATACGTGCATGACGCCTTGTCTGCACCAGAACCCCCTGCTTCGCATCCACAAGAATAATGGAAAGCTGAGCAAAGGAAGCTCCAACCGCCATGTTTCTTGTATACTCCTCATGCCCTGGAGTATCCGCAACGATAAAACTTCTCTTATCGGTTGTAAAATAACGATACGCAACATCTATAGTGATTCCCTGCTCACGTTCTGCCATCAGACCATCCAGAAGAAGAGAATAATCAATGGCGCCTCCTCTGGAACCTACCTTGCTGTCCAGAAGAAGGGCTTTTTCCTGATCCGCATATAAAAGCTTGGAATCATAAAGAATATGACCGATCAGTGTAGATTTTCCATCATCTACACTTCCGCAAGTGATAAATTTCAGTAATCCGCTCATCCTAGAAGTACCCCTCTCTCTTTCTTTTTTCCATGCTGGCAGCTCCGCCGTCGGAATCGATAACACGTGTGGTTCTCTCAGATTCCACAGAGCTTAAAGTCTCGTCAATGATCTCATCCAGCGTCTCCGCTTCAGATTCGATACCACCTGTCAGAGGATAGCATCCGAGAGTACGGAAACGGACCTTTTTCATCTGCGGCTCCTCACCCGGGTTCAGGCGCATCCTGTCGTCATCCACCATGATAATGTTGCCGTCTCTGTATACAACCGGACGCTCTTTTGCAAAATAAAGAGGAACGATCGGGATATTTTCCCTCTTAATATACTGCCAGATATCCGTCTCAGTCCAGTTGGAAATCGGGAAAACACGGATGCTTTCGCCTTTATTGATCTCCGTATTATAAAGCTTCCACATCTCCGGACGCTGGTTCTTCGGATCCCAGGCCTGCTCTGCATTACGGAAGGAGAAGATACGCTCTTTTGCACGGCTTTTCTCCTCGTCACGACGACCGCCGCCAAAAGCAGCTGTGAAACCATATTTCTTAAGAGCCTGCTTCAGTGCCTGTGTTTTCATGATGTCTGTGTATGCGGAACCGCTGTCAAAAGGATTGATTCCCTGCTTCACGCCATCCTGATTAATGTACTCAAGCATTTCGATTCCCAGATCCTTCGCGGTTTTGTCACGGAACTCGATCATCTCTTTAAATTTCCATGTTGTATTTACGTGAAGAAACGGGAATGGCGGCTTCTCCGGGTAAAAAGCTTTCATTGCAAGATGAAGCATTACAGAACTGTCTTTTCCTATAGAATAAAGCATTACCGGCTTCTCGCACTCTGCTGCAACTTCACGGATGATATAAATTGCCTCTGCTTCCAGCTCATCCAAATGTGATAATCCACTCATATCTGATCTCATCCTCCTGTTCCGGCCGCCAGAACCGGCAGCACTTATCTTCTGGTCTAATATTTATTCGAATTCCGTCGATCCACATCGATCACGGATGTAGAACCGTCCGTTTTTGTAATGATCCAGTGAAGGATATCCCCTTCGCTTTTTACATTCATGATACTTCCGTTACCGCCGATATCCGCACCAAGGAAAAAGTCGATGGCACCGGCTTTACATTCCTTTACACAGGAAACGCAGCCCCAGCAGTTTTTCGGATATTTCATCACGGCTTTTTTGTCTTCCATGACGATCAGGGTTCCCGGACATACTTCACTGCATTTTCTGCAGCCAACACATTTTTTCTGATCAATTCGTATGCTCATATGTGTCCTCCTTTACAATGTCGCGGAAAATCATCCTGATCTCACCGTTTTCCAGTTTCGAATTTACATATTTATAAAATTTCTCATCTGTTTCCGGATGATCCAGATTTTCGTTGAAAGAATGCCATCTGGTCTCTTTGCGGTTTTTCAGATGAGCGATCAGTGAACGACACACAATGAGACGCTCACGAAGTTCGTATGCAAACATCAGCTCATGCATATCTGCTGCCGCTGTTTTTTCGGCAAGAGCCTGAAGCTGAAGGATTTTTTCATCTGCAAGAGCAAGCTGTTTCTCATTAAACTGATAATTGGAAGCAATTCCTCCTGCATACTCATCCATGACTTTCTGCATGGCCTCTTCCAGCTCTTCCACGGAAAATGCCGGTGCATCTTCATTGCGGAACTTTTCGTACTGGGAAAGAATCTCCTCTTCCTGAACCTTGATCTCTGTCTCAGTCTGAACATCTGCTTCCCTCAGCGTTCCGGCCTTAAACTGTTTCACCATATCCAGTGCTGCAAGCTTTCCTTCTGCAAGAGCTCCTGTCACATATTTCTGTGGACATCCACCTGCAACATCACCGGCTGCATACAGCCCCTTTACCGTGGTTTCACGGCCTGTATTTACCCAGTAGCCGCTGGCTGTATGACCACCTACGATATACGGCTCTGTTCCCTGGATCTCAACATCCTGCTCACTGGGGTTCTTTCCGCTTTCGATCCATTTCAGAGTCTGGCTCGGTGCCATGTTGAGATAAGCCTTCAGAAGATCTTCGTCCTGTTCCTTCGTGATCCCTGTAGTCTTCAGGTAACACGGGCCGTGGCCAAGCTGATTTTCCCGGACTGTTCCGTAAACTCTCTCGCTTGTGGTCAGTCCGTATTTTGTCTCATAGATCTCGCCAGCTGCATTGATCTGTTTTGCGCCGACACCCTGTGCGATGGTTCCCGTAGGAGCAATGGTATCCTTGCAGCGAAGTGCGATAAAACGCATCTCAAAGGACGTCATCTCCGCACCTGCCAGGATTCCCATTGCATATCCGGCACCTGTGTTAAACGGCGGATACCACATCTTATGTCTGGAAAATCCCGGATTGTTCGGCTTATAAAGTCCGGCCGCTCCGCCTGTTGCAGCAAGAACTGCCTTTGCCCGGATAATGTATGCGGTTTCTTCCATAATAGAGAAACCAACCGCTCCGTAAACCTGTCCGTCTTTTACAAGAAGGTCTGTGATATTTACATAATTCAGAACGTCTACGTTCTCAGCTTTATGAACTGCATCAGCAAGAAGTGGTTTAAAATTTTCACCGTTGATCTTGATGTTACGGTTTCCTCTGGCTACGTAATCACCATTTTCATCCTTCAGGATCACAAGCCCAAGCTTTTCCATCTTTGCAGTAACTTCGTTGAAATTCTCCGCTGCTGTAAGAAGAAGGTCCTGCCTTACGATCCCGGCGGCATCCTTTGTGGCATAATCTACATAGTCCTGAGGCTTGCGGCCTTTTACAATGTAGGCATTGATGGCATTAACACCTGCTGCCAGACAGCCGCTTCGTCTGATATTTGCTTTTTCTGCGATCAGTACCCTGCCGGCTTTCTGTTCTGAGAGAACCAGCGCCGCATAGCAGCCTGCGGTACCTCCGCCTATGATCAGCACATCTGTTGTAATTTCCTTTGTGTTTAATCTGTTTTTCATACTCATCACTCTGTTATCTGAAGCTCATGTACAGTTACATTTTTCTCTTTATCTACGCCAAAGGCCCTCAACACTGGATTTTCTGCATCCATAAGGGAGAGGATCAGATATTCGATGTTCGGGTCAAATGCAAGTCGTTTATCTTCTTCGGAAGGCCTTGACGGAGACTCCGGATGAGAATGAAAGTTTCCGATCATCTGATATCCGTTCTGACGGATATCCTTGATCGCGCTCAGCTGTTCCTTCGGGTCCATGGAAAAGTGTTCGTTGCTTTCATCAATATTTGTCAGCAGATACACCTTCTCGATGGTTTTTACATCGCCCTCAATGGTCCCGCCCAGAAGGCCGCAGGACTCATTGGGAAGTCCTTTTCTGCAGTGGTCTAATATTTTCTCATAATCTTCTTTTTTTAATTTCAGCATTTCTTCGCAGCCTCCAATGGGTTTCTATACTTATTTATACTGCCTGCACCAGCAGACACTTTTGCCTTCTATATTATCAGTGTTTCAGCTCACACACAGCCTGCTCATAATCGATCAGTTCTGTGATCGTCGGATCATCGCCGCATACCGGGCAATGATGATTCTTCGGAAGCTTCACGGTACGGAAGGTCATCTTCAGCGCATCGTAGGTGAGAAGTCTTCCTGTAAGAAGATCACCCTGTCCGATGATGTACTTGATTGCTTCCATGGCCTGAAGGCTTCCGATCACTCCGCCCATGGCTCCGATCACGCCAGCCTGCTTACAGGTCGGTACGGCATCCTTTGGCGGCGGACTCTGGAACGCACATCTGTAGCATGGGCCCTGTCCCGGAACGTAAGTCATCAGCTGTCCCTGGAAACGGATGATCCCTGCATGTGAAAACGGTTTCTCAGCCATTACACAGGCATCGTTGATCAGGAATTTTGCAGGAAAGTTGTCTGTTCCGTCAAGAATGAAATCGTAATCTTTGATCAGATCCATGATGTTGCTGGAATCTACAAAGGTATGATATGTATTTACAGTAACGTCCGGGTTGATTGCTTTCATGGTCTCAGCCGCAGACTCTACCTTCAGTTTGCCGACATCTGCAGTTGTGTGGATGACCTGTCGCTGAAGATTGGAAAGATCTACCTCATCTGCATCCACGATCCCGATGGTTCCCACACCTGCTGCTGCAAGGTAAAGGGCTGCCGGTGCTCCAAGTCCGCCGGCTCCGATGATCAGAACCTTGGCATTCAGAAGCTTTTTCTGACCTTTTACTCCAACCTCTTTCAGGATGATATGGCGGGAGTACCGCTCAAGCTGCTCATTTGTAAAAGCCATTATCTTGCGCCTCCTCCCATGTAGTACAGGAACTCAACAACGTCGCCGTCCTTTACCTCTGTTTCCGGAACGTCTGCCTTGCTGATGAATTCATCGTTGATAGTTACGGTTACATACTCAGGACTTTCAATATCCTCTTTCTCAATAAGCTCTGTAAGCTTCAGTCCGTCTTCGTACTCTTTTTTATTTCCTGCAACTGTGATTGTCATTTCTCTGTTCTCCTATTCTTCAACTTTTCTTACGATCAGTGTATAAGTTCCGTCTTCGTTGTCCTCGAGCTTCAGGATCTGATGTCCTTCTTCCTTCACGCTTCTCGGCACATTCTGTACCGGCTCGCCATCGTTCATTTTGATTGCCAGGATCTGTCCGTCATCCAGCTCCTCAAGTGCTACCTTTGCTTTTACAAAGGTTACCGGGCAGACCACATCGGTAATATCTACGGTATCATCAATCTTAATATCAGCCATTGTATGCTCCTTTCAAAACTTCCTGAAGTTTTTCAGCGCCTACCCGGTCGATGGTAAATTTAAAACGCTCTCCCGGATTTGCATGATCATCAAAGAACTGGATCGCTGCATCGGTCACTCTGAAAAGCTGCTCCTCAGAGGTGATAAGCGGAAGGAATTCCTGTCCCTTGCTGATGTGATTTCCAAACGTTCCGCCAAAGGAAACGATATATGCTTCGTTTACATCCCATGCATCCACCGGACAGGATTTTGCACATCTGCCGCAGTAGTTACATTTCTCTGTATCGATCACCAGCTTGTCATCCTCAAAGGAGATGGCGTTTTCTCTGCAGGCCTTTTCACAGACACCACAGTGGATACATGCATCCTCTTTCCAGCTGACCTCAGCCGCTCCCTTGATCCCTACATCATTCTCCTCTGCCTTCAGACAGTTGTTCTGGCATCCGGTAACACCGAATTTGAATTTATGAGGAAGCTCTCTTCCGAAATATCTTTCATTTAATTTCACTGCAATGTCATAGCTGTTGATATTTCCGCTTGGACAGACAGCGTTGCCCTGGCAGGCTGTAACTGTACGGACTCTCGGTCCGCAGACACCAGGCTTGCATCCGCCTTTTGCAAGATCATCCTTTACATCATCAATATCATCTAATTTAATGAACGGGATCTCAACTCCCTGTCTGGAAGTAAGATGTACATATCCGTCACCGTATTTCTCAGCTACCTCTGCGATCTTCTTAAGGTTTTCTGCGGTAAGTGTACCGCCTACACAGGCAAGACGAAGAGAAAAATTATTTTTCTGCTTCTGTCTCATGAAACCACCTTTTTTTAATGTAGCGTAATCTACTTTTGCCATAACGAACTCTCCATTTCTCTGCTGGTGCAGCTCTTAGATTTTATCGGTTATTTTCTATCGCTTGTTTGAAATCTCCTTTTAAATCTTCAATATCTTCAATTCCCACACTGATACGGATCAGATCCTCGAATACTCCGGACTGCAGCTTCTCTTCGTCGGAGATGTGTGCCGCGATGGTGGATTCCGGATGGATCACCAGTGTCTTCGTATCTCCGATATTGGAGATGATCAGCGGGATCTTCAATGAATTGATAATGGAAAAAGCCTTCTCCTTGCTTCCGGTTCTTACGGTTACGATAGCTCCGTAGCCATTCCTGAACTGCTTTTCCGCAATTTCGTGATAAGGGCTTTCTTCCAGTCCCGGATAATTTACTTCAATGTCACCACCCAGGCCCTGTAAAAATCTCGCAAGCTCCAGTGCATTGTCACACTGTCTCTGCATTCGAAGTCCCAGGGTTTCCAGTCCCAGATTATTAAGGAAAGCATTCTGCGGAGCAAGACACGCGCCAGTGTTCCGGAAAAGTCCGTTTCTAAGCTTGGCGATGTATGCAAATGGTCCGAATTTCCGGTATGGAGCAAGTCCCGGATATCGGTCAGGGTCCCATTTCAGACCCTTACCACAGACAAGAATACCGCTGATGGCATCGCTGCTTCCATTGATATATTTGGAAGAGGAATGAACCACAATGTCAGCTCCAAGCTTCAGTGGCTGGATCAGATACGGGGTTGCCACCGTGTTGTCTACGATCAGCGGTACGTCATGCTTATGTGCCACTTCCGCAACTGCCTGGATATCGGTAACATCCAGCTTGGGGTTGCCGATGGTTTCCGCAAAAACAAGTCGCGTCTTCTCTGTGATCTCTGCCTCAAAAGCTTCCGGCTTATTCTCTTTCACATATTTTACGGAAATCCCGAAAGGCTTCAGATCATCGAACAGTTCCACGGTTCCGCCATACAGTCCGCAGGCTGCCACGATCTCATCTCCCGACTGAAGAATATTCAGAAACGCATTGGTCAGCGCTGCCATTCCGGATGCACAGGCCACACTGCCGATCCCATCCTCCAGCATGGTCACTCTCTTCTCAAAGGACTCTACCGTAGGATTGTTGATCCTTGTATAGGAGAAGCCCATTTTTTTATTGTCAAAAATTTTCTCCAGGTCTTCCGCGCTGTCATGTCGGAATGCACTGCTCTGATAGATTGGAACCTGTGTGGCTCCCTGCGGATATTTCTCATTGGTGCCGTGGAGCAGTCCTGTATTAAAGCCGTATTCGTTCATAGCCTCTTCCCTTTCTTTTGTTGACACTTATATTAACCTACTATTCATAGTATGTCAATAGGAAAACGGGATTAAATGTATTTTTTTGTGTACACAACTATACGACAGCATGATACAATTATAACAGTTACGATAATTACACCACCAAAAGAAAGATGCCCGCAGGCATACAAACCTACATTAAGAACAGGAGGTGATCCCTATCAATATAAACCCGAAGCTCCGGAATATTTTTCACTCTTTATTCAGTCCCACCCTTGATTTCCGCGTCCGGCTGTTCAACATCCTCGCCTTGGGAGGTACTGTGATCAGCCTGATCATGGCCTTTCTCAGTCTCGGGACCGGTTCCTGGGGAAATGTGCTGATCAATTTTGCGCTGGTTGCAATCTCCGGAGGGCTTTTTCTTTATTCCTATAACAGGCGCGATCGCTCTTTCCATATCTGCAGTCCCGGTCCTCGCTTCTGACCCTCCAACCGATGACGGTCAGTACATCTGGCAGGATGAAAACGGAGATTACTGGTACCGCAATGGTTCCGAGGATGAATATATCGGGGAAGGTAATTATGCCCCTGACCCGGATTCCGGTGAACTGATGGAAGGCAACGATGCCGGCTGGACCGAACAGGACGGTTATTTTGAGCCTCATTATTATTATGAGGACGGCAGTGTGTGGCTGGAAGATGCCACCGGAACCACATATATTGGCTCCAGAGATAAATATTATATTGATGACTACGGCAATCTTCAGGAATATTCCGATTCTTCATACCCAAATTCCTCTCTGGAGGATTCTTCCCTGAAGGGTTTTCTGGCAGAATACTATCCGGTAAAGGGTGAGATCATCACCAAAAAGGATCTTACCTTTGAATCTTATCCTGCCACGAAATATCAATACTTAACCGAAGTCAACGAAGAAGAAAAAAATGTAGATGCTCTTGTATGCCAGACTGACGATTATACATTCGGACTTTTTGTCCTGACTCCGTCAGACACCTATGATAAGGCCGCCGAAAAGGAAGCCACAGAGCTGATTAAATCCATAGATTTCGTTTACGCAGAGCGTGTGGATATGGCCATGCCTGATCCCTTGTGATTCACAATATTTACATAAAAGAAGCTGCAGACTCTGTTTTTTCACTGTTCTGCAGCTTCTTTGTGTTATTGCGTCCAACTATATCTTCTGCTGTCTATCCTTCGTAAATCTGATCAAAAATCCCTCCATCTGAGAAATGTGTTTCCTGTGCCTTTTTCCATCCGCCGAAATCATCAATGGTGACAAGATTGATGTCCAGATCAAACACATCGGAGTATTCCTTCAGAATATCCTGATTTGACGGACGGTAATAATTATCACCGGCGATCCGCTGTGCTTCATCGGAATAGAGATAATTCAGATATTCCTCTGCCACATCTCTGGTGCCTCTTTTGTCTACGACTTTATCGACTACTGCTACAGATGGCTGTGCAAGGATGCTGATGCTTGGTGTTACGATCTCGTAGTCGTCCGGATAATCCTTTACGGAAAGATAGGCTTCATTTTCCCAGGCGATCAGTACATCACCCTGTCCGTTTTCCACGAAAGAGGTCGTTGCGCCTCTGGCTCCGGTGTCCAGGACAAGTACGTTTTTGTAAAGATCTCCGATGAATTCTTTAATTTTATCCTCATCTCCGTTATATTTATCTTTTGCATAGGCCCAGGCTGCCAGATAGTTCCATCTTGCTCCGCCGGAGGTTTTCGGGTTTGGTGTGATCACACCTACGTCTTTCTTTACCAGATCGTCCCAGTCTTTGATGTTCTTCGGATTTCCTTTTCTCACAAGAAATACAATCGTCGAAGTGTAGGGAGCGCTGTCCTCCGGAAATTCGTCCACCCATCCGTCATCGATGAGTCCTGCATCCTGGATCGCATCTACATCATACTCCAGTGCCAGTGTTACCACATCTGCTTCCAGTCCGTTGGCAACCTCAAGTGCCTGCTTTCCTGAGCCTCCGTGGGATTGTGTGATGTCCACCACATCCTGCCCTGTCTTTTCTTTCCAATGCTTCTGAAAGATCTTATTATACTGTTCATAGAGCTCTCTGGTGGGGTCATAAGATACGTTTGTAATGCTGACACTGTCCGCCGCATAAGCGTTTGCTCCTGTAAGACTTCCGATGGTTACTGCTGCCAAAAGGGCTGCTGTTGCTGATTTCCATTTTCTTTTCATAATACTTTTCCTCCTGTTTTTCTGCCTTTATTTTTGTTGTTGGCTTATTATAAACACGAGTAAGTCTTTATGAAAACTATAGAATCGGAAACCGTTTTCATGCTATCCAAAATTCCTGGTATTCCTACCTTAAAAAACAGCAGAAAAATCCCGGAAATCGGTAAATAAACATATGATTCCGTATAAAAATTTCCATTTCAGAATATTTACAGAAAACGTAATCAGCCTTGTATTTACAGTATTTCTGGTGATTTTTTATTTGATATTCAATTCTTCCAGCAGCTTTTTCATATAATTTTCATCTTTCATAGCCTTATCAAGGTCTTCTGTACGGTTCTCTTCCAGAAGTTTTTTTGACAAAAGCAGTCCCTGCTCCATTCCTTTTTTCATTCCTTTTTCCATTCCCTCATCCAACAACATCTGTCCAAGTCTTGTCATAGATATAACCTCCTTAATCTCATCCAGATCTTTACTATCCAAAAACTTATCTGCCAGAGTATATAACATTGCCATTGTTTTTTCTGCTGTTAGGCCACGTTTCTTTTTGGATAGTATAACTGCTTCTTTGATTTTTTCCTTAATCTTCATATTCCCAGACATTAATGGTGTCAACGATAGGCTTGCATAATCTTCTTCCGTAAGCTCTGTTCCGTCTTCTTGTTTTTGTCGTATTTTTTCAAAAACCTCATCTGCATTTCTATCCTTGAGATATATCGGTTGTATCCGATATGTAAACAGTCCCATATTCAATTCTGTCTTAACCGATTTGATTCCACCTGAATAAATCACATAGGTTATAACATTTTTTCCTGTTTTATGTGAATATACCGCATCATAGGCAAGAAATCTGCGCAAATCATTTTCTCCCTTGTCGGTTGTCTGGAATTCTATATGAATATAAAATCCTTCTTTAGTCAGAAATGTAAAATCCATATATAAAGAATGAATAGTAAGTTCTATCAGCTCTGTAGGACCAAGATTCACAAATTCATAGTCAATTCCAAGACTTTTCAGGATCGTATCACGGAAATAATCAAATCCCATTTTCATAATAGCATCTTCATGTTTTGTATTTGCCATGTGGCACCTCTTTTTTAGTTCAGTATCGTTATCAGCTGTGCCTTGAAAATGCTTTTGTAATTTTACTCTGACTCTTTATCTTATGTGAATTTTATTATTCTTAATCGTCCTCCTTGTTATATTTATTTTATCAGACCCGGACTAAAAAATCATCATTACTCTTCCGACAAATTCTTCCTTTATTTTCTATCCGTTTTTATTTTATGGTTATCCACACCCACCCCGGAGAAACATTCTCCGGGGTGGGTGGTTTTCCACATATTCCACAGAAGTTATCCTCTTCTGTCGTGTTTTCACAGATAAATATAGTCGTTCATGACTGGCTGCAGGCCATGATCTTTCAGGGCGTTGAAAACTTCGTTCACAGACCTTCCGTCGGAAATCTCAAACTGATCATCACCTTTATCTTCGATATCATCCACATGGCTTCCGATTCCGGTGCTGACACCTGCAGAGATCTTGGTTGCTGCAATATTCACCAGATTGTCACGGACACGCTCACATTCTCTGGTGGATACGGTAATACTTGCAAACGGCATAAACAGACGATATGCACAGACTACCTGGAGAAGCTGCGGTTCGTGAACATCCTTCGGGTTGATCCTGTCGTTGTTGATGATCGGACGAAGTCTCGGGCAGGAAAAAGCGATTTCTGCATGTGGATATTTTCTCTGCAGAAGATATGCATGATATCCCGTTGCAAAAGCATCCTTGCGGAAATCATCCAGTCCCAGAAGTGCCGCAAAGCCAACACCTCGCATGCCGCCTTTTAACGCACGCTCCTGTGTATTTAACCTGTATGGGAAAATCCTCTTGTGGCCTGCCAGATGCAGAGTTTCGTATTTATCAGAATTATAGGTCTCCTGGAAAACTGTCACATAATCTGCGCCGCATTTGTGAAGATATGCGTACTCATCAGAATTCATCGGATACACCTCAAGACCGACTACCTTGAAATATTTCCGGGCGATCTCACAAGCCTTTCCGATATATTCCACATTAGATTTCGTTTTGCTCTCCCCGGTAAGGATCAAGATCTCCTGGAGTCCGGTTTCTGCAATGGCTGCCATCTCTTTCTCGATCTCATCTGCATTCAGCTGTGCACGGCGGATCTTGTTGTGGCAGTTAAATCCACAGTAAATACAGTAGTTCTCACAGTAGTTTGCAATGTAGATCGGTGTAAACATGCAGATACTGTTTCCAAAATGTTTCCTTGTTTCGATCCGTGCAGCCTGTGCGATTTCTTCCAGAAGAGGCAGCGCTGCCGGTGAAAGCAGTGCTTTAAAATCCTCCGGTGTACGGTTGTCATGAACAAGCGCTCTCCGTACATCCGCTTCTGTGTACTTATCATAATCATATGCGTTCATTGCGGAAATAACCTGATCCATTACATCAGATTCTTCCAGCTGTTCCATATCCGGAAGGTACTTCATGTGATCGATACGGTTCTTTTTCATATCTTCCAGAATTTCTTCATTTACGATACTTTCATTAAAATGGCCGTCCTGTCGGCTGGCCTGTACTGTTTCTGCCATTACTCTTATGTCGCTCCTCTCATATATTGCAGCAATACTCTGGTGCTCACTGCTGCATATCTGTAAACTCAATTTCGATTGAAACCAGATAATACCTGTGTTTCACTACACAGGCAGAGCCTGTCCCCCGCTTAGTGTTCTGCGTTCAATCATTCATTTATCAATTTTACTCATGAAGAAATCCGGTCAGTGGTGAGGATGCACTTGCACCTCTCTCCAGAGTTCTTCCCATACCGGAAAGATATGCACTTCTTCCTGCCTCAATAGCCTTCTTAAAGGCTTCCGCCATAACACGGACGTCTCCTGCAGTTGCAATAGCTGTATTTGCCATAACTGCTGCAGCACCCATTTCCATAGCCTCACATGCCTGTGACGGGCGGCCGATTCCTGCGTCCACGATGATCGGAAGGTCGATCTCGTCGATAAGGATCTGGATGAATTCTTTTGTACAGATTCCTTTGTTGGAACCGATCGGAGAGCCAAGCGGCATTACACAGGCAGCTCCTGCATTCACCAGATCTCTGGCTGCATTCAGATCCGGATACATGTATGGCATAACTACAAAGCCCTCTTTTGCAAGGATCTCTGTTGCCTTGATGGTCTCATAGTTATCCGGAAGAAGATATTTGGAATCATGGATAACTTCGATCTTTACAAAATCTCCGCAGCCAAGCTCGCGGGAAAGTCTTGCGATACGGACTGCCTCTTCTGCATTTCTGGCGCCGGACGTATTCGGAAGAAGAGTAACATCCTTCGGCACATAGTCAAGAATATTGGCAAGCCCACCCTCATTTGCACGGCGCAGGGCAAGTGTTACGATCTGAGTTCCTGCTTTTTCAATACATGCTTTTACAAGCTCCAGGGAAAATTTTCCGGAACCAAGGATAAAACGGGAAGTAAACTCATGGCCTCCCAGGATCAGTTTGTCTTCATTTGTGTTTGCTGTTGTCATTTTTTATGTCCACCTTTCTGTTATTTATCTGCATTGTATTTCAGCTGCAATAACTGCTCAGTTATTCAATTTCAAGTCAGCAGTTATCTGCGATTCTGCCCATCTCACAGCCGGATATTCCTGCCCATCTTCAGACTTCTGAACAGGATTTTCTGTATCCACTCTTATTCTTTCTGTCTCAGCAGCTTCCGCCGCCCATAAACTGCAGGATTTCCACAACGTCTCCGTCTTTCAGCACGGTCGTGTCGTAAGTCTCTCTCTTGATGATCTCTTCATTCAGCTCTACTACCACCTGCACCGGAACATAGTTACATGCTTCCAGATATTCAGTTACTGTCACCGGCTTTTCCAGTGTTCTGCTTTCACCATTTACTGTGATCATAATCGCTCCTTTCCGGAAATTTCGCCAAGTCAGAAGTAATTCGCAATCTCTTCCGGTCAATCGGATATTCGCAATCCGTAAAAAAAGAGTTCACAAAGAAATACACCCGCGGTGGTGCACCCCTTCATGAACTCTGTTCACTCTCAAAATTTCCCATGTTTAATTGTAAAATATTTCTCTGTAAATCCTGATCTTACGTATATTCAGCCGGATAAAACATCCGCATCCAATAAAAAAGGAGATACACCAAGGTATCTCCCGTAAATTCATCTTATACGTTCCTACGTTGGCATTATCCAAATCAGGTATAAGGGTCGAAGTTGAAGACTTCCTCTCAGCCTGCCGTCACAAGCTCCCCTGTTATTTACACGATTTAGTATAATTCCGATTCTGCTTCATGTCAAGAATAATAAATTTTTGTCTTATTTATAATTTATAAGCAGTGAATCCCAGATCATTCATTGTCAGGTTTAAATTCTTTTTCAGATAAGCATTTGCTGCTATCATTGTCGCTTTCATCATAATGTTGGAAGTATCCTGCAGATCTGTCATCGCTTTTTTTCCGTTTGTATACAGGAAAGTCAGATTCTGACCTTTATAAGCAGATGCTTTTGTGGAAGAAGTCAGCAGCACAAAGACTCCATCCGAAGACAGGGCGGACTTCACACTGACCGTATCAGATTTCACACAGTTTCCGATAATATCCAGTCCGGCAAGGACTCCATCTGAAGGCACAGAAATCAGTATTCCAATATCTATCTTATCTTCTTTCTTCAGATAGCCGATCATCAGAGTACTTTCTTCATTTACTTTGACATTTATAAACTGACTTCCGTCTTCGGTATATCTGCCTTTCTGACTGATATATTTTTTCAGTTTGGCATAATTCTGCGTCAGTTTTGCGTTAACCGATGCAGGATTTTTTACAGTAACCTTGCAGGTGAATTTTCTGCCGCCAAGGATCGCTGTGATATTCGCTGTTCCTGTTTTTACTGCGGTGACCTTTCCGGCTGAAGTTACACTGACAACCTTTGTGTTGCTGCTCTTCCATGACGGTTTCAGACTGGTGCCGTTGATCTTCAGTGTATAAGTTTTTTTCGGTGTCAGTGTCAGACTGGTCTTATTCAGGGTAAGAGAATTCAGCCCTGCGATCGCTGTCAGGCCTTTTTTATTATAACCGCTCCAGATCATATTTTTTCCGGATTTCCGGTAAGCTTTTACCGTATAAGTATAACGTGCTCCGGTGCTTACTTTTGTGTCGGTAAATGTAACATTCTTACTTCCTGTGATGGTTTTTACTGCTTTCCATCCGCTGTTTCCGGACTTGCGGTATACACGGTATCCGGCTGTTCCTTTTACCTGTTTCCAACTGAAAATGATCTTATTCCTGCCGGAGATCTTAATAGAAGACATGGCCGGCGCTGCTACAGTTACTGCCGCCTGTACTTCTGCCACGCTGATCAGCTCCGGAACCGCAGCTGGTGCCGCCGTCGCAAGCATAAAACCTGTCAAAATGCCACATAAAGCTTTTTTCCAATTTCTTTTCATACGCTTTTTTCCTTTCTGCTTTGTGGTGTATCTGGATTTCCTAACAAATATAGTATACATTATGGGGAATATTCCTGCTATGATATTTTTCGCCGAATCGGGGCTTTCGGTGAAATTCGGCAGTTTTTACAATGGCATAAAAAATGCCGCTCCCTCGGCCACATCATATGATATTCGCAATCCGCTAACGCTACTTGCTCATAAAAAAATGCCGCTCCCTCGGCCACATCATATGATATTCGCAATCCGCTAACGCTACTTGCTCATAAAAAAATGGGGCTGTGAAAAAAGAATAGTCCCCCAAAAAAGAAAGACCAAGAGTTTATAATGAACTCAAGGTCTTTCTTTCTGTTATAATTAACTTGCAATGAAAATTAATAACATAATCTATTCTAACCCAAAACAGGCAGTTTTGCCAATGCTAATTCAAGATTATTTGGACATCTGTGATCCAGTGCTGACTTTTGATAGATTTATGGGAGAAATCGAACTGGAGAAATATCTGAAAAATATTCCTCAACATGATACAGGAAGACTCAGGTATGACCCGGTCAGCATGCTGAAAACAGTTTTGTTTGGATTTATGGCGAATGGCTATATATCATTGCGTGAACTGGAGGATCAGTGTAAAATCAATCTCCGTTTCATGTATCTTATGGATCATCAAGCACCTTCTTACCGTACTTTCGGCTACTTCATCAACGAAGTACTTGCTGATTCCATTGAAGAAATATTTCAAGATATAAACAAAAAAATCTTCGAGACAGAGCATGTGGATCTTCAACATCTATACATTGATGGATCCAAGTTTGAAGCAAATGCGAATAAATACTCCTGGGTATGGAAAAAAGCAACCGAAAAATCCAGATACCGTCTCTTTGGTAAGATCACTACACTCTTTGAAGAAATCAATGAGGAACTTTCATGTACAGGTATGAAACTTTGTATCAATAGTGAGTACGCACCAGAGTATCTGAAGGAAGCTGCTGAACAGTATGCAGAAGTCTGGCAGATTAATGAAGCAATGTTTGTTCATGGCAGGGGACATCGTAAAACTACACAACAACGTCATTATGAGAAACTCAAAGAGTATGCTGCTAAGTTGGAAGAATACGTGGAAAAAATCAAAATCTGTGGAGAAGATCGCAACAGCTACTCGAAAACAGATCATTCAGCCACTTTTATGCGAATCAAGACAGACTACATGGGAAATGACCAGTTGCTTCCAGCTTATAATGTACAGGTCGGTGTTGCAGATGAATATATTGCTGTTGTTGATGTAAATCAGTATCGCTCAGATATGGATTGTTTTATTCCATTAATGAACAAGTTTTATACTACATATGGCTTCTATCCAAAGTACCCAGTAGCAGATGCCGGATATGGTTCTTACAACAATTACATCTTCTGTGAGCAGCAAGGAATGGAAAAATATATGAAGTTTCCCATGTTCAAGAAAGAGACTACTGACAAGAAATACCATGAAGATCCATTTCGTGCAGTAAATTTTCCAATCGGGGAAGACGGAATCATGCGTTGCCCAAACGGGAAAAACTTTAATCTTCAGTATCGAAAAAACGTAAAAGGGAACAAGTATGGGCGACAGGAAGAAGTGTATCAGTGTGAAGACTGCTTCGGCTGTCCATACGCAGAACAATGTAAAAAGACAGACAAAAACCGTACTGTTCGAATCAACCGCGAACTTACAGCGATGCATCAGGAAGTGATAGAAAATCTCGAAAGTATCCAGGGAGCGCTTCTAAGGATGAACAGATCCATTCAGGCAGAAGGTACCTTTGGTATCATGAAAAACGACCGGTGGTACAAAAGAATTGTCCGAAGAGGAATAAAATCTGTATTGCTTGAAGTATTTCTCGTTTCTATCGGACACAATCTTTATAAATATCACAACAAACAGAAAAAAGTTGCAGCTGCCGCATAGGAGTTCATAATAGCATTCTTATGGGGTAAGGGGAACTATACCCTTTTTTATGCAATATAACTATTATCATAACCATAAGCAAAAGGACGCATGAAAAAACTCTCGTTTTTTCACACGCCCATTTTTTTATATCACTAACCAATCCTCAATCATAGCTGTATTATGTAGCAGTACTGCCTCATTTCCCTTCGTTACAAAAATCCTCTGCACAAACACATCCACAACTTCGCCTTCCCGGACGGGTTCTTCGTCAAGGCTTCTTCTGGCGCTGAGTGTGGTGTTTCCTACACGGACTTTCAGTTCCAGGTTGCTGCCGCGGAATGCGACTCGTTCTACGACGCCCTCTGTTGCGGAGCTTTTATATTTCTGTTCCTCATTCTTCTTAGTCACTTTTACAAACTCCGGACGGACAATGGCTTTTTCGCCTCCCGGAACTTCCTCGAAGTGATTGAACACCTGGTAATCATCGATCACAGAAGTCTGCCCGAAAAATCCCGCCGTAAACGCAGTATCCGGATTCTGGTAAACCTCCAGTGGGGTTCCCTTCTGCTCGATCCGTCCACGGTTGGTAATAATAATTTCATCCGCCACCTCGATAGCCTCATCCTGGTCATGGGTAACAAAAATACTGGTGATCCCTAGCTTCTCGATCATGTCCTTCAGCCAGCTTCGAAGCTCCGTACGGATCTTTGCATCGATCGCCGCAAAAGGCTCATCCAGAAGGAGAAGCTGCGGATTCGGAGCCAGAGCCCGGGCAAAAGCAACTCGCTGTCTCTGACCACCGGACAGCTGACTCGGATATCTTTTCTCCAGGCCCTTCAGCCCGATCAGCTCTACCAGTTCCATAACCCTCTGCTTAATATACTTCTTGTCCGCCTTCTGTACCTTCAGGCCAAATGCAATATTATCATACACCGTCATATACCGGAAAAGAGCATAATTCTGGAACACAAATCCAATGCCTCGCTCGCTGGCCGGCACATCATTGACCACTCTTCCGTCGATGATGATCTCCCCGCTGTCCGGCTGCTCCAGACCGGCGATCATACGGAGAATCGTAGTTTTTCCACTTCCGCTGGGTCCCAGAAGACCAATCAGCTTCCCCTTTTCGATACCAAAGCTTACGTTATCAGATGCCTTGTAATCCCCATATGTTTTATTGATATTTTTTAACTCAACGTACATCGCCTTTTTCCCCCTTTCCTTTATGCTCCAGAACATTTCTTGCGATCAGAAGGATCACCGCCAGAATCACCAGGATCGAAGAAACCGCAAATGCCGGAACATACTGGAATTCGTTATAAAGAATTTCCACATGAAGCGGAAGTGTATTTGTTTTTCCACGGAGATGTCCGGACAGTACGGACACAGCTCCAAACTCTCCCATGGCTCTGGCTGTACACAGCACAACACCATAGAGAAATGCCCACTTGATATGCGGAAATGTCACCCTGGTAAAAATCGTCCAGCCTTTTGCTCCCATCAGTGCTGCCGCCTCTTCCTCATCGGACCCTATGGATTCCAGAACCGGTATGATCTCTCTGGACACAAATGGAAATGTGACAAAGATCGTTGCCAGGACAATTCCAGGAACTGCAAACACGATCTGTATCCCTGCACTTTCAAGAACAGAATAAAGAGGACTCTGCTTTCCAAAAACCAGGATATAGATAAGACCTGCGATAACCGGTGATACCGTAACCGGAACATCGATCAAAGTGGTAAGGAGCTTTTTTCCCCGAAAATGAAATCTGGTCATTGCCCATGCCGCACACAGACCAAAGATCGTGTTGCATACAACAGCCGCAGCCGTCGCCTCAATGGTCAGCTTCAGCGCTTTCAGCGTGTACTCATCTGTCACCGCCTGCACGTAGCACTGCCAGCCCTTGCTCAGCGCCTGGGTTACAACAACCACCAGAGGCAGTACCAGCATCACAAAAAGAAAGATCACGGAAATCCCGATAAGGATCCATTTCACCGGCCCGGAAGCCTGCTTCTTTTTTTCATCCATTATGCATCCCTCCCTCTGATACGTTTCGTATTTCTTGCCTGCACCAGATTCACACCAAACAGGATCAGGAATGATACTGCCAGTGTAACCAGTGCGATAGCTGTTGCGCTTTCATAGTCAAACTCCTGAAGCTTTGACATGATGATCAGTGGCGTGATCTCTGTATAGTAAGGCTTGTTTCCTGCGATAAAAACAACGCTTCCGTATTCTCCCAGGCAACGTCCGAAGGCAAGTCCCGCCCCGGAAAGCATTGCCGGCAGAAGCTCAGGAAGAATAACTCTGCGAAAAACGGTGAATGGCTTTGCACCCATGACACGAGCCGCCTCCTCATAAGAACCGTCCAGCTTCTCCAGAACCGGCTGAATGGCCCTGACTACAAAAGGGATTCCCACAAAGATCAATGCCACCGTGATACCGATCCTGGTATATGCGATCTTAATACCGAAATTTGCAAAAAAGCTTCCCACCAGACCTTTATCGGATGTCAGGGATGTCAGAGAGATACCGGCAACTGCAGTCGGCAGTGCGAAAGGCAGCTCGATCATTCCATCCATGATCCTTTTTCCCGGAAAATCATATCTTACCAGCACCCACGCAAGAACCAGGCCCATAATAGCATTGATCACTGTGGCCGCAAATGCGGTGATAAAGCTTACATAGAATCCGGACAAAACCCTCGGCCGTGTGATCACCTCAATAAATTCCCGAAGCCCCAGCCGCGCCGAGTATACTGCCAGAGACGCAAGAGGGATCAGAACTACGATACTCAGCATCGCCAAAGTCACTCCCATTGTCAGTCCAAAGCCTGGTATCACACGTTTACTCTGTTGTTTCTTCATTTCTGTCTCCCCTCTTTTCTATTCTAAGTCTCTGATCTGTTACAAATTCCCGATCTGCTGCAAATCTCTGATCTGTTACAAATCTCTAATCTGTTGCAAATCTCTGACTCTTCTACAACTCTCTGGTCTGTTACAAAATCTCTGGCTCTTCTACTCTTCATATATTTCATCAAACACTCCGCCGTCTGCGAAATGCTTTTTCTGAACTGCATCCCAGCCGCCGAAATCTTTGATCGTTGTCAGCTTCACCTTCAGGTTAAAAGTATCTGCATGCTTTTTCAGGATCGTCTGATCAACCGGCCTATAGTAATTCTCCGCGATCAGCTCCTGAGCTTCATCGGAATACAGATATTTCAGATATGCTTTCGCCGCTTCTGCATTATCATGCTTTTTCACATTTTCATCTACAACAGCAACGGATGGCTGTGCCAGGATACTGATGCCCGGCGTTACGATCTCGTAATCATCCGGATTATCCCTTACAGAAAGAAACGCTTCATTTTCCCAGGCGATCAGCACATCACCCTGCCCGTTTTCCACGAAAGAGGTTGTGGCACCTCTTGCTCCGGAATCCAGAACCAGGACATTTTTGTAAAGCTTCTTGATAAAGGCTTTCATCTCTGTCTCGTTGCCGTTATATTTCTCATTGGCATAAGCCCAGGCTGCCATGTAATTCCAGCGGGCACCACCGGAGGTTTTCGGATTGGGAGTAATCACCCCCACACCATCCTTTGTCAGATCATCCCAGTCGTGGATATTCTTCGGATTTCCCTTCCGAACAAGAAATACAATGGTGGAAGTATAAGGAGCACTGTCATCCGGATATTCATCGATCCAGCCCTTGTCGATCAGACCGGCATTCCGGATCGCATCGATATCATATTCCAGAGCAAGTGTCGCCACATCTGCAGGAAGTCCGTTGGAAATCTCAAGAGCCTGCTTTCCGGAACCGCCATGAGACTGGATCACATCCACACTCTGACCTGTTTCCTCTTTCCAATATTTTGAAAAAATCTTATTATATGCTTCATAAAATTCTCTGGTCGGATCATAGGACACATTGATGATCTCCACATGATTTTTATCCTTTGTATTGTTTCCCGATACTGCAAAAGTTCCTGCCAGTACCACTGCTGCCAGTGTGATACAGACACCTGCGATGCGTTTTCTTTTCATGATCTGTGTACTCCTTTACAACCACATTTTTATTTGGAAATCTTTTTTCCAACAATGTAAATGCTTCATTTCGCTGTCAAATCATACCTGTTCTTTCCGTTTACTGTGGTTCTGTAATTTTTTTATTTGAATTGAATACATTAAACCATATTATTCCCATTAATTAAATAGGAATATCTGAAAACGTTTTCACGAGAATACTCTGATCATAGTGCAACCGCATCCTGTCTGTCACTATATCTGCGCATCCGCAATCCTCAGATACAATAATCGCTCCACATACTGTCCTCCACACTGCTGCAGCTGTTCCGAATCATCAGTCTGCCTTCCAGTTCCATTCGCACAATACCGGAATGCCCGCCCTTCAGCCGGTCCAGCAGCAGGTATAATGCAAATTTTCCCATATCCTCCTTGGGCAGGCTCACCGTTGTCAGCATCGGTCTGGTAAACTGTGCCTCCTGTATATCATCGCTGGATATGATCGAAGGCATATAATACCGGTTCCGAAATTTATTCAGGCACTTCAGCATTCCGATCGCCGAAATATCATTGGCACAGTAGATTCCGGTTGGCATGTCGTCCGACTGAAAGAACTTTTCCATGGCCTCGTAGCCCTCGGCCTCAGTCTGCTTTGTTTCGATAACATACTCCGGTATCACATCCAGATCATGCTTCTTCAGTGTTTCCAGATACCCGTTATACCGGTCCTCGCTGTGACACTGGCCAATATAACCGATATTTTTGTGCCCCAGGGAGATCAGATATTCCACTGCCGCTGCTGCGATCTTTTTCCCATCACAAAGGACCTCATCCACTTCATAATTGGTAGAATTCCGGTTCACCGATACCACACTTTTATACTTCTTATTCAGCTTCTTCAAAGCCTCTTTATTACATCTGCCGATGATGATCAGTCCGTCCCTTTTCCCTTCCACCTCATCATACATTCCGTCGATCAGCCGGTCCAGATTCTCCCTTCGGCACTTCCGGTCATCGGAAAACACAGACATATACCATACTTTGGAAAGAATGCAGTTTTTATCATGGATCTCACTTTCGATCACCCGAAGGAGCTCCGCAAAAAACGGATCCGTTGTGGAAGAATCGGTTCTTGTCATCAGGATATTGATGTACCAGGTTTTCTCCTGCTTTGCGGAAACGCCTTTTTTCAGATTCCGGGCCGCCTCGTTGGGCACATAATTCATCTCGATAGCTGTCTTCCATATCTTGTCCCTGAGTCCGGAAACAGAACATTTATAATTGGGATTGTTCAAAACTCTGGAAACCGTCGCCGGTGAAACCCCTGCCTTTTCTGCAATCTTCTTGATGGACATGTACCCGTCCCCTCCTTCTGAAAAAAGTCTGCCCGCTGCCAGTCCTGTAAGCTGCTCAACGTCATCTGTGTAACTCAGCATCATCAGTGTAACAGAACTTTTTATCATTCCTTATTTCATAGTAATTAAATATGTTTTATATGATAATAAGAGTTTTAAAAAAAGTCAATCTTATTTTGTGAAAACGTGTTCTTTTTTGCCTGCAATATATAAAAACAGACTGAGAACCTGATGTATATTCTTATCAAGCTCCAGTCTGTTTTGCGTGCTCAAACATATAAGATATAACTATAACAAATGCGGATTGCTAATATCCCTTGAATTATTTCACCGTTACCTTACAGTTCAGTTTTTTCGCTCCGCTCTGCACGGTGATCACGGCCGTCCCTTTTCGGATTCCCTTTACAACACCTTTGGAATTTACCGTAGCGATCCTGCGATCCGAGGAACGGAAAAGAATCTTCTCGTCGCTGTAATACGGCACGGTCACTGCCTGGATCGTGTATGTTTTTCCACGAAGTATGGTTTTTGTTTTGGGCACACCGGTCATCTTTGCGGTCCTTACTGCGGCAGTATTGTTCAAAAAACGGAACCCATTTTTCTTTGCGTAAGTCTGAGCAGTAGAACTCTTTTTTCCGGCAATGACAAAAGTTTTATTTTTTCCACTATTGAAATTATAACCGATTGCTTCTTTTTCTATCACTGTTTTACTGTTGAGGATCGTAATCTTTTTCATTGCCAGGCAATCATAAAAAGCATGGCTTCTGATCTTTTTCACACTGGCAGGTACTGTAATATTCCCCAGTTTTCGACAATTATTAAATGCACCGTTCCCGATCTCTGTAAGCTTCTTGGGCAACGACACCTTTCTGAGATCTGTACAAAAAGAAAACGCACCTTCACCAATAACCGTAACACTGTCCGGAAAACTTACTCCTGTCAAACCGCAATGCCGAAAGGCCGCTCTTTCTATCCTGGAAACGCCCTGTCCAAGCGTAACCTTTTTCAGCTTCATATCCGCCTCAAATAACGATTCCGGTAATATTTTCACACTTCCCGGAATGCTGACAGATTCCAGACTGTTACAGTAACTGAAAGCATATTCATCAATTTTTGTCACAGTTTTCGGTACATCCAGGCTCGTAAGCTTACTCTGGTAAAAAGCATATGCACCAATGCTTTTCAGTCCATCAGGAAGCTTGATCCTGGTGATCGCAGTATCTCCAAATGCTCTTACCCCAATACTCCGCAGAGTTCCCGGCAACAAAATCCTCTTCATATTTCTGCAGCCTGAAAAGGTTCTGTCACCGATTCCCGTGATCCCAGATGCAACGGTTACTGTTTTTATCATTGCTGATCTGTATGAAAAATCATCGGTAACCTTAACCTCCCCTTTTCCCTGTATCTGCAGGTTTCCATTGGAGTACAACCGGTAAACAGCTTTGCTTCCGCAGGAGCCCTTCGCAACAAGCTTTGCAGTGCTCTGCACGCCTGCTGCCGATGCTTCCTGTGCATATTCAGCCGCATAACCGGTCTGTGCATGCACAGCCACAGAAGATACACAGGACCCTGTCAGGATCATTGCCGTTGATAACAGTATTGCGATTTTTTTCCCAAACATAAAAGCTCCCTCCCTGAGAATCGATCGGATATCCACGATCTTCTCCCATGTAGCAACAAAAGGACCGGCATACATCCGGTCCTCATGTTCATCATTTAGAATCTGTTGGTTAATCCAACCACATACATATCTTCTTTATATTCCGGGATTTTCACAAAAAGTCCCTCTGCAGTATCTTCAGTTTCTACCTTCACTGCCGGATCAAATGGTCTCAGCGCTCCGTGGTATCCTTTGATCAGGAACTCATTTGCGCCTTCCTTCAGATGATCTGCAAACACATTCAGATTTCCGTCTTTCTGTGTATAATGGAGCTCGATTCCATTCTCAAGCAGCTCAGATTCACGGTCACTGCAACGTGTTCCGTAAATACCGTCATGGTTGACCTTCAGCCATGCACCCAGGATCTTCAGTCTTCTTACCTGCTCCTCCGGGATAGTTCCGTCTGCCTTCGGGCCGATATTCAGAAGAAGATTTCCGTTATTTGCCACTGTTCCGACAAGAAGTGAGATCAGATTCGGAACAGAGATCAGCTTGTCATCGCCTTCGTTGGCATTATAACCGAAGGATAAGCCCATTCCACGGCACATCTCCCATTTTTCATTTCTGTTTACAGAACCGGATTTATATTCCTTAGTAAGGAAATCGTAATAACGTCCGTTGAAACGGTCATTTACCACACCCTCCGGAACCTTATTGTAATAATGTGCTAAGAAATACGGCATCATCTCTTCACTCTGTGTCGGCCATCCGATATCATTCCAGAACACACTCGGTGCATAATCATCTACAAGCTCTTTCATCTGATTATAGGAATAATCTGCATATGCAAATGTCGGGCTGGCTGTTCCAAACAGATCATCATCCTCAAAAATAGGATCGTTTGCATACTGCCAGTCGATCAGTCCGGAATAATACAGGCCCATGCGGATTCCTGCGTCACGGACAGCTTCTGTCAGCTCACCGGTGATATTTCTCTTCGGTCCCATTTCTACGGAATTGAAATGTGTATATTTACTTGGGAACAGGCAGAATCCGTCATGATGCTTGGTTGTCAGAACAACATACTCCGCACCTGCTTCTTTGAAGATCTCTGCCCACTGCTTTGGATCCCAGTTTTCAGCTTTCCACATAGGAATAAAATCTTCGTATTTGAAATCTTTTCCGTATTTTTCTATATGATGCTTATATGTAGGGCCTTTTCCAATGTTCAGAGAATTGTAATACCATTCTGCATACGGATTATCCGCAAACCATTCCTTGGAATCAACCTCTCCCAGCTCCCATGTATGCGGTGCAAATGCCGGCACGGAATAAATTCCCCAGTGGATAAAAATTCCAAATTTACAGTCCTCATACCATTTTGGAACTGTGTGTGCATTTACAGAGTTCCAGTTTCCTGTGAATCTTACATCTCCCATAATTAAAATACCTTATCCTTTCTGTCCTTTCAAAAAGACATTATAATTTACTTGCTTCCCCCAACTGCTATTTTACTGTGATCTTCAATACCACCGGCATATCTCCCGCCTCAATAACCCCTCCTCCGCAGGAAATATCCAGTTCTTTATTTCTCGCAAATGCCGGATGCAGATCTGTTCCGAGGATCTCAATATCCCGGATCGTGGATTTCAAAAGCTTCATATCATTGCCAAGAGCTTTGATATGGATTTCTCCATCCTCCGGCCAGTGCAGAACAGTCGCATAAATATGATTGCTCTTACTTGTAAAACGGATATCCTCAGAAGTAAAGTGCTTATCATAGGTATCCGTGTATGGTCCCTGTGCGATCACCTCATCGATCAGAGAAAGGTATTGTTCTTTTTTCATCTGTTCGTCCTCTTTACATCTTTTATTTATATTGTATGGATGCCTCTATGTTATCATCAAACCTTTTGGCTGTATATGCCCAACAATTCACAAATAAAACGTTTCGTTTTTATACAAAACATACAACAAAAAAAAGACCTTGATGATGTTTTTGTTCCAACTTCATCAAAGTCTTTTCTTTTTTACATAATATTCTCTTCGATCACCTTTTCGATCCGTCTCTTCACTTCTTCTGCGAGCTCTGTGGTATGCATATCTTTGTATTCCTCATAATACATCGGAGGAAGGATATGCACCTGTACGGTGAGCCTCTCTGTAGAGCCGGTATCAAAAGCCTTAAAGGAATCGATCAGTGCAACCGGAACGATCGGGCATTTCGTCTTGGTGGCAGTCTTGAAGCTGCCGCCCTTGAACGGCCCCGGATGATTTCCGTTTTTACTTCTGGTTCCCTCCGGAAAGATCAGATAATTACGACCAGCTTTCACTTCCCGTATTACATTGACAATGACCTGCATGGACTGCTTCAGGTCTTCCCTGTCAATGATAAAGGCCTTCATACAGGCAAAAACCTGCTTCAGAAAAGGAATCTCTCCAACTTCCTTCTTGGCAACTACCGAAAAAGGAACCGGGCATGCCCGGATGATCGCCAGCACATCAAACAGTCCCTGGTGATTCGGAAAAAACATAAATCCCTTTTCTTTTGGGATATTTTCAGCTCCATGCACATCAATATGGATATTTCCGCCTTCAATGGCATGCTCATCTATCAGTCTCAGGAATGCGTATTTCTTCTCTTCCGGATAATCATCTGTATGCGCTGCATACCAGCAAAGCTTGATCCACCAGTAAGGAACAAAGACTATATTTCTGAGCACCATCAGCAAAATCCGCTTCATTCTTACATCCTCCCGCCTCTGCTTTATCCGTTCAGTTTCCCTGCGATCTTATCCTCGTATCCCGGATTCTTTTTCAGAAAAACCTCATAAGCCTTTGTATAATCTGTATAGGTTTTCGTAGTCATAAATTTCTGATAATCCTTGGCAGCCTGCTGGCTGATCTTATCTGAAATCTCAGAAGGCGCATACAGATAATACTTTTTGTCCTGGACCTTTACAAGATAGGTACTGATACATGGATATTCCTGCTCGTTCTCCAGAACAAGATTATAGCGGATATAAACATAAGAATAATTTTTGTTTTCAGAAATGGAGCCACAGCTGTCGATATTTACATCCTTTACTCCATGGGCCTGAAAATATTTTATCGTGGAGGAAATCTCTGTTTTCGCCTCATCCGATAACTTATCCGCACTGTAACAGCTCTGCATCTTTTTATTCTTGCCTGCTGCTGCCGCTTTGATGTAGCCTTCCACAACCCCCTCCGGAGTTCTGTGGCTGATCTTTCCGCAGCCCCTGGCCGCCAGAACGATCACCAGCAGGATCAAAATGATCCCCGCCAGTGTCGCAATATGGACAAAATTCAGTTTTTTATTAGAGTATTTCAGCTTCTTTACTGATTTTTTTCTGCGTTTTTTCTTTGTCGTCGTCATGACTTATCCTCGCTCTTATTCCTCTTCACTGCCTGTGACAGCTTCCTCTGCAGAGCCTTCTTCGTTATCGCCGGTTTCTCCGTCAGCTTTTTCGGCATTTGTATCTGCTTCCGGATCTTTATCTCTTACCTTGGCGATACTTGCAACGGTTACACCCTCTGTAAGATTGATCATCTTCACACCGGAGGTGATCCTTCCAAGAACAGAGATATCCGCACACTGCAGACGGATAATGATACCCTCTGTAGTGATCATCATGATCTCGTTCTCTTCGTTGACAGCCTTGGCGCCGACAACATTTCCGGTCTTCTCGGTGATCTTGTAGCACTTCACACCCTTACCGCCACGGTTCTGGACAACGAACTCACTCATAGCTGTACGTTTGCCCATTCCGTTCTCGGAAACTACAAGCAGATAATCTCCCTGAGTGTTCAGCTGCATGGCAACAACTTCATCACCGTCAGTAAGATTCATACCTCTTACTCCCATGGACGCACGGCCTGTGCTGCGGACATCTGTTTCCTTAAAGCGGATACACTGTCCGTCCCTGGTCACAAGAATAATATCTTTGTTATTATCAGTAGCCTTAACCTCGATCAGCTCGTCATCATCACGGAGAACGATTGCTGTAAGACCTGTCTTACGGACATTCTCGTAATCCTTGATCGGAGTTTTCTTCACAAGGCCTTTCTTGGTGGCCATCATCAGATAATGACCCTCTTCATATTTACGAAGCGGGATCACAGCTGTGATCTTTTCTCCCGGTGCAAGCTGCAGAAGATTGATGATCGCAGTTCCTCTGGCTGTACGACCGGCCTCCGGGATCTCATATGCCTTCAGTCTGTATACACGTCCTGTATTGGTAAAGAACATGAGATAATGGTGCGTTGTCGTCATCAGAAGCTCTTCGATATAGTCATCCTCAATCGTCTGCATCCCCTTGATTCCTCTGCCGCCACGGTTCTGGCTGCGGAAGTTGTCAACGGTCATACGCTTGATATAACCAAGCTTTGTCATTGCGATCACTGTATTTTCTCTCGGGATCAGATCCTCTGTAGAGATATCATATACATCGTATCCGATGGAAGTCTTTCTGTCATCGCCGTATTTCTCTGCAATGGCAAGGATCTCCTCACGGATCACCCGGAGAAGGAGCTTGCGGTCAGCAAGTATTGCCTGGAACTTGCGGATCTTCTCCATAAGCTCTGCATACTCAGCCTCCAGCTTCTCTCTTTCCAGACCTGTCAGTGCGCGGAGACGCATATCCACGATCGCCTGTGCCTGCACATCTGTCAGCTCAAAACGGTCGATCAGCTCCTGCTTGGCGATCTGTACGTTGCGGGAACCACGGATGATGCGGATCACTTCGTCAATATTATCAAGTGCCTTCAGCAGACCCTCCAAAATATGGGCTCTCTCCTGTGCCTTATTAAGATCATACTGTGTTCTTCTGCGAACTACATTCTCCTGATGCTCCAGATAGTACTCCAGCATCTCTTTCAGGTTCAGAACCTTCGGTTCCATACTTCCATGATTTGGAACAAGAGAAAGCATGATCACACCAAAAGTATCCTGCAGCTGTGTATGCTTGTAAAGCAGGTTCAGGATCACGTTGGCATTGGCATCCTTACGAAGATCAATACAGATTCGCATACCCTCACGGCTGGAATGGTCGTTCAGGTCTGTGATCCCGTCGATCTTTTTGTCACGGACAAGCTCTGCGATCTTCTCGATCAGACGTGCCTTGTTTACAAGGTACGGGAGCTCGGTAACCACGATACGGGATTTACCGTTTGGCAAAGTCTCGATATTCGTCACCGCACGGACACGGATCTTGCCACGTCCGGTACGGTAAGCTTCCTCGATTCCTCTCGTTCCGAGGATGGTCGCTCCTGTAGGGAAGTCCGGTCCCTTTACGATCTCAAGAAGCTCCTCCATAGCTGTTTCTCTGTCTTCTTCTACAATGTTGTCAATGATCTTAACAACTGCATTGATAGTTTCACGAAGGTTATGCGGCGGAATATTGGTTGCCATACCTACCGCAATACCTGTAGTACCGTTTACCAAAAGGTTCGGAAAACGTGCCGGAAGCACAACCGGCTCACGCTCTGTTTCATCAAAGTTCGGCTGAAAATCAACCGTATCCTTGTTGATGTCAGCAAGCATCTCCATGGATATCTTGCTGAGACGTGCCTCTGTATATCGCATGGCAGCCGCACCGTCACCATCCACGGAACCAAAGTTTCCATGTCCGTCAACCAGCGGATATCTTGTGGACCATTCCTGAGCCATATTGACCAGCGCACCATAGATGGAGCTGTCACCGTGCGGATGATATTTACCCATGGTATCACCGACAATACGCGCACATTTTCTGTGTGGCTTGTCAGGACCATTATTCAGCTCGATCATAGAGTACAGAACTCGGCGCTGTACCGGCTTCAGACCGTCTCTTACATCAGGCAAAGCTCGTGAGGCGATAACACTCATGGCATAGTCGATGTAAGATTCCTTCATCGTTTTTTCCAGATCCACTTCGTGGACTTTGTCAAAAATATTATCTTCCATTCTTCTTTATTCTCCTAGATATCAAGATTCTTAACGAATCTTGCATTTTCTTCGATAAATTCACGTCTTGGCTCTACCTTGTCTCCCATAAGAGTGGTAAATGTCAGATCGATCTCAGATGTGGCAGCTTCGTCCATGGTTACACGGAGAAGGATTCTCTTCTCAGGGTCCATAGTAGTCTCCCAGAGCTGCTCGGCATCCATCTCACCCAGACCTTTATAACGCTGGATCTTATTGTTTCCGTCACGTCCGATCTCGGTAAGGATATTGTTCAGCTCATCATCGTCATATGCATACCATACCTTTTTGTTCTTCTCCACTTTATAGAGAGGAGGCTGCGCCAGGTATACATATCCCTGCTTGATCAGCTCCGGCATGAAACGATACAGGAAGGTCAGAAGCAGTGTTGCGATATGCGCACCGTCAACATCGGCATCGGTCATAATGATGATCTTGTGATAACGAAGCTTGGAAATATCAAAATCCTCATGGATTCCGGTTCCGAAGGCAGTGATCATTGCCTTGATCTCTTTGTTTCCGTAAATCTTATCCAGACGTGCCTTCTCAACATTCAGGATCTTACCACGCAGCGGAAGGATTGCCTGTGTGGCACGGTTTCTCGCTGTCTTGGCAGAACCGCCCGCGGAATCTCCCTCTACGATATAGATCTCACAGTTCTCCGGATTCTTGTCAGAACAGTCTGCAAGCTTTCCCGGAAGAGACATGCTGTCCAGTGCGGATTTCCTTCTCGTAAGGTCACGTGCCTTTCTGGCTGCCTCTCTGGCTCTCTGTGCAAGAACAGATTTCTCAACGGTAGCCTTGGCAACTGCAGGATTCTGCTCCAGGAAAATCTCCAGCTGTTTACTTACAACACTGTCTACCGCACCTCTGGCCTCACTGTTTCCAAGCTTCTGCTTGGTCTGACCCTCAAACTGCGGATTCTCGATCTTAACACTGACGATCGCAGTCAGGCCCTCACGGATATCATCACCGCTTAAGTTCGGCTCACTGTCCTTGAGAAGCTTGTTCTTACGTGCATACTCATTAAATGTATTGGTGATCGCATTACGGAAACCGGTAATGTGTGTACCGCCCTCCGGTGTATTGATATTGTTTACAAAGCCATAGGTGTTCTCTGTATAGGAGTCATTATGCTGCAGCGCAACCTCTACAGCCACGCCGTCCTTCTCACCCTCACAGTAAATGATCTCCGGGTAAAGAGCCTCCTTGCTTCTGTTCAGGTAGCTTACAAACTCACGGATACCACCCTCATAATGGAATACCTTCTCGCGCTCCTGTCCCTCTCTCTTATCCTCCAGAACGATACGAAGGCCCTTTGTCAGGAAAGCCATCTCACGAAGTCTCTGTTTCAGGATATCATAATCATAAACAGTCTCCTCAAAGATCTCCTTGTCCGGAAGGAAATAAACCTTCGTTCCTGAAAGCCCCGGATCACAGTCACCTACCACCTTCAGCGGGTACATAGTTTTGCCACGCTCATATCTCTGTCTGTATTCCTTACCCTCTCGGTAGATGGTAACCTCCAGCCATTCGGAAAGTGCATTTACAACAGATGCACCAACACCGTGAAGACCACCGGAAACCTTATATCCTCCACCGCCGAACTTACCGCCTGCGTGAAGAATGGTAAATACAACCTCAACTGCCGGAATACCAGCCTTATGATTGATGCCAACCGGAATACCACGACCATTATCTGTAACTGTAATGGAATTATCCGGATTGATATCTACATGGATCTCCGTACAAAAACCAGCCAGTGCTTCATCAACTGCGTTATCCACGATCTCATATACGAGATGATGAAGTCCACGGCTGGAGGTACTTCCGATATACATTCCAGGCCTCTTACGTACGGCTTCCAGTCCTTCCAGGATCTGGATCTGATCCGCGCCGTATTCTGTATTCTCTGCGCCCATGTCATTCCTCCTGTTCTTGTCGTCCGGACGTGTTTGAAAATTCATTTCTGCAGAACCATAACAGCTTCAAAAATCATTACATCAAATCCTGAGCAAAATAAACTGATCTGTTAATTTCAGGAAATACTGTATTTTCATTTTGCAGAAAGCAATTCTCAAACCCGCTCCGGAAGTGTCATTTATACCTGTAAAATAAATATTTTTTACATACGAATACAGAGTTTATTATAGCACAAAAAAGCCTGTATTTCCACGCAAAATCATAGGAAATACAGGCAAAAAAGTATCTTATTAAATGCAATCCAAAAACGTAGCGCAATATGCTCTTAAAACATATGGAATATTCAGCTACTCCGGCAAAAGCCCAAATTCCTTTAACAATTTCTTCTGGTATTCCGGATCTGATGCCGATCTTATAATATCAGACGTCCTCCCCAGCTCAGCAAGGCAGAGGATCAAACTGTTAATACTATGTTCTCCCTGCTGCATTCCCCGCTGCATTCCCTGCTGCATTCCCTGCTGCATTCCCCGCTGCATTCCCCGCTGCATTCCATCCTTTATTCCATCCTGCATTCCAATTCCATACCCTTCATCATAGCCAGCCTGTAAACTTTTTCTTATCTTTTCCTCGATCTGATCCTGTATGATCCGATTTAATGCTTCACACATACAATCCGCCTCCCTGAATTTTTCTTCATTAGCCCTTACGATCATCTGCATAACTGATTCGTACAAAGGATTTTTCTGCTTTTCTCTGTATTCATTGAGAAGTCGTTTCATATCTTCCTTATCTTTTATTCTATCAGTCAGACTTCTCAGCCACAGATTTTTCTTCTTCGACAACTGCTCTGTTACAATGACCTGGATTGGGATCTTAGATCCTGTTACGTAATAAATTCCTTCTTCCATCTTTTTTACCCGGCATTTCCAAAACTCCCTCAAATGACGGAGCATCTTCCGGGGATATGCCCTGCTTACCAAAGAGATCGTAATCTCCTCAATTGGGATTTCATCCTCAGTTACCGTATCCGCTTTATAAAAAAATGCATATCCACACACCTTATAAAAATCATTGATGCTTATATAATCCGTCGGACTCTTATATTCAATGATATTATATTTTCGGAAGATCCTTCCTATGTTTTTATTAATGGGGATATCTGATTTCTTTTTGATCACAAGCGCATCGATCTCCATTGGTTTCGTCCCAAGCTGATGCTCATTCTCAAAAATCAGATTCTCCCTTTCTGCCTCCAGTTCTATCTGAATATCAGCAAAAAATGCAGGATGCCACTGCCGCAGGTTAGAGCTGTTTGTTCTGTTATTATTTACGATCATACACGACTCCTCTGTTTTGATCTCAAGGAGCCTCATCTGAAAACTCCTGCTGAAAAATGGAAAAAAGCATGAATTTTCTGAGATGACAGGCAATCTGCCTGATATATGAAATGTAATAGAAAAATAAGATTATTTTTAGAAAATATGCTTTTACAGCATTTCCATAGAATCCCGGAACTGCTTTTTATTTTTGATAAGATCAGCTTACCACAATATGGTCTATACTGCAAGCAAATCATTTCGACAAAATCCGCACAGTACTTTTTATTACCACAATAAAAAAAAGCCACATACGTTCCCCAAAATCCCTGGTCACAGTATGCAGCTTATTCAATCATCCACGATCACGTTACCTACGATCCGTACCACAATTACACCTGATCATTCAGCAGAACCTTCTCTATCCAGAAGTGCCTTATAAATATCCCGCTTGGAAACACCACGATCCCTGGCAGCAAGCTTCATGGCATCCTTCCTGGAATTCCCCTGCTGCTCATACATCGCCACATGCTCCGCAATGGAAATCTCCTCCCAGGAAGCACGCTTCTCCGCCTCCATCTCACTGCGGCTCCTGCCCTCGATCACAAGAACACACTCACCCAGCGGCTTCTCATCTTTATAAAAATCCATCAGATCATCGATCGTAGTCCGGAATGCCGTCTCATGCTTCTTGGTCAGCTCTCTGCAAAGAGTCATCCGGCGGTTGCCAAGCGCCTCTCTGAGCTCACCAAGAGTCCGTACAAGCCTGTGAGGTGCCTCATACAAGATAATAGTCCTGGTTTCACAGGAAAGCTCCTCCAGGATCGTTTTTCGTTCTTTCTTATCCGCCGGAAGAAAAGCCTCGAAAGCAAAACGCCTGGTATGCAGGCCTGACAAAGTCAGAGCAGTGATACAGGCAGCAGGACCCGGAAGTGAAGTCACTTCAATTCCGGCTTCATAACACATGGCGGCAAGCTCCTCCCCGGGGTCTGAGATACCCGGAGTACCTGCATCTGTGATCAACGCAATGTTTGTACCCGCCAGCAGCTTTTCCACGAGGACATGACCCTTATCGATCTTATTGTATTCGTGGTAGCTGGTCATGGGGGTTTTTATATCAAAATGATTCAGAAGTTTTATGCTGTTGCGGGTATCCTCCGCAGCGATTAAGTCCACTTCCCGAAGGGTTCTTAGTACTCGAAGGGTGATGTCTTCGAGATTTCCTATGGGGGTGGCGCATAAGTATAGTTTTCCGTTTTGTTTCATATTGCCTCTTTTCTCGCTTAACCGCGGGGGATATTCCGCTTGACCGCGGGGGATATTCCGCTTGACCGCGGGGGTTTGTTTAAGTTTGGGAACTTTGAAAACCGCAAAGGGGCCGCAAAGCCGCGCCCCCTCTGCACACCCCTTGGGCTTTTTTTAAGTAGTGCAAGGGATTTGCTGTTCTTATTTGTTGACTTGTGTCTGTATGCTTCGGTATTCAGCGCGCTACGCTGTGCCGATGTTGTTTTATTTCTTCTCTTTCTCTGTGGTCCACTTCTGGCAAAGTGCCCGTATGCTTCGATATTCAATGCGCTACGCTGTGCCGGTGTTGTTTTATTTCTTCACTTTCTCTGTGGTTCACTTCTGGCAAAGTGTCTGTATGCTTCGATACTCAGCGCGCTACGCGTTGCGATCTCTCGCTTTGAATCTCAGCCGAGCAGGGGGCGCAGCGTGTCACCACCAGCAGCCTGCCTCCCCTCGCCGTCCCTTCACCAACCGAAGTTCCACAGCCACCATCACCTCCCAGCCATCCAGCGCAGCGCCGATGGCCCAAAACCTCCCGAGCAGCCACCCAATCTCTCACAACCAACCAAACAACCAACCAGGCAGCCACCCTAAGCCACAACATCACAACATTCACACCATCCGATACAACTCCAAAACATCCTTCGTATAAACCCCAGGCCGCTCATAAACCACCAGCGGCCGCTCAACCCGGATCCTGGAATTCCCGCCCTTACAAGCCTCGATCAACACCATATTCGGCTCCTTATCAATAAAAGGATACACCAGCTGCATCCTCTTAGGCTCCAGCTTATACTTCGTCAAAGTCGCCATCAGCTCCACAAGCCGAAACGGCCTGTGCACCAGAAAAAACCGCCCCCGGTCCTTCAGGACCCGGGCAGTCTGACAAGCCACATCATCAAACGAACACAAAATCTCATGCCTCGCGATCGCCTTCGGAAGATGCGGATTCGTCAACCCATGCTGCCCGATCATATACGGCGGATTACACGTCACCACATCAAAAGAAGCCGCCCCAAAAATCCCGGCAGCCTCCCTGATATCACCCTCAACGATCCGAACCCTGTCCTCAAGACCATTATACCTCACACTACGGTCAGCCATCTCCGCACACTCATGCTGGATCTCCAGCCCCGTGAAATGCTCCCCATCCGTACGATCAGAAAGCAAGATCGGAATGATCCCCGTACCGGTCCCCATATCCAGCGCAACCTCACCCCTCTTCACCCGGGCAAAACCAGACAACAGAACCGCATCCATCCCAAAGCAAAACTTCTTCGGATCCTGAATCACAAACAACCCATTCTGAAGATCATCCACACGCTCACCGCAATAAACCAGATCACTTCTCATTCGGCTTCGAATCTCCCTTTTTAACCTCTTTCTCCTCGTGGTCAGCAGAACCACCCTTACCCTTTTTTCTCTTAGGACGGAACCTCAGATCACGGACCGGAAACTCCTGGATCTCCTTCTCGTCATTCACCTCAACCACGATCTTAACCATCTGCCGGAGAACATTCACACTCTGGACCGTACCCGAAACACCCTGCGGCGTCGTTACCATATCACCGATACCCGGAAGATTCCGGTTCAGCTCCTCATAAGTCTCCTGCTCATTCTTCAGACAGCACATCAGACGACCACAGACACCGGAAATCTTCGTCTGGTTCAGAGAAAGATTCTGCTCCTTCGCCATCTTGATGGAAACCGGCGCAAACTCCGAAAGATACGTATGACAGCAAAGCGTCCTTCCACAGATACCAATACCGCCAAGGATCTTCGTCTCATCACGGACACCGATCTGACGAAGCTCGATCCTGGTCTTAAACACAGACGCCAGATCCTTAACCAGCTGCCGGAAATCAATACGGCCATCCGCTGTAAAATAAAACAGCACCTTGTTATTATCAAAGGTATACTCCGCATCGATCAGCTTCATATCAAGCCCATGCTCACGGATCTTCTTCTTGCAGATCTTAAAAGCCTCTTTCTCCTTCTGGCGGTTCTCAGCCTCATGGTCCTCGTCCTCCTTCGTTGCAACACGGAGAACCTCCTTCAGCGGATGGACCACCTCGTCCTCCTTCACGCTGCGCGGCTCCAGGACAACACGGCCATACTCCACACCACGGGCAGTCTCCACGATCACATGATCGCCGACCTTCACCTTATAATTCTTAGGATTAAAATAATAAATCTTACCAACGTTACGAAATCTGACTCCAACTACCTTTTCCATTCTATTTCTCCCTAATTGTCAGGAACAGGAGCTCCAGGGCAAGTTCGAGATTAACATTGGCACGGAGACGCACCTTCGTCTTCTCCAGTGCCTCAAGGATTTTTTCGATATTCTCATAAGAACGCTCGCTGGCCTGCTCTCTGATAAAATTAATCTCCTGTTTAAAAACCAGGTTGTCAATTTCCCTTGTTGCCTTAAACATCAGAACATCGCGGAACCAGAACTGGAAAATATCCAGATAATCATTGATATTATTCTTATCAGCAGCCAAAGTCTTGATCGCCTCTGTCAGCTCATAAACCTCCATGGAATTGGCATATTTCAAAATCTTCAGGGCATTGGCAGTCATATCCGCAAACTCCTGAGAAGTCGCAGCCTCCTTCGCCTTGCCGATACTGCCCTGCGCATAAGACGCATCGATCTCAGCCTGATAATCCGGCACCTGAAGATGCTCCATCAGATATTCCTTCACAAGACTGTCATCCACCACCTTCAGATCCAGACGCACACATCTGGAACGGATCGTAGGAAGAAGACTGTCGATATTGCTTGTCAGCAGCATGATCACCGCATATTCCGGCGGTTCCTCGATAGTTTTCAAAATGGCATTCTGCGCCTGCACTGTCATCATCTCCGCATCCGGAATGATATAGATCTTATACGGACTGCAGTACGGCTTGATATCCACATCACGCACAACCTGGTCACGCACCTCGTCAATGCTGATGCTTCCAGGCTTCTCATGAGTTACTGTAATGATATCCGGATGATTCTTGCCGATCACCTTCTTACAGGAATCACAAGTCATACACGGTTCAGACTCTCCCGATTCACACTGCAGCGCTGCCGCAAAAGTTCCCGCAAGAAGCTTCTTGCCGGATCCCGGTTCCCCTGTGAAAATATAAGAGTGGGATACCTTCCCTGTCTCTATCGCATTCTTCAAATGCCTGATTATATCGTCATGGCCGATGATGTCATGAAATCCTGCCATAAGAATCACCTCTTTCTGCCTTTTGTGCCCTCCGTTATACCCGGCGGACATCTTTCAACTAATTATAACATAATCTTCTGTATAAAAAAAACTATTTTTCCTTATTGTACAGATTTTATATAATTTACGATCTCCTTCACACATTCATCCAGATTATGATTCTCAAAACGCTTCCATATACCTGCTTTAAGAATATTTTCCTCGGAAAAATCATTCTGGTCTGCAAGAAAACGCCTGCACATCTCCTCGTACTTCGGCACCTCCTGGGTCTTCTCCCTGGCAAGCGCACGCTCCAGACGCTCTCCGTCTTCCACCTCTATATAAACCGGCCACATCACTTCATTGCCGTAATACTCCCGGAGCCTCACAAAAGACTCCAGTGTACCGATTCCCAGATAGTTGTCATTACCCACAGACACCTGCCCGTCATCCGCAGTAAAATATGTCCACGGCCCGTAAACCGTCTGATAAGTACGCGCCTCGATCAGCTTCCCGTTTCTTCGGAACTCCTTCAGTTTATTCTCATCTGCAAAAAAATATTCTCTTCCGTTCTCCTCTCCATCCCGGATCGGACGGGTAGTATAGATCACAAGACGCTTAAGCCCCAGCTCCTGATCCTTCTCCAGCTGTCTGTAAATACTGTCCTTACCGGAAGAGCTTTTTCCCATAATGTAAAAAATCTTTCCCATATGTCTCCTCTGCTGCATATGCATTACTATACACGCTCTGATCCGTAATACACAGATCCGTCTGCTGCCACACACCTCACATCTCATTTCTCACAACACACACCGTCTCACTGGTCTGGTCGCTCAGGCCCTGGACCTCAAAGCCCTGTTCCAGGTATCTTCTCACATTTTTTACGAAATGTCCAGAAATCTGTTCCCCCGGAACGATCAGCGGGATCCCCGGCGGATAAAGATACGCAAACTCCCCGGACGTACGTCCGATACACTCATCCAGCGGACACCGCTCACTCTCCGCATCCATAGCCTGGGAGATCCTCATGACCTGCTTCATTTTTCCGTTTTTCAAAGGCTCCTTCTCCACAACCTCTTCTCTGTATTTTAACGATTCACGGCGGTCGATCTCTTCAATAGCATCACAAAGCCGCTCAAAACCCTCCGCCGTATCACCTACAGCTGCCAGCGCCAGCACATAATTCTCCGCCTCCATCTCCATTTCCAGATGAAACTCCCTCCGGAGGATCTGATGCAGCTCCCGGCCGTTCAGCGAACTGTTCACAGTAGAAAGCAATATCTTGGATCTGTCAAAATCAAAAACTCTCTGGCACTCACAGGCCTGCGGCGTTACCAGCCGGATATACTTACACCCGGAAAGACGCCTGCGTGCTTTTTCCAGATTCTCCGTAAACACACGGAACATCTCATCCCCCTCACGCTCCAGCTTATCCATGCACGCATCAATGCTGCTCATAAGAATATAAGAAGGACTGCTGCTCTGATAGATTCCCAGAAAACGCTTCAGTTTTTCCCGGCTCACACGATCACTGCACAGATGGATCACCCCCGTCTGGGTCAGACAGGGCAGCGTCTTATGCACACTGTTGATCACCACATCCGCACCAAGCTGCGCCGCAGACACCGGAAAATAATCCGAAAACCGAAAATGCGCCCCGTGAGCCTCATCCACGATCAGCGGCACACCATAGTGATGCGCGATCTCCGCGATCCTCGCCACATCCGACACGATCCCGTCATAAGTCGGCGAAGTGATCAGCACCGCCTGGATCTCCGGATTTTCCGCCAGATACATTTCCACACGGCCGGGTGAAATCCCTCCGTTTATCCCCAATTTCGGATCCTCATGTGGATAAATATACGTGGCACTCAGCTCCCGCAGATAAATCGCATGGTAAACCGCCTTATGGCAGTTCCTTGCCACCAGGATCTGTCCCCTCTTATCCACAGCCGCAGACACCGCCGCCAGGATCGCCCCGGAGCTTCCATTAATACTGTAAAAACTCTCCGGCACACCATAAAGCCGTGCGACATCCTCCTGGGCCCTTTTCAAAATATCCTCAGCATGATGCAGGTTATCAAACCCGTCAATCTCCGTAATATCCCTCTCCACCGGAAAATCCCCCTCCACAGCCAGCGGATTCCTCTTATGCCCCGGCATATGAAACGGATAAAAATCACTCTTACCGTACGCTTCCAGTTTCTTGTATAATCTGTCTTCCATAATTCGTCCTTTTCATCCTAAAAACAAGGAGGGGCTATCACCAGACGATATTCCCCTCCATTTTTATCACATCTCAGCAAAATCAATCCTCAGCTCCTCATAGATTCCCACTTTGATCGAATCCTGAAATGTATACTGCTCCGTATCCTCATTTTCAAAATCATACACCATTACCAGCTTCTTCACAGGATCCACGATCCAGTACTCTCTCACACCGGCAGTCCTGTATTTAAACAGCTTGGTATAATAATCCATACGCCTGCTCGCCGGAGAAACGATCTCAATGATCCAGTCCGGAGCCCCCTTGCATCCCCTGTCATCCAGCTTATCCGGATCACAGATAACAGAGACATCCGGTTCCACATAAGTATTCGTCTTCTCATCCAGATACACCGCAAACGGTGCGGCAAATACCTCACATTTCCCCTTGTTAGAATCTATATAGTTACCTATCTTTCTGGACAAAATACTTGAGATCCTCTGATGCATCGTATTCGGCGGCGCCATATAATAAATATGTCCATCGATCAGTTCCGCTCTTTCACCCTCCGGCAAAGCATAAATATCCTCTATCGTATAAATTCTTTCCCTCAACAGCGGCATATCTCCACTCCTCTCAAAAGCACCCGACAGATCCTACACCATCATTCCGATCTGCACTCATACCCCTGCAGCAGCTCCATCCGAAGCCTTCCCCGCAGGCTCACACCTTAAACCGGTACCCCACACCCCAGATCGTCTCAATATACTGAGGCTTGGCCGTATTAAACTCGATCTTCTCACGGATCTTCTTGATATGCACCGTAACCGTAGCGATATCACCCACAGACTCCATATCCCAGATCTCCCGGAAAAGCTCCTCCTTTGTAAAAACCCTGTTCGGATTCTCAGCCAGAAAAGTCAAAAGATCAAACTCCTTGGTAGTAAACGTCGTCTCCTCACCATTGACCCACACACGCCTGGCCGTCTTATCGATCTTAATACCACGGATCTCGATCACATCATTCTTATGCACATTGGAACCAACCAGCCGGTTATAACGCTCCATATGCGCCTTCACACGTGCAACCAGCTCACTTGGGCTGAACGGCTTGGTCATATAATCATCCGCGCCAAGACCCAGTCCGCGGATCTTATCGATATCATCCTTCTTGGCAGAAACCATAATGATCGGCGTATTCTTCTCCTCACGGACCTGCCGGCAGATATCAAAGCCATCCACCTCCGGAAGCATCAGATCCAGGATGATCAGATCAAACTCCTCCTTCATGGCACGTACAAGCCCCGTATCACCACGGTTCTCGATCTCCACCTCAAAACCCGAAAGCTCCAGATAATCCTTCTCCAGATCCGCGATCGCTTCCTCATCCTCTATGATCAAAATCCTACTCATTCATCGGTACCTCCTGATATTTTCTGAGAACAAAATACATGATCGTTCCGATCCCCAGCCGGCTTGTGGCCCAGACCTTTCCTCCATGATCCTCCATGATCTTCTTTACGATGGAAAGTCCGATACCGCTTCCTCCCTTGGAAGAATTTCTGGAAACATCGGTACGGTAAAAACGGTCAAAAATATACGGCAGATCCTTGGCGGCAATCCCCTTGCCGTTATCCTCGATCTCCACCTGGATAAAATCACCCACATCCTTCACCCGAAGCTGGATGATCCCCCTTGGCTTCTCCATATACTTAATGGCATTACTCACGATATTATGGATCACACGGCGGATCTGCTCACCATCCGCAATAATCTGCACACCCTTCTCCACATAATTGGCATACACAAGCTCGATCCCCCTGGTCTCCATCTCAAGCCCAAGCTCCTCCGCACAATCCGAAAAATAATCCTCCACATTCAGCTTGCTGAACGTATACGGAATACGGTTGGTATCGATCTTGGAATAAAAGGTCAGCTCATTGATCAGATGATCCATCTCATTGGTCTTATTATAAATGGTACGCACATACCGGTCCATCTTCTCCGGCGTATCCGCCACACCATCCATGATCCCCTCCACATAACCCTTCACCGCAGTGATCGGCGTCTTCAGGTCATGGGAAATATTGCTGATCAGCTCCTTATTCTCCTTATCCATCAGGATTTTCTCTTCCGTGGACTCCTTCAGACGCTTACGCATCTCCTCAAAATCCTGGCAAAGCTGGGAAAATTCATCATTCCCCTCAACCTCCAGCACAAAATCCAGATTCCCCTCCTTGATGTTCTTGGTAGCCTTCTTAAGCTTCACCAGCGGAACCGCAATACTCCGATAGATCCACAGCCCCACGGACAAAGCAGTAAAAACAAGGATGATCGTTGCGGTCAGGATCATATCCTTGGCCATCAGCTTCACCTGGCTGCTGGAAGACTGCGGCAGCGAAATATCATAGACCATCTGGCTGGAATCCGAAGCCTGGCTGCTGCTCTCCTGCACATGCTTCGCCTGCGTCTGGCTGAACCCGTACAGACTTGCGGAAAAAAGAAGCAGCGGCAGCAGGATGATCGCAACGAAGCCCACAATAATACGTGTTTTTAACTTCATCTGTATCTCCGTCCTTTATAAATTCACACATTCACATACACGTATTATAACATAAACTATATTCCCTATCTCTAAATTTTCTATAAAAAACCCCATCTCACCATGCAAGAAGCCCCCGGTACTGGCACTACCGGGGGCTTCACTCTTTATTCTTCTGAAACGATTATTCGTAGCTGTTGCAAAGATACTTCTTCAGAGTCTCAACCTTGTCCAGATGCTCCCATGGAAGATCAACATCTGTACGGCCGAAATGACCATAAGCAGCAGTCTGCTTGTAGATCGGACGGCGAAGGTCAAGCATCTTGATGATACCAGCCGGACGAAGATCAAAATTCTCACGAACGATCTCAACAAGCTTGGTCTCAGAAAGCTTACCTGTTCCGAAGGTATTCACACTGACAGAAGTCGGATGCGCAACACCGATCGCATAGGAAAGCTGGATCTCACACTTGTCAGCAAGACCGGCTGCAACAATGTTCTTTGCAACATAACGTGCAGCATAAGCAGCAGAACGGTCAACCTTTGTGCAGTCCTTACCGGAAAAAGCACCGCCGCCGTGACGTCCTGCTCCGCCGTAAGTATCAACGATGATCTTACGACCTGTCAGACCACTGTCACCGTGAGGTCCGCCGATAACAAAACGACCTGTCGGATTGATGAAATACTTCGTATCCGCATCAACCATATCAGCCGGAATGATCGCATCAAAAACATACTTCTTAATATCCTCATGGATCTGCTCCTGAGTAACATCCGGATCATGCTGTGTAGAGCATACAACAGCATCGATTCTCTTCGGCTTGCCGGCCTCATCATACTCAACAGTAACCTGAGTCTTTCCATCCGGTCTTAAATATTTCAGAGTGCCGTCCTTACGAACCTTTGTCAGCTGCTGAGCAAGCTTGTGAGCCATGTTGATGGCATATGGCATATACTCCTCAGTCTCATTGGAAGCATAACCAAACTGAAGACCCTGGTCACCGGCACCGATGGAATCCAGCTCGTCCTCATTCATATCGTCCTCTTTCTGCTCAAGAGCCTTGTCAACACCCATAGCGATATCTGTGGACTGCTTGTCAAGTGATGTGATAACCGCACAGGTATCTGCATCAAAACCATAATCCGCATTGTCATATCCGATCTCACGGATAGTATCGCGAACGATCTTCTGGATATCAACATTAGCCTTGGTTGTGATCTCGCCCATAACAAGTACAAGACCTGTTGTAGTAGCAGTCTCGCAGGCAACACGGCTCATCGGATCCTGTGCCATCATAGCATCAAGGATCGCATCGGAAATAGAGTCGCAGACCTTGTCAGGATGACCCTCAGTTACAGATTCAGATGTAAATAAAATTTTCTCCATGATCTTCTCCTTTTGTAATAAAACAATGGTTATATACATAAAAAACAGCCCGTACAATCCGGACTGTTTAAATTCTGTAAACAATCCTCTTATTGTTCGATTGCTCGCTCAGGTTGGCACCTTCCTGGGTTATCCGGGGTTGCCGTGGCTTCACAGATCCTTTGTATCTCCACCACTCTGAATAAAAGGCTATCTTTTATGAAATTTACTGCAACACATACAATATACTTATCATACCAAAATGTCAAGAGCAATTTTTGAGAAAAAATATCACCCGCTGCTTTTTCATCCCCAATGCGTAAATATTCCAAAAAAAGAACCGGGCATCCACATCGCCCGGTTCTTCCATCGATCATCCTTCAGAATGATCCTTTATTTATTTTTTCTTCTTTCTTTTAACTCCATAAGCTGCACCACCGCCAACAATGATCGCGGCTGCAAGGATTCCACCCCATACGCCGATCGGTGTATCATCGCCGGTCTTTACAGAACGTCTTGCCGTACCGCTGGTATCGTTCGGAGCAGTTCCGCCCGCTGTACCGTTATTCGGGATCGGAGTGATCCGATCATTTCCACCATGATTTGTTCCAGGTGTAACAGTCGGAATCGGTGTCGGCTCGGAAGAAAGACTGTTGGTGATCTCCTTTGTTACAGTAAATCGGTTATCATTATTCAGTGTAACCTCACCCTGACCGGTAACTGTATACTTAAAGGTATCATCATCAACCGGATTTCCATCCTTATCCGTCTCCAGAACAGTATAAGTAACACTGTTGATCTCCTGATCCTTTGGAAGCTCCATTGTTACCTGAACACTACCATTCTGTTTCAGAGTCACTACCTGCTCAAGCGTCAGCTCACCGTTACTCTCAGTGGAGAACACACCTGCATAGAACGTATCATCCACAGAAGAAGCAACACCATCGATCATCACATTCTTCTTAATGTTGATATATCCGTTACGGCTAAATGCATCGGAAATCTTTGTATAATAGTTATTTACATAAGCCGTTGCCTCAGTAACACCACTATCTCCACCGATCACAACCTGATTGGACTTCTCTTCACTCTCACCATTCGGCTTCGTTACATTGTAGTAGTAAAGATTCTCATCATCCACCTTGATCTTCGTATTCTGCTGAAGAAGATTTCCATCCTCATCCAGCTCAAATACATAATAGGTGCCATCCGGAACATCCGTCCATGTAGCTGTACCACTGGAAGCATTCTGGATATGGATATCCTGCAAATAATCATCACGGAACGGGATCGTACCTTCCTGATCCGAAAAAACGCCAACCTTATAAGTTACATCCTCCTTCGTTTCCAGAGGAATCACATTGTCGTTCTCATCAACATTATAGATTCTCTTCGTAACCTGGATCTGTGTATGCTTCGGCGGATTAATTACAGACTTCGGATAAGCCTGTACATCGTACATCCAGCCCTGCTCCTGATCTGCAAAAGGAACGGAGATCAGCATCGGTGAAACCATAACACTGCTGTTTCCGTCTGTCTGCACCACCAGGTACATACCCTCAGCCAGATCGGTAACAGTAATATTACCCTCTGCATCAGACTTCTCCGACTTGCTCCACACATCCACACTTCCGCTGACGATCATAGCCGCCAGCTTCTCTGCTGCTTCATACCAGCCGTCAGCCGTCGTGATGGAATCAAAATCGATTGCTGCGGCAGCCAGTGCCTCATCCAGCACGAAATGCACATTGCCATCAAAATTCACACTGCCAACCTTGTAGATCGTCAGCCCTACATCCGGCAGCGGAGTCTGGTTTCCCTCCTCATCCGCCTGCTGAACCGTCAACGTCAGATTACCTGTTTTTCCAGCTTCATAATCCCCGGCGAAAACCGGCTGCAAAACACTCGTGACCAGCATAGCCGTCAGCATCAGAACAGCCAGAAGGCTCCGGAATATTTTCCCTTGCTTTCTTCTATTTTTCATCGCTCTCTGCCTCCTCTTTCCTTTCTGAAAGCTGCTTCTTTTTCCGTTTTTTGTCCCTATAACGGACGATCAGATAAATCAGCAGGATCAGAACAACAAGCACTGCAGCGCCGCCGGCCAGAACCCTCTTCGGATCCACAACAGCAAGCTTCTGCGGTATCGTTTCGTCATTCTTTGTATCTTCCACCACATATTTCGTCCGCACTCCCCGGACAAGAAGCCTGTGGGTGTTAACTCCATAAGGGGTACACGTGATCAGAGTCACATGATCTTCACCCTCGATAATATCCAGGTCACTGGTCTCATCCGGAAGCACCGTCTTGATCTGATCCACCTTGTAGGCCAGATGCTTGCCAAGAATGTGCAGGATAAAAATATCTCCCTTTTCCATCTGATCCAGATCTGTAAAAAGCTTTGCGTTAGGAAGACCTCGATGCGCCGCCAGAACCGCATGGGTGCTCCTGCCTCCAATGGGAAGGCTGGTACCCTCCACATGACCGACACCCTTTTCCAGGACCGTTTTGCTCAGTCCGTGATAGATCGCCAGTCTGGCTTTGATCTTCGGGATCTCGATACTCCCCATCAGACCATCACCGTTCGGATCCAGAACCCTGTCATAAGGATGACTCAGCTCATAAGTATCCTCTTCCTCAAAAGCATCTACAATGGCATTCACCGGATGCCCGGCATTATACTCCTTCGCCTCTTTCCACAGCCTGTCATAGTCGTTGTCCGAAAGCTCCGTTACCGCTTCCTCGTACTTACTGACCAGCTGGGCATTTCGATACTGGTTCCACATATCACTGATCGTGGGATAAAGGAACACACCCGCCCCCGCCAGAAACACCAGGACAATAATGATGTTCAGGACAACATTACTCTTTTTCTTTTTTTTCTTTTTAGCCATAAACTATTTCCTGCGTCGTTTTTTGTTCTGAACAGAATTGATACCGGCAACCAAGATCACCGCGATCACAATTCCGATCACAACACAGAGAGCAAGCATCGGAAGCGTCGGATTGGTGATTCCGGTAACCTTCTTCTCTGCTTTCTGAACCGCCTTCGCAGCCTTCATCGGAACTCTGTGTCCCCTCACCAGAAGTCTGTGCGTATTCACCGCATACGGCGTACACGTAACCAGCGTTACATAATCATCCCCATCCGTGATACCCAGAGACTCTGTCTGCTCCGGAAGAACGGTAAGAATCTGATCCACCTCGTAGGCAAGCGTCTTACCCAGCACATGCAGGAAAAAAACATCTCCCTCTTCCACAAGATTCAGATCTGTAAAAAGTTTCGCACTTGGAAGTCCTCTGTGTGCCGACAAAATACAATGGGTACTCTTGCCGCCAACCGGAAGACTGCTGCCGAACAAATGACCGGTCCCCTTCTCCAGAGACTCATCTGTCGTGTAATGATAGATTGGAATGCTCACATCGATCACAGGAATCTCCACATACCCCATCATTCCATCACCATTCAGGTTCAGAAGAGACTCATATGTACTGTCCGTCTGGCCATCCCTCACGGAAAAAGCATCCGGCACACTTTCCTGCTTGATCTGTTCGTTATACTCCTGTGCTGCCTTCCACATACTGTCAATCTTCTCCGAATTATCATCCGAAGAAACACTGCTGCTATAATTACTGATCAGCAGGCTGTCCCTGTACCGGTTCCAGGCATCACTGACCATTGGATACAGCAGTATGGACAACCCTATCAGAAACAGCAAACCAAGTCCAATATAATTTTTCTTCTTATTCTTTCTCATAGGTTTCTCCATACTGTTGTATTTACCACTCCCGGCCCCCGAAAGGGCCGGGCGGTAATGATTTCTTCAACAGAATAATCAGAAACTATTCTGTTTTAATACTTGCTTTGTCGTTGCTTATAAATAATTTTTGAATCGAATCAATCCGGCAATCAAACGATTACTCCTCAGATCCTTTTCTGCGGCTGATGAAGAAAGCACCAGCAGCGCCAACCATAACTACAACACCGATGATAGTGAAGAGGTATGTTCCCATGCCACCTGTGGATGGAAGGGAGCTGAGTTTTGTATCTGTCATGCTTGTTGTCTTTGTAAGAACTGCAGTTGCTTTACCATCTTCTCCTACTGCTAATGTTGCCTCAGACTGATTCTGATTTACAGAATATCCTTTCGGAGCTGTAATCTCTTTGAAGTAATATGTTCCAACATCAAGTCCCTGTACTTTTACTGTACCGTCTGCTTTAGTGAAAACTTCTGTTACTGTTCCTTTTGGATCATATTTGTATACGCCATCTGCAAGTCTTGTAAATTTTAAAGCATCTGATTCTTTGCTAGCTTTTCTTACTTCGAATCCTGCATTTGCAAGTTTAACATCGTTCTCACCTGTTTTGGTTAATGTGATGTTACCTTCGTAAACTTTGATTTCTTTACTTCCGAAATCCTCTTTGTCCTTATGTCCTGCTGTCGCTTTGTTGGTGATGGTATCATTCTCAGATGTTACTTTTACTGTGTAAGTAATCACTACTTCTTTTCCAGCATTGCTATTTGCATCATCAATCATGCCACTTAAATTAACGCTGAATTTTGTTGCGGAATCCCAAGTAATCGGATATGTTGCTGTTACATCATTAGTCTCTCCATCAAGAGTAATGGTTGCATTCTTAGTATACTCAGCACCTGTTAATTCATCATATGCCCAGAATGTTTTATCTGTATCTGTTGGTGCAATAAATGGAACGTTTGTCTTTACTTTGTAAGTAAGAATATCACCAGTTGCTACTACATTATCATCATCTACAGCCTCTTTCTCGACTTTAGTTTCTGTTTTCTTTGCATTAAGCGTTGCATCTACTAAGGATGGATATTCATACTTTACTTCTTCTCCATCATTAATCTTAGTAACTTCACCAAATCCGATATAAGCACTCATCAGATTATAGGTATAACCTGCTTCTGTTGCTTTGATTAAATAAACACCTGCTTCATTTACAGTCTGCGGATTGGCCATAGTTACAAAGTTTACCTTTCCTGCTGCATTGGCCTGTGCCGCACCTAATTTATTTGCATCTACATTGTTTGCCGGAATCATTGCCTCAATAGCAGCCTGAGCATCAGCCACACCAAACGCATCCACATATGCTTCAGCAACTTTATCATCTACAAAATTCCAACCTGTTTTTGTTGACTGATCAGCTTTAATTACCTGCGCGTAAGTTAATGTTGCTTTTGCCGCATTAGTTACTGTAATTGTTGCATCAGTTTTTATCGCTGCGAATACCGCTGTGCACATAGACAGTACCATAACCGCTGCCACTAATAATGCACCAATCTTTTTAAATAAATTTTTCATAAGGTTTGCTCCTTTCTTTCTCTGCATTTTTTTCTTTTTCGCCCTTCATCGGCCATTTACAATTAATGTGTTACGATCTCTTTGCTTCTTCCTCCCTTCGTTTATTATTTATAAACAACAGGAGTGCAGTTGCAAGAATCGCTACACCACTGATTGTAAATCCATAAGTTCCCGGACCACCGGATTCTGGTAAGGAATATACCTTCGCGTTTTCGAGCTGGTAGATTGCCGGTTCGCTTCCACTCTTACTAGCAATAGCACTTCCGTTACTGTCTTGAACTGTTACTGTTCCGCCACTTCCAACTATAATTCTCCATGGCTCTGTCGGACAGGTATAACCGGTTGCCGCTTCTGTTTCATATAACAGATAATTACCAACTGGAAGATTCTTCATTTCGATTTTTCCATTATTTCCGGAAACGATTCCTTCATATCCCTCAACAGGATTCTTAGAAACCTTGCCCCAGTTTCCATCTGCTTCATATAACGCAAATTTAGCACCTTTTATAGTTATACCATGATCTGCCTTATCAACTTTCTCAAGCTCTACATTTGCTACAGATTTCTCATTGGTAAACTCAGCTACTCCAATTCTTCCGTTTTTTGTATCCGTATTTCCAGCCTTCAGAACTTCTGTATTATCTTTATCTGTTCCGATTGTAAATTTAATTTCTTTACTGTCTGAAACTCCAGATTTACAATTTGTCGCCTTACCAACAGTTGCAGATTTCAGAGTGTAGCTTGAATTTGTCATCTCAGAAACAGTGTATTCACCTCTTGCTAACTTCGTCAATGCAGGTGTATCTGTATTAATTTGTGCATCCGCATTTCTCTCAAGTGCAAATGTTATTGTTGCCTCAGTTTGACCAACTTGAATTATAGCCGTCGCTGTTGCAATCTTGTCTTCACCTTTCTTAATATCAAAGGTAAACGTTGCATCCTCTTTTGCTGGAGATTCCAGTTTTTTGGTAATCTGAATCTGTCCGGCGATAATGTGAATAGTATAAACTCCATATTCCCGTTCCTTATTATCCTGGGAATTATGAGCTTTCAATGTACCATCACCATTTCCAGAAATCTTTTCATTAGTATTATTTTTATTTTCGTCTGTAACTTCTTTTAACCCGTCGTTTTCATAAGTTACTTTCAGATAATACGTTTTAGAATCTGGCTCAGGTTTAACTTTCGCCATATTTTCTTTCGAGATTTCTGTTGTACAGTTCTCATCTTCATACCATTTTAATTCAAACTCATCTGGATTAATTGGTTTTCCATCAGCTCCTATTGTATAGGTTACTAAGTTTTCTGTGCCATCTAACTGTTTTACACGTCCCTGCGGTGCATTTTTATTAAACAACGCATTTATAATGTCTTCAGTCGTCGGGACAGTATCACCATAGAAAATAGTTGTTTCTTTATTGTTAACAAACAAATCCGATTTTACATTAACCTTTGGCTGTGGTAAAACGGCTTCTCCGTATCCTGTAGTAATCTTGGAATCCGGTGAAACATTGGTAGGAACATTGTTGCCACCGATGTATTCGTCTTTGGCTCTTACAGTAATGGTTCTACTCCATGTGCCATTTTCAGCATTTGGAATAGTTTGATTGGTCCATTTTACAACTTGGTTTCCGGTACTTTCATCTACGGAAACCACTCCACCATTTCCTAAATCTATTGAACCTCCGGCATTTTTTATCATTTCATTGGTTACGGACTCGCCATTCTTCACAATTACAAATCGCGGATCAATCACATCCTTAATTTCAGCACCAGCAATATCAATATTCTGAGTAATCGTCTGCTGAATTTTTTCAAATATAACTTTCAGCTCATCAATTGATCCAGCCGTATAAGCACATCCCTCAGATGCAATTTCACCAGATAACCACTCCTTTGTAATATCATTTAATTTGAGTCCTATTGTAAATACTTTAACTCCCGCTTTTCTTAAAGCTTCTGCTTTATCTTCCGAAGCCTTTTTATCGTTTGAAGTAGATGGAGCTCCATCTGTAAACAGAATTACATATTGCGGAACATTCTCTCTCTTAGTTTTCAGCTGATTCTGCGCTATCTCTAATCCTGTCTGTGGAGATGTTCCTCCTGATGCATAAACACAATCCGTTGCCTTGATCAAACTATCTTTGGCACTTCCAACTTCTATTAATCCCTGTTTTAAGGTTCCGGACGTATTAAATGTAGCTAACCCTATTCTGCTGTTCGGAGAAGCCGCCGCAGTAGAAGCTATAAATGTTGTTGCAGCCTCTTTTAGACCAGTCAGACTACTATCCAAAGTGTAAATAGTATTTGAGGAATTATCTGGTACATTTTCCCATGACCTGCCATTGTAATATATCCACTGATTGTTTAAATAAATCATTGGATTTTTAGCATTTGAATAATAATATCTATCCCACCCAGATGTGTATGATATATCGGTTGTTTTATTAGTAAAATAGTATACTTTCGATGTATCTAGCTTTGCTTTAACCTGTTTATATTCTCCAAATTTTTTAAATCCATCTTCATCTGTACCATTTCTACCATCATACAACATACTTCCTGTAGTATCGAATACCATCATAATATCCGCAACACTGTCTTTTTCCTCTGTTGTACTACTGGTCATCTTTGAATCAGCACTGATAGTAATATCATAAGTCCTCTTATCCCAATCAGATACTGTTGCAGTTTTATTATAATCCATGATGGATTCAATAAATTCCTGCTTGGTCTGATTGACTATCTGCTTATTCTCAACTTCCTTTCCTGAACTGTCTTTGAGCGTTGTAGTAGCATGTGTATCGCTCGTCTTTGTTACTTCAACCTTCCACACAGCATCAGATTTCACATAACCATTCGGTGCCTGGAGTTCCTTCAGATAATAAGTACCTGCACGAAGTTTATCGAAGGTTACTGTTCCTTTTTCTCCGGATGTAGCTGTTGCAAACTGTGTTGTACATGCTTCATCTGTATAAAGAGCAAAACTTGCACCACTCAGTCCGGTGCCCCCTTTATTCACCTTGTTAAATGTCAATGTTCCAAGTGCCTCTGTTGTTACCTGTTGTGAGATTGTAGCATTTGGAATGGTGAAGTTCATATAACAGTTGGAAGCACCTGCGCCTCGCTCCATGTAGAGGATTGTTAATGTATGCTCTTTCTTTTTCTGTGTATCTGTAAGCTGTGTCTTATCCTGATTCTCTTTTAATAAATGGTCCCACAGATTAACAGTAGCTGTGGCTGCATTATGAATTCCACCAAGATCAATGACCACTGTTTTTCCATCCAGAACAACCCACATATCGTCATCGCCTGTGAAGCTGTAACTCAGTGGTCCTACATAGTCACCAAGCTTGAAGCTGATATCATAGCGCATACCAAAATAATAATTATGGGTTTTGTTATCATCATCATAAATTGGACTATCTGTTTTTTTTGTATACGCTCCTTCTTTTTTTGATGCAACTGAATCCAGTGGAAAGAAATTCTTTCCGGATTTATTTGTCCTGTCTAATGCATACTGTTCTGTTACATTTGTACCCTGTCCGTCCGTCACGCCGGTTAATGTATAGGTATCTCCACTTCTTTCAAAATTCAACGTATAATCTGTATATACTTTTCTTAAATAATTATCAGTTGAACTTCCGGCCAGCAAGTCAGAATTTGTAAAGAACCCAGGATCCGGATAATTAAATTCAACATTTCCTTCTTCGTCCAGTCCTTTCAGCAGGCCTGTTATAACAGCAGCACTTCCTGTCCATGAGTTAACACTATGACCGTCTTTCAACCAGTTATATTGGTAATATAAATAATTTTGTTTTGCCTCCCCCATGGTCAGCTTATTTTCTTTGTCTTTTTTATCACCATAATTACTCTTCTGGTTAATAGAATAATAAGTTCCTTCGCTCTGTCCTGCCTTTACCGTATAATCATAAAATGTCGGTACACCAACGAAGTTTACTGTTTCCGGTGTATAATATACTTTAACCGTAGCATCCTCTGCTACATTAAACTCACCTTCCTGAACTGTAGATGTTCCGCTGCTTGTAACTAATTCTACTCTTGAAATATCCCAGTTTGTAGTTTTTTTGCAATCTACTTTCTGACCGATCGTAAGTTCACGAACGTCATCCGCATAGATCTTCGTTGCCGGACTGGTAGTTCCGTCATAATGCTCTACGGTAACTGTAATCTTTCCATCACGTTTGTTATCAACAATTACATAAGTAGAAAAATGCGTAGTTTCAAACTCAACATTACCATTCTTATCAACGCTTCCGTCCATGTTCTCAACATTGTCTTCTGCGTCTACATGGTATACGTCTGCGTCTTTGATCTTTTTCTCATCATTGAGAGTCACTGATACTTTTACCGTGGCACCCGGCTGGACTTCTTCGCCGTCTACCAGGAATTTGATATCGTAGGAGTGGATATTCTCGATGGCTTTCTTTTCTTTGATCGCTTCTTCGGTGATCTGGTCTTTGGCTTCCTGGCTGAGCTCTACCGGTGTTACGGAAAGCTCTGCGTTGTCCGGAAGGTCTGCCGGATCGGTAAGAGTAACCTTGACATTGACCTCGTCACTCTTGTAATCATATCTGGTGATCTCAGGCTGAAGTTCTTCTTCCTGCACATCCTCAGGCTCTTCTGCCTCATCACTGCTTTCAACAACCTGTGCCATATCACTTCTTATGTAAGCCTCGGTTCCTTCCCAGGAAACCTTGTACCAGGTTGCTCCGTCCTCTGCTGTTACGGTATCCAGAAGTGTGAGCTGTGTTCCTGCGTTTACAGTTGCCAGAACCTCTGCCTCGGTAGATGGGCTGACACGAAGATTGGTCTCGTCTTTCAGAACCTCGATCAGGCTTGTCTCACCATTCTCATCTGCTGCCGGAACATCCTCCGGGCTCGCAATATCCTCTGCCGGTTCTTCCACCACATCCGGATCCTCAGCCGGCGCTTCGGTAGGTTCAGCATCCGGATTCTCCGCCGGCTCCTCAGAAGGCTCTGCCTCAGGAGTTACCTCCGGATTCTCTGCTGCCGGTGTATCAGCTGCATCCTGCTCAGGCTCGTCCGAAATATCCATTCCGTCCGTAAGCTCCTCTGATGCGATAGACACCTCGTCCTCATTACCGGAAACAGCTTCCGCCTCGACATCTGCTGTCTCAGGAGAATCCCACATAACGGCAAAAACAGCTGCGTTGCCAGTCTCAACCTGAAGTGTCTGGATCTGTTTGCCCTCGTTGACATTCAGAACCTTCAGATCCTCGTTGGCCTGTAAGGTGTTAACATCAGTATCACCGGTACTGCTGTTATAATGAAGCTTCTCAACGGTTACACTCGTGCTGGCTGCATCGGTAAGCTCCGGTGCTGCCGGTGTCTTGTACTCAAAAGTTACTCTGACTCTGCCGTTCGGCTCGACTCTGTTTCCGTCGCCATCAGCAAAATACACATCATACGCAAAAAAACCTCTCAGGCTGCTGCCCTTGTCTGTAGCTGCTGCTGAAAGCTTCTGAGAAACTGTATCATAAGATACGGATGAATTCTCGTTTACGCCGTCAGCCTTCAATGCTGTATTCTGCGGAAGAGCTCCGTCCTCCAGTGCCTCTGCTGTTACTTTAACAGAATCATTTTCATATGTAAGCGTCGGTTGCTGCGCCTGTTCCGTTTCCTCCTGGTCAGCGCTGCTTACATCCGGTGTCGATTCTTCGGCCGCTGGTTCAGATGTAAATTCGCCATCTGTAAATATATCCTCCGTTCCACCTCCGAACGCCTCACTCGCGGAGATCGTATATGCACTCGGCATACAGGATACCATCAACGCCAAAGCCACCATAAATGCCAGGAGTTTTCTGATCTTATTATTCCTTAATTTTTTCATACCTTTCCCGCTTTCCTGTGTGTGCATTAACGTGTACTGTATTTCTTATTACTTTACTTCTGTTTATATTCCTTTCTCTTAAAAAAGCTTCATGTTTTTAGCCGGTGAGTAAACAGGTTACACCTTTTCAATATTTCACCCTTATGTGATTGTAGTATCAATATACCAGGCATTTTTGGTAAGGATATTGACATTATCAGATGCTATCGAGAATCAGTCTTCAACTCCTCCTTCTTAACTTACTCGTTCACTGGTTCTTTTCGTCTGATTTCCCAATAAAATCTGACTATTTGTGGTATTTATTATACAACATTACCAGTTGTTTTGTAAGGCACGTTTTTTCAAAAAAAAGTGCCTCTGCCACTATTTTAACATGAATTTCTTCAGCTCATCCCGCTTCTTGACATTCAGCTTGCAAAAGATATCCGTAAGGTAATGCTTGACAGTATTAATGGAAATCCCCAGATGCTCTCCGATCTCCTTATTGCTCCATCCCCCACTTGCCAGCATGGCAATAGAAAACTCCATCGTTGACAGCTCCCCTGTAACCTTTCTCCGGTTTTCCGAATTATGAAGCGCCATCCAGCCCCTGCTGAAAAAAAGCACCCCTTTCGTGATCCGCTGATACGCCTCCGGATCCCGATTCCGGATACAGGCCTCGATCAGCCCCCGCAACAGCCCATGATGCTCAATAAAAGGCTCCAGAAACCCATCCATCTTCGCCAGCTCCCAGCTCCGGAGCATCTCCTCCTGCGCCTCCTTCTTATGCTTTCGGTTGATCGCACACACCGCCATCATACAGTGGATATACGTCATACTGATCGGATACGGCCTCTCCGCCATAAACAAAGCAGCCTTCCCCATCCCATAAGCACTCCATATCTCCCCGTTAAGATAAGTATGGTGAGCCATCACATACGTGGCAAAAAGCCTCAGCCCCTCAGGAAGCATCCTGCTGTACTCCCCAAAAGCAGGCATTCCATCCGTAGGCAGATGAAGCAAAACCGCCCCCACATACCCCGCCAGAAGACAGGACGCATAAACATCCTTAGGAACCTTCTTCTTCATAGCCAGCTTCACACAGGACTGGATCCCCTCCATCCCCCGCTTAGCCGCCGCCACATTCCCCAGCGTCAGATTAGAATACCCATACAAAATACACGCCGAAAGCTTCAGCTCAATAACCCTGCTGGACAGATACCCCCTCGTGATCTCACAACACTCCTCCGCCTGCCCCGTAAAATAAAAAAGCTCAGCCCGCGCAATATTCCTCAAATCCACATCCACAAACCCCTCAACAACCTCCCGAGCCCTCCCAGGCTCAAAAGACGAATTCAAAAGCGGCAAAACCACATAATCACACATAAAACCCTCTCCCCTCCAAAACCCAGGCAGCCCTCAAAAAAAAGACCACCCTCAAAACCAGACCAACCCAAACCTCCGAAGCCCTTCACCCAAGCCACACATCAACACACAGCCAAAATCCTTCTCTCAAGTCACACATCAACACACAGCCAAAATCCCTCTCTCAAGTCACGCATCAACACACAGCCGGAGTCCCTCTCTCAAGTCACACATCAAAACACAGCCGGAGTCCTTCTCTCAAGTCACCCAAAAAAGTCACCAGAACTCCGGATATCAATAAATAAATAAATCAGGCCAACCATCTTTTTCCATAATTATAATCCAAAATCCTCCAAAAATAAATTTAAATATTACACAAAAACACTACAATATATCCAAACCAGCCTCTATTCCCCAATCCCCTCACGACAAACCGCAAAAAAACTCACCCCACCCACATCCAGCGCAGCGCCGATGCCACACCATCTCCCAACACACCACAAAGAAACTCAGCCCCTGCAGCCATCCAGTGCAGCACTGATGGCTCACCCCCTCCCGGCAAACCACCACACCTCACACTCCCAAAAACCAGAACGGACAGACTGCCAGCGGGGCGGCTGCATGGTCGAGACCCGGTGCGTCGGAGTAAGCCGCTGGTCATACTTAGCGCCTGGGGCTTCTGACGGGAAGGTACTCTGCGGCCACAAGCCGCAGAGTAAGCCCCATCTGTCTGAGCCAGGTACGCATCAGCGTACATGGCGAGTTATGGGGCGCCCTGCACGGCAGAAGACTCAGGCGCTTAGTATGACCCGGCGAAACGACCGCACCAGGCACGACCATGCAGCCGCCCCGCTGGCAGTCTGTCCGTTCGTCCCTCCCTCCATTCATCCCTCCCACCCACACAAAAAAAGAGCCCCCAGGCCCAAACACCCGGGAACTCTCCCAAAACCAAACAACATCATCTCCCCCTCCGCAGCTTCCTCAGTTCCCTCTCCAACCGATCCGCACGCGCCTTCTCCCTCAACGTATTCACCCTCTCTTCACTCCGCCCCTGTTCAATCCCTTGGCTAATTCCCTGCTCAATCCCTTGAGCGATTCCTTGACTAATCCCCTGTTCGATTCCCTTATTAATCCACATCTGCTCAATCTCAAAACTCTTCATATATGCCACCGTAACCTTTCCATCCTCTTTAACAACCCTGACCATCTCCAGCAACTCCCTCAAAACATCATTTACCGCATTCACCTCCCTGGTATCCTCCAAAAAACGAAGCAGCGCCACCAGCTCCTCAGGCACACCCGCACCATCTCCCTTCGTATTCAGAAAAACCGTCCTCAGCCCATCATCATACTCCATCTCCGGAATCTCCTCACACATATTCCGGATCGTATACACCATCCTCCCCCGATCAAACGGATCATACGAACAGACAAAAATAACAAAAACCCTCTTAAGCTTCCCGAAACCCTCACCCTTCTTCAAACATCGGCTGTCAATGATCGCATGATAAAACCGCACCCGCTTCGGCAGATCCTTCAGACTCACAACATCACCATTATTATCCGGCTCAATATCAAAAACAGAAGGATCCGCCAAAACATCCATCAGCTCCTCCTCAGCCAGAACATCAAGCCGCGCCCCGCGAAAACCCTCATCCCGGCCACCAAAAGCCCTCTGCGCAACAACCCGCAGCCTCCCGATCTCACGCCCCAGCACCACCTGCAGCAGCAACCTGCAAAACCTCTCACCAATACCAGGAAACGTCATCACCGCGTTAAACAAAAAATCATCCAGAAGATTCATATCCTCAAGCCGCTTCCTCTGCATAAGACTCCTCCCTTCACTATAATGGCAAAAGAAAAAACCTCACACAACCAACCGGCTCCTCCCCGCCATATTTATACAACCAACCATATGGGGATCAGATAGCCGAACGGCCCAGAATGTTCCCAGATATGTACCTTCAGTATAACCATCCCACTAGCAAAAGTCAACAAAAACCCTTCGACAAAAACCGCCAATCCCCACACCACCAATACCACATCCCATTGCATCCACCACAGCGCCGATGCCAACTCCCCCCACAACACATCCAGCGCAGCGCCGATGCCACACCACCTCCCGGCAAACCACAAGGAAACTCAGCCTTTGCAGCCATCCAGCGCAGCGCTGATGGCTCACCCCCTTCCGGCAAACCACCACCCCCTCACACCCCCAAAAAACAGAACGGACAGACTGCCAGCGGGGCGGCTGCATGGTCGGGACCCGGTGCGTCGGAGTAAGCCGCTGGTCATACTTGGCGCCTGGGGCTTCTGACGGGAAGGTACTCTGCGGCCACAAGCCGCAGAGTAAGCCCCATCTGTCTGAGCCAGGTACGCATCAGCGTACATGGCGAGTTATGGGGCGCCCTGCACGGCAGAAGACTCAGACGCTTAGTATGACCCGGCGAAACGACCGCACCAGGCACGACCATGCAGCCGCCCCGCTGGCAGACTGTCCGTTCGTCCCTCCCTCCATTCATCCCTCCCACCCACACAAAAAAAGAGCTCCCAGGCCCAAACACCCGGGAACTCTCCCCAAAACGCAAAACTCAAATTTCCAATTATCATCAATCGTTACCAGTTGTCACCAACCATCACCCAACACGCAGCCGAAACTTCTGAATCTCCTTCTCACTGGAAACCCTCTCAATCTCAGCCCCAAGACTCCTGAGCTTCTCCTCAAAATTCTCATACCCACGCTGGATATAAACAATATCATCAACAACCGTAACACCCTCAGCAGCCAGCCCCGCAATAACAAGCGCAGCCCCCGCACGAAGATCCGGCGCACTCACACGCGCCCCCGTAAGCTTCCTTACACCATCAATAATAGCAGAGTTCCCCTCCACCTTAATATTGGCACCCATCCGGGAAAGCTCATCCGCATACTTAAACCGGTTCTCAAAAATACTCTCAGTAACAATACTCGTACCCTCAGCCAAAGCCAAAGTAACCGCGATCTGCGGCTGCATATCCGTAGGATAACCAGGATAAGGCAACGTCTTCACATGCGTACGATGAAGCACATGCGGCGCACGGACACGAACCGCATCATCAAACTCCTCAACCTCACACCCGATCTCCTCAAGCTTAGCCGTAGTAGCCTCAAGATGCTTAGGAATAACATTACGAACAGTAACATCACCACGAGTAGCCGCAGCAGCAAACATAAACGTACCAGCCTCGATCTGGTCCGGAATGATCGAATACTCCGTACGATGAAGCGTCTCAACACCACGGATACGGATCACATCCGTACCGGCACCCTTGATATTCGCCCCCATACTGTTCAGGAAATTCGCCACATCAACAACATGCGGCTCCCTCGCAGCATTCTCAATGATCGTACGACCAGCCGCCATAGAAGCAGCCATCATAATATTAATAGTAGCACCAACAGAAACCACATCCAGGAAAATATGGCTGCCATGCAGATTCTCCGCCTTGGCAACAATAGCCCCATGACAGATATCAACATCCGCACCAAGAGCACGGAAACCCTTCAGATGCTGGTCGATCGGCCTGCTGCCGATATTACATCCACCCGGAAGCGGAACCTCCGCATGCTTATACTTACCAAGCAAAGCACCAAGAAGATAATAAGAAGCACGGATCTTCTTGATAAACTCATAATCCACGCTGAGATTGCCGATAGTAGAACCGTTGATCTTTACAGTAGACTTATCAATACGCTCAACCTGAGCCCCGATCTCGGAGATCGCCTCAAGCAGAACATTGATGTCCCTAACATCTGGCAGATTCTCGATCAATATAGTTTCATCAGTCATAATGGCTGCTGACAATATCGCAAGCGCCGCATTCTTCGCACCCGCAATATCCACTTCTCCAACCAGAGGATTGCCGCCTTTAATCACATACTGTTCCATAACACACCTCTATTATTTACTCCTCTATGAGCAGAAACTTTCTCTGAATTTACTGCAGGAACAAACGTTCCGCAATACCGTTTTTTAGGTCAGTTGTATATTATAACACATATTTCAGATTTGTAAACAATTTATGACGAAAACCTGTCACAACCCATGACCCGAAACACTCCAGCAAACCGTTTCCACAAGCCAACAGTTACGCCTTATCTCCCCTGTTCTTCAGTGCCTCAAGCACAACCTGGAGACTCCCCTCCAGATCCTTATCCTCTTCATCCACCACAATGTCCGCATATTTCTCATACAAAGGAACACGCTCATCATAAAGACTCGCCAGCGTCTGCCCCTCCTTGAGCACAACACCACGCCCCTTAAGATTACCAAGACGCCTGGAAAGAAGCTCCAGCGAGATCTTGAGATACACCACAACACCCTCAGACTTCAGATGCTGCATAGCCTCATCGCAGTAAACCACACTTCCACCGGTAGCGATCACCGTATTCTCCACCTGGATCGAAGCATTCACACGATTCTCGATCGCCTTGAAGCCCTCCGTACCCTCATCCTCGATGATCTTACTCAAAGTCCTCTTCTCCGCCTTCTGGATCAGAAGATCTGAGTCAATAAACTGGTACCCAAGTACCTTCGCAAGTACGACACCGATGCTGCTCTTCCCCGCACCAGGCATTCCTATCAGTGTAATATTATTCATACTGTATCCTTTCATTTTAGCATAACAGCTGCCAAACCTCAACAAACCTTACGGCTCCGCAGAACCTACCGTTTCTCTCTCCCTGCCTTCCCCGACGTCTTCAACTTCCCTGACATCCCTGGCTTTCCTGACATCTTCAATTTCCCTGACATCCCTGGCTTTCCTGACATCTTCAACTTCCCCGCCATCTCTGCCATCTCTGATTCCCTGTCTGATTTCTTATCCAACTTCTTCTGCTTCTTCTGCTGCTTCTTCTTTACACTGTAGCCGAAGGTTCCCACCTTCCGGCCACCCGCCAGATACTCCCCATGGGAATAAACCAGAAGACCCGCATCATTGAGACGAAACCTGTTGTTTTTATCCATATAAGCTTCATCCGCATGGACCGCAAGCACATCAGCAAGAAACATATCATGAGACCCCAGCTCCTTCACCTCACGCACCCTGCACTCAATCGAAACCGGAGCCTCCCCGATCATCGGTGCAGAAACAAACTGCGCTTTCTCTTTCGTAAGGTTCAGCTTCCGGAACTTGTCCACATCACGTCCCGAACGGACCCCGCAGAAATCCGTTGCAAACGCCAGCTTCTCCGTTGTCAGATTGATCACAAATTCACCCGTTTTCCGGATCATATCATAGGAATAACGGGAAGGTCGGACAGAAATATAAGCCATCGCCGGATTGGTACACACCGTACCCGTCCACGCAACCGTTATGATATTATCGTTACCCTCACCATCGGTAACACTCACCATTACAGCCGGCAGCGGATAGATCATGTTCCCCGGCTTCCATAACTGTTTCGCCATTTTCCGTCACCTCTTATGCATAATCGCTGTTCATCAGCTGAGCAGCCTCCATCATAGCCGGGATCAGCTGCTTCTTTCTGGAAACCACACCCGGCAGACTGAAGGTATCTCCATCCGGTTTCCGCTCAAAAGCGATCTCCGCCATCTGCTGGCTGCCCTCCCCGTAAAACAGAAGCTCTGTAGACTCCTCCAGGATATTCGTCAGCATAAAATAAACTCTCGTGATATCATGACGGCCACACTCACTCACCATAAACGGCATCAGCTTCTCCTTGATCTCCTTAAGCTCCTCGCTGTCCATGGAACTGATCTGACCAACACCAAAGGAAACATTACCCTCACCGATAAACTTCTTGTAATCCTGATAAAAAATCTCCTCCGGAGACTTATCCTTCAGATTACTTCCCGCAGAAAACATCTCCCGGGCAAACTCCTCGATCTTGATCCCCGCGATCAGCGCAAGAGCACTGGCAGCGATCTTATCCGTCTGCGTACAGGTCGGTGAACGAAACATCAATGTATCCGAAATAATAGCAGCACAGAGAAGCCCCGCGATCTTTTCCGGGATCTCCAGTCTCTGCTCTCCGTAGATCTCATAAAGGATCGTGCCCGTACATCCCACCGGCTCATTACGAAAAGCAACCGGCGTCATGGTCTGCAAGGTACCCAGCTTATGATGATCGATGATCTCAAGGATCTCCGCCTTCTCGATATTATCAACAGCCTGATCCACCTCATTATGATCCACAAGAACCACTTTCTTTTTATGCATATCCAGAAAATTACGTCTGGAGATCGTACCGATACACTTACCATGAGGATTGATCACCGGAAACGCTCTGTGACGGTTTTTGATCATAACATCCTGGATGTCATCCGTAAAATCCTCGGTATTAAACGTAACCATGTTATCCCGCTTCATAACAAAGCTGACCGGGATACTCTGATTGATCAGACGCGCAATATTAAACGTATCATACGGAGACCGGATGATCACGATATTCTTCTCATGAGCAAGCTTTACAACCTTCTCGGAAACCACGATATTCATCCCCACGATGATACAGCTGACATTCTGGCTGATCGCCTGAAGATGATCCTCCTCACGGTCACCCATAATGATCATATCATTCTCCTCAACGTAGCCCTCCAGCATCTTCGGGTTGGCAGTACCGACAAGCACACGCCCCTTCACAAAATATCCGTGTCCGTTACCTTCCACCACTTCACCGCCAACAGTCTCGGCAATTCTCTGATACTGCGTCCTCGCATTGGAAAGAAGATAACTGTCTGTAGTATCCATATAGGTCTTTGCGATATCACCAATCGTCACAAGCCCCTCCAGACACCCATCCTTATCCCGGATCGGAAGAGAAACGATCCCGTTCTCCTGCATCAGATCCCAGGTATTCTTCAGCGACATATTCTTATCCGCCTGCGGACTGGTCCGGATATCCATATCCTTGACCTGCGTACCGATATTCCCCAGATAAGCCGGCGGCTGTACGCCAAAACGATTCAGCACATACCTGGTCTCCTCATTGATCTGCCCCGCTCTCTTCGGGATATATTTTTTATTCTGCGTAGTTCTGTTTTTAATATCCGCATAAGCAATAGCCGAACAGATGGAATCCGTATCCGGATTCTTATGTCCGATTACAAATATTCTCTCCGGTTTTTTCATACACATCCATCCTTTTTCATCCAAAATAATCATAATTTAATATTTGCAAACAAAGCACCCAGGGAAGTAGTAGCCTCTTCCCCCGACTCCGGAAGCTCAAAAGACTCCTCCTCAACCTCCTTGGCCATCAGATCCGATGCCTCTTTAATACTCAGGCTCAGCTTACCATCCTTGATCGCGATAACCTTCACCTTAACCTTATCCCCAACACTCAAAACCTCAGAAGGCTTCCGGATCCTCCTCTCACAGATCTGAGAAATATGCACCAGCCCGGAAACCCCGTTCCCAAGCTCCACAAAAGCACCATACGGCTGCAAACTCTCAACCGTACCCTCCGTCACAAAGCCAACCTGGATATTGGAAATCTTATTCCTTTTCTCCACCTCAGCCCTCTCACGAAGAATCTCCCTCGCCGAAAGCACCAGCCTCTTCTTCGCCTTATCAGCCTCGATCACCCGCACCTGGATCGGCTTATTCAGAAACACCTCAGTATCCTCAACAAACTCCAAAGCAAGCCTGGATGCCGGAATAAAACCACGGACACCCTCAACGTAAGCAATGGCACCCCCGTTAACGATCCCCTTCACAACAACATCCAGCACCTCACCCGAATTCTGAAGCTCCTTCAGCCTGTCCCAGGCAAGCACATCCGCAGCATCCGCTCTGGAAAGAAGAATATTCCCCTGACCATCATCCCTGCGAAGAACCATCGCCTGAACCTCATCCCCCGGCTGAACAGCCTCTTTAATATTAAACCCCGGCACCCGGGAAAACTCCTCCACCGGAATAAAACCCTCAGCATAAAACTTAAGGTCAAGAACAACCCCCGACTCATCCACACTCACAACAGTCCCTGAGATAATATCCCCCTCATCGATTCTCTTAAAAGAAGCCTCCAGCTCCCTCTCAAAATCCTTCATAGACTCCGCCATATCCAGACCTCCCATTCAAACAAAAACCCAACCACCGCCGCCCCAAACCAGACGACAGCACTATAATCCTAATCATTATAGCATGCACACCCCACCCGCGCTATATTTTTTGCACTGGAAATTTCTTAACCCCTTTGTTTCTCTCCAACACACAGGACGGACCCAGATCAGCCCATTTATCACAACCTTGATGCTTTCTTTGTTTCTCTCCAACGCACAGGACGGACTCAGATCAGCCCATTTATCACAACCTTGATGCTTTCTTTATTTCTCTCCAATGTACAGGACGGACTTAGTACGATTCCAGAATTTCTTTGTAGTGCATCCTTTTTGTTTCTCTCCAACGCACAGGACGGACTGCCGGAGGGGCGGCTGCATGGTCGGGACCCGGTGCGTCGGAGTAAGCCGCTGGTCATACTTAGCGCCTGAGACTTCTGACGGGAAGGTACTCTGCGGCCACAAGCCGCAGAGTAAGCCCCATCTGTCTGAGTCAGGTACGCATCAGCGTACATGGCGAGTTATGGGGCGCCCTGCACGGCAGAAGACTCAGACGCTTAGTATGACCCGGCGAAACGACCGCACCAGGCACGACCATGCAGCCGCCCCTCCGGCAGTCCGTCCGTCCCTCCCCCCATCCATCCCCACCCACAAAAAAAAGAGCCCAAAAAAGGCCCAAAAACGAGGAGTGCCCCGGTAGTGGCTTACCGGGGCGATTATTATGAAAAAAATTGTATGTGTAATGATAATGATACAAATACACACCATTACAGCGTCTTTCGTAACGTTCTTTCGAACTATCCCTATACTACCAGACAAATATGAACAAACAATGAACATCTCGTAAACAATTAGCGCATTTGCACAATTTTTTCCAAAACACCCTCCACTAATTTATAAAAACACCACATTCACAAACAAAACCAAAACCCTAAACATTGTACATATTGTACATCTCAGCCAAACAAACCAACAACAACCCCAACAAAAGAGCCACAACCCTCACCCTCTAACTCAAACTCCATCTAAAACATCATCAAAAACACCAGCCATCACAAACCATCACCGCCGTGAAAGCATCCCCTTAATAAACTCAACCGCCTTCTCAAAAATATTCTTCACATCAGACTTCGTAACACCCATATCCTTCAAAGTACTATAAGCATCACTCACATACCCCTTGATCTGATCATCACTCATCTCGATTCCACGGAACTTACTGATAATATTAACCAGCGAACTCTTATCATCCTCATTAAGACTCACCCCAAAATGATCCGCAGCCTCATCGATCCCCTGAGAAATCTCATCATCCGTGATCTGGTTAGAATCAAAAAGCCCCTTCACATAAACAATGATATCCCCAACCTTATCCGGATCAGAAGCAAGAGACCCAACCTCATTATCCTTCAGGATCTCCTCCGCCTGACTCATAACAGAACTGGAATCAGACGCCATAACCATCATCGGAGATGTACATGAAATAACACCTGCAACAATCAAAGCTGTAAACTTGTTCAATCTTCTCATAATATTCAACCTCCATACGGGCACCCGCCCTTATTAAAAATTGCCTTTTACTATTTTTAACTGTCTTTTACTGCCTTTTTATTACCTCATCATTACCTTTTAACGCCCCTCAGTATACCACACACACCCACCCCTCTGTAAACCGTAATTTTCCCCATTCCCACCCACGCCATTCAGACTTTATGTATATCACCAAAAATATATTCACAATATTTTCATATTTTAAACAAACTTTCCTAACATCTCATCAGTAAAATAAAAAATGTAAATTTTCATTACTTACTTATGTCTGACACCTCAGACATAACCTCCTTTCTATAACAAATATATAGGTCCGGACAGGAACCCTCTCCAACATTCCCGTCCGGAAACGCAAAAAGAACCCGGAACAGCTGCCCGGGCTCTTTTTGCGTTTATCATATATTAATTTTTCTCATCATAAATACAGTTTGCAAGCATCGCAAACTGCTCCAGTGTCAGCGCCTCACCCCTGATATTCAGCGGAAGATCACACCTGTTGAACACATCCTCGATTTCCTCCTTACTCAGGGAAAAATCTCCGGAATTTCTGATCCCGTTCACAAGTGTCTTTCTCCTCTGGTTAAAAGATGCACGGATCAGACGGAACATAAGCCCCTCATCCTTCACATCCACCGGCGGCTTCTCATAACGCGTCAGCTTGATCACCGCACTTCCAACCTTCGGCCGCGGCATAAAACAGTTCGGCGGTACATTCGCAACGATCTCCGGCTTCGCATAATACTGCACAGCCAGGGAAAGCGCACCGTAATCCTTGGTACCGGGACCAACCTGCATACGGTCTGCAACCTCCTTCTGCACCATGACAGTGATCGAATCCACAGGAACATTCTTCTCAAAAAGCCCCATGATGATCGGAGTCGTAATGTAATACGGCAGATTCGCAACCACCTTCACAGGCTTGCCGCCGTTTTTCTCATCCGCGATCCTTTTGATATCCGTTTTCAGGATATCGTTATTGATCACAGAAACATTATCCCAGTCCTTCAACGTATCCTTAAGGATCGGGATCAGTGAACTGTCGATCTCCACAGCAGCCACCTCTCTGGCAGCCTCCGCAAGATACTGGGTCATAGTTCCGATACCCGGACCGATCTCCAGTATAAAATCATCCTTCGTGATACCCGAAGACTCAATGATCTTTTCCAGAACATGCTCGTCGATCAGAAAATTCTGACCAAACCTTTTCTGGAAAACAAAATGATACTTTTGAAGGACTTCAATGGTATATTTCGGGTTACCAAGATAAGGTCTGGCCATATTTTTTACCTCTGCTTTTTCTTATTTTCAGCTGAAATCCTTTTCAAAAAGTACCGTGTAGCCATCACGGTCCACACGCTTCTTGGAACGCTTGAACAATCCGCTCTGAGCTCTCTCCATAGCCTTATCCAGCATGGTCTTCACAGTACCGATGCACATCGGCTGATCCTCCTTCTGGTTGATCCCGATCAGATTATACAGAGCAAGCATGCCCATCTGGTCGATACGGAATCCATTCTCCATGGTATAGACCTTGGCGAAATTAACAAGTTCATCGTTTGTAAATACAGGAATGTTGATCATGGATGTAAACTTCTTCGCAAGCTTCGGATATCTTGCGATAAGCTTACGCATACCGATCTTTTCATCCTCCAGGATCACGATCATTCCCTTTGTGTTTCCGGTCATAGCTTCCTCAAGCTCATCTGCTGTTTCCTGGGAAAGCTGGTTTGCATCCTCGATAACAAGGAAACCGCCGGCAAGCTTGGATACGATCTCCGGAATATCCTTTCCGTTGAGATCATCCGCAAATATATAGGCAACCTTGGAAGCCTCGATATTCAGCTCTTTACAGATTGCCGGGATCAGACTTGAGATCAGTCTCGTCTTACCTGTTTCTCTGCCGCCCATAACGATCACATTTCCGGTCTGGGAGGTCTTGTCTGCTGCGCCCATCTGCACATCGCAGAGTACATCAAGCAGCTGTTCCTTCATTCCGGGAACTGTAACAAAATAGGTGAAAAGCTGCTTCTCTTCATCTGTGAGCTCTTTCTTTCTGGAAACGATCTTTGTAGGATCCTTTTCCGGATGGACCGTAGCGATAAATTTCTCAAGCTGCTCTTCCTCGCTGAGCTCCTCTTCCTCATCGTCCTCTTCCATGGCTTCATCAGAATCATCACCGATGAGACTGCTGATAAAGTCATCCTCGTCATTCTCATCCTGGAAGTCAAAGGCGTCATCACTGTATTCTTCTTCCTCATCAAGAAGATTTTCCTCTTCCGCTGAAGCCACCGGTTCCTCATGATGAAGCTTCGCAGAAGGCTCTGCTGCCGCCTTCTGCACCTGCTCTTCAGATTCCAGTGAAGGAATCTCCGGAAGCACATCCTCTTCTTCCACCGGCTTCTGTACTCCTGACGGACCATTCAGAAACTCTGCTTCTGCAGCCTGAAGATCCTCCTCAGTAACCGGCTCCTCATCTTCATCAAATACGATATCCGGAAGTCTGGTATCGGAAGTCTCCGTTACCTCTTCCTCCTGCTGAGCGGAGATCTGTGCCATGATATCCTCGATATCTGCCGCATCCGGCTCCTCCGGAACAAATTCATCAGCCACAATATCCAGATCCTCAATACCTGCCGGCTCTTCCGTTACGTCGGACTGCTGGACATCCGGAGATTTCTCTTCCTCCGGGATATCGATTCCCTGCTGTGTAGCTGCTGCCAGAATAGTATCCTCCAGGTTGAAGTCCTTATCTTTATCCTTCCCGGACCTGTCACCTACAGATGCCGCAATATCCTCGATACTTCCGAAAATTCCGGACGCATCCGGGATCTCCGCGGAACTGCTTGCATTCTCCGGGTCCACATTGATCATGGACTTCGGGATCTTCAGCTCCGGCATACGGATCGTTGCGGAAAAATCAGGCTTGCCTTCCTCATTGAGCGGAACCCCTGCAGGCTTCTCCTCACTTTCCTCATTTCCGGCAGACTTCTCCTTCATGATCTCTGCAACACTCTGGGACAAAGACATCTCTGTAGCTTTCTCAGCCTCAGCTTCTTCCGCTTCCTGATAAGCCTCTTCTTCCTCTTTATCCTGCTGTTCCTGAGTCTTCAGCTTCATACTTCCGGATGACAGGTTCTCAACACCGGATGCCAGCGGGATCTCATCCGCTTCCTTTCCGGAAAACTCTTCCTGCTCTTCAGAAGGCTCATCCGAAGCTTCCTCACTTCCTTCTGCTGCTTCGATCTCCTCAGAATCTGTAAACTCCTCTGACGGTTCTGCTGCCGCAGCAGTCTCAGCCTCCGGCTCTTCATCCTGCGCAGCTTCTTTTTCCTCCATATCCTCTTCCGCAGATTTCTTATGTCCGCCAAAGATATCACGGAATCCCTTGGAAAGCTTCTCCTGGAATGTCTCCGCACTGTTCAGATCCCGCTCATCATCTACCTGGATAGTATCTGTGACCGGTTTTGCCTCCTCATACTCGCCGGATGCTTCCTTGCTCTCCCTGATCTCCTGCGCCTTTTCCGGCGGGATCAGCTTCGGGATAAAACGCTGTTCGTATTTCTCTTTCTCTTCGCCAGTGAGAACACCCATCCGCTGTTTCAGGTCAAGGGCCTTCATCACATAAGTTCCGTCATTGAACCAAAGGATCATCTCATTGCAGAGATCCAGGCACTTCTGCTTGTCTCCTGCCTTGTAATAGAGCTTGGCCAGCTCATAGGACCAGCGCTCCGTAAATTCCTTCTCCTTATATTCCTCAAGAATACGGATCTGTTCATTCAGAGATGCATTCTTCGCTCTGGCGATCTTATATTTCAGTATATACTGGCTGTTATCATTACCTGCCACTTCTCTGTATTCATCAAAGAATTCTGTGGCTTCACTGATCTGTCCCATTTTCAGGGAAACCTCGATCAGACGGTAAAGTATGTTCTTGCCGATCGGCGCTCTGTGGTAGGCAAGAAGAAAAATTTCCTTGCTCTCTTCATAGCGCTTGTTGGCCGCGTAGATCTCGCCCACTACACAAAGGGTACGGACGTTTTTCACACGACGCCAGTCAATGCTGTCCACAATCTGCATGGCGCCTTTGTAATCCTGGGTCTCGACCAGCTTATTGATCTGTCCCAGCTTAACGCGAAACTCCTCTTTATCCAAAATATTCACCAACTTTCCATAATCAGAATCAGTTTACCATATGCATACGGGCTTGTCAAAACCCTTTAGGCATATAAACATGCCCCTTTACCACCTGAAAAACCCTGTTGATCTTGAACTGATGGCTGACAAAATCATCCAGTCCTGTACAGGTGATCAGAGTCTGTATATCGTGGATGCTTTCCAGCAGATATGTCTGCCTGCTGCTATCCAGCTCCGAAAGAACATCATCCAGCAGAAGCACCGGTGTATCCCGGATCTTTTTCTTCACCAGATAGATCTCCGAAAGCTTCAGGGAAAGGGCCGCAGTCCTCTGCTGCCCCTGGGAACCATACCTCCGGATGTCGATCCCGTTGACCTTTACGCAGAAATCATCTCTGTGCGGTCCCACGGAGGTCAGCTTCATCCGAAGATCTCGCTCCCGGTTCCTGGAAAGCTTATCCTCAAACTCCGCCGCCGTCACACTTGGCTCGTACAGGATCTCCAGCTCCTCGATCCCGCCGGTAAGGCCTTTATGAAGCCCCCTTGCGATCTCGTTAAGCTCCTCCACAAAGGCTTCCCGCTTCCTGATGATCTTCTTTCCGTAATCGACCATCTGCATATCCCAGACATCCAGGGTACCTTTCAGCCCGGGGTTCATACAACAGTCTTTGAGAAGACGGTTTCTCTGGTTCACGATGTGATTGTAGCCGGCCAGCTCCGTGATATAAACACCATCCAGCTGACAAAGCTCCGAATCCAGAAAACGTCTTCTCTCTCCCGGTCCATTCTTGATGATATTAAGATCCTCCGGAGAAAAAAACACCAGATTCACCACCCCCATCAGCTCCCTTGCCTTGCGGATCGGCAGCCCGTTGATGGCAACTCCCTTTGCTTTGTTTTTCCGGAGGTGCATGTCTATTTTGTATGAAAGATCGCCCTTCTTCACCATCATTCGGATATGGGATTCCTCATTCTCAAAGCGGATCATCTCCCGGTCCTTGCTTCCCTTGTGGGATTTGCTGGTACCTGCCAGATAAACCGCCTCCAGGATATTGGTCTTTCCCTGGGCATTGTCACCGTAGAGAATATTGGTGCCCTGATCAAAATTCATCTCCAGCGACTCATAATTCCTGAAATTATTCAGTCTGATGGATTCAATGTACATTCCTTCACCCGATCACATAAATATCTTTTCCATCGTAGGAAATGGTATCTCCAGGATGGATCTTGCGGCCACGGCGGTTCTCCACCTCGCCGTTCACCAGTACCAGACCATCATTGATGGCATATTTCGCCTCAACGCCGTCCTCCACAACACCGGCCAGCTTCAGCGCCTGACCAAGCTTGATAAATTCGTCTTTAATTCTGATCTCCAATTTTTTCTCCTCTTATCTCCGGGGTATTTTCTCCGTCAGATCGATCTTTTCTGATCTCCTGGCGGTATTTAAAATCCCCCCAAAATACAAATTTCACCGGAAGGCGGTAATTTAAATCCCCCCTTCCAGCAGTTTACGCATGAAACAATTCTCAGAACGCAACCGCATTCCTGCACATAATCGGTCAAAAACAGTCACATTACCCCAGGTTTTATCTGGTCTGATTCTGGTTGATGTTTACAGGAAGGATCAGGTAAGTATAGTTCTCCTCATCGTCACGGATAAAGCACGGGGCCTTCGGATTTACAAGATAGATTGTCACGGTTTCATCATCAATAACGCGAAGCGCATCGATCAGGAATTTCGGGTTGAAGCCGATCATGATATCCTTACCCTCTTTTTCAATATCGATTTCTTCATTCATGGAACCCATTGCAGAATCAATGCGCAGCTCCATATCATCGTCTGTGATGTTGATGATGATCGGTTTTTTATCAACCTCACGTACCAGAAGTGTGGCACGGTCAATACAATCCAGGAATTCTTTTTTGTTGATCTTCAGTTTTGTCTCATAATCACTGGAAAGCATCTGGTCAATTCTGAAATATTCTCCCTCGATCAGTCTGGAAACTACCATAGTCTGATCAAATTCAAATAAAATATGGTTTTTTGTAAAGTAAATGCTGACCTGATCATCCACTTCTCCGGAAAGGATCTTGCTGATCTCGCTTAAAGTTTTGCCCGGAACTACCACCTTACGGTCAGAATAATCTTTCTTAAGGGACATTTTGCGGATAGAGATACGATGTCCGTCCAGAGAAACTACCTTCAGACAGTTATTTTTGATCTCAAAAAGTTCACCGGTCATAAGCTTATTGTTTTCATTTACAGCAATCGAAAAAATAGTCTGGCGGATCATTTCTTTCAGTGTGTACTGAGAGATCGTCAGCGGTTCATCCTTCTCGATCATCGGTAAATAAGCAAAATCTTCTCCTGATTTTCCGGGGATATTGAATTTTGCTTTTTCACAGGTAATGGTTGCTGCATATTTATCATCGGTCTTAATGGTAACATCATTATCCGGAAGTCGTCTGATGATTTCATAGAAGATTTTTGCATCAAGAGCAACTTTACCTTTTTCTTCAATAGTACCCTCAACGATCGTTTCAATTCCCAGCTCCATATCGTTGGTGGTAAATTTGATCTGGTTTGTGGTTGCATCCATGAGAATACATTCCAGGATTGGCATTGTGGTTTTTGATGGAACTGCTTTGAGTGCGATACTTACACTTTTTAACAGACTTGATTTGGAGCAGATGATTTTCATAGTGTGTATAACTCCCTTTCTGAACAATTTGTGGTTTTTATAAATATATTTATAGAAAAAATCCGCAGTAACCGCCGTAGGGGGCCAGATTTTGTGAAAAACTCCCGCAGGCCTGATGTTTTCAGGGGTTTTCCGCTGGGACAACTTTGTGTAAAAGTGGTAGTTTCGCATGTGAATAATCCGGGGATAAAATTACCGCCGCGTTTTGGCAAAAAAGTTGTACACATCTCTCCACATACAATCAACACGTTATACACCAGTAATGTGGAAAACTCCACTAACCTTGTGGATTAATCTTCTTTTTCAATATATCAATGGTATTTTTTAAGTTATCGTCGTTCTGCAATTCGTTTTCGATCTTTTCGATACCGTGCATAACGGTGGTATGGTCACGGTTTCCGAGCGCTTTTCCGATATTTTTCAAAGGTGTGGATATGATCTCACGGCAGAGATACATGGAAACCTGGCGGGGCATGACGATCTTGGAGTTTCGTTTGTTTCCGCTTAAGTCCGCAGGTGTGACTCCGTAATGCTCTGCAACAACGGAGATGATGTATTCCGGTGTGATCACTTTTTTCTCATCCGGAGAAATAATATCCTTCAGTGCCTGCTCTGCCAGCTCCAGAGTTACTTCCTTTTTCTCAAGCTTGGCTCCGGCCATGACCTTGTTGAAGGCACCTTCCAGCTCACGGATATTGGATTTGATATTGGTAGCGATATATTTGATAACATCTTCACTGATGTTGTAGCCGTTCATTTCTTCATTTTTATGAAGGATCGCCATTCGGGTTTCGTAATCAGGCAGCGTGATATCCGCAATCAGACCCCACTCGAACCGGGAACGGAAGCGCTCTTCCAGGATTTCCATATCCTTCGGTGGTTTATCAGAGGATATGATGATCTGCTTTTTGGCACTGTGAAGACTGTTAAATGTATGGAAAAATTCCTCCTGTGTGGATTCTTTTCCTATAATAAACTGAATATCATCGACAAGAAGAACGTCGATATTTCTGTATTTTTCACGGAATTTGCTCATTGCCGTGTTATTTCCGTTTCGGATGGTTTCGATCAGCTCGTTGGTAAATTCCTCACTGGTTACATACAAAACATGGCTGTTTTCGTCGTGTTCCAGAATGAAATGAGCGATGGAATGCATAAGATGCGTCTTACCAAGACCGGCTCCGCCATAGATAAACAGTGGATTGTAGGTATCTCCCGGTGATTCGGCAACTGCAAGAGCTGCTGCCTGGGCGAATTTGTTATTACTTCCTACAACGAAGGTGTCGAAGGTGTATTTTGGATTTAAATGCGCCTCTTCGTAACGTGTATCCTGAACCTGTTTATCATAAGAAGTGTTTTTTTCTGTTTTTTTGGGGAGATCTTTTTCCAGAACGAAGCGAACCTCGCATTCTTCCATGCCTGTCAGTACACAGATAGTAACCTGGAGGGGTATTTTGTAGCGTTTACTGATATAATTGACTCCGATCGCTGCCTGCTCAGAGGGAACAACCACTGTTATCAGCTTTCCGTCAACCTCATAAACTTTCAGCGGCTTAAGCCAGGTATTAAAAGGGACATCAGTCACCTCATATTCAGATTTGACAGTTTGCAGGATCTCCTCCCATTTTTCAATAACAGCGTCCATTTTTTCCTCCCATGAGTATTATAATAACCCCAGTCTGCGACTGGAGATAGATATCCTTTTATATATTACAATGAAAAAGGGGTTTTCGCAATGGAAAATCCTTGAGATTTTGGGGAAAAGAATGTGGATACTGTGGGGAAATTACTGTGGATTAGGGTGGATTATTGTGGATAAGAGTCCTGGAGGTTTCCATAAGTCGAGAATTGGTGGAAAATGTGGAAGAATTATGTGTATAAAAAAATCCACCTTAAAAATACCGCAAATAAAGGGTTTTTTTGAAAACGATGTGAACAAACCCTCCGAAAAAGTGGATAGATTTCCGGTCAATCCACAAGTTATCCACAAGTTATCCACAAAATGTGGATAATGTTACGTAAACCATAAGCGCTTTCCACATAAGAGAAAAAAATAAATACCGTAAGATGGGGGTATTTTACAGAACCCTTGATTTTATCGGGTTTTTTGCAATTTTTACTTGACGAAAAGGAGGTTTATTTATATAATTGAAACGATGTTCTGAATGATAAGTTATTTCATAACAATTAAAAATAGATAAAGGAGGTGCTTTACCTATGAAGATGACATTTCAGCCAAAAAAGAGATCCAGAGCTAAAGTTCACGGCTTCAGAGCTCGCATGAGCACAAAGGGCGGACGTAAAGTATTAGCTGCAAGAAGATTAAAAGGAAGAAAACAGTTATCAGCATAAGCTGCAAGACCGCATTTATGTGGTCTTTTCTTCTATCCGGAGAAATATCCGCGCAGACGGAATCTAATTAAGGAGGATTCGTTTGATCAGATCAGAGTCCTTAAAGAAAAATCAAGATTTTAAAGTTGTATATCAGAACGGAACATCGTACGCAAATCGGCTTCTGGTGATGTACGTGCTGAAGAATCAGCACATGAAGAATCGTCTGGGAATATCAGTAAGCAAAAAAGTAGGGAACAGTGTGGTTCGCCACAGACTCACCAGATTGATCAGAGAAAGCTATCGTCTCAACGAAACAGATTTTGACAGTAACCTTGATATTGTAGTAGTAGCGAGAGCCGCAGCCAAGGGCAAGAGCTTTCACGAGATCGAGAGTGCTTTTCTGCATCTTGCAAGAAAGCATCATATAACAGGGAATGAACATGATAAAGAAATTTCTGATTAAGATGATAAGGCTCTATCAAAAATATATATCGCCGATGAAGAGGACGAAATGTCCTTATATTCCCACATGTTCTCAATATGGTTTGGAAGCAATCGAAAAATATGGCGCATTTAAGGGCAGTCTTCTTGCGGCATGGAGGATATTGCGATGCAATCCTTTTTCCCACGGAGGCTATGACCCTGTGCCATGAATTATTTTGTGACTGTTCAGCCTTTTCCCGGGCAGAGCAGTTATCGGAATTTGTAACTGTTCAGTACCTCCGCAGTTAGTGGACGAATGAATAGTTACCGGACTTTTACAATTGAATAAGAAGTCTAGGAGGAAATGAATTTGGAACTGTTTTTAGCAACAAAAACCGGAACTCCTATTATCGGACAGATCGCGTCTGTGATGGGATGGATCATGGATGGCATATATAAGATGCTTGACGGCCTGTTCGGAATCCAGAACATTGGTCTTTGTATCATTATCTTCAGTATTCTTATCTTTGCCTTTATGACACCGCTGCAGATCAAGCAGCAGAAATTCTCCAAGTTAAGTGCGATCATGCAGCCTGAGATCCAGAAGATCCAGAAGAAATATCAGGGTAAAAAGGATCAGGCTTCCATGATGAAAATGAACGAAGAAACCCAGGCTGTTTATCAGAAATATGGTGTTTCTCCAACCGGTAGCTGTGTACAGTTAGCCATTCAGATGCCTATTCTGTTTGCTCTGTATCAGGTTATCTACCGGATTCCTGCTTACGTTGGAAGTGTAAAGAACATTTTTACTGGTGTAGTTGACAACCTGCTAGCTGTAAACGGATACACAGATATCCTGCAGCAGTTTATCAAAGACCATTCCATGACACGAGTGCGTCTCGTTATGGACAGTGCCGGAAATGCTACAAGTAACTCTATTGTTGATTTTCTGTATGCACTTTCTCCTTCCCAGTGGAAAGAGCTGGCAAAGATGGATCAGTTTTCAGGATTTTCTGATGCGATCACAAAAGCATCCGGCAATATTTCCAAGATGCAGGGCTTCTGTGGCCTGAATATCGCAGACCAGCCGCTGTACTATATCATGGAATTCTTCAAAAATCATGGTTCTCTGTTACTTGCGATCGTAGCACTTCTGATCCCGGTTCTTGCATGGGCAACTCAGATGCTGAACCTGAAGCTTATGCCACAGGCTGCAACACAGCCGGCAGACGGAAATGATCAGGCCAGCGCAATGGCAAACTCCATGAAAACCATGAACATGGTCATGCCTCTGATGTCTGCATTCTTCTGTTTCACATTCCCGGTTGGTCTTGGTATCTACTGGATCGCCAGTGCTGTCGTTCGAAGTGCCCAGCAGTTTGCAATCAATCGTCATCTTGATAAGATGAACATTGATGATCTGGTTAATGAGAATATGAAGAAGATCGAAGCGAAGCGTGCGAAGGAAGGACTTCCGCCGCAGAAGATCACCAATCAGGCTCATCAGTCCGCCAAGAATATCAATAAACCTGTGATCAATAAGGGGAACAGCGGAAACAACGGTGCTTCAGACAGAACACAGAAGGTTGATACTGCTTATGAGAAGGCAAGAAGTGCAAAACCGGGCAGCATCACAGCCAAAGCAAATCTCGTAAGAGACTTTGATGAGAGAAATAAGAAGAAATAATCAGGAACGGAGGGGTTCGTAATGGAGGATTACATTCAGTTTTCAGCAAAAACAAAGAATGAAGCTATCACAAAAGCGTGTCTTGAGCTTGGAACTTCCAGTGACCAGCTTGATATTCAGGTTATCAGTGAAGGCAGCTCCGGATTCTTCGGAATCGGCAGCAAACCTGCCGTGATCAAAGTTCGCAGAATCGAGCCAGTTTCTGATATGCAGGAGATCGATGAACTGGTAGAGTCCGTGAGACTGGACGCTATCAAAGAAGAGAAGAAATTAGAAAAGCCTTTTACTCCGGATGTAAAGAAAGAATCTGCACCGAAAGCAGCTCCTGCAGAGGAGAAGAAGCCGGTGAAGAAAGAAGCTGTACAGGTGGAGAAGGCATCCGAAGAAGCACCTGCAAAGGCAGCAGCACCAAAGGAAAGACCTGCAAGGGATTTCCAGGGCAAAGCAAAGCCTGCACGTGAGAAACAGCCAAGAGCTCCAAAGGAGCGTCAGCCGAAGGAAACACGTGAGAGAGCACCGAAGCAGGGCAGACCGATAGAGATCCTCAGCGATCCGGAGAAGATCAGAGAGGTTGAGGAGAGAGCAGTCGTATTTCTTCGTGACGTATTCGGCTCCATGGATCTTGGAGAAGTGGAGATCACATCGAAATACAACACTGCAGACGGTTCTCTGGATGTGGATTTTGAAGGTGAGGATATGGGTATCCTCATCGGAAAAAGAGGCCAGACACTGGATTCTCTTCAGTATCTGACAAGCCTTGTGGTAAACAAAGGCGAGTCTACCTATATTCGTGTAAAACTCGATACCGAGGACTACAGACGCCGTCGTAAGGAAACTCTGGAGAACCTTGCAAGAGGAATCGCCTTCAAGGTAAAGAAAACCAGAAAACCGGTAGTTCTGGAACCGATGAATCCGTACGAAAGAAGGATCATCCATGCATCTCTGCAGGGCAACCGCTATGTAGAGACAGTCAGTGAGGGAGAAGAACCTTACAGACATGTAGTAGTAAAACTGAAACGCAATAATTGATGATCCACCGGTAAAGCTATAAGCCGTATCCCGGAGCGTAAGCTCCGTGGGTACGGCTTTTTTGTATGGAACTGAAAATTAAAAATTATCATTGCAATCTCCGCAACAATTCTTTATAATCATTGAAGAGCAAATAACAAAAGATATTTCTGCAGCGGACATCCGGAATGCAGAGATTAGAGCGTATTTGAAAAATCATTCCCGCAATCTGCACGCCCCACTTTGCGGTATATTTTGCCCGAATTCAGTTGCCGTAGCCCGCTACGGCGCCTTCATCCGGACAAAATCTCCCACAAATTGTGACGCACATCTTGCAGAAAGCCTTTTTCAAACACGCTCTAGCATTATAAATATGGAAACTGACAGAAGATGTTATTCTAGGTGAAAGCGTGAATAACACGTGTTTTTTGCGTGTAAAAAGCTTTTCCGGAGTAACATTTTTGCGTTTAACCGGATGCTTTTATCCGCTGGACCAGGATAAACGGCATGACAGCGATCAGCTGCAGTGTGATATAGCGGATGCTTTTATCCGTTTGACAAAGGAGAGTGAAAAATGGAAGAGACAACGATTGCTGCGATTTCCACAGCCATGAGCGCATCTGGAATTGGGATCGTCAGGATCAGTGGCCCGGAGGCTTTTGAGATCGCATCCGGAGTATACCGTTCCAAGGGTGGAAAAAAATCTCTGAAAAACGTCCCAAGCCACACCATCCATTATGGATATATTTATGATAACGAAGAAATGGTAGACGAAGTGCTGGTCATGGCCATGCGCGGACCACGGACATACACAGGAGAAGATACCATAGAAATCGACTGCCACGGCGGCGTTTTAGCCATGAAAAAGGTACTGGAAACTGTGTTGAAAAACGGAGCCATTATTGCCGAGCCGGGAGAATTTACCAAGCGTGCATTCCTCAATGGAAGGATCGATCTTTCCCAGGCAGAGGCCGTTATGGATGTGATACAGTCCAAAAATGAGTACTCATTAAAGAATTCTGTAGGACAATTAAAAGGCTCAGTCCGAAAAAACGTACAGCAGATCAGAGAAAAACTGCTGTACCATATAGCGTACATTGAATCGGCATTAGACGACCCGGAGCACTATGATCTGACAGGATATTCGGAAGAATTAGAGCAGATCGTAGCAGAAGAAAAAGAAAAAATACAGAACCTGTTAAAAACAGCCGGAGACGGAAAGATCATACAGGAAGGTATCCGGACCGTGATCCTGGGCAAGCCGAACGCAGGGAAATCTTCTCTGCTGAACCTGCTTCTGGGAGAGGACAGAGCCATCGTGACCGATATCGCAGGAACCACCAGAGACGTACTGGAAGAGTATATCAATCTGCATGGGATCACATTAAAGATCGCTGACACAGCCGGAATCCGCCAGACAGAAGACATCGTAGAGAAAATCGGCGTATCCAAAGCCAAGGAAATGGCAGCAGACGCAGACCTGATCCTCTATGTCGTAGATTCCTCCGTACCGTTAGATGAAAACGACGAAGAAATCATAAAAATTTTGCAAGAGAAAAAGACAATTGTCCTCTACAGCAAGACAGACCTTGAATCTGCTATAGATATAGAGGATTTAAAGAGCAGAATAAACCAGCCGGTGATCCCAATCTCCGCAAAAGAAGAAACCGGGATCACAGACCTGGAAGAAAAAATCCGGGAAATGTTCTTCAGTGGGGAGATTGACTTCAATGATGAAGTCTACATCACCAATGAACGCCACAGACAGGAGCTTTTAAAAGCACAGGAAAGTCTTTCTCTGGTAGAAAATAGCATAGAAAGCGGAATGCCGGAGGATTTTTATTCCATAGACCTGACAGATGCATACGAAAGTCTGGGACGGATTCTGGGAGAATCACTTGGGGAAGACCTTGTTAATGAGATATTTTCTAAATTTTGTATGGGGAAATAATAACCGCATGGGCTGCGGAGACCCCGGCCGAATGCCCGCATGGATTGCGGAACTCCGGCCGTATATGCCGCATGGATTGCGGAACTCCGGTCGTATAACCGCATAGATTGCGGCTCCCTGCTGTATGCCACATGGACTGCGGAAGCCCGCAGAGGGTAGATCACATTGGAATGTGAGAAAACCGCAAAGGGGCACAAGGCCGCGCCCCTCTGCACACCCCTGGGCCTTTTTTATATAGTGCAGCGATTGTGGAATGCTGAAAGAAACTAACTTGTGCCTGTATGCTTCTGTACTGGCAATTCAACACTGAGCCGAAATATGGCAGACGGAAGCAGGAATAACCCCGCAGACGTGCATCGCACGTCGAGAACCTCATTACAGTTCCATTGCAACCCCCTCGGCACAACGTTCCGCATCCAATACCGAAGCATACAGACAAAAGTCAACACCGTATCCCACACCACAACGCAAGAACTCCAAAAAAAAAGCCCGAGGGGTGTGCAGAGGGGCCGTGGCTTTACGGCCCCTTTGCGGTTTTCCACAGCTTCCCAAAGCAAAAAAACCAGGCCCTCTGCCAAGAAAGTAAAAATAAAACCAAAAACCAACCACACAATAAACAAAGAAAAAGAAAATCACAAAGAAAAATAAAGAAAAAGAATAAGAGAAAAATAAGAGAAAAATAAAGGAGAAAAAGCATGAAAAATCTGGAACAGTTTTTCGACATCATAGTAGTAGGCGCCGGCCACGCAGGCTGCGAAGCATCACTGGCATGCGCCCGCTTAGGGCTCAACACAGTCATGTTCACAGTCAGCGTAGACAGCATCGCCCTTATGCCCTGCAACCCCAATGTAGGCGGCAGCTCCAAGGGGCATCTCGTCCGTGAGCTGGATGCTCTCGGTGGGGAAATGGGTAAAAACATAGACAAAACCTTCATCCAGTCCAAAATGCTCAACCAGTCCAAAGGCCCTGCAGTCCATTCCCTTCGTGCACAGGCCGATAAACAGGCCTACAGCACAGAAATGAGAAAGACACTGGAAAATACAGAGAACTTAACCATCCGCCAGGGTGAAGTGACCGAGCTTCTGGTAGAAGACGGGCACATCACCGGTGTAAAAACCTTCTCAGGAGCCACCTACCACGCAAAAGCTGTAGTCCTCTGTACAGGAACCTACCTCAAGGCCCGCTGCATTTACGGCGACGTCAGCAACTATACAGGACCGAACGGCCTTCAGGCAGCCAATTACCTTACGGATTCCCTGAAAAAGCTGGGGATCGAAATGTTCCGCTTCAAAACAGGAACTCCGGCCAGAATCGCCGGAAACACCATTGATTATTCTAAGATGGAAGAGCAGTTCGGAGATGAAAGAGTCGTACCGTTCTCTTTTTCCACAGACCCGGAATCTGTACAGATCGAGCAGAAATCCTGCTGGCTGACCTATACAAACGAAAAAACACACGAGATCATCCGTGCAAATCTGGACAGATCCCCCCTTTATTCCGGAATGATCGAAGGAACCGGACCACGTTACTGTCCGTCCATTGAGGATAAAGTAGTCCGTTTTGCAGACAAAAAACGCCATCAGGTATTTATTGAACCGGAAGGTCTTTACACAAATGAAATGTACATCGGCGGAATGTCCAGCTCCCTGCCGGAGGATGTTCAGTACGAGATGTACCATTCCGTACCGGGTCTGGAGAACGCCAGGATTGTAAAAAATGCTTACGCTATTGAGTATGACTGCATCAATCCGCGCCAGCTCTATCCCACACTGGAATTCAAAAAGATCAAGGGCCTTTTCAGCGGCGGACAGTTTAACGGAAGCTCCGGATATGAGGAAGCAGCCGCTCAGGGCCTCATAGCGGGAATTAATGCAGCTATGGAGGTAAAAGGCCGGGAACAGCTGATTTTGGACCGCTCAGAGGCATATATTGGCGTTCTCATCGATGATCTGGTAACAAAGGAGAACCATGAGCCGTACCGAATGATGACAAGCCGTGCTGAGTACCGTCTGCTCCTCCGCCAGGACAACGCAGATCTTCGTCTTCGCAAAAAAGGCTGGGAGGTTGGCCTGATCGATGATGAGACATACCATAAATTACAGGAAAAAGAACGCCGGATACAGGAAGAGATCGAGAGAGTGGAACATGCAACCGTAGGTGGTTCTGCAGAGGTACAGAGCCTTCTGGAATCTCTGAACAGTACCCTTCTGAAATCCGGAACCACCATTGCAGAGCTGATCCGTCGGCCGGAGCTTAACTATAAGGTGCTTGCACCCATCGATAAAGAAAGACCGGAGCTTCCGGAAGATGTATGTGAGCAGGTAGAGATCAACATCAAATATGATGGCTACATCCGCCGCCAGATGAAGCAGGTAGAGCAGTTTAAGAAACTGGAGCAGAAAAAGCTTCCGGAAGACATTGATTACGAAGATGTAGGAAGCCTCCGCATTGAGGCACGCCAGAAGCTGGAAGCCTACAGACCGGTGTCCATCGGCCAGGCGTCCCGTATCTCCGGTGTATCCCCGGCTGACATTTCCGTGCTTCTTGTATATCTGGAAAGCAGATCCGGACATAAACACGGATAATACAAAGAATAACAATAAAACACAGAAAATAAGAGAGGAAGCTGCATGTACAATTTAGAAATCCTGGAAAAAGGCTGCGAGGAGCTTGGGATCACACTCAGTGACACGCAGAAAAACCAGTTTATCCGGTTCTACGAATATCTTGTAGAAAAAAACAAAGTCATGAACCTCACCGGTATCACAGAATTTGACGAGGTTCTCGTGAAACATTTCCTGGACAGCCTCTGCTGCGTCAAGGCTGTAGATATGGGTAAGATAAAAACCGTTATGGACATCGGAACCGGCGCCGGATTCCCGGGTGTTCCCCTGAAAATAGCCTTCCCGGAGGTGGAAGCCTGCCTTCTGGACTCACTCAATAAAAGAGTAAAATTCCTGGAAGAAACTTTTGCGCTCCTGGACCTGGAGGGGATTTCCGCCATTCACGGAAGAGCTGAAGAATATGCAAAAAACAAAGCCTACAGAGAAAAATATGATCTCTGCGTATCCAGAGCAGTATCCGGACTTGCAACCCTGTCTGAATACTGTCTCCCGTATGTAAAAGTCGGAGGGCTTTTTGTGTCCTATAAATCCGGTTCTGTAAAGGAAGAAGCAGAAGCAGCAGAGAAAGCGGTAAAGATCCTTGGTGGAAAGATCAGGGATATTCAGTACTTTGACCTTCCGGGCTCTGAGATCGGCCGCTCCCTGGTCATTATCGAGAAGGTAAAAAATACCCCGGGCAAATATCCGAGAAAAGCCGGAACACCGCTCAGAGAGCCACTGGCATAAGATACCTCCTGTCGAACAAAGTCAAATCTGTCCGACAGGAGATTTTTTTGTCCGGGAGTTTCACAAAATTATCACAAATTTATCCTACTTTTATCACAAATTGCTTTTACACTATAATCCGATAGAGATGCCCCTGGATTCCCCCATTCTCTGTTTCATCCAGGGGCATTTTCTATTGGTATTGAAAAGACGCCAGAGTCAAGGGCTTCAGTTTCAGGACCTTTTGCCTCTGGCATCTTATAAAATGGGAAATCGATAATTAAAAAAAGTATTTCCCTGAGAATAAAAGGAGGAGAGTAAAGTGATCGAAGTAAGTAATCTGGTCAAAAAGTATGGCGATCATACTGCGGTTGACCATCTTTCCTTTCAGATCGAAAAGGGGAAAATTTACGGATTCCTGGGCCCCAACGGTGCAGGAAAATCAACAACTATGAACATGATCACAGGATACATTGCTTCCACAGAAGGAAAAGTGATGATCGATGGTTATGATATTCTGGAGGAACCGGAGGCAGCCAAGAAATGTATCGGCTATCTGCCGGAAATGCCGCCGCTCTATTTTGATATGACTGTTCTTGAGTACATGAAATTTGCGGCTGATCTGAAAAAAATCCCAAGAAACCAAAAAGACAAGCAGATAAAAGAAGTCATGGATATGGTAAAGATCACAGACATGAAAGACCGTCTGATCAAAAACCTTTCCAAAGGTTATCGCCAGAGGGTGGGCCTTGCACAGGCGATTCTGGGATATCCGGAGGTGATCATCCTGGATGAGCCGACAGTAGGACTTGACCCGAAGCAGATCATCGAGATCCGTGACCTGATCAAAGGCCTGAAGCAGAAGCACACGGTTATCCTAAGCTCCCATATCCTTTCCGAGGTAAGAGCAGTATGTGATTATGTTCTGATCATTTCCCATGGAAAGCTGGTAGCCAGCGATACACCGGATAATCTGGAACGTCTGGCAGCAGGCTCCAACAGCCTCCTTATGAAGGTAAAAGGCGAGAAAGACACGATTCGAAAAGCTCTGGAAACGATCGAAGGCGTAACCGGGGTGGAAATGTCCTATGACAGCGATGAAAAATTGTGGAAAACAAAACTTTCCATTCAGGAAAATGTGGATATCCGTGAAAAAGTCTTCTACGCTATGGCAAAAGCGAACTGTCCGATCTACGAGATGCAGGTTAAGAGAGTTTCCCTTGAGGATGTATTCCTTGAGCTTACCGAAGGAGAGAAAAAATCCGCCGGAAAACCGGAAAGCTCACAGTGGAAACCGGTAGAAGACAGATCATTGGAAGAAGAACAAACGCAGGAAGAAAAAAACGGGGAACCAGAGAAGGCTTCTGATGAGAAAGAGGGGGATCAGTCATGACAGCGATTTTTAAAAGAGAACTGAAAAGCTATCTGACCTCCATGGTTGGATATCTCTTCATATTTTTTGTCCTGGTGCTGACCGGAATTTATTTTTCCGCATATCAGCTTTCAGGCGGCTATTCAAAATTTGAAACTACCTTAAGCGCACTGACCTTTGTGTTCCTGATCGGTGTGCCGATCCTTTCCATGCGTGTACTTGCAGAAGAGCGCAAGCAGAAAACGGATCAGCTTCTTCTGACCGCACCGGTATCTGTATGGGATATCGTATTTGGAAAATATCTTGCACTGGTAGCTGTGTTTGTCATTCCGGTCGTGATCATGTGCGTTTATCCTCTGATCATGAGTAAGTTCGGAACGATTTCCTATGCTTCCGCATACACCGGGATCCTGGGATTTTTCCTTCTGGGATGCGCGAATCTGGCGATCGGTGTATTTATGTCAGCGCTTACAGAAAGTCAGGTAATTGCAGCAGTACTTACGTTTGTATTCCTGTTCGCCTTCTATATGATGAACGGAATTTCCTCATTCTTTTCACAGACCTCCATGTCAACCGCAGTGGCATTCGGACTTCTGATCGTGGCGATCGCTATCATCATTTATACAATGATCAAAAATGTCCTGATCTCTGTAGTGATCGGAGCTGTGGGAGAGATTGCCCTTGTGATCGTATACGTTGTAAAATCCAGTATTTTCCAGGGCGGTATCCAGAAGGTACTGAACGTATTTAACCTGAGCGGACATTATGATAATTTTACAAACGGCGTGTTTGACGTGACAGGAATCGTTTATTTTATTTCTGTTATTGCGATCTGCCTGTTCCTTACCATGCAGTCCATTCAGAAGAGACGTTGGAACTAGGGGGTGAAGGGAAATGAAATTCAGTGAGAAATTTAAGAAAAATAAAGGCGAGGCAGCCGTACCGGAGACAGCACAGGACTCCGGCAAAAAGAAACATAAACCGGATCCGAAAAAGCTGGTAGGCACCATCAGCAAAAAACATATCAAAAATGGTTCCTACAGCATGGCTATGGCAGCTGTCTTTATCGTGATCGTGGTTGTGATCAACATGATCGTCGGTGCGATCCCATCCAAATATTCACAGCTGGATGTAAGCTCATCCAAGCTTTACACCATTGGTGATGAAACAAAGAAGGTACTGAAGGCACTGGATAAGGATGTTACCATTTATCAGATCGCGGCAAGCGGTTCTGAGGACGACACGATCTCCAATCTGCTTTCACGTTATAAAGATGAGTCCAAGCATATTAAAGTTGAGGTGAAAGACCCGGTTGTAAATCCGAAATTTGCATCGGAATATACAACCGATGATCTTGCGTCAAACAGCCTGATTGTAGTCTGCGGCGACAGAAACAAGGTTATCAATTACAACGATATGTATTCCTCTTCAGTAGACTATAATACCTGGCAGCAGACTACTACCGGATTTGATGGAGAAGGACAGATCACAAGTGCGATCGGCTATGTGACATCCGAGGATCTTCCGATCATGTACACCTTATCCGGACACGGAGAAAAAGATCTGGATTCCAGCTTTAAAGAAGATATCCAGAAAGCAAATATTGATATCAAGGAGCTGAACCTTCTCACAGAGGGAAAGGTTCCGGATGATGCAGACTGCCTGATGATCGTATCTCCGACCAGCGATATTTCCGAGGAAGAAAAAATAGAGCTCCTGGATTATCTGGAGGCAGGCGGAAAAGCTATGATCTTCTCGGATTATACACAGGATGATCTGCCGAACTTTGATGCGGTTCTTGAAAACTATGGTGTAAAGTGTGCCGAGGGAATCGTATTTGAGGGTGATAATCAGCATTATGGAATGCAGATGCCATATTATCTTGTACCAACAGTCAACAGCACAGATGCAAGCTCTGAGACAGCTTCTGCGGGCTCCTACGTACTGGCACCGTATGCGCAGGGCATTCAGAAAACAGATGATGTGAGAGATACCGTAACCATCGACAGTATCCTGACAACCTCTGACAAGGCTTACTCCAAAACAAATATGCAGAGCAGCAATATCGAAAAGGAAGACGGAGATGTAGACGGACCGTTTGATCTTGGTGTTGCCATCACTGAGAAACTGGATGATGATAAGGAAACACAGATCGTTTACTACTCCACAGCAAATCTGATGGAGAGCCAGGTGAACCAGATGGTATCCGGCGGAAATGAAAAGCTCCTTCTGGAGTCCTTAAACTGGATGACCAGCACAGACGACAGTAATTCCGTTTCTATTCCATCCAAGAGCCTTGAGTCCACAAGCCTGACAGTAACCGATTATGATGCAGCCTTCTGGAAGATCTGTACCATTGGTCTGATCCCGGGAGTGTTCCTTGTTGCAGGATTCCTGATCTGGCTTAAGAGGAGAAAAGCATAATGAAAAAATCGACCAAACTTGTTTCAGCAGTTGTTGTTCTGGCAGTTCTCGGCGGCATTTATGTGGGACTGAACACCTACGTATCCAAAGAAGAAAAGACAGAGAGCAGCAGCGAAGAGGAAAGCAAAACAGAAGTGTTTTCCGTGAAAAAGGATGACATTAAATCCCTGGAATTTATCGTAGACAAGAAGGAAGTGACCTTTGAGAAAAAAGATGATTCCTGGGTGAAAAAGGATGAGACTGCTTTTCCTGTAAATCAGACAACTCTGGATTCCGCAGCTTCCGCCATCGAAACGGTGGAAGCGGACAGAGTTCTGGAGGATGTGGAGGATCTTACGGAATACGGACTGGATTCCCCATCTAACACAGTAACTATTGATACCGCTGATGGGACAACGAAATTCAACATCGGAGATGAGAATACGTCTACGAATCAGTATTACATTTCCAGAGATGATGATGACAGCACGGTATATGTAGTGGCAGCGGACACAGTGTCTCCGTTTATGAACTCCCTTTACGATTACGCACAGGGAGAAGATTTCCCGACAATTGATCCTTCCACAGTGAAAAAGGTCCAGGTCAGCGAGGATAAAGCTTCCTATGTCCTGGAAGAAAATTCCGACGGAGCTACCTGGGATGTTTCCGGTGACGGAAACAGCGATAAAGAGTCTGCCGATACAACGGCAGCAGGAAATGTAACCTCCGGACTTGGAAGCTTTGCATTTGACCAGTTTGTAAACTACAATGCAGAGGATCTTTCCCAGTATGGCCTTGATAAGCCCTATGCGACGATTACAGTGGATTATCAGGAAAAGGTGAAGAATGACAGCACAGACAGTACAGAATCCGGAGAAAACGATTCTACGGCCTCTGAGAGCGATTCTGAGAGCGGCGACAGCGCTGACACGGACAGCAGCTCAGAAGATGCAGACAGCAAGACAACCACAGTGGATAAACAGCTTGTCATTTATGTTGGTGATGAGGCAGGAGATGGCAGCAGATATGTAACGGTAGATAACAAACAGATCTATACAATGTCAACGGATACACTGAGTGCAGTTATTGACAAGACGCCGTCAGATCTCTGGTCACTGATTGTCAATTATCTGTCTGTAAAAAATCTGGATCAGCTCCAGGTTACTTACGGTGAAACAACAAGTACTGTAAATGTTTCACGTGAAACATCCACAGATGATGACGGAAACGAAAAAGAAACAACAACCTATCAGCTGGATGGTAAGGAAATAGAAAGTACAACCTTTACCACCTTCTACAACAAGCTGATAAACATGGCAGGACAGAAGAGACTGACAGACGCTTATACACCGGCTGCAGATCCGGAGATGACCGCTGTATTCACAGACTCTGACAAGAACCAGACAACCGTTACCTTCTACACATATGACACAAACTATTATGCAGCTGTCGTTGGAGACAAGGTATTTCTTGTAAACAAAATGACAGTAAAAGAAATGTTCAATGCATATGAAACCATGGTAAACGGTGAAACAGAGACAGAAGCCACAGCAACACCAACCGCTGAGGCGGAAAAATAAAATATTAAGAAAATAAATAAAAACACCTCGGAGATCCGCAAACAATAAGGTGATCTCCGAATATCCGTTTGATGATCAGATATTCGGAGACACCACACAGATCAGGATTTTCCGGGGTGTTTTTATGTTGCTGTTATTTTACGGTCCTTACAGATGAATACGGTCCGTATATTTTTTTACCGTTTGTGATGCGGTATGCGCGGATACGGTATTTAGTTCCGGTTTCCAGGTGTTCATGTGACCGATTTCGGAAGAAAAACTTCCATCGGAGTTAATCTGATAAAAAGTAAGTTTAAAGCCATCGGTAACATACCAGGTTGCTTTTCCATTGAAAACCGCAGGCTTGCAGTCAGAAAGAGATCCGGTTTGTGAGTAGATCTGAGAAGTCATATTGCCGCTTCTTCTGAATCTGACAGGAATGTCTCTGAACTGAAATCTGCTGCATAGGTCAGGCACGGTGTACTGGCGATCATGGCAGTGGAGATCATAAGGGATAGCAGTTGGGTTGTTCTCTTTTTCATAGATTTCCTCCTTATGTATGCGTGAATTTTTTTGTTGCATGTAAGTCTCTTGTGTATGCGTGAATTTTTTGTTGCATGTAAGTCTCTTATGTATGCGTAGATTTTATGTTGCAGGTAAGTTTTTGTAATTGTCGCAGCTTGATTTGCGTAACTGTGCAGGGATTTACCTGATCAGATCTAACCAAATGAGGATGCTTTTATCCGCTTGATTTTCTGTAACTGCTATAATTGTAGCGTGGAGAATTGACGAGGACAATATAAAAAAACTGTACAGAAGCTCATCTGAGCAACTGTACAGTTTTAATTTTTCTATATCTAACAGAAGGTTCGGGGGAGCTTCTGTCAGTAACTAAGTATTATGCAAGACCTCTTTCTTCCAGCCAGTCGAAGAGAACAACTTTTTCTGCTTTCTTTCTCTTGGTCATGTGATTGAACTGAAGGATCGTCAGGATCGTGAAGATCACTAACAGTGCAGCCATTACAATAATGGAAGTGGTAATGCTCCGGCCACCGCTGATCGTTGCACGGAATGCATAGACCGTATAAGTAAACGGAACGTATGCATGGATCTTTGCAACGAATGAAGGTGAAATCTCAACCGGATAAGTTCCGGCAGATCCTGCAAGCTGAACGACCATGAATACCAGCATCAGGAAGCTTCCTACTTTACCAAGAGTAATGTTGAAGAAGTACATGATAGAGGTAAAGGTCATTGATGTCAGGCAGGCGAAGAGTACGGTTTTGCCCATCTCTGCAGGTGTGAATCCGTTAAATGCACGTAACAGCAGGATCAGGCAGATTCCCTGAAGGATCGCTACCGGATAAAGGACGGAAGCCTTGCTTGCCCACCATGCGAAACCGGATTTCAGTTTGCCCTTATACTGAGCCAGAGGATACATCAGGCAGAATGCCAGTGCGCCGACCCAGAGGCCTACAGACATCATGTAAGGTGCCATTGCGTGTCCGTTATTCGGGACATCGGTAAGTTTTGTTTCATCGTTTACAACAGGAGTTGCGAACATTTTGATCGTTTCATCACTTGCTGAATTGTCTTTTACAGTGGTAGCTCCATCGCTGAGGCTTGTGGTCAGTGTCTTGGAACCGTCCTTCAGTTCTTTCATACCGCTTCCAAGCTTCTTGGAGCCATCATACAGCTGAGAGGAACCGCTCTGGATCTGGGCAGCGCCATCTGCAAGCTGTTTTGCACCATTGTTAAGTGTGCTGTTGTTGCTTACAAGCTTCTCGGTACCGCTGAGAAGTGTTGAGGTACCGTTTGCTAATGTCTTAGTTCCGTTTGCAAGAGTAGTAGCACCGCTGGAAAGGGTCTTGGCTCCTGTTGAGAGCTTTTTGGTACCGTCTGTAAGAGCGGAGCTGTTTTCGGAAAGCTTAGCAACACCATCGGTGTAGGTTGTGATTCCGGTTGTCAGTGTTCCGGAACCATCGGCTAATGCTTTTGTTCCATCTGCAAGAGTAGCAGCACCGCTGGAAAGAGCCTTGGCTCCTGTTGCCAGTTTCTTGGTGCCGTCTGTAAGAGCAGCACTGTTTTCGGAAAGCTTAGCAATACCATCGGTGTAAGTTGTGATTCCATCTGTCAGTGCCTTAGAACCATCTGCCAGCTGACCTGCACCGGATTTGATATCCGGAAGTGCGTCAGTGATCTGTTTGCCGGCTGTTTTCAGATTCTTTGCACCGTTGTTGAGCTGCTTATCATAAGATGTCAGTTGGTCAAATCCATCGTTCAGAGCTTTGATTCCTGCTGCTGCAGCCGGGAAGGCTTCGACTGTGCCGTCTTCCAGAGACTGAAGTCCTGCGGAAACGTTCTTGGTTCCTGTGTTTACAGCCTGTGCACCCCGATACAGCTGGGTAACACCTGCAGAAAGCTGAGCGATCAGATCTGTAGGAAGCTGACTTGTAGCTGCAGATAACTGCTCTGCACCTGCGCTCATGGTTGTGGCACCTGCACTCATCTGGTTTGCACCATCTGTCATGGTTGTGGCACCCTCAGAAAGTGTGCCGGCACCCTGAGTCAGTCCTCCGGAGATCTGAGTCAGTCCGGAAGCTGCTTCGTTAAGCTTGGAAGTAACAGCATTCAGATTTTCCTGAGTAGAAGAGAGCTGACCGGATACACCAGCTGCAAGCTGTGAAACCTGATCAGAATAGCTGCTCATGTAAGAACCGTCCACGCCAGTCATTCCACCGGCTACGCTGTTTAAAGCGTTGATCACATCATTCAGAGCTGCTGCGGAAATGGTTCCGTCCTCAGAAGCGGTTGCCTGAATCGCCTGAAGCTGTGCTGCTAAATCGGTCATTGTCTGTCCGGCAGTACCGATCTTGGTATTTGCATCAGTAAGTGCTTCCGTTGTCTGCTGTCCGTATCCTGTAAGGATGCTGCTGACCTGATCACCTACCTGTGAGAACTGTGTGCCTGCATTCTGGAGAGCAGGGATCAGACTGTCTGTGATACTGCTGCTGGTCTGACTTGTGATGCCTGCGGCCTGAGTGATATATCCGGCTGCGTTGTTGATTCCGTCTGCGGCATTGTTCATACCAGCTGCAGCACTGTTCATACCAGCTGCGGCTGTGTCCATACCATCCTTTGCGGAAGTAAGGCCGGCTGCAAGCTTGTTGATGGATTCCTGTGTTGTTCCCTCTTTCAGAGCAGAAACCTTATCGTTCAGGGATTTCAGTCCGTTTTCCAGCTGCTGTGTTCCGGATATCAGTGACTGTGAGTCATCGGTTCCTTTGGTAACACCGGTATTCAGCTGAGAGATACCATTGGAAACTGTTGTGAGTCCGTCTTCAAGTTTTGCAAGCTCTTTGGCACCGGCTGCGAGTTTGCCAGCACCAGCCACATAGGTGGTGGTTCCATCTGCAAGAGTGTCAGCACCAGCTACATACTGTGTTGCTCCGTCGGAAAGAGTATCAATACCTGCACTTAATGCATTTGCACCGGATTCCAGGCTGCTTGCGCCGGATTTCAGTGTATCAGAATTTTTATTAAGCTCATCCACACCAGCGGTGTACTGCTGAACACCTTCATCCAGAGTATCTACACCGGTTGTCAGCTCAGGAACCTTTTCTGTCAGAGCTGCAACGCCGCTGTTCAGCTGGTTTGCACCGGATTCCAGGCTGCTTGCACCGGATTTCAGTGCATCAGAATTTTTATTAAGCTCATCCACACCAGCGGTGTACTGCTGAACACCTTTATCCAGAGTATCCACACCGGTTGTCAGTTCAGGAACCTTTTCTGTGAGGGTTGCAACGCCGCTGTTCAGCTGATCTGCACCATCGTCCAGGCTCTTTGCACCATCGTTAACCTTTGCAACACCATCGGTGTAGGTCTTAAGACCTTCGGTGAGACTGTCAGCACCGCTTACGAAAGTAAGAGTACTGGTGGAAAGCTTCTTAAGGTTTTTGGTAATTGTTTTGTTACCATCAGCTGCTGTATTCAGTCCGTCTTCGATCTTTCCGGATCCGTCTGCAGCTTCCTGCATTCCGTCACCTGCTTCTGAGATAGAATCAAAAACGGTTTCTGTATAGGTTTCCGTCACCTTGGAAGCAATGTTATCACGAAGCTTCAGCATTGCTGTTTCACTGAGCTTGGAGGCAATATAGTTGGTTCCAGGGTTTGTCTCATAGGATAGCTCCATTTGCTTTGGATCGTTGTCCATTACAGTGGCTGCGTTTGCGGAGAAATTTTCCGGAATTTTGATAACCATGTAATAGGTTCCATTGGCCAGACCGTCCTCTGCTGTCTTGCTGTCTACAATGTTAAATGCCATTGAGTCGTTGTCTTTCAGCTCATCCGTCATGTCCTTACCTATGCTTAAGGTCTTGCCATTATACTCGACAGGTTTGTCTTCGTTTACCACGGCCACTGGCAGGCTGTCTACGTTTCCGTAAGGATCCCACATGGATTTCAGAAACAGACCTGCATAGATGATCGGGATTACGATAATGGCGATTACGACGATAAGCATGAGCTTGTTACGAAGTAAGCTTTTCCATTCGTTTTTGATCATATTACCTATCCCTTTCTTATTAAATTGTATTATCAAACATAGTTGATTAATCAAACTTTATTCCAGTAATGGTGACGAGATCTATTAATAGCTTAATACTCCATTATCAAACAAAGTGTTGATTTTCTTTACGTGATGTATTATACTAAACACATACCACAGATACAACCATTAAATATTTACTGAATGTATATTAATAGACGGAAATGATGGAAGTGTCTATTACAAATAAAAAACTGCATAATAGACAAAAAGTACTTTATTTACTTTGAATTTATGTGCAGTTGGTAATATTAAATACAGACAGGATTCCTATGTTTCAACACAAATATGCAGCAGATATCTGGTATCGTGTAGGCCGGCGTCGTTAACAATTTTGATCTTGTCAATTCTTAACAACAGCAGATATCTGGTATCATGCAGATCGGCGTAGAGAAAGCGAATGCTTTTATTCGTTTGAAGATGCATTATGCATTTTGTATGACCGTTGCAGAGTATCGTAAGTAACAGGTGATTGAGGCGGAGGAAACGTGCTTGCTTTTTTGAATTGCAGGGGGGAATTAAGATGGCGGAAAAAGTTGACAGAAGAGTACGTAAGACCAAGGCACAGTTGCGAGCGGGGCTTGCCCGTCTTATGCAGAAGAAGAGTATTAAGGAAATTACGGTAAAGGAACTGGTGGAAGAAGTTGATATCAACCGCTCCACATTTTATCTTCACTATACAGATATCTATCAGATGCTGGAATCCATAGAGGCTGAATTGATGGAGGAAATCACGCATCTGGTGGCAGACTATCCTCTGGATCCTCTTAATAATAAGGAGAGCTCGTATTCTTTTATTGAGCAGATATTTACGATCCTGGATCATAATAAGGATATTTGTATCGCACTTCTTGGAAAGAATGGAGATATGGCTTTTGTGAATCGTATAGAAAAACTGATCGCAGATACGGTGCTGCATCGCTTGTCAGTTCGTCTTCCGAAGGACAACCGTGATATTGAGTATGCGTATGCGTTTTGTCTGAATGGATGCGTGGGAATGATCAAGACATGGCTGTCTTCTGAGAATCAGGAGAGTACACAGCATATGGCAGAGCTGACACATAAGCTGATCGATAATACAACACACATGTATCTGGAGCAGGCACTTAGATAAGAGAAATGTCCGGATGCATGCTGTGAGTCTGGTAAAAAATAAAGAGTATTGTTTCACGTTTGTTTGAGGGAAAACTCATGTTTCACGTGAAACAGTACTCTTTTTTATTGGCTTTTTGTTGGCTTATAGCATTTCCACAAATTACTGTATGGAGCTCAATGGCTCCGAACATGAACAATGTACTTTTGATGCGTTGATTTCCAAAATTACTATAGATAAATTTTGTTTTTGTTGCCGGATCATAAGTTGTTTTTACAGGAAAATAGCTACCTGTTCCAGGAAATGTTCCGGATCTTCCAGATGAGGAAGATGTCTGGTTTCCGGGATCACAGCGGTTTCAATGGAAGAATTCAGCTTCTGGTATTCCTCTGCGATAAGAGAAGCGGAAGCTTCTTTTTCTCCGGAAATAATATAGATGCATGCATTGGAAGATTCTACGGCATTATTAATGCTGATATTCAGGTATTTGCCAATGTAGCTGGAATACAGATATTTGGCGTTGGAACCGCCCTTGTGAGCGGATTCATAATAGGTGTCTACCAGCGTATCTGTTACATGGAAGGGATTGTAGAACAGCTTTTCCATAAACAGACTGCTGATGGATTCGCGGGAAGCTACCATATGATAGATCAGAGTTCCGAAAATCGGAAGCTCGATAAAATACTTAAAGAGCTTGTTGTCTTTACAAGGTGCCTGCTTCAGAGAACTGAAGCTTGGTGGATTGACCAGCATGATCTTGCGGAAATGGTCAGAATTGTTACGGTAAGCCATGATCGCAAAAGAACCTGAGAAACCACTGGCAATAACATCGGTTTCCTCACGAATCACATTCTTGGCAAAATCACAGAGTAACTGAGCAAATACAAAATTGGTATAAGTAATATCCGGTTTTTCGGAACGTCCACATCCAAGAAGATCAATGGTGTAAACTGTATGTTCGGTTGCGAGCTGCTTCTCTATGGCATTCCATTCATAACCGGAAGCACCTGGCATGATATCATGAATAAGAAGAATAGGGGTGCCACCATGTCCCTGTTTTGTATAAAAAATCTTTCCAAAACGCCAGCCATAGGTTTTGCTGTGTGGCTGTTCCAGCATATCTTTAAGCTGAGATGTGGCATCTATGAAACGGTTAGCAATATGAATAACACCTGCGGCAGTTCCGACTAAAGCTGCAAGAGTAAGTAGTCTGTGTCCATTTTTCTTCATTAAAAAGCCTCCTGGAATTCGTAAAAATAATCAGGGCAGATGTAACGTAATTCAGGTATCTGATCTGATTTTTTCTGAATATTTCTTTGCTTTATTATACGACAGGAACGAAGAATTTACAATGCTTTTGTAGGAACCCTAACCTTGTTATTGTATGCTGATGCTACTGTCCATTCTGTTCTTGGCGATGATCGCTAAGTTGCTGTTCGTTCTGCTTTCAGTAACGCGCTTTGCAATGCAAAGAATTTATGTTGATCGCATAAATTGGTGCGGTATGGTCTCGGGCTTTCTGCGACCTTCGTTTATAAAAAAAACTTACGGAATATTATCAGTGAACAGTAGCATCGCCAATACGCTTCATGATACATAGAAATCAGATTTCGAACCGAATCAAGTAAGTCCCCTGCTTTAATTGCGAAGAGAAATAAGCAGAGGGTGGGGACTTACCTGTATCAGGAGAAGGAAAAGCTCCTTCTGATAAACTGCGAAGCAGTTATTTGGTTATGAGCAAGTAGCGAAGCGGATGCTGTTATCCGCTGGAATGCTTTTATACTTCAGTAAAATACCAAGTGTTTCACGTGAAACATTGGACTTGTTATCCGACAGAGCTGATGCTATACAGGATTGCCGAGGATGATGTTGATAAGAGTTTTGTTCAGCATCAGTGTGCGGTTCCATGGATTGAGAATTACTCCCTCAACAGACGGCTCTTGCAATGCAGAAGCAAAAATCTTATCAATATCTGCGGTAAATGTGGACATGATCTTATCACTGCCTTTTAATTCTTCGTCGAAGCTGGTAAATGCAGCCCACCATTGCTTTCCATCGTTGGTTTTGATCGCATGAAGAGAAATTTTTCCATCACCTTTTGGAGGTTCTACAGCAATGATCAGCTGTGCCTGCTCCTGCATTCTGTGACGGATCACGGTGAGAGTATGAGCAAGCATTTCTTCGGTTGCTTCTTTTTGGAGTGCTGCAATGGCAGTTTCGATCTTTTCATTGCCATTTAAAGTCTTGTCTAATTGTTCTTTATAGAAATCGTTGCGATTATTTGTGGTGTTCATGTATAAAATATTCCTTTCGATCAGATGATAGATGATTAGTATATCGTCTTTGAAACAACTATGCCAATCACTTATCTGCGAATTCAATCGCACAGGTCTAAAAGCCTCAGCATAGCCCGCTGCGCCTGCGCTTTTTATACCTGCACACTCGAATCCACATCTTACGCGATTGGTATAGTTATTTACGAAACGATGTACTAGACGCAAACTGCAGGGAGTTTGCGAATGCTTTCTTTATGGATTATAGCATTTCAGGGGAAAATGAGGCAAGAGAAGAAGCGTTTTTAACCGAATCAAGTAAGTCTCCTGATTCAATTGTGAAAAGCAATAAGCAGAGGGTGGGGACTTGCTTGTATCAGGAGAAGTGAAAACTCCTTCTGATAAACTGAGAGGCAGTTATTCGGTTATGAGCAGGTAGCGAAGCGGATTGCGAATATCCGCTTGACACGAATCAAGTAAGTCTCCTGATTCAATTGCGAAAAGCAATAAGCAGTGGGCGGAGACTTGCTTGTATCAGGAGAAGCACTGGCTCCTTCTGATAAATTGCAAAGTAGTTATTTGGTGTAGAATTGCGTAGAGAATGCTTTTATCTGATTGATCCAAAGTTGGGTAGATATGTTTGTGTACTTGAAGGTAAGCTACCAGATACGGTCATCAGTATTTCCTATGAGTTCCGGTCAGATGCTTTTATGCACTGGACGGGAAATTAATAAGTTAAGCGAATATAGTAAAAAGATATAATTATATAAAAAAACGGAGAGTAAGGCGAAAAAATAAGGGGGATTTTATAGAGTGATATAAGAGACTGTTTCTGCGAAGCTCACAGCATGATAATGATAATAAAACGACTACAAAAATAATTAAAACACAAATACTAAGTACAATAAAAAAGACTTTATAGAAGAAAATGCTGTATAATAAATAGAAATAATAGGATATTTACGAATGAAAAAGTAATAAAGTACGAATTATAGTACTTTTAATAATAAAGTACAATAAAATGTACTTTACATAAAAAGTAAATATAAGACTCTGTAAAATACAGAAATGTGCGCCTGCACACATGCGCTAAAAAGAAAAATATCATAATATGATAAAAATAAAATATAGATCGGTCTCTACTTTAAACGCGTAAAATGATGCTTGATCGAATAAAGAAAGTCGTCTGCGTTGATTATGAAAAACAATAAGCTGTGGGTGGAAAATTACTTGTATTATTCCTGATAAACTGTAAAAAAGCTCTTCGGTGTAAAACTATACACCGAATGCAGAGAGTTTTATCCGCATGATTGGGATAAAAGGAAGACAAGGCAGCGTTTTTTCGGATTGATTTAGAAGAAAAAAGCCTATTAAGTGAAATTTATTTTATACCAGTTCCATGCCGGAACCTTGTTCAGATATATTTTATATTGGGTATTACAAAAAGAAACTATGCTTGAAAAAACCTTCAGTTAACATGCACATAACGAATATATAACAGGATTGGAAGAAAAATGAAATAAATGCGTAAATCTTTCGTGAACATAATAAAATAAACAAAAATCGAAAATTCTAGTTTCGTAATATTATATTTTTTGTCGAGAGCTATATGCATTTCACACTATAAAAACACTCTGAAAAAAAAGAAGTTTCCATTTGCTATATATAGATGTTTTTGCGAAGTATAAAGACAACAGCCACATTATTTTGTGGATGGAGTTTCTTGTACTTTTTACATGCTTCCGTGATACAGATAATGCCAGAGAGAATATATTGGAGTATTTTTTTTGACATTTCACATTGATTTTATAATGTATTCGTAACTGTTCAGTACCTTTGCAGTTACAAGTCAAACCGTATCCTTGATCGATTTCGTTGATGGATTTTTTAACGGGATCAAGTAAGTCCCCTGTTTCAATTATGAATATTGGTTTGATAATCTGTCTTCGGATGTTTCACGTGAAACATCCGAAGACAGATTAAGAATAAAGAGTCATAACCCATCTTTGACAAGTGCAGAAATAAAAAACAGCTGTAGTTCGTGCTTATGTGTTTTATGGTAGGTTTAATATAGATTTTAACCAGATCAAGTAAGTCACCTGCTTCAATTGCGAACTGCAATAAGCAGCCGTTGGGGACTTGCCTGTATTAGAAGGAAACTACGCTTCTCCTGATAAACTGCGAAGCAGTTATTAGGCTATGAGCAGTAACGAAGAGTATGCTTTTATCCGCTTGAACTAAAAAACGTTTCACAACAACGATAACTCATAGGCGCTTTACGGTAGCGATGATATAGTTTTTAACCGAATCAGGAGATACCATGCTTCGATTGCAATAAGTAGCGGTTGGGGATTTGCTTGTATCAGGAAGAGTATAAGCAAATCTTGATAAACTGCGGAGCAGTTATTCGGTGTAGGGCTGTGTAGCAACTGCGGATGCTTTTGTTTGTTTGACGCGAATCAGGAGATCCCCTGATTTTCTGCTTCAATTGCAAGAAATGATAAGCAGTGGTTGAAGAACTGCTTCTTATCAGGGAAGGGCAGCTTGTATTCCTTTTGGTAAATCGCGAAGCAGTTATTCAGTGTAGAACTGCGAATGCGTTTGCGGATGCTTTTATTCGCTTGATAATAATAGTAATGTTTTTGGTGTTCAGATAAAATTCGAAAATGCTATAAATGCTGTAAAAGCAAGGGATTTTGATGTCTATGTAGCAGTATGCAAGGTTCCATAAAAGATAATATATCTATACCGAGAAAATAGAATAATTTTCAAGATTATGATAAATCAGAACAATTTCAGCAAAATATCTATAAATGGAAACTTCATTTCTCGGTACGTTTTTATGGCGTAAAATATATAGTCTGATTGGTAACAAATAAAACTGGAAGTTTATGCTGAGTTGATGGACTTTATAATCGATGTACTGTTACTGTCAAACTTCTGTTTAGTCCGGAATGAGTTTGGGTATACTACACAATAAATAAAATAATTCAAAACCTATTTTCTATTGTTTCACGTGAAACATTATGTGGCAGTTTAAAAATAAAAGTGTTATAATGATATCCAATGAGTAAAAATCCCTTAAAAAAATAAAAAGGAGGGGTACAATGGGACGAATCATTGCAGTTGCCAATCAGAAAGGCGGGGTTGGAAAATCAACGACAGCCATCAATCTATCGGCCTGCCTTGCTGAAAAAGGGAAAAAGGTTCTTGCCATCGACATTGATCCGCAGGGAAATACGACCAGTGGACTTGGCGCAGACAAGAATGCAGTAGAAAACACCCTTTATGAGCTGCTGCTTGGAGAAGCAGAGACCAAGGATACCATTATAAAGAACGTTGTAGATAATGTTGACCTGATACCATCGAATATGAATCTTTCCGGTGCAGAAATTGAACTGGTTGATCTTGAGGATAAAGAATTTATTCTGAAAAAGATCACGGATAAACTTCGCCGGAAATATGATTACATAATCATGGATTGTCCGCCGTCACTGAGTATGCTTACAATTAATGCTTTGACAGCCGCAACCTCCGTTCTGGTGCCGATTCAGTGTGAGTATTATGCATTGGAAGGTTTGTCACAGTTGATACATACCATCGAACTGGTAAGAGACCGATTGAATAAGATATTGAAGATCGAAGGCGTGGTCTTTACTATGTATGATGCCAGAACAAATCTGTCACTTCAGGTTGTAGAAAATGTAAAAGAAAACCTGGACCAGAATATATACAAAACGATCATACCGAGAAATGTACGACTTGCAGAGGCACCAAGCTATGGAAAACCGATCAATCTGTACGATTCACGATCTACAGGAGCAGAGAGTTATCGCCTCCTGGCAGAAGAAGTTATAGGCAGGGAGGGCGAGTGATGGCTGGAAGAAGAACAGGAGGCCTTGGAAAGGGTCTTGACGCACTGATCCCGAACAAAGCAGGCGGTCCGTCAAAGGAACCTGCAAAAAAGACAAGATCTGCAGTTGTAAAAAAAGACAAACCAACTGAAAAAGATAATCCGGCCGCAGAACGACTTGTGAAAATTTCCAGCGTAGAACCAAATCTGAATCAGCCCAGAAGACATTTTGATGAGGATGCGCTGCTGGAACTTTCGGAATCCATTAAACAGTACGGTGTTCTTCAGCCGTTGTTGGTATCCGATAAGAAGGATTATTTTGAGATCATTGCAGGTGAACGCCGCTGGAGAGCTGCCAAGATGGCAGGGCTCAAGGAAGTTCCTGTTGTTGTAAAAGAGTTTACAGACCAGGAAATCGTAGAAATTTCCCTGATCGAGAACATTCAGCGGGAAGACCTGAATCCTATAGAGGAAGCGATGGCATACAAACGTCTGATGGAAGAGTTTCACCTGAAACAGGATGAAATCGCAGACAGAGTTGCCAAAAGCAGAACTGCAGTAACTAATTCCATGCGTCTTCTGAAGCTTTCTTCAAAAGTTCAGGAAATGGTAATTGCAGATATGATCTCAGCTGGTCATGCGAGAGCACTTCTGGGAATTTCTGATGAAGCTCTTCAGGAAACAACAGCCATGAAGGTTTTTGATGAAAAACTCAGTGTTCGTGAGACGGAAAAACTTGTAAAGAATCTGGTTTCTCCTGCGAAAAAAGTAAAAACAGAGAGAAACACAGCAGAAGATGCCATTTATGAGAGCCTGGAAGAAAAAATGAAAGGTATCATGGGAACAAAGGTATCCATTCAGCGAAAGAAAAACAACAAAGGTAAAATTGAAATTGAATATTATTCCAGAGATGAACTGGAGAGGATCATTGATCTGTTCGAATCTATCAGATAGGAGGCAAAATGAGCGGGATTTTTGAAAGCATGGGAATTGATTCCGGGATTGTGATCGTTGTTTTGCTGATCCTTACCATCATTCTTCTGATTAATGTGGTGAGTAGCAATATGCGTCTCAGTCGTTTGGAACGGAAGTACAAGATGTTTATGAGAGGCGGAGATGCACAGTCACTGGAAAAAGTTTTTGTAAGAAAATTTGCACAGATCGATCGGCTGTATGAAGCAAAGGAAGATCATGATCATGACATCAGCTTTATCAAAAAAAATATGAATGTAATGTTCAGCAAATATGGCGTTGAAAAGTATGATGCATTTGATGATGTAGGTGGAAAACTCAGCTTTGCACTGGCGCTTCTTGATAAAAACAATACAGGTCTGATCTTGAATGCGGTTCACAGCCGCGATAACTGTTTCCTTTATTTAAAGGAGATCGTAAAAGGTGAGTCTTATGTTGTACTTAGTCAGGAAGAAGTGGAAGCTTTGAGAAAAGCAGTAAACTTTGGCCTTGGTGAAATTGAGAAGGAGTAAAAAACTGCAAAGAGTAAGAATATTTTTAATACAGGAGGAATATCATGTTAGACATTAAGTTTGTGAGAGAGAATCCGGAGGTTGTAAAGCAGAATATCCGCAATAAGTTCCAGGACAGCAAACTGGAGCTGGTTGACAAGGTTCTCGAACTTGATAAAGAAAACAGAGAGATTAAGCAGGAGGTTGAGGCTCTCCGTGCTGAGAGAAACAAGATCTCCAAACAGATCGGTGCTCTTATGGGCCAGGGAAAAAGAGAAGAGGCAGAAGAGGTTAAAAAACAGGTTGCTGCATCCGGAACTCGTATTGAGGAACTTTCTCAGAGAGAGAAAGAGGTTGAGGAAGAGCTTCTGAAAGATATGATGGTGATCCCGAACATCATCGATCCTTCTGTACCGATCGGTAAAGACGACAGCCAGAACGTAGAGATTGAGAAATTTGGTGAGCCGGTTGTTCCGGATTTTGAAGTTCCGTATCATACAGATATCATGGAGAATTTTGATGGAATCGATCTTGACAGCGCAAGACGTGTTGCCGGTAACGGATTCTATTATCTGATGGGTGATATCGCACGCCTTCATTCCGCAGTAATTTCCTATGCAAGAGATTTCATGATCAACCGGGGATTTACTTACTGCGTACCGCCTTTCATGATCAGAAGCAACGTTGTTACAGGCGTTATGAGCTTTGCGGAGATGGATGCTATGATGTACAAGATTGAGGGAGAGGATCTTTACCTGATCGGAACAAGTGAGCATTCCATGATCGGTAAATTCATTGACCAGATTATTCCGGAGGAAGAGCTTCCGAAGACACTTACAAGCTATTCTCCGTGCTTCCGTAAAGAGAAAGGTGCTCATGGACTTGAGGAGAGAGGTGTTTACCGTATTCATCAGTTCGAGAAACAGGAGATGATCGTTGTTTGCAAGCCAGAGGAGAGTAAGATGTGGTTCGACAAGCTGTGGCAGAATACAGTAGATCTGTTCCGTTCTCTTGATATTCCGGTTCGTACGCTTGAGTGCTGCTCCGGTGACCTTGCTGATCTTAAGGTAAAATCCCTCGATGTTGAGGCATGGTCTCCACGTCAGAAGAAATACTTTGAGGTAGGAAGCTGCTCCAACCTTGGAGATGCACAGGCACGTCGTTTGAAAATCCGTGTAAACGGCAAAGATGGCAAGAAATATCTTGCTCATACATTAAACAATACAGTAGTAGCACCTCCGAGAATGCTCATTGCTTTCTTGGAGAATAACCTGAATGCAGATGGATCTGTAAACATTCCAAAAGCTCTGCAGCCATATATGGGTGGTATGACAAAGATTGAGAAAAAGACACGCGCGTAAGAGAAACGCAGGCTTTTTCAGGGAGGTGTTCTTGTGCACAGTTATTTAAAGACCGTTGGTTTTTCACAGATTACCAGAAGAAGTGAAATAAAAGAGATCATCCGTGATGTGATCGCAAGCTACGATGAAAAGGTTTGCGTGGAAAATCATCCGGAAGGCGTCTTTGTACAGTTTTCCAAGAATTATGGCTGTGACTGTGGAATCAGCGTTTGTGGTCAGTACGATGAGAACGGTGAGTTTCACGTGGAATATTATTTCCCATTTTTCAGGGGAACAGGAATCACATCCAGGGAAAAAGTGACTGTTGAACGTCATACAGATAAGGAATCTTATGCAGGAGCATGTGATGATTTGCGTATTGGCATGACTATGATCTTTTATCTGCAGAATCTGGCAGAATATATGCAGGAGAAATACAAAGGCCTGAAAGACCCGGGAGACCGTCCGGTGACGGTTTCCGGTCTGGCTTCTGAGGGAAAGATCCTGTTTCCGCTGCAGAAGGATAAGGAAGAGGTAAAGGTGGAGAGAGAGCTTTCCAAAAACAGGACTAATCTGATCGCAGCAGCGCGTAATGGTGATGAGGAAGCTATGGAGAGCCTTACAATGGAGGATATGGATACTTACTCCATGATTTCCCAGAGAATTGTTACAGATGATGTTCTCACGATCGTGGACTCTTATTTCATGCCTTATGGAATTGAATGTGATCAGTATAATGTTCTTGGTGAGATTCTGGATATCATGAAATTTAAGAATATCCTGACAGGTGAAGAAATCTGCCAGATGACTATAGAGAGCAATGATATACAGTTTGATATCTGCATCAACAGCAAAGATCTTCTCGGTGAACCGGCAGTTGGACGCCGCTTCAAAGGAACAATCTGGCTGCAGGGTCAGCTGCACTATTAAGTTTTCGAATTTAGAATTAATTCTTGTAATTTCAAAATAAATATAGTAAAATAATAGTTGTGAAACTTTTGGAAGTGTTCGAAATGTTTCACAACTATATATGTCCATATAGTTCAGCTGGATAGAGGGTTCGCCTCCTAATTGGCAGATGGTTCGTTTCCAACACTAAGGGTTCAGTTCTAAAATATTAGCACAGCGCAATATCTGAAAAACGCTGTAAATACAAGGGTTGTAATGGTTAAATATAACCGTTATAATATATAAAGTGTCTCTGTAGCTCAGTGGATAGAGCGATGCCCTCCTAAGGGCTAGGTGGAACAAACGCCTTTTGATATGATAACTAGATAAAATTGAATAGATTTTTAAGAATGTCCCAGTACCTCAGCAGGATAGAGGGTTCGCCTCCTAAGCGAAACGTCGCAGGTTCGACTCCTGTCTGGGACGCCACAAACTCCGCTGAAAGCCTTATTTTACAAGGTTTTCAGCGTTTTCTTATTTATGGCTTTCTATTTACGCTGAATATGATTTGTTTTCAATCAATCATTTTTTATTCGATATTTTTTAAGACTTTTAAGGAAATAGGCTTGCTAACACTTTTTTATTTTTGAAGAAAAATCGCTGGTTTTTTTGAAATTTGCTAACACTTTTGAAATTCTATCTTTGAAGTGCCTGCTTTAAAAATTGCTCTTTCATTTCTGGCGATAAAGATTTAATCAGTTCCAATAATGCCATATCACTATCGGTTAAGTCGGTATCTTGCTTTGGATTGTCTGTATCATCATTAAGCGTAGAATAAAATTCTTTATCCATTTTTTGTGCATTGGTAACTATTCAGTACCCCGTTAAGTACATCTTAATTTTTCGGCAAAACAGAGAAAATAAAATTTCTGTTTCGTCATCGTTTTAGTGTAAAATGTGGATAATTTTTCAGTTTGGTTGCCAAGTGCTTTGGGTTTGTGGATTTCTGAAACATAACTCCTTAGTTTTACCCAGATAACAGCATTTTTGTGGATTTTATCCGGGTGTTATCAGCATTTAATCTCTGATTTTTTCTGGTTATCCACCGTCATTTTGACAGTATGCCAAAATCTTACGATTCGCTTTTTATCCCATTTTCCGTTAAAATAGAAGTATCAAATTTTAACGGAAGAAGGTGGTCTGATTGACAAAAGATGAAATGAATAAGCAGTTATTACAGCAGGTTAATTCATTAACATCAACTGTAGATTCTCTGAATGCTACAATCAATGCGCAGACACAGTTAATCGCTCAACTCAATCAGACGATACAGGAACTAAAGGAACAGCTTAATAAGAACTCCAAAAACAGTTCCAAACCACCTTCAAGTGATGGTTTCAAAAAGCCTGCCCCAAAGAGTCTGCGAAAACCATCTGGCAAAAAGGTTGGTGGACAGAACGGACATCAGGGGACACATTTAGCGGTAATAACAGCTCCGGATAAAATAGTCACACATATGCCTTCTGCATGTGAAGGATGCCCACATTATCAGATATGCAAGGGCACTGCATGCATTGCAGAGAAACGCCATGTTATTGATGCGGTTGTTACAGTCAATGTAACGGAGCATCAGGCACTGGGACTTCCAATCTGTATGCTGTATGGAGATACACGCAGAGGTGCTTTCCCTTCTGACGTAAAAGCAGCCGTACAGTATGGCGAAAACCTTCAGTCACTAGCTGTTGCGCTAAATATCGTAGGTGCAGTCAGCATCAAACGCACCCATGAGATTCTTTCCGGAGTATTTAACATTCCAATTGCAACAGGAACGATCAGCAGCATGGTAAAAAGATGCGCTGACAGTCTGAGTGAAACAGTAGGTAAGATCAAGGATAAAATGATTGGTTCCGCACTTGGACATTTCGATGAAACAGGAACCAGAGTGGATAAAAAACTCTGGTGGGTTCATGATGCCTCAAATTGTGAATACACCTATCTTGATATCAGTCCCAAACGTGGAAATGCCGGTATGGAACAATGCGGTGTTCTCCCGGAATTCAAAGGGATTGCCATGCACGACTGCTGGGCTTCCTACTGGAATTATCCGGATATTCAGCATGCAGTCTGCTGTGCCCATCTTCTCCGTGAATTAACGGGGATTGATGAAAATCATTCTGAACAGAAGTGGGCATCTGCATTTATAGACCTTTTACTGGAAATGAAAAAGGTCAAAGACAAATCTGTAGAGAAAGGTAAGGACTTTCTGAGCTATTATCACTATCATAAGTTCGATAAAAAGTATGATGAACTTATCGAACAGGCCCGGAAGGAAAATCCACTTCCCAAAACCGCGGAGAAAAAACGTGGCCGGAAGAAAAAAGGAAAAATCCTTGCCCTTGTAGAACGCCTTGCGAATTACAAGGCCTCAGTCTGCCTTTTTATCCATAACTTCAATGTCCCGTTTGATAACAACCAGGCAGAACGTGATCTTCGGATGAAGACCAAAGTATCCGGATGCTTCCGAACTGAGGAGGGTGCCAGAGATTATCTGAAAATCATGTCCTACGTAGGCACGGCACATAAACAGGGATACAATGCTTACGAAGCTATCAAAAATGCGATCACAGGTCACCCTGATTTCATCTTTGAGTAAAGCTAGTTCTGAATAGTTACGAGAGAAAACTATAAAATTGTGTTACAGAAGCTATGGAAAAAAGAGATTTGGAAACATTGTTATTTTTACGAGTTGCTTATGAAACAGGAATTCGCGGGAATGATATATTAAAGATGGACATGTCTTGTATGAAGGGACGTCAGATCCTATTAGCTGAAGGGAAAAGAGGACTTGAATGCTTATACCAGCAGCTAAACGGAAATTATCCAAAAGTATCGCGACAAACCTTGCGTGTGATGGAAGTATTGTATAAAAAACAAGGGAAGTTTTTCAGCGCTTCACGAGAATATTATGTGCGAAAAATATATCGCCTTTGGGAACAGTCACCGTTTTGTTTTCATGATCTACGGCGAAGTAGAAAATTGTTGGAAATTTACTTATTGGAAGAGCAACGGAATACCGTTGATGCAGCAATATACGCTGCAGAACGGGAAGTGAGTGCTGGAGAAGAACTTTTAGATGCAGCCGAAGTTATGCAAAATTTGAGAGAAAAACATTTATGAGCAACGGAGTGTGCCAGGTGGTATTTCTGCTTCTAAATACATATTTTTTATGAAAAGTGAAATAATAAATAATGGTAGCATTTCGGCAGTAAAGTTGAGTTACTGCCGAAATGCTATTGACTTTTAAAAAGAGAAAGGCATATAATGATGATAGCAAAACGGCAATAAAATCAAATTACTGCCGAAATGCTACGATAAGGTGGTGGAAAATATGTGTTGGACAGATTACCTGAATAACAGAGTTGGCTTTAACAGAACAGATTTAAGAGATGCTTTTGTATCAGATGGAATTTGTATGAGTCCTTCTGTATTCAAAAAAGAATTAAATAAATTGTTGGATGAAGGAAAAATTGCTCGTGTAGGAAGAAACGCATACTGTATTCCTGTAAATGAGGAAGCCAGTTATGATTATACTTATTCACAGCTTGCTGAAGATGTTGCAGATATAATGAAGACGAATCATCCTTTTTTGGAATTTTCGATTACAGAGCTTATCCAGATAAATGAATTTGTGAACCATCAGATTGCACATAATATTCTGTTTCTTTCAGTAGAGGATGATCTGAAGGAGTTTGTTTTTGAGACTTTAAAGGAAAAATATCCGGGAAAAGTATTACTGAATCCGAGTGTGGAGTTATTCCATCAATATTGGTCAGAAAATATGATTGTCATCCAGAAATTAACCACAGAGGCACCTAGAAGTAAAAAGGAACCTTGGAAAGCAAGACTGGAGAAACTGCTTGTGGATCTATTGACGGAATCCTTATGGCTTGAATCTATTGGAGAGAGCGAACTTCCAACAATTTACGAGGATGCATTTTTACGGTATATCATAGATGAAAGCTGCCTTTTCCGCTATGCGGCTCGTCGCAATGCTGAGAAAAGAATACGAACATTCATTGCAGAACAAACAACGATAACATTACGAATAAAGAGGTAAGAATATGCTCAAAAGAGAAAATTTTACAGAGGAACATATCCGAAATCTTCAGCAGAGCAGCCGCAGGGATCCGGTCCTTTTAGAACGGGCAGTCTACGCATTTGGTTTACTGGAAGCCTTGGCGCGTGTAGAGATGCCGTTCATCTTTAAAGGTGGAACCTGCCTGATGCTTCTTATGGATTCGCCGCGGCGATTATCTACGGATATTGATATTATTGTGCATCCGGAGACAGACTTGGATGATTATTTGAAAAAGGTTTCGGAGATTTTCCCATTCCGGGACATGGAAGAGCAAAAGCGAGTTGGGAAAAATAATATCGTAAAGAGGCATTTTAAATTCACTTACGACTCTCCGATTAACCAGAAACCATTTTATATTTTGCTGGATGTACTATTTGAAGAAAACCATTATGCTGAAGTAGTAAGGAAAGAAATCAGGAACGATCTGTTACTGACAGAGCCTAAGTATCTTCCCGTAGAACTTCCAAGCGCCGATTGTATACTGGCGGACAAATTGACTGCTTTTGCCCCACATACAACAGGAATTCCATTGAATGTGGGGAAAGATATGGAAGTGATGAAACAGTTTTATGATGTCGTTTCACTGTTGGAGATTTTTACGGACAGCAGTAAAATCCTTCCGACGTACCAGCGTATTGCTCAGGCAGAAATCGCATACAGAGGCATCAATGCTACGGCACAGGATTGCCTGTGGGATACCTTTGATGCTGCATTTAGTATCGCATCGCGTGGAAAGATAGGTGCAAAGGAATATCCGCTTTATGTCAAAGGGATTCGTGATCTGCGAGGACATATTTATGCAGAAAATTACAGCCCGGAAATTGCTGCTGTACGAGCTGTAAGAGTCATGTATCTGGCTATGTGTCTGCTGACAGGAAATACATACAAAAAGGTAGAAGATGTCAATGAAATGAGTGATAAAAAGTTGATGCATAGTGAACTGGCTTCATTGAAATATTTGAGAAAGGTCAATTTAGAAGCCTATTCCTATCTGGTTCTGCTTGACGAAATATTGGAAATAAGATAGTTGTTGAACACAAAAAATATTATACAGACATGAAAAGAGCCGTCCATCTGGGCGGCTCGAAGTATTTGCAATCATCAATTTTTATTAGACATAAGAACATCAACGGTTCGTAATGTTTCAATTAAAGATAGGATCGCATCTGAGTTTTGTTGAAACTGTGTTTGAAAATCTTCTGTAATCTCATAGTTCAGATATAGTGAGATCAGGATTGCATTCCATATTCGGAGCATGATCTTACCCGGTACACTTTTTTCCAACAAGTGCAGATGTTTGCAAAGTGTTGCCTGCGTTTTGGTCCAGGTAAAGAAATAGTCATCTTTTAGCGGAATGTTAAAATTACGGAACCATTCTTGAACGGTATGGGTTTCTGTTGCATCTCCGCAATCTGGATTAGTAAACACGTATCCTACCGACATTTCTTCCACATTTTTCGGGAAATCACCATTATCAGGAAGTGCAAGATACCGACCAATCGGAAACATAGCACAAACTGCAGGTTTTACATCGTGTACCAAACATTTCCGATCTTTTAATAGTGGGCAGCGTTGGACACTTCCTCGTGGTTTCAGTCGAACTATTGGGAAACGGGAGTTAGATCCAATATAAGTTTCGCAATATTGTTCAAAGGCATCTTTTGGTGTAATCTGAAATTTTTTTGCTATGTTAAACAGATCCTTTGGGGACAAGAGAATATCCTCCTGGTGGATGCAGCACTTTCCGCACTGAGTGCAATGAAATGTAAATGTATCATTGAGACCGATTTCTATGTATCCTAATTGTTCTTTTAGTTCATTTATTGCAGTCATACTCATTCTCCTTAAAAAAATTTGTAAAGATATTATTATTTTATAGCTGGGCACATTGCTTTTTCATATTCCAGAATTTGCTCCCATGTCAACCATTCTGGTTTTCCATCATCAGGAAATTCTTTCCCGAGTTTTTTCATGGCGGCAATTTGTTTTTCTTCATCCAGATAATACAGACGTCCAGTACAACGGTTTCCGTAATTCAAGTAATACTCACAGTCGCTTTGTAAACGGCTAAGCATCATGTACTGAAATTCATAAGGATTTTTCGGTTTATCTGTTAGAATTTTAAATGGTTTCCGGATAGGCATATCCGGTTCTCCATCAAATTCATTTCCAACTGCGGAGTGTAGGTGAGGAATTTCAAAGTCACCAAGTTCTACATCTTTCCACAACTTCCCATACTGATCCTGGTATACCGGGCGAGCCCATTCATCTGTACCAATATAATGAAGAAGACGAGTGGGTTCTTCCGGAATAAGAATCAGTTCATTCGGGGACATGATTACTTCATCTAAAGCAAGCTCATCCAGTTTTTTTGGCATATTGTAAAGGGAAGAGAAACGTTCCTCTAGTTTCTGAATTTCTGCTTCAGATTCAGGAAAATCAAAGCTGCAGTGAATATCAGGTGTCAGATTGTCGGTTTCTTTATCTTCGCCGGTATGAATTTCCAAAATCACACCTGACAATCCTGCGTAATCGCTGTTGGAAGTAGTCTGTACACGCTGACCGATTTTAAATGCAAAAGTAAGCACATTTCTGTTTCCCTGGAAGTGCCAGATCTATTTCATCATAAGAGGTAATTTGCCGAATGAGTTTATTCTGAAATACCTGAAGTCTGGCACCTAAGCCGATAATAACACCGCTTCGCACAGTATCACTGGCTTGCTTGTAGATACAGTAGGGAACTTTCGCTGGATGGGATACCGGAAGCAGATCGAACAGGCTGTTTAGTTCTTTTTCTGAACTCATAGTCAATAATTTGTAAACCTGTCCGATATTTTTTGCTTCTGCAGGAAATCCTTGATCCACATAGAGGACTAAGGCTTTTAGCAGATTCATCTCCGCATTATCCCAGAAATGATCTCCTTTTCCGGAACCCGTATTCTGGATAATGACATCTGCAAATACTTGAGCCATCGTTTCCTGTCCGTTGATTTCACCCAGACAATTCCAACTGTCGGAGTTTTCCGGATTGACCAGATTAAATGCTTTCACTGTATAATCTTCATTTTCCAAATAAACAGACATACTTTCATAGAGTTCGCTTTTGGGATCAGTAATGATTAAACTTTCTCCTCTGGCAACACACTGGAAGATCATATTGCGGGCAAAGGCGCGGCTTTTCATACTTCCGGATGCACCGTAGACAGCAATGTTTCTATTTAGCCGCGTTTTGTTTGGAAGACATACAGCTTTCCCATTCAGTTTTCCCAGAATGGTTCCCTGATTTTTCCTTACATCTCCAGCTAATTCCAAAACTTTAAACATTTCATCCGATGTCATAAATCCGGAAGTGCCGTAGGTTCCCTGCGTGGAGTAATTAAAATTTCGGTCACGATCACTGATTTCTCCATTTCGATCATTTCCCATTCGCATCAGCAGGAAGGTAATCAGTCCAAATACAGTCAGACACAGAAAAATCCCATACAGATTGTACGGAAGATTTGGATTGCTGCCAGCGTTCTGCCAAGTATTGATAACTGAAGAGTGGATTGCCGGTTTGATTTCTGAAGTAAACAACCGGACCGGAATCAGAACAACGTACAGACGGATCATTATAGACTGCATGGATCCAAAGATCCAGAAGAGCATCCATCTCGGAACATTTTCCCATGTGAATCAGCTTATGAACATTTGTGATTGGAAAGAAGAAAAATCCAATGTCTTTTTTGCAGGGAAAATTGTAGGAAAGCGCTGTATTGTCTTTGGGCCAGTCTACGATCTTGTATCTGATGATGCGATTTTTCTCATGCAAGGTGTAAGTCAGGAAATTTTGTTCTGCCAAGGTATCCAGAACAGAAAGAACCTGGTGCTGAAACCGGAAACGGAACTGATGCTGCAGTTCTTTCAGTGTGCAGCTCCATTCTCCCGGAGCAACATTATAGGTCAGATGTTCTATGTTACGGTAGGATGAAGAGTAGTTTGCATAGGAGCAGAGAATCAGGAAATAAAAAAGACAGGAACTTCCGTTTGTACGAATGTTTCTGTCCTTGATGAGCGTTTGTATAAATTCCCGGTAAATCCGGCAGCGTGGAAAATCCACAATTTGTTTTAATTCTAATTGGTAATCCATAGATAATAATTCCTTTCTACTAATTGCATAATAAGGTTTATGTGTGGTAAAATGCTTTGTAAGAACATATATATTTTTAGAAATCTAATGACGTCCAGTAAGGGAAAAATCTGCTAAGTGCTTGGTGGCTGAACGCAGTTCAAATCAAAATACTGCTAACTAAATGCTAAGTACACAGTAGAATGCGTTAGGGAATGAGATGGAATTTGAGGCTATTCCATCCTGGTGAAATCCAGGAAATTAGGGACTTCGCAGGGTATGAGAGGAGCTTAGGTGATACGTTAGTTAATTTGGTTGCAAGTTCTCCTAAGCGTGGGGTCGGAGGTTCAAATCCTCTCTGGGACGCCAGAAAGCACCGCTGCAAGCCTTTTTTCGGGGTTTGCAGCGTTTTTTTGTTCCTACTTCTCCCGGTAATTTCACTTCCGTTACCGGGAGATTTTTATGCGCCGCATGATGTATATATGCTAATTGGACTCGAACGCTTTTCAGAAATTTGCTAAGAAAATTCTGCGTTTTGCTAATTCGATTTTTCGGATCACTTTGCCGGGGCTTGCGCCGCTATCAGGGCTGCGAGCGCACTTGCCAGTTCCGGCGACTTCTGAAGCTGCGCCACAAGGCTTTCAAGGTCCAGGGGCACAGGCTCCGATTTTGTCGGTTCTTCCGGCGGACGGACATTGCGGAGATCAGGCTTGGCATAGAAAGTAGTCTCGAATTTCTGAGCATTGACCTTTCTATCCTCGTCCAGAATGTGAGCATAGATACTGGTTATCATGTCGATCTCGGCATGGCCTGTATCGCCCTGGGTGGCTTTCAGATCGCCGTGGTTGAGTTTCAGTTTGTAGGTGGTACTGGAATCGGTTTTCGGCTTTTTCAGAACAATTCTTGTGCTGGTGTTCGGCATGAGCGGAGTGAAGATGTAATAGATATCCTTCTCACCCAGCGTTTCAATCGCCCGTTTGGAAGCCCTCGTCAGCTCCTTGTCGATGTAGACATAGGCGTTATCCGCCGCAATATCTTCATCGGAAATATGGACGTTCTCCCAGGTCAGCCCCAGGATTTCACCCATACGCAGAGAGCAGGCAAAGGAAAGGTTCATTGCTACATAGAGCTTGCTGTCCGTGCATTTGTCCAAGGCAAGACGGATCATGTCCGCTGTCCAGATATCCCGTTTTGCGTACTCCGTTTTCGGGAGGATCACATTGTCAAAGGGATTTCTTGCAATGATTTCCCATCGTACCGCCTGCTTAAACGCACACCGCAGGAGCTTGATGATCTTTTCAATGGTTTTGTCGCTGACATAGGTGGTAACGGCCTTTCGGGTCTTGGTAGACACCGACTTGGTTTTCTGCAAGGTCTGAATATAACCGTCAACCGCACGGGGAGTAACCGCCTGTACCTCCATATCACCGATGATCGGATTGATATAGTTCGCAATCAGTGCCGTTTGGCCGTCATACATAGACACGCCCCATTTCTTTTCTCCGTAAAGAGATACGAAGTCATAAAGGAACTCGGTGATCGTCTGATTGCTTGGTGGGAGAAAAGTTCCCGTGTGCTGCTGATTTTCGATTTCCGCCTTGCGCTTTAAGGCCTCTTTGTGGGTATGCCAGGTTTCCCACTTCTGTTTGGTTTCTCCGTTTTCATCCACATAGTTGTAAACAACGGAATAATTTTTCTTTCGCTTGATTATAGATGCCATATCGTTCTTCCTTTCTTGGATCACAGATCGAGGGAGTCAAGCCACTCGTTAAATGACCGCTTGGAAATGCGTATGGCGTTACCAATTCGCACGATTTTGAAGTGCCCTTCTTTTACAAGGATATATGCGGAAGTTCTTCCGATGCCCAGAATTTGAGCAATATCGTCAACCGTATACGTCCTTCTTTCAGGGGGTTCTTTCTTCGTGCCGTTCCATGTTTGAGACATGAGAACCCCCTTTCAGTTATGAAAAGGAACAGCACGAATATGTGTGGGTAATATAACTTCCACCATTATTTTACCGTGCTGCTCCGTGTTTGTCTGCTGCTAATTGAAAAGTTTACGATCTATCCATAAACTTTCAAAAAAGAAAAGTAGGCTTACGGACGGCTGCTGGCACAGCTCCACGGGAGTCTAACCCCGGCCCATGCTGATGGGTGCGGCGCACAATGCTTTGCGGGCGTTCAATGCGCGAGTATCTTTGACCCTGTCTGTGTGTCATTGCCCGCAAGCCGCTACGCTTGCTTTGCGGTCTGGTGCTGTTCGCTCGCCCGTTACAGTGGTCCCGTCCTGCGGACTTGAAACGAGGTCATGGCGCACCTGTCGTATGGCTCGGCATAAACAGGAATGTATCCGTTTGCCTTATACTGCGGCGTTGGCCTCCCAACGGGCTTTCTTTGTCAAGGTGCTTACTCCGTTCACGAAAGAGAGAAACAGGGAAAGGGTAAGCTGTTTCCGCTTTCAGACCGGGCTTGTCAGCTCATGCTGACAATGGAATGAGCTTGTCCATCTCCATCTGCGGAAGGTCGCTGAATGACAGTTCCCTGTCACGGCGCCTCTGCATTTCCCGGAGGTAGTCGATTGCCTCATGGTACAGTACCAGCTTGCAGTAAGCATCGAACTGGCACCGCTCGCCATAGTCATTGCGGGGGATCATATCCATCTTTTCACCCCCTTTCCTGGGGGAATGAGGTGGGTTTCTCCCTTTCCGCTAACAAGGCGAACGCAAAGCCGCTCGCTACCCGCTAAAAGTCTCCTTTTTGAAAATTTCTTGAAAATTTTTTTCGAGGCGGGCTTGTCCTCAGAAAACAGCAAAAAGCGCCCAGCAAGTCGCAACGGACCTGCTGGGCGCAGAAATGTTTTGTAAAGAAGATTGCTTACATGGTATAGTTCATATCCAAAGCCGGACTGCTCCGACGGAGGGGCTACGCTTTTTTTAGCTGGTGCAGATCATGGATACTGCGAAACAAAAAGAAGGACACGGCAAAATAACCTCCAATCGGCTACCGTGTCCCTGCAAGTCGTCATTGGTTTGTGTAAACGTAAAGAAACGGCGGCTCTGAAAATCAAAGCCGCCGTTTCAAATGGGCGTGTCAAATTGTCTGCTCTACGACGGCTTTTTTCTTTTGCCGTCGTGCGGCAGCGTCTAAATCAACTTTTGTACGCTGTTAATCGGCAGTAGTGCTAACCCAATTAGGATTGAAAGTTGTCATGCACTCAGCGTCTCCATCCACGGATTTAGATACGAGAAGTCCGTTTTTGATGTCATTCAAGGTTTGCTCATATTCAGCAATACACTGATCTGTCATTTCCTGTGTCCACTCGAAACGGCCTTCGCTGGTTTCAACCATTGTGTGCTCATCCGCCATTTCTTGAAGATTTTTCTTTTCCAGTTCCAGCCATTCTTTGTACTCATCATAGGTCCACCAGTCGTAGTTAATTGTGGGGTGGCTGCTTTCATAATCTTCTTCAGACACCCAGGTTGCGCCGTTGTCCTCACTGACAAAGTTTTTGCCACTTGCTTTATCCTTATAACTTATAACGCCATCCGAATTATCTGTCATGGACGCAACCGTTTCCTGCTGTGCAAAATTGGTCGCTGGTGCATTTAATGCACGAGCTTCTGCAAACGCATTCACGGGGCCTATTGCGCCCAATCCCATTAGTGCTGTTAGAGCCAGCGCTCCCATCATCTTAGTTTTTAACATTTTGTTTTACCTCGCTTTCAAAAATTATAGCTGCCCTTTTAAGGACAGCTATAAGATAACAAAATGATTTGGATATAGTTTGCAAGGAATATGGAGTTTAGATGGAGTTGATGGCTCCTCTTTCTTGCTGCATTTCAAGCCAGAACACCACGCCTCTGCTTGTGTTTTGGATACCATATTTTGCGTGGTGCAGTTCCATGATTTTGCGGACGATATAAAGTCCTAAGCCTGTTCCCCCAGTATTACGATTACGGGAGGTATCCGCTCTGTAAAATGCTTCAAATAGATGGGGTATCATTTCCTCCGGAATATGGACGCCTGTATTTTCAACTTTGCAGGAAACGATATTTTTATCGTTCGACAAGGATATATAGATTGCCTCGCCATTCGGTGAGTAGCGAATGGCATTTACCAAAACATTTTGAATAGCTCGTTCCATCTGTGCTGGGTCTGCATCACACAGGATTTTATCAGGAATATCCACGGAAAGAAAGATTCCTTTTTCAGACAGCAAATCGGTCACATCAGCTATTTGTACCCGAAGAAGCTCTGCAAAATCAATCGTCTTATATTCCGTTCTCTGCTTTCCGTCTGTTTTAGATACATAGAGCAGTTCTTTCACTAATGTTTCCATTTTTTCAACAACGGCCAGCGACCGATCCATATATGTCTCTTGATTTTCATATCCTTTGACCTTATTGAGCATCCCCATTAAATGACCTTTCAGAATTGTCAAAGGCGTTTTCAGTTCATGTGATGCCGCCGAGAAAAATTCCTGTTGCCTTTTTTCAAGTTCTCGCTCTTTTGATATTTCGGCCTCTAACTCGGAATTACTTTTTTTCAGTTCTGCCAATGTATGCTGTAAATTATCCGATAAAGTATTTAAGCTGTCCGAGAGTATTCCTATCTCGTCTGAACGATTAGAATTTCCGTGCGGCTCAAAATTGAGCTGGGCCATTTTTTGCGATGTGCTGCTTAATTCAATAATTGGTTTTGTTATATAACGTGAGTAAATGACAGAAAACAAGATGGACATGAAGAAGATTCCCAATATAACCAGCGGAACGGTTTGCCAAATCGCCTCTGTTGCCTGATTGACGGACACCGTATCACTTTGCACATAAAGGGTATAGTCGCTACCTAACAGGTTAAACACATATCCTGCTTCTGTCAGTAATTCGTTACTTGTAATAATTGCGCTATCAGGATTTTCTTGAATCGTAGCAATAGAATCCTTGTCTGTTGTTATCGTCAATTTATCACTTGAATATAAAATATCTCCATAACTATCTTCAATATAGGCAGTTGCTTTTGTCTGTGCGGTGAATTGCTGAACAAGTGAATAACATTCCTCTAAGGAACCAGCCTTTTCCAATACTGGCACTAAATCATTTGCTTGCTTTTGCAATTCTGCGCTAAGTCGATTGCTATAAGTTTGGGGAATGTATCTCGCCATACTGAAAACAGAAAGCAGACATACCAAAATCAAAAGAACCGTTGTCGCTAAAAAGAGCTTTGCCGTTAGGCTCGTTTTAATTTTCCTTATCAATTTTGTATCCCACCCCCCTGATTGTTTTTATATAGTCAGCATTTAACTTTTTGCGAATGTTCTTTATATGACTGTCAACGATCCGATCTTCGACCTCCAAATCGTCCGCCCACAATCGGTCAAGTAGCATTTGCCGAGTAAAGACCTTTCCCTGATTTTCAAGCATAAGCCTAAGAAGCGCAAACTCTTTGCTGGTCAAAACAACCTCGTTTCCGCCTTGATATACATGGAATCCATCAACATCCATACTCAACTCTTTATAAGTAAGCAGGGATTGATTTTGATTTTCCACAGTCCTACGGCGAAGAATAGCCGCAATCTTGCACAGCAGGATTTTGGGCGAAAAGGGCTTTGGAATGTAATCATCAATCTGCTGTTCAAAACCCCGCAACTGGTTTTCTTCATCCGAAAGCGCAGTAAGCATAATAATAGGGACTTGTGACCTTTTGCGAATGACCTCACATACACCATAGCCGTCGATTTTAGGGAGCATAATATCTAACAGCACAAGGTCGATTGTATCATCAAACATTGCAATCCCCGCCACGCCGTCAGAAGCAACAGCAACTTCATATCCCGCATCAATCAGATGGTTTTTCAATATATCCTGAATGTCAATATCGTCCTCGACAATTAAAATCTTCTGCATTGTTCCACCTCCAAGTCTGTAGTGTAGCATAGTTTTTTGAATTTCCGATGAAGCTCATTATTCTTCCTTGTCTACGAGCGACTTTCTCCGCCCATCAACAGGCTTTTCAGCGTCCTTTGGTATCAACCACATACGGCTGAATTTTGCAACACCCGGTATTCGGTTTTCTTCGCACAGCTTTTGAACCCGTCGTTCGGAAATGCCCCACTTTTTTGCCGCTTCTGGGGCAGAGATATATTCAAGCATTTTGCTATCCTCCCGTAAAAAATCCTTTGTTATTATTATATACGGTTAGCCGAATGATAGCAATACCGAGATATGAAATATAAAGTGTATGAAGAATGGATATCACATCATTCCATGTGCAGACTATGAAATATAGAATGTATGTGGGTGATGTTGAATGGCAAAAGTTGAAGACTGCCCTGGCTTTGAAACCTTCGGTGCAGATGTAAAAGAAGCACGGAAGGCGAAGAACCTTGCACGAAAAGATTTAGCCGAAAAGGTGAACATTGATACCAGGTATCTTGCCAACATCGAAAACGAGGGCACGATCCCAAGCCTGCCGGTCATCATTCAGCTTGTAAAAATCTGCGGCCTGCCGATGGAGAGATATTTCAATCCAGAGGTCATGCGAGAGGAAAGCGAGCTGCGCCAGCGGGTCGGACAGAAGTTAAAGCTCTGCCCGGAACAGTATTTGCCTATCGTGGAATGTGCCATTGACGGGGCCTTAAAAATTGAAAAGCCGAATGAAGAAACGGAGGGTGTCTGAACATCCTCTGTTTTTCTTATTTTGCGGGCATTTTGAGGTTTCCGCAACGCTTTATAAGTAGGGATAAGATACGGTAGCAAGCACAGCAAGCGAGTACCCGCTTGCGAATTTTGAGATTTTCAGGTCCCTTACCCGAAAATTCAAAATTGCTTGTTGGGATAGTCCCAAACCCTTATGAAGAACGGAGGCGGCGCATGGCAAACCGAAAGCGGAATATCCAAATGAAATTCTATGTTACGGAGGACGAAAAACGGCTCATAGACGAGAAAATGAGCCAGCTCCCCACACGCAGATATGGTGCCTACCTCCGCAAGATGGCGATTGACGGATATATCATCTATACGGACACCGCAGATATCAAGGCATTTACCAAAGAGCTTTCTGCCATCGGCCGGAACATCAATCAAATTACCAAGCGAATCAACGCCGGAGGCCCTGCATATCAGGCCGACATGGACGAGATACGGGAAAGGCTGGACGAGATATGGCAGTTACAAAGACACATCCTATCAAGTCAACGCTGAAAGCAGCCATTGACTATATCTGCAACCCGGAAAAGACGGACGGAAAGCTGCTTGTTTCTTCCTATGGCTGTGCCGCCGAAACTGCGGATATCGAATTTTCCTGGACCCGCCGCCATGCCATCGACAAGGGCACGAACCTGGGCCGTCACCTGATCCAAGCCTTTCAGCCTGGGGAGGTCACGCCGGAACAGGCCCATGAGATCGGCATGGAGCTTGCAAAAGAAATTCTGGGCGGCAAGTATGAGTTTGTCCTTACCACCCACATAGACAAAGATCATGTTCATAACCACCTGATTTTCAATACGGTCAGCTTTGCGGATCACAAGCATTATCATTCCAACAAGCGGAGTTATCACTATATCCGCCGCACTTCCGACCGGCTTTGCAAGGAACATGGTCTGTCTGTCATTATTCCTGGACAGGACAAGGGCAAGAGCTATATTGAACATCAGGCCACGCAGAACGGCACCAGCTATAAGGCAAAGTTGAAAGCTGCCATTGACCGACTTCTGCCAGCCTGTTCCAACCTGGAAGAACTGCTTCGCCGCCTGCAGAGAGAAGGTTATGAGATCAAGCGCGGCAAGTATATCTCTGCCAGAGCACCGGATCAGGAACGGTTCACCCGTCTGAAAACGCTGGGGGTTGACTACACCGAAGAAGCCCTTGCCGCCCGGATCGCCGGACGATCCAGACCTTCCCGCCAACCGAAACGGCAGGACGGAAAGATCAGCCTGCTCATTGATATCCAGAATAACATTAAGGCACAGCAGAGCGCAGGCTTCACCCATTGGGCGAAGCTGAACAATCTGAAACAGGCCGCCAAGACCATGAATTTCCTGACCGAGCACGGGATAAGCAACTATGGAGAACTGGAAAGCAAATTGACCGCATTATCCGCACGGAGAGATACCGCTCATGCAGAGATCAAGCGGATAGAAAGCAGAAGTGCCGAACTTGCCCTTGTGATGAGGCACGCCGGAACTTACCGTCAGCTAAAGCCGCTTTATGAAAGATACCGTAAATCGAATGATAAAGAAAAGTTTCTGCGGGGGCATGAGAGCGAGATCATCCTTTTTGAAGCGGCCGCCAGAGAATTAAAACGGCTGGGGACTGTGCCGCTGCCGACAACGGAAAGCATGAAAACGGAGCTTGCCAATCTCAGCGCAGAAAAGGAACGCCTTCTTGCGGAGTACAAAACCGCAAGAACCGAAGCCCAGGAATACGAGACCGTCAAGCAAAATGTGGATGCACTGCTGGCCGTTCCAAAGGAATAGGAACAACAGCGGCGGCATGAACTTGAATAAATTTCTTTGAAAGACGCTGGGCGCAGCTCCCGGCATCCTGTATAATGGAACTGCGGAAGGAGGTTTTACCGATGACAAGAAGCGAAGCAATCAAAGCATTATTCTTCAAAAGTGTACTGCCCGTGACCGTGGCACTGATTCTGTATTGTATCTTCAAATCCGCCTGCATGAAGAACGGAGAGCTTGACTATGTATGGCTCTGGATACTCTGCGGGCTGCCGTTTGGCCTCCATCGGATGTGCCTCTGGATTGTGCCGGGCGGCGGCTCCCTGGGTGGAGGAATCGCCCTGTTTGCATTGAACTTTATTATCGGCGGCGTGATCGGTGGTTTCGTTCTGGCATGGCGGTTGATTGTGGCGGTGTGGTATGTACCGCTGACGGTGTACCGGCTGATTATTGGATGATTTTCTTGCGTTATGGAAATATGGAAAACTGCCGCTCGTGCCGATGGAAAAGCCATTCACAACCTGATGGAAAAAGACAAGCCTTTTCCCACAAGTCTGCAAACAGCTTTCCCACAGCCTCACAATCCTGGCAGTTTACACACATTCCCACAACGCCTACTACGGCGAAATTTGCTTCTTTTATAGAAATAGAACCCCATTCATGTTAAAATTAAAATACATACTCTAAGGAGGTTGAAGCGCATGGACGAAAATAATTCCATCCAGCTTTTTGAAGATAGAAAAATACGCACCGCATGGGATGAAGAACAGGAAGAATGGTATTTCTCTGTTCAAGATGTCGTTGCGGTTTTGGCGGAAAGCTCCGATCCGAAACAGTATATAAAGAAAATGCGTACTCGTGACCCAGAACTGTCTGCCAACTGGGGTACAATTTGTACCCCAGTTCAAATGCCAGCCGCGGATGGTAAAATGCGAAAAATCCAAGCAGCCAATACCGAAGGATTGTTGAGAATTATCCAGTCAATTCCTTCTCCAAAGGCAGAACCTTTTAAGCGTTGGTTGGCTCAAGTCGGCCGTGAACGCATTGAAGAAACGATTGACCCGGAACAGGCAATCGACCGTGCATTAGAGACCTATCAAAAAAAGGGATATGATACAGACTGGATTCATCAGCGACTTCTTTCTATCCGTGTCCGTAATGAGCTTACCGCGGAATGGCAGGAGCGCGGCGTACAGCAAGGCAAAGAATATGCCATTCTCACCGATGAGATTACGAAAGCATGGTCCGGCATGACTACTCGGCAATATAAGAAGCTGAAAGGTCTGAAAAAAGAAAACCTTCGTGATAATATGAGCACAATGGAAATTGTTCTGAATATGCTGGCAGAGGCAACAACCACAGAACTGTCAAAAGCACATCAGCCGGAAGGCTTTTCTGAAAGTCAAAAGATTGCCCGTCGTGGCGGCAGCTATGCCGGTCAGGTTCGACAGGATATTGAAAAGGATACCGGGCGACCAGTCATTACATCGCAGAGCGCCGCACAGCTTAATGCCGTAGTCGTTGACATGATAGAAAGTGTAGCGGAAACGGAAAAACCTGATAATGACGAAAACAAATAAAAAAAGTGGGAGTACAGCCGATCGGATGAACCGAAAAGTTGTACTCCCGTTTTGCGTGACAGAAAGTGTTTGAATATGTGTCTTTTTTTACAGGCGTCAGTAAGCAAACATCTTGTAAAAGGATATCGCATATGCTATACTCCTATCTTTGACAGTTGTAAGGTGACAAAACGGCTACAAACCCAGTAAATATGGGTGTTGTGGCCGTTTTTCTTTTTGCAGCGATATGTACTATATTATCCTTGCTTTGATTTTATCTGTTTTGTATTCTTGATGAGAGTCCGCATATCTGCTTTAGTAATGAATTCATGATCCGTTCTAAAATCAAATATTTTATGTAAGGCATCGGTTAGTTCGGTTCTTGTATAAGAGGGGATATATCCGCTCGCTGTGTTCAGCAGAGTCATTTGCATAGAGCGTAATGTTTCCAATATCTGGTCTGCTGTATAAAGATTCCCAAGTTTCTTTTCCAGTAGACGGTAGAGTAAAAGGCTGATGTAACAAGTCATGAAATGGGCTTTTATCCGATCTTCTCTTCTGACATAGATTGGTCTTGCTTCGAATTCTGTCTTCATGATCCGGAAGTTTTCTTCGATTTCCCAACGTTGTTTATTGATCCTTATGATCTCTGAAACATCACCTTCCAGGTTTGTGATAACTGCATAAAACCCATCATACATTTCTTCTTTCTGGATCTGTTCTTCATCAAGATCATAAACTTGTTTTTCAGCAATCTCACCATCAGTAGTAACGGAAGTCTTTTTCACGAAACGCATAGGATCGTTTTGGCTCTTCCCTTTTCTTTTGCGCCCAGGTGTTGTGATTATCCGTTCAGCCCTTTCAATTTGTCGGGTGCGGATCTTTCGCTGGTAGGCTTTGTACTTAGGAGAATAAGTGACAATTAAAGTCTCATCCATGTCCCCTGTAACAACTGGTACTTCCTTGTAGTAGATCGTGTTATAGACTTCTTCATCTGATTCGTCTAGCGTACGGATGTCTATAAATTTATCCGCTCCGATCCTGCGGAACTGAGTCGGGTTCAGAGCAATCTCACGATCCTCTTTTTTCATTTTTTTCAAAGAATGTGTGATGATATAAGCACGGTTTCCTAAGGAATTGAATCTTCGGTTGGATGTACTTCCAAGTCCCGAATCCGAACAGTAAATGAATTCACTACAATTAAAATCTTGAAGGATTTTAGACTCCAATGATTTCAAAGTCGTCTGTTCGTTCTGGTTACCCGGAAAGATGTCGAAGGCAAGAGGAAGACCGTCTGCATCCATAAACAATCCCATAGTTACGATTGGATTAGGACGGTTTTCTTTACTTTTTCCATAGCGTCGGAAATCATCTTCTTCTTCGATTTCAAAGTAATAATTCGTGCAGTCATAATAAAGGACACGATCGTTTCTTGGATAGAGGAAATTTGTATTTTTATAAAGTTCACTCTGTATAAAATCAGATTCCTCTGCAATCACGGAAAGAGAACGATATACGTCCTGGAGACTGTATTTAGGCGGTTCCAACAAAGACTGACAGTACTCATAGCTGGCTAGCTTGCTGGCTGGGGAAAGAATCCTGGCATAAACGAGATCTGTGAGTATCGCATTCAGATCATATTTAAATTTATGTCTGCTTTTGATTGTTCGACAGACTTTGTCTAAACGGAGCTGAGTGCACAGTTCCTGAAGAAACAGATATCCAACATTGAAAGAACGACGCTCATTCATAGGGATAGTTGCCGCTTTGGAGAACTCTACAGACACTTTTCCGGTATGCTGCTTATAAAGTTCTGTTTCTTTTGCTGCCTGTTCCTTTGCCCACACCATCAACTTGTCTTCATTCCCATCAAACTGTTCCAGAAGGGCATTGTACTTCCCAAGTTTTTTATAAATACATGAAGAGGCTTTTCCGTTTTCTTTGCGGAAAGAACGATAAATATATACATCTTTATTATTTTTACTGCCTGTGATTGCGATATACATGATAAATAAATCCTTTTTTCTTTTATTATACCACACTATTACAAACAAGTGCATATAAAAACGTAAAAATTGACATAAAAAATGCAGGTTTTATAAGGCCTGCAGGGTGATTTTTAATTATTCAACTGTCAAACTCCCGGGTGTCACCAGGGACAGTAAAAAAGCCACAAACACCGTCCCCATTATCATCTGCTTGTGATTTTCGCTTATTTGAGTTAAAATTATTATAGAAACATTGAAATGATGGATGACAAGTACTTTGATTCTTGTAGGCAAAAAGATGCCAGAAAACAGGAGGGATGATATGTGCACGAAAAATGAACTGAATAGTATTTTACAAAAGTTGACACAGATTTATCGCTCAGTATATGGAGAAAATCTTGTTCAGGTAATTTTATATGGCTCTTATGCAAGAGGAGATTATCATACGGATTCAGATGTGGATGTTGTCGCGATTGTGCATGGTGACAGGAAAACATTGCAGCAGCAGTTGAAAAAGGTATGGGATTCCTCTTGCGAGCTGGAGTTAGAGTACGATACAATTCTTTCTCCGACAGTAATTCCATATGAAGAGTTTAAACAATACCAGACAGATCTTCCATATTATCGTAACATTTCACAGGAAGGAGTGGTAATTAGTGCCTGATAATCGAAGGGAACTGATAAAATATTGACTGGAAAGTGCAAGAGAGCGTTTAAATTCAGCAAAAGTATTGCTTGCATCGAAAAGTTATAAAGATTCTATCGGAAGATCTTATTATGCCATGTTTACTGCGGTTCGCGCATTGCTTGCAAAAGATGGCGTTGATTATTCAAAACATGCAGGAGTCATTTCCTATTTCCAGCGAGAGTATATTAAAACACAAAAATTCGAAAAGAAATATTCAAAATATTTGAGTCAGGCATTTCAGATTAGAAACAATACGGACTATGCCGATTTTTTTGTAGTATCATTTGAGGATGCCCGTGAACAGGCTGATAGGGCAAAGGAGTTTTTAACGGCGATAGAAGAGTTTTTAAAAATAGAAGATATTGGTGAAAACAAATAAAATATTTCTTGAAGCAACTACAGACGGGGTAAGATATATTTCTATACCCTGTCTTTTTTGTATATATAATTTCTGAAAATATCGAGAAGGAATACCAGAAGCTTTTGGAAACACTGTCTCCGAAACAAGAGGAAGTGCTTACGAAGTATTGCGATGAAATATTTGCCAGCGGAGCAGAGACAGAAGAGTTTTTCTATCGCCTGGGTATAAAGGATGGACTGAGATTAAAAAGTACGGTAAAATCTGTATTAGAAATGATGTCGTGAAATCGGGATTGTAGAAGAAATAGATAATTCAGTTGTCGCAATTTTGGCGACAACTGAATCAGACGGTAAAACGAAGTATACTTTAGAACTACTAGTTCTGGCAAATTCGTTGGTTGTGCGGATTTATGCACTGTTATTTGATGTAAACTGATAACATCAGAATTAGATAAATCAGATAAAAGAGACAAAAGAGAAGAGATATGTGGCTGCCGGATTTTTTTTATTCAAAGACTTTTAAAATCATAGCGACAGTAATTCTTAGTGTTGAGCTGATAATTATAATTACATTGAAGGTAGTGGATCTTTACTGTGATGAACCGGGATGCTGGAACAAAAAGGATTGGGGAACAAACTATTGCATGGAGCATATTAACAGTATTTATGAAGAGGCGATGAAAAGAGAAAGAGCATATGAAAATTCTTAAAGAAAAAACAGTACGAGTAACAGCTATTCCAGTAAATCCCAAAGAAGTTATTCTTCTGGAAAAAAGAGTACTCCATCGCGTTCATACAATACATACAGCAATTCTTATTCATCCCGGAGAAACGATTCCTATGATGTTTATAATTATGATGATCCGGATGATTTCGCCGATGACTGGGCTGAGAAATTTGGTGGAGGAAATTATGATGGCGGATATGATGATGCGTATGATTACTGGGAGGAGAACTACGGGAATTAATAATACAAGGAAATTGTGGAGGTGAACTTGTTGAAAGAAAGTACATATCAAACTCCTTGTGGAACGATTCACTATTGGTCAAGTATTCTGAGTTTGGATACAACGACGCTTGTATTTCTTCCAGGGCTGACTGCTGATCATAGATTGTTTGATAAGCAGGTTGAGCACTTCGTGGGAAAATATAATATGATTGTATGGGATGCACCAGCTCATGCCTCATCCTGGCCGTTTCGGTTTGATTTTGACTTGTTTGATAAGGCAAAATGGCTGAATGGGATTCTTGAAAAAGAAGAAATCATAAATCCAATTATAATAGGTCAATCAATGGGTGGATATGTAGGACAGGCTTATGCACAATTGTATCCCGATCGTCTGGCAGGTTTTATCTCCATTGATTCAGCACCGCTGCAGAGGAACTATGTGACAGCAGTGGAAATCTGGCTTCTAAAAAGAATGGAACCAGTATATGCACATTACCCATGGAAGTTGCTTTTGAAATCCGGAACTGAGGGAGTTGCAACTTCTAATTATGGCAGAAATCTGATGAAGGAAATGATGCTGGTCTATGATGGTAATCAACATCGTTATGCCCAAATTGCCGGGCATGGATTTCGTATTCTGGCTGAGGCAATGGAAAAGGATCTGCCATATGAAATCAAATGTCCTTCCTTGTTGATATGTGGCACAAAGGATCGTGCCGGTTCATGCATAAGGTATAACAGAGCATGGCATCGAAAAACGAAAATTCCTTTAAAGTGGATTGAAGGGGCCGGTCATAATTCTAATACAGATAAACCGGAGATGATAAATAGTTTGATAGAAGAATTACTTTCAAATATTTTATGAGAGTCAACCTAAAGTTATTTGAATTGAAAAATCGGGAGTTAAAGGACAAAGCTTATGAAAAGCAAAAAGATAATTATAGGAGTCACTATCGGAATAATCGCAACAATACTTTGGAGCGTTGTTTTTATAAACTCATTAAACAGCATGGCTGGAATTGGAATCGGAATATGTCTGGGTATATCTTTTGGTATATCTGGCAGTCTTATTTTTTCAAAAAAAGATAAGTGATGATACAACTTCAAGTTTTGAGGGATGACAAGCGGATCAGTATGATATTAATTGAAAATGCGTATATGGTTGATTGGTGTGTGCGGTAATATACTATATTCAGAAAAACTATTCAGGAGGGTGTTAGTGTGAGAAAATCAGATTGGGCAAAATGGTTGATCGTGATTCCGGCAATGCTAGGCATTGTGTTGGTAACCTATGTGGATCGTACAACAGATATCTGGGGATTTGGTGCATTTATCTGCCAGCTGATTGCGATTTTAGAATTGGCTTATGGTATGCGAATCGCGATGCTGGCACAGAGTAGAAAGAAGTCCTGCCGGTTAACACCGGAAGAACGACATGAGTATGCACAGTATTTATATGAGAAACAATATCAACGTTACCCTGCTGTGGCGAATCAGATGCTTTTGGTTATGGCAAGGATGAGTATACTTCTTGACAATTATGAACGGGCTACACAGGAGCTGGAAGATATTTGTATAGATAAATTTAATCCGGCACAGTTGAAGGTGTATTATTACCTGAAAGTGGTTACAGCAGTAGTGGCAGGAGATACAGAAGGGCTTCAAGAGAGCCAGATGCGTTATGCAGGGATTCCGGATACTAAATGTGTATATCCGCCAGAAGCTGAGCTTGCTGAATGGATAGAGCAGAGAGATACAGTGCAGATGGCAGAAGCACTGAAAAAGGTAGTGCCGGATAAGAAAGAGCATCCGGTACGGATCAGTGTCATTACTTTGATTCTTGCATATAGTACCTTCTTTTACGGATTGTGGTATGGTATAAACCGTGATATGGGATATGAAGTGAGATATCGTTTCGCAGAAATATCGATTGCTGTTATTACAATCAGTCTGGCGATTCTTTTAATCTGGGGAATCGTAAGCTTGTACAGACACAATTGCCAGGCATTATCCATACAGCCTGGTAAAAACAGAGTGGCATTAATAATCATTTTTGGAGCTGCTGCGATATTTACACTTTTGATTATTGGAATGAGTGGTCTGAGTGTAGTGTTCGGAATGGATGGAGCGGAGACGGTGACTGGTCATGACAGCAAATATACGTATATAACCGTGCAGGAGGATTATGGCGGCGAGCGGAGATATCGAACCAATAATCCATTTATTATGCAGAGTATGGATGGTCTGTGGTGGTCTTCGGATATAATGGATGCTGAAGAAGATAACGAAGAATCATCGGATGCGGATACAGAGGATTTCCCAGTGACAGAAGATACTCAGAACGGAGATGTGGTAGAAGATTATGAGGCAGAAGGACAGCATGATGGTCTGACGATTCAGAATGCGATGCTGGCGGTCTATAATTATCTTCAGGAGAATAATGCACTTCAAAATATGGCATTCAGTTACACTGCGAATGCAAAAGGAGAAATCTATGGTGTTGTCAGTGAAACGCAGGAAACAAAAGATGGTAATACGGTAAATGTAAAATATTGTCTGTATGACAACGGGGCGAAGACGGATGCGGATGGTAATTCTTGCGAAGAACTGGTGTTAGAAAAAGTATATCCAGACGGTAATTACGAGACCGAATTGGTAGATTTTTATCTGGTAAATACGGATACGATGCAGGTGACAGATGAACAGAAGAATACGTGGTAAAATAAATTCTGGGGAAGTAGGTGCATTATATGACAATGGGAGAAAGAATAAAACAACTGCGAAGTGCAAATGGGTTTACACAAGAAATGCTTGCAGAAAAAATGAATGTGTCCCGTTCGGCGATTGCAAAATGGGAAGCGGCAAACTAAAATTATTCGGATTGAAAAATCGAAATTTAACAGGCAGAAAATTTTGGACGTAAAGGAGCTAATTATATGAATTACGAATGCAAAATAACGGTATTGGAGACAAAGGTGTTTCCAGAATTACAGGAAAAGTATTTGGCTGATCCGAAATCAGGTCCGTGTCCTTGCTTTAAGGCGGGAGATACATTTCTTCTGAAAAGAACGCCAGAGCAGGATGACTTTTACCATCTAATGAACGGAAAATTCTGCGGAGAGGCATGGGATGCCATCAGCCGATATGTCTATGCGGCACTGCAGGGTGGCTCCATTATGCGCAAGTGGACAAATGACGACAGAATGATGATCGCCTGCTGTAATGACGGAACACGCCCTGTTATCTTCAAGATCGAGCGGATTGACATTCCAGAGAATGAGGAAGAAAAGCTGTGGTTGGAAAAGCAGAATTTCAAGAATACAGCGGATGATGCCTATACAGGCTGATAACTTCAAGTTTGTTGAACTGAATCCGAAAAGCATTAAGGCGCAGAGGAGATAGAATCCTTTGCGTAAAAGACTAACGAACATATTTAATGAAACATCGGAACCATCTTCTTTTTGTTGTTTACCTATAATAACGATTGGAGTAGTCGATTATAGACACTGCAATCAAAAAAATCTGAAAATATATTTATCAACATTACATAAAAATGTGTAGATGCACATAAAATGGGAATACATATTGAAATTCAGGTCGTTCTGTGATAGAATCTCATTACTAAAAAGTGTGCAGATGCACGGGAATGGGGAATGTAACGATGGAGATTAAAAGAGACGTTTACCTACAGCAGCTGATCGAGCGAAAAGATAATGGAATGATAAAGGTGATTACCGGCATTCGTAGATGTGGCAAATCCTTTTTGCTGTTTACCATCTTTAAGAGATACTTACTGGAGAACGGCGTTGATGTTGATCATATTATTGAGATTGCATTGGACGGTATTGAAAATGAGGAACTAAGAGATCCTAAGGTGTGTTTCAAGTACATCAAAGATGCCATGAAAGACGATGGCAAATACTATCTGCTTCTTGATGAAGTGCAGTTTATGTCACGATTTGAGGAAGTGCTGAACAGCCTGCTCCGCATGAGCAATATTGATGTGTATGTCACCGGAAGTAATTCCAAGTTTCTGTCCAGCGACATTGTGACCGAGTTCCGTGGCAGAGGTGATGAGATTAGAATCTATCCTCTCTCCTTTGCAGAGTTTTATTCTGTCTATGACGGCGATTATGATGATGCCTGGGATGACTACATGATCTACGGAGGATTGCCGCAGATCGTAAGTTTCCAGAGCGAACGACAGAAAGCGGACTATCTGAAGAACATCTTTGCAAATGTCTATCTGAGGGATGTTATTGAAAGAAATAAGATTCAGAACGTGGATGAGATTGGGATTTTGGTTGATGTGCTTGCATCTGCAATTGGCGCACCGACCAACCCTTCAAAGATTGCCAATACATTTGCCAGTGAGCGCCAGATGACTTATGCTAATAAAACCATCTCCAAGCATATCGACCATTTGACAGATGCCTTTTTGATTTCCAAGGCAAGCCGATACGATATTAAGGGCAGAAAGTATATCGGTGCAAATCTGAAATACTACTTTACTGATCTGGGACTGAGAAATGCACGTCTGAATTTCAGACAGCAGGAGCCTACTCATATCATGGAGAACATTGTTTATAACGAGCTGCTGATCCGTGGCTACAATGTTGATGTGGGTGTCGTGGATATCTTCGATAAGGATAAAGAGGGCAAACGTGTTCGCAAGCAGTTGGAGGTTGACTTTGTGGTGAATCAAGGAAACCAGAGATACTATATCCAGGTTGCATATGACATGACTTCGGAAGAAAAACAGACGCAGGAGTTCAATTCTCTGCGTAATATCCCGGACTCTTTCAAGAAGATCGTCATTGTAAATGGCAGCAAAAAGCCTTGGAGAAATGATGAAGGTTTTGTCATCATGGGAATGAAGTATTTCTTGCTGAATGCGAATAGTCTGGAATTTTAAGTCGATTTGAGTTGTTGCTGTGGTGTTGTTCTATTTCAAAAAAGAGTGAAATGATATAAATAAGGCCACGGCTGATTTCGTGTTGGAACAGCCGTGGCTCAGTTTATTTTTTTATCCGTACAAACGAGACTGTTCCGCAGATTATGTAGAACAGACAGAGTACGATTCCGATAGTGAGAACATACGAGAATAAAGATGAAGTTAAGAACGAGATAAACAAAAGTTTGTTGAATTAAAAATGAAATAAAGTTCCAGTAATCATAGAGTGTATGGATTCAATTCCATATGCTCTTTTTCTTTACTGAAAAATCTAATGTTACGAGTTTCTTACGAGTGGTATTTAAAAAACTCGTAAGAAAAAAAAGTAAAAAAATTTGCTTTTGACCACTGTAAAACATGCTCTGAGCGTTTCGTTATATGAAGGGATAATTTTTCTTTCGTATTTCAAAGAAAAGAGGATAAAGAAATGTCAGAGAAAAGATGTTATACAGTTCAAGAGTTACAGGAAATTTTAGGAGTCAGCAGACCTACTATTTATAACCTTTTAAAGAAAAAGGAATTCCGGTGGATCCAGTTGGATGGCGGAAAGTATCGTATCTCAAAGAAGAGTTTCGATGACTGGCTCGATAACTTGGAACAGTAAAAAACAGGGTGTTGATCAGGCAGATTTTGTCTGCATCGACATCCTAAATTTTTATCTGGATTTGAGATATGATATAAGAAAAAAACACTAACACTAAAAAGACAGGAAGTGAAGAATAAATGGCAACAGCAATTATGAAACAAAAAGGAGTTCCGGAAATAGACGATGTGGAAGAAATCATTTCGAAGATTTCAGAAGAAAGTCCTTACAAACGGCGTCCAACACAAAAGAGAACCTGGATGACCGTGCCGGAAATGGGAAAGCTGCTGGGATTAAAAAAGACAGATCGATACTGGCTGGTGCATAAAAATGTTTTTGAATCTAAAGAGATTGCCGGAAAGATACGAATCAATATTGCCAGCTTTGAAAAATGGTATGCCAATCAGATTAAATATCATAAAGTTACCGGAGAAGAGCCAGGGAAAGAATTGAAATCCTGGTCCTATTCTGTTAAGGAAGTCGCGGATCTGTTGGGCGTTGATGATTATCTTGTTTATGATTTGCTCAAAAAAAATCAAATGGAAGCGGTTATTGTCGATTACTGGAAACGAATACCAAAAGAATCTTTTCAGAAATGGTATAAAAGCCAGTCCCGGTATCGAACAAAGGAAGACAGAGAAAAAGACGCCCTTCTGGAAGAGGCAACTATTACAATGCCTGAGATGGCACAGCTGCTTGGAACAACCAGAAGCGCAGTATATACAATTCTTGATAATCCAAAGTATAGTCATTTTTTTGAATTCATTGTGATTGCAGAAAAGAAAAGGATTACAAAAGAGAGTTTTCAAAAATTCCTGGAAGGTCAGGACCGGTATAAACTGGATCCATCGAATGATTATGAAGAACTTGCGCAGGAACAAAATATTGCCCTGGCTAATTTCCGGCGGAAGAAATTATCACAAACCGGAATACGAGGAAGCAATGGAAATATAAAGTATCTTACTTTTGATGAAGCTTCCTATCTGGCAAAGGTCAGCAGAAGCATGATCAACAAGTGGGCGGATAAAGGAAAGTTCACAGTAATAAAAGTTGGCAGTCGAGTTAGGATCCGTCGGGATGAATTTGAGGACTGGATGGAACAAAGAGATTTGGAAAGGAGCATGCAATAATATGGCATCAATAAGAGAACGAAACGGAAAATTCAATGTAATCTATTCTTATACGAATGAAAAAGGTGAGAGGAAACAGAAATGGGAAACCTATGAAACGAAAGCCGAAGCAAAGAGAAGAAAAAAAGAAATTGAATATAAAAAAGAGATGGGATCATTTGTCGTTCGTAAATGCAAAACACTGGATGAGCTTATTACAGAGTATGTTGCACTGTATGGAAAAGAAAACTGGGCGCTTTCTACATATGAAGGAAATGTCTCTCTTATCAACAACTATACTATCATATTCTGGATGATGACCTGTTACTGATCTCATGAGACGTCACCGACTTGCCCACATGAATTGTCATCAGATTGCTTAACTTTCTGTCACCAGCCCTTATAGGGCTGCCGCCTGAATACAGGCGGCGATAAGGTTTATGTAGTCATGGTTCTGAGCATTTCATGTTCCACGACATACTTAATCATATAATCATCAATCAGACGTTTCTGGTTTTGAAATGCATACATAAGAGCCTTTTCACAGATCCGATTGATCATGCGCGGAATTCCGGCCGATGCTTTATGGATTTCATCCAATGCCTTGGTTGTAAATACTTCCTGGGCACACCCAGAGTAATCCATATGGCTTGCGATATACTGTTCTGTTTCAGACCTGTCCAGATGTGGCAGGATACAGTACATATCGATACGCTGGCGGATAGCAGCATACCGCTGTAGTTTTAGTTTGTTTTCCCAGAGTTCTGTCTGCCCGACCAGCACAACAGCCATGGGACTCATGGAATCAAATCTGTAGTTAAGCAGGAAGCGGAATTCTTCCAGAGTCTCCTTCTCAATCAGATGTGCTTCATCAAGGATACAGACGACTTTCTTATGCTGCACTCCCCGGATGATCTCGATCTCCTGTTGAAGCTGACGTTTGGAATCACCGCGGTAAAACCGGGCTTCAAGTCCCAACTGATCCAGCAGACCCTTATAAAACCATCGTGGTGTCAGCTTTGAATCCGACAGATAAAGAACGATGTAATCCTCTTTCGGAAGTTCCGAGTAGAATCTGCGGATCAATGTTGATTTACCACATCCAGGGTCAGCCGTTACGACAGCAAACATCTGACGGTCTGCCACATAGGATAACCGTCCAAGGGTCTCGCGAAATGCATTGGATTCATACAGTTTTTCTGGCGGAACATCACGTACAAACGGAGTATGTTCCATACCAAAGAAGGTTTCATACATCAGTCATCCGCCTCCTTCCGGTAGGAAGCAAAGGAAATGGCATCTGCCATCTGCTGTTGGTTCTGTTTATAACGTACCTCCAGTGCATCAAGAAAGCGGGAGGTCGTAGGGGTCTGTTCCTGCATGGAAGCAGGAAGAGTCGGTCTTTTGTCACAATACGAACCGATTTTTAGCGGAGCTGCGGTAAAAGGCTCCGCTCCCTGATAAGAAATGGTGATCTGTTCCGGTGCTGCAGGATCATAAGAAATCTCTACAGTGTGACCAATCAAAGATGGTTTTGTTTCGTAACGCTTCCCACGGAAACTGATGCAGGCTCCCTTGTCGACTTTCCTCTGTTCATGATGGAGAAAGGCTTCAGATACCACGGCTGCATCAAGGAATGTCAGTGGGCGGCTGTCCCGGTTCCATTCCTGAAGCGGTGATATCCCTTCTTCCGGAACAGTAGCTCCAAGGCTTTCGTAGTATTCTGCGATACCAGTATGCTTTTGCTTATGATAGTATTCATCCAGATAGACTGTCCAGAGACGGTTCAGTTCTTCCAGTGTCCTGATATTTTTGAACTTTGATTCACGGATGAAGTCATCTACCACCTGATGGAACTTTTCAATCTTGCCCTTGCTTTTCCCTGAACGTGGTTTGGCATGCATGACATGGATTCCCAGTCTGGCAAGTGAGAACCGGATCTGTTTTGCGATGTACTGACTTCCATTATCAAAGTAACAGGCATCAAAGGTGCCATAGCGGGAAATGGCCTGGTGGAAGGTATCCTCAATGATGGATTCTTCCTGATTATCGTAAAACCGTGAAGAAAGCAGATATCTGGAATGGCCATCAATAGCAGAGGACAGATAGGTCTGTACCTTTGCACCATGTTTCCCAATGGGAAGTTTTGGACCATACTTAATATCACCCTGGATCAGCATCATGCGGTGGGGCTTGCAGAAACGTTTGGAAGAACTGTTTCTGGCCTCCTTGTACATCTGCATCTGTTTCTGACCATAACCAGCCCTGTATATGTGCCGCTCAAGGGTCGATCTTTTCAGAATACCCGGTGCTACAAGACCTTCCGCTTCCAGAATGTAAATGATCTTAGCAACTGACCGTTCCGGGACTTCCTTACGGAGCTGAATCGCCTGTTCCAGAAGAAACGCAAAATTTTTCGGAAGATTCTGTGAACGGTGTTTTTCACGATCAGCTGGTTTAAGACCTGAGAACTGTTTTTCTGCGAATGCTTTTTCATACCGGTAAAGAGTACGGACAGAAATGTGATTCTCATCAGCAATCGTTCTGCGCAGCTGTAAGCGTTTGGCATCATCCAAACCTGTCTGAAGAAGCGGTGAGATCAGCTGGAAACGGTGAAGTGCCTCCTGATCCTGCCACTGTTGTTTTGTAAATGTATCACTTGTACTCATAGTATAGATACCTCCTTTTGAGATCACTATACTATCTGCACGCATGACAAACGAACCAAAGCAGGTGCATAGATCTACCAGAGGATTGACGTTAAAAATCCACCGCTGTTATAAATGAGCCGGAGGATAAGTTCCAGCCAGTTTTGATATCTGTTTCTGATCTTGTTGAGCAGCAAGTCGGAAGTAAACAGGAGTTCCTCTCCCAGATTCAATATCTGATATCCGACTGTCCGTAGGTATCCCTCTATGCGCTGCAGGTTTTCATGAAACCATTGAAGCCAGCGGAGCATGGTGTTGAAGGACGGATAATCCTCAGAATCCAAGTCATCCGGACGGATAACTTCATCCAGAACACCGGCAATCACCTCTGCTTCGTAGTGTTTATAGGGAACAAGACAGTCAGGAAGTTCATTGTGGTAGCTATGACAGTCCTGACATCGAAACCTGCGGATCATCAGACGTTCCTTCGTTCCGCCCTCCTTTTTGCGGATGCGGGGACGGGAATCCCTGTAACGGAGCATTCCCTGACAGACAGGGCATAAATGGGAGTTCTCACTGCTCTCAACAAAAAACACCAATATCCTCCTTGAGGACCAGTGTGTAATCTGATATAATAATCATGGTTTTTGACCATGGTCTCAGAGTACACAACTTTCCAGGTAGGGTGCTCTGGGACCTTTTTCTTTCTGTAAACTAATGACAGTATACAGATCATTCCAGAGACAAGCAAGTAGATCAGCATTATGCTAATTTAAGAAGTCAACAACAATGACCGAAGGAAAAATGCAGAGCTTTTTGAAGAAGCATTTTATGAGAAAAAGAATCTGGATCCACAGATGCATGTACAGCAGGAAAATAATAATGCACCTGTTGCTGATGAAGTCAATCCGGAACTTTTGGCAAAAGTATTGGCTAATCCGGAGATGCGGGCGTTGCTCAATTCACTGGCGAAGACGATGAAGTAATGAAAAATAGTGAAAAAATAGTGTAATTATTATCAGCTACACTATAACAAACCGATTTTTTACTTTTCATGCAAAATAAAAGAGATCCTGGCATAAAGGAATCTGACGTATTTTCCATCAGATTATTTTATCCTGAGACCTCTTGTGTTATCATATGGTTTTGTAACCACGAAATAAAAAGCAGAAACCTCCCCGACCAAAGTTCGATTTCTGCTTTCACCCAAACATAGCTTACGCTACATTCATGCATACCTATGATAACAGTTAATACAGAAAACTACAACCTTATTTCTCAGGATTTTTACAATAAAACAATGGATTCTCTCGATCTGAACCTTATTTCATGTACCTGCGGTCACTCCGGCTGTCTCATCCGCCATGGCTCTTATAAACGCAGTGTCCAGCTTGCTGACAGAATCATCTCCCTTTCTGTTGTTCGTGTGTACTGCAAAGCATGTGGGCATACCCATGCGCTGTTACTTTCATCCATGATCCCGTATTCCCAGATCCCTCTGGTTCTGCACGTCCGTCTGATCCATGCTTATGAGCATGAGACCGGATTCCAAAACATACTGGCAGAACAGTACCTCGTGGATGAAAACAACCTGAAATCCATCATCCGGAACTACCGTTTACATTGGAAGCAACGGTTGCTCTCCATGAGGCTTCACCTCCCCGATATCCCCAGCCTGATTTCAGGATGTTTTTCCCTCTTTTCCAGACAGTTCATGCAGATTAAATCAACCTCCAATAAACTTTTTATCCTGCCAACATAACCTTACACGACAGGTCTGGTTTTATCCCTTATCCTTTAGAAAAAGGAGGCAGATGAAATCTATGAAACAAGAAAAACAACAGGAAATCGCACTGATGCGCTATGGCACCATCGCACCGATTATTGCAGGACTTGATGAACGTTATCCAAGCAAGACCGCTTTTTACACGGAAATTTCTGCAAAAGGACTCATGGGACCCGACGGGAAGCTCCATCATTATGCTCCCGCCACCATTGAAAAATGGTATCTGGACTATCAGAACCATGGTTTTGAAGGTCTCGTCCCGAAAGGGCGCTCAGATGCCGGCATGAGCCGCAAGCTTGACGAAGAACTTCAGGAGAGAATCCGGTATTTCAAGACCAACTATCCACGCATGTCTGCGGCCGCTATTTACAGGCAGCTGAAATCCGATGGCTCTGTAATAAACGGACAGGTATCCGAATCCACCGTCAGCCGCTTTGTGAAACGGCTTCAGTCGGAACTGCGGCAGACACCGAACAAGGATATGCGCCGATATGAACGCCCCCATATCAACGAAGTCTGGTGCGGGGACAGCAGTGTCGGTCCCCGCCTTACAGATTCGGACGGAAAAAAACACCGGGTCTATATCATTGCCCTGATCGATGATGCCAGCCGGTTCATTACCGGGATCGATGTGTTCTACAATGATAACTTTATCAATCTGATGTCCGTTATGAGATCAGCCATAGCAAAGTACGGGCGCCCCAAAGTTTTCAACTTTGACAATGGGAAATCTTATAAGAACAAACAAATGGAACTCCTGGCTGCAAGGATCGGTACAACACTCAGTTACTGCCAGCCATACACTCCTACCGGAAAAGCCAAGATCGAGCGATGGTTCCGGACCATGAAGGATCAGTGGATGGCAGCCCTTGATATGCGGGATTTCCATTCACTGGAAGAACTGAGGGGAAGCCTGCATGCTTTTGTCCAGAGATACAACCAATCCCCCCATTCTTCCCTCCACGGGCTGTCCCCACAGGACCGCTTCTTTTCGGAACCGGAACAGATCCGCAGGCTTTCTGAGGAAGACATCACCCAAAACTTCCTTCTGGAGATTGAACGCCGGGTATCTGCTGACAGTGTGATCGTCATCGACCAGATTGAATACGAAGTTGATTACCGTTTTGCACGGCAGCGCATCCGTCTGCGCTATTCTCCGGATATGAAAGAGATCTTCATCGTGGAATCGGATGGAACACTAACCCCGATCCGACTTCTGAACAAAACGGAAAACGCATTGATAAAAAGAGAAAAAGTACACTTATGTAAAGGAGACGAATGAGCATGGATTATACTGCAAGATACGGATTGGAATTCAATCCTTTCCTGAAAAACTCAAAGGAAGTCCTCGTAGAAACACAGGAGTACAAGGAGGTTCTGTTCCGGCTGGACTACCTGCTTACCACAAAAGGTTTCGGGCTCCTCACCGGAAGCGCCGGAAGGGGAAAGACCACCGCAGTCAGGAACTGGGCTTCGGGACTGAACACTTCCCTTTATAAAGTGATGTATTCCAGTCTTTCCACCCTGACCGTAAATGATTTTTACCGGAACCTTGCCACTGAGCTCGGAGCCCAGCCTGCATTCCGCAAGACCGATAACTTCAAGATCATCCAGGATGAGATCAACCGTCTCGTACTTGAAAAACGACAGACGCCTGTCATTATCATAGATGAAGCGAACTATATCGGAAACGCAGTGCTCAATGACTTAAAAATGCTGTTCAACTTTGAAATGGATTCCAAAGACCGGGCAGTTGTTCTTCTTTCTGGTCTGCCACAGCTCAACAGCACCCTGCGCCTGAGCATCCACGAACCTTTCCGCCAAAGGATTGTCATGAATTATAACCTGGAAGGTATGACAAAAGCAGAAGGACATTCCTATGTTACTGCCAAGCTGAATGGCGCAGGATGCACACAAACGGTATTCGAAGACAATGCACTGGAAGCAATCCTCAATGCAGCGAATGGGACCCCACGTATGATCAACAAACTGTGTAATGCAAGTCTGTTGGTTGGAAACAGCTCAAATTTAAATATCATAACCGCCGATGCCGTCATGCAGGCAATCAATGACTGTGAACTCGGATAGCTTTAGAAACCATCATGTAAGATAATCTGCATGATGGTTTTTTCTCATAAAATAACGTGCCTGAAGCGTCCAAAAATATATGCTTCATCCCATCGTTAGGTGCTCTGAAAGACCCGTTTTAATCTGATGGAAACGGCAGCGTTTAATTTGCCGAATAACAGTGTAATTTTAGTGAAAAAACGATTCATAAAACGATATAATATATGGATGAAATGAGGATATTTATTGTGTATATGGATATTCTATCTCCATCAAATTTATTGAGATCTCCATCATTTGATGATAGAATGATGGAGATAAATCAGAAATGAAGGAGATTCCTATGAGAGACTTTGATTTTATTGTAAGTCCTGCAAAGTTGTTAACACCTGAAATTGTTCAGATGGTTAGCAGCATCCATGAACATAAAGGTAAACAGGAATTATTTCTGGAAGCAAACATAGATAAACTGAAAACACTTCTGGAAGTTGCTTTAATTCAAAGTACGGGAGCATCTAACCGAATTGAAGGTATATTTACAAGTGATAAACGTTTGGAAGAACTGGTAAGTCAGAAAGCAGAGCCACGTAATCGGTCTGAACAGAAAATTGCAGGTTATCGTGAAGTACTTTCCACAATTCACGAAGGCTATGAACATATCAATCCAAGACCGAACATTATTTTGCAGTTACATCGAGATCTGTACTCCTATTCACAGGGGTCTGCAGGCGGAAGTTATAAGAACTCCGATAATGTAATTGCAGAAACAGATGCCGAGGGCCATCAGAAGGCACGTTTTATTCTAGTTCCCGCATTTCAGACTGCTGAAGCGATGGAAGAACTTTGCACTCGCTTCCTTGAAGCATGGGAAGCTGACCGCATTGATAAACTGGTTTTGATTCCCATGTTCATTCTGGACTTTCTGTGCATCCATCCTTTCAATGACGGAAATGGTAGGATGAGCCGTTTGTTCACTTTACTGCTTTTTTATAAGGCGGGATACATCGTTGGAAAATATGTCAGTATGGAAATGCTGATTGAAAAGACAAAAGAAACATATTATGAAGCCCTTCAAGTAAGTTCTACTGGCTGGCATGAGGGCGAAAACAGCTATGAGCCTTTTGTTAAATATTATCTGGGTATCATGCTGAAAGCATACAATGAATTCGAAAGCCGTGTAGAGCATTTGAAGCATCGGAGTCTTTCTAAGCCTGATAGAATTAAAGCGGTTATTGATAACAAGGTTGGTAAAATTACAAAGAAAGAAATCATGGAGCTTTGTCCTGATATAAGCAAAATTACCGTGGAAAGGACTTTGACGAATCTGGTTAAGAGTGGGTATATCGCAAAAGTTGGTGCAGGTCCATCTACTGGTTATGTCCGTGTTTAAAAATATGAAAGCAGCTTATAAATTTGCCAGTCAAAAACGCATGGACAAACCGTCTCGTATGCGGTATATTAATTGTAGACAAGAAAATATCTTGTACTTACGATAGGAAAGTTTAATTGAATACTGTTTACCATAATCGAACGTACGAAGCATGGTGGTCATATAACAGATGTCGATGATAATATCAAGGCATTCCCCGATTATTAGTTGGAGCAAACAATCAGCTAACTTTCAGAGCTTGACAGAGAGTGACAATAGGTTGGAGCTTTCCTAAGACTCTATTGTAGGTTCGATTCCTATAGGAGACGCTACATTTTAGCGGTAATGAAGACAAAATCATTGCCGCTTTTTTCATGCAATTTTATCAATTTCAATGGCAAATTTGTCAGCGAAAAGTGAGTGAAAAATGGATTTTGTCAGCGAAAATGAAATCTTGTTATCAGGATTTATTTTTCAGATTGTCACCAGGAGAGATAAGGCACAATGTAGTATAAGATTTGGGGTGTAAATCAGAGTAAAAATAACACAATTTTCTTGCCTGGTATAAGGCCCGTCGGAAGAGTCCGTTCAGACTAGATAATAACAATCTATTCTGGACGGGCTTTTTTGCGTGAGCAATGGGTCAAGGTCCAAGCTTGCTTGAGACTTTGACGAATGCTGCGACAACGAGCGAGTAATGCGAGTGCGTTCAGGGAAAGGAAGTTGCCTAAGGGAAAAGCGGCATTTGCATATAGGGCATTAACAAAGGAAGTATTACTGACTAAAACTTCCCACACCGATATGTTGTGTTGAACCTTGCTACGAAAATAAAAATCGCAGCCAAGACTTGAACCTTGACAACAAATGTTTTCAACAATTATGAAAGCATCACTATAAAGCAGTCATAATAATGGCTGCCAGCAGTGAAATATGATTTGTACAAAAGATGGATTATACTTGAGCTTCAACCGTATAGCCATGTTTTTCTAATTCTCGTATATAACGGGAAAGTTGTTTTTGCTCACAGTTTTTGCGCCTGACTTCAAAACAGTTTTCATCAAAATTAGTGCCTTGTTTTAGCATTGTATAAATGATAACAAGTAATTTACGAGCAAGAGCGACAATGGCTTTTCTGGCTCCTTTTTTCTGCTTGATTCTCCAATACCAGGCTGAAAGATATGTGTTTCGTTTGCCGGCAATTACCCAGGCAATCTCACAAAGCATACTTTTTATATAAGGATTGCCTTTTGTGATAGAGGTACTTTTTCTTTTTCCGGCACTCTCGTTATTGCCGGGACACAGACCGGCCCATGAACAGATGTGTTCTGCAGTTTTAAATGGTTTCATATCTGTACCGATTTCGGCAATGATTGCACAGGAAGCAGTTGTACTTATTCCATAGATAGTATTTAACTGTTCAATTTGTAAAGCGAATGGAAGCATATCTTCCTGAAGATGAGTTTCAATTTCAATAAGATGCTCTTTCATGGAATCATAATGACACATGAGGATTTTTAAGAAAGATTTTTGATGTTCTGAAAGAGTCCCATTTACAGACATGAGGATTTCATCAATGCGTTTTCTGGTTTTTGTTTTGAGATAAGAATCCAAAGATATTTTATCAATCTGTCCATGTTCCATCAAATGTAGAATAATGTTTCTGCCGGAAGCACCAAAAATATCAGAAATAAAAGAAGACAGACGAAAACCGGAACTCTGCAGGAATTTTTCAACCCTGTTTTTCTGGGAAGTAATATCGCGGATAATACTCTTGCGATAACGGTTTAAATCACGAAATTCACGAATCCTTTTTTCTGGAATAAAACTTGCATTAAGGAGTCCTGCACGTAGTAATGTAGAAATCCATTCAGAATCACGCATATCAGTTTTTTTGCCAGGAACGTTCTTCATATGGCGGGCATTAACAACTAATAAAGTGATATCTCCAGAGAAAGCATCTTCTAATATTTCGTAAATTGGAATCCAATAAATGCCAGTGCTTTCCATTGCAACATGATGGCAATTCTCAGAAATGATCCAGTCTCGTAAAGCAAGCATATCAGGAATTAAAGTGGTAAATTCACGAATTTCAGAGTGAGTAGGTTTACCTAATGGACCAGTTAGGATACATGCAACAATTTTTTCTTTGTGGATATCCAAACCACAGGAAATTTCTAAAAGATCTTTCATACAGACAGCCTCCTTTATAATAGAATTGACAGGAGATTTGCCCGAGATAATATGGACTTTGCTACTCGTGCTATCTGTAAAAGATGCGACAATATGCTGTACTCAAGGGCAAAACATTTACGTTGAAAAACGGGGTGAAAATCCTCCAAGGTACAATCAAACTTAATCCTGTCAATAACTATTGTAAAACAAGGCAGGAAGTAAAAAAAGTAGTGGAGGTCAATCCTCTATTTTCATTATAGGCTGTGATAAGCTTTCATGATTCGTTGAAAATTCAATATTTCAGCCAATAAAAAAGGCATAAATCTAATCCGTTTGGTATAATGGAATTGTCCAGAAACCATCTTTACAAAGGAGATTTATGCCATGTTCAGTATACCACAAAACCATTTCAGTGAGAATGACTTAAGTGATTGTGTTCAGCGATTTTTTTCCAAACATCATGTTGGTAAGCTTCTTGCCAGATGTAATGGAATGAAAGAAAAAGGTATTTCACCTGTTTCTCTGCTTCGTTACAAACTCAGCAACATTTTTGTCGGAAGAAGTATGTATATGCAGCAACGAACCGGCTCTTTTAAGGAAGATTTTTCTAAGAACACTTTTTACCGTTTCCTTAATTCTGCAAAAACAAACTGGCTCCGTTTTACTTCTCTTCTTGCAGCCGACATCGTCAACAATGACATTCGTGATCTGACAAATCAGGAAAGAAAAAATGTCTTCATTATTGATGACAGTCTTTTCAACCGTACCAGCTGTAAGAAAACAGAACTGGGTTCAAAAGTTTTTGACCACACAGATATGCATTTTAAAAAGGGCTTCCGGATGCTTACTTTAAGCTGGAGTGATGGAAATACACTAATTCCTGTGAACAGCTGTCTGTTAGCATCCGCAAAGGACACTAATATCATTGGCCCGGTAAAGGATTTTGATCACAGAACACTTGCAGGAAAAAGACGTAAGCTTGCTCAGACAAAAGCACCAGAGGCAATGATGACATTACTGGATACAGCCCTCAGTACAGGACTGAATGCAGACTATGTCCTGTTTGATTCCTGGTTTTCCAACCCGGCACAGATCACAGCCATTCATTCAAAGTGTATGGATGTGATTGCCATGATTAAGAAAAGCAGCCGGATCAAATATTCGTACTATGGTGAGCAGCTGAATATCAAAGAAATCTATTCCCGGAATAAAAAGCGTCGTGGCAGATCAAAATATCTGCTTTCTGTTGATGTCATGGTAGGAAAGGAAAATCCAATTCCGGCAAAAATCGTATGCGTAAGGAACAAAGCGAACCGCAAAGACTGGCTTGCTTTTATCTGTACAGATACGACTCTTTCAGAGGAAGAAATCATCCGCATTTATGGAAAACGCTGGCAGATTGAGGTTTTCTTCAAAGTGGGCACAGCAGACAGCATGCTGGATATCCGGATAATTCCAGTAGGAAGCCCAGCAGTCATGCATGGCAATCCCTTTGAACTCCGAAAGAACGCCGCATTGCTCCATACCTGCAGTTCCACGCTTGGGACTGATACTGCCTCATCACTCTGATGGATATATTCCTCAGAGTTGCATGGCTCTGAATAGTTACCAAAAAACAGCTGATAAAAAAGAAAAACAAAATAAAAACAGAGAATTACCGGAGAATAAACAGAGAATAATAAATAAAATACGGAGAAAATAAGAAAAAACCATTGACAGATTTTCTGAAAAGGTGTATTGTGAGTATAACAATTCAAAATAGGAGAGAAATATGAGTACTATACAGGATGTGGCTCAGAAAGCCGGAGTATCAGTATCAACTGTATATAAAGTTTTTAGTGACAGTTATAAAACGCGTGATGAAATCAGAGAACGTGTGCTTAAGGCGTGTGATGAACTGAACTATTCGCATCATTCTATAATAAAGAAGCGTAAGCTGTTGGGCATGATGTTTAGTGAAGTTACGAACCCTTTTACCAATACGTTAATGCAGATGATCATTGATGAGCTGGGTGATGAATATGATATTGTCACTTTGTTTAGCAATGAGGATTTGACGAGAGAAAAGCAAAATATAACCTGTCTGGAACAGATGAAGGTTGATGCGCTTATTTTTGCAACATTTTCGAATCAGGAGTATCCGGAAATTAATAAGATGATCAGCGATGGTAAACCGGTAATACAGTTTTTTATGCAGACACATGCGGGAGCAGATGCGATTTTATTTGACGATGAATTAGGTACCTATCAGGCAGTAAAGTATCTTATTCAAAATGGACATAAAGATATCCTGATGTTATACAAATACAGAATAGGATTTCCACAGAGAAGCAATGGATATAGAAAGGCCTTTGAAGAAGCAGGATTAGAAGTGGATGATCGCTATTTATATGATATTCCATATAATGACAGCATCCGTGGAGTAATTCAGAATAAGATTCAGGAATTAAAGCCATCTGCAATTCTTGCGGTAAATGAAATAATTGCAACCTCTACAGTATGCGCTTTAAAGGAAATGAAGTTTATGGTTCCGCAGGACATCAGTCTGATTATATATGATGATCTCCCGTGGGCAGCAGCCTCTAAGTTTACAACGATAGGTCATGCTTTCGATTCGGCAGGATCACTATGCAAAAATATATTAATGGAAATAACAGGTCTTGAGAAGAAACATACTCCAGTCCGGCTTGTGATTGATCCGATGCTTATAGTGAGGGATTCTGTAAGAATTTTAACTAAATAAAATGTAACTACATGAGCAAAGGGAACTGCGCAGCAGTGAGTTTGCGAATGGAGTTCTGAATAGTTACAAAAAATGTGAATTAAGACATTACTCCGGAGGTATGTTTTAATTGCAAAAGAATTATGTACTTTCCAGACAGAGACAGGTATTAGTGAAGGATATGGCATGATTTTGGAGCAAATAGAATTTTAGTCATGAAACAAATGAGAGGGAAAATAATGGTAAAACGTATAATGGGTTTAATCCTGACAGGAACAATGATAATGTCATTACTGGCATGTGGTAAAGCGAATACTGATACTTCGAAGACAACGCAGAGCGACAGCAATAGTAGTATCAGTAGCAGTAGTGAGGGCGATGAGATTACCTTTACGTTTGCAGAGCATGTTGCGGATATTGAAAATCAGGCACCGCAGGTATATGCAGTAGTACAGGAATTTATGAAACAGAATCCTGATATTAAAATCGAAATGACGGGGGCTGCACAGGATGAGCATACCCAGAAAATCAAGCTGGCATCTCAGTCTGACAGCTTGCCGGATCTTTTTTATTCATTAAAGGGCGATGCTGATGCATTAGCTGAGGCGGGAATGCTGGCAGATCTTTCAGAGGATATTCTTAATGATCAAGAATTCGTGGACGGATTTCTGCCCGGTATGCTTTCAGTAATGGAAAAGGATGGAGCTATTTATGGATTGCCTGCAGAGACTTTCTGTAATGGGATCTGGTACAATAAAGCATTGTTTGATCAGTGTGGTCTGGAAATTCCTGTAACCTATGAAGACTTCATGAACTGTGTTAAGGTTTTCAACGAAAATGGAATTGTTCCAATGGCAAGAGGAACAAAGGATGTATGGAGCAGCTGGTCCCTTATGACAATGCATTGCAGGTATGGTTTCTTTGACCATATTGATGGAATCCTTAGTGGAACAGATAAGTGGCTGAATGATGACTATTTACGGTTTTATGAAAAACTGCAGGATATGGCAGGGCGGGGAACATTCCCGGATAATGCTTCTTCAATAGGATACTGGGAAGCTACAGAAATGTTTCTTGGTGGACAGGCAGCAATGTTTGACAGCGGTGCGTGGGATACAAAGAAATTTGATGAAAGTGACCTTAAGGATAGCATTGGTTTCTGGTGGGGACCGACATTTGAAGATGGAGTTGGAAATCAAGAAATTTCCATGAAAGCACCGTCTCACCCATATTGTGTATCAGCCAAGACCCAAAAAGAAGATCCGGAAAAATATCAGGCTATTATTAAATTTTTAAAATTCTATTATGGTCCTGAGGGGACGGAAATTATTGCAGCACAAAATCAGAGTGTGCCGGTTACCCGTTATGAAGGAGAAATTGATGCTGATAAGTACCCGGTGTTTGCAAGAGTGATTGAACGGATGAATGATGATTGGGAAAGTCCGGATACCTGTCCTAATATGAAATTGCCCGGACAATTTGAAACTACATATTTTGAGAGTATGGTTGGTGTTATCAATGGTATTTATACGCCGGAAGAAGCTCTTCAATTTTTAGATGATCAGACGGAAGCGCAGGGTATTATAAATAAGTAATCAACATAAATGCTCTGTCAGAGTCTAAGCATTCTGACAGAGCATTTTTAGTGAGGTGAGAAATTTATGCATTGGTTAAGTAAAAAAACCACAAAAATTATCATGATTATGCCGGCAGTAATTTTGTTCACTGTTTTTTATCTGGCACCTATTTTTATCAGTGTCTATTATAGCTTTACCGATTTCTCTGGAATTGGAGCGGCAAAATTTATCGGTTTTAAAAATTATCAGGTATTGCTGAATGATAAATTCTTTTTTATTGCTTTGAAAAATACTTTTATTATTTTGATTGGTATAACAATTACCATTCTGCCATTGTCATTTATTGTGGCATTACTTCTGGAAAAACCATTTCGGGGAAGTGGAGTTGTGCAGTCCATGATCTTTGCACCAAATGTAATTGCACCAATATTAGTCGGTCTGATCTGGTTGTTTATTCTGGATCCGAAAATGGGGATGATTAATGCAATATTGAGGAGTATCGGACTGAGTGATTATCAACAGCAGTGGATTGGAGGTAAAACCCTGACACCCTATTCGGTTGCCTTTGTATATTTATGGCAGGTGCTTGGTTTTTATACAACTATTAATATGGCCGGCCTGAGAAGTATTCCGGCAGATATTTATGAAGCGGCAGAAATTGATGGTGCGAATTATTTTCAAAGGATACGAAAAATAACCATACCTATGATGAAAAATACAATAGTGATTAACACAATACTGATCATCACAGGTGGATTCAAAATCTTTGAGACCGTAAAGCAGCTTACCAATGGTGGACCGAACCATATGTCAGATGTGTTGGTTACCTATATGTATGATACTACCTTTACTTCATCACGTTACGGATATGGTATGGCGGTTGCTACGGTATCATTTGTCCTGTGTCTGATTTTCTCGATTATTTATCTGGCTAATGTCGGGAAATCATTAGAGCAAAAGGAGGGATAAATTTGAATATGAAAGCTAATTGGAAAACGATTTTGTCTAGATGCGTACTATTCGTTATTACAGCGGTAACTGCTATTCCTCTTTTATGGTTGGTTGTCTTGTCCTTTAAATCAGATACCGATATTTTGAATAATCCATTTTCTCTGCCGGAACATATTGATCTGGCCAATTACAGGAGAGCTCTTGATACATTGCCATTATTTAAAATGTTCGGCAATACACTTATTGTTGCAGTATTTGCATTACTGATCAGTCTGGTCTGCACCTTTATGATATCCTATGCGATCACAAGACTGCATTTTGATCATGCGAAAATACCAAATGGCTTGTATTTATTGTTTGTGTCAGGACTTACGATACCGCCATATATTGTTATTTTTCCTATCTATCGGATTATTGTGGCAATGGGGCTGCTGGGAAGCAGGGTGTCCCTGATTTTTCCATTGGCAGCAACAACGATGGCATTGGGAGTTCTTTTAATGGTAGGATTTCTGAGAGAATTTCCGACCGAAATAGAAGAAGCGGCCATTATTGATGGATGTAATATTTATCAAATGTGTACACAGGTTGTATTGCCGATTATTAAGCCGGTTCTGGCAACAGTAATTATTTTTAATGTACTTTATTTCTGGAATGAATACCCAATATCATCCGTACTGGTGAATGATACAAATATGATGACGATTTCACTGGGAGCGTCAATGTTCCGGGGCAGATACAGTATGGATTACAGTGGAATGATTGCAGCTACGGTCATTATCATTGTTCCACAGTTGTTTTTTTATGTTTTCTTTCAGAAATATATTGTTGAAGGTATGACAGCAGGTGCAGTCAAGGGCTAATTATTAATAGAAGGAGAATATCAGATTTATGAAAAAAATATATTCAGATGACGAATTGTTTTGCAATAATGAACAAAAGGCATATTCCGGTGATGCTGGATGTGTGGATTTTCTGTTAGGGGGGATCGGAACCGGAAATGTTTCCCTTGGAGCCAGAGGAAATCTTACAACCTGGCAGATTTTTAATCAGCCGGGACAGCTGAATCGTATGCCATATACTTTTTTCTCTATATGGATGAAACAGGATGGAGGAGAAGCCGTTTCCAGAGTGCTGGAAAGTAAGCTTAATCCACCGTTTAACAGATCACAAGGTTTTTTCCGAAATGAGGTTGCAGGTCTGCCACGTTTTGACAGTTCTGTAATGACCACAAAATATCCCTTTGTTAATATTGAATTTCGGGATGAGGAAATACCTGTTCAGATCAGTCTGGAAGCGTATACACCATTCATTCCGCTTAACGCGAAAGATTCAGGAATACCGGGGGCTTATCTGAATTATAAGGTGAAAAATACTACGAAAGAGAACATAGAAATTTCCATTGCCGGTTCTATGAATAATGCAGTAGGATTTGAAGGATATAATAATTTTTCTTTTATGAAGCATGCTGGTGATAGAGAAAATGAATATCGCAGTGATGATGTTATCCGTGGAATTATGTATACGGGAAAGAATTTTTCAGATAAACATATTACATGGGGAAACATGGCATTATCCACAACAGAGAAAGAAGAATATATTACTAAAAAACCTCTCTGGTATCAGGGACAGTGGACAGATGGTGGAGAAGATTTCTGGCAGGATTTTTCTACAGATGGAAGACTCAACAATGAAAGCATCTATGATCAGGTTGGAAGTAACTGGGCGGAAAAGTCTGATTTCAGTTTTCTGCATTTTACAGATAAAATCGGCTCCTTGTGTATCACCCAGACATTAAAGCCGGGAGAGGAAAAAGTTTTTCCTTTTATTCTCAGCTGGTACTTCCCTAACAGACCCAAGATGTGGATTGAGTTAGACAAAGACAAGCAGGATATCGTTGACGGAAATTATGATGTTACGAAAAACTACTATGCAACCCTCTTCGAGGATGCCTGGAATGTGGCTTCTTATTTAGCCGGTAATGCGGACAGATTGTATGATGAGAGTGCTAAGTTTGCACATGCGTTTTTTGACACAACCCTCCCTGGTTATATACTTGAAGCAGCAGCAGATAATATTACGGTAATGCGGAGTCCTACATGCTTTAGAATAGAAAACGGTGATTTTCTTGGATGGGAAGGTGTAGATGGTGCACTTGGATGCGGTCCCGGAAATTGTACACATGTCTGGAATTATGCACAGAGTGTAGCTGTTTTGTTCCCGGAACTGGAGCAGTCAATGCGAAGGATAGAGTTTGTTGATGAAATACGGGATGATGGATACATGCCATTCAGAGCTTATACGCCATTTGATTTACCACAATGGGAAATGACACCGGCTGCAGATGGACAGCTCGGCTGTATTATCCGGTTATACAGAGAATGGGTTATCAGTGGGAATGACTCTTTGATAAAGGAATGTTGGAATGGGGTCAAAAAGACTCTGGATTATACTTTGAAGGTATGGGATTGTGATGAGGATGGAGTACTGGAGCAGCCACAGCATGTTACCTATGATACAGAGTTGTATGGAATCTCCAGTATGGCAACCAGTATCTACATTGCTGCATTAACAGCGGCAGCTGAAATGGCAGAATTTATGGAGTATGATGACCTGGCAGACCGGTATCGTAAATTGGCAGCGGACGGTGCAGGTAAACTGGATAAGGTAAGCTGGAATGGAGAATTTTATGAGCAGGTATTAGATAATGTGAATGCCTATCGTTATCAGTATGGAAAGGGATGTCTGTCAGATCAGCTTTTGGGACAGTATATGGCATTCAATGCACAGCTGGGTTATATCTTACCTGAAGAACATGTAAAGAAGGCGGTACAGTCTGTTTTTGAGTATAATTTTGTTGAAAAAGCAAAGAAGAATGTACATGCAGAAAGAGCATATATTTTAAATGATGAAAAGGGGCTTACCCCATGTACCTGGCCAAATGGTGGTAAACCGATTTTCCCGTTTGTATATTATGGAGAAGTCTGGACGGGGATAGAATATGAAGTTGCAGCTTTGTTAGTCCGTACTGATCAGGTGAATGAAGCATTAACCATTGTTAAGGCGCTCAGAGACCGTCAGGATGGTTTTAAGAGGAATCCTTTTAGTGAAAATGAATCCGGTTATTACTATACAAGAGCAATGGCATCTTGGGCGGTATACGAGGCTTTACTCGGATATCACTATGACATGCGTAAGCAGGAACAGTCTTTTGAACCGAAGCTGAATGAAGATCATTTTGATGGTTTCTGGTGCAATGGAAGACAATGGGGAGTTGTTCACCAGAGGAAGGATAATGACGGAACCTTGTATCAGACCACAGAGGTATTATATGATGCGGTTAAAATGTAAAGATCAGTGTTTTCTGATCATGGAGGGAGCATAATGGACCATAACGAGCATTGGTGGCAAAAGAGCGTGGTATATCAGATATATCCACGTAGCTTTATGGATAGTAATGGCGATGGAATAGGTGATTTACAAGGGATCATAAGTAAATTGGATTATTTACGGAATCTGGGGGTAGATGTGATCTGGCTGTCTCCCTTTTATGCATCGCCTAATGCGGATAATGGATATGATATTAGTGATTATCAGAAGATTATGGAGGAGTTTGGAACCATGGAGGACTTTGATGAGCTTTTAAAAGAAGCTCATCAGAGAAATCTGAAGATTATTATTGATATGGTAGTGAATCATTCCTCGGATGAACATGAGTGGTTTAAAAAGAGCAAAGCAGGGATAGAACCCTATCGTAATTATTATATATGGCGAAAGGGCGTTGATGGGAAAGAACCCAACAACTGGCGTTCTAATTTCAGTGGAAGCGCATGGACCTACTCTGAAGAACGGCAGGAATATTATCTGCATCTTTTTCATAAAAAACAGCCGGAATTAAATTGGCAGTGTGCGGAATTGAGAAATGAGATTTATCGTATGATGAATTGGTGGCTGGATAAGGGAGTGGATGGATTCCGTCTGGATGTTATTAATTATATAGGTAAGAATCCGGAATTTCCCGATGGAGTCATTGGAAAAGATGGTTTGGGCGATTTTGTACCGTATGCAGTAAACCTTCCCATCTCTCATGATTATATAAAAGAGATGAACAGTCAGGTATGGCATAACAGAGAGGGAATTCTTACGGTAGGTGAGACGCCGTTTGCCAGTACGGATGATGCCGTTCAATATTCCTGCTTGGACAATACGGAGCTGAATATGGTTTTTCAGTTTGAACATATGGATCTGGATAATGCGGAGGATGGCTCTAAATGGTCTGACAGACGTATTCCGTTATTGGAATTAAAGAGAAGCTTCAGCAACTGGCAAAGAAAATTATACGGAAAAGCATGGAACAGCCTGTACTGGTGCAATCATGACCAGCCACGTGTTGTATCTAGACTGGGTAATGATACGGATACATGGTGGAACAAATCAGCCAAAATGCTGGCTACATGCCTGCATTTTATGCAGGGAACTCCCTATGTTTATCAGGGAGAAGAGCTTGGAATGACCAATTATCCATTTTCGGATATCAGAGATTTCCGTGATGTCGAAAGTATTAATGCTTACCATGAGTATACAGAAACCTTACACGTAGACAGCGATAAAATGATAAGTTATCTGAGAAATAAAAGCAGGGACAACGCCCGTACACCGATGCAATGGGATGAAACCGATGAGGCAGGATTTACTACAGGCGTCCCGTGGATGCCGGTAAATCCTAATTACAAAGTGATAAATGCCGCTGCTCAGATTGGTGATGAGGATTCCGTTTATAATTACTATCGCAAACTGATCTCTCTGAGAAAAGAACATCCGATTATCGTAAATGGTGATTTTGAACTTGTGGGAGAGGATGATGCTGATGTCTTCGTATACCTGCGTCATTGGAAGGATCAGATATTATGGGTGGCATGCAATTTTACAGACCGGATGCAGAAAATCGTAAGTCCGTCGTCAAATCATGCAGAATACCGGAAGTGGCATGTGATCTGTGATAATTATAGTCCGTCAGGAGATGCTTTCGAAAAAGATCAAATAGAACTGCAGCCATATGAGGCAGTAGCAGTTCTTGGCAATCCATGATACAGTGTAGAGCGGAAAGTGAAATTATCTGAAATGTAATGAGAGACAAGAGTAATCGGACAAATCCGGTTGCTCTTTTTATTTTGTATAAGCTATAATGTAACTATTCAGACCTCATTCGTAAAACCGCTGCTAACGCAGCTCAAGTTTTACTCATTGAGGTTACTTCGCCATATAAAATTGCTGTTCTGTATGAATGCAAGCATTCACAGAAAGGTAAGTAGGTAATCATCCGTATATTGACATTTTATAAAAGCCATCTGATACTGTTCCTGGCTGTCTGCCAGATTCTCCATCAGATGGCTTTGTATTATTTTTTTAGTTTAGTATGGCAGTATTCCGGAAGATCTTCTGACCATGGAAGCAGTTTCTTTAATTCTTCCTTTTTAGGAAAAGCTCCCATTTTTCTGAGTTCATCCAATATATAAGTCAGATATGCGTATGGTTTCAGATGGTTCAGAAGTGCCGTTTCTGTAATACTATAGACAAGGGCACTGGCATCTGCGCCCCGTATGCTTTTGGCAAACAGTCAGTTACGGCGTCCTACTGCAAAGTCTTTCAATGCACGTTCTGCACTGTTGTTGTCTATGCTGAGATGACCATCTTCCAGATACCGTCTCAGATATACTTCCTGATTAAGCGTATACAAAATGGCATCACCAATAAGGGAAGATCTGTCTACAGAATCTTCCATCGTATGCAGCCATTCAAACATGGCATCCAGTACCGGACGGGACTGTTTCTGGCGCTCCGCATATTTTTCTTCCGGTGTTTTGTCATGGATCATCTCCTCAATCTTATAGAGGATCCCGATCCTTGACATCGCCTGATATGCAACCGTCTCTTTCAGCTGTTCTTTTGTGAAGTCTTTTTTCAATGCTGTGAGGGCTGCATCAAAACGTCGTCTTGCATGGGTAAGGCACCCGCTTACTATGATACCTTCTCCTAAACTGTGATAAGCCTGATATCCATCGCAGGTCAGATACCCATGAAACCCGTCCCTTAAAAAATTACAGGATGATATCCCGTACGGGTCCTTTTATAATCGAAGAGTACCATCTGTGGGGATCCACTGAACTCATCCGTGAGATATACCCACATCCAGTTCTGGGTCGTACCTTTCTGATCTGGTTCTCCGAGTACCTGGATACGGCTTTTATCACAATGGATATATCTGCTTTCCAGAAGTTTTTCTTTCATCAGCTGATACAGCGGTTTCAAGTATCTGTCTGCACAGTTTATGATCCGGTTCGCCATAGTCTTTGTGGAAAGATCAAGATCATATTGATGATAAGACATTAGAAATAGTAGGAATGGATGAAGATAATATATTCAAAACCATGGATGCTATTACAAATGCGATATCTGATTCCTGTGAGCCGAGAATCAGACCGGATGTTACATTACAAACCGTAAATGATAAAACAGTCATTGTTGTTGAGATACTTCCAGGTGCGATGCGCCCGTATTATATAAAGTCGGAAGGAATGACAGAAGGAATTTATATGAGAGTGTCCCGGACAACAAGATCAGTAGAAGGATATATGCTAAAAGAGTTAATTCTAGAAGGTCAAAATCGATATTTCGACAGTGAGCCATGCAGAGAATTACAGATTACAGATGAAGATATTCAAAATCTTTGCAAGATCATGAAGGAAACTGCCATCAAGAACACGTGGCAGGATAGTGAAAAAGCAAAAATTAAAGACATTACAAAAAACACATTATTATCATGGGGAATATTAACAGAAGTTCAGGGAGAGATATTTCCAACAAATGCATATGCTCTTCTAACAGGACAATTGCGGATGCAGCCGATTATACAGTGTGGGTTTTTTAAAGGAAAAGACAGAGCATATTTTGTAGATCGAAGAGAATTTGATGGTCCAATTCAAAATCAGGTAGATGTAGCTTATCAATATGTATTCGAAAAAATTAATATGGGAATGCAGATTCATGGCATTTATCGTCAAGATGTATATGAATTACCAACTGACAGTGTGCGAGAGCTGATAGCAAATGCTGTCGCACACCGCAGTTATCTGGAGCCTGGAAAATATACAAGTAGCAATATTTGATGATCGTCTGGAAGTCACTTCACCAGGAATGCTGTTAAATAATGATTCAATCAAAAAAATGATAGAAGGATACTCCAAACCGAGAAATCCGGCGATAGCAAACGCATTTGCATATATGAAGATTATTGAAAAATGGGGAACCGGTATTCCAAGAATATTCCGTGAATGCAGAGACTATGGTTTGCCTGATCCAGAACTTATTGATTTTGATGGTGATTTTCGAGTGAATATGTATCGGAATAATACAAATAAAGCTTCAAATGAATCTTTAAATTCAGATGAAGCAGTAATAATGGCTATGATTAAAACGAATCCACAAATAAGTCAAAAAGAAATGGTTACAAAATCTGAATTTTCAAGATCAAAAATTCAAAGAATTTTAAAGGTCTTACAAGGAAAAAAAGTACTCTATCGAGAGGGTGCAAGAAAAAATGGTTACTGGAAAATTCTATAAATTTGCCAGTCAAAAACGCATGGACAAACCGTCGCGTATGCGTTATATTATTTATAGACAAGAAAATATCTTGTACTTATGATAGAAAAGTTTAATTGAATACTGTTTACCATGATCGAACGTACGAAGCATGGTGGTCATATAACAGATGTCGATGGTAATATCAAGGCATTCCCCGATTATTAGCTGGAGCAAATAATCAGCTAACTTTCAGAGCTTTACGGAGCTTGACAGAGGGGGTATTCAGAATAACTCGAATTGAATCGGAAACAGTTTTATATAGTGTCCCATATGGGTTTACCTTACTTCAGATTGACAGAGAGTGACAATAGGTTGGAGCTCTCCTAAGCGGCAGATTGTTCGATTCCTTCGAGCAGTAAAAATTGCATAAATCTTAAAAATGTCTCAGTAGCTCAGCTGGATAGAGCACACGCCTCCTAAGCGGCAGATTGTTCGATTCCTTCGAGCAGTAAAAATTGCATAAATCTTAAAAATGTCTCAGTAGCTCAGCTGGATAGAGCACACGCCTCCTAAGCGTGGGGTCGGAGGTTCAAATCCTCTCTGGGACGCCAGAAAGCACCGCTGCAAGCCTTTTTTCGGGGTTTGCAGCGTTTTTTTTCCTCCTTCTCCCGGTAATTTCACTTCCGTTACCGGGAGATTTTTATACGCCGCATGATGTATATTTGCTAATTGGACTCGAACGCTTTTCAGAAATTTGCTAAGAAAATTCTGCGTTTTGCTAATTCGATTTTTCGGATCACTTTGCCGGGGCTTGCGCTGCTATCAGGGCTGCGAGCGCACTTGCAAGCTCCGGCGACTTCTGAAGTTGCTCCACAAGGCTTTCAAGGTCCAGGGTCGCAGGCTCCGATTTTGCCGGTTCTTCCGGCGGACGGACATTGCGGAGATCAGGCTTGGCATAGAAGGCTGTCTCAAATTTCTGAGCATTGACCTTTCTATCCTCGTCCAGAATGTGAGCATAGATACTGGTTATCATGTCGATCTCGGCATGGCCTGTATCGCCCTGGGTGGCTTTCAGATCGCCGTGGTTCAGTTTCAGCTTGTAGGTGGTACTGGAATGACGGAGAGAATGAAAGACCACCTTCGGCAGCCCTGCGTCCTCACGGAGCTTTGCAAACTCTTTGAGGATGATCCGATCCTCGCAGGGGCGGCCATTGGGAAGTGCTACAACCAGATCGAAGTCCTGATACTCGTCACCCAGGAAGCCTTTCAGCTCGTCCTGGGACTTTTTCCATTCTCGCAGAATATAGGCAAGCGTTTTCGGCAGCCACACCTTACGGATACTGGAATCGGTTTTCGGCTTTTTCAGAACAATTCTTGTGCTGGTGTTCGGCATGAGCGGAGTGAAGATGTAATAGATATCCTTCTCACCCAGCGTTTCAATCGCCCGTTTGGAAGCCCGTGTCAGCTCCTTGTCGATGTAGACATAGGCATTATCCGCCGCAATATCTTCATCGGAAATATGGACGTTCTCCCAGGTCAGCCCCAGGATTTCACCCATACGCAGAGAGCAGGCAAAGGAAAGGTTCATTGCCACATAGAGCTTGCTGTCCGTGCATTTGTCCAGGGCAAGACGGATCATATCCGCCGTCCAGATATCCCGTTTCGCATACTCCGTTTTAGGGAGAATCACATTGTCAAAGGGATTTCTTGCAATGATTTCCCATCGTACCGCCTGCTTAAACGCACACCGCAGGAGCTTGATGATCTTTTCAATGGTCTTGTCGCTGACATAGGTGGTAACAGCCTTTCGGGTCTTGGTAGACACCGACTTGGTTTTCTGCAAGGTCTGGATATAACCGTCAACCGCACGGGGAGTAACCGCCTGTACCTCCATATCACCGATGATCGGATTGATATAGTTTGCAATCAGAGCCGTTTGGCTGTCATACATAGACACGCCCCATTTCTTTTCTCCGTAAAGAGATACGAAGTCATAAAGGAACTCGGTGATCGTCTGATTGCTTGGAGGGAGAAAAGTTCCCGTGTGCTGCTGATTTTCGATTTCCGCCTTGCGCTTCAAGGCCTCTTTGTGGGTATGCCAGGTTTCCCACTTCTGTTTGGTTTCTCCGTTTTCATCCACATAGTTGTAAACAACGGAATAGTTTTTCTTTCGCTTGATTATAGATGCCATATCGTTCTTCCTTTCTTGGATCACAGGTCGAGGGAGTCAAGCCACTCGTCAAATGACCGCTTGGAAATGCGTATGGCGTTACCAATTCGCACGATTTTGAAGTGCCCTTCTTTTACAAGGATATATGCGGAAGTTCTTCCGATACCCAAAATTTGAGCAATATCGTCAACCGTATATGTCCTTCTTTCAGGGGTTTCTTTTTTCGTGCCGTTCCATGTTTGAGACATGAGAACCCCCTTTCAGTTATGAAAAGGAACAGCACGAATATGTGTGGGTAATATAACTTCCACTATTATTTTACCGTGCTGCTCCGTGTTTGTCTGCTGCTAATTGAAAAGTTTACGATCTATCCATAAACTTTCAAAAAAGAAAAGTAGGCTTACGGACGGCTGCTGGCACAGCTCCACGGGAGTCTAACCCCGGCCCATGCTGATGGGTGCGGCGCACAATGCTTTGTGGGCGTTCAATGCGCGAGTATCTTTGACCCTGCCCGTGTGTCATCGCCCGCAAGCTGCCACGCTTGCTTTGCGGTCTGGTGCTGTTCGCTCGCCCGTTACAGTGGTCCCGTCCTGCGGACTTGAAACGAGGTCATGGCGCACCGGCCGTATGGCTCGGCACAAACAGGAATGTATCCGTTTGCCTTATACTGCGGCGTTGGCCTCCCAACGGGCTTTCTTTGTCAAAGAGCATTGAGCCTCATTGCCGGACCGTTGGGACAAGGAAAGGGAGAGAAACTTGTCCCGCAGGTTTTAGACCGGCAGTACCTTAAAGCCCGTCACGATGCTGTGGATCAGCTTCGTTTCCAGCCTAAGCCGCATATTTTCATCGACATACAGGTAGGTATTCCCGTATTCGTCCTTCAGCGGCCTGGTGGCAAGAGCTCGGATGTACTTCTGATAGTGAGCGACCACGGCGGCAAGGGCGTCCTCGTCGCCGTTCACGGCTGCCAGGATCACAGGCACCGGGATAGGTTTCACTTGTCCGGCCATTCAAATCCCTCCTTCATCAGATATTCGCGCAATTCTTTCAGCGTAGTAAGGCGCCGCTTCGATACGGTCTGATGGACGATGTTCAGCTTGTCGCTGATCTCACGGTCCGTCATGCCCAGGAAGTAGGACAGCAGGATCACATCCCGCTTGCCCTCCGGCAGTTGTGCCAGAGCGTCGGCCAGAAGATTGCCGGTCACGACGACCGGAAGCCCCTGCACATCAAAGACATGCTCGTCCATGAAGTGCTTGTCCCATACGGCGGTCTGCTCCAGTTCGGAAGCTGTCAGCTCACCCAGGGATTTTTCCTGGTCCCGGAGGCGGGCATATTCACGCTGGATATACCGGGCCTCATTCTTCAAAACCTTGACGCAGAAAGCGCCAAACTGATTCTGAATACGCTGCTCATAGGAGTCTTTCATTTTCTCACCTCCCTTCGCGCCCGCAGGTGCGGGGTGGTGACTTCCTCCCTTTCGCCTCAGTAATGCAAGGCTTGCGTTTTTGGCAACCGCAAAGGGAAGAAAATTTTTATGAAAGGCTCCGCTGGGTGGCCGAGGCTCGCATAAACAGAAAAATGCGCCCATCTGCAAGACGCAGACAGGCGCAAGGGAATTATAAAAAGTATTTAGATGATTTGACAGTTCATATATGAGGGTAGAAGTGTCCCCGGCGGTGGACGAGCTTTTTTTGATAAGCTGAAATGTGCCGTACTTTGTCGATACGCTCTATATATATCATGGCGGCTACCTCCATTAGCCGCCGTTTTTACGGTGTTAGGGTCGTCGTAGACTTGCCGATAGGCAAAAAGAAGCGGCGGCTCTGAAAATCAAAGCCGCCGTAATTTAGAAATGGCGCGTGAAAATACCTCTGCTTTGCGACGGCTTTTTTTCTTTTGCCGTCGTCCGGCAGATTATTTTTTTATGAGTAAGGGCGAAAAATCAATCGTAATCATAAAATTATGGTCATGTATTTCAATTATTGGATTTGTACAATTCATCATAAGTAATAGCTTTTTCACAATGTAAAGTCCTTGTCCAGACGTACCATTACTTCTTGAAACATCTGCTACATAAAAGCGTTCCAACAGTTTTGAATATTCTTCTGTAGGAATAGATGCAACAGGATTTTTAATACAGAGTTGTACAGAATCTGCAATATTAATTAGTTGAATTACAACATTATTTGTAGTGGATGTTACCGCATTGAATATAAGATTTTGTATAATACGAATACACGCCTTTCTGTCAGCATTAAGATAGATGTCCATATTAGGTATTTCTATTTGGGGTTCAATTCCATTAACGCTGAAAATCGAATAATTGTCTAGCAGGATTTCAGTAAGCAATGAGCATAGCTCAACCTTTTCATAGTAAAATGGATATTGTCCTGCTTCTAAAAGAGAGATTTGATAAAAGTCATCTATGAGACGTTCTAATCTCAATGCTTTTCCGGATAATGCTGAAATATATTCCGCTCTTTTTTCATCAGGCGCACTTGATAGAAGTTGCAAATATCCGCGAATGGAAGTTAGTGGTGTCCGTAAATCATGAGAAAGGCAAGAAATATTCTCTTTTAATTCATTCTCCTTTTTTTGAATTTCGCCCAGATAAATATTATCTTTTGATACAATCTGATTTATGATTTCAACCAAATGCTCTAACCGCCTATCAGATAAAGACACTGTAACTAACTTTTTCGTTTTCCTATTCAGAATAGCATTTAGTTGGACGATTACTTTATATATCTGTATTTTCCAGTTAATTAAGGAAATTGAAAGAATAATGACCAATGCTATCAGAACAAGAAACATAATCGCCCAACCCATATTCTACCTCCCTTTTACTTGATTTCTTTTCTAATCATAATAAGACCGCCAACAATCAAAAGAGAAATGCACCCTATAAAATAGAATGGTAAGTGCTCAATAATACCCATTGTGCGACAAGAGCTAAAATTCATCCAATAGTACATCGGATTTCCATATACAAAAAATTTTAAGGGTATTGAAACCGTCTCCATATCACTCCATAGCATTAAGTAAACAGACGCTCCACTGAATACATATAAGCAGCAAATCCCTGTTACAATCCCTGTATTTTGAATAACGACACATAAAAAAATAGAAATGCTTTCTAATGCTAATAAAACCGTTCCGCAAGCAAGAGCCCATCCCAAAAGGTTTATTACTTCACTCGCAGTTGGAATGTAACCGGATTGTATGATTTCAATAACGAAAAATGTAGCTACAAAAATCAGATACGTTATCAGAGACACCACCAATATTGTAATCGCTTTGGTGTAGTAGAGAATAGTTCGTTTAGTGCCGTATGCAACAGATAACTTGATTGTACCCGTATTATATTCTTTTGTAAAAAATATGGTTGCAAATAAAATGCCAATAATCCAGAAAAAGGCTGTATATGCAAGAGATGAGCGGGCAACAGTTTGAAACGTTGGTATTTCACTAGATAGATAACACTTAGCTTGAAATCCGATTACACTTTCTGTTCCATCTCCGGCTCCAAAAAAAGTCATGTCACCAAGTGCAAAAGAGACCATTATAACCGCCGCACATACGCCTAATATAGTTATCAATATCTTTGAGTGACGCAATTTATAAAATTCAGCTTTAAAATGGTTAATCATTTTGGCACCCTCCTATCAAATTAGTGTAATAAGTTTCAAGACTATCTCCAGATTGTGCTAACTGATAAATCGTAATGTTATTTGCACTTAGCAACGCTGATACTTTTCCGGCATTTTCAACATAATCATATAGATGAATACTCTTGTCTGGCATAACAGAAAAATTTGAAGTATTCAGTTTGCTTTCCAATAAAACACTAGCAGCAGCTACATCATTCACTTGCAACAACAAATGCTTTTTGCAGCGTTTGTCTAACTCTGTAGCGGTAATTTCCTGTAAAAGTTTCCCCTCATGTAAGATACCATATCTATTTGCTAATTGATGAAGTTCCGTGAGAATGTGACTTGAAATCAAAATAGTGATTCCACGTTCTTTATTTAGACTTTTGAGTAAGTTTCTTAATTCGATAATTCCAGTAGGGTCTAGTCCGTTAATTGGTTCATCTAGTACGAGAAATTCAGGATTTCCAAGCAAAGCGATTGCGAGAGCTAGTCTCTGCCGCATACCCAAAGAGAAATCTTTTGCTTTTTTCTTTCCGGTATCTTTCAAACCAACTAATGCTAAAGCATTATCAATGCAACCTTTTCCTGGAATACCGCGTTGCAAACGTTGTACCTCCAAATTTTCATAGGCTGTCATATCAAGATAAAGAGAAGGGCTCTCAATAATACAGCCAATGCGCTCACGCTGCTTTGCAAGTTTCTTATTGCTTTCACCGAATAAAGCAATTTTGCCAGTAGTAGGTTCTGCCAGTCCGGTTAGTAAACGAATCATTGTTGTTTTACCGGCACCGTTTTCTCCGATAAACCCATAAATATCTCCTTGCATTACAGACATAGATACTTGATTTAGGGCTAGTGTATTGCGATACTTTTTTGTGATGTTGATAGCTTCAAAAACTGTTACGTTCATATTTTCACAGCTCCTTTCTTGTTATTTAGTATCGCAGACAATTCCTTGAATAATCTAAAGGTAAAGCTAAAGATTATCTAAAGCTCACTTTGCAAATCGGTAACCCAAGCCCCATATGGTCTTAATTCGGCAGCCTTCGCCCTTTAATTTTTTTCGTAAGTTACTTATATGTGTGTTAATGACATCATTATCCCTTGCAAATGGTTCTTGCCAAATACTTTCATAAAGATTTTGCTTAGAAAAAACTTTATCAGGATATTTCGCCAGTAGTTCTACAAGTTGATACTCTTTTGCTGTAAGCACAATAATTTCGTCTGCAACAGTAACTATTTTTGAAGATGTATTAATGGAAAGTTCTCCAAAGGTCAAACAAAGATTGGGAGTATCTTTTTGACTTCTTAGCAAATTGCGTTCAATTCGCGCTAGTAATTCGTCCAAATCAAACGGCTTTGTTAAATAGTCATCAGCACCCAAGCGTAGCAGTTCAACTTTGTTGAATGTTAAACTTTTTGCAGAAACAACAATTACAGGTACGTCTGAAAATTTTCTGATATTTCTAATTAACTCATCTCCACTGATAAAAGGAAGCATTAAATCTAAAATAATTAAATCCGGGGATAATTCTTTTATACGTTCAATCGCATTTGCACCAGTAAGTGTGAAGAAGACTTGATAATTGTACTTTTCCAGATGGTCTTTTATCATAACGCAAATTTCTTTATCATCTTCGATAATTAAAACATTATTCATGTTGAAACTCCTTTCTGCGTCTATCAGTCGGCTTTTCCGCGTCCTTTGGTATCAGCCACATACTGCCAAATTTTGAAACGCCCGGTATGCGCTCCCCCTCACAAAGTTTCTGCACCCGTCTTTCAGAAATGCCCCATTTTTTTGCTGCTTCGGGGCAGGACATATATTCCATCTTCATCCATCCTTTCTCCAAACGCTATCAGTATAATTATATACGGGAAGGCGTACAATATCAAGGTCGCAAATATGAATTATTTTAGCTAATAAAGGGAATTGTATAGACATATCCAGAAAGAAAGATGAACAGTAAAATGTAAATGGGTGAATAAATATGGCAAAGAGACCAGTACAGAAAATAAACTTTAGCCCTTATGGGGCAGCAATCAAAACAGCAAGGACGGGACAGAAAGAATCCCGGAACAAAGTGGGCGATGAGATGTATCTTTCTCCCCGCTACCTCGCTAATATTGAGAACAAGGGGCAACATCCGAGCCTTCAAATTTTTTTGGAGCTCATGTCCCGTTATCACATCTCCGTGGATCAATTTCTCTTTGGGGACACGGCAGATGGGAAATCCACGGTGCGCCGGCAGCTTGACGCCCTGGCAGATGAATTGACCGACCGGGAGATCGGGATCATCATTGCCACCGTACAGGCTGTGTTGAATGCCAGAGAAAAGGGGGAGTGACCATGCTCCCGGCACAACTGAATAGGAACTGACAGGCGCTATGAACGGATAAGTTTGTAGCGTTTTTCTTTGCGTTTTGGTAGCCAAAGTGAAGGTTTTGGTATTACTTAGGTACGAGAAAAGAAACGGTAGCAAGCACAGCAAGCGAGTACCCGCTTGCGAATTTTGAGATTTTCAGGTCCCTTGCCCGAAAATTCAAAAATGCTTGTTGGGATAATCCCAAACCCTTATGAAGAACGGAGGTGGCGCATGGCAAACAGAAAACGGAATATCCAGATGAAATTCTATGTCACGGAGGATGAAAAACGGCTCATAGACGAAAAAATGAGCCAGTTACCGACACGCAGATATGGCGCCTACCTGCGGAAGATGGCGATTGACGGGTATATCATCTATACGGACACCGCAGACATCAAGGTATTTACCAAAGAGCTTTCCGCCATCGGTCGGAACATCAACCAGATTGCCAAGCGTGTCAACGCCGGAGGTCCTGCGTATCAGACCGACATGGACGAGATACGGGAAAGGCTGGATGAGATATGGCAGTTACAAAGACGCATCCTATCAAGTCAACGCTGAAAGCGGCCATTGACTATATCTGCAACCCAGAAAAGACGAATGGAAAGCTGCTTGTATCCGCCCATGGCTGCGCCGCCGAAACCGCGGATATCGAATTTTCCTGGACCCGCCGACACGCCATCGACAAGGGAACAAACCTGGGCCGCCACCTGATCCAAGCCTTTCAGCCTGGGGAGGTCACGCCGGAACAGGCCCATGAGATCGGCATGGAGCTCGCAAAAGAAATCCTGGGCGGCAAGTATGAGTTTATCCTTACCACCCACATAGACAAAGATCATGTTCATAACCACCTGATTTTCAATGCGGTCAGCTTTGCGGATCACAAGCATTATCATTCCAACAAGCGGAGTTATCACTATATCCGCCGCACCTCCGACCGGCTTTGCAAGGAACATGGTCTGTCTGTCATTATTCCTGGACAGGACAAGGGCAAGAGCTATATTGAACATCAGGCCACGCAGAACGGCACCAGCTATAAGGCAAAGTTGAAAGCTGCCATTGACCGACTTCTGCCAGCCTGTTCCAATCTGGAAGAACTGCTTCGCCGCCTGCAGAGAGAAGGTTATGAGATCAAGCGCGGCAAGTATATCTCTGCCAGAGCACCGGATCAGGAACGGTTCACCCGTCTGAAAACGCTGGGGGTTGACTACACCGAAGAAGCCCTTACCGCCCGGATCGCCGGACGATCCAGACCTTCCCGCCAACCGAAACGGCAGGACGGAAAGATCAGCCTGCTCATTGATATCCAGAATAACATCAAGGCACAGCAGAGCGCAGGCTTCACCCATTGGGCGAAGCTGAACAATCTGAAACAGGCCGCCAAGACCATGAATTTCCTGACCGAACACGGGATCGGCAGCTATGGAGAACTGGAAAGCAAATTGACCGCAGTATCTGCACGCAGGGATGCCGCTCATGCAGAGATCAAGCGGGTAGAAAGCAGAAGCACCGAACTTGCCCTTGTGATGAAGCACGCCGGAACTTACCGGCAGCTAAAACCGCTCTATGACCGATACCGCAAATCAAATGACAAAGAAAAGTTTCTGCGGGGGCATGAGAGCGAGATCATTCTTTTTGAAGCAGCCGCCAGAGAATTGAAACGGCTGGGGGCTGTGCCGCTGCCGACAACGGAAAGCATGAAAACGGAGCTTGCTAAGCTCAACACAGAAAAGGAACGGCTCCTTACGGAGTACAAAACCGCAAGAACCGAAGCCCAGGAATACGATACCGTCAAGCAGAATGTGGAGGCGCTGCTGGCCGTTCCAAAGGAACAGGAACAACAGCGGCGGCATGAACTGGAATAAATTTCTTTGAAAGACGCTGGGCGTAGCTCCCGGCATCCTGTATAATGGAACTGCAGAAGGAGGTTTTACCGATGACAAGAAGCGAAGCAATCAAAGCATTTTTCTTCAAAAGTGTACTGCCCGTGATCGTGGCACTGATCCTGTATTGTATCTTCAAATCCGCCTGCATGAAGAACGGAGAGCTTGACTATGTATGGCTCTGGATACTCTGCGGGCTGCCGTTTGGCCTCCATCGGATGTGCCTCTGGATCGTGCCGGGCGGCGGCTCCCTGGGTGGAGGGATCGCCCTGTTTGCATTGAACTTTATTATCGGTGGTGTGATCGGTGGTTTCGTTCTGGCCTGGCGGCTTATTGTGGCGGTGTGGTATGTGCCGCTGACGGTGTACCGGCTGATCGTTGGATGATTTTCTTGCGTCATGGAAATATGGAAAACTGCCGCTCGTGCCGATGGAAAAACCATTCACAACCTGATGGAAAAAGACAAGCCTTTTCCCACAGGCCTGCAAACAGCTTTCCCACAGCCTCGCAATTCTGACAGTTTACGCACATTCCCACAACGCCTACTGCGGCGGCTATCCATCCTTTCCTATCCAATCCTAATGAGAAAATACTATGGAAATTCCTTTTCAACGGAGGTACAATTTGTACCCCTGTTCAAACAACAGAACCGTGTTAAAGTAATTTGATGATAGCAAAAAGAAAAAGCGGGAGTACAGCCAATCGGATGAACCGAAAAGCTGTACTCCCGTTTTGTGTATCAGAAAGTGTTTGGAATCGAGCCATTTTCTCTATGTGCCAGCAAGCAGACCGACACATGAGGAATCATAAAGGCTCCCTTTGAAAATACGAATACAGGGAATTATTCTGCGTTTTTCGCCCCCTTATCTTCACATATTTTAGACCGTTTGGAATTGTAATGCGGACAAGCGACCAGACACGCCCGGAAACTCTGCTTGCAGCCGTGAACACATTTTTTACAGATATGGTTATACTGCCGCCTGCCGTTCTCACCCAGGAAGAACGCCCATTCTAGCCGCCACTTCTTGCTTCGGCTCATAGGCAGTCATGCTCCGGCACATCACGGCCGGGCTTCTTGCCCTCCGGGGGCTTATGCTCAGCACATTCCCGTTTGGCATCCTCTAACCGCTCACGGATGGAAGGCTTCTCCGGCGTTGTCCGTTCTGCGTACTCCTGGGCTTTTTCCAATTCCTCGCCGCGTCTGCCGTTGTTGATAACACCGTCGATCATGCCGTAGTCATCCTCCAGCGTCATTTCAGCGGTGCGGAGAGGATTGTCCTTTTCCGGCTGCTCCGCTGCCACGGCAAAGGCCCGTGTACCGTTTCCCATGATAAGATACTTTCCATCATCGGAAATATGGTGGACACCATAACCGGCTGCCTCCATCTGCTCCCGGCTCATAGCCGTCACCTGAAAGCTGCCCCTGGGTGTCTGCACACGTTCGCCAGTTTCAAAACGGTCTGGCAGATAAGCGAGGTCTTGCTTCTCTGCCGGGACAGGGAGAACAACGATATTGCCATTGATCTGCATAAATCGTTCCGGCGTTTTGAACTGTTCCGTGTATTTCTGGATCAGTTCCGGGGACAGGGAGGCAAAATCTTCCTCACCAAGTCCAACCACCAAAAAAGTCCCTGCTACGATATCATAAATTTTTCCATTTTCATCCCGCAGCCCACGGTTCAGGTCAAGCCCGATGAGCTTTCCTTCATCATTGCAAACCAGCGCCACCGGGTCAGAATAGGGATAAGTTGCGCCAATGTCTCCGCCGACCTCCGCCTGCAGGGAATGAAGATTGGGGTCGATCTCCTTCACATAGGGTTCCTTCATAGGTTCCACTACAAGCACAGTCATCTTTTCCGAGGCAGCCCTTTCCGCAGCGGACAGCATTTCATCCGCATGGGACTTCTCCGGGTCCTCCAAAGCTGCCTTGACCTCCGCCGGGTCAAAATCAAGAAATTCCTCATAGCCCGTGGCGTCCTTGAATTTTTCGATCTCCGAGGGAAGATAGTCCTCCTGCGTCTGCCCCAGCGCCGCCAGCTTTTCATCCAGTGCGGAAATGCGTCCGGCCATCAGGCTTTCGTAAATTTCTTCCTTTGCGGCGTGCGCCTCTGGGTGCTCCGCCGCATACTGCGGATCGTTCTGACGGAAAAACTCATCCATGTCAAAGGCGATATCCATAGCCCACTCGGATTTTTCTTCTTCGGGAAGATCGTCCTGAAAAGTCATCACCCGGTACTCGTCGGGGATACTGCCGCGCTCACCGTCGTAATACTCATGGAAACTGTCACCCGTATCACGCACATAGCCCTGATCCGTGAAGGTGCCGTTTTCATCCATCGCCACATCCCGACCGTAGGCCTCATAGTCTATGTAGTTCTGCAGATGCTCCGGCACCTGCATGACCTCCAGCTCATCAATGTAATAGCGGCCCAGATCGTCATAGTCATGGATATCGGGATAAACCTCATAACAGTCCAGATTCTCGGTGAGGTTGATGATCTCCTGCAGGCTGCCGCAATGGTCGCCCATTTCCATACCGGCCTGAAACTGTGCGTATTCGCTTTCGCTCATTTCATCCAGCTTCGATGCCAGATAATTCAGCTCGTCCAGATTTTCATATTCACCCAGCTTACTGTAAAGACCGTCCACATAGCAGTCATAGTCCGTGATGAACCATTCCTCATAGGGCTGGCCGAAGTCGTCCTTCTGGCCGATCCCGATACGCTTAAACACTTCCTTCAATTCCTCGGCGGTGGTGGGAAACTTCACCCACTCGCCCACAAGCTCGCCCTCGTTATATTTCCCAAGATTGGTGATAAAGGCGGCAAAGGGATAATCCTTGTCGTGATCGTAATATGGCATATCAGCACCTCCTTACAGTTCCGGCGCAGACTTTTCCTTGTGGGGCTGCGCCTTGTTTTTTTCCGCACATTCCTTCTTGCCCTGTTCCAGCCGTTCCCGGATGGAAGGCTTTTTCGCCGGCTCCGCAGGGCGTTCATGATTCCACTCGTCGCCGGAAAGAGAAATATATCCGTGTTCCGTAAAATGGCCCTGTTCCTCCTGCATGGCGTACTTGCCAAACGGAACAGGGTCGATCGCTTTCAGAAGTTCCGGGGGCAGCAGCATATCCATGTGCTGTGCCAGATACCGCCACCCCAGATCGTTCAGATCGTGGATATTGGGCTCAAATACGAAATAGTCGATGTTGGCCGCAAACTCCTTGAACTGCTCCGGCGCTGTCAGCTTGAAGGGCGAGGTCTGCACCGCCGCCAGCACCTCCCGGTCCTCCGGGGAGAGGGCAGCTACCGCCGCCCTCACTTCGGGTAAATGTTCCAAAGTCTTATTTTCTGCCATCAGCACCAACCTTTCTTTTTGGAAATTCCAGCTTGAAATTGATGTACTTGCCGCCCGTGTCGTTCAGGATCACCGCAGCGTCATAAGCAGCCTGTTTCTTTTCAGACCACATTCCCTTGACATTGGTACGACCCTTGTTCAGAAGGTCCGTTGCCATCTTCTTTGTCAGTTCCTTCTTGCGGCTCGTCCAGAAGCGGTCATTTTTCCAGAGGACAAAACCGCAGGACCGATCTGAACATGCAAAGTTATTCTTGCCCTCATAGACCGGCTGGCCGCAGCGGGGGCAGGTGCCGATCACTTCCTTCTCCGGGGCAAACAGCTTTTTGCCATCCTCGGAAATGCAGGAATAGGTGGACACGATCTCTTGAACCATCGTGCGGATACCGCCCATGAAGGTATCCGGGTCAGCGCCGCCCCTTGCGATCTCCGTCAATTTCTGCTCCCATTCCGCTGTCAGCATGGGAGAGGTCAGCGGCTCCGGCAGGACCGTGACAAGGTTGATACCGGCTTTTGTGGGGATCAGGCTCTTGCCCTTACGTTCCACAAATCCGGCTGCCACCAGCTTTTCAATGATGGCTGCCCTGGTCGCAGGCGTGCCAAGACCTTTTCGCTCCGCCTCATCGGGAATATCATCCTTGCCTGCGTTCTCCATAGCGGACAGGAGGGTATCTTCGGTGTAGGGCTTCGGAGGCTGGGTGAAATGCTCGGTAACAGCAACCTCCGCGCCGTCAAAAGTCTGCCCTTCGGTGAAGTCTGGGAGCGTATCGCCGTCCCCATCCACAGGCTTTTCTTTCAGGGATGCACGGAAAATGCGGTCGATTTCCCGCCAGCCTTCAGAGATGACGCACTTGCCCTTTACGGTGAAGGAATGGTCGCCGCAGTCGAAAGTTGCCGTGACCGCCTCATACACATACGGCTCCGCCGATGCACACAGCAGCTTGCAGCATACCAACAGGAACAAATTACGCTCGCCCAAAGGCAGAGCCTTGATATCCGCTTTTTCAATCTCCATCGTGGGAATAATGGCGTGATGGTCGGATACGTCCTTGTCGGAAATCATGGCCTCCACCAGCGGAAAGAAGTTGCCGCAGCCATCAAAGGGCGGCAGCTTTGCCGCCAGGTGGATCACGCAGGAAGCCGTTTCTGCCATGTCGGAGGTCAGATACCGGCTGTCCGTGCGAGGATAGGTCAGCAGCTTCTTTTCGTAGAGGCTCTGGGCGTAGTCAAGGGTCTGCTTTGCTGTGTATCCGAACAGGCGGTTTGCCTCCCGCTGCAAGGTGGTAAGGTCATAGAGCTTCGGAGGCTGTTCCTTCTTCTGCTCCTTTGTGACAGAGGTACAGGTGACGGCCGCACCCTTGCACATGGCCGCTGCCTGTTCCGCCTCTGCCGGATCGGTGAACTTCTCCGACACCGCTTCGGCTCCGTCCAGTATCAGGCGCAGCAGATGATATTTTTCTTTGTGGAACAGCGTGATCTTCGCGTCACGCTCCGCCAGCATTGCCAGTGTGGGGGTCTGAACACGGCCCACATTCAAGGTACGGTGATAGAGAACGGAGAAAAGACGAGTGGCGTTGATCCCCACCAGCCAATCCGCTTTCTGACGGCAGAGGGCAGATTGATACAGGGCTTCATAATCGGCGCCGGGGCGCAGGTCAGAAAAGCCCTCTCGGATAGCACTGTCCTCCATCGAGGAAATCCAGAGGCGAAGGACCGGCTTGCGGCAGCCGGTCATTTCATACACCAGCCGGAAGATCAGTTCACCTTCACGCCCGGCGTCACAGGCATTGACAATGGTATCCACGTCGGAGCGATTCATCAGAGCACGGAGATTTTCAAAGGCGTCCTCTTTACCCGATGCCAGCACATAGCGGAACGGCTCCGGCAGAATGGGGAGATCGTCATAGCGCCATTTCTTGAAATTCTCGTCATAGCCGCCCGCATCCATCGGGGATACCAGGTGTCCCACGCACCAGGATACGAGAAGGCCGCTGCCCTCATAAAAGCCATCGGCCCTGGATGAAGCACCCAGGGCCGACGCGATAGATTTTGCTACACTTGGTTTTTCTGCGATAATCAGTTTACTCATTCTTTTCCTCCGTTTCCTCGTCCTCGGTCAGATATTCTTCTTCATCCTCCAGGTCGAAATCATCCAGATCAGCGGGAACTTTCTTGCCCTGCTTCGGTTTCAGCACCAGGAAATAGACCGCCGCGCCGCCTCCGGCTGCCAGGATCAGCAGCACCGCCAGGATCGCCCCGGCATTACTTTTCTTTTCAGGCTCCGGATTCTCCGGCTCGGTGGGCTCCGCAGCTTTCTGTTCTGTGCCAACACATTCACTAAAGTTTTTTACGCAGACCGGGCAAGCGGTATTGACCGCTCCGGCCTGGCACTTCTCCGTACAGGTGCAGACAATAGGCGTTTCCGCCTTTTCTCCGTCCTCCGTGAGTGCCATGAGATCGGCTTCATCCACCTGGTTCAGAAAATGCACGGTTTCCTCGCCCTCATCGTCACGGTCGATAATGAGATAGAACACATTGCCGTTCTTCGTTTCCACTGTAATAAACTGCTTGCCGCTGGCGGTCGGGCTGCCAATATCGTCGATCAGTGACAGGTTCCCATCCGGCGTCAAAGCGGCACCGCCATTCAAACCACCGCCCAGCATACCCAGCAGATTTTCCAGCGTTTCCGTGTCCAGAGAGAAAGAACCTCCCCCGGAGCCAGCCTCGCCGTCACTTACCGTCATGTAGCCGGAATAGACATAGCCGACTTTCTCCGGCAGGATGACCTTCAGCCAGTCGCCGTCCGTGCCGATCACCTTCACGGTCGTTCCATTGGGAAGCTGGGTGAAGGCGGTATAATCCATTCCCGCACCCGTGCGGACATTCAGATTGCCGCCGCCCGTGGTGACGGTGCCGGTCTGCCCGGAGTCATTTTCGCCGGAACTGAACTGGATACCATCCTCGGTGACGGATACCGTGACCTGGCTGCCTGCCAGAGCGGAAAGCAAATCAGAAACTTCCTCGGCTGTTTCCTGCTCAGCCACGGACACGGTGGTTTCCTCGCCGCCGCTGGCAAAGGCGGTGATAGAAAAAGCGGCAGTGCTGAGCACTACCGCCAAAAGAGCCGATGCCATTTTTGTCATAAAGTTATGCTTCATCCTCGTATCCCTCCGTTTCCTCATTCTCGGTGTTGCCCTCCTGCAGCATACCTTCCGGCAGGGAGATCATGCCGCTGGCATAGGCTTTCAGGAAAGCGGTCAGTTCCTTGTTGTCCATCTTCACGGCTTTCACCATGCGGACGATTTCCAGATTTTCTTCCTCCGCAAGCTGAGCCTCCAGCGCACGAAGGCGTTTCTGCTGCTCCGCGATCTTTTCTTTGGTTTTCGCAATGTCATTGCGGATCTTCTGTGTCGTTGCCATAAATCAAATTACCTCCATATCGTTTTTTAGTTGTAGGGTGGTCGCCCGAAAGCGTAAAAGTGGGATTGCCAGTAGCTTGTGTTGATATCTGCATACTGGATGGGGTCGCCGCAATGCAGCATTTTTCCACCGCCCACATAGATACCCACATGGGAAACGCCCGGTGTATCGTAAGTGCCGACGAAAAAGATCAGGTCGCCGGGTCTTGCGTTGGCAGAGGATACCGGGGTTGAAATATTGTAGAGTCCTTGGGCTCCCAGTCTGCCCGTATTGCAGACGCCGCTTTGCGTCAGCACCCAGGATACGAAGCCGGAGCAATCAAAAGAAGTGTTCGGATTGCTGCCGCCCCAGACATAGGGATAGCCGATGTACTTCTCCGCCTCGGTAATGAGCGCTGCAAAGGTTTCATCTTCCAGTGCGGAAGGCGGAATATCATAGGTGGTGGGCGGTTTGGTGTACTTGTCTACATAGCCGGAGCCTGGAAACAAATCTTCCCGGTTCCCCAGCGTTGCCATATAGACCGCATACAGGGAAAGAGTTTCTTCGTCCATGATGTAGACCGGCACATGGGAAAGGTCAAAGTTTTCCAGCTTTACCTTGCAGATATAGTAGTTGTACGGTACTTCCACGTCATAGTCGTTTCCCTCGCTGTCTGTCCGCGTCTCCGTCCGATAGCGTACCTCCACCTCCACGGTCTGCGTCAGGATGTACTGCTTTTCAAAGAGCATTTGCAGCTCCGCCTGAACCTCATCGATGGTGAACACCCCTTCATGGAACGCCGTGAGAATGGAGATCAGCACATAAGGGTCATGCTCGATCTCGTCCAGGTCAAAACGGTATTCGTCATATCCGGGATGCAGAGCCTCATAGTGGTCCAGCTCATATTGAAGCTCCTGCTCCAGTTCGCAGTAGGCCGCCTCCGCAGCCAGCATATCCGCGTCCTCGGAGAGATAAGAAGAAGTGAATACACCGCCCACGCCGGAGCCTGCCATCATGGAACAGGAAGATACCCCGCCAAACAGCAGGGCAACACAGGTGCCAATGCCGATCACCAACAGCACCGCCCGGCTATGGTGCTTGATGTAGAGGAATGTTTCCTTGAAGGCGTCCTTTGCTTTCTGCGCTGCACTTTTCGCCGTGGCCGCTGTGTTCTTTGCGGTTTTCTCTGCCTGTCGCAGCTCCTTTGCATAGTTCCGCCTGATCCGCTGTTTCTGCAGAAAGCGGGATACCGGGTTAGAAGCCGCCAATGCAGGATCATCATGCAGTGCCTTTTGGTAAAGGTAGTCGGCGTTTGCCTTAAAAGAAGCCTGCTCTGCCTTCGCCGCGTCACGCCAGGGCTTTGTGCGGTGATGGTGGACGGCGGCACGGACTTTGCCTTTTCCGTAGGCAAGCCCGCGTTCCGTCAACACCTCGCCTTTGTGTCCGGCCTCTACACCCACATTTTCCTGCTCTACCTCATGCACCTTCGCATGGGCAGCGTGGACGATCTCATGGACCGGCCGAGAAAGCGGATTGTGCCGCAGGCGTCCATTGGGGCGTTTCTCTACTTCTTCAAAGTGAAGCTGCGTTTTGCCTTTTCCGGCTGTCTCGTCAAAAACACGCTCGGTACGGAGAACTTTCTTTGTGGGGATAGCGGCCGTTGCCGCATCCAGCCGATCCGCCGCACGGTCGGAACGGTCAATGTATTTCCCAAGTGCGGGATCGGCACGTTCTTCCTCGGTGAATTGCAGACGGGAGGACGGGCGCTGCCTTGCAGCAGAACCATCCCGCACCGCCTGGGTATCAGCCTTTTCAGCCTTTCGTGCGCTTTTCTTCTCATGGTGCTCCGCCGCACGCAGGGCAAGATCAGCCGCAGCGCCAGCGGATTCTTCCGAAGAAGCGGACAGTTCCGTTTCCGGCTCCCGGCTGCTGATATGTTCCACCTCTCCCGTGGCAAGGTTTTCCGATACCGCACCGTCACGGGTCATTTTCTGCGCGATCTTATCGGTCGCTTTCAGTTCCCTCATAGGCAGTCACCTTCCTTTCCATAAGGGCAAAAGTCGCCGCAGGTGCCATTCTCGATCATGGCGATATAGCGGAAAATGGGATAGGCCTGGGGCGGGCAGACCGCATTTCCCAATGTTTTCAGCCGCAGCGCCCGGTCATCCATGCGCTCGGTCATGCGGGGGATTCCTTCCGGTTCGGCGGCCCAGAGGATACGTCCGTCCATCCTTTCGGAAAGCCCATGAGCCATTCCACCCAATCCGGGTTCAGTGCTGCCGTTTCGGACACCGGCCGCTCCTGGGAGATGATCTGCGCCGACAGGTTCCCGTCCTTCTTCGTCGGATCGAAGGCCGATGGCTTCAAGGTTGAGCGGAAACCGTCCGACGCCACCGGGGTCAGATAGAATACCGCCGCCGACAGGCTCAGGCTCCAAATCGCCCCGTTTCGGTTCCTCTTGCGGAATATCCCATTGTCCGACAGGAACACATCCAGGCTTGCCGCGTCCCTGGCGGTGTTGTTGTCGGAGGCAAGGGGTGTGGGAAACATCAGCCGCGACGATAAAAGTTCGCTGGCGCTCATGCCATGCGCCGACGCCGCAAGCCGGAAATACGAATGGGAGAACAGCGTATCCCGCTTTTGCCAGGTCAAAGATCGTTTTGTCGAGCCCCATATTGATGAAGCCAGCAACATTTTCCCCAAGCACCCAACGGGGCCGCAGCTCGGTAATAACGCGGCACATTTCCGGCCACAGGTAGCGTTCATCCGCAAAGCCCTTCCGTTTTCCGGCGGTGGAGAAGGGCTGACAGGGAAAGCCGCCTGAGATAACGGTAACTGTTTCAAGTCCTGTTTTTTCAAAAAACGCCTCCTTCGTAAAAGTAGTAATATCCCGGAACCTGGGAACATCCGGCCATCGTGCGGAGAGGACGGAGTGCGGAAAATCCGCCCACTCACACTGGCAGACGGTTTCAAACCCGGCAGCCTCCGCCGCCAGGTCCAGACCGCCAATGCCGGAAAACAGGCTCACATGGGTCAGTTTATTCATGGCCCTTCGGTACACGGAACGGTTCGATCTCACTTTCCAACTCCGCAAGGACCGCCTCCATATCCGCCGTGACCGCCTTACTTCTGGCAATCAGCCGGTTCATCACATCAAAGAAGGTTTCGCCCTCCTGTTTTTCTTCCGTATGCAAATAGCGGGGATCATTCATGTTCGTTTTCTCCTTTCCCGGTTTCACCAAGTTTTGTTGTCATAATGCTGTAAAGTTCATTGTCCTTCGGGAAGTCATCCACAAAAGGCAGAATCACATTACCAAAGAAGATCAGCCCCTCGCCGGGGCCTGCGTTGCTGATATGCGCCGCCTGCTGGTTGGAGATATTCAGGCGCTCGCAAAGGATTTTCCTGTCTCCGCTGGCCTGGTTCAGAAGGTACACAAAATCGCTGTTTTCAAAGATATTCTCGATCTCCGGGGAGGAAAGCAGGTCCTTGATGTTCTGCGTGATTCCCGTGGGGATACCGCCCCATTTGCGAAAGCGTTTCCAAATCTCTACGCTCCAGGAACCAACCTCGCCGCGCAGCAGAAGGTGGAACTCGTCCACGAAATACCAGGTGGATTTGCCCTGATCCCGGTTTTGGGAAACACGGTTCCATACCTGGTCCTGGATCACCAGCATACCCAGGCTTTTGAGCTGCTTTCCCAGCTCCTTGATATCAAAGCAGACAATGCGGTTGTTGATATCCACATTGGTACGGTGGTTAAAAACATTCAAACTGCCATGCACATACAGTTCCAGTGCCGCCGCGATCCGCTGCGCCTCCGGCTCCGGCTGCCGTTTGATCTCGTCATACAAATCTTCCAGCAGCGGCATATTCTCCGGGCGGGGGTCTGCGATATAGGGGCGGTACACGATCCGCACGGCACGGTCAATGACCGTCTTTTCCACCGGCTCCAGACCGTTCCGGCCACCTGCCGCCAGTTCGCAGAATGACAGGATAAAGTCGGATTTCAGTGCCAGCGGGTTATCGTCCTCGCTGTAATTGAGGTTGATATCCATAGGGTTCACATACTGCGTGCTGGTTGGAGAGATTTTGATGACCTGGCCTTCCAGCCGGTTCACCAGCGGAAAATATTCCGCCTCCGGGTCGCAGATCAGGATATCGTCCTTTGTGTTCAGGAACACACCCACGATGGAACGCTTTGCGGAAAAGCTCTTGCCGCTGCCGGGCGTACCTAAGATCATGCCGTTGGGCGTTTTCAGCTTTTTGCGGTCGGCAAGGATCATATTGCCGGAAGTGGCATTGAGCCCGTAGTAGAGGGCTTCGCCGCCGTGGAAAATCTCCTGTGTGGTGAAGGGAACGAACACCGCCACCGCCGAAGTGGTAAGCCCGCGCTGTATCTTAATGCGGTTGACACCCAGTGGCAGAGCCGACACGAAGCCGTCCTCCTGCTGAAAGTCCAGCCGCACCAGGGAGCAGTTATATTTCTGTGCCACGCTTGCCGCACGGAGAAGGTCATTCTCCAGCTTTTGCTTGCTGTCTGTAAAATTCACCACCAGGAAGGTCATCAGGAACATTCGCTCATTTCTGCTTTGCAGGTCACGGAGGATATTCTTTGCCTCGCCGGCATAGGTGGCAAGATCGGTGGGGATGATATCCATATCGAAACCTTCCCGCACCGCCTTTTTCTGCGCGTCGATCTTCATACTGTCAATGTCGGTGATCTTCCGCTTGACCGTTTTGATCGCCTCGTTCTGGTCCATGCTGCGGATATGGAGGCTGACAAGCAGCCCGCTATCCGTATCCAGCAGTTCGGTGAGCATACGGTCATCCATTTCCGGTGCGCTGATCTGCAGAAAAGATGCGGCACAGAATTTATCCGCCATCGTGAACTTCCTTGCTTCACCGAAGCGGAAGGAGGAAGGTGCGATAAAATCCTGGAGCGACAGGCCGGAAGGGGCAAGCCAGCTCCATTCAAAGGCAAACCGTTCCCCGTCCGGGTGCAGGATGCCGTGGAGCATTTCCAGCCACTCCTTGCCGCCAAGCTCCTTTGCCAGAGCGCCCATGACCTTGAAATGGTTGAGGGCGTCCATGACGATCCGGGAAAATCGTGCCCGTGCGGTTTTGCTGTCCCGTGCCTCGATGGTGAGGGTCAGGTACTTTGTTTTGATAAGACCGTTGTTGCCCCGTTCAAGCTGCTTGCGGAGCATCTGCGTGTAAAGCTCACGGATATGGTCGAAGTGATCTCCCTGCACCGCGATCTCGATACGCTTTACAAAATCCTCCCGGTTCATGCGGCGGCTCACAAGGGAGAGCTGCATCCCGATAGAAGCGTCATGGGCGTTATACATATCGCAGAGGGCTTCAAAAATCGCTGTTTGATCGTCAGGTTTCGCAAGCTGATAATTCACATCCTCGAACTCGATACACTTCGACCAGGTGTGGTCGTCCAGCTTGCACAGGCCGTCCGGGTACATCTGGCGGAACGGTAAGGTGTCCTGTGCAGAATGTACCTTGCCGTCGCCTCTGGCAGTTTCCAAGATACGGCTGATCTCACGCTTTTCTGCGGCGGTGAGCTTTACCGTGGGTTTTGCCGCCTGTCGTGCCTGCGGCTTTGGCTTTCGCTTTCTGAACAATGGCTTTCACCTCCTTTTCCGCCTGGACCTGCCGCTCCAGGGCTACATAGAAATTGTTTGTCTGGTAAGGCCGCTCTTTCGTCCGCAGGAACATACAGCGGATGACCTGTCCGGCCACCACTTCAAGAGGTTGGCCGTGCCGCTCATACATGGCGAGCAGAAAGAACGGGAGCATGACGATAATCATGCAGAACGCGGCGGCGCTGTTGCTGGCCGTGCGTCTGAGCAAAAAGAAAAGCGGTACTCCGATGAGTGCCGCCGCTCCGAAACATATAAGCTGCCGTTTGGTAAGCCCAAACAGCACTTTGGATTTTACTTTCGTCAAATCCTTTGGAATGGTTACATACGCCAATTTATCAAGCCTCCTTAATGCGCTCCGAACAGGCTCTTAGAGAGACTGCCGGTCTTGAACAGGGCGAAGCACAGCAGGACCGTGTAGCCCATGCAGGCCCATATTGCGCCTGAAATATTTCCGTCCGTGGCGATACTCTGTACCAAAACAGAGTAGATTCCCACGCACACCATGATTAGAAATGCCTGGAATGCCAATGCAAACAGGGATTTCAAGTAGTTCTGTCCTGTATGGCTCCAATCCCGGTTTGTCATAGTGGCAAGCGGAATCGGTCCAACGGAAGTCGTCAAATACACCTCAATCATGCGGCCGTAGATGACAAGCATGATACAGATGGAAAGGGCGTTCATGGTAAGCCCCACGAAAAGGGACTGGAACCACAGCCCGAACAATTCTCCCGTGCCCAGGGCTTCAAGCTGCGCCTCCATATCCGTGATGACGCTGCTGATATCAATGGAGGTATTCCCGATGATGACGCCTGCGCTGCTGTTCACAACGCTTTGCCCCACATCGAAGATACCCATGACGATATTCCACGTGTTTGTCACAATGAGAACGGCACAGAAAGTCTTGAAAATCCACTTGAAGAACATCCATGTATCTACATCGTGCAGATTGTTTTTCTCTGTCACAAGCTGGATCAGCTCATAACACATTACAAATGTCAGGATAACCCCGGCGATTGGAACGATCACCGTTTCAGAGAGGTTTCGGATCATAGAAAAGACGCCGCTGTTCCACGCCAGCGGCGTCTGGCCCACTTCACCGGCGATCTCGCCTACTTTGGTATTGACCGTATCGAACATGCCCGACAGGTTTCCCGTGATCCCCTCGATGAGCAGACCTCGGAGCCATTCATCGAGTTTGTCGAGTATGCCGCCCATAAGCGATCACCGCCGGACGATCAACCGAACAGGCCGGAGAGCAGAGGTACAAGGGTGATGCCGATGAGGGCGACACCGCCGCCGGCCATCAACTGTTTCATACCCTGGCTTTTGGAAGCAGGGTTGTCCTGGCCGTAACCTTCCAGAAGGTTGATAACGCCCCAGATACCAAGACCTGCGCCCAGGGCCACTACGAGAGTCTGCAAAACACCAACTGCACTGTTGAAAAATTCCATAAAATAATCCTCCTAAAAAATGTTTTTGATTTTGGGTTAAGTTGTTGCGTCAATCTCGTACACATCGAAGGTGTCCGTGGGTTTTACCACGGCACGCTGCTTCTTCATGTACCGTTCCATGTCAAAGACATTTTTAGGGTCGGCGTCGGCCGTGTATCTGTAATTCGGGTGCCGGGTGAGGTCGTACTTGTCCGAAAGGAACGGACGCACGCCTCGCAGCATGAAGATACACTTGCCGCCGTCCATCACTGCCAATTCGTCCTGGGTCATCAACTCCTTTCCTAATTTCTGATAACTGAGGCCGTGGGAAACCTGGCTGCCCCGGTTTTCGGACTGGTTATAGAGATCAATGGTCTCTTTCCCCAGCAGCTCCGAAATTTCCTTGAGCGTGGATTTCTCCTTGCCTCCCAAAAACAAAGTGCTGTCACAGTTACCGACAATAGTATCTGCGGCGTCCTTGTAGATGGTCTTTAACTGGCTCTGCGATTGCAAAATAATAGAAGCCGATATTTCACGGCTTCTAATGGTGGCGATCAGCTTATCGAAGTTCGGTATCTGGCCGATGTTTGCGAACTCGTCCAGGATCAGGCGTACATGGACAGGCAGTCGCCCGCCGTAGAAGTCATCCGCCTTGTCGCAGAGCAGATTGAAAAGCTGACTATACATGAGGGCGGCCACGAAATTGAAAGTGCTGTCCGTATCTGACAGGATCACAAACAGCGCCGTCTTTTGGTCGCCCAGGGTATCCAGTTCCAGTTCGTCATATTCCATCAGGTCCCGCAGCTCCTTGATATCGAAGGGAGCAAGCCGGGCGCCGCAGGAAATGAGGATGGATTTTAAGGTCTTGCCCGCCGCCATCTTGAATTTGCGGTACTGCTTCACGGCGAAGTGGTCCGGCTCCCGTTCTTCCAACTGAGAAAAAAGCAGGTCCACCGGGCTTTGATAGGTTTCGTCATCCTCTCTGGCTTCACTGGCATTGATAAGGTCCAGAAGTGTGATGAAGTTCTTTTCTTCCTCCGTGGCCTCGTACCAGATGTAGCCGATCAGCGCGGAATAATAGAGGCGTTCCGCTTTGACCCAGAAATCTTCCGAAGATTTTTCGCCTTCGCCCTTCGTGTTCATAATCAGGGCGTTCACCAGCTTTAAGATATCCTTCTCTGACCGAATGTAGGCCAGTGGGTTGTATCTCATGGATTTTCGGAAGTTTATCAGGTTGAGGCACTTGATACGGTATTTCTTCCGTTCCAGGAAAGTGCCGATCTCCGGCAGCAAGGTTCCTTTCGGATCGGTGCAGACATAGGACGAATGGGCTTGCAGCAGCGACGGCTTACAGAAGAACCGCGTCTTGCCGCTGCCGGAACCGCCGATCACCAGAATGTTTTTGTTTCTGGCATACTTCGGCTGCTTTGGACGGCTCGCCATTGTGATCCGCTCCGTCTGCGTCATAGGGATGTTCTGGAAAAAGTCCTTGTCCATGTAGGGAGCGATATCTGCCGCTGTTCCCCAGCGGGCAGAACCATATTCGATTCCGTGGCGGTATTTCTTTGCGTTCTTGCCTTTCAGATAGACCGCCATGCGAAGGATCACCGCACCCGCTATGCCGATCAGCAGGTCCGTGGGATGGAAACTGAGCCACGGGGAGGAAATGGCTGCCGTGAAGCCGTCCCCAATGGAGAGCAGCTTGCCGGAAAGGTCAGCACCGGGCGCAAGCCGGAAAGCCTGTGCCAGCTTATCGAAGGGATACACGAACAGAAGATACGGGAGATTCAGCAAAAACAGTTTTTTCATGTTCATCTCTGCACGCTCCGATCTTTGACCTTTACTTTCTCCCGGTCAATGGTGCGGTGTTCCGTTTTCTCCGCCGCCTGTTCCTTCGCCTGGGTCAGCCGTTCCCGGATGGAGGGCTTTTCCTCACGGCTCATTTTCCGGCTGGCAAACTCCTGAAATGCCGCTGTGATGGCATCCGCGTCCCGGCTTTTGAAAAAGACCAAGTAACGGGGCTGCTCTGCGGCGGTGTCCTTCTTCAAGGCAAAATCCACATGGTATTTCTTCGCCACACGGGAGAAAGCCTTGATATTCTTGTCACTGATCTCGATATTGGCAAGACCGGCGTTCTGGCTGGCAAGCTGTTTAAGGCTCTGCCTGCCGCGGTAGATTTTGGGCTTCTGGCTTTTCTGGATTTCCTCCAGGAATTTTTTGACGGCCTTTTCAAAGACCTGCTCACTTAGCTTGGCTCCGTCAACAATGAGTGTCACGGCGCCCCGCGTTACTTCCTCCTGCATTTACCCTCGCCCCCTTTGCCCGTCCCCGTACATATCGTGCTGCACCAGGGAAGAATAATAGCTGTTGATGGTGGTCGGGGCGTTATACAGCGCCGCCAGCAGATATTTCTTGATGTTGCGGACATAGGAGGTATTCTCCTTCATGCAGTCTATGACATACTGCACATGGGAACTGTCCAGCTTCATAAACCGGGACTTTACTACCTCCGCCGGATAATCATCTCCGGCAATGCGGATGACTTTGCGGGCAGAACATACGGTATCCACGATCAGGTCAACGATCTCGTCAAGCTGCTCACGGTCGATATGGCTGTCCTGCACCAGATAGCTGTACTCGATGTTATCCAAAATCACTTCACGATAGCATTCTCTGGCTCCCATCCGATCCATTCCCATCCTTGCCCCTGCGGGGGTAGGGGGATTTGATTGGATAGGATTTGATATCTCCGTACTTGATAAATCAGTCTTTGTTTGATTAGTATTTAATTGTGCGGGGTTTTCCGTACACGGTTCCGCCGTATCCGGGACACCCATATCCGGGTTTTCCGTATATGGCTTTGCCGTACCCGGTAAAGGCGTACCTGGGCTTGACGGCGGCTCGCACTGAGGCATTTCGTAAATGACATACTCGGTATCCGTGATCTTGCCTTTTTCATCCCGAAGCTGGGTGCGCCGGATATACCCGTGGGTTTCCAGCTCCTTCAATGCCGCACCGATGCTGTCCACACCTTCCCGGCAGATCGCCGCAAGACCTCTGGTGGTGTAATTCCACTCGTCAGGGAGCGACAGCATCATGGACAGCAGCCCTTTGGATTTCAGGGTCAGCGTTCGATCTTTCAAGTGATGGTTCGACATGACCGTATAATCACGGGTCTTTTCAATACGAAAAACAGCCATCTTCGTACCTCCTTCCTGTGAAAATAAAAAGTGTTGATTATAAGCGGTTTATCCGTTTGTACGCCTCCATAGCCTCCCACATGGGAAAACATCTACACCCTGTTCAGAACGCAAGCCACGGAGGAAGAAACAGAAGATTTTCCGCTGATTTTGATACATTTTGGGGGCGACTACCTCTCACGGTCTTTATGGTCATAGTGGAGATCGCCAGAAAGCACTTTCGCATGGTTACGGATTTTGATATGTCCCTTTTCCTGATTTTCCAAAGCCTTGCTGTATCCGGTGTCGGTCAGGAACAGGCGCATTTTCTCACCCTTCCAGCCAACAGGCGAGTCATGGGTAAGCACATCAAAGACGATCATGTGCCTGGTTGCCGGGTCGAAACGCTCCAAAGCCATAATGTCATGGCCGGATAACTTCTGCGCCCCGGATCGTTGCCTGGCTTCTGCCAGCATTTCCCCGATGGTGCGGGCTTTCTCCGGCAGACGGTATTCGGCCTGCACCTTGCGGATCAAATCCATGCACTCCTGATCCGACAGTGGGCGGAGCTTGTCCAGAAGGCCTTCCGCCGTTTCTTTCGTTGCCGGGTTCGGCGCATAGCGCCATGTCATGTAAATCTCATTCAGGGCAGCGTTCTGATTGGTACTTTCAATCTGAAACACCATCCTCATTTCTGCTTCTGTCAGTTTCATTGCCAGCCTCCTTCAAAAATGGGTATAAAAAAACGCCATAGGTTTTTGAGCCTACGGCGTTTCTTGCGATATTCACAATTCCAAACTTTCCAGCCACTCGTCAAAAGATTTCTTGGAGACGCGGATCGCATTTCCGATGCGGACGATCCTGAACTCCTCCTGCTTGACGAGCTGATATGCGGTTGTGCGGCCAATGTTGAGCATGGCCGCAATCTGTTCCACGGTATATGTGCGCGGTTCCGGCAGTGACTTTTTCTCTTTCTTGTCCATAGTAACCTCCATGTATTTGCCTTGTCATTTTGACTAAGGGAGTGAAGAATGGCAGTAGCAATCGGCTTTGGCTGGGTGTCCTCTTGCTAAGAATTTGCTAATAGGACCACCCAACGGACACATAAAACTGCGTCAGAATAGGTGTTTTGCACCATAAAGTTCGTTTACTACAAGTCATTCTGCGTAAGGGATGATATTGGAAGTTACATCCGAACCGTGTATCACATGGTAAGCCATACTCCTAAGCGAGGGGTCGGAGGTTCAAATCCTCTTGGCGACGGGCTTCAAAGCGTTCGAAAATGTTAGCTGGATTAGCTGAAAACGAACGCTTTTGTTATTTTCAAATCACGTTCGTGACACAAAATTCCATTCAAAATGATCAATTTCCAGCTAACACAATCCGATTTTTGTTAGCTGACAGCTAATCAAAATTACCGGTCTGCAAACATGGGTTTTAGAAAGTCCAGCTAACATTTGGGTTCCGCTCTGTTGTCACCCCTTATTCGGCGATGTAAATCAGAGAAAAGCCGGGAAAAGAAACAATCTCTCCCAAACCTGCAAACATAAATTAGCTGAAACAGTATTCAATTCTATTAGCTACAGCTAATGGTCAAACAGCAATGTCTGTTTGGAACTTTACTATGGACTGATGTTGGATCGAATGTCTCTTTCCATCAAGAATCAGTGGTTTGACGAGAAAAACAGAGCATATATCTACTTTTTCATCGAAGATATCATGGAATTACTGAACTGTGGCAGAAATAAAGCCATCAAATCCATGAGAGAACTGGATGACGAAACAGGAATTGGTCTGATTGAGAAACGAAGACAGGGATTTGGAAAGGTGAACGTCATCTACGTGAAAACCTTTATGTCTGAGAAAACAGATGAGAAAAAATTTGAAGAGGAATTAAAGAAGTTTAAAAAACAAACTTCTGTGGAAAATGAGGAACCTACAGAAGTTTACAATTCAAACTTCATGAAGTCCCAAAATCAAACTTCTAGAAGTCCCGAAAACAAACTTCAAGAAGTTTACTTTTCAAACCCTAATAATACTAATCTTAGTGATACTGAAATGAATGATAATAAATCTAATCATATTGTATCTGTGGATGAGGAAAGATTTGATAGCGATAATTGCTCTGAGGATTATCAGACTTATGAAAACCTTGTCAAAGAAACCATTGATTATGCATTAAAAATCGACGGATAAATTCCTCGCTGGATAAGGTGATCTCTTTCCAAAGCCCTTGGTTTTTGTAATCTTTAGCAGAAAATGTAACTGTAGATTCTGTCATGTCTTTGATACGGTAGTTGCTGATAGCAATCCGGTGGGTGTATTTTCCAAGGTATCTGATGACAGATTCGGCACCGTCAAATGGTTTCTTGCAATAAGGAATCCATTCCTTTGCATAGCAGGTATTTAACAATTCCTTGAAAGTATAGTAGTTTTTGTAAGGTGCAGCCGATCCATGAAATTCAAGCCTGTCATTTTCCCAGAGCTGCTTAAGTTCAGCCATGTATTTTCCACGAAACGTTTTTGAGATTACCTTAATCGGAAGGAAAAAATCTTTCCCATTGTCTTTCCAATGATTTTTCACATCCAGCCCTCCACCAAGAACAATCGCATGGATATGAGGATGAAAGTTCATGGTACTTCCCCATGTATGGAGAATACCAATATAGCCGATATCAGTCCCAAGGTATTTACTGTCAGCAGCAAGTTCACTGAGAGTATCTGAAGCCGCATGATAAAGAACAGCGTATAAGAATTTCTGGTTGCTGTAGATAATGGGATTGAGTTCTTCCGGAACTGTAAAAACCACATGGAAATAAGGAGCATCTAAGATATCCTCACGCCGTGCATCTACCCATTTTTCTTTTGGAAATTCCTGACACATAGGACAGCACCTGTCACGGCAGGAGTTATAGTGGACTGACATGCAGCCGCAGTCCTCGCATACGCTTACATTCACACCAAAGGCACCAGTTTTGCAATTCATGATGTGATAAGCGGCCTTTCGCTGAGCGGGAGAAATACTATGTGTGGATTCAAAAGATGAATAAAAACGATGAAAAACATCCTGAATCGTACAATCCTTACTCATGATTCACCACCTTCCGGGTTGTCGAACGGGCTGCGGATTCCAAGAAGTGTCTTGTTGCTCACATGAAGGTAAACATCTGTAGAGCGAGGATCAACATGTCCCAGAAGTGACTGGATATATTTTATATCTGTGCCATTTTCGAATAAGTGGCTGGCAAAACTATGACGGCACGCATGAGAGGAAACATGACGGTTAATGCCGGCGAGTTTAGCACTTTTCTTAAAGAACTGGTTAACACTGGCTATATCAAGATATCCACCGGGCCAGGAACTTGGGAAAAGGATATCTTTAGGGCGGCCACATTTGTACCAATACTCTGTGAGAAGGTCTAAATTCTTTTGAGACAGAATTGTATACCTGTCAATTCTGCCTTTGGTTTCACGAACATGAATTGTCATGTTGGTACGTGAAATGTCATCATAGTGAAGATGGATCACTTCAGAAACCCTCATGCCAGAAGAATACATGATTGCGAACATAGCCTTATATTTGATGTCGTCAACAGCAGATAACAAACGGTCAATCTCAGAGGCGGTCAGTACAGTCGGAAGTTTATGTTCCAGGATCATACGAGGAACTGTGATATCATCCCAAAGGATATGCAGGACATTCCGATAGAAAAAACGGATAGCAGAATTATAGAGATTCAGGGTTGTGGCTTTCAGTCCTTCCTCTTTTTTCGCAAGCAAAAAAGTCCTGACATCCTGACAGGTAAGCTCTTCAGGATTCTTATTCTGATATTTCAGAAAATAAGAGACATAGTTTTTATAGCAGTTGATGGAACGTTCTTTAAGGTTATGGATTTTTCCGGCTTCCTCAAGCTGTTCTAAATATTTTTCATACATAATAAAATCCTCCATATAAAATCAGTAGTTATCCGGAACACTGCTTTATATGGAGGTGCATTTGGGTCATAAAACCGCTTGCCAACCAAGCGGAAGGGTGGTATTCTTTTCATAGGCAGTGGGAAGGTCGATCCTGTTTGATTGTTTCGTTGTGGTGACTTAACAATACTACCTTTAGGACTTGCTTTCCACTGTTTTGTTATAGAAAAAAGAAAATCGCTATGCCATAGCCTTGGTAGGCCATCGCGCAGCGATTTTGTTCAATTCCAGTTTGTATATATCTTTTAAAAGGTATATGATTAAGAAAAACGGCAGGAGGTATCTGAATGAAATCACATAAATATTGGTCTATCGGTGCACTGATTACAATGCTTGGAACTTTTTATACAGGTTATAAGGGATCAAAAGAAGGCCATAAGTACTTTGCAGCAAGTTCTTTGCTTTGCATGATTATGGCTATTTATACAGGACACAAGATGATTTCTGGTAAAAGTAGGAAGAAAAAAGAAGTTTCAGTAGAGAGTGTTGAAGATTAAAAAACAAAATATTTTAATAAATAACGCCAGTGCGGGATTTTTGATATCCAGTACTGGCGTTATTTATTCTACAGGGGCTTGGGGGTGTAGCCACCAAATATATTATTAATTTTCTTCTTCGGTAAGTTTGTTAAGGATCCACTCCCTATTGATAACAATATCCTCATCATCGCGGAGATCTTTGAAATCAGTGCAGTGTGAAGAAGCAAATTCATACATATTGTCAATGTCAACTGCACCAGTGATTTCACCCTTATTAATGATTATAAGAATATTTGTTCCGTCGTCGTCGACAGCAAAGCGCAGTTCATCAAATTCTTTATTAGGATTATTCTCGTGAAGAGAATCTGCCACAAGTAATTTAACAAGTTCCATTATCCTGTCATCTTTACCTGCATCAAAAATCTGTATCTTTTCAACGAGCTGACTTTGGTGATGTTACGATTCGGGCTAAATATTTTTTAGTACGAAAATCAAACAAAGCATTTTCACCATAAAACATTTCATATGTCTTCTCTACTTCTGATTCAGAAACCAGATAAATCATGATAAGATCTTCCATCTGGTGATATTGTAGAGGGTATCATCTTGCACCGGAGCCATTTTCAGCTGGGAACGATGCAGGATGATATGCCCTAATTCATGGGCGGCAACGATCATCTTTTCTTCTTCTGAAAGGAAACTGCTGATCATGACATAGATCGTCTTGCAGCTCATAAAACAATATCCTTTCAGTGTCTTATATCTGGAAGTTTCCCCGACAACAATGTTCATCTGATCCATGATCTCAAATGGATCTCGGGTTCCATATTTCTTGATTAATTTCTTTGTTTCTGTATATATGTAAGTGTTTCTCAAATAAATCACCTCAAAAGTAAAAAATAAAAGGGCAGAAATATCCTTGTAACTATAAGGTAACAGATTAGGTGTACAATAATCCCGCCTTCTATTATTTTTCCTCTTGGTTTTTCAGATATTTTTTCGGTGTAAATTTCTTTGCACGTCTTTTGGAATCCAGATAAAGGCTCTGGATCTCATCCATAAAAGCTATTTTATCTTCGTCTGTCAGTGATCCACCGGCAAACATAGCTGCAGCCTGTTCCAGGATCTGCTGAGCCTGTCTGGCACCACGGTTACCAAACTGTTCGGATGCTTCTGTGATAAAAGCTTCATTCTCACTCATGAGATAAGAAACGTCACACTGTAATGCATCTGCCAGTTTCTGATACAGAACATTTTGTTTTGGAAAACGTCCTTCTACTTCCCAGGATCGAATGGTCCTATATGAAACACCAACCATACTGGCCAGTTCCTGCTGACTCATCTTTTTTTCTTTTCTTAATGATCTTACTTTTTCACCGAATGTCATAAACATACCTCTTTCTAAACCTTGTCTTATAAGTTTCATTAGCCGCTTCAAGGCAAAACGGGAAATGTGTCTCCCAAAAAAAATAAAAATTAATCTTAACAAAGGGAAATATCTCTCCTATAATGTGAATCACAGATAAGGGAAACATCTTTCCTATAAGATGCACAATATTTCCTCTTTTGTCAATGAATATGTGAAATGAATTTCCTGTATTTTGAAGAAAACAGGAAAGATAGACAGTCATTGATAGTTAAAATGGGATACGTGTTACAAAAAGAGGAAAGACGTATGGGAGGTGGCAATGTGAGTCAGGATCAGACTTCTATTATCTGTATTGATCTGAAGTCCTTTTATGCTTCTGTAGAATGCGTAGAACGTGGACTGGATCCATTTAAAGTAAACCTGGTGGTTGCAGATCCGACCAGATCAAAGTCAACAATCTGCTTGGCAATCACTCCGGCTATGAAGTCTCTTGGCATCAAGCACCGGTGCCGGATCCATGAGATACCGGATTGTGTGAAGTACATTACAGCCATGCCGAGGATGCAGTTGTACATGGATTATTCCGCAAAGATCTATGGAATCTATCTGCGGTATGTCTCAAAAGAAGATATCCATGTGTACAGTGTTGATGAGAAATAAAAACAGGAAAATTTGATTCTTCTTATGCAGGTCAATTGGGAACTTATGTTGTGGCTGTTAATCATCAGATGAAAACAGAAGCCGATAATCCTACATTGGGACTTCTGATTTGCAAAGATATGGATAAAGTAGAAGCCCAGTATGCATTAGAATCTACTAGCCAGCCACTTGGTATTTCTAGCTATGAATTATCAAAACTTATACCAGAAGAGTTTAGAGGTAGTATGCCTACTATTGAAGAGATTGAGGCTGAATTAAATGAATAATTTTTAGTTTGGGAAACTTGTTGTTGAGTTAAAAATGAATTTAAGTTCGTGAAATCATAGAGTGTATTGAGAATCAGGAATTGTATCATGTACTGATCACCGTGGACAGGCTTACCCTTCAGATCGTTCTGATGAAGATCCAGGGGTATAGCACTCATGAAATCGCCAGGTATCTGAAGATTACCGAAAAGGCGGTTTACAGGCGTATGGACAGGCTGAAAGAAAAAGTGAAGAAGATCTTTGGATAATTCATGATAATCACAAAGCAGGGTGTGAGAACAATCTCCGCCCTGCTTATCATTTACTAGAAAAAATAAAACTGTTATAAAAACCAGTATTTAAAAATTTTATCAGTAATAAAGTGCAGAATGATGTTTGGATTGCTGTTTTTATGCAACTATTTCTTGTTGCTCTTGACAAAATCATTTTTAGAGATTAAAATTATAACAGTGTTATATAGCGCTGTTATATAGGAGGTGTGCAAAATAAACGGAAATGGAACGACTTTAGAAAATATCCACCGGGCAGCGAAAGCAGAATTTTTAGAAAAAGGATATAAAGACGCTTCCCTGCGGAATATTGTGAAATCCGTGGGAATGACTACCGGAGCCTTTTACGGATATTACAAAAGCAAAGAAGAACTTTTTGAAGCCATCGTTGGTGAGCATTACGAATATATTCGTAACCGTTTTATAAAGGCACAGCAGGAGTTCGCCGAACTACCAGCTGCCCAGCAGCCGGAAGTCATGAGTGATATTTCGGGAATCTGCATGTACGATATTCTCTATTATGCGTACGAACATTTAGAGGAATGTAAACTGATCCTCTGCTGTTCGGAAGGAACAAAATTTGCCGGGCTAATTGATGAAATGGTGGAGATTGAGGTAGATGGGACGCATGCCTATCAGGATGTCTTAAGGCAGCTTGGACGGTCCTCTCCGCATATCGATCCTTCGCTGGAGCATATTCTGATCACCGGAATGTTTCATACTTTTTTTGAATTGATCATCCACGAAATGCCGCTCAAAGATGCCGAAAACTACGTTAAAGAAATGCGCGCCTTTTATACAGCGGGATGGATGAAAATTATGGGGCAGTAATGCCTTATAATTTTTGTTCAGCAGTTAACTATAACTAACCTAAATTCGGATATTGTAAGAACATAGACGTGTTCTCTTTATCATAAACACAAAGAAAAGGAGGGATTTTTTTGAAAAAGCAATCCAATTTATCACGCCTGCTGGAAATTGCAGGCAGCCATAAGTACCTGACCTATGCTTCCTGGGTGCTTTCTGCCATCAGTGCCCTGATTGCTCTGGTACCATTCTATTACATCTGGAAAATGATCAAGGAAGTATTGGAGGTGGCACCGAATTTTAGTCAGGCACAGAACCTGACCGGTAATGGCTGGATGGCAGTATTGTTTGCGGTTATAGCGGTGCTTGTCTACATAGCAGGGCTGATGTGTTCACATTTGGGTGCATTTCGTATTGCTACAAACCTGCGTATCCAGACCATGGAGCATATTGTTAAGCTTCCTCTTGGATTTGCCGAGAGTTTTGGCAGCGGAAAACTGCGCAAAATCGTCAACGAATCCAGTGCAGCCACCGAAACCTATCTCGCCCATCAGCTTCCCGACAGAGCCAATGCCATTGCAACCCCCTGCGGTCTTTTGGTGCTGTTGTTCGTGTTTGACTGGAGACTGGGACTGTTGAGCCTTGTTCCGGTTGTGCTGGGCTTTCTGATCATGATGGCAATGACCGGAAAGCAGATGCAGGAAAAGATGAAAGAATACCAGAATGCGCTGGAGGATATGTCCAATGAAGCGGTAGAGTATGTCCGCGGGATTCCGGTGGTAAAAACCTTTGGCCAGACGATCTTTTCCTTTAAGAAGTTTAAAGACTCCATCGACCGGTATAAAGTATGGGTGATCGCCTATACCAAGCAGCTTCGGACGCCGATGATGTTCTATACAGCTGCGATCAACGGAGTTTTTGCCACACTGATCGCCGGAGGACTGTTGCTTACACAAGACGGTGTGACTTCCGGTTTCTTACTGGATCTCATTTTCTATATTATCATTACACCGGTTATTTCTGTTACACTGACACGCATCATGTTCCAAAGTGAAAATGCCATGATCGTAGATGACGCTTTACAGAGAATTGACAGCGTTTTGCATTTGAAGCCTCTGGAGGAAACCAAACACCCAATGCATCCGCAAAATGCTTCTGTGGAACTGAAATCGGTTCATTTCAGCTATGATGGAAAAAAAGAAGTATTAAAAGATATTTCACTGACCATTCCTGAAGGACGAACCGTAGCTTTTGTCGGCCCGTCCGGCGGTGGTAAAACAACCCTTGCCAACCTGATTTCCCGATTTTTTGATCCCCAGAGCGGAATGGTAAAAATAGGTGGTGTCAATGTGAAAGACATCCCGAAAGAGGAACTCATGAATACGGTGTCTTTCGTATTTCAGAACAGCCGTCTGATCAAGGCGTCCATTCTGGAAAATGTGCGTATGGGGAAACCGGAAGCTACCCGTGAGGAAATTCTGGCTGCCCTTCATCACGCCCAATGCGATGATATTCTGGAAAAACTCCCACAGGGTGTGGATACGGTTATCGGTACAAAGGGTGTCTATCTTTCCGGCGGCGAGCAGCAGCGAATTGCCATTGCCCGTGTAATGCTGAAAAATGCTCCGATTATCATTCTGGATGAAGCCACTGCCTTTGCTGACCCGGATAACGAAAGCCGCGTACAGGCTGCTTTCTCAAAACTTTCCGAGGGAAAAACGGTGATTATGATTGCCCACAGGCTTTCTACCGTAACAAATGTGGATCAGATATTTGTCATTTGCGACGGACAGGTTGCCGAGTGCGGCAACAGCCGTGAATTGCTTGCAAAAGACGGCATTTTCAGCCGTATGTGGAAAAATTACCAGACTTCCGTGCAATGGAAGGTAACAAAGGAGGTGCAGTGATATGATCAAAAAACTGCAGAAAAAATATGCCCTGTCTGAACAGGGAGCAAAAGACCTGATCAAAGGCTGCCTGGCCTGTGTCCTTCAGAATCTGTCTTTGATGTTTCCGGTAGGACTTTTATATTACCTGGTCAGCGATCTGATGAACGGGGGTGTTCCCGGTGGGAAAATTCCATTTTATGTGGCAGGCTGCGTGGTGTGTATCGGCCTGATACTGCTGACTACTTTCTTTCAATACAATGCCACCTATTTTGCCACTTACAAAGAAAGCGGTATCCGCCGTATTACTCTGGCAGAGCATCTGCGCAAAATCCCCCTTTCTTTTTTCGGGAAAAAGGATTTAGCCGATCTTACCAGTACGATTATGGCGGACTGTACCTTTCTGGAACAAAGTTTTTCGCATTTTATCCCTGAGCTTGCAGGTTCGATCATTTCTACGGTTCTGATTTCCATCGGTCTGCTCTTTACGGACTGGAGAATGGCACTGGCTGCCTTATGGGTTCTGCCGGTTGCCTTTGCGATTGTGGGATTTTCCGCTAAGATTCAGGAAAATCTGAACCAGAAAGCGATGGACGTGAAGATGGCCTGCGCAGACGGGATACAGGAGTGCATTGAAACGGTTCGTGACCTGAAAGCGAACAATGCGGAGCAGGCATATTTAAAAGGTCTGGAAAAGAAGATCCGTGCCGTGGAGCATCGTTCCATCCTCAATGAATTCGGCCTTGCTGTTTTTGTGGTTTCCGCATCGCTGGTGCTGAAGCTTGGTATTGCAACGGTTGCGCTGGTGGGAGCTGTTCTGCTCATGCAAGGGAGCCTCTCCGTGCTTACATTCTTTATGTTCCTTCTGGTAGTATCCCGTTTGTATGACCCTCTGCAGGGCGCGCTCCAGAATCTTGCGGCAGTCATCAGTACACGAACCAACATTGCCCGTATGAATGAGATTCTCGATCATCCGATCCAGCAAGGCAGTGACAGGCTTTCCAATCAGGGGTATGATATTGTCTTTGACCATGTTGGGTTTGCCTACAATACCGGAGAAACCGTATTGAAAGATGTTTCCTTTACGGCAAAACAGGGAGAGGTTACGGCTTTGGTCGGCCCATCTGGCGGCGGAAAAACAACCGTATCCCGGCTGGCAGCAAGGTTCTGGGATATTAACAGAGGAAAGGTTACCGTGGGAGGCATGGATGTATCCCGAATTGACCCGGAAACACTGCTTTCTCTGTATTCCATCGTATTCCAGGATGTCACACTGTTTGACAATACGATTCTGGAGAATATCCGAATCGGAAACAAAGACGCCACAGATGAACAGGTCATTGCGGCTGCGAAACTTGCCAATGTGGATGAATTTGCGGAAAAACTGCCGGATGGATGGCATACCAATATCGGGGAAAATGGCTGTGAACTATCCGGCGGAGAGCGCCAGCGTATCTCTATTGCCCGTGCATTTCTGAAAAATGCGCCGATCATTCTTCTGGATGAAGCGACTGCTTCCCTGGATGTGGAAAATGAAACTCTGATACAGACAGCCCTTTCCCGTCTGATCGCAGATAAAACTGTTCTGGTTATCGCCCACAGAATGCGTACCGTAGCCGGAGCGGATAAGATCGTTGTCCTTTCTGATGGCACCGTGGCAGAAGAAGGATCACCAAGGGATCTGGAAGAAAAGAATGGTGTATATGCCCATATGGTAAAACTGCAGACAGAAAGCCAGAACTGGAAACTTGCATAAAGAAAAAGGAGGGCTGGTTATGCAAACATTAGGCGTTGTGGAGGATACCCTGTTTGTCCCTATGCTGGGCAGAATCTATGCCAGTGAGCATTGCCCACAAATTGTATATGATAGAAAAACATTAGAATTGAAAAACAGGCTGCCTTCAGACTTGATTAAACAGAATATGCAGAACCAGTACACCCTCTTGGCCTCTGCTTCCCGGTCTGCCAATATGGATTGGTTCATTCGATCTTTTCTGGAACGCAGACCGGACGGTGTGATTGTCCAGCTGGGCTGTGGCCTGGAAACAACCTATCACCGATGTGATAACGGAAAAACACACTGGTATGCCGTGGATCTGCCTCATGTAATCGAATACCGGCGAGGACTTCTTCCCGAACCGGAGCGGGAATTCTATATTTCAGGGGATGCCTTTGTGAAGGACTGGATCATAAAGGTTCGCAATGATGTACTTGATGCTCCTATTCTCGTTACTGCAGGCGGGTTGTTTCATTATTTTGAGGAACATAAGGTCATTGCCCTTCTGCGTATGATTGGGCAATTTGGAAATATGGAAGTTGTTTTTGATACGGTGAACAAAAGAGGCATGACCATGATGAAGAAAAAATATATGAAACAGGTCGGCCATGCCGATGCACAGATGTTCTTTTATGTGGATTCAGCGGAAGAACTGGCAGCAAAAATCGGGGGTAATGTGAAAGTGATTGCGGAGGAACCATACTATCGTTACATCCCTAAAACGGCTTAAAGTTGTTCACAAAGGTCAGTATGGCGGTTTCTGATCAATTCAAGATGGTAAAGATGATACATCTAAAACTATAGTGGATATACAATATCAGAGGGATAGAAATTTATTGTCGAACGGAGTATTTTTACTGTTAAAGAGTTGGAGAAGAACAAAATAGGCGATATAATAAACAGTGGTTAGTTATTGCTGACCACTGTTTATTTAAAAGAGAAGATGATATCAATGGCCAAAAACACAAATAAGATGGCTCTTCCTCAAAGGGTTGCCATGCTTCATGGAACTGGTTTTGGTGCAGAAATCATTTTGTTCATCTTCTAAAAAGTGAAGCAAATTGTTTTGTTGAAGTAATGATCTCATTCATCGTGAGGAGCAGAGCCTATTTCTATTGTTTCATAAAAATTCAAAATCCAAATGGAGTATATAAAACTCTTTTCGTAGGATGCTTCGTCTGAATTCATCTGCAATCTCCGTCATAATAAAAATATCTCCATCATTTCAAAAGAGAATGCTGGAGATATTTCGTCTTGCTTATTCTTGTAGTAAACAATCGGCTATATCGTAAATTACGATTCCTTCATAGCTATATTGGGGATGTTTGGTTCTAGCAATAATCATTTTCGGATAAGCATCTCGAATCTGAAGCCGAGGAAAGCATTCTCTCTCAAATGTTTACTGCCCGGAAATGTTGTCGCTGATCTGAATATAAAACTTCTCGTTGCTTCTCTGAGCAATAAAGTCGATTTCCTTTTGATAGAGCTTGCCGACATAAACATTATGTGAAAATAGATCATACGCTCTGTTTTTTGCAATATTTTATCTTGCGAATTTATCATTGTAACGAATATGCATATCTTCCCAATCCATGAACAATACATAAAATACTTTCCCGTATTGCGGGCTCTCTACAATTCTTCCATGATCAAGAACAGAAAAATAAGTTCCGTCAGCTTTTCGAAGATGAAAGTGAATATAGTCATTTTCATTGCCGTTGTCAATCTGTTCCCAGATACTTGATTCTATCTGTTGCTGTTCATCTTCACGAACCAAGTTGCGAAAACTTTTCTCAGTAAGTCTGAACAGTTCATCTATATCTTTATATCCGGATATATGAAGAAATTCATCATTTGCAAAAAATAGTTCATCATCTTCTTTGTCAGCTCTGTATATGATGAATGCACCTGGAAGATGTTCAGAGATATCCTTGAATGCGAATCCAAGTTGTTTGCGGGCACCTGACCGAAGTCCTTCTCTGTAGACCATACATCCATTTTTTCCATGAAGTTTTATTTCATAAAGAGCGGCATCTGCGCAGCGCATGAGTTGTGAACGATTGGATGCAAATGTTGGATATTCTGCATATCCTAGAGAAATATAAAATGCATGTTCCTTACCATGGTATGAGAATGATTTAGGAAGTTTGGTGAATTTCTGCAGCTGTATAGCTGCTTCTGCAAAGGTACAATTTGGTAAAAGAATGCAGAATTCGTCACCACCATTTCTTCCAAGTAATGCATCGGATGGGAAAAAAGTCTTCATGCTGTCTGCAAGATTCTTTAGTGCCCTGTCTCCGTAATTATGTCCATAGATATCATTAATAAACTTGAAATCATCGATATCAAGGAGAGCAGCCACAAAATGTGCTTTTGGATTTTTTTGAATCATTTTTTCTGCAAATTCATCAAATCCATAGCGGTTATAAATATTTGTAAGAGAATCTGTGCGCGCCAGTATCTGAAACTTTTTCTTATGTTCTTTTGCTACTAACCATACTCTGGTAAGAACTGACAGGAGAAGGCTTATTGTAAGAAACATTCCGATGATGATTATCAGTAGTGTGGCATTTCTCCATCCACTTTTAGGAGTTACTTCAAATTTCCAGTTTTCATCTCCTATTGTAAATGTATAAGAAACAGGACGATTTATTTGCCCATCTGATTGATAAACCACTTTATAAGTATCGCTCCATGGAGCGTCTGTTTTTGAAATTTTGTATTCGTATCCAAAATTTGAAAGTGCACTGATTGAATCTGAAAAAATATCCGGAACACGCAGGATAACAATAGTAAATCCCCAGAAATACTCATGTCCATTTTTATCTTTCAGGTATACGGGATTGCGGACTGCAATTCCATATCCTCCCTGTTTTAATTTGAAGGGGCCCTGCGTAATGATTGTATGGTTGTCTCTTGCGTAACAGGAAATTTTTCCGCGGTCTTTATCATGGATCAAATCAATCTTACCTGTCTCATTTCCATTAGCCGGATAAATATCTGTAACAACACCATTAGGAGCGAGCTGTACACTTTCAATAGAATCAGACATAAGATTTCCTGCAATTGTTTCAAACTGATGGATGTCGCCATCTTCACTTATTAAGATTTGCTTCAAGGTATCTGTGATCTCAATTCCATTTGTAATTTCATTCTTTATTTGTTCGCCATAGGTGGCTACGTTTAATTGTGCTGTTATGTGTCTCTGCTCTTTTTCGTGGGTGTCTGTTTTGTATACAATCAAACTAACAAGGCATATGCCCAGTAAAAAAATGATAAGAGGCACAAGTGTTTTCTTTTTCACTTGGTTCACCTTATTTTGTCCATGGAAATTATTATAATAAAGCATTATATCACAGAAGTTGAAAAACAGAATAAGTTTTATGAAAAAAACGAACTGTGCAAAATCTTTATACATCTATGACAGAAGAATGTATATCGATAGGGATTTGTGAAATCTATATATTTTAACAAATGTAGCAAGAATTCTCCCACCTCTTCAGGTGGGGAGATGAATTGCACATCTGAGCATATCTGCTCAAAAAAATCTCTATAGTATAAAAGAAACACTTGTTCTCCCTTCCTTGATGTAGTATACTGAAAAAGAACAATTAGTTCATAAATACATATCCGTCGATATAAGAAAAAGGATGATAAATATAATGGAGTTAGACCATGAAAGATGCATTCTGGGGTCAGATCTTCTGTCTGCTCAATGCAGGCGGAGCAACGATTGAAACGATACGGCAGTATATAGAAAGCCAGGGTGAGAAGAATGAACCGCGCCGTAAAAATAAGGATTTATCCAAATAAAGAGCAGAGAGTTCAGATAGAGCAAACAATCGGCTGCAGCCGCTTTATCTATAACCAGATGCTTGCAGATAAGATCAGCTATTACCAGAAAGAAAAAAAGATGCTCCGGAACACACCGGCCGGATATAAAAAGGAATATCCATGGCTGAAGGAGGTGGATTCCCTTGCCCTGGCGAATGCGCAGCTGCATCTGGAAAGTGCGTTCCGGAAGTTTTTTCGGGAACCAGCCTGTGGATTTCCACATTATAAATCAAAGAAGCATGCAAGAAATTCATATACGACCAATGCACTAAACGGAAATATCCTTTTGCAGGATACCCATCTGAAACTTCCAAAGATGTCCGTCATAAGGATAAAACTTCACCGTCAGATTCCATCAGACTGGAAACTGAAGTCTGTAACTGTGAGCCGTGAGCCATCCGGGAAATATTTTGCCAGCCTTTTGTTCTGCTGTGAGAACCAAACAGTGGAAAAAAGACCGGCAGAGAGATTTCTTGGGATCGATTTTGCCATGCAGGGAATGTGTGTATTTTCTACAGGAGAAAGAGCCGGGTACCCTATGTTTTACAGAAAAGCAGAGAAAAAACTTGCAAGAGAACAGAGAAAGCTCTCCCACTGTGAAAAAGAAAGCCGGAACTATCAGAAACAGAAAAAAAGGGTAGCTTTATGTCATGAAAAGATAAAGAACCAGAGAAAAGATTTCCAGCATAAGCTCAGTAGGGAGCTTACGGAAAGATATGATGCAGTATGTGTGGAAGATCTGAATCTGAAGGGAATGTCCGGAGGGCTGCACCTTGGGAAAGGTGTGCAGGATAACGGGTACGGTCAGTTTCTGTTCATGCTGGGATACAAGCTGGAAGAATGCGGAAAACATCTTATAAAAGTAGACCGTTATTTTGCATCCAGCAAGATCTGCAGTGTATGCGGACATAAGAAAAAGGAACTGGCATTGTCGGATAGAATGTATGTTTGTGAATGTGGAAACAGGATGGACCGGGATGTGAATGCAGCAGTCAACATCCGTGAAGAAGGAAAAAGAATCTATAAAGAATGTGCCTGACGGCACAAGAAAAAAATCCGTAACCGGATAAACATAAAAAACAAAACCGCGGGACACGCGGGGATAGCCTGTTTTAGCTTTGCCCTAAAGGGTAATCGAGCAGGAAGCCCCCACTTCAAAATCGTAAGATTTAAGTGGTGGGAGAATGTCACGAAGGAGCCTTGGAATCATCATAAATATCCTGTATTTTTGCTTTTACAGCTTTACGACGTTTTTCTGTATCAGAAGGTACGTGGTGGAGCCATGCAAGATATCCTGAGCGAGAGACACCTAAAAATTTCAACATTCCGGAGACGGAAACCCGACGTCCAGCCTTTTTGGCAGCTTCCGTCTTCTCAGACACTTCAAGATAAATGGCTTCCGTCATTTTCCCAGAATGTTGATTGCTTTTTTTAACACATCAAGTGCATCTTGGGAATCACGTAATTCACGTCTGCACATATTCAAGCACATGGAAGTTTTCGATACTTTTCGCATATTTTCTGTTTTCATTTTGCAAGTTTTTAATTCGCATAGCATAATCTCCCTTTTAATAATAATTTATGATGTTGCTCGGATATGCTTATTATAAAAAAGGCAGCATAGATAGGAAACAATTCGTGCAGAGAAATATAAAGACAGAATTCTCAAAATTCGAGAAATATAAAGATGCAATTCTTCATGGTGGATGTGTATTATGAAAAATAAATTTGTTATAGTGACAATATCAACAAAAAAACAGAATATAAATGGGGTGATCAGATGGAAGCGGCACAGAGAATTCGATTAATCCGGATAATAGAAAAAATGGAGAAAAATCCGGCATTCAGTAATAAGCTTGGCATAAAGAACACATCTGAATATTTAGCAGAAAAAGAACAGAAAAAATGAAAGACACATATCAGAATGAGTTTCAGAAGGAGTAAAAAAATGTTATCGTTATTATTTGCAATTTGTATGATTTGGTTTGTTGGAAAATTTTTTGTTTTTGGGTTAAGAGCATCCTGGGGAATTATGAAATTACTTTGCACAGTTATTTTCTTCCCGGTGATATTGATTGGTATGGTTGTAGGTGGACTGATGTACATTGCTTTTCCATTGTTGATTGTCGGTGGCATTATAGCATTGGTGACGTCACATTCATAATCGATCAGGATGAGCAAACGAGTGGGATATGATATTGAAAAAGAAAAAAGAGAAGCAATGGAAGCTGGACGTAGAGCTTTGAACAGTCTTCAGGCAGCAAAAGAGAATTTAAACAGTGCAAAGAACTGGGGACTGGGTGGTCCAGGATCGAATCAATAATGCAAAAAGACAGGTAGAAGAAGCTATTCGAAGAACAGAAAGTATCGTCAATCAATTACAGCGTATGTAAAGGAAAAGGCAATGAGTCAGAAATGGTTCATTGCCTTTCGTCGCGTTATGGCTTATTTTAATTTTTCTTTTTTGGCATTTAAGAGCTCAAGATTCTTGGTGAAGGCGCTTTCTCCGGAACCTTGATACCAGCTTTGCAGATCATAGCATCAAAATTTTTTCAATTATATGCAGGGTATTCTGTTGCTTCTGGAGATCCTGCTTTTCTTTTTTTGCTGAGGACAGTTCTTCTTCCAGTTCCATCTGTTGGCGCTGCAGTTTTTCAGCCGACGGAAGTTTGTGAATACCAAATTCTGAGCACGTATGATGTCACGACAGGCCCGATAGACTTCACAGTGTTTCTGAATTACTTGTTGATTTTGAATTGCCAGCCTCGTTTGTTGAATCTTATTATCGGTGGCATGAATGGAAGCCTCCAAATCTGCAGCATGATTTTGGAATTCTTCGTAGTTTAGTTGGCAATTAAAGGCCTTTAATCAGCGTTTAATCTGCCATAGGACCCAATTATTCCCGCCATAAAACCAGTTGGTTGTCGGGATTTTCGCACAGCCATTTATTGTAAGATGATAACATCAAAAAAGAAGAAAAATCCAAGGAGGACTGGCAGATGAAAGGTTATAACACAAGGTCAGTATGGATAATATCAGCAGAAATAAGGTATCTGCTGTCGGAACAGAAAAAGTTTCAAAATAAATCAAAAAATATTGATGAAGTCTACCAATCAGTGTTTTTTCGTTGTATAATGTTTTTGTCGTACAGGGTCACTTTCCTTTGTAATGTTTTGGGTCAAATTCATTATACATCAGAAAGTCCTGTACGATATTTTTTTATGAAAAAGTTGTAAAGTGGTGTTAGATAATAAAATATTGGAATAATGAAAGAGGAACAGGAAATATTTGAGCGAATTGTTATGACGAGAAAGATTTCTGGTCAAGATAGATAAGAATTAGAGTACAGGAGAAAGTAAATGGTAAAACAAATAGTAAGAGATGTTTTCTTCTTAGGCCAGCCATCTGAACCGGCCACGAAAGCTGACATCCAGGTTGGAAAGGATCTGCAGGATACGCTGCAGGCGAACAGAGAACGTTGTGTTGGTATGGCGGCGAACATGATTGGTGTAAAGAAGAATATCATCATTGTGAATATGGGATTCATAAATGTTGTGATGTTCAATCCGGTGATTGTTTCAAAACGTGACATGTATGAGACAGAAGAAGGCTGTCTGTCGCTGGATGGTGTTCGTAAGACGACCAGATACCAGGAAATAGAAGTAGAGTATTATGACTTCAAATGGAAAAAACAGCGCCAGAAATTGTCAGGATGGACAGCACAGATCTGCCAGCATGAAATTGATCATTTGTCCGGAAAGATTATTTAACCGCATGAGGATTGCGAATATTCGCTTGACTCAAAGCGGATTGCGAGGTGTCTGACATGTTAAAAAACGTACTGATCGTGGTGGATGATATAGAAAAATCCATAGAGTTTTATAGGGACTTATTTGGACTGCAAGTGATTCTTAAGAATGAAGGTAATGTGATCTTATCGGAGGGACTTGTTTTGCAGGATGCCGACGTATGGGGGAAAACATTGAATGAAACTTCTACGCCATTCAATAACATGATGGAATTGTATTTCGAGGATTTTGATATAGATGGATTGCTTGCAAAATATGAATCTGGTAAGTATTTCGTCCGATATGCCACTGAACTGACAGAACTTGCAGGTGGGCAGAAGCTTGTAAGGCTGTATGATCCGAGTGGTAATCTCATCGAGGTTCGTACGCCATTTATGTGTAATTAAAGGAGAAGATATGCAGATTTTTGTTGATGCAGATGCCGTGGATTATAAACTGATCAGCATTTGCCATAAAGGCGATATTGTTGTATCACAGGATTATGGAGTTGCGGCAATGGCATTAGGAAAAAATGCGTATGCGATTCATCAATCCGGGAAATGGTATACCAATGAGAATATTGACCAGATGCTTATGGAACGGCATCTGAATAAGAAGGCACGAAGGGCATCCGGAAAGAATCACTTAAAAGGCCCACGAAAACGAACAGCAGAAGATGATGAGCATTTCAGAGTGTCTTTTGAGAAAATGATACATATGGCAATGAAGGTGCTGGAAAACCCGCAGGTGATTAAGACACCGGTTGTCCGTAATGGAAAACAATCCACTCTTGGATATCAGCCGGATATCTGGAAGGCGTGGAAGTAAGAAACAGGATGTTTTACCATGTATGAGGAAGAAAATCGCTGGCGTTGTTCCTTCTGATCTGATGGAAAATGGATCAATGTAAACGAACTTCTGCAGACGTTAGGCGGAGGTGGACATGCTGCAGCAGCTGGTGTGCGCAAACGGACGAATGATGTTGAAAAATTCAGGCAGGAAATCCTTGAGCGGATTGTTATGATGAGAAAGTTTTCCGGGCAGGATAAATAAGAATTAGAAACAGAACACAGGAGAATCGGGATCCTTTGACGACCAATCTTGTGGTTGCAGATAAAAGCAGAACAGAAAAGACAATCTGTCTTGCGGTATCGCCAGCCTTAAAGTGTTATGGGATACCAGGAAGGGCTCGTTTATTTGAGGTTGTTCAAAAAGTAAAAGAAGCCAACAGCGCCTGCAGGTGGAAAGTGCCGAACAGAACTTTTATCGGAGCCTCTGATGACAGCACAGAATTAGATACCAATCCGGAACTGGAGATAGATTATATTGTTGCTCCTCCCCGGATAGCTCTCTATCTGGAATACAGCACCAGAATTTACAGTATTTATCTGAAATATATTGCGCCGGAAGATATTTTCCCGTATTCGATCGACGAAGTATTTATGGATGTAACGGATTATCTGCATACTTATAATATGACAGCAAGAGAACTTGCAATGACCATGATACAGGATGTGCTGAAAACGACAGGTATAACGGCAACTGCTGGAATCGGAACGAATATGTATCTGTGTAAGATTGCGATGGATATCGTGGCGAAGCACATTAAAGCAGATAAAGATGGTGTACGGATTGCAGAACTGGATGAATCATTATGACAGTAGAGGCCACAAGGTTGGAGAAACAAGACCGGGATTCTCTGGCGGAATGAATCATTATGATGACAGCGGTCGCAAGACTGGACACAGTGACAGGAATTTCCTGGGAGACAGGAATCATTATGATGATTAATAAAAAAAGCTGGAATGATAGTTACATCGAATGAAAACTGGTATAGGAATTGTTTTTTAAAAATGTGGACAATGTCAGAAATAGCTGTTAAAATTTTATAGGAAAACTTTGATACGGTAAAGTAATAATCATAAGCCGTTGATCAAAAAAGAAACGAGGAACAAGAATAGTCCAATCGGTCGTATTGTAGAACCGGAAGAAATCGCAAAGGCTGTTTATTTTATGGCAATCGATCTTTTAAATACTATTACAGGTGATATCATGAAAATTACTTACATTAACCACAGTGGATTTTTGGTTGAAACCAGAGATTGCTACTATATTTTTGATTATTTCAAGGGTGAATTACCGTATCTTGACAAGAAAAAAGAGGTAATCATCTTTTGCAGTCACTTCCATAAGGATCATTTTAACCCACAAATCTTTGGGATCCTTGATGATATGGGGATGACGTATCAGGCAGTTCTGGCGAATGATATACGAAAAAGGAATCATTTGTCGGATATGAAGATCACATATGTTTATCATGATCAAACTTATAATCTGGATAATGATACCAAAGTCGATACATTGCTATCTAACGATAGTGGTGTAGCATTTATCGTTAAAACAAAAGAAGGCACCATTTATCATGCCGGTGATTTAAACGACTGGTATTGGGATGGCGAGCCGAAAGCTGACAACCAGAGACTTACTTCAGCATATCATGCGGAGATCAGGAAAATCAAAGGTATGCATTTTGACGCTGCATTTGTCCCCCTAGATCCGAGACAGGGAGATCACTATGCTGATGGGATCCTGTATTTTCTTAAAAATATAGATTGCAATGTCATTTTTCCAATGCATTACTGGAATGATGCCAATGTAATTAAGCGGTTTATTACTGAATATCCGCAATATAAGTCACGTATTAAAAACACAGAATGTACAAAAGGAGAAGAATTATGAAATTTAAGATGATTCATGAAAACTACAATGTATCAGATCTGGACCGATCTATTAAATTTTACAACGAGGCCCTTGATCTGCACGAAGTGAGAAGAACGACTACCGATGATTTTATCATTGTGTATCTGAGCAACAATGTAAGTGATTTTGAGTTGGAGCTTACCTGGCTTAAAGATCATCCACAGCCATATAATCTGGGTGAATGCGAATTTCACCTGGCATTTCAGGCAGAGGATTACGAAGCAGCGCACAAAAAGCACGAAGAGATGGGATGCATTTGTTTCGAAAATGAAGCAATGGGAATCTATTTCATTGTAGATCCAGATGGCTACTGGCTTGAGATCCTGCCGTAAATTTGGTTGGAAAATCTAATAAAGCGGATGTATATTGACAATTTTAAAATCACCTTCGGGCTATAATAAACAAAATAGTCTGAAGGTGATCCTTCTACGAAACACAGTTTACTGCTTATAATATTTCGCAACATCGTTTTTGAATTTTTCAAAAAGAGGATAATAAATATTTATAATGTCCTGAAATTTCTCTGCGGCGAAAGTACCATCGTAATCATGAGACAAATGATTTCTGGATTTCAGCATTTGCAGCCAGGTGTCATCATCAATAATACCATTGGTAAATGCCTGCTGCAGAGTTTCGCGTGGAGAGCCAACTGCAAAATCAAGAATTCCCATTTTTTTGATCAGAATATCTTTCATAACTTTCCAGGAGATGTCGAAAGTAAGACTGAAATTGAGAACAGTTCCTTCGAGAACAAAATCGGTCTTGGAGTCGGCTGTTTTGCTTTTGGCAAGATTGGAGAGACTTTTACAGAAAGTGTTATAGCGGTTAATAAATTTGTTTTCCATATTTTTTTATATCCTCCAATAAATACTCATTTTTTATACTGTCAAAGTCAAAAATATCAATTTTCCTTAGCGTTTCAATCTGCTGAAGATCATCTTCTAACTGCATTAGATTATCACAGCCGTATACTACAAAATCAATATCACTGGTGGGGGTCGCAGTGCCTGTGGCGAAGGAACCAAATAAATCAAGGCGCTTTACATTATTTTTTTTGCAAATCATGGTTACTTTTTCGATGATTTCGGAAATGGGCATTACGTTCATGATCCACTCATGTCCTCCTTTACCTGGAAAATTCTGATAAAAATATGATAGCAGTTTCTATAGATTAATTCAACTTTAAAGACACCGACTGCGGTTGGTGTTATTCTATAGTCGTAATCCTTTCGTGGTGTTATGGATTATTTTAATTTTTCTTTTTCGGCATTTAAGAGTTCAAGATTGAGCTCCTGTTCTCCAGCTGTTTTATCTACCCAAAGATTCAAGGAGTCTATGGCTAAAGAAATTTCATCAAGTTTTTTACTGATATAAGCAAAATCTTTCATTTCATCATCGCTGATCTTACCGTCACGGGCAATCTGGATCAGACGACCGGTAAGAGGATTGATTTCATTTAGACTGGCAATTGTCTCCAAAATGATATTTGACAGATCGGTCATTTCTATTTCTGGAACATAACGATAGCCGATTTCGCATTTGTGAGAGCAATAATAATTGCAAAGATCTGGTCTTTTATAGGCATCTGCCATCTGGAGGATATCATAAGGCGTAGGTTCTTGTGTTTCATATTCAAATTTTTCAATTTTTGAATCAGAGACAGCATCCATTCTTTCACTGGCTTCTGCTCTTGTAAGTCCTGCCGCTTCTCGGCAAAGCTGGTAAATTGTTTTGTTTTCCCTGGTGGATTGTTTACCCATGAGAATTTCCTCCTCGTATATCGCTAAACTTGCGGATTATTTATGTTCCAGGCCGCATGCTGAGTGTGTATTTCTTATATTAATTTTATTATACATAAATTATGAACTAACAACAAGTAATAGACTTTGTAAAATTACCTATTTTATAAATCATTTCACGGGAATTTTTTACAATTAAATAATCCATTCCAAGGAAAAGCCAGCCCAGCTATTCATTGGAAAGACCATAGAAAAGACAGGTTCAGATACACTGATTAACCTCAGTATGTCCGGAACTGTTTTTTTGTTGCTATCGTTACTTTCGGGTGCCTTTGCCACGCTTGCTTCCTGGAGATTTCAATGACAAACCCTCTCCCATAAGGTATAATAAAGCAGAGTATTTTGTTTTGTTCACCACGAAACGAGAGGGAGATCTACATTAATGGATGCGAATGTGATCAATGAATTGAAAAGCGGCTTAAATGCTGCTTATATAAATGGTTCTGTGGCAGCAAATCTGGCGTATAAGCCAGCATTTGTGTCGAATAATCCGGAAGATGGGAAGAAAGTTATTTCATCTGTGGAGGATGAATTGCTGCGCTGTGATCAGTTTCAGATCAGTGTTGCATTTATCACGATGGGTGGTGTGACACCGCTCCTGCAGACCTGGACAAAACGATAGAATATTATAATCAAAATGTGGATATGTTTGTCCAGGGGACTCGTTTGGTAGATTTTACGGTTGTACAGGAGCGGTTCACTAAAATGCTTCCGGTAGGTTCAAGGATATTAGATTTTGGTTGTGGTTCTGGTTGAGATTCACGATATAGCTGATTGGTTGTTACAGAGAAATCAAAGTTGATGGAGAATATTTGTTATGATCAGAAAGATGCAGAACATAGATATTGATAGAGTCGCTGACATATGGTTAAAGACTAATTTAAAAGCACATTATTTTATTCCTGGGCAATATTGGACAAGTAATTATGAATTAGTGAAAGAAATGATGTTACAAGCGGAAGTCTATGTGTATGAAGATGATAAAATGATTCAGGGATTTGTCGGATTAAGTAACGAATACATGGAAGGTATTTTTGTTTCTGATGAAATGCAGTCATGTGGTATAGGTAAACTTTTATTAGAGTATATCAAGAATAAAAAAGTTAGATTGCGATTAAACGTATACCAGAAGAATGCCAGAGCCATCTCTTTTTACCAAAGAGAAGGGTTCGATATTCAGTGCGAAGGATTCGATGATGCTACTGGTGAAAAAGAATACACAATGTTGTGGCAACAGAAATAGAAAGCGGATTTTTGGGGAGGATTTTATATGGAGTTTAACAATAAGGTAGTGATTGTGACGGGAGGCGCGCAGGGCATTGGAAAGACCATTGCAGAGGAATTGCCTTTATGAAAAAACATAAATATAATGACAACACCCAAAAGAAAGGAAGAGGTAATCATGTATAAAAAATTAATGACATGCCTGGAAAGCGTAAGAAAGAAAATTGATTTCAAACCAGAAGTTGCACTGATCCTTGGATCCGGACTTGGAGATTTTGCAGATGGAATTCAGATTGAACAGACCATCGACTATACGGACATCGAGGGATTTCCGGTTTCTACTGTAAAAGGGCATAAGGGACGTTTTGTGTTTGGGTATGTGGAGAAAACACCGGTTGTAATCATGCAGGGACGTGTTCATTATTATGAAGGATACGCAATGTCAGATGTTGTTCTTCCAACGCGTCTTATGGGAATGCTCGGTGCGAAAAAAATCCTTCTCACTAATGCAGCAGGAGGAGCTAATCCTTCCTATAAACCGGGAGATTTCATGATGATCACAGATCACATTACAACGGGAGTTCCAAGCCCTCTGATAGGACCGAACATGGATGAGCTGGGAACCAGATTTCCGGATATGAGTGAGGTATACAGCCGCCGTCTTCAGGATGTGATCCGCAAATGTGCAAAAGAATGTGACATCAAACTTCAGGAAGGTGTTTATGTACAGTTTACAGGACCAAATTATGAGACTCCTGCAGAAGTAAGACTTGCACAGAGATGGGGTGGAGATGCAGTTGGAATGAGCACCGCATGCGAAGCTATGGCTGCCCGGCACATGGGAATGGAAATCTGTGGAATTTCCTGCATCACAAATATGGCAGCAGGAATTTCCCAAAAAGAGCTTAACCATAAAGAAGTGCAGGAAACAGCAGACCGCGTAGCGAAATCCTTCAAGGAATTAGTAACAAAAGTTGTTGTAAATATGTAAGACCCATAAGTAAGACAACAGAAAGGAGACAAAGAATTATGAAGAAATATAAGAGAATATTTACTATTGTAATAGACTCCTTTGGGGCAGGAGAAATGCCGGACGCAGCCCAGTACGGAGATGAAGGAACAGATACTATGGGACATATTTCCCAGAATGTAGATGAATTTACGATTCCAAACCTTCAGAAGCTTGGAATTGCAAATCTTCATCCGTTGAAACAGGTTGCAGCAGTGGAGCGACCAATGGGTTATTATACATTTTTAAAAGAAGCCAGTACCGGAAAAGATACTATGACAGGACACTGGGAAATGATGGGGCTTCACATCACAAAACCGTTTAAGACTTTTACAGAGACCGGATTTCCAAAAGAGCTGATCGATGAGCTTGAGAAGAGGACGGGACATAAAGTAATTGGAAACAAGAGCTCCAGCGGAACAGAGATCCTGGATGAACTGGCTGAGGAAGAAATCGCTACCGGTCATATGATCGTTTACACATCTGCTGATTCTGTATTGCAGATCTGCGGAAACGAGGAGACTTTCGGACTGGATGAACTGTATCGCTGCTGTGAGATCGCCCGTGATATCACCATGAGGGATGAGTGGAAAGTCGGACGTGTTATTGCAAGACCTTACCTTGGTAAGAAAAAAGGTGAGTTCAAACGTACCAGCAACCGCCATGATTATGCACTGAAGCCCTACGGAAAAACTGCGCTTAATGCATTGAAGGATGCAGGTTATGATGTGATCTCCGTTGGAAAGATTTTTGATATTTTTGACGGCGAGGGACTGACAGAGTCCAATAAGTCAAAAAGCTCTGTTCATGGAATGGAGCAGACAATTGACATTGCGAAAAGAGAGTTTGAGGGGCTTTGTTTTGTAAATCTTGTAGATTTCGATGCTCTTTGGGGACATCGACGCAATGTAAAGGGATATGCAGAGGAACTTGAAAGATTTGATGTAAAACTTGGTGAACTTCTTGATGAGCTTCGTGAGGATGATCTTCTGATCATTACAGCTGACCACGGAAATGATCCGACGCATACAGGAACTGATCACACAAGAGAAAAAGTACCATTTTTTGCTTATTCCCCATCTATGGAGGGATACGGAAAACTGGAAGATCAGAATACTTTTGCAGTAATCGGTGCAACGATCGCAGATAATTTTGAAGTTAAGATGCCGGAGGGAACAATTGGAAGTTCTCTTCTGGATGAGCTGAAGTAAAAGGAACGTAAAATGGATAAAAAAGATATATTAAAAAAGGTGGATCACACATTACTTGGACAGACTGCAACATGGGATGATATTCGAGGAATCCTGGATGATGCCATGAAATATGAGGCTGCATCTGCATGTATTCCGGCTGCTTACGTAAAACAGGCAGCGGAATATGTAGCGGGAAAACTTCCGATTTGTACAGTGATCGGTTTCCCGAACGGATATAATACAACTGCTGTAAAGGTATTTGAAACAAAAGACGCCATTGCAAATGGTGCTTCAGAAATCGATATGGTTATTAACATCGGATTTTTAAAGGATGGAAGATATGAGGAAGTAGAGAATGAGATTCGTGCGATCCATGAAGCTTGTGATGGAAGAATCCTCAAAGTTATCATTGAGACATGTCTTCTCACCGAAGAAGAGAAAATTAAAATGTGTGCGATCGTTACAAATGCAGGAGCAGAATTTATCAAAACTTCTACCGGATTTTCTACAGCGGGAGCAACTTTTGCAGATGTAGAGCTGATGAAGAAATATATTGGAAAAGATGTAAAAGTAAAGGCAGCAGGTGGAATTTCATCTTTCGATGATGCAGAAAAATTTATCAGTCTTGGCGCAGAGCGTCTTGGAACAAGCCGTCTTATTAAGATCCTGAAAAATACGGACACTGGCGCAGGATATTAACGCTGTGAAAGAGGACTGTCAAAGACAGGATTATACATAAATTATGAACTAACAACAAGTAATAGAATTTGTAAAAGTATCATTTCACATTTTTCTACCAGCTGTGGATAAAGGATGGACGGAATCTAAAAAATACGATAAAATCTGTATTAGAAATGCTGTTGTCGTGAAATTTACAAACGCTCGAAAAAGGAAAAATAAACATGGCAAAGAAAGATTTGCTATCCGGTACCGGCGTTAATTTATACAGGTGATATTATGAAAATTACTTACATTAATCACAGTGGATTTTTGGTTGAGACCAGAGACTTACTTCAGCATATCGCGCGGAGATCAGGAAAATAAAGGGTATGCATTTTGACGTTGTATTTATTCCGTGGTCATTTGTGATGAATTATGAGAGAAGGAGACGGGCATGGAGCACTTACGTTGTGTGGTTGAAAGAATTACATATCAGAATGCCGACAATGGCTACACGGTTCTGAAATGTGCGGTGAAGAATTACAGTGATCTTGTCACAGTAGTTGGCACGATGCCGGATACCCATGTTGGTTCTGTGCTGTCTCTGGAAGGTATGTGGAAGATGGATGCCAAATATGGGCGGCAGTTTTTGGTGGAGAAATTTGAGGAGACACTTCCTGCTACAGTATATGGAATCGAAAAATATCTTGGTTCCGGTCTGGTGAAGGGCGTTGGTCCAAAGTTTGCAAAAAGAATTGTGGAAAAATTCGGGAAGGATACACTGGATGTTATTGAAGAGACACCAGATGAACTGCTCAAAGTATCAGGTATAGGAAAAGTACGTGTAGACCGGATCAAAACAAGCTGGCAGGAGCAGAAAGAGATCAAGAATATCATGCTTTTTCTGCAGAGTCATGAGGTCAGCACCTCTCATGCGACAAAGATTTTCAAGACATATGGAAGTGAGAGCATTGCGATCGTAAAGGAGAACCCATACCGGCTTGCAGATGACATCTGGGGAATTGGATTTAAGACAGCGGATTCCATTGCACAGAAGATGGGGATTGACAAAGGCAAATTTGTCCGTCTGCGCAGTGGTATTTTTTATACATTGAATAAGCTGGCAGAAGCAGGTCATTGTTATACAACAAGAGAACAGCTGACTGGAAGGGCAAAGGAACTTCTGGAAGTGGAAGAACCGGAGCTGGAGATCACCTTGGATGAGATGATCCGCACGAATGATGTGATCAGAGATGAAGCAGAAGATCGGGAAGCAATCTATCTGCCCCCATATTATTTTTCAGAAAGTGGCTGTGCAAAACGGCTGCTTCGGTTGATGTCCTGTGGAAAGAAGAAATCTGAGGATACGGAAGAAATATTGAAGAAAGTAGCAGCTTCATCAGAAATTACTTATGACGAGATTCAGTGGCAGGCGGTAAAGACAGCAGTTTCCTCTAAGGTCATGGTGCTGACCGGTGGACCTGGAACCGGAAAGACTACAACAACTCTGGGAATTATTTCTGCATATAAGCAGGCTGGATGTCAGATCATTCTTGCTGCACCGACTGGAAGAGCAGCAAAGAGAATGTCAGAAGCAACTGGAATGGAAGCAAAAACGATTCACCGGTTATTGGAATATAAACCTCCGGAAGGCTATCAGAAAAATGAAGAACATCCGCTGGAAGGAGATGTGCTGATACTGGATGAATGTTCCATGATCGATATTATGCTGATGTATAATCTTTTAAAAGCATTGCCGCAGCAGATGTCTCTGATTCTGGTAGGCGACATTGATCAGCTGCCAAGTGTCGGAGCGGGCAATGTTCTCAGAGATATTATTGATTCCGGATGTGTTCCTGTAGTTCGTCTGACACGGATTTTCCGTCAGGCACAGGGAAGTCGGATCATCATGAATGCACACCGGATCAATAGAGGGGAAGGCATTGATATGAGAGGTGGGAAAGATGCCGACTTTTTCTTTGCCACCAAAGAGAGTAATCAGGAAGTGGTGGATACTATCGTCCAATATTGTAAGACGAACCTGCCGAGATACTATCATGTAGATCCACTGCAGGATATTCAGGTGCTGACTCCGATGCAGAGAGGCGAATGTGGGGCAGTAAATCTGAACCAGGTGCTGCAGGAAGCCATGAATCCGTCAAAGATCTTTCTGCGGAGAGGCGGCACACAGTACCGGCTGAAGGATAAGGTGATGCAGATCCGGAATGATCACGATAAGGAAGTATTTAACGGAGATATTGGTACTATCACAAAAGTTGACGTGGAAGAACGGGAACTGACAGTTCTGTTTGATGAACGGGAAGTAGTCTATGATGTGACAGAGCTGGACGAACTGGCGCTTGCCTATGCAGTAACGATCCACAAATCCCAGGGAAGCGAATATCCAATCGTTGTCATGCCATTTACCATGAGTCATTTTGTCATGCTGCAGAGAAATCTCCTTTATACGGGTGTGACCAGGGCGAAAAAGATCCTGGTACTTGTCGGAGAGAAGAAAGCTGTGTATTATGCGATAAAAAATGAAACGACAACTGGCAGAAATACATGTCTGGCAAGACGTCTGCAGCCGGACAGCAAAGAAGCACAGGAAGTGAAGGCACAGCTTTTGAAAGAAGCAGTAGACGAGACCGCAAATGAGAACGGAAGTGACAGTAAGAAGATGATCGTCTATAAGGGCAGCATCCAGCCTTCTATGGTATGTGAGACACCGGCAGTTTATGAGGGAAATCTCTGGAAACGCCTGTCGCAGTCAAAGTTCAGAAGCAGTTTTTCCCTGAAGGCAAACGATCGGAGTTATGTATCAGAAAAGGGAATGGAGAAAGTACGTGAGCATGCCTGTGATTTTATCAGAAAGCGTCTTGCACCGGCAGAAATACCAAATGATGGAAAACAGACACCGATGAGAGGGCATCCGGTTTTTGTAGCCCAGCATGCCACAGCTACCTGTTGCAGGGGATGTCTGGAAAAATGGCATCATATTCCGAAAGGACGGGAATTGACAGAAGCGGAGCAGGAATATATTGTAAATGTGATCATGGAATGGATCGGTCGGGAAATTCATTGAGAGAATGTCTCAGCTTTGGGGCCTGATTTCTATAGCCGCAACCCTTTAATATCTTTAATATGTGATAAGATCGTATTGCAGCTGCAGCTGATAACGCCGGGCAGTGTAGCAATAAATGAAATTATGAAACCTGTGGAGGAATATGATAATGTCAAAAGATGAATATTTGATCACAGATGCGCCTCTTAAAGCGCTGACGGTTTTTGCAATGCCAATGATTTTGGGCAGCTTTTTTCAGCAAATATACAATATGGCTGACTCTATCATCGTCGGCCAATTTGTTGGTTCCTCCGCACTTGCAGCTGTCGGGGCCTGTGCAGCGCTGACCAATGTTTTTATTTGTGTGGCACTGGGGGCAGGTGTCGGTGCCGGTGTGCTGGTGAGCCGCTATTTCGGTGCCAGGGAGTATGGAAAAATGAAGACCATCGTGTCAACATCCTTGTTTAGCTTTTTAATTCTAAGTATAGTCCTTGGGGTTTTTGGATTTTGCTTTTCCCACTGGATGATGAGTGTGTTACAAACCCCTGGCGATATACTGGATGATGCAGTGTTATATCTGAGGGTCTATTTCGTGGGATTTCCGTTTCTGTTTATGTATAACATTCTTTCCAATATGTTTACTTCCATAGGCGAATCAAAAATCCCGCTGGGGCTCCTGATATTTTCGTCAATCTTAAATATTTTTATGGATCTCTGGATGGTGGCCGGACTTGGTCTCGGTGTGTTTGGTGCAGCCCTTGCGACTCTTATAGCACAGGGAATTTCTGCGGTGTTTTCACTTTTGCTTTTCCTTAGCCGGATGCGTCGATATAAAAGTCGTTTTGACTGGTTTGACAGGCAGGAGTTACATTCCATGCTTCAAATTGCGGTACCTTCGGTTCTTCAGCAGTCTACAGTGTCCATTGGTATGATGATCGTACAGGCTGTTGTAAATCCCTTCGGTACACAGGCACTTGCGGGGTATGCGGCGACGATGCGGGTAGAGAATGTTTTTTCATTGATTTTTGTATCCATTGGCAATGCGGTTTCCCCATATGTTTCCCAGAATCTTGGCGCAAAGAAAATTGAACGGATCAAAAAAGGATATCACGCTGCACTGGTGTTAGATGTATGTTTTGCAGTTCTTGCTTTTATAGTCATTGAAACACTGCACACGCAGATTTCCTCGCTATTCCTTGGTAAAGATGGAACTGCCCTGGCCTATCAGGTATCCGAGGGTTATATGAGATGGCTTGGTTACTTCTTCATCTTTATGGGAATCAAAATGGCAACCGATGGGGTTCTTCGTGGTCTTGGGATCATGCGCCCGTTCCTCATTGCAAATATGGTGAACCTGGCGATCCGCCTGTCTGTTGCTTTGATCTGTGCACCGCGTTTTGGCATTGTATTTGTCTGGCTTGCTGTACCAGCCGGTTGGTTTGCAAACTTTTTAATATCCTATGTGGCTCTTCGGAGATCATGGCCGACTGATAAAGAGGTATAATCCCGATAGCCTAAAGTAATTTAAGGAGGAATTTATAGTATGAACGATAAATGTGTGGTATTGAATGCAAAGAAAATGAATTTTGATGGGAAGCTGGATTTTTCCGTTTTATCTTCTGATGTTACAGTATATGATGATACAACAGAACAGCAGCTGTCAGAGCGTATTCAGGGTGCAGATATCATTGTAACAAAGGAGATGTCTGTGAGTGCAGAAATGATACAGAAATTCCCGGAATCTGTTAAACTGATCTGCGAGGCAGGTACAGGATATAATAATATTGATCTTGAAGCAGCACGGAAGAAGGGGATTACAGTCTGCAATATCCCGGCATACAGCACAGAACGTGTGGCACATACTGCGATTATGATGATATTAAATCTGAGTTCTGCAATGCAGGTACAGATGAAGATGCTGGCATGCGGAAATCATGACAATTTTACCAGAAATCTTCAGGTTCCGCATGTTGAGGTAAATGGTAAAACACTTGGTGTTATAGGTGCAGGACATATTGGCAGGAAAGTTATCCAGATCGCACAGGCGTTGGATATGAACATACTTGTATATACCAGGACACCGAGAGAGGATGAGAAAGGTATCCGCTATGTATCGCTTGAGGAATTACTCAGGAATAGTGATTATGTTTCCATGCACTGTCCATTGACGGAAAGTACAAAACATATGATCAACAAAGAGGCTTTATCACTTATGAAGCCCTCAGCGTTTATCATTAATACCTCAAGAGGTGCACTTATTGATGAGGCTGCTCTTATAGAAGCATTGGAAAATGGTACGATTGCAGGAGCCGGACTTGATGTTCAGGAAACCGAACCACCTGAAGAAACCAACCCTCTTTATACTATGGATCATGTCCTTTTGACGCCGCATATGGGATGGAAAGGACTTGAAACAAGACAGCGGCTGGTTTCTATTCTGGCGGATAATATAAAGAAGTTTATGGAAGAGGATCCGATCAATGTTGTATCAGGTCTATAGTATCTGGCAACAAAGTGATGATACAGCTTCCGGGTTTGCAGAGTGAAAAAATATAATTACAATCAATAAGTCAGTGCTTTGATATCTTCTTCCGATACAGCAGGAATAACATAAACAATAGAATTACTGGAAAAATAAGTCCGAATCCCATGCCGATCTTAATATTATTTCCAGCATTCTGAGTGATACGACCAACAATTCCAGGTCCAATGCTGCCACCTAAATCTCCTGCCATGGCAAGAAGAGAGAACATAGCCGTTCCACCTGTTGGAAAAGTTTTTGAGGAAATACTGATGGTTCCAGGCCACATGATTCCAACTGAAAATCCACATGCAATACAACCGATCAGTCCGATGATCGGGTTGGATGACAAAGCAGTAAGCAGATAACAGACAACGCATAATATGCCTGAACCACTCATAAACTTTATTAAATCTAACTGTTCTCCATATTTACCAAAAATTATACGGCTGATTCCCATTGTTACTGCAAACATACATGGACCTGTTAGATCTCCCAGAGCTTTTGATAATCCCAGTGCTGATTCTGCATAAGCAGATGCCCATTGAGCCATTGCAAGTTCAGAAGCTCCGGAACAGATCATCAGACATATTGCAACCCAGAAAAATGGCTTGGAAAACAGATCCTTAATTTCCATTCCAGAACCATTGTCAACCAGAGATTCGATGGGACAGGTCATGAAGTTATAAGTATTAATTGCAGGAATGATTGCCCATATTACGGCGAGCCACTTCCAACTGTCTATTCCAAATATCAGGAAAAATAAGCTGGAAATCAAAATTGTCCCAACAGCTCCCCAACAGTAAAATGAATGGAGCAGACTCATAGTTGCTTCTTTGTTTTCAAACGGACAGGCCTCGATAATAGGACTGCAAAGTACTTCTATTAAACCGCTTCCGATGGCATAAACAATAACACTACATATAATTCCAATAAAAGGATCAGGTAAAAAATCAGGTAAAAATGCCAGTCCAAGCAGACCCAATGCAGCAAATATTTCTGATGCAACAATGCACACACGATATCCGATATGATCTACGAATTTGGCACAGAACAGATCAACCAGAAGCTGTGTGAAAAAGAAGAAAGTGGATATCAGAGCAATGTTACCGAGAGAAATATGGTAGTCACTGTGAAATTTCAAAAAAAGAAGCGGTGTGAAGTTTGCCGCAATAGCCTGTGTGATAAATCCCATATAACAGGCTATTTTTGTCTTATGGTAGTTAGTTTTTTTTACAGCATTCATTTTTTATTTTCCTCTTCTAATGTTTTTAACAGTTTTATGTTCAATCTTCACATTCATCAATACTTCCACAAAAAAGTCTGTTCTGGGTGGTGCGGTTATTTCAATTTTGTCGCCCTCAATGTTGATCTCACTTTCATTCATCCATTTAAAAATCATAAGAATACCTCTTTCCTTTTTTTACTTGATTATATAGCAAATATCAGATATATACATTGAATTAAATTATAGAAATACTGTATAATATCGTAAAAAAGAAAGAACGTGATATGGGATGGATTATAATAAAATACTTACAGACGAGGAGTTCATGGAAATTAAACAGCATGGAAGCAGTGATTATCCATTCCAGTATTATTATGATAATCTGGAATTGTTTGATTTTCATTGTATTGAGTGGCACTGGCACAGAGAATTTGAGTTTTTATATGTCGAGTCCGGACAAGTTACATGCGGAATAGGAGAAAAACAGATTATATTGTCAGAAGGAGAAGCAATTTTTATTAATTCTAAAATATTGCACCGCTTTTACGCATCATCAGGTGGTATCATTCCTAACTTTGTATGTATGCCGGAATTTATTGCGCCGGAGAACAGCCTGATCTATAAGAAATATATCTTGCCAATCATTTCATCGAATATATATTTCCAGCGTTTTCAGCCTGATGAACTATGGCAAACAAAGATTATACAAACTATGATAAAAATAATGGAAATACAGAGGAATGAGAAAATAAAAGAACTTGCTACTTTGGCATTGCTGCAGGATTTATGGCTGACTTTTTATGAAAATGTAAAGTTATCTGATAAAGGAGATGTACAGACAGTGGATGAAGTTGCACAGAAAAGAGTGCAGTTGATCATGCAATATATACATGAAAACTATAATCGCAATTTGTCTCTGGATGAAATTGCTTCGCATATAGGAATCAGCAAAAGTACTGCACTTAATTTGTTCCACCGTTTTTTACATACTACACCGGTTAATTATCTGATAGGATATCGACTTCAGGCAGCTTCCTGGTTATTGAAAAATACGAATAAAAAAGTAAAAACGATCGCTTATGAAAGCGGATTTCATAACGTTGATTATTTTTGCAGATTGTTTAAAAAACGTTATCATTTAACTCCATCAGAATATCGCTGCACATGTTTAAAAGTGTTGTCGGCTGATCCGAGTCTTCAGACCTGTAAATAAAGCCGATGCAGGACTTTTGGAATCCTGTATCGGCTTTGTTGATTTTGTAAAGGCTTTGAAAAATTTATTTTACTGGTTCATCAGTGCTTTGATATCTTCTTCCGGTGTGGTGATAGGTGCAATACCATAATTTTCAACCAGGAAGTTCAGAATATTAGGAGAAAGGAACGCCGGAAGAGAAGGACCAAGACGGATATTTTTGATACCCAGATGCAGGAGGGTTAACAGGATACAGACTGCTTTCTGTTCATACCAGGAGAGTACGAAGGAAAGCGGAAGCTCATTTACAGAACATCCAAATGCATCTGCAAGTGCCACAGCAACCTGGATCGCACCATAAGCATCATTACACTGACCCATATCCATCAGTCGTGGCAGACCACCGATCTCTCCCAGATCGAGATCATTGAAACGGAATTTTCCACATGCCAGGGTGAGAACGATACTGTCAGAAGGTGTCTGCTTTACAAATTCCGTATAATAGTTTCGACCTGGCTTGGCACCATCACAGCCGGCAACCAGGAAGAAATGGCGGATCGCGCCTGATTTTACAGCCTCTACCACAGTACCTGCATGGGACAGGATAGCTGCATGACCAAAACCAGTTGTCACTTTTTTACCACCGTTGATACCGGAGAACATCTGATCTTCTTTGTAACCACCCAGCTCCAGTGCTTTTTCAATAAGCGGTGTGAAATCTTTCTTCTCGTCAATATGGACAGCTCCCGGGAAGGCAACCACTTCTGTTGTAAACACTCTGTCAGCGTAGCTGCTTTTTGGAGGCATCAGACAGTTGGTAGTGTAGAGGATCGGGGCCGGAAGATGGTCAAACTCTTTCTGCTGATTCTGCCATGCAGTTCCGAAATTGCCTTTCAGGTGAGAGTATTTCTTTAAGAATGGATAGGCATGTGCAGGGAGCATTTCACCATGTGTATAGATATTGATTCCTTTTCCCTCAGTCTGTTCAAGTAAAAGCTGCAGATCTTTCAGATCATGTCCGGTCACGACAATAAAAGGCCCTTTTTCTACCGTAAGTGTAACATCAGTTGGCTCTGGTGTTCCATAGGTTTCTGTATTTGCCTTATCAAGAAGTGCCATGCACTTCAGATTGATCTCTCCTGTTTTGAGTACTGTGGAAAGCAGTGCTTCTGTGCTTTCTTCATAACCGATCTTAGATAATGCCTCGCAGAAGAACTGATTCACTTCGGCATCTTCATAATTCAGAACATTTGCATGATAGGCATAGGCAGCCATTCCGCGGATACCAAAGAGAATAAGAGACTTCAAGGAGCGGATATCTTCATTGGCATTCCACAGCTGCTGAAGATCATATTCCTCTGTTCTGCAGTCAGGAACCAGTCTTTCTTTTTCAGCTCTGACTTTTTGTATCATATTTTCGATTGCTGCATTGTCAAAACTTACATTTGTAACTGTAGTAAACAGTCCTTCGATTATGATCTGTCCGGTCCTTTTTGAAATAGTTTCCGTGCTGTCGGCAGCTTTAGCCAGACTGATCAATGCACCTGTTAACTCATCCTGTAATTTCGCTGTATCTGCTTTTTTTCCGCAGACACCGGCATTTCCTGTACAGCCGGTACATCCGGCTGTCTGTTCACACTGGAAACAAAACATTTTTTTATCCATTATTGTATTCTCCTTTTATTCTGTGATTTTTCCGAAGGATCTTTCTTATTATTTTATCCTCGGTCAGTAGTATTTATCCTTGGTTTCTGTTAGGAGTATAGTATAATAATTACAACGTGTATGTTTGATTTCCAACAGGAGGATTAATTTTGAAAAAATATTTACCCATTCTAAGAACGAGCCCTTTCTTTAAAGGTCTTACTGATAATGAGATATTATCCATACTGCATTGTGTAAATGCAGCAACGATCTCCAGAAAACGGGATTCTTATATTTTCAGAGCCGGAGAATCTACCGAAGTAATGGGACTTGTGGTGTTAGGCTGTGTTCTTGTTATTCAGGAAGACCTGTGGGGACATCGGAATATTCTGTCAAAATGTCATGCAGGAGATTTTTTTGGTGAACCATATGCAGCAAGTCCGGGAGCTGTTCTGAATGTCAGTGTGGTAGCAGACGAAGATTGTGAGATTATTTTATTAAATGTTCAAAGGCTTCTGGTTTCCTGCCCAACAGTATGTGACCATCATCAGAAGCTGATCCGTAACCTGGTCGGTGTCCTGGCAAATAAGATCCTGATCCTCAACGATAAGATCACACATGTTGGCAAGCGAACGACAAGGGATAAGCTGCTGTCCTATCTGTCGTCGGTATCTATCAGACAGGCATCGTTATCCTTTGATATTCCTTTTGACCGGCAGCAGCTGGCAGATTATCTTTGCATTGACCGTGCGGCAATGTCTTCGGAGATATCAAAGCTGCAAAAAGAAGGGCTTATAAAAACAAACAGAAACCATTTTGAGCTGACTGTCTGTAATGATACGGATTCAGGAATAAAAATGTGATATACATCACGGAAAACGATAAACTTTTTCATTATAATACAAAAGGAAAGCGAGACAAGAGTAGTTTGTTATCAGAAACTGCAAAAGCTATACCAGTGAGGTTGATACAATGGGACAGATAACACTCAGGGAACTGGAGAAGATGGATTTTTTTAAAGAAATCCCAAAGGATATTCTGCAGAATCTGCTTAATGAAAGTGAAGTTGTTTCTTATAAGAAAAAAGAAGTGATTTTTCATTCACGCAGCAGAACCAAAACAGTATATTTTGTGTATTCCGGCGAAGTGATGCTTTATAATCTGACCAAGCATGGAAATCGAAAGGTGATTTTTATCCTGGGAAAAGGGCGGCTTTTAAATCAGAGCATTGTAAGCAAAAAGCCGAATGCACTTTTTTGTGAGGCTGCCTGTCCGGTGCAGGTGATAGAAATTGCAGAAAAACAGTTTCTTCAGCTTATGGAACAGAGCCATGCTTTGACAAGAGCTGTTTTGAGAGAGTATGAGAGAAATCTCTGGCGAATGGGGCACCAGCTAAAGAATACGACCGGAAATATGCAGATGGAGCGAAAAATAGCTGCAAAATTATGGAAGCTCGGTCGTGATTTTGGCGTAGATACGGAAGACGGGGTGATGATAGATATTGATCTTACCATTACCCTGATGGCAGATCTGGTTGGTGCACCAAGGGAAAATGTATCTCGTGCCTGTAAGGTTCTTACGGACAGAGGTCTGATCCGTTATGGTAATAAGCGCTTTATTCTGATAGATTTTGATGGTCTTGCAGAATTTTATAAAATGTGATTATGAGAAAGGGGTATCTGATGGGAAAACGAGTCAGCAGTGATGAGATGCAGAATGTTTTTGAAATTTTGCAGAAATCCTATGATGTGTATGGACCGAAAATTTACCAGGGGACAGGATGCTTTTCAGATACAGATGTAGTTCGTTATGGTCTGCTGAACAGCTGGGAAGAAATTGTCTGGAATCAGAAGTCGGATTACAGCTTTAAGGAGGTACTGTTTCCGATTTCAGAGACGATTCTTTATTTTACGGAGAATGAGATGAAAACAGCAGACGGGGCGGCAAGACAGAGGTTGATTTTCTTGAAAAGCTGTGATTTTCATGCCCTGAAACGTCTGGACGACATGTATTTGAAAAATGGTGCAGAGGATTATTATTACAGAAGAATGCGGGAAAACACGGTTTTTGCTGTGATGGGGTGTAAGGAATCCGGAAAAAATTGTTTTTGCGTAAGTATGGGAACGAATCGTTGTGAAGAATATGATATGTATATTTTTCAGGATGAAGATGGATGTTACATGGAGCTGAGATGCAGAGAACTGGAAGAATTATTATGGGATTATGGACAGAATGTTCAGGAGAAACCGATTTTTGTGGAAAAAAATGAGGTTCATATAGAGGTTCCGGAAAAACTTTCAAATACAATTCACCAGGATTCCATGTGGCAGGAATATGGCAGTCGATGTATTGGCTGTGGCCGCTGTAATTTTGTCTGTCCTACGTGTACCTGTTTTACTATGCAGGATATTTTTTATAAAGATAATCCAAAGGCCGGAGAGCGTCGCCGTGTATGGGCTTCCTGCCAGGTAGATGGATATTCTGATATTGCCGGAGGACACAGCTTCCGCCAAAGTCAGGGTGAAAGAATGCGCTTTAAGGTATTACATAAAATTTCAGATCATAAGAAAAGATTCGGATATCATATGTGCGTCGGCTGCGGGCGTTGTGAAAATGTCTGTCCGGAGTATATTTCCTATATCGAATGTCTTCAGAAACTGAAAGAAAAGGAGGGAAAGTAAGATGACGAATGAATATATTCCTTTCTTATCTAAGATAAAAGAAATCGTGAAGCATACAGAGACAGAATATACATTCCGTATGACATATGTGGGTGAAGTAAGACCGGGACAGTTTTTTGAAGTTTCTATTCCTAAATATGGTGAGGCACCGATTTCTGTCAGTGGTATAGGAGAAGATTATGTTGATCTGACCATACGCAAGGTTGGCAAGGTGACCGGAGAGATTTTTGAACTGAATGAGGGAAGCTGTTTTTTTATGCGTGGCCCGTATGGAAACGGTTTTGAGAAGGAGAATTATCAGGGAAAAGAACTGATCGTGGTAGCTGGTGGAACAGGAGTATCTCCTGTGAGAGGAGTGATCAGTTACTTCGGTGAGCATCCGGATGAAGTGAAAAAATTACACACGATCCTTGGGTTTAAATCGCCGTCAGATATTTTGTTCCGTGAGGATCTGAAGATCTGGGAACAGCAGATGGAGCTGATCCTGACAGTGGATTCCGCTGATGACGATTCTTATAGGACAGGACTTGTTACAAAATATATTCCGGAACTTGAGCTTGATAATATCCATGAGACTGCAGCTATTGTTGTCGGACCACCGGTCATGATGAAATTTGCAGTAGCAGAGCTTTTAAAGCTGGGAGTGGAGGAAGAACAAATCTGGATATCTCAGGAGAGAAAAATGTGCTGTGGACTTGGTAAATGCGGGCATTGTCGAATGAATGATACCTATATTTGTCTGGATGGTCCGGTATTCTGTTATTCAGAAGGCAAAAAAATGTTTGATTAGGGGAGGAAATCGTAATGGATATCAATACAAAGAAACTAAAGAAAAATGCCTTCCGTGTATCAAAGGTCCGTGGGCTTACGGCTTCCAGAGTTCGTGTTCCGGGAGGGTGCTGTAATGCAGACGTTATGCAGCAGGTGGTGGATATTGCCAGAAAATATGGAAACGGACAGATCCATGTTACCACTCGTCAGGGATTCGAAATTGAAGGAATCCATATGGAAGATATGGATAAAGTTAATGAGATGCTTCAACCGATCATTGATAATCTTCAGATCAATCAAAATGAGGCAGGCACCGGGTATTCAGCATCAGGAACCAGAAATGTCTGTGCATGTATCGGAAACAGAGTCTGTCCTTTTGGAAATTATAATACAGCAGCTTTTGCGAAGAGAATCGAAAAGGCTATATTTCCTAATGATCTTCATTTTAAAATTGCACTTACAGGTTGCGCCAATGACTGTATCAAAGCAAGAATGCACGATTTTGGAATTATCGGTATGACAGAGCCACAATATGACCCTGATCGTTGTGTATCCTGTGGCGCCTGTGTAAAAGGCTGTGATAAGCTTTCGGTGGATGCGTTAAAGATGGATAATTACAGAATCGTGCGCAATGAAGAAAAATGCGTAGGCTGTGGAGTATGTGTGACAAAATGTCCTACCAGAGCATGGACCAGAAGTGAAAAAAAATATTATCGTCTGACACTTATGGGACGAACTGGAAAGAAAAATCCACGTCTGGGAGAAGATTTTTTGATCTGGGCAGATGAAGACACTATCGTCAAGGTTATCCTGAACACCTATAAATTTGTAAAAAAATATATTGATCCAAATGCGCCTGGCGGCAAGGAACATGTGGGATATATTATTGACCGTGTAGGGTTTGCAGAATATAAAAGGTGGGCGTTGGATGGTGTAGTACTTCCGCAGGAAACGATAGTGAAAGATAATATTTACTGGAGCGGAATACATTACAGATAATTATAAATAAGATAATTCCAATATAAGGAATTTTGCAAAAGAAGGTTGACCGGAAAAAAACCTGACCGTTTAAAAGGATGCTATTGTTATAAGCCTTCCTTTATCTGGAATCCACACGATGGTATTATGGTATGTATAAAGAATCTGTGAAACCAGTTATTGAAAAACAGGAGGAAAAAATGCTCATCAGAAAAGCCAATATATGTTGCAGCGGATGAGGCTGATGTTTGTGTGGGGTATGCATTTTGTCAATTAAAGGAGCAGCCTTTTTCAAACAATATGGTACCGTTTAAATCTCTTTTTATAGATGACCTGTGTGTCGATCAGGAGACACGAGGTCAGCATATTGGGGAAAGCCTGTTTGAATATGTAAAAAATAAAGCAAAGCAGCTGGGATGCTATGAAGTGACATTGAATGTGTGGGCAGGAAATACTTCAGCAGAAAAATTTTATGAAAAAATGGGAATGCGGACAAAAGAAAGGCAGATGGAATACATATTATAAGATGTTGAATTGTTCAGGAAAAAAACAGCCGGCTAAGATACAGACTGAGATGTCTGTACCTTAGCCGGAAAATTTATCGCTGTAATGAATATGCATGGCTTCCCAGTCCATAAACAATACATAAAATACTCTTCCGTATTGCTGGCTTTCCACGATTCTTCCGTGATCAAGCACAGAAAGGTAAGTGCCGTCTGCTTTTCGAAGATGAAAGTGGATATAGTCATTGTTATTGCCGGCATCGATCTGTTTCCAGATGCTTGTTTCTATCTGCTGTTGTTCATCTTCCCTGATCAGGTTGTGGAAGCTTTTCTTTGTAAGGCTGAAAAGTTCATCTATATTTTTATATCCGGTCATTTGAAGGAACTCACGGTTTGCATACAGGAGCTCATCATCATCTTTGTCCGCTCTGTATATGATAAATGCACCCGGAAGGTGTTCAGAGATATCCCTGAATGCGAATCCGAGCTGTTTGCGGACTCCTGACCGGAGCCCGTCCCTGTAAGCCATACATCCGTTTTTTCCGTGAAGCTTTATTTCATAAAGTGCTGCATCTGCACAGCGCATGAGCTGTGAGCGTGTGGATGCAAAGGTTGGATATTCTGCATATCCGAGAGAAATATAAAACGGATATTCTTTTCCCTTGCATGAAAAGGTCTTTGTAAGATTTGTGAATTGCCGCAGTTGTTTTTCTGCTTCTTCATAGGTATGATCCGGCAGAAGAATGCAGAATTCGTCACCACCGTTTCTTCCCAGTAATGTATTTGGCGGGAAAAAAGCTTTCATGCTATCGGTGAGACTCTTTAATGCTTTGTCTCCGTAGACATGTCCGTAAATATCATTAATAAACTTAAAGTCATCAATATCAAGGAGTGCGGCCACAAAATGCGCTTTTGGATTTTGGGTGATCATCCTTTCGGCTAATTCATCAAATCCATAGCGGTTGTAAATATTGGTGAGAGAATCTGTGTGTGCCAGTATTTGAAATTTGTTTTTATTTTCTTTCGATACTAACCATACCCGGGTAAGACCTGAGAAAAGTAAAACGATAGCAGTAAACATTCCGCCGACGATTACCAGTAATTTAAGGTCTCGCCACCCGCTTTCAGGAGCTACTTCTAATTTCCAGTTCTCTTCCCCCATCGTAAAACCATAAGAAACAGTATGAGTAAATTGGTCATCTGACTGATAAACAACTTTATAAGTATCGGTCCAGGGAGTATCTGTTTTTGAAAGCCTGTATTCATATCCGAAATCCGAAAGAGAATTGACCGCATCTGAAAAAATGTCAGGAACACGCAGGATAACAACGGTAAATCCCCAGAAATATTCCTGGTTGTTTTCATCTTTCAGGTAGACTGGATTGCGGACAGCAATTCCACGGCCGCCCTGTTTTAAATCGAAAGGACCTTGTGTAACGATCACGTGATTGTCTCTTGCGTAACAGGAAATTTTGCTGCAATCTTTATCCTGGAGCAGATCGATCTTACTCGCTTCCATTCCCTTGGAAGGATAAATATCTGTCACAATACCATCCGGAGCAAGCTGTATGCTTTCAATAACGTCAGACATAATATTTTCCGCAATTGTGTCAAACTGACGGATCTTTCCGTTTTCACTGATCAGGACCTGCTTTAGCGTATCTGTGATCGCAATTCCATTTGTAATTTCATTTTTTATACGTTCGCCGTAGGTTGTTGCATTTAATTGTGCTGTTATGTGTCGTTGTTCAGTTTCATGTGAGTCTGTCTTGTATACAATTAAACCAATAATGCATATGCCCAGTAAAAAAACGATAAGAGGTACAATTGTTTTTTTCTTCACCTGCTTCACCTCGTTTTATTAGTTTCACAATAAAGTATTATATCATAGAAGTAAAAAAATAGAATGATTTTTTGCGTTAAAGTGATATTGTTTTTTTATGTACAATGGAAATATGACCAGTGGGTGAAATATAGTATATAATTAAGTAATATAATGGAAAGAATACTGAAAAAGACTCGCGGTTTTGTAAGGTATATGATATACTGTCCTTTATAAGTAAACATTTTATCGGATATGGTTGCTGCAAATGCCGTTGCTGTTATGGTAGTAAATATTGGTGCCATCGCCTGTCGCGGGTTTGCCAACGCTACTACCATCATTATCAGCCAGGAGCTTGGTAAAGACCACAAGGATACAGCAAGAGAATATGGGAAACGTATGCTGAGAATAACAATTATCGTAAGTCTCATCGGATGCGCCATTATTCTGGCAGTCCGCCCTATGATACTGGATTTCTATCGGGATAAACTGACAGAGACGGCCATTTATTATCTTGGTATTTTTATAATCATGACAACCTGGCGTCTTGTGGGAGAGGGTATCAATACCTGTCTTATATGCGGATGCTTCAGAGGAGGTGGCGATTCCAGGTTTGGAATGATCGTAGATTCCATATTTATGTGGCTTGTTGCAGTTCCTCTGACCTTTCTTGGCGCGTATGTTTTAAAACTGCCGCCTGTCTGGGTATATTTTATAATGACCCTGGATGAATTCGAAAAAATGCCTGTGGTGTTCATCCACTATTTCAGAAATAAATGGCTTACGAACATTACCAGAGATTTTGACTGATCAGGGGGGGAAGCAGGAGACTAAAAAAATGAAATATTTTGAAGCAAAAATGTCTTATCCTCAGTTTTTAAAATATCTGGTCCCATCGGTACTGACTATGATCTTTTTATCATTTTATACAACGATAGATGGATTTTTTGTATCACGGTATGCAGGCTCTGACGCGCTTGCAGGGATTAATATTGTTATTCCGATCACCTGTGTTATTTTTGGAACGTCTGTCATGCTTGCAACGGGATCAGGTGCCATCATAGGAGAGAGGATGGGACAAAAAAGAGAACAGGAAGCAAATGAGATATTTACTTTTATAACGATCGTGCTGTTCGTACTTTCGGTTGCTTTTACAGCTGTGGGAATCCTTTTTCTGAAACCGATCTGTATTTTTTTAGGAAGCAGTGAGCGCCTGATGGAGCATGTGGTGCCATACGCATTTGTCATATTTTTAGGATCGGTTCCTATGTCATTCAAGCTATTTTTCGAATATCTTGTGAGGACGGATGGGAGATCGTACATCGGAATGATCATGTCTCTGACCGGTCTGGCTTTTAATATTGTTTTCGACTATATTTTTGTGGCTGTATTCGGACTGGGAACGCTTGGAGCTGCGTGGGGAACATTTCTCTCCATTACAGTAAGCATGTTGATTGGCTTTATCTATTTCCTGAAATACAGCCATATAAGGTTTTGCAGACCGAAGGCAGATTGGCGTGTTCTTCTGAAATCCTGCACCAATGGAAGCAGTGAAATGCTGACGGAGATGTCTACCGGGATCACTACATTTTTATTTAACCTTATTATCATGCAATATTTTGGTGAAGATGGAGTTGCGGCTGTGACGATCATTATGTATATTTACTATTTCTTCATCGCTTTTTATATGGGAATTGCCGTTGCAGCGGCTCCGATCATAAGCTATAATTATGGCTCTGAAAATCATGATAAGATCAGAGAAATAACACGATATAGTTTTATTACGATTGCCATCAGTTCAGTATTGATCCTTACAGTATCACTTGTATTTGGAAAACAGATCATCCATTTATTCGTCGGAAGCGGAAATGTATTTACATTGACATGGGATGGCCTGAAGCTGTTTAGTCCGGTTTTCCTGTTTATTGGTTTAAATGTATTTCTTTCCGGATACTTTACTGCCTTGGGAAATGGTTTTATTTCGGCACTGATCTCATCAATGCGTTCTTTGATCCTGGTGGCTGTGTTCATACTGATCCTGCCGAAGCTTATAGGTGTGGCCGGTGTCTGGATGACGATGCCGTTGGCGGAAACCGTGACTATTTTCATGGCTGTTTATCTGTATCGAACATACGGAAAAAGTTTCATGCAGGAAAATTCCAGAGCCACGTCTTGATGATATTTTGCAAAATTCTAACGAAAAAGAGGCCGTCAAGTACGACCTCTTTTTCGTTATGGCTTTATCATGTCCATGTCATGGTAGTATTTATAACTCCTGTGGAGATATTTCCAGGTATTCATAGGATGGCTGGAAATCATGGCTGTCATACTGACGGTAATATTGGGTAAAAACACGTTCTATGATGTCCGGGATATGCGTTTCGTCAGGTTCAAACAGTATGATGAGATACTGCAGGGAGCTGTAGCGTGTACAGATATCCACACGGCGGATATTCTGCCGGATGGCCTGTTCCATATACTCCAGAGCCTGCTCAATGGATTCGATATCAGGAATTGTATCCACAAGTGCTTCGATGGTGATCATTGCCAGATAACATCTGCACTGGCTGCGTGTGACAAGCTGGCTCATGTATTCATACTGGCGTGCGAAATCCCGGTAATTCAGATTAAGAGCACCTACATAGATACCGCTTTTCTGAAGGGACTCTGCCACAAGCTCCAGATCCTTTCCGGAACCGGATGCCGCAAGAGTGCTGCGGTCGATCTGCTGGTAGAAAAAGAACTGGTTCTTGCCGTTTTGTTTTACGTAATACAGAGCTTTATCTGCTTTGGAATAGCAGTCTTCAAAGGAATCATCGGTGCTGCACAGACACAGGCCTGCGGACAGTGTGGCAAACCGGAGTTCCGGATCATCGGTAGTGATGGTGTGAAATTTCTGGAACAGATTGTCCATCTGCAGAGACAGGGAATCAGGATCCGTGTCCGGAAGGAACATCAGGAATTCATCGCCTCCAAGTCTGCAGGAAATTCCCTGATCTGCCCGTTTCTGGAGCAGCTTTCCAAGACATTTCAGTGCACGGTCGCCGGCCTTGTGGCCATAGATGTCGTTGATCTTTTTCAGGTTATCCATATCAAGGAATATCAGACATCCATCATGTGTCTGCATAAATTCTGCGGTAAGACGTTCGCCCAGATTACGCATGGGAAGACCGGTAAGGAAATCATAGCTTTTTGCGTCTTCCTGGCTTTTTATCGTGGCCATTATGTCAGAGATGAATTTGCTGACGGTAAGCTGCATATCCGGAAGGCTATAGGTGTCCGGTTCTTCCTGGGAAGGATTCCACTGAGACAGCCGCTTTTCATCAAGCAGTCGCAGAAAGATGTCGGTGATCTCCGGGTCGAACTGTGAACCACGGTTTTTTCGGAATTCTTCGTAGATAATCTCCGGTGGAAGTGCATTACGATAGATCCGGCGGGAGTTCATGGCATCGTAGCAGTCTGCCACTGCTACGATCCGGGCATGGATGGGGATTTCTGCTCCGGCCAGTCCGTCCGGATAGCCTTTTCCGTCATAACGCTCGTGGTGACTTCTTGCGATTTCTGCCGCATGTGGGATCAGGGTTATATCCTTCAGGATCTCGGCGCCGATAACGGTGTGTTTTTTTATAAGGTTGTATTCATCATCGGTCAGCTGTGCCGGTTTATTCAGGAACGGATCCGGGATACCGATCTTACCGATGTCGTGAAGGTGAGTAGCACGTCTCAGATTCAGAATTTCCTCCGGTGTCCAACCCAGCTCCTCTGCAATCAGGGATGCATATTGTGCAACCCGGTAGGAATGGCCGCGGGTGTACACATCCTTTGCCTCAATGGTGGTGGAAATGGTCTGTATCATCTGCAGAGACATTTTTTCATTCTGTTCCTGGTTTTTGCGGATTTCGCTCTGCTGGCGTTTCAGTTCCATATCCTGGACATTTTTGATGGCTCTTACAATATTGAGAAAAAGCAGGACCAGCATGCCAGTGCCCACAAACAGTCCGGACATCAATGTGACAAAGTATACGGAGGTTGCTTCAACGGCAATACACAGGATTGCTGCCAGCAGACCAATGAGCAAAAGCCGGTCGGCCCTGTTTTTTTCGGTGCGTATATATTGGAAAAGGTGTACAAATATTGTGGCAACGGTGATCGCCAGGATTCCGAGACTTACAGGCATGGTTTCGATATAATCTGCGATACCGACAGCAGTGAGAATCGTACAGACTGCAAAATTTACCATTGCGATGCTTCCAAGACAGACATAAAATCTGTGATGCAGCCCTTTCTGGAGACTGTCCGCAAAAAACAGGATCGGGAGCGGACACAAAAGGATCATAACGAAGCACAGAGATCCGAGAGCGGAAGCGTTGGGGACCAGGAACTGACGGAGCTTAGATTCACCCAGCATCCAGACGGCGCCCATGACCATGCACCATCCAAGATATTCCATGTCAAATTGTGTATGATAGACCAGTCCCAGAGCGAGGCTGAACAGGATCGTGACGATTCCGGCAAACAGGATAAAAAATGCAATGTAGGTTTCCAGTCCGTATCTGCTGAAAATGTATATCCAGATATCTGCCTTGTCTCCGCAGTAAACAGGATTGACAACTCCGGTGTAATTGGAGGTGTAAGTGGTCAGTTCAATACGGAGCTCCTTGCCGGCATCGGAAGCATAAACCGGGCAGAAAATATAACGGCTGGCGGAGTTTTTGCCCACAAGCCTTGTTTTACGCGTGGAATAGCTGGTTCTAAGGCTATCCCCTACATAAAAATTCACATCCTGCAGGGAAGAACGGATGGCAAAGCAGGTATCTGTAAGATCATCGGGAAGCTGGATGGTAAGGACCATCGTGTCACCGACGGGAACCTTGTAGGTGCCCGGAACGGAGATTTTCTGGGTGGTTCCATCCGGTTTCTGCCAGGTAACGGTACCGGAATAGATCACAGAGGCTGCTGGGGTGTCGGAAGAACGTTCATTCGCACCAAAGATCTGCATAAAAATAAACCAGCCAAGGATGGCGAACATCAGAATATAAAAGAAATATCTTTTTCCCTGGTTAAAGGTTTCTGTTTTTTCTTTCATGGCAATATGCCTCCTTGTAATGGGAAAGGAGTGTTTTGTAAATTGAAAAACTCCTTTAGATCAATTATACCAGATCGGAGTGGAAAAATCAGTATAAACAGACTAAGACGGGTAATTTGGTAAGATTTTACCAAATTTTTTATGATTTCGATGGTATTATATAAAGCAGAGAGAAAACATATCCGATGTATCTGCGCACAGGATATGGTACAATGGGTAAATGTAGAGTATGACATATGCAAAGCATGATATATGCAGGATAAAAAATCCGAACAAAGAATGCGAGTAAAGAAACAGGAGGAAGGATCATGAGTAAGATCGTAAATATCACATCAAAAGAGGATAAAGATCAGAAGCTGCAGGACATCGCAAATTCACTGGAAGAGCTGAAGGATGTGATGGCCGAGGTGATAGATGCCTATGAGGAAGAAAATGCGGACAGCCGGAAGATGGACACGCTGACAGAGGCACTGGATGCGCTTGAGGACGCTTATGAGGCCGTTAATGACGTGCTGCTGGAGGAAATCTGATCATGCAGTACAAGGTTCTGAAAATAGAAGAAGACATGGATTTCGGCTGTGAAGAGCGGCAGCAGGGCGAAGTGCTTATGGCGGTAGTGCTACTGGAAGATGAGAGTGGAAACGAAACAAGTCTGCGACATGATGACGGTCTCCTGTATGAAAGAGATATCAATGAGGGCGATCTTGTTACCATGGACGGGCAGCATCAGCTGTGGAAATTGTAAAACAGAAAGGGAGTGTTATGAAAATAACAAAAATGAGTAACTTTTGATCTCACAATGGAATAAAAAACGACAAGACACTATGCGGTTTTATGGCTGTAAATGCATGCGTTTCAAGAGTTTATACAGGGAACATGAAATACCATGAAATGTGAATAAATTAACACACAATTTTGAAGAATATACTCAAAATATAACCATGCTATATTGACAAAGCTAAAAAATAATGATAATATGTAACCAGAACAAAACGAGAATGACTAAAATTTTTATGAAGTTAAGAATAAAAAGGTAAGCACGAAAGGAGTATCTTAAAATGGCTGAGATCAAAAAAATGGGTTACTGTGTAAACGGTGAGTGGAAAGAGTCAGAGGCAGAGAAATACATGGATGTTACAGATTCCAGTACAGGTGAGGTGATCGCGCAGGTTCCCTGCTGTACACCGGATGAGGTAGAAGAGGCGATCGCTTCCGCACAGGCTGCATTCCCGGAATGGTCCTCACTTTCTCTTGCAAAGAGACAGCAGTATATGTTCAGATGGAGAGATGTTCTTTATGCTCATAAGGAAGAGCTTTCCGTACTTTGTGCAAAAGAGCTCGGAAAGAATATCAAAGAGGCAAGAGGAGATGTTCAGAAAGCAATTGAGCCTACAGAAGAGGCATGTGCACTTCCGACAATGATCCAGGGCGATGCTGCAATGCAGGTAACTACAGGATATGATACAGCTACATATCGCAAACCACTTGGAGTAACTGCTGGTATTGTTCCGATGAACTTCCCGGCAATGATCCCATGGGGCTGGATGGTTCCGCTTTCTATTGCATGTGGAAATACAGTAGTACTGAAAGCAAGCTCCCAGACACCACTTACAGCTATGAGGATCATGGAGCTCTTCTATACAGAGGGCGGATTCCCGAAGGGTGTTGTAAACCTTGTGACCTGCAGCCGTGTAGAGGCTGATATCCTTCTTACAGATGAGAGAGTAAAGGCTGTTACATTCGTAGGAACAACAGGTGTTGGTAAACAGGTATATTCCAAAGCAGCAGCTCATGGCAAACGAGTTCAGGCACAGTGTGAGGCAAAGAACCATGCACTTGTACTTGAGGACTGCAACCTTGAGGCTACTGTTAATGCGATCATCAACTCTACATACGGATGCGCAGGTATGAGATGTATGGCTCTTCCGGTTGTATGCGTGCAGGAGAGTATCGCAGACGAATTTGTTTCACTTCTTAAGAAAAAAGCAGAGGCTATGAAGCTTGGCTGTGCATATGATGAAGATACCGATCTCGGCCCGGTTGTAAATGCAGGTCATAAGGAGAAGATCTGCAACTGGATCCAGAAGGGTATCGATGAGGGTGCGGAGCTTGTACTTGACGGACGTAATGTAGTAGTTCCGGGATATGAGAACGGATTCTTCGTAGGACCGACAATTCTTGATCATGTAACACCTGAGATGACAGTTGGAAACCGTGAGATCTTCGGACCGGTAACCTGTATCAAACGAGTAAAGGATTACGAGGAAGGCATCGCAGTCATGAATGCCAATCCATTTGCAAATGGTTCCTGTATCTTTACACAGAGCGGATATTACAGCCGTAAATTCGCTATGGAGACAGACGGCGGTATGGTAGGAATCAATGTAGGTATCCCGGTTCCGACAGCATACTTCCCATTCTCCGGAAACAAGGATTCCTTCTTCGGTGATCTGCATGTTCTCGGAAAAGACGGCTATCGTTTCTTCACAAGAGCAAAAACAGTTACAACACACTGGTTCGATGAAGCTGCCGGAAAGAGAAAGGTCGGCACATGGGAAGGAAGTACTGAGGCATAAAAACGCTTCGTAAATAAATCTATGACACTGTAAGGCAGACCACGTAAGGTCTGCCTCTCAGATAAAATCCTCTATTGAAAAGAACATATTCAAAAACGGTGCATCTGCTGAACTCCCGGCAGGTGCACTGTTTTTATGTAAAGAAAAACGTGTATCTGTAAATTCCTTTCTGGGGAATTTCGGTACAGATACACGTTTTCTGATGTCAGAATAAGTGGTTATTTTGTTCAGTCAGTGGTCATAACACGAATACCATGCTCCTGGCAGAAAGTGTCGTATTCTTCAGGCAGTGGCTGGTCTGTGACGATAGCATCCAGCTTTTCTATCGGAGAATAGGTCATAAGCGAGATCCGGCCGAATTTGGAATGATCTGCAAGAAGGATCATGCTGTTGGCGTTTTCCGCAATGGCTTTCTTTGTGATGTATTCCTCGGCGCTGGCATTGGTAAGTCCGCTCTTCATGGTTACACCTGTGCAGGCCATAAAAGCCATGGAAATGTTGTAGGTCTGCAGATAATCATTGATATCCGGCCCTGTGAAAGACAAGGTCTTGCGGTTCAGTTTTCCGGGAACGGAAATAATGTCCAGGTTCGGATAGGATGCTGCCTTGTTGAAGATAAGCAGGCTGTTGGTAAGGATTGTGCAGTGCTTATCCGCAATAAAATCAACCAGGTTCAGGCAGGTTGTGCCGGTATCGATATAGATAGTGTCGTCTTCTGCTACAAGTTCTGCGGCACGGCGGCAGATTTCTTTCTTTTCTTCCGGAAAACGTCCGCCACGCTCTTCATAAGACAGAAGGGGGAGTGTCTGTGGAGTCTCAAGTGCTGCGACACCGCCATATACTTTCATGATACTGCCACGTTTCAGAAGGATGTCGACATCTCTTCTGATGGTGTTTTTGGATACGTTGAATTTCTCACATAATGTATCGAGAGAAGCGTTCTTATGCTCCAGCACATATTCTTCGATCATGTCCAGTCGCTGTGATTTCATAGAGGTCTACCTTCTTTCTGTTGGTTAAGTCTTGGTTATATTTTATCATAAAAGAAGGCAAAGATAAAGTGCTTTTATACGAACATACCAAAAATTATTTCTCGAAAAACAGTTCCATATCTTCCTCCACACGGTTAATTCCTGCGATACCAAAATTATTAATCAGAATTTTGGTTACATTTGGAGAGAGGAATGCCGGAAGCGTTGGTCCAAGGTGGATATTTTTTACTCCGAGGGAAAGCAGCGCCAGGAGAACAATTACGGCTTTCTGCTCATACCAGGCAATGTTGTAGATGATCGGAAGTTCATTGATATCCTCAAGGCCAAAAACTTCCTGAAGTTTCATGGCGATCACTGCAAGGGAGTAGGAATCGTTGCACTGGCCTGCATCCAGAACACGTGGGATTCCGTTGATGTCTCCAAGGTTCAGTTTGTTGTAACGGTATTTTGCACAGCCTGCGGTGAGGATCACGGTGTCTTTTGAGAGGGCCTGGGCAAAATCGGTGTAGTAGCTTCGGGATTTTGCACGTCCGTCACAGCCGGCCATAACTACGAATTTACGGATGGCGCCGGATTTTACAGCGTCTACAATCTGGTCAGCAAGGGCGATCACCTGATTGTGGGCAAAGCCGCCGACGATTTCGCCATGTTCAATTTCTGTTGGAGCTGCACAGCGTTTTGCGTGGCTGATGATCTGGGAGAAATCTTTTTTGCCGTCAGGCCCTGGTGTGATGTGGGTGCAGCCTGGATAACCGGTAGCACCTGTGGTGTAGATCCGGTCTTTGTAGTTGTCCTTTGGTGGAACGATGCAGTTGGTGGTCATGAGGATGGGACCGTTAAAGCTTTCAAATTCTTCTTTCTGTTTCCACCAGGCGTTTCCGTAGTTGCCTGCAAAGTTCGGATATTTTTTGAATGCCGGATAGTAGTGGGCCGGAAGCATCTCGGAATGGGTGTAAACGTCAATGCCGGAGTCCTTCGTCTGCTCAAGAAGCATTTCCAGATCGTGAAGGTCGTGTCCGGAAACCAGGATTCCGGGATTTTTGCCTGTGCCGATATTTACCTTTGTAATCTCCGGATTGCCGAAAGTTTCAGTATTTGCCTGGTCGAGAAGAGCCATTCCACGGACACCGAATTTTCCGGTTTCCAGAGTGAGAGCTGTTAATTCTTCAGCGGTGAGACTGTCGTCCAGGGTTTTTGCCAGAGTGCTCTGGATAAAAGCGTCCAGTTCCGGATCTTCGCGGAGAAGGGCGTTTGCATGGCTGGTGTAGGCACAGAGCCCTTTCAGGCCGTAGGTGATCAGCTCGCGGAGGCTTCGGATGTCCTCGTTTTTTGTGGCAAGAATGCTGGTGACATATCCCATGGATTCATAGTCCGCAGGGCTTTCCGGATGCCAGAGTGCGGCAGCGGGAAGGCTTTTTCTGTCAGAAAGCTGTGCGAGAAGCTGCTCTTTGGCTGAGAGGGTTTCGCTGATCTTTGCAACGATGGAATCTTTGTCGAAATTTGCATTTGTGATGGTGGTGAAAAGATTCTGAATCACCATGTGGTTAATATCAGAAGGAATTTCCCGGCCTTCACTCCGGAGTGCGGTGGTGATGGCAGAAAGTCCTTTTGTTACGTAAACAAGAAGATCCTGCATGGCGGCTACGTCAGGTTTTTTGCCGCAGACACCGGAGATGGTGCAGCCGGAACATCCGGCGGTTTCCTGACACTGATAACAAAACATTTTTGGTTCCATAATGTATACCTCCTGTGGTAAGTGAGTGGGTCTTTGAAAAGGAAGACCTGCTTTTTTTATTGTGATTGATTTTGTGTTTTTTATCCCTGTCTTCAGGTGATGGGGAAAGGATAGCATACGCCAGTGGAAAAATCGGTAACATATGATACGAAAAAGACCTTGACGAAATTCTTATTTGAATGTAATATGAAAACGGTTTTCAAATTCAAATCTGCCATGTAAGGTGCAGTTGATAGAAGAGAGTAGGAAATATAATGGAAGAAAAAATGAAATACAGCACCAGGCAGCAGAAAATAATTCTGGAATGCCTGCAGGAATATGGAGATACATTTTATACCATAGATCAGTTTATGGAGCTCCTTCGTGGAAAAGAGATCCAGATCGGAAGGACAACGGTATACAGAGGACTGGAGCGGCTGCAGAAGGAGGGAGCGGTGCTGAAGGTTCCGTCTGTGGAGGGAGCGCCTGCCCAGTATCGTTTTATACGTGATGAGGAGCGGAAGAATTACGGTAAGCTTGTGTGTCTGGAATGTGGGCATACGATTCCTCTGCAGTGTGGATGTATCGATCATTTTGTGGGACATGTGCTGGATGAACACGGGTTTGAGATCGATCAGAGCCGGACGATCTTTTATGGATATTGTGACAGCTGCAGGAGGCTTAAAAAATGAACGCTAAAAGAGGGAAGATGACAGCGGCAGCAGTTCTGGCGGTGACGCTTCTTGTTGTGGGCGGTGTGACCGGATATGGTTTGCACAGGGCCGGAACGGTGGGACAGCCATTTGTGGAGGATGGCCGACTGAAGGTGATGGCCAGCTTTTATCCCATGTATGATTTTGCCCGGAAGGTGGGCGGCGATAAGATCCAGGTGAAGGATATGGTTCCGGCGGGAACGGAGCCCCATGACTGGGAACCTGCGGCAACGGATATCCGGAATCTTGAGGATGCGGATGTTTTTGTCTACAATGGCGCAGATCTGGAACACTGGGCGGAGGATGTGCTGGACACCCTGGAGAATCAGGATCTGGTGGTGACGGAGGCATCAGATGGTGTGGAGCTTCTGGATGGAGGCCACGACCATGAGCATGGCGATAGCGGAAAAGATCCTCATGTCTGGCTGGACCCTATGCGGGCAAAGCAGGAGATGGAGAATATTAAGGATGCTTTTGCAAAAGCGGATCCTGAGAACCGGGATTATTATGAAGCAAATTATGAGAAATATGCAGGTGAATTTGATGAGCTGGATCAGGAATTCCGGGACGGCCTGAAAGGTACGAAGAGCCGGGATATCATCGTGGCCCATGAGGCTTTCGGGTATCTGTGTAATGCCTATGACCTGACGCAGCTGGCCATTGAAGGCCTGACACCGGATTCAGAGCCTGATCCTGCCAAGATGCAGGAAGTGATCGAGTATGCGAAAAAATACGACATCCATACCATATTTTTTGAGGAGCTGGCGAGTCCCAAGGTGGCGAAGACAGTGGCGAAGGAAGTGGATGCGGTGACTGCTGTGCTGAATCCGATCGAGGGATTAAGTGAGGAGGATATAGAGGCCGGAGAGGATTATTTTTCTGTGATGAGGAAGAATCTGGAGGCACTCAGGAAGGCATTGAACTGAAGGTGCAGGACAGCAACTGTAACAAAAAAAGGAGAAATTATGGGAATTTTAATAGAAAATCTTTCGTTTCACTATACAGGGACATCTGTGCTGGATCAGGTGAACCTGGAGGTGAAGGATGGCGATTATGCCATCCTTACCGGTGAAAACGGAAGTGGAAAAAGTACATTTCTGAAGCTTCTTCTGGGCGAACTGAAGGCGCAGGAGGGAAGTATCACTGTAAATGGAAAGGATATTTCTGCCACATTCGGAAAGGGAGATCTGGGATATGTTCCACAGAACAGTATCAGCAGAAACCAGAATTTTCCGGCGACTGTGGAAGAGATCATGATGACAGGGGTGTATTCCTCTTCCTGGAAGGCACGTTTCCGGGCAAAAAAAGAGATCCCGCGTTTGAAAGCCGCACTTGCGGAAATGGAAATGGAAGAGTTCTGGAAAAGAAGGATCGGAGATCTTTCCGGAGGACAGCAGCAGAGGGTTATGCTGGCACGTGCGCTGGCAGGAAAACCGAAGATCCTGATCCTGGATGAGCCTACCACAGGAATGGATATGGTTTCTGTGAAAACACTTGCAGAAGTTCTGAGGAAGCGGAATGAGGAACAGGGGCTGACGATCCTTATGGTTACTCATGGAAATTCCGGTGAGTTTAAAGGAGCAAACCGGTTCTTTAAAGCGGAAGAGGGGAGGATCGACGAAGTATGAGTATTTTACAGTATGGATTTATGCAGAGGGCTTTTCTGGTGGGAATCCTTCTGGCTGTGATCACGCCCTGCATCGGGATCACCATTGTTCTGAAACGGATGTCCATGATCGGAGATGCGCTTTCCCATTCTTCACTGGCCGGTGTTGTGCTGGGACTGATACTTGGAGTGAATCCGGTAGCCGGTGCAGTAGTGATGTGCATCGTAGCTGCTCTTGGAATTGAGGCTATCCGCAAAAAAATCCCGCGTTATTCGGAGGTGGCGATCTCCATCGTCATGTCTGCCGGGATCGGACTGGCCGGTGTGCTGTCCGGCTTTGTGGAAAACGGTGCCAGTCTGAACAGCTTTTTGTTCGGAAGTATTGTGTCCATCAGTGAAGGAGAGCTGGTGCTGGTAGTTGTGATCAGTGTGCTGGTACTGGCAGCAGTGCTGTTTTTTTACAGGGAACTGTTTTATATCGGATTTGATGAAAATGCGGCAAGGATCTCCGGTGTTTCCGTGCGGAATATTAATTTTCTTTTTACTATTCTGACGGCTCTGACAGTTTCCATTGCGTCCCGTACAGTAGGAACCCTGATCGTTTCCTCCATGCTGGTAGTTCCGGTGGCGTGTGGGATGCAGATGGCAAAAAGCTATAAGGGTACACTGATCTGTGCCATTATCGTGGCGGTATGTACCACCATTGCCGGACTGTTTCTTTCCTATTATGCCGGACTGAAACCAGGTGGAATGATCGTTCTTCTTGAGGTTGCGTGGTTTGTAGTTGTGATGACAGTGAAAAGTTTTAACAAATAAAACACATTTTTCCCACAAAGTAAACACAATTAACCCATATACTTTGGAGCATCAAAAGGAAACAGAGAAGAAATTTTTCCCAGGGAGGACTTAACCATGAACAATAACAGAAAATTAAAAATAAAGAAAATGATGAAAAAGGGTGCAACCATCAGCCTGTGTGCAGTACTTGCCGGCGGCATTGGAGTTGGTGCATATGAAGGTATAAATTATTTCTCCGGTGCACAGTCCGTACAGGCGGCAACCGACAGCTCCGAGAATCTGACTCTTATGAAGTCTGATAAAAAATCAAATAAAGACAGCGAAGATACAGAGGCTACAAAATCCTCCGATACAAAGGGCAGTCTGGATGTATCAGATGTTGCTAAGGAGGCAATGCCTTCTGTAGTTGCCATCACAACCAAGTCCGTTCAGGAGGTTCAGGATTATTACAGCATGTTTGGTTCCCAGTATGCGCCGAGCCAGGAGCAGGAAGTTGAAGGAAGCGGTTCCGGTATTATCATCGGAAAAACAGATTCTGAGCTGCTGATCGCCACAAACTATCATGTTGTGGATGGTGCCGATACCTTGTCAGTTGCCTTTGCAGATGGCAAAGCTTATGAGGCTACGGTAAAGGGCTTTGATGAAAACGAGGATCTTGCAGTTGTTTCTGTTGCAACGAAGGATGTTTCGGATGATACAATGGATGCAATTTCTGTTGCAAAGATCGGAAGCTCTGATGATCTGAAGATCGGTGAGCAGGTTGTTGCCATTGGTAATGCACTTGGCTATGGCCAGTCTGTTACTACCGGTATTGTCAGTGCAAAGAACCGTACGACAGATGCATCAGGCCAGATCGAGTCTGGTGATTCTACAGATAACAGCAGCAGTATCAACAAGGGCGTGAACCTGATCCAGACAGATGCGGCTATCAATCCCGGTAACAGTGGCGGTGCGCTTCTGAATATGGATGGTGAGGTTGTTGGTATCAACTCTTCCAAGCTTGCTTCTACTGAGGTTGAAGGTATGGGTTATGCCATTGCGATCTCTGATGTTGCGGATTCTCTTGAGAACATGATGAATGCCAAGGCAAGGGATAAAGTGGATAATCATGGTATCCTTGGTATCACAGGCAGTACAGTAAGTACGGAGGCAGTACAGATTTATGGTATCCCGCAGGGTGTATTTGTTACGGAGGTAACCGAGGGCGGCCCTGCCGATGATGCAGGTATTACCAAGAATATGGTCATTACAGAGTTTGATGGTAAAACGATCACCAGTATCGATCAGCTGGTTGAGCTGCTTCAGTATTATGAGCCGAAGGAAAAGATCGATGTGACGGTTGCAGTTCTGGATGGTAATGAATATAAGGAGAAGACACTTACTGTAAAACTTGGTAAAGATGACAGTTCCAGCAAGGATAGCAAGGACAGCTCTGAGGATAGCACGTCCCAGGATTCCCAGGATGCAGATATCCCAGATATCCAGGGAGGACAGGATGACTCCGATCAGGGGGATGCAGATGCATTTGCTGATGATGGAGAAGCCAGCCTGTTCAGAGATTTTGAGCAGAATGGCTTGCGTGACTGATCAATCCTAAATTGAAGACTCTGTAGTTAATCCGAGATTAGGAAACTACAGAGTCTTTTTCACCCCATCATTTGAAAAAAACAGCCAGAGAGGCCACGCCTCCCGGGCGTCCCTTATTCGAATTTTTTCCAACCTCACTAATGCATACGCAATCGCAAAAGCTCCCACCGGGAAGTTACATTAGTTTTTCGAAAAATATTCTGCAGATGCTTCTGCAAAGTGTTTTCACGGATACCCAGGGACCGGGCAATCTCATCATTGTTTCGATACTGAAAGATCAGCTCGGCGATCTGAAGCTCTCTGGCAGTAAGATGGTTATTGGCCTTCAGGAGCCCGAGGGTTTGCTTAAGACTGTTAGCCTGAGGCTGCTGTTGGACAATCTGATAAAGTACTGCGTTCAAGTGCATGCCAATAGCCTGAAGGAAGAACATATCTTCATTGGTAAAAGGCTCATCCTTCTCCGTGCGAAAGAGCGTAAGGACACCCAGAAGTTCCTGATGGTAGACACTGGCGTACTGCATGGAATCAAAAATGTGGAATTTCCGGTAGCAGTGAACATAGAGCGGAGAGTTCAGACGCTGCTGATCCTCCATCAGATCGCTTTCGCGGACAAGACGAGGTTCACGAGAGTGGAGCAGCCAGAGGAGATGATCTTCATCGGCTACCTTTATGTATTCATTTTCGGCTTCGATGAAGGCTTCCGGGATACAAATGGGACTGGTGAGACGGATGGTGTCGGGATCTTCAGTATTTTCATGGAGAAGGATGCTAGCGTAGCTGTAAGGGATCACCATTTTCAGGCGATGCAGAAATTTAGCCTTGATCTCGTTGAGGCTGGTGCAGGAATAAAGATCGTAGATTATGTCGTTGATCATCAGAAAGGTATTTTTTTCCATGAGGGATCTCCTTTTCTTCAAACAAGATTTTATTAAAATCAGTATACTATCACATATACTTAAAATCAAGTATGCATACTTGAAAAAGATTAATTTAACTCCCAAAATTAAGCATTGTATCAGAGACTGAAAAATAATAGTATATCAGTATCAAAATAATAAAAGCACGAAACGTACGATGGTGTATTGATTGCGGCAGCGCAATGAATACGCCATTTTTTGTTTCACGAAAAGTCTGTTGATGCAAAGGGGCATATCCGTTAAACTGGTATGCCCCTTTTTCATTCACAGAAAGAAAGGGGAAAAAAATGAATACTGGACTGATTGCAATTTTAATTCTTCTGGTAATTATCGTCGGTGCGATCGCAACCAGAAGATGCGTGGAATTTCTGATCGGAGGCTCTCTTCTGGCGGCCATATTTATGTATGGGAAGGATTTCCTGCCGCAATGGTGTACGCTGATCCAGGATGTGCTTGCCGAGAATGTATGGATCGTTCTGGTGTGTGGACTGTTTGGAAGTCTGATCGCTCTTCTTCAGGAGTCGAAGGGTACATTTGGTTTCCAGAAGCTGGTTTCAAAATTTTGTAATACCGAAAGAAAAACCCTTCTTACTACTTTTATTATGGGCATTCTGATCTTTGTGGATGATTACCTGAATGTGCTTTCCATTGGTGTCTGCATGAAAGGTGTCTGCGATAAACGTAAGATCCCGAGAGAGGCACTGGCGTATATGCTGGATGCAACAGGTGCTCCTGTATGTGTATTGCTTCCGTTTTCCACATGGGCAGTTTTTTATGCAAGCCTTTTTATCGATCAGGGAAGTGTAAAGGCACTGGGCTTTAAAACAGGTATTCAGGCTTATATACATGCGATCCCGTATTGCTTTTACCCGATTCTTACCATTGCCATAGTTTTCCTCTTTGCGCTGGGTGTGATGCCGAAGATCGGTGCCATGAAAAAGGCTTATAAGCGTGTGGAGGAGACCGGCAAGGTTTACAGCGATGCCAGCAGAAAATATAACCACGATGACAGAAAGGGCTATGAGGAGGATGGTAATATATGGAATTTTGTGATTCCTATGGGTGTACTGGTTGCCATCGCTATTGCCACCAGTAATCTTCTTCTGGCGGTTGTAGTTTCCCTGATCGTCTGCTTCGTGCTTTATGTACCGCAAAAGGTAGTTGCACTGGATGATTTCTTTAACCTGATCGTCCGTGGCTTTGCGGATATGCTTCCGATCCTGATCCTTCTGGTCATTGCCTTTGTTCTTCAGAAGGTGACAGAGGGAATGGGGATGACAGACTTTATTATTTCTGTTGCAAAGCCGCTTCTCTGGGGGCCTGTTTTCCCGGCCATCGCTTTTGTTCTGGTTGCGGCACTTACCTTTACGACCGGTTCTCTCTGGGGCATGAGTGCAGTAGTTGCGCCCATCGTATTTCCTCTTGGTGCAGTAATCAGTGCAAATCCGATCCTGATCATGGCAGCGATCATTTCCGGAGGTGCATTCGGAAGTCATGCCTGCTTTTATACAGATGCAACACTTCTTTCTTCCCAGAGTGCGGGAATTGATAATATGGAGCATGCGCTGACACAGCTTCCATATGTCATCATTGCAAGTGTACTTTCTGTTGCAGGATTTCTGATCTGTGGTTTTGTGATGTAGGAGGAATGGCTTATGGGAAGATTTATTCTGAGAAGCAAAGCTGTTTTTACAGGCCTTGAAGATTTCCCCAGACCGGCAGCGATTGCAGTAGTAGATAAAAAAATCCAGGCAGTTCTTCCCTGGGATTATCACAGAGATAAGGCTTATGCGGACTGGCCGCTTTACGATTACGGAGAAAAAATGATCATGTCTTCTTTTCTGGATGCACATACCCATCTTTTTTCCGGGGCCGTTGACGGAAGCAGATATGTGTGCTCGGATCTGGGGCGGGGACGCTCCCAGGCGGAATGTGTGAAGATCATTAAGGAATTTGCAGATGCACATCCAGATTATAAAAGGATCCGGGGCTCCGGATGGTTTATCACAAACTGGGGCGATGAGCCTCTTCCGGATAAAAGACTTCTGGATGAGGTCATTCCCGACAGGCCTGTATATCTTTTCTGTGCAGATTGCCACAGCATGTGGCTGAATTCCAGAGCGCTGGAAGAGGCGGGGATCGATCCTGAACGAAAAATGGATAACGGTGTAAATGTAAAGTTTGAAAATGGTGAATTAAGCGGCCTTCTTCTGGAACCGGCGGCCTGTGAACCGGCACAGAAGAAATATATGGAGTTTTCGGAGAAAGAGATGCTGGAGATCCACCGGAATTTCCAGGAGGTTCTGGCTGATTCTGGGATCGCAGCAGCAAGTGAAATGTTTGCAGATGATTACACGGAAGAAACCATGAAGAAATATGACATCCTGAAAAAACTGGATGAGGAAGAGGGGCTTAAAGCACAGATCTTTTCTTATATGAAGCTTTTCGGATATACGGAATTTTCCGGATATTTTAAATTTCAGAAGCATTTTGATTCTCCGCATTTTCACATTGCAGGGGTAAAAGGATTTATTGATGGTGTGACAGAGACCTACACTGGTCTTCTTCTGGAGCCTTATACCGATAAGCCTGAGACCTGCGGTGAGGGACTTCCGTTATGGCCGGAGCGAAAAATGAAAAAAGAGATCATTGCGGCAAACAAGGCGGGGATCCAGGTAAGGCTTCATTGTATCGCAGATGGTTCCGTGCGGATGGCGTTGGATCTTTTTGAAAAATCTGCGGAGGTAAACGGAGCGCATGGTCTTCGAAACACAATAGAGCATATCGAAAATATCCATCCCGATGATCTGGATCGTTTTGCGGAGCTTGATGTAATTCCTTCGGTCCAGCCCTATCATGTAACTCTTGCGGCAAATGGAAAGGTAAACCAGATCGGAGAAAAACGGGCAAGGCTTCAGTGGCCGTTCCGGACTTTGCTGGAGCATGAAGGTGCGCTGGCACTTGGAACGGATTATCCAGTCGTGACCATAGATCCCTTTACGACGATCTATGCGGCAGTTACAAGAAGAGATGATGAGGGAAAGCTGACATCCACAAATCCCTGGGAAAAAATTTCCATGGCAGATACGCTGAAAGCTTATACTTCCGGCGCAGCCCGTGTTTATCATGTGGAAGATTCCATGGGAACCCTGGAGCCGGGAAAAATGGCAGATATTATTGTTCTCAGCGGAGATCTTTTTGAAGTGGATAAGGAAGAGATCCGGATGATGAAGATAGAAGCAAATTATTTTGAAGGTGAAAAGATTAGATAAAGGAGGACGCTTATGGAGCTTCAGAAAATGTTTATTGATGGTGAATGGGTAGAAGGCAGCACAGGAAAATCAGTTCCTACATTAAATCCTTCAAATGGTGAGGTTCTTGCCATGGTGACGGAAGGAAATGCGGAGGATGTTGATAAAGCGATCGCAGCAGCGAGGAGATCTTTTTATGTGACAAGGGAATGGCGTGACATGGATTCCCAGACAAGAGCGGATATCCTTCTTCAGATCGCAGATGCCATTGATGCGGAAAAAGAGGATTTTGCGAAGCTGGACTGCATGGATCATGGAAAGCCGTTAAGAGAGGCAGAGGCTGATGTGGATGACGCAGTGCACTGTTTCCGTTATTATGCCGGAATCTTAAAAATGCCTCATGGTGGTGTTTATGAAGTAAATGAGGGATTTGGAAAAATGCATTCCTATACGGTTCATGAGCCGGTTGGTGTGTGCGGACTGATCACTCCCTGGAATTATCCGCTGCTGATGGGGGTGTGGAAGCTGGCTCCTGCTCTTGCAGCCGGCAACAGTGTGGTATTTAAACCAAGCTCCAACTGTGTGCTTTCCTGCGTGAAGCTGTTTGGAATCTTTGAAAAGATCGGAATGCCGAAGGGCAGTGTGAATCTGATCCTGGGCCCCGGTGGAATTACAGGAAACCGTATTGCGGAGAGTAAAGATGTGGATATGGTCACATTTACCGGAAGTACAGAGGTTGGACAGAGTATTATGCGTGCGGCAGCAGGCAATGTAAAAAAGATCGGCCTCGAGCTTGGCGGAAAATCCCCGAATGTGATCTTTGCAGATGTAGATCTGGACGGTGCTGTGGAATGGGCCATGATCGGTGTTTTCCTGAATCAGGGCGAGGTGTGCTCCGCAGGCTCCAGAATCATCATTGAGGAAAGCATCAAGGATGAATTTGTGAAACGTCTTGCAAAGAAAGTAAATGCCATTACCATTGGAAATCCTATGGAAAATCCGGATATGGGCCCGCTGGTGTCTGAGAGCCATATGAATAAAGTTCTGGGATACATTAAGAAGGGTGTTGAGGAAGGTGCGGCTCTTGTGTGCGGAGGTGAACGCTACACAGAAGGAGAGTGTGCGAAGGGCTTTTATGTAAGACCGACCATATTTGATAACTGTACTCCGGATATGACTATTGTCCGTGAGGAGATTTTCGGACCGGTTGTGACGATCCAGACCTTTAAAACAGAACAGGAGGCCATTGACATGGCAAACGATACGGAGTATGGTCTGGCCGGAGCAGTATTTACTGCTGATGGTTCCAGAGCTCTCAGGGTGATCAAAGAGATCCGTGCAGGTATTACCTGGGTCAACTGTTACAATCCGACGTTTAACGAGGCTCCGTGGGGCGGCTACAAAAAATCCGGAATCGGCCGTGATCTTGGTGTTCAGGGCCTTGAGGAGTATCAGGAGATCAAACAGATCAATATCAATCTGAATCCGGGGATCGTCGGATGGTATGAACATTAAATGTGAAGGGAAAGCGGAATGAAAATGTCCGCTTTGCCGTTTTTCAGGGATGTATTTTTCGGGATATATCAGAAAATGTATCCTTTAGCTTTAATCGGGAGGAACTTATATGGGAAAAAGTAAATATGTAATTACGATCACCAGACAGTTTGGAAGCATGGGTCGTCCTATTGCAAAAAAAATGGCGGAAAAGCTTGGTGTTGAATATTATGACAGGGATATTGTGGATCAGGCTGCAGAGAAGCTGAATCTTCCGGTATCTGTTGTGGACGAAGTGGAGGAGACAGCGAAAAAGGTCAAAGTAAGTCCTTTTGCAAGGATGATGTTTCCTCTTGGAAAAGGAACCAGTAATACGCAGGATAAGATTTTTGAGGCGCAGCAGAATATCATTAAATTCCTTGCGGAAAAAGAGACCTGTATCATTGTTGGAAGGTGTGCGGATTTCACTCTGGAAGAGATGGAAAATGCCATGCATATTTATATTTACGCACCGTATGAGGTTCGTGTGGAGCATTGTGTGAAAGATCTGAATATTGAGGTTGAAGAGGCCAGAAAAATGATCGTGGCTGTTGATGAAGCCCGTGATTCCTATCACATGCAGTATGCAGGCTATCATCCGGATGATAAGAATCATAAGAGTATTCTGGTGGACAGCAGCTTCCTTGGTGTGGAAGGTACGGCAGATTTTCTGGTGGATGCTGTTAAAAGGAAATTTCAGCTGTAGGATATCATGAACTGCAAGAAAAAAAGACAGGTATGATCGCAGACAGGCAGTGAAGGGATGAAGTGCCGTAGTTTATGAAAAAAGAAAGGACTTGATAGATTATGCGGAAATTAACAGTAGCAGCTACGCAGATGGCGTGCAGCTGGGATAGAGAAGCAACACTTGCGAAGGCAGAAAAGCTGGTGCGTGAGGCAGCTGCCAAGGGGGCAGATATCGTTCTTCTGCAGGAACTTTTTGAGACACCGTATTTTTGTCAGAGACATGATTTTGAATATATGGAACTTGCCACAACACTGGAGGATAATCCGGCCGTGAAGCGTTTCCAGCAGGCGGCAAAAGAACTGGATATTGTGATTCCTGTGAGCTTTTTTGAAAAGGCAGGAAATACTGCGTTTAATTCCATTGCGATAATTGATGCGGATGGTACAGTTCTTGGAAAATACAGAAAAACCCATATTCCGGACGGCATGCCTTATGCGGAGAAATTTTTCTTCACACCGGGAGATACAGGTTTTAAAGTGTGGAAAACAAAATATGCGACTATTGGTGTGGGGATCTGCTGGGATCAGTGGTTCCCGGAAGCTGCCAGATGTATGGCACTGCTGGGCGCGGAGATCCTTTTTTATCCGACTGCTATCGGCAGTGAGCCGGTTCTTCAGACAGATTCAAAACCGCACTGGCAGAGATGTATGCAGGGACATGCTGCTGCAAATATCATGCCTGTGATCGCATCTAACCGAATCGGTCATGAGGTGCAGAAGGATTCAGAGATGACGTTTTACGGTTCTTCTTTTATTGCAGATGAGACCGGTGGACTGGTGGCTGAAGCCGACAGAGAGACGGAGGGTGTGATCACTGCAGAGTTTGATCTTGATGCTATCGCACAGAAGAGACGGGAATGGGGCGTTTTCCGGGATCGAAGACCGGAGATGTATGGTACACTTCTGACACATGGCTGCTGATCAAGTGTTTTATAAAAGAGCAGGTGGCAATGCGGATTGCGGATGGCTGCCGGCCTGTGCTATTATAGTTATAAAGAAATATAGAGAGCTTCTGAGAAATACGGGGCTGACAGGAGAATGAATTATGCAGGAACTGATGATCAGGCCGACGATTTACAGCTTTGATAATTGCCGGCAGTTTGCGGAGGAATTTAAGCTTGGTGAGGGAGATTTGCTGTTTACAAATAAAAGGCTGTTTAAGAAGTTTTTTGAGCCGTTGAGTCTTGGCTGTGATGTGATCTTCCGTGAGGATTATGGTAAAGGTGAGCCTACAGATGTGATGGCTGAGGCAATCTGGAAGGATGTGCCGAAGGATGCGAAGCGTGTGGTTTCTGTTGGCGGGGGCAGTATTCTGGATCTTTCCAAGCTGTTTGCACTGGAGAATATTTCTCCGGTTACGGATCTTTATGACGGGCTGCTTCCGATCGTGAAGAATAAGGAGCTGGTTCTGGTTCCGACTACCTGTGGTACGGGTTCTGAGGTGACGAATATTTCGATCCTTTCTCTGACTACGAAGGGTACGAAGAAGGGGCTTGCTGTGGAGCAGCTTTACGGGGATTCTGCGGTGCTGGTCCCGGAGCTTCTGGAGGATCTGCCATTTCAGTTTTTTGCTACCAGTTCGATTGATGCGCTGGTGCATTCTGTGGAGTCCAGTCTTTCTCCTAAGGGGAATGAGACTACAAGGATGTTTGGATATAAGGCGATCGAGATGATCCTGAAGGGTTATATGGAGATCAGGGATCATGGGCAGGAGGCCCGGATTCCGTTGATGAAGGATTTTCTGATGGCGGCTAATTATGCGGGTATTGCCTTTGGTAATGCGGGGTGTGCGGCTGTGCATGCTTTGAGTTATCCGCTGGGTGCTAAGTATCATGTGGCTCATGGGGAGTCGAATTATGCGATGTTTACGGGTGTGCTTAAGAATTATATGGAGATTAAGAGTGACGGAGAGATTGCACGTCTGAATAAATTTATGGCGGAAATTCTTGGATGCGATGTGGATGTTGTTTATGCAGAGATGGAGAAGCTGCTTAATGTGATGATTCCGAAGAAGGCGCTGCATGAATATGGGGTGTCTGAGGCGGAACTTGAGGAGTTTACGGATTCTGTGCTGGAGAACCAGGGCAGGCTGATGGCGAATAATTTTGTGGAATTGGATCGGGAGAGGGTTTATAAGATTTATCGGGAGTGCTTCTGAGCGATTTCCTGGATGCTGGTTTTGGCGAACGGGTCGGTGTGGGTGCCGGCCTGTTCTTTTTTTATACAGAGAACCGTTTGATCAATGTGGTGGATACTTCGATTTTTACGGAGTGGAGGACGGGGGTTTGGATCTCCCGGATCAGCTGGGCGGCGGCTGTCTGGCCCATGAATTTTCGGGGGACGTCGATGGTGGTGAGAGCGGGGTCTATGACGCGGCCTTCGGAGATGTTGTCGAAGCCTGCGATGGCGATGTCTTCGGGTACTTTGTAGCCGCGGAGTTTCAGGGCTTTGATGGCGCCGATAGCGATGAGGTCGTTGTCTGCGAAGTATGCACCGGCAAGAGGGGTTCCGCTGTCTATGATCTCCAGCATGTCGGAGAAGGCTCCTTCGATGGATGGGGAGAGTTCGTGAATGATGGATTTTGCAGTGGACATCCCGTGTTCACGCACTGCCCGGTGAAAACCGTGTGTCCGTTCGCGGAAGTTCGTGATCCTGTAGGAAGAGCAGAGGTGTCCCGGCTGGCGGCCGCAGCGGTCGATGAGGTAGCTGGTGGCCAGATAGGCTCCCTGTGCGTTGTTGATGAGTACACAGCTGCAGTCCGCAGAGTCAAAGTAGGAGTCCAGAAGGATGACAGGGACGGAGAGCTGAAGGAATTCATGACATACGGAAGCAGAGACTTCGGTTCCCAGAAGGATAACACCTGCACACTGGGAAATGCGGAGTTCTTCGATATATTTCTGGAGATCATCGACTTTTTCATAAAGCTGGAAGGTTTTCAGATGGTATCCGTTTTTTCGGCATTCCTGTTCCAGGCCATCGGTGAGTTCTGAAAAGATCGGTGTATAATTTAAGATCGCGTTGTGCGCCCGGCAGATGATGCAGTAGATATCTCCGGACGCATTTTTTTTCATGGAAAGTCGGCTGAAGTCATAGCCGGCTTTTTCTGCTTCCCGGATGACCAGTGCTCTGGTTTCTGTGCTGACGCCGGGTTTTCCGTTCAGTGCCATGGAGACAGCTGTGGCGGAGAGATTTAATCTGGCAGCCAGTTCTTTTGCGGTGATTCCCATATATAAGTTCCTCCGATTTTATAATAAAAAAATTAATCAAGTCAGGTAATCTACCTGGGGTGTAAATATAGCCTGTCCCCAAATAACGAAGTGGATCACGATATCCATCCGATCTGAATTAAGCAAGGTTCCTACAGTGTGTGAATGTTCATCTACTACAGATAATGCAGCAGATTATGAATACCTGCTTTATTCACTGTAGTACATTTTAAAATTGTTTCAATTATAATCTGTTTTTTCCATATTTACAATAATAAAGCGGGAAATAAAGTATAAATAACTTTATTATTCATATAAATAAAGTAAATATCAGGATATCATACAGATAACAAAGATGAACAGAAAAAAATGAATCACATAAAACGAATGTAAACGAACAAACATGGATTTCACGAAAGGAGTTCAAAAATGGACAAGATCAAAATTGGTTACGCACCAACCAGAAGAAGTATTTTCAGCGCACCGGATGCAGTAAAATATCGTGGACTTACTGCTAAGAGACTTGAGGAGCTTGGCGTTGATTTCGTAGATATCACAGACATTAATGATGAGGGTCTTCTTTACAATGATGAGGGGCTTGAGAAGATCATCGCCAAATTCAAAAAAGAGAAGGTTGACGGACTTTTCCTTCCACACTGCAACTTCGGTACAGAGTATGAGTGTGCAAGACTTGCAAAAGCGCTTGATGTTCCGGTTCTTCTGTGGGGACCTCTGGATGAGAGACCTGAGCCGGACGGAACAAGACTTCGTGATACACAGTGCGGACTTTTTGCAACAGGTAAAGTTTTAAGAAGATTCCGTGTCCCATTTACATACATGACAAACTGCAGACTGAATGACCCGGTATTCGAAAGAGGGATCAAAGATTTCCTTGCTGTCTGTAATGTAGTAAAAACATTCAAAAATATCCGTATCCTTCAGATTTCCACAAGACCGTTCGATTTCTGGACAACCATGTGCAATGAGGGCGAGCTTCTTGAGCAGTTCAACATCCAGCTTGCACCGATCCCGATGCCGGAGCTTACTGATGAAGTAAAGAAAGCAAAAGCGGAGCAGACAGAGGTTCAGGAGGTTATGCAGTACTGCCGCGACAACATGGAGATCTGCATCAAAGAGAATGAACTTGAGAATGTAGCTGCTCTTAAGGTTGCCATGAAGCATCTGGCAGAGAAATACGGCTGCAAAGCAATCGCGATCCAGTGCTGGAACCAGCTTCAGAGCGAGCTTGGAATCATGCCATGTGCAGCAAACTCCCTGTTAAATGACGAGGGTATCCCGACTGTATGTGAGACAGATATCCACGGGGCGATCACAGCTCTTATGGTAGAGGCAGCAGGTATGGGTGAAACAAGAAGCTTCTTCGCTGACTGGACTATCCGCCATCCTGATATAGAAAACGGCGAGCTTCTTCAGCACTGCGGACCATGGCCGATCTCCATCGCAAAAGAGACACCGAAGCTTACTTACCCGCTGGCATTCGAGCATCCGGGAAGCATCACAGCTGAGGCAAAACACGGCGATGTTTCCCTGGTCCGTTTTGACGGAGACAACGGAGAGTATTCTCTTCTTCTTGGAAACGCAAAAGGTATCGACGGACCGAAAGGTATGGGAACTTACCTCTGGGTTGAGGTTGAGAACATCAAACGTCTTGAGGCTAAACTGGTTGAGGGACCATACATCCATCACTGTGTCGGTATCCACAAGAACGTTGTTCCGGTACTTTACGAGGCATGCAAATATATCGGCGTAACACCGGATCTGTATGACCCCATCGAGGAAGATGTAAAAGCTTATCTTCGCGGAGAATGATATAGATAAAAAACAGCAGCATATTTTTTCAGGACAGGGAAAATCCCCGGTATAAAGGAAAAATATGCGTGAAGCTGTGAGACATATAAACTGAAAAAAGAAAGGACAGGAATCAGCATGGATTTTAGAGAATTAAGCAAACTTGCGTATGATCTCAGAAAAGACACCGTAGATATGATCGTTGCCGGCAAAGGCGGACATATCGGTGGTGATATGAGTGTTATGGAGACTCTGGTCACACTGTATTTTGATCAGATGAATATTTCCCCGGAGAATATGAATGATCCGAACAGAGATCTTTTTGTTATGAGTAAAGGTCATTCCGTAGAAGCTTACTATGCAGTACTTGCAAAGAAGGGATTCCTTGATATCAAAGAAGTAAACGAGAAATTCAGTAAATTCGGAACACAGTATATCGGACATCCAAACAACAAGCTTCCGGGAATCGAGATGAACTCCGGTTCTCTGGGACATGGACTTCCGGTTTGTGTAGGTATGGCACTTGCAGGAAAAATGAACAAGAAAGACTACCGTGTATACACAGTAATGGGTGATGGTGAGCTTGCAGAGGGTTCTGTATGGGAAGCAGCTATGGCAGGACACCAGTACAAACTGGATAACCTCTGTGCAATCGTTGACCGTAACAGACTTCAGATCTCCGGAAACACAGAGGACGTTATGGGCCATGACGATCTTCATGAGCGATTCAAAAGCTTTGGATGGCATGTGATCGATGTTGCTGACGGAAACAGCATTGAGCAGCTTCATGCAGCATTTGAGGAAGCGAAACAGACAAAGGGCCAGCCCACAGTCCTGATCGCAAACACTGTTAAAGGTAAAGGCTCCGCAGTTATGGAAGATAAGGCATCCTGGCATCATCATGTACCGAGTCAGGAAGAGTATGAGCAGATCATGAAGGATTTTGAAGAGAGAAAGGAGCAGCTGTAATTATGAATAAGATTCCAAACCGTAAAGCAATTTGTGACGTACTTTTAAAAGAAGCGGAAACAGATAAAGATATCGTTGTTCTCTGCAGTGACTCCAGAGGATCTGCATCTTTAGCACCTTTTGCAGACACATATCCGGAGCAGTTCGTTGAGATGGGAATCGCTGAGCAGGATCTTGTAAGCGTATCTGCAGGTCTTGCGCACTGCGGCAAAAAAGCTTTCGCAGCTTCTCCTGCATGCTTCCTTTCCACAAGAAGCTATGAGCAGTGCAAGATCGATGTTGCATACTCCAACACAAATGTAAAACTGATCGGAATCAGTGGTGGAATCAGCTATGGTGCTCTTGGAATGAGCCATCATTCTGCACAGGATATTGCAGCTATGTCTGCAATCCCGAACATGAGAGTTTACCTTCCAAGTGACCGTTTCCAGACTGCAAAGCTGATCGAGGCGCTTCTGAAGGATGAGAAACCGGCATATATCCGTGTAGGAAGAAATCCGGTTGAGGACATCTATACAGAGGACAACTGCCCGTTTGAAATGGATAAGGCAACTGTTCTTGCAGAAGGAACAGACGCAGCGATCATCGCATGCGGCGAAATGGTACGCCCGGCTTACGAGGCTGCCAAACTTCTTGAGAAAGACGGCATCCATGCAACAGTTCTTGATATGTATTGTGTAAAACCGCTGGATAAAGAAGCAATCGTAAAAGCTGCATCCAATGCAAAGGTTGTTGTAACTGCTGAGGAGCATGCGCCGTATGGCGGACTTGGTTCTATGGTAAGCCAGGTTGTCGGCGCTGAGTGCCCACGCAAAGTCCTGAATATCGCACTTCCGGATGCTCCGGTTGTAAGCGGAACCTCCCAGGAAGTATTTGATTACTATGGAATGAACGCAGAAGGAATCGCAAAAACCGTAAAGGATGCGCTGAAATAAGGGGAAAGCTATGGAAAAAAAATATGTTCTTGCGGTTGATCAGAGTACCCAGGGAACAAAGGCGATCCTGTTCGATGTGAATGGCGATCTGGTCTGCAGAACAGACCTTCCTCACAGACAGCTGATCAACGAAAAAGGCTGGGTTTCCCATGATCTTTTCGAAATCTACAGCAATACGATCCAGGTTGTAAAGAACCTTGTGGAGAAAGCCGGGATCCGGAAAGAAGAGATCGCGTGTCTCGGAATCAGCAATCAGAGAGAAACATCTGCAGCGTGGAGCCGCAGCACAGGCGAGCCTCTGGCACCTGCCATTGTATGGCAGTGCTCCAGAGCTTCCAGGATCTGTGAGCGGATCAAAACAAACGTGATGATCGATCCGGACCGCGAGCAGAAGAAAAACGGCGGTGTGGCAGAAATCATCCGTCAGAAGACAGGAATGCACCTTTCTCCATATTTCCCGGCAGCGAAGTTTGCATGGCTTCAGGAAAATGTGGAGGAAGTAAAACAGGCAAAAAGAGATAACGATCTCTGTCTGGGAACCATCGACACCTGGCTTCTGTTTAAACTGACAAAAGGCGAGGTTTATGCAACGGATTATTCCAATGCATCCAGAACCCAGCTTTTCAATATCCACAACCTGAAATGGGATAAAGAGATCTGTACCTGGTTCGGCATCAACGCAGATATGCTTCCGGAAGTATGTGATTCCAGCAGAGAATACGGTGTGACAGATTTTAATGGATATTTTCAGACACCGATCCCAATCTGTGGTGTGATCGGAGATTCCCAGGGGGCACTGTTCGGACAGGGCTGCATCGAAAAGGGAATGGTCAAAGCTACATATGGAACCGGTTCCTCCGTTATGATGAACGCAGGAACAGAACCGATCATGTCAGATCTTGGTCTTGTGACTTCTCTTGCATGGGGACTTAACGGCAAAGTTACCTATGTACTGGAAGGAAATATCAACTACACAGGTGCAGTGATCACATGGCTGAAGGATGACATGGGACTGATCACGTCTCCGGGAGAGACTCAGGAAATGTCAGAGCAGGCAAATAAGAACGACACTACTTATCTGGTTCCTGCATTTTCCGGTCTGGGAGCACCTTACTGGAAATCTGATGCAAAAGCCATTATCTATGGAATGAGCAGAACAACCGGAAAGAAAGAGATTGTAAAAGCAGCCCTGGAATCTATTGCTTATCAGATCGCAGATATCGTTGAGATGATGAAGGCAGAAGATGGAATGACTGTAAAAGAACTCTGTGTAGATGGTGGCCCTACAAGAAATCAATACCTGATGAAGTTTCAGAGTGATATCCTCGGAACAAAAGTAAGCCTTCCAAGATGTGAGGAGTCTTCCGCATTCGGAGCTGGTCTGATGGCTGGTTTAAGCTGTGGACTTTATAAGATGGAGAGCATTTTCGAGGTGAAGAACCGCAATCAGTTCATCCCCTCCATGAATCCGCAGGAAAGAAACCAGAAATACAGCGGATGGAAAGACGCAGTAGAAAAAGTTCTTGTATAAGCATAAAAATTTCTCAATATAAAAAAGGTGTTGCTGATCACAGAGTGAGCAGCAACAAAACGGGAGCTTCAGGAAACGACAATTGCTTGACCCCATGTGTATGTCAGATTATAATAAAATAACAGGCATTTCCGGATGCATTCCAGATGTATGGGAAATGACGGAAAGCCGATCCTCGGGATCTGCCGTGGCATTCAGATCATGAATGTGGCCTGCGGCGGAACCTTATATCAGGATCTGGAAAAAGAGGGCGGTTTTGAACATCATTTCGGGGATAAGTACCATTTGCAGTAGCTGTGCAGTGGCATCCGGAGATGATGTATGATTCTTCAGAACAGCTGAAGCTTCTCCGGGCATTTGCGGAGGCAGCAGGGAAGGAGACGGAAGCATGAATATTTGTATCTATGGAGCGTCCAGCGCAAAGCTGAAAAAGATCTATTATGAGAAAACGGAAGAACTGGGACAGCTGATGGGGAAACGTGGCCACGGCCTTGTTTTCGGAGGTGGAAAAGAGGGACTGATGGGGGCGGCAGCCCGGGGCGTTGACAGAGAAAAAGGCTATATCCTGGGTATCGCACCGAGATTTTTTGACCAGCCGGGAGTGTTGTATGAGCATTGTACAGAGTTTATTTTTACTGAAAATATGCGTGAGAGGAAGCATCTGCTGGAAAGCCGCTCGGATGCGACTATCGTGGTACCTGGGGGAATTGGCACTTATGAGGAGTTTTTTGAGATTCTGACATTGAAGAGTCTGGGACGGATCGACAGGCCGATCGTTCTTTATAATATTCAGGGATATTACGACAGCATGCAGGCACTCCTGGAATACACAGCCGGGGAAAAATTTATGTCCAGAGCTGTTGTGGGTATGTGCCGGTTCATGAAAGACCCGGAGGAGATCCTGGATTATATTGAGAATTACCGGAATTATGGGGGAAGGCTATAAAGAAAATAAAGTGAGAAAGTTCATAGTCAGGCGGATACTTTCCTGATCCGGGTAAATGATCAAGGGAAACCAACAGTTTACATATAAAAAAGACGCGGCCTTTTATCGGAGGATAAAAAGGTTCGCGTCTTTTTTTGTATGATATTAGGGGATCATTATGGGTTTATGTGTGTTTACATTTGATTACGATATTTGGGATCAGAATTCGTAATTTTTATGTCTTTTGAAGAAATCCTTAGTTTCCCTTACAACCACACCGCTCAGGGCAAGAAGAGCGATCAGGTTCGGGAATGCCATCAGGGCATTGAAGATATCTGCGATGTTCCATACAGCTGCTACAGTCATATATGGTCCGATGAATACGCAGATGATGTACAGCCAGCGGTATGTTGCAACTGCGGCTTTGTTTCTGTTGAACAGGTATTCCAGACATCTTTCACCGTAGTAATCCCATCCAAGGATTGTTGTGAATGCGAAGAATACCAGGCACAGCATCAGTGAGAAGGATGCTACAACCGGCGGGAAAGGAAGTCCTTTCTGGAATGCGGCTGTTGTGATGGCAACACCCTCAAGACCTGTGTTCCATGTTTCTGTAATGACGATGGAAAGACCTGTCATTGTACAGATAACGATAGTATCAATGAATGTACCTGTCATGGATACAAGACCCTGACGTACCGGCTCCTTTGTCTGAGCTGCAGCGGCTGCGATCGGGGCACTACCAAGACCGGACTCATTGGAGAAGATGCCTCGGGCGATACCCTTCTGCATAGCTACGACCATGGTTCCCATTGCGCCACCTGCAAGTGCGCTTCCTGTGAAAGCAGATTTTACGATAGTTACGATCGCTGCAGGTACTGCAGTGATGTTTGTGATCACGATGATCAGTGCCAGTGCAACATAGAGAACTGCCATAAACGGTACAACGATCTGGGATACCTTTGCGATTCTCTGGATTCCGCCGAGAACGACAAGTCCTACACATACGGTAAGTATCAGACATGCAACTACAGTTGCCCAGGAATATGTATTCCCGAAAAGTGCTACTGTGTGTGCTTTATCCGGGTCAAAGAAATTGGTAACTGCAGATGAGATACCGTTTACCTGTGTAAAGGTTCCGATACCGAAAAGTCCCACACCTGCTCCGAAAAATGCGAAGATCTTGGCAAGCCATCTCCACTGTTTTCCCATACCGTTTTCGATGTAGTAGAAAGGTCCGCCGAGAACGTGGCTTTCTTTGTCAATGGTACGGTACTTGATCGCCAGAAGTCCTTCTGCGTATTTGGTTGCCATTCCGAAGAATGCGGCTACGATCATCCAGAAAAGTGCTCCTGGTCCGCCGGCTGCGATAGCAGTTGCGACACCTACGATATTTCCGGTTCCGATGGTTGCTGAAAGCGCAGTACACAGAGCTCCGAAGCTTGTGACCTCACCATCGCCGCCTTCTTCATTTTTTACCATGAATTTCAGTGCCTTTCCGAGGTGCCTTACCTGTAAAAGACCTAACCGAGTGGTTAACAGAATTCCTGTGAACAGGATCAGAATGATCAGCGGAAGTCCCCAAACGACTCCGTCAAACCATGTGATAAAGTTGTTGATTTGTGTAAACATTACTCTTTCCTCCATCCTTTTGCCTGAGAGATTTACAGCATTTTGTGTGCTGCGTACACCTTCGGCGCTCTTCCCTTTTGATTTGAAGAGACTCTCCTGAGTTTTTTTATTTTTGAATGATGCCAGAATCCTTTTTTTTGTGTACGGTGGTGACGGTCATTCGTTCTGTGTAGAAAAACACTGTAACACAGAGTATCACATGAATTGATGGATTTCAATGGTTTTTTAAAAAAAATTGCATTTATTAGAAAAATTAATCGACATATAATTGGGAGTTTTGGGATTTACTTTTCTATCAGCGGATGTTCTTTGTAATACATGCGGGTGAAATGCAGAAATGTCAGCATATCGCCGCTGATATATTTGCTTTTTTTCCATACCATGCCGATTTTTATGCGGACAGGTGGATTGAGTGGGATACCGGTAATATTGAAATCGGAAAATTTATCGGTCATGCTGGAGTAAAGAAAGCAGCCATATTTTCCGGTTTTTACAAATTGTAAGGTGGTGTAGATCTGGCTGCTCCGCATAACGATATTGGGTGTGTGGCCATCCATCTCAAAACGCATTTTCAGGATCTGATTCTGGACGGAGTCAGCGTTGAAAAAGATCAGCTGCTCTTTTGCCATGTCTTTTGTTGTGACTGATCTTTTTTCTGCCAGCCTGTGGTCGTTGCTCACACAGAAAACCACCTGGTCGTTGGCCAGGACGGTGTTGTGAAATTTATCTATATTATACTGTTCCATATTGACCAGAGCTACATCCAGGGTGTCATTCTGTACCAGATTGCAGGCACGGACAGATCCGTATTCTTCCAGTACTATGGCAATTTCCGGGTGCTTTTCGTGAAACGCCGTAAGCAGCTCCGGAAAAAATACGGTACTCAGCATGGGAGGGATCCCGATGCGAAGAGGGGGCTTTATCCTGGACATGCTGGAGTAATCGGCCTGAAGCTCATTACAATATTGAAGGATATAGGTAGCTTTTTTGTAGAAGGACTCTCCCTCCTGGGTCAGACTCAGCTGATTTCCTTTTCTGGAAAAAAGACTGATTCCGAATTCAATCTCCAGATCGCGGATAGCCATGGAAATGGTGGGCTGGGTCACATATAATTCTTCGGCTGCCTTTGTGATGCTGTGGCAGCGGCTGGCTGTGCAGAAATAGCGTAGTTGATTCAGTGTCATGATAAACCTTCTCTCGATGTATTGTCAGATTAAATTTTTTAGTAAAGTTTTTCATTTCCGTCCGGAAAAGATGTGACAGAGTATTTGGGTGTCTACATAAAAATAGCATAGAAATATAATATTTGCCAGATTCATTTGCTGATACGCTGATTTTATGTTAGTAATGTACAAAAATTATCATTAAAAACTGATACTATAAATATTTTTTATGCGGATATATGTTTCATTAATTTGTTTTTTTGTATGTACACAAGCTATAATAAAATCATCAAAAGAAACGTGTACGGCCTATACTTTTCAGGAAAAAACCAAATGGAAGGAGAGTACAGAAATGTCTCAGACAACTATAACATTGCTGTTTCTTGTGTTCACCATTATCAGTTTCATCCTTGAAAAAATTCCTCTTGGACTGACTGCTTCAATCTGTGCCATCGGTCTGACACTCACAGGAGTTGTGGATGCAACAACAACATTTTCACAGTATGTAAACAGTAACGTAATCCTTTGCGTTGGCATGTTTGTAGTAGGCCAGGCATTGTTCGAAACAGGAATGGCGAATAAGATCGGAGGACTGGTCACGAAATTTGCCAGAACAGAAAAAACATTGATCATTGCGATCATGGTGATCGTAGGTGCAATGTCCGGATTCTTATCTAATACAGGTACCGCAGCAGTGCTGATCCCGGTAGTCTGTGGAATCGCCGATGAGTCCGGCTATTCCAGAAGCCGTCTTCTGATGCCGCTGGTATTTGCAGCAGCACTTGGCGGAAACCTTTCTATTATCGGTGCACCCGGAAACTTGATGGGTGTGAATGCACTTCAGGAGATGGGGCTTTCCACAAGCTTCTTTATGTATGCACCGGTTGGAGTTCCGATGCTTCTGCTCGGAATCATCTACTTTGTCCTTATTGGATATAAATTCCTTCCGGATGGTAAGAATGCATCCGATGCAGCTCTTGAAGATCAGCAGGATTTCAGCCATGTACCGAAGTGGAAACAGACCGTTTCCCTAGTAGTGCTGATCCTTGTGATCCTTGCAATGATCTTTGAGAAAGAGATCGGCATCAGCATTGAAGTTTCCGCATGTATCGGAGCAATCCTCCTGGTTCTGACAGGAGTTATTTCCGAGAAAGACGCACTGAAGTCTATTGACCTGAAGGTTGTATTTCTTTTCGGTGGTTCTTTGACACTTGCAAAAGCATTGGATACAACCGGAGCCGGAGAGCTGATCGCAGATAAGATCGTAGGACTTCTTGGAGCAGATCCGAGTCCGATCCTTCTTCTTCTGGTAATCTTTGTTGTAACCTGTGTGCTGACGAATTTTATGTCAAATACAGCAACCACAGCACTGATGATCCCCATTGCGGTATCTCTTGCAAACAACCTCGGAGCAGATCCGAGAGCCGTTGTCATCGCAACTGTTATCGCAGGTTCCTGTGCATATGCAACACCGATCGGTATGCCGGCAAACACCATGGTAGTCGGTCTTGGAGGATACAAATTCAAGGACTATGTGAAATCCGGTCTGCCGCTCATCCTGGTATCTTTTGTGATCTGTATGATCCTGTTGCCGATCCTGTTTCCGTTCTATCCGTAAGGAGAGAAACTTTTGAGTTACTGTTCACTTTGTGACAGTAACACTTTTAATTAAGTTCATTCCCTTCTGCACTGACCATACAGTGAAGGAGAAATGATAAATAAGCCAAAAAAGCCATCTTAACCATTAATCAGCCAAAATTAATGATGAAACAACCAACAAAAACCTATGTAACTAAAAAACATTAAACCATCGAACCATATCAGGAGGTAAATCATGACTAAGGAAAATGGAGTTAAAGTATTGACAGACATGGTAGCAGATTTTGTTGCCCATATTGGAAAAAAATTACCGGATGACGTAGTTAATAAACTTGAAGAGCTTGGGTCACAGGAAACAGCTGCACTTCCAAAGGTTCTTTATGAAACCATGACAAAGAACCAGGGACTTGCTGTAGAGCTGAACCGCCCAAGCTGTCAGGATACGGGAGTTCTTCAGTTCTGGCTGAAATGCGGAACAAATTTCCCGTATATCAATGAGCTGGAAGCACTTCTGAAAGATGCCGTTGTCCAGGCTACTTTTGCAGCACCGTTAAGACATAACTCAGTTCAGACTTTTGATGAGTACAATACAAAGAAAAATGTTGGTAAAGGAACCCCGACTGTATGGTGGGATATTGTTCCCAACAGCGATAAATGTGAGATCTACGCATACATGGCAGGCGGCGGATGTACCCTTCCGGGAAAAGCAATGGTTCTGATGCCGGGGGCAGGATATGAAGGTATTACAGATTTCGTTCTTGATCAGATGACAACCTACGGACTGAATGCGTGTCCTCCACTTCTTGTTGGTGTTGGTGTAGGAACATCTGTAGAGACAGCTGCTCTGAACTCCAAGAAAGCGCTGATGCGTCCGATCGGTTCTCACAACGATAACGCAAACGCAGCAAAAATGGAGAAGCTTCTCGAGGATGGTATCAATGCCATCGGCCTTGGACCGCAGGGTATGGGCGGAAAGTATTCTGTAATGGGTGTTAACATTGAGAATACTGCACGACATCCATCTACCATCGGTGTTGCAGTAAATGTTGGATGTTGGTCCCACCGTCGTGGACATATGGTTGTAAATCCGGATCTTACAGTAACCTGTGATACTCATTCCACATGGAAATTTAATGCATAATATAAACGGAGGGAAAAATCATGATCGAAATCAGAGGAGATAAAAAAGTTCTTATTACACCTGTAAGCGCAGAAGACCTGGCTGATATCAAAATCGGTGATATTGTATGGTTGGACGGAGATCTGATGACCTGTCGTGACGTTGCTCACCGTCGTCTGGTTGAGTATGGAAGAGAGCTTCCGTATGATATCCGCAACAAAGCTATTTTCCATGCAGGCCCGATCGTTCGCAAGATCGAGGGTACAGAGGATGATTATGAAATGGTTTCTGTAGGACCGACAACCTCTATGCGTATGGAGAAATTCGAGTATGAGTTTACCAAGCTTACTGGCGTCAGAGTGATCGTTGGTAAGGGTGGTATGGGTTCGAACACTGAGCGTGCCTGCAAAGAGTTCGGTGCAATCCACTGTGTTTTCCCGGCCGGCTGTGCAGTTGTAGCTGCTACAGAGGTTGAGAAGATTGCTGAGCATCACTGGGATGAGCTTGGAATGCCTGAGACCTTATGGTGTAATAAGGTTAAGGAGTTTGGACCGCTGATCGTGTCTATCGATGCTCAGGGCCGCAACCTGTTTGAGGAGAACAAGGTTGTATTTAATGAGCGTAAAGAGGCTGCCAAGCAGGCAATTTATCCTGAGGTTAAGTTCATTAAATAATATTGGATATTGAAAAAATTTTTCGGGATATTTGAAATAACGAGGCTCTGCCATGAGAGCTTCGGGATTGACTGGTGATTGTGAAATTGAATTAACAGCGTGATATGAAAAAGAGAGATGTCCGGCAGATCATATAATGTGGTCTGCAGGATGTCTTTTTTTGTTGCTTTTTGTTGTTTCTTGGGGTTTTTGTGTTTTACAGGGGTGAGGTGGTGTGATAGAATATAAGCGTTGCAGCAGGCTGGTCATTAAGGTATTATCTGGTATGGATTTTGCGCAGTGAAGGTGGATCGTGGATATCTGCCTGACAATATTTTCAGAGAGGATGAGGTATGAGGTTTATGGGGGATTTTTTGAAGAACATTAACTGGAAGCATGTTCTGATCATGTGTATCGGAAATGTTTTTGCAGGTATGGGGATTGGAATTTTCAAGCTTTCCGGGCTTGGAACGGATCCGTTCAGTGGAATGAATATGGCGGTTGCGGATATGATTGGTATGGCGTATGGTAATTTCCAGCTGATTGTAAATATCGTGTTATTGATCATTGAGATTGCTTTTGGCAGAAGGTTCCTGGGGATAGGTACGGTTGTGAATGCGGTTTGTCTGGCTTATATTACTACTTTCTTTTATAATATTTATACTGGTGTTTTTGGATTGGAGCTTGTGGCGCTGCCGGTACGTTTGGTGGCACTGTGTGTGGGTGTTGTGATCATTTGTTTGGGATTGTCCATGTATCAGATGCCGGATGAGGGGGTTGCGCCGTATGACAGTTTGTCGCTGATTATGACGGATAAGTGGCCGAAGATTCCTTATTTCTGGCACAGGATGTCTAATGATGTGGTTTGTGCGCTGATCTGTTATCTGGCTGGTGGTGTGATCGGGATTGGTACGCTGGTGACGGCTTTTGGGCTGGGGCCGGTGATCCATTTCTTTAATAGGGTTTTTACCGGGAAGCTGCTTGCCTGGGTTGATGGTGAGTGAGTTTGTAGTTGTATGGGTTGAGCTGAACTGGCTGCGGGATGTGGCTGGTTCAGCTTTTTTGGTTAAAAGGGACGCCCGCAAGGCGTGTGCTGCCTGTCGCCGGGGCTTCGTCGGGGGCTGGCTTCTAAGCCGCTGAAAATCTGCTAAAACCGCTTCAAAAATTCTCGAACTCGCGTCTTGCAGCCGCTCAAACAGCGAGAATTTTTGAAGCAACGCAGATTTCCACCGACTAAGAATCAGCTCCCCTCCTGCAGGGTCCATCGACAGGCAGCACACGCCTTGCGGGCTGGCTTTTCAGAGTGGGAGGTAGGGGGGACTTCCGGCAGGGGATGGGGCATCAGCGCTGCGCTGGATGCCTGGAGCGAAAGGCTGAGTTTCCTGGTGGTCTGACGGGATGTGTGTGGGCCGAGGCGCTTCGCTGTCGGCTTGTAGTGTGGATAAAGGTGCGTTGTTGTTGGCGTGAGGTGTGGGCCGAGGCGCTTCGCTGTCGGCTTGGGATGTGGATAAAGGTGCTTTGTTGTTGACGGGAATGTGTATTGAGATGTTTCGGTGTCGAATTGTGTTGGAATTTTTGGATGAAATTCTAGTGTTTTTTATTATAGTATGTGGTATGGTTATTATATCTTATAAGATCTTTTGTCTGTATGGACATTCTTGGAGCTTCGGGTTCTGAAGCATTTTTCACTTTTGTTACTGTGAATTTTGTGAAAGACTGGTTTATGGTGTTTCATATTTTATTTGTGTGGTATAATTACTAATACCAGTAGGAGTGTTAATGACCAATAATACTATATTTGACGATGTTTTCCGGACGATGGTGGAGAAGATGACTTATCTGGTTGTTCCGCTTATTAATGAGGTGTTTCATACTTCGTATCCGGAGGATGTGAAGATTGTGCATCTTCGGAATGAGCATCAGATGGAGGATGGGGAACTGATTACGGATGCCCGGCTGCTGATTGGGGATAAGGTGTATCATATTGAGTGTCAGAGTGTGGATGATACTACGATGTCAATCCGAATGTTTGAGTATGATCTCGCGATCGCGCTGGAGAACAGGCGGAAGGTTGGACGGAGGTTCTTTGTGGAGTTTCCGAGATCCTGTGTGATTTATCTGAGGACTACGAGGAATACGCCGGATGTTGAGGAAGTGGAATTGCTGTTTCCGGATGGACAGGTGTGTGTATATCGGGTGCCGACGGTGAAACTGGAGCGTTATACGAAGGATTCTATTTTTGAAAAAAATCTGTTGCTGCTGCTTCCGTTTTATGTGATGAGGTATGAGGATGCAGCGCATACGATAGGGGAAGACTCTGAGAAATTACAGGGATTATTAAAGGAGTACGAGGATATCAGGATAAATCTGGAAAAAGAGCTTTCGACAGCTGGAAGGTCAGAATTATATACAGATCTGAATAAGTTAATTATAAGGATATCGAATTATATTTTTCGAGAAGAAGAAAAAGTTAGGAAAGGAGTGGATGAGGTTATGGGTGGAAAAGTTTTGCAGCTGGAGTCGGAGAGACTCCGTGAGGAGGGTATGGCGATTGGAAAAGCCGAAGGAAAAGCAGAGGGAGAAGCACGACTGAGTGCGCTGATCAACCGGCTGATCCTGGAGGGGCGTTCGGATGAGATTCAGAAGGTTGTTACGGATGTGAACAGAAGACAGGAGTTGTATTCGGAGTATAAATTATAAATATGGATGATAAGAGCAGTGGCTGGGGTGATCTGGCCGCTGTTTTTTTGTGGTGCAGGAAATTACTCCGTAATGTTCCTATAACATAAAAAAGCCCTCCGGGCAGGATCGCACTGCGACGGAGAGGAATAATGTCGCTGAAGCGACCCGTCGCAGGCGGAGAATCCTGCAAGCAGGATTCTTTCTTATAAGGATATTGGGAATTTTTCAGGCAAGTGATACGGATGTGGGATCAATGATAATTATATTAAATAAATGATATTCTGTGCAGGAAATTTCTGCTAAGATAGGATTATCAAAACATACAGTGGGAGGCAGAGATGAGAGAAATTCTTTTTGGTGTGGCATACTACGACGAATACATGCCGTATGACAGACTTGATAAAGATATAGAGATGATGAAAAAAGCCGGGATCAATACGGTGCGTATTGCGGAGTCTACGTGGAGCACCTGCGAGCCCCAGGATGGGTTGTTTGATTTTTCCCACGTGGAGCGTGTGATGGATGCCATGGAGGAAGCCGGAATCAATGTGATCATCGGAACGCCTACGTATGCAGTGCCTGCGTGGATGGTGAAGGCTCACCCGGATGTGATCGCTACAACGAAAAAAGGCGCAGGGATCTATGGGGCAAGACAGATCATGGACATTACCAATCCGGTATATCTTTTTTATGCGGAGCGTGTGATTCGCAAGCTGATGGAGATCAGTGCCCACAGGAAATGTGTCATAGGTTTCCAGGTGGATAATGAGACAAAATATTACGGTACAGCAGGTAGGAATGTGCAGCTGTCTTTTGTGAAATATTTAAGAGAAAAATTTCATGATGATCTGGATGCCATGAATTATGAATTCGGGCTGGATTACTGGAGCAATCGGATTGATGCCTGGGAGGATTTTCCGGATGTGAGAGGAACCATCAACGGCAGCCTGGGAGCAGAGTTTGAGAAATTTCAGAGGGCTCTGGTGGATAGATTCTTAAGCTGGCAGGCCGGGATCGTCAGTGAGTATAAGAGAGAAGATCAGTTTATTACTCACAACATGGATTTTGAGTGGAGAGGTTATTCTTACGGAGTGCAGCCGGATGTGAACCATCTGCATGTTTCGGAGGCTCTGACCATTGCCGGAACCGATATTTATCATCCCTCCCAGGATGAGCTGACCGGTACGGAGATCGCTTTTGGTGGGGATATGATCCGCAGCCTGAAGCATGATAATTATCTGGTGCTGGAGACCCAGGCGCAGGGATTTCCATGCTGGACGCCATATAAGGGACAGCTTCGGCTTTGTGCTTACAGCCATCTTGCATTCGGGGCCAACAGTGTGATGTACTGGCACTGGCATTCTATCCATAATTCATTTGAGACATACTGGAAGGGGCTTCTCAGCCATGATCTTGCGGAGAATGATACTTACCGGGAGGCTTGCATCATTGGAAAAGAATTTCGGGAAAAAGGCAGTCATATGGTAAATCTCAAGAAGAAAAATGATGTAGCTGTGATGGTGAGTAATGAGGCTCTGACTGCACTGAACTGGTTTGGTATCCAGGCGACTTCCGGGGATAATGGAGAGATCCGATACAATGATGTGGTGCGTTGGATCTACGATGCACTGTACCGGATGAATGTGGAGTGTGATTTCGTCTGGCCGGAATCTGAGGATCTTTCTCAGTATAAGGCGATTTTTGTACCGGCGCTTTATGCTGCACCTGACAGCACTTTAGAGAGGCTGAATCAGTATGTGAAAGACGGTGGTACGCTGGTCGTGACATTTAAGAGCGGTTTTGCCAATGAAAATGTGAAGGTTCATGCAGATGTACAGCCGCATATCCTTAAAGATGCTCTGGGTATCAGCTATGATCAGTTTACCTTTCCGCACAATGTGAAGCTGTCAGGAAAACTGTATGGTGCGGAAAGTTTGGATGATTTTGCAAGGAGTGCAGGTGCAGATATAAATTCTGATGATGCGGATTCGGCAGAGATTGGAGAAGCCAGGGTCTTTATGGAACTTCTCAAACCGGAAGGTGCAGAGGTGCTTGCAGGATATGAACATTATAACTGGAAAGGATATGCTGCAATAACCAGAAACCAGTATGGAAAAGGTATGGCATACTATCTGGGATGCATGACAGATGATGCCACACTTCAGAATGTGATAAAAGCTGCTCTTGGCGATGCAGGGGTAAAGTTATCCGGTTACGGATATCCGGTGATCGTTCGTGAAGGAACGAATGATCTTGGAAAAACTGTCCGGTATTTTCTGAATTATTCTGCAAAGGAGCAGTCTGTTGCGTATAAATACAGTGATGGAGAAGACGTACTTACCGGTGAGGCGATCAAAGCGGAGTCACTGCTGATCATTCCTGCGTGGAATGTACGGATTGTTGAAGACTGAGAGATTTTTCTTTATCTTGACATCTTCTGCGAGAGTATGCACAATAAAGGTATCATAAACTTGCCGGACAGAAATAAATTATGAAACAAGGGGTGACAAACATGCAGAACATTCTCATTGTAGTAGACATGCAAAATGATTTCATCGATGGTGCACTTGGCACGAAAGAGGCAGCTGCCATTGTTCCGAAGGTGGAGGAGAAGATCCGGAATTTTGAAGGAAAGGTATTTTTCACAAGGGATACCCATGAAACGTATTATCTGGAGACACAGGAAGGGAAAAACCTTCCGGTTCCTCACTGTATCCGGGGCACAGATGGATGGCAGATCCGGGAAGAACTGGACACCTTAAGGAAAACAGAACCCATTGACAAAGAAACCTTCGGCTCCACAGATCTTGCCGGGGAATTGACTATGATCGATGAAGATGAAGGAATCGGAAGTATTACTCTTGTGGGACTTTGCACAGATATCTGTGTGATCTCCAATGCCCTTCTGATCAAGGCATCCCTTCCGGAAGTGCCGATCTGTGTTGATGCCACATGCTGCGCAGGTGTAACACCGGAGAGTCATGAGAATGCACTGAAAGCCATGGAGGCGTGCCAGATCAGGATTATCCGGTAAGAAGGATGAAACCGCAGGAAAAGAGAAAGCTATGAAAAAGAAGCTTCTGAAAAAATTAATGGTCCTTGCGCTGTCCGCAGTAACTGCCTTCAGTGCGGTACCGGCAGCAACGGTAACAGCAGCAGGTAATCTTTATCCTACAACACAGGATGTGGATCGAGATGGCTTATACGAGATCCCCTGCACACGCTTTGCATGGCAGTGCGTGTATGACAGACAGGGAATCGCATTGCCTTCATGGGGAAATACGGTAAACTGGTGGCAAGATGCTATCAATCAGGGCTATGCAGTAGGAAATGAGCCTGTTCCCGGTTCTATTGCTGTATGGAGCGGAGATTATTACGGACATGTTGCTTATGTAACAGCTAATCTTGGAAACAACAGATTTACGGTAGATGAGGGAGGAAGAACGGACAAAGATCAGACATCCTCTCATGGAGTTGCATATGGATATACACTGACCAATGCAGTCGGAGGAAGGCGCCCTTATGATTCCAACAAGGTGCTGCTTGGCTTTATCTATCCGGGCGTTCGTGTACCGGGCAAGCCATATGTGAGCGTGAATCCGGGAAAAGCGAATCAGACCACAACGTTTTCCTGGAATGCAACAAGCTATGCCAGATATTATGATGTATATGTGTATAAAGCAGGAGAATCCAATCCGACGCAATTTCAGTATGGAGTGAATGGAACAAGCTGGTCCTGCACACTGCCGGCGGGGAATTACAGGGTAGCGGTGGCATCTGTGAATCATGCACAGTATGCGTATACATTTTCGGATTCTGTGAATTTCACTGTCCAGGCAGCTCCGGTCACACATACACATAGCTATCAGAGAGTAACAGTAAAGGCAACCACCACTGCCAACGGATATACACAGGAGCAGTGCAGATGCGGAAGTATACAGAATAAACAGACCATCTATTATCCGAAAAAAATACAGCTTTCCAGAACAAGCTATACTTATAATGGAAAAGTAAAAAAGCCAACGATAAAGGTTACAGACAGCAACAATAAGGTGATCAGTGCAGACAACTATACAGTTACCTATTCTGCCGGAAGAAAATATGTTGGAACTTATCGGGTAACAGTTCGGTTTAAAGGCAATTACTCGGGAACTGTTACAAAAACCTTTAAGATCACCGGAAAAGCTCATAAACACAGCTACAAAAAACAGGTGAAGAAAGCAACTACATCCAGGAACGGATATGTGCAGTATCTTTGCTCCTGCGGTGCGGTGACCGGAAAGAAAACCATCTATTATCCGAAGACAATAAAGCTTTCTGCCACAAGCTATACATACGACGGAAAAGTAAAAACACCGAAGGTAAAAGTAACCGGTGCGAATAAAAAAACCATCAGTTCCGGCAATTACAAGGTGTCATATTCCCGGGGAAGAAAAAATGTTGGTACTTATAAGGTAACGGTGAAGTTTAAGGGGAATTACAGCGGAACCGTAACAAAGACTTTTAAGATCAAGGCGAAACCTAAAAACTGGGTTTATGTGGATACTCTTCCAAAGAATATCACTTCCGATAAATATACGATCCAGTATAAACACACCTATCAGAAAACAACCTCCAGTTATATCAATGATGGTGGTGTTTATGAGTCTGTAAGACCACTGGAGACATCTGCTTCCAGACAGCTGGTGGGATATTATTACTATCATTTCTGTGGACCGAATACCGGACAGAATGTAAACTTCGCACAGACGGGCTCTTATGTACATTTTGACAGTGTGGCAGCCAGTCAGGTAACCGTAGCTGCTTCCGGCGCAGATGGAGATGACCCGAGCATTACCTATTATCTGCTGAACTGGAAAGGGAACGGCAGCCGGGTATGGTGCTCCAGCGGAACTACCTGTAACGGCGCCTATGGAAGCCACGGAGCCAGAGGCCAGGCCTGGTACCGCATGAACCAGTACCAGAACAAAAAACTCCAGACTCAGACCACCACCTCCGAAAGTGATTGGACAACTGTTAAAGACAGCACAGCAGTAAAAACCGTTTACCGTTATAAAGCAAAATAGATCATAGATCAGTCATAAATCAGAAACTCCCTCATGTATCAGAAAAAACTGATATGTGAGGGAGTTTTTTTGATAAATATGAAGGAACTTATTTCAAAACGGATTGAAATTTTGCAGTAAGCGACCGACAAAGCTTTACATATATGGTATAATCTGTAAAAATACAAGCAAAAAGTGCCGATAAAAATCGTAACAAAAACAACGGGGGAAATTATGTTAAAAGTAATCATTGCAGATGACGAGCCGAAGGTAAATCTTTTGCTGCAGAAGATCGTGGACTGGGAAAAGCTGGGTTACCAGATCGCAGGAACTGCAAATGACGGGGAAAGAGCACTTCAGCTTATTGAGGAGGAGAAGCCGGATGTTCTGATGACAGATATCCGGATGCCGGGAGTGGATGGAATGGAACTGATCCGTCGGGCTAAGGAAATACGGCCGGATTTGGTTTTTATCGTGGTAAGCGGATACCGGCAGTTTGAGTATGCACAGACTGCGCTGAAATACGGAGTGACCGATTATCTTCTGAAGCCGGTCAATGCGGAGGAACTGACACAGCTTCTTATCCGTATCAGAGAAGAAGAGGAAAAGAAGAAACGACTGGATACATGGACAGCGTCTGTGGACCGGCAGCTTCGTGAAAACGAGTGGAAGAAACGGGAACAGCTGGTAGATAATCTGCGGGAATACGCACAGGAAAACAGAGAACTGAACGGTTATGAAAGCCTGAATCAGGAATATGGCTGTGACTTTCATGAAGGTATTTATCAGGTGATCATTATAAAACCGGATATTCCTTCTGCGGAAGAACATGAGGATGCATACAGGATCATGATGAAACGGTCTTTGTCTGTAGTCCAGAAAGCGCTGGAACAGTTTGCGGATGAATCTGCGGCAGCTGTTCATGCGGAAGGAATCATGGTCGTGATCTATAAAGAAAAGTATGACCCGGTACAGCTGCGCCAGTTTCTTACACGAGTCCGCAGAGAGATTGAAAATCAGAGAGATCTTTTCTGGGGAATCATTGTCACCATGGCAATGGGTGGCGAGAAACACAGAATCCAGGAACTTCCACAGTCCATGAAAGAGGCTGTACAGCTCTGCAAAAATCGCATCACCGGCGGAAAAGGCGGCTGGCTTTCCTGGGATGACGGGGACAATGTGACGAAGGAAGATTATGAGATGCTTCCGGAGGAACGGAAATATTTCCAGGAGATCGGAGAATATCTGGACAGCAAAAAAATCTCCATGGAGGTTGCCAGAACAGAAGGAATCATGACAGCTCGCAGGGCATCCGGAAGTCAGATTTATGACTGCTATATGGAAATTTCCGATGCAGTCCTTACAGGAATCCGTCAGAATGAAAAACTGGATATTGACAAAATTCGAAAAGCTCTGATCTATGGATTTTACAGGTGTACCACAACCTCCGAAGTGTTTGGGCTCCTGAGAAAATATACTTGCGATCTGATCGAAAACTTTGAGAAGAAAAAAGAAACAAAAGAACAGAAACCCATCACAGAAGCCAAAAAATATATCCAGGAGCATTACCTGGAGCCTCTGAAGCTGGAAGATGTAAGTAAACACATCGGATTTAACGCTACATATTTTTCTTCGGTTTTCAAGAAGGAAACAGGGAAGAACTTTCTGGACTATGTAACAGAGCTTCGCATGAACAAGGCAAAACAGCTCCTCTGCAGCGGTGAGATGTCTGTGAATGATGTGGCAGAGGCTGTAGGCTATCAGGACCTGAAATATTTTTCCAGATTGTTCAAAAAGAATGCCGGGATCAGCCCATCCGATTATAAGAAAATGTATCAATAGGAGGAGGCCTGTTAGAGTGCAATGAGCCGTTTTATGACATACATTCGTTTTATTAAAAAACTGAAGCAGTTTCATAAAGACCGAAATCTGGAAAATGTGCTTCGGGAGGACTGGTCGTCATGCAGAGAGCTGGAAGAATTCTGCAGGGATATCACAAGCATCACGGAGGCCGGACCGGAAATGCGTTTTCAACAGAAGCAGGCGGAGTATCTGGCACTGCAGAACCAGATCAATCCTCATTTTCTTTATAATACCCTGGAAGCCATACGTGCGGATGCCCTGATCGCAGGGGTGGATCAGATCGCAGATACCACAGAAGCTCTGGCCACCTTTTTTCGTTATACCATCACGGATGTGGAACGGCTTGTGACCTTGTCTGATGAGCTGGAAAATGTGGAAGATTATTTTACCATTCAGAAATTCCGTTTCGGTGATCGGATGAATCTGGAACTGGAACTGAATGATGAGGAGCTCTTAAGCGCCAGGATGCCAAGGCTTGTGCTGCAGCCTCTTGTGGAAAATGCGGTTGCCCATGGCCTGGAAGAAAAGACAGGAGAGGGAACCGTGAAGGTGGTAGTGGAAAGCAGCCGAAATGTTCTTTATATCTATGTAAAGGATGATGGTGTAGGTATGGATACCGAACAGATGGAAAAACTCAACGAAATCTTCTCTGCGCAGAATCGTACCAGGAAACGCTTTGGAGACGGCAGGAACCGAAAGGGTGGGATTGCCCTTCCCAATGTAAACAGCAGGATCAAACTATTATTCGGAGAAGATTACGGGCTTCATGTGTTCAGTTCGGAAGGAATGGGAACCGAGATCCGCATGCTTCTCCCGCTGATCTACGATGACGGAGAAATCAATCTGAGGTAGCGTAAATGAAAGAAGAACTTCTTAGAATTGAAAATGGCCTTCTGCCTGTAAAAAATAAAAAGATCATTCTGGATCTGGAAATTTCCAGAGGAGAATGCGTGGGGATTTTTCCGGATAGTATTTCAGATTCCGATATGATCCTGAATTTTTTTCGCGGGACTATGGATCTGAAAATAGGAAAAGCTTTTATCTGTGAGAAACCGATGGACAGCAGCTCTATACACCGGGAAATTTCCAACAGGGTTGCGGTTCTGGAGCGAAAAACTAATTATTCACCGGAACTGACAGTCGAAGATTATCTGTTTTTTCTGAAAGGAAATCTAAGCTTTCTGGAACGTGCGGAAATGAAGAAACGTTTCCAAAGCCAGGAGGCTTTGGAAATGCAGGAGTTGTTGTGCAGGGATATCAGCTGGAAGGAACGCATTCGTGATTTAAGCCCGATTGATTACGGAAGAGTATTTTTGTTTCAGTGCTGGCTGTATAATGTGGATATTATGGTTTTCAGTTTTCTGACAGAGTATCTCCGATCAGATGATATTGAACATTTTATGGGATACAGTGAACTTCTGCTTCAGAGAGGAAAGGCTGTTTATATTCAGGACCAGAGCCATGAATTTCTGTTCCGCTATGCCGGAAGGATCGATATCCTGAAAAAAGGTCTGATCTGTTACCGGCTCAGTGTGGATGAGTACGAAAAAGAAAAAATGTATACAGCGTCTTCCGGTATGTGGAAAAGTACTGCACCGGTTACGATCGGAAGTGGAAGGATCATCCTGGAAATGGATCAGGTAAGCTTTCATGAACAGGATGAAGCGTCTTTTTCTCTGCAGGTGAGAAGCGGAGAGATCACAGTGATACGTGATAACGATTACAAAACTGCCAGCAGGCTGGTCAGTACGCTGACTGGCGGACAGAGGTGGAAGAAAGGGGAGATCCGCATTGACGGAAAGAAGGTAACCCCCGGAATTCTGAAAAATTACCTTGGAAAAAAGATTGGTATCCAGACCTCTGTTACCAGCAGAAAGGAAAGTACCCTGTTTAAAAATCTTACAGGCCTGGAAAATTTAAGCTTGGTTCTTGCATCAAAAGCCGGGAAGCGGCTGGTAAGAAAAAAACTGGAGCAGAATATCCTTCAGGAGAGCAGCCGCTGGTTTTCAGAAGAACAGATGCTGAAAAAAACAGGCGAGTGGTCCCAGAAGGATTATCTGATCCTTTCTTATCTGAAGTGGTATATGCTGAATCCCGGAATCCTGATCTGTTTTTTCCCTTTTAACGGTCTGGAATATTATCTGTATGACCAGGTTATGGAACTGATGCTGATGTGCCTTGGAAAAGGCATGGGAATCCTTCTTCTCACCGGAGAAGCAGGTGGGATTTCCAGCAGATGTAACAACAAAGAGTTCTTAAATCGCCTGTGTATTGTGTGAAAAATATAAAAATCCAAAAATCATCCCCCCTGATATGAAAAATGTCGGTTGGAAAGTGAGCATAAATTGTTTAATATATGCTCATAAACAAACCAAAACATTATCAGGAGGGATTTTTAATTCCCCTATATGGTTATTAAGCGAGGAAAAAGGAGAGGAAGGGAGAAAATCTATGGAATATGTTCTTGAGCTGAAAAACATCTATAAGTCATTTCCGGGTGTGAAGGTTCTCGAGGATGTTACCCTTCAGGTCAGACCAGGTGAGGTACACGCCCTGATGGGTGAAAATGGTGCCGGTAAATCCACACTTATGAAGATTCTCATGGGAATTTACAAGGCAGACCAGGGAAGTATCTTTCTGGAAGGTGAGGAAACTGTCATACATGGACCGAAGGATGCCATGAGCAAAGGAATTTCCATGATCCATCAGGAGCTGAACACGGTTCTTGACATGGAAGTGGCGGAGAACGTTTTTGTCGGAAGAGAGCTTCTCAAAAAAGGAATGGAGAAGCTGAAGATCGTAGATATCGCTAGGATGAGAGAGGAGACCGGCAGGTATTTCAGGGAAATGAATATCGACATTGATCCTCGTGCAAAGATGCGCACCCTGAGTGTGGCGGAAATGCAGCTGGTAGAGATCGTAAAGGCGATCTCGCTGAATTCAAAGATCATTGTTATGGATGAGCCGACATCTGCGATCACGGAAAAAGAAGCAGCAGTTCTTTTTACGCAGATCGAAAGACTGAAAAAACAGGGCGTTGCCATTATCTACATTTCTCATAAGATGGATGAGATCTTCCGCATATCAGATACCATCACAGTTCTGAGAGATGGACAGTGGATCGGAACCAAACCGGCAAAAGAGTTGGATAACGATATGCTGATCAAGATGATGGTAGGTCGTGAGCTGACTGACATCTATCCAAAGGATCTGGTAGAGATCGGAGATGTGATCCTGGAGGTGAAAAATCTTTCCAGAGGAAAGAAGGTACAGGACGCCAGCTTTTCCCTGAGAAAGGGCGAGGTACTTGGAATTGCGGGACTTGTGGGAGCCGGCCGGAGTGAGCTGGTGGAGACGATCTTTGGATTATATCCCAAAACCGGTGGACAGATTTTCCTTCATGGAAAAGAAGTACATATAAAAAATTCAGCAGATGCCATTAAGAATAAAATGGCTTTGATCACGGAGGACAGAAAGCAGACGGGACTGAACCTGATCGTTTCCGTAAAAGAAAACATTGCTTCGGTATCCATTGGAAAGCTTTCCACCCACGGAATCGTAAATGATAAGAAGATCAATGAGGTATCTGAGAAATATATCAAAGAGCTGAAGATCAAAACTCCTGACGGAAATGCCATTGTAGGTAATTTAAGTGGTGGTAATCAGCAGAAGGTAGTACTGGCCAAATGGCTTCTGGATGAACCGGATATCATAATCTTTGATGAACCTACCAGAGGAATCGATATCGGAGCAAAAAGAGATATTTACCTTCTGATCAACAATCTGGCAAAAGAAGGAAAAGCGGTGATCGTAATATCTTCAGAGATGGCAGAGGTTATGGGGATCTGTGACAGGATCCTGGTCATGGCAGAAGGAAGGATCAACGGCGAGGTCCGGAGAGAGGAGTTTTCTCAGGAAGTGATCATGGGATATGCCTCTAATATAACAGGAGGGAAACAGGAATGAAAGCAGCAGTGACTACAAAGAAAAAGATAAATTTTAAAGAATTTGGTATTTTTATAGCGTTTTTTGCACTGGTAATCGTATTGATGATCATTTCACCGGATGCATTCGCAAAACCACGAAACCTGATTAACATTATCAAGCAGGCATCAGTTAACGGTATTCTTTCCTGTGGAATGATGTTCGTGATCATTTCCGGAGGAATCGACCTGTCAGCCGGTTCCACCATTGCTTTTGCAGGTGTTGCAGCTGCCTATTGTGCACAGAATCCGGACGGAGGGATCCTTGTCCCGATCCTGGCAGCTTTGGCAGCAGGTGCTGTGGTAGGTCTGATCAACGGATTTGGTGTTGCATACCTGAATCTTCCGCCATTTGTTATCACATTGGCAACTATGACGGGAATCCGAGGCCTGGCACTGATCTTAAGTAACGGTTCTCCGGTTTACGGACTGAACAAACCGTTTGAGCACATGACAAGCTTTTTCCTTTTCGGAAAGATCCCGCTTCTGGCAGTTTACTTTATACTGATCGTTCTTTTCTGCGGATTCATTCTTACAAAAACGGTTTTCGGAAGAAGAGTATATGCGATCGGTGGAAGTGAGACAACCGCAAAGGTTTCCGGAATTAATGTAAAACGTTATAAACTGGCTGTTTATACTATCTGCGGTGTACTTGCAGGTATTGCCGGACTTCTGGTTGCATCCAGAACCGTTCAGGGTTCTCCGACAGCCGGTGAGGGATATGAGATGGATGCCATCGCAGCTGTTGTTATCGGTGGAATCAGTATGTCAGGCGGTGCCGGAAAATGGTACGGAACCATCATTGGTGCTCTGTTCCTGGCAGTTATCGGAAACGGACTTGATATCCTGGGTGTATCATCCAACTATCAGAAGATCATCAAAGGTGTGATCATTGCAGTTGCCGTATATGTAGACTTACGAGGCAAAGCAAAACAGGAATAAAAAATAATAGTGTAAGTATTAAAAATTAAATGTATAACGGAGGGAAAAGGTATGTTTAAAAAATTACTCGCAGCAGGACTGGGACTGGCAATGACAGTATCCATGATGACAGGATGCTCTTTGGTATCCGACGGAAGCTCTTCTTCTGACACAAAGACAGAGGAGAGTGCGGCAGCAGACAGCTCTGAGGACAGTTCCGAGGCAGACAGCACAGCAGATGCTTCCAAAGAGGAATCCGAGGATGCAGGAAGCGGAGATCTTATCGAAAAGAAAATGGCTCTTTTTATGACACATATGTCAAATGAGTTTACCGTTACTCTTTCCAATGCAGCAAAGGATGAGGCTGCAGAGAGAGGCTATGCGCTGAGTATCTACGATGCAAATCAGGATGCACAGAATCAGGCAGATCAGATCGAGCAGGCTATCACCCTTGGCGTGGAAGGTATCATCATCGAGCCGGTATCTGTTGACGGTGTCGTACCATCTGTTAAAGCTGCAAAAGAGGCAGGCGTTAATGTAGTTATCGTAAACCAGAGAATCAGTGATCCGGAAGCTGCTGACTGCTATGTAGGTGCAGATGCGGCAACCACAGGTTCCAAGCTTATGGAAGAGGTTATGAAGGACATCGGCGGAAAAGGTAATGTAGCTCTTCTCCTTGGACCGATGGGTTCTGACGGACAGGTTGGACGTTCTGAAGGATTTGACCAGGTACTTGCAGATTATCCGGATGTAACCGTAGCATTCCAGGATACTGCAGAGTGGCAGACAGAGCCGGCACTTACCATTGTTGAGAACTGGCTGAACGCAGGAAAAGAGATCAGCGCAGTAGTTGCACAGAATGACAGTATGGCTGTAGGTGCTGCGAAAGCCATCGCAGATGCACAGAAGACAGGAGAGATCAAAGTATATGGAATCGATGCTACATCGGAAGGACTTCAGGCAGTTCTGGATGGAAAGCTTCAGGGAACCATGGCACAGGGTACTGCTGACCAGGGTAAATTTGCAGCAGATGCATGCGCAGACCTTCTGGATGGCAAGGAAGTTGATTCCGAGACGATCGTAGATAACGTATACTACACAGCAGACAATGCTCAGGAAGCACTGGATGCCATTGCAAAATAAGTAAGACAGATACAAATATACGAAATATATGAAAACGGGCGGAAGGCGGGAAGGTAAATTTCAATGCCATTTAGATAGAACATTTTGTAGATGATTCTTTATGTTACATTCTGTAATGTTTTGATATTTGGAGTGCTTTGAGAGGAAAAAATACGCAAACTTCCCCTTTGGGGTAGAAATCGTACTTTTATCCTTTAAATAACTTGTGTTTTTATCCAAAAAAAGTTATAGTATTCTTATATTAGGACACTCGGTATGCAAAGCTTACAAAGCCTTTCCTCTTTTTGGTACGGGGAAATTTCCGGCCGGGCTTGACCGGGACCAGGTAGCGTAACAGGAGTGTCTCGATATGAGGCGAGATCGTAGGACTGCTTTTTTGAAGGAAAGCTTTACAGATATGTACAGCCATGGTGAAGTTCACCTGGTAAGCGTATTTTGTTTTTTTCTGATGAGTACTTACATGTGGGGTAACGGATTCACAGAAATTATACAGAATGACGCGCGCGTATATCTCCTGTTCTACGTATCCCGCCTTTTTTGAATGAAGCTGGGAAAGCCCCAGGCTATACTTTAATTTTCGGAATGATGTTTCGATTCCCCATCTCAAATGGTATAATTCCTTGATCCTCCACGGAGGGAATGCTTCTCTTTCAAGATTCGTAACGATACATTCGTATCCACCGGTATCCAGTAAAAACCGTACCATTCTTAATCTCATAGGATAGACTGCCTGTTTTCCGTCTTTTTCCAGATCCAGGAAATCAAACACGGAGCTTGAGGAAAGTTTTTTATAGTGGACAGGATCTTTTTTTGAATGTACCGTGCTCCGTGTGATAAAAAAATCCAGGTCTTCGTCCAGTTCCCTGTCAGGCAGCCGGAAACCATACGAGATCCCTCCCCTGCGGGAGATATCCTTTGTACGGATAACAAAAGACAGGCCTTTTGCCATGATATGGGCAAAAACGTGATAAGTTTCATATCCCCGGTCAGCCAGTATGATCGTTCTGGCAGGGGTGCTGATATTTCCCAGCATCTGTACCAGGGCACGGGATTCATTGCTGACCATTGTCTTTTCGATCCGTATATCTGTGTATCTTTTATTACAAAGATCATACAGCGCATGGAGATGGAGCTGGTTGGAGCCTCTTTTTCCATTGCCGGAAGGTTTACAGCTTTCTTTGTCCGCAGGGTCATAACAGATGTTCAGATCAGATCCGTCACAAGCCAGGAGCTGAAATCCATCATAAGTATGTCCTGCCGGAAGTTTCTGTGTAAAATGATAAAACAGGTAATTCATGGCATCTGGAAGAAGCTTGGCCCTTTGCTGGTGGATAGCGGAAAGAGAAGGGATATCAGCAGGAAGCCTGTGCTGGAAAAAGTCATGGGATGTAGTAGAAAGAGAGCCACCCTGCATGGTTAAAAGAGAGAGGATCGTATCCCGAAAAGAAATCTTACGTTTTCTCGAAAAATCAACGCCAGGGTGAAGGACAAAAGAATCCTTCTGAAGTTCTAATTCAGAAATAGCAGACAGGAGCAATTCATAACTGGAAGCAAAAGTAGAGTTCATAAGCGAGCCTCCTTTTGTATAAAAAAAGATTGCAATGTATAATTCTTTTTTACCATACATTGCAATCTTTTGGAATACTATGTTCTAACTAAATGGCATTGGGTAAATTTCCCGCCTTCTGTTTTCACTGAGAGATCATCTGAAAAATTTATATGAAAGATCAGGCGGATATCTGTGATCCGCAGAGGGCTTATTGGATTCGATTAAAATATAATGAAGACATTGGGAGGTTTTAACATGAAAATTGCATTTGATGTAGATGTTCTGGCAAAACAGATGGATATCAACCGTATGGTCCACCAGGTTGCTGACTGGGGTTACAAATATATTGAACAGTCTCCGCACCCCAGGATCAATCCTTTTTACAAGCATCCGCTTTTTTCGAAGGAATGTGAAAAGGAATACCGGGATGCATTGCGTGAGACCGGTGTGGAAATTTCTTCCTTCATCTGCGTTTACCGCTGGTCCGGTCCTACAGAGGAGGAGCGTCAGTTTGCAGTTGCCAACTGGAAAAAAATGATCGAGATTGCAGTAAACATGGGAGTTCCTGTGATTAATACCGAACTTTCCGGTGATCCGAACCAGTCAGAGATCTGCAATGGCATGTGGTTCCGATCCATGGAGGAGCTTCTTCCGATCATTGAAAAGGAAGGCCTTCGTGTGGAGATCCAGTCTCATCCCTATGATTTCTGTGAGCTGAATAATGAAACCTGCGATATGGTGAAATCCTTCCGCTCCAGAAACCTTGGTTACGTATATTCTTCCCCTCACGGATTTTTCTACGATCAGGGAAAGGGTGATGTGGAAAGTATGCTGAAATATGCAGGTGATGAACTGACTCATGTGCTTTTTGCAGATACCTTTAATCAGACTATGGACTGCCGGTACATTTTGAATCCGCCATCACTGAACGGAAGGGGAAAAGCAGATGTGACGGTGCATCAGCATCTGGCCATGGGCGAGGGAGATGTTGATTTTGACGGTATCTTCCGTACTTTAAGAGAAATGGATTTTGCAAAGAAGCAGCTTGCACCGGATGCACCGAAGGTGGGCGGTGACAATATTGCCTGTGTATCCATGTTCGGCTTCCCGGAGAAGATGAATAAACAGGCTCCGGAGGCAAGAGAAAGGATTGGAAAAGAACTGCTGAAGTAAACTGAATATTCTCACATAAGCTGTCGCATTAATGTGCTACAGCTTATTTTTTGAAAAATACCGATAAAAATGTGGACAAAACCGAAAAATTTGATCTGAAGACTCCGGGAAGAGAAGACGATGACGATCTTGAGGAAGAGAAGAATATCGAGCTTGCAAATGATGACTATACTGCTATTGCCGCGAAGATCCTTGAAGGCTGTGGCGGAAAAGAGAACATCACAAGCATCGACAACTGTATCACAAGACTGAGACTTGAGGTTAAGGATATTACAGCTGTAAATGATAAGGTGATCAAATCTGCAGGTGTTGCAGGCGTGATCAAACCTGGAAAAACTTCTGTACAGGTTATTATCGGAACCAAGGTTCAGTTTGTTGCAGATGCATTTTCTGCGCTTTGTAAATAATGGCTTTTTTGTATACCTTATATTGACCGATACTTTCAAAAAGCGTAAAATGTTATTTCGATAAAAAGCAACCGGTCAGTGCGTTTACGATTGCAATATTTCTACAGGGGGAATGAAGTTAATGAAATCCAGTGTATTTCATAAAAAATATCTTTTAGCCGGCATATATATTATTTTTGTTCTGTTTACCTGCTGTAATTCCCGATTTTATCATACACCGCTGGCAAAAATATGTTCCGTAACAGAAAAACAGACTCTGAGCAGAGAAGGAACCAGGGGCTCAAAAGAATATTACTATACTCAGAATATTACGGCACGGATATTAAACGGTTCGCATAAAGGGGAAAAAATAACGGTCTCTAATGAATATACATCTTCTCAGGTTCAGACCAAGAAATATCATAAAGGAGACACCGTTCTTTTAAGCGGTTCAAAGGAAAGCCCCGGAAAAACGATACGTTCTGTAAAAAGGGATGGGTATCTGGCCTTACTGGCAGGAGGATTATTTTTTCTTCTGATCTGCATTACAGGAAAGCAGGGATTTTACACGATCATATCACTGATACTGAATACAGTCATATTTGCGTATGGATTTCAGGCTTTTACAGGGGGAAAAAATATTTTAAATATCTGTAATGTCATCGCAGTTCTTTTTTCACTGACTACATTGATCTGCTTGAATGGAATTCACAGAAAAACATTTTCCTCAGTTCTTTCAACACTGTGTGTTCTGTTTCTGATCATGGCATTGTTTGAATTTTCTATTTATATGTACGGAGATCTGGATTATTCCAATCTGGAATACCTTGGAAGTATGGGCAATTCTGCGGATATATTCTGGGCAGATATTATGCTGACAGGACTCGGTGCAATTATGGATGTGACGGTGACGATCAGCGCAGCAATAGGAGAGATCGTGCGGAAAAATCCATCGGTTTCTCTGAGAAGACTGATACATTCCGGTCGTGAAATCGGATATGATATTATGGGAACCATGATAAATGTACTGCTGTTTGTTCTGGCAAGCGGCATGATTCCCATGTTCATACTTAAGATGAATAATGATGTAAGCTTTATAACGATCGTGAGATACCACATTCCATATGATATCTGTCGTTTTCTGATAGAAAGTATTGGAATTGTACTGGCAATACCGGTATCTGTTTTTATTGCTTCAGTGATTATGAAAATACCATCACGGAAAAGGGGTGTCAGAGAATGATCATTTTTCTTGCATTGATTTTAATTTTTCTGGTGATCTTGATTGGCGGAGAGCGTGGAGCCATGTCAATTATGACACTGGTGGGGAATATTGTAATTTTGTTTTTTTCAATTATGCTGATGTCTGCCGGTTTTCCTGTACTGCTCCTGATATTGGTGGCAGGTGCAGGTGTCTGTTATATTTCTCTGTTTTATCAGAACGGAAACAATCCAAAGACGCGGGCGGCTTTTCTGGCTACACTGCTGGTAATGTTATTTTTGTTTATTCCGATTTATATTATTACATGGAGATCAGGAAGTTACGGGTTAAATGAACTGCAGATTTCGGAAGACGATTTTATGTATTATTACAGTACGGATCTTCATATTAACATGCTTCATGTAGGAATATTTGTAACTGTTTTCAGTACTCTTGGGGCTGTTATCGATACAGCATTATCTGTAACATCTTCTGTATATGAAGTCTGGACTCATAAAAACAGTCTGACAGCGAAAGAGCTTACAGCTTCCGGCTATCAGGTTGGGAAAGAAATTATCGGTACAACGGTAAATACGCTGCTGTTTGCTTATCTTGGAGGAACTATTTTATTGTTTTCATACATTCAGACACAGCAATATACCCTGGAGATCATTCTTAATTCCCAGTTCCTATTCCAGGATGTTGCAGTCATGCTATCTGGTGCGGTGGCCTGCCTTATTACCGTCCCGGTATCGATCAGATGTATTATTCGACAGATACACCATATCGGTTCGGAAAAAAAATCTGAAGTTATATAACAGTCTTAAAAAACAGTCAGACCTGTGGAGAAGAATTCTCTTTTTCTTCACAGTCCTGGCAGATTCCATGAAGCATATCTCCACTGCACTGAAGACGGAATCCGTGGTCCCGATACAGATGCTCTTTTAATTCATCCATAAAATCGCAGTCCAGATGTACAACCTTACCACATCGGATACATTTGAGATGCAGATGCTCTGCACATTTCTTTTCTTCTCCTGCGAACTGAAATACAGCTTTGTCGGAATTCAGATCCGGATATTTGATTACGGTATGTTCGGCGCAGAGCTTGTCAAGGTATCTGTATACAGTCGTTGTATTCACCTTAATTCCCTCATCTTTTAAATACTTTTCAATATCAGCCACACTGACAGTGACAGCTCTCTGTTTTTTTAGATATTCCAGGATGATCTGTCTTGTTTTTGTGATATATGGTTTACGTTCGGCCATTTCTTTCTATTCCCTTCGTCTGTGCTTTTTTATTATTGTATCTTTTTATTTCATTTGAGTCAATTGTACTTTCTATAAAATGCAAATAATTTGCAAATTATATTGACATCCATATGGCTGTATGCTATTTTAATAAATGCAAATAATTTGCAATTTTTTAGGCGCATCAGAATTGTGCAGAAAGGACATTATTATGAAAAAAAGTTTATTAACTATAACAGCACTTGCAGCTACGGCAGCACTTGGCATTGGTTCTTTTAATCTGGCATATGCAGCAGGAACCGAGGATACTTCTTCTGAGAAAAAGCTGAATGTTATGGTAAGCTTTTATCCTATGTATGATTTTGCAACAAAGGTCGGCGGTGATAAAGTAGAAGTCACAAATATGGTACCTGCCGGAACAGAACCTCATGACTGGGAACCTGCCGCAACAGATGTTAAAAATCTGGAAGAGGCTGATGTATTTATCTATAATGGTGCAGGAATGGAGCACTGGACAGAGGATGTGCTGGGTGCACTGGATAATAAGGAGCTTAAAGTGGTAGAAGCTTCCAGGGGACTGACACTTCTTGAAGGAAAAGAAGAGGATGAGGAGGAAACGGAGGACAGTTCTTCAGACAGCGATGCTTCTGATGAGAGCACAGATTCAGAAATCACCTATGATCCGCATGTATGGCTTAATCCATTGAATGCAAAAGCAGAAATGGAAAACATCAAGAATGCGTTTGTAGAGGCTGATCCGGACAATAAAGATTATTATGAACAGAATTATGAAACCTATGCAGAAAAATTTGATCAGCTTGATAAAGAGTATAAGGATGGGCTTGCTGATACAAAAAGTAAGGATCTGATCACTTCCCATGAAGCCTTTGGATATCTGTGCCAGGCGTACGGGCTGAATCAGGTAGGCATTGAAGGATTATCTCCTGACTCAGAGCCGGACGCTTCCAGAATGAATGAAATCATTAAATTTGCAAAAGAAAATAATGTGAAAACGATTTTCTTTGAAGAACTTGTTAGCCCGAAGGTATCGGAAACGATCGCTGATGAGATCGGAGCAAAAACAGCTGTTCTGAATCCGCTGGAAGGTCTGACAGATGATGAGATCAGCGCCGGTGAGGATTACTTTTCCGTGATGGAAAGCAATCTGAAAACAATTGAAGATGCATTAAATGAATAAGCAGGGGAATTTGTATGATGAGTGCTTCCGTTTATATTCTTACCGGTTTTCTGGACAGTGGTAAAACTACACTGCTGTCCAGGATCATCCGTAAACGTCGGAACAGAAAAATTCTTGTTATCCAGTTTGAAGAGGGGGAAGAAGAACTGGAAATTTCCCCATCTGAATATGAGAAATACAGACATCTGATATATTCCAAAAAAGAGATGGATACAGATTTTGATACGGTCTCAGATGAAATTGCAGAGGAAATTGAGCTTGGAAATTACGATGAAATCTGGATAGAATGGAATGGCATGGAACCTTTTTCCAGTCTGGAAAAAATTTTCCTGCAGCGTCAGCTGTCATTGTTTTTACATATAGAAAAGGTTATTTATCTTGCAGATGTTCCTCTGGCAGAGCAGATGCTTGGACAGACAGGAGAGGGACCGGTTTCACAGGCTGCCTCCAGTGACGTGGCTTTTTTGAGACATGCAAAGGATCCGGTTCTGCGGAAAAAATTTACAGAAGAATTGAAAACCTTTGCTCCTTCTCTGGAAATCTATAATTATACGGGCCATGTGATCGCTCATGAATTACAAAAGAAAAAAGGCAATCCGGTTGTTGAATGGATCGGATGGGCTGCCTGGGCCGGAATATTGATCGCGCTTGTCCCTTTATTCAGCAGACATGGGATCCCTCTTATGAAAGCAGTTACTATATTTATGGGAGTGTTTTTACAGGCAGTTCCATTCCTGATCCTGGGAGTCCTTCTTTCTTCGGCGATTCAGACATATGTATCGGAAAAATGTATCGCAAAAATTTTTCCAAAGAAAACAATTCCGTCTATGATCATCGGGATTATTGCCGGCTTCTTTCTTCCGGTATGTGACTGTGCCTCGATTCCGGTGTTTAAAAGTCTGATCAGAAAGGGAATTCCGTTACCTGCGGCGGTCTGTTTTATGACGGCATCGCCTGTGATCAATCCGGTAGTGATCCTGTCTACTTATCATGCATACAATGGAAATATCAGGGCGGTTTTGTACAGATGTGGGACAGGCATTCTGTGCTCGTTTCTTATAGGTCTTACATTTCTTATCAGAAGTCCTGAAGATTTTCTTCGAAATGATGCAGATATGGGGAATTTTTGCACCTGTGGATGTTATGTTTCAGGAACCGATTCGGATACTTTTATGGGGAAATTTAATCAGTTCTGTATTCATGCCCGTATGGAATTCTATACCGTTTCCAGATATCTTCTGGCAGGAATTGGGACTTCTGTTTTGTTTCAGATGTTAAATCTGAACAGGATCGGAACATTGGGAAATCAGTGGATTTCTGCGTCAGTATTTTTTATGATGCTTCTGGCATTTCTTCTTTCATTGTGTTCTTCATCGGATGCAGTGGTGGCAAGGAGTTTATCCGGAACTTCAAATTTTATTCCGACTCTTGGATTTCTTGTATATGGCCCGATGATGGATATTAAAAATGTGATCATGCTGCACAGCTATTTTAAAAAGAAGTTTATTCTCCGTCTGGTGATTACTGTTACTGTAATATGCTATGGAGTGGTAGTAGTACTTGGTGTGCTGACCGGAGGAATCGGAATATGAAACACTATTTTAACAAAGAAGCATTTATTGAAGGTATGAGCTGTGTATTGTTTGCTGCTGCAATTTTATATCTGATCTTTACAGAGAAATATCTTCTGTTTGTAAGGCCTGGAATGAAGATATATTTATATTTCGCAGCCGCTGTAATGTTTGTATGGGCAATTTCTTGTTTCAGGCGGATTTCAACACCTCAGTATAAACTGCGCCTGAACCGTTTTCTGGTAATCGTTGTTCCGGTGATCGCCATGTTTCTGCCATATACTGCTATTAAGGCATCAGAAACCTCGATCACCGGTCAGATGCAGACGGGCCAGTCAGATACTTCAGGAAGTATTTCGCAGAATAATACAGATTCATCACAAAATGCATCAAAGGATAAATCAAACAATCAGAATACATCAGAGAATACACCAGATACTTCTTCTCGGAATGTAACAGATAACAGCAATAACAGTAACCAGCAAACGATAGCTTCTGATGCTCAGAATAGTAATCAGCAGAACAACGATCAGCAGAACAGCCAGGGACAGTCATATGGTTCGCAGGGACAGCAGATCAGGATTCCGTCCGGTCTTGATAAGGAAAATAAAACAATTACTATTCCAGATGATGAATTTTATGCATGGATCGTTCAACTGAATTATTATCATGATGAATATGAAGGCTATACTGTTCATATCCACGGTACAGTTTACAGGGAAACTTCCATGAAAGAAAACGAGTTTGCAGTCACAAGATTACTGATGAGCTGCTGTGTGGCAGACCTGGTAAACTGCGGACCATTATGTTTTTATGACAATGCTTCGGAACTGACGCAGGATGCCTGGGTAAATGTGACTGGCACCTATCATTATGACAAGCTGAAAGGAATGGAGCTTACCATTACTGGTATAGAGGATGCGGAACCGGCTGAGGAAGAGTATATTTATCCTGTCTTTTAAAGATTATCCAATGCGTCGTAAACCCTCTTGCTTCAGCTATGGGGATATAAGACGCATCCATCGAATTTATGCAAGTAATTGAAGATGGACAAAATAGTAATTGTATTAACTAATGAACCATAGTATAATATAAATATGAACACAACATATAAGTCAAACAACAATGTCGTCTATTCCTGTAAATACCATGTAGTATGGTGTCCAAAGTATAGACGAAAAGTATTAATTAATGGTGTGGACGTCCGGCTGAAGGAGCTGCTCACAGAGTATGCTGCAAATCTTTCTGTAGACATTCTGGAAATGGAGATCATGCCAGACCATGTTCATATGCTTTTGGAAGTAGATCCTCAGTTTGGCATCCACAAAGCTGTAAAGTCATTTAAAGGCTATACGTCCAGAATTTTAAGACAGGAATTTCCCTATCTTAAAACGAAAATGCCGACTCTCTGGACAAACAGCTATTTTGTATCGACGGTGGGCGGTGCTCCGCTGGAAGCAGTAAAACAGTATATTGAAAACCAGAAAACATCTCAGAGACAAAAGGATAAGATGGGATAATGCAAAAAGGAATTAAATTCAGGATCTACCCGAACAGAGAACAGAAAAACTTCATCCATCAGACCCTGGGATGCTGCCGGTTCATCTACAACCGGGGACTTGCCATGCGTAAGGAAGGCTATGAAAATGGGGAAAAGATCGGCTATTCCCAGACTTCCGCCATGCTGACTGAACTGAAAAAGCAAGAGGAGTTTGCCTTTCTGAAAGCAGCAGATTCCATTGCATTACAGCAGTCTCTGCGGGATCTCGACCGGGGATTTGTGAATTTCTTTCAGAAACGGGCTTCCTATCCAACCTTCAAAAGTAAACATAACCGGTTCCAGTCATACAGAACGGTAAATCAAAAAGATAATATCCGTATTGTGGGAAGATATATCAAACTTCCGAAACTTGGATCTGTTAAAATACGGCAGTCGATGGAAGTGGAAAAGATTAATCACGTGATCATTGAGCACACACCGGCTGGAAAATATTTTGCGGTTTTAAATGTTGATTTTGAACCGGAACCACGCTCAAATGCTGGCGGAACGATAGGGATTGATGTCGGAATCAAAGCGTTCTACTCCGACAGTAATGGAAATACGGTATCAAATCCCAGATATCTGGAACGCTCAATGCGAAAACTCATAAGAGAACAGCGCAGGCTTTCCCGAAAACAAAAAGATTCCCATAACCGCGAGAAGCAGCGGATCAGGGTGGCAGGAGTGTATGAGAAAGTAACCAATCAGCGGAATGATTTCCTGCAGAAACAGTCAACGATGCTGGTGCGTGAAAACCAAACCATCTGTATTGAAGATCTGAATGTTAAGGGGATGATCCGGAATCATAAACTGTCAAAATCGATAGCGAGTGTTTCCTGGGCAAAATTTTTTGAAATGCTGGAATATAAAGCTGGCTGGTATGGAAATGAAATTCACAGAGTACCAACGATGTATCCGAGCAGTCAGACCTGCAGCTGTTGTGGCTACAGAAATCCACGGATAAAAAATCTGGGCATTCGTATCTGGGAGTGTCCCAAATGCCATGCGGTTCATGAACGGGATACGAATGCAAGTATCAATATTCTGAAAAAAGGACTGCAGATGCAGTCTGCATAAAGATAAAAACTGTACCGTAGGGCATACGGGAACAGTATAAATATAGCTTGTGGACACTGTGTAAGACATTGCAGTACCGTAAGGTGTTTGCCAATGCAGTAGTGGGAGAAGCAAGAATCCCCCTGCTTTAGCTGTGGGGAGTGTCAAGTCAGATATTTTGATAAATATGTGCTGAAAGTATTGCAGAAAGGCGCGAGTTACAGAAATGTGGCTTGTGCTTTTTTATGGTAAATGATAAAATAAAAATAGATAAAATATTATCTAAAAAGCATATGATTCTATGATTTTGGATAATATATTAGTAACAATATAAGGGTGGGAGATATATGGAACAGCTTGTATGGGAGACAGCAGAGGAACTGGATCAGAAACTTGCACAGAGAGTACGGAATATCAGAAAACGTCGTTCTGTTTCACAGGAGAAACTGGCAGTTATGAGTGGAGTAAGCTATGGATCGATCAAAAGATTTGAAAGTTCCGGACAGATTTCGCTGATATCACTTACAAAGATCGCTATGGCACTGGACATAGCAGATGAACTCAGAAATCTTTTTACACAGGTACCTTATAAAGATATTCAGGAGGTCATAAATGAGACAAGATAATACATTACAGGTATACTATGACGAAAAGTTTGTAGGAACACTGGCAATGACAGCTGATCATAAGGCTGCATTTCAATATGGCGAAGAATGGCTGGAAAATGGGTTTTCGATCAGCCCATTTTCACTTCCCTTAAAGAATCAGGTATTTGTTCCGACTAAGGATTACTTTGGCGGACTTTTTGGGGTGTTCGCAGATAGTCTTCCGGATAACTGGGGAAGGTTATTACTAGATCGATTGCTTCGGGCGCATAAGCAGAATCCGGATGAACTGACAGTTCTGGATCGATTGGCGATAGTTGGAAAGTCAGGAATGGGGGCACTGACATATTATCCGGAGAAAAGTTTTCCAGAACAGCATAATCATGTAAATTTGGATGAACTGGCAGAAGAATGTGAGAAGATATTAAATACAGAGTACTCAGATAAACTGGATGATCTGTATCATCTTGGAGGTACCAGTGGTGGTGCCAGACCCAAAATTATGACAACAATTGATCAGGAAGACTGGATCATAAAATTTCCCGCTCATGTAGATGGAAAAGATGCAGGGAAGATGGAATACGATTATTCCAGCTGTGCAAGAAAATGTGGCATTACGATGAGTGAAACCAGATTATTTCCATCTGATAAGTGCAAGGGTTACTTTGGAATCAGGCGCTTTGACAGAGGGGCTAATGGGAGAAGAGTTCATATGCTGACTGCCGCGGCACTTCTGGAGCTGGATTTTGAGCAGCCGAGTCTGGATTATCACAGCCTGATGAAACTTACAAAGATTCTGACCAGAGATAATGGTGAAGATGTGGAAAACATGTTTCGACGAATGTGTTTTAATGTGGCTGCACATAACCGGGACGATCATTCAAAAAATTTCACATATCTATATGATGAATCAAATGACCAGTGGCGTCTGAGCCCGGCGTATGATCTTACTTACAGTAATACCTATTACGGAGAACATACAACAACTGTTGATGGAAATGGGCGAAATCCAGGAAGAAAGGAACTTCTGGAAGTAGGAGTTACAGCAGGTATGAAGAAGGGGAAGTGCGAAGAAATCATAGATACAATTTATGAATGTGTTGGACAGATATTGGGAGAGTATTTATAAGTGTAGCCAGAGAACGGGAAAATGTGAAGAAATTGTGAAATTAGCACTCACCTCTTGACAGTGCTAACAATAGGTGCTATAGTACAACTAGAACAAAGGAAGAGGGATAAGAGATAAGAAGATTGAAAGAAAATCTCTTGGATGTCATTCATACCAACCGGGTTCAGAACTTAAAACTTATTTCAAGATAGAGCATAAAAGAAAAGGGAGAGATGACTTATGTTAATGCCTAGTATTTTTGGAGAAAACTTATTTGATGATTTCTTTACACCGTTCTATTACGATGATAAAGACGAGAAGAAAGCAGAGAAGAAGCTGTATGGACACAGAGCACAGAATCTTCTGAAGACTGATATTAAAGAAACCAAAGAAGGTTATGAGCTTGTGATTGATGTACCTGGATTTAAGAAAGACGAAGTAAAGGTAGCACTGAAAGATGGTTATCTGACAGTCAGCGCAGCCAAAGGCCTCGATGAAGAAGAGGATAACAAGAAGACAGGACGCTACATCAGACGTGAACGTTACGCAGGAGCCTGCGAGAGAAGCTTTTATGTAGGTGAAGATGTTACACAGGAAGACATCAAGGGTGAGTACAAACACGGTATTCTGAAACTGTTTGTTCCAAAAAAAGAAGCAAAACCAGTTTCAAATGATCCTAAATATATCACTATTGAAGGATAATGATAACATCTGATCGATAAAAAGTTCGTGGTACTGCCCGAAAATTTCGGGTAATATCCTTTAAATAGATTTGCAAGTAACAGTCGAAAGACTTAAATATAGATTTGTTTGTCATGAAAAGGAGAGATGACTTATGTTGATGCCTAGTATTTTTGGAGAAAACTTATTTGATGATGACTGGATGGATTTCCCGTTTAAGAATGAGTTCTGGGGCAAGAAGAATCCGCTTTATGGTAAACATGCGCAGAACATGATGAAAACGGATATCCGTGAAACAGACGGCAGCTATGAATTGGATGTAGATCTTCCAGGATTCAAGAAAGATGAGATCAAGGTTCAGCTGAAAGATGGTTATCTGACACTGTCAGCAGCCAAAGGTCTTGATAAAGATGAGCAGGATAAGAAGGGTAACTACATCAGACGTGAACGTTATGCCGGTACTTTAAGCAGAAGCTTCTATGTCGGTGATGCAGTCGGTGAAGAAGATATCCATGCAAAATATGAAGATGGTATTCTGAAACTTTCTCTTCCGAAGAAAGCGCCGAAAGCCGTTGAAGAAAAAGATGGCTACATCGCAATCGAAGGTTAACTTTCATTGCTTTTTCTCCCCTAAATATAGCCGGGATCCGAAAGGATTCCGGTTTTTTGTTTTGGTTTAAAATAAAACTTATCTATGCAGAAAATAAAATTTCAGCAGGAATTTTCTACGGATTTTGCTTGAACAAGAGGAATATTCTGATAAAATAGTATATAGTTGTTTGGTGACTGCAAAAACAGATGTAGTACTTGGACAACCCATAATCTGAAAAGGAGCGAAATCATGGAAGAAAAGAAAAGAAGCGTTCTGATTGTGGATGATGAATTCAGGATTGGTATGCTGATTAAGAAATTGATTCACTGGTCAGAACTGAATATGGAATGCATGGCAGTTCTTGATGATGGTGAAAAAGCAGTTCAGATGGTTCATGAGAAAAATCCTGATATAGTGATTACCGATATTCGTATGCCCAGAGTCAGTGGCCTGGATTTGATTCGGATAATATCTGAAGAAAATAAAATGAATACACATTTTATAGTGATCAGTGGGTATAAAGAGTTTGAATATGCACATCAGGCACTTGCTTATGGTGTGGAAAATTATATTCTGAAACCCGTAAATGAAGAAGAATTAAATGATTCTCTCAAAAAGATTGCACAGAAGATAAATGCACAGAATGATTTTGAACTGAAGAAAAAAGAATTCCAGGAAACGATAGTCAAAAGTAATAAAATTATCCGTCAGAATTTCCTGAAAAATATAATAGACCAAAAAGAAAACAGTGCAATGCAGAGTACATCTGTTAAGATGATAGGAAAAATTTACAGAGGTATTGATATCAAATTGGATCATGTGGATATTACAGGAATTGATATGCGTCAGGATTCAAGAACAGCAGATCATATTATTACGCTGGTAGACAGTGTTATGAAAAATAATGTACAGGAATTTCTAATTTGCGAGAAAGAATATATGCATATATACTGCCTGTTTAATTATGATGCTGAACAGAGCAAAAAAATTAAAGAGCTGATCAATCGTATCCTCATTACCGTGAAGGACTATCTTATGGGATTTGATCAGTATGAAGTTACTATAGGCATAGGATCAGAACAGGAATCTTTCGACAAAATACGTTTTTCAATCCTTGAAGCGTATAGAGCTGTTTGTAACAGGATGCACTGTGGCGTAGGACGCCTGATATATTTGGAAGAAATTCCTTCAGATACAGATTTGGGAATTTGGAAACGATTTGAAGATAAAAAAGAATATCTATACAGCAGTATTGGCGATTATTCGGGACAGAACCTCAAGAAACAAATTTTGGAAATTTATGGAAATGCTTTGCAGAAAAATGTTGATACAACAGAATATTATGGAATTGCAGAAAAACTGGTTGACTTGTTTTTTTCTTATCTGAATCAGGAAGAGCAGACAGAGGGAAAAAATATGCTTTTGTGTAAATGTCAGAACTGTTATAAGTTTAATCAACTTATAGAAATACTTTCGGATACTATGAAGGATTATCTGGATGTATTACAGGAAAGTGAAAAAAATAAATCCCTTAAACCGATCCGTCAGGCAAAAGAATATGTGGAAAAACATTTTCGGGATAAGATACTTCTTGAAGATATTGCTGCTATAGTGGACTTAAATCCCGTTTATTTTAGCACACTTTTTAAGAAAGAAACAAATATGAATTTCAGTACATATCTAATTAATGTGCGTATGGAACAGGCAAAGAAACTGCTTGTTTCCAGCAATGATACAATTGCTGCCATAGGAGATGCTGTGGGATATGGAGATCAGAAATATTTCAGTCAGCTGTTTAAAAAGGTAGTTGGAGTCAAACCGGCAATCTACCGTCGTCTTCACTCATGATCAGGGGGATGCGGGGATGAAAAAGATAAAAATTATGGAATCAGTGTTAATGCTTGTGACTGTGGTGGTATTAGTATGGCTTATCCTGGAAGAAAAAAATGCGGTGGCATTTTTTTCCGCAACAATACTGATTTCTTTTCAGATTATTAATTTTATATGTTTACAAAAATGGATTTACAAATCTGTACAGACTACAGAAGAAAAACTGGAACAGATAGACAGGGGCAATAAGACACTGGCAGAATTTGAAGTTGAAATTGCGAATACTCCATTTCTTATGGATATAATTCCCCTTATAAAGCATTATCTTTCTTTAAAAATCAACAGAAATAACGCCGAGATTTTTACCAAGCAGACAGAACTGACTGCATTGCAGAGTCAGATTAATCCACACTTCCTTTATAATACTTTGGACACGATCAGAGGACAGGCTATGTGTGATGATAATATTGAAGTGGCCAAAATGATTGAGACACTGGCTTCCTTTTTCAGATACAGCATAAGCAGAAAAGGAAATCTGGTAACACTCAGAGATGAATTGAACAATATTAATAATTATATGAGAATTCAGCAATATCGCTTTAATCACAGATTTTCTATGGAAATTGTGATTGATGATGAAAATACAGCTGCATATGACTATTATGTTCCGAGACTGATTTTACAGCCAATTGTAGAAAATGCGATTATTCATGGACTGGAAGAAAAAATAGAGGGAGCGCAAGTTCTTATAGAAGTAGATATTGCGGAAGACATGATAATTACAGTTTCCGATAATGGAAGGGGAATGTCTTTGAAAGAACTTGATGAGTTGAACGGAAGAATACATTCTGAAATAACAGGCCTGGTAGAAGAAGATAAAAGTCACGGAACAGGAATTGCGCTTCCAAACATTAATAAACGTATACAGCTTCTTTTTGGAGAAAGATATGGATTAAACGTATACAGTTCAGAAGGGTGTGGAACGGATGTAGAATTAATATTACCTACAAATCATCACGCGGAGGAACGAGTGTGAAGAAAATTGTATTGAGAATGAGTGACCTTATTCTGCATAATGAAGATTATGGAAAACTGTCATATGCTTCTTTTTATACAATAGAAGGAGAAGTTACAGCTTTTCTGGGACTTAATTATTCAGGAAAAGAACTGCTTGTTCAGATTCTGACAGGTCACATAGATATGAACTGGAGCGAAAGCAGGGTTTATGTGGATGGGTGCAGAATACGGAAGTTTGTTGATCTGCAGCCACTTATATATTATCTTAATACTAACTGCGAAGGTATCGAAAACTGGAGTGTGGCCGAATATATTTCTCTAAAAGATGTAAGCTGGTTTCTGTCCAGAAAAGTCAGAGAAAACCTGATAAAACAGGCTGAACAGAGGATAGAAAAGATAAATGTGCAATTAAATGTAAAAAAGAAATTAAGAGATCTGACACCTTTAGAGCGAAGAATAGTAGAAGTTATTCGTGCAGAAAAAGAAAATGCACGCATTCTGATTATTGAAGATGAATGTGAAGGTATGGATATAGAGAGTATTCAGAAATACTCAGATTTTCTGAAAACAGTAATTCGGGGAAAAATGTCTGTAATACTTTTATGTCATTCTACAAGAGCAGCAGAAATTCTTTCGGACGAATATGTGATTTTTCGGCGTGGTCGTATAGTAAAGCGCTGGAAGAAGAATTCTCCATATAATACAGGTAAAATTAGTGATTATTTGTTAGGTGGAACCATGAGGCAGAAAAAAAACTCGCTGGATAGTTATGCTCGCAAGATAACTCCTTTAAAAAAGATTGTTTATGAAGTAAATTATGTATTCCTGAAAGACAGAAAAGAGAACTTCTGCTTTCACAAGGGCGAAATTACTACATTTGTAATTACAGAGCATAGAATGAGACAGAGACTTTTTCAGATTCTCAGTGGCAGGATAAGCCTGGATGGTGTTGAGTATACTGTCCAGAATAAAAAAATGTATTCCCCTTCGATACTAAAATTTTTTGAATATAAAATTGTATCAGTAATGAGACTTGGAAATGATAATGAGATTTTTGAAAAAATGTCAGTAGGAGATAATCTTATGCTCCCTTCTCTGAAAAAAATTCCATTGCTGAATTATATGATATCAGGGCATAAGATAAAAGAAATTCTCAGTAATGAGCTTGAAATTGAGACTGTTTCCTCAGGTCAGATAACAGGCTGTCTTGGCAAGAATGATCATATCAGTGTTGCAATGGACAGATGGTATATTTTTAATCCAGATGTAATTATTCTGTATGAACCATTTACTAGCTGTGATGCATATGGCGTTTCGGTTATTTTATCGTATGTAAAAAAAATGGCGGATAAAGGTACTTCAATTATAATTGTTAAATCAAATTCTGAGTATATGGAAGAATGTTCGGACAGGATTATTGATCTGGATGAAATATATAAAGAACAGTAAGCAGGTTTTATAGACGACGCAGACTATACTTTTATAGTCTGCGTTTTTTGTGCTTTGAACAGGTAAATTTGTGCTTTTATACTATAAACAATCTGAAAATATATTGAAAGATGTGTAATATATATAGAAAAATACAAAAATAATATGAAATCTTAATATATTCTACCAATTCTAAAGTTATTCGGATTGGAAATAATATGCATTTATTATATACTCTCTTTAAAGAAAAGGAGGGAACGCAAATGAAGATTGCGATTGGATGTGACCCAAATGCACAGAGTGCAAAAGAAGAATTGATAGAGTTTATAAAATCAAAAAATTATGGGTCTGTTACTGATTTTGGAAGTGAAGATACGATTTATGCACATGTGGCTACCAAGCTTGCGGAAGCAGTAGCTGAAGGAAGCTATGACCGTGGGATTCTGATCTGTGGAACCGGAATTGGTGTCTGTCTGGCAGCAAGTAAGGTAAAGGGTGCATATCCAGCTCTCCTGACAGATATTTATTCTGCAAAGAGAGCACGTCTCAGTAATAATGCAAATATTGCATGTTTCGGTGCATTTACTATTGGAAATAAACTTAGAGAAGAACTGCTAGACGCCTTTCTTACAAACGAATTTGTGCCAGGCTGCTCTTCCCAGCCTAAAGTTGATGCGTTCGTAGAATATGACATGAACAGATAAATTCAAAAGAGAGGTGGCAAAACAATGAGTCTGATTGAATTGAAGGATATTCACAAAAGTTTTTATGGAGTTGAAGTCCTCCATGGTGTAAATTTTGTTTTGCAATCTGGGTCTGTACATGCACTGATGGGTGAAAATGGTGCAGGTAAATCGACTTTAATGAAAGTCATAGCAGGTGTGCATACAGCGGATTCAGGAAAAGTCTTTCTTGATAATAAGGAGGTCGAAATTTCATCTCCAGCTAAGGCACGCGAACTGGGAATTGCAATGATTCATCAGGAATTATCATCAGAGCTTGAGATGTCTGTGGCTGAAAATATTTATCTTGGAAGAGAACCAGGACGTTTTGGCATGGTAGATTATCGTCAGTTGTATCATCAGACAGATGAACTTCTGAAAAACCTTGGTATTCATTTAAATCCACGGACAAAAATGAAACGGTTAAGAGTGGCAGATCAGCAGATGGTTGAAATAGCCAAAGCAATCTCACAGAACGCCCGGGTAGTAATCATGGATGAGCCAACTTCTTCGATTACAGATAAAGAAGTTGATAATCTGTTTAATATGATCAGAAATCTGAAGTCTGCAGGAGTTGGAATTATTTATATATCTCATAAAATGGATGAAATATTTCAGATATGTGATGAAATGACAATTCTTCGTGATGGTACTTACATAGATACTTTTAAAGCTTTGGAAGTAAATGAAGACATACTGATTCGAAGTATGGTTGGACGTGAACTGGGAACACAGTTTCCGAAAAAAGAAGTTCCAATAGGAGAAACTCTCCTGGAAGTACAGCATCTTACTCGTGCAGGAGAGTATGAGGATATCAGCTTTAAACTTCATAAAGGAGAAATTTTGAGTTTTACAGGTTTAGTCGGTGCAGGACGAACAGAACTTATGCATTCGATTTTTGGGCTTACCAAACCAGATTCAGGAAAATTAATTTTAAACGGAGAAGAAGTGGAATTTAAGACTCCCCGTGATGCAATCCAGCATGGAATCGCTTACGTTACGGAAGACCGTAAAGGTGAAGGACTTGTTCTTCCTATGAGCGTTGAAAAAAATATTACAATTGCTTCACTGCAGTCTTTTGTAAAAAGTGGTTTCCTTCAGAAAAAGAAAGAAGCGGATGTTGTTACACAGGAAGTAGCTTCACTTGGTATTAAGGTTGCCAGAACATCAATGTCAGTAAAAGCACTTTCAGGAGGCAATCAGCAGAAAGTTGTTCTTGCGAAATGGATGATCGCTGGTCCGAATGTATTAATCTTTGACGAACCTACCAGAGGAATTGATGTAGGTGCCAAAGCAGAAATATATAAGATTATGTGTGATTATGTAAGTAAAGGAAATGCCATTCTTATGGTTTCTTCTGAAATGCCTGAGGCTATGGGAATGTCCGACAGGATGATTATTCTGAGCAATCACAGATGCAGCGGTGAATTAAACCGAAATGAATTTAACCAGGAAGCTATTGCACAAATGCAGTTTAAGTTTATGCAAGGTAAACAATAGTAGGGAGTGAAAACCATGAGTGGAGAAATGGCAAAAAATAAAGCTTATTCAAATAATGAAAAATTATCCAAAAAACAATTTGTTTCAACCTATGGTTCATTGATCGGATTAATTCTTCTGATCATTATCATCACAGTATTGAGACCACGTTTCATTAGTCCGGCCAATCTGCGAAATGTCTTTCGTAATGCATCTATTAATGGTCTGCTTGCTATTGGAATGACTTTTGTAGTATTAACCGGAGGAATTGATCTTTCTGTTGGTGCGATCATGGGATGTGCAGGTATGTATTCTGCATATTTTGCACAGTCTGTCAAAGGATATCCAGCGATCGTGGCAATTCTAATCGGCCTGCTGGTAGGACTGGTATTTGGTGTTTTTAATGGATTTTGTATTGCATATCTGAAGGTTCCGGCGTTTGTCGGTACGCTTGGTGCATTGAGCATTGCCGACAGCCTTAAGTTTCTTCTGACAGATGCTAAACCGATTCCAAATCTTTCGGATTCTTTTAAAACAATAGGTGGTGGCAGCTTTGGATTTATTCCGATTCCATGTGTGATCATGGCGGTTGTACTGATTATCTGCTTCACACTTTTGTATAAGACGAGATACGGACGTTATATTTATGCTGTTGGTGGTAACCGAAATGCAGCTCATGTATCTGGTATCAATACGAAGAGAATCATCTGTTCTGTTTATATCCTGACAGGTGTACTTTCCGCACTCGCAGGTGTTATTATGACAGCCAGAGTTACTTCTGGTGTTACTTCTACAGGAGATGGATATGAAACAGATGCTATCGCAGCAGTTGTTATTGGTGGAACCAGTCTTGCCGGAGGAAAAGGAAGACTTTGGGGTACCATCGTAGGTATTTTGATCATGCAGTTCCTTTCTACAGGACTTGATATGCTTGGTGTCAATGCATATTATCAGATGCTTGTCAAAGGATTTGTTGTTATTGGTGCGGTAATGCTGGATGGATTAAGTTCAGACTGATAAAGATTAAGAAAAGAAAAATAATAAACTTCCGGACGATAAGAGGAAATTAATAAAAATAAATTTATACAAGGGAGGAATGAAAAATGACAAGAAAGACAATGAAAAAAATGATGGCAACAACATTAATAATGGTTATGATCGGCAGCACGGCTCTGGGAAGCACAGCTGTTTTTGCAGCAGATGGTGCTAGCGAAAAAGTGGAAGGTGCGGAAGGCCTGAATATTGGTGCTACTTATTATACTCTTCAGACAGAGTTCTGTATGCGTATGGATAATGCTGCACAGAAATGGGCAGAGGAGAATGGAGTAAAATATAAATCATATGATGGAAACAATGATGCGGCAACACAGCTGTCACAGGTAGAAACAATGATTGCAGATGGAGTAGATGCAATTATCTTGAATCCACAGGATGCAGATGCATGTTCTGCATGTGTTGATGCAGCAGATGAGGCTGGAATTCCAATCATAGGTGTAAATACAATGGTAAATAATGATAAACTTACAGCTTATGTGGGTTCTCAGGATGTAAGTGCCGGCGAAGATATCATGAAATATATGATCGATTATATGAAAAAAGATGCTTTTAATATTGTAGTTATTGAAGGACCGATGGGACAATCCGCACAGTTACAGAGAATGGAAGGTATTGAAAATGTACTGAAAGATTATCCGGATATTCAGATCCTTGCCCAAAATACAGCTAACTGGTCCCGTTCTGAAGCTATGACACTTATGGAAACATGGATCACAACATATGGTGATGATATTGATGCGGTTGTATCTGAAAATGATGAAATGGCACTTGGCGCAAGAGAGGCTATCGAAGCACAGAGTATGGACATTCCTTGCATTGGTATTGATGGTATCACAGATGCAGTTGTAGCAGTAGAAAGCGGAAAGATGATTGCCAGCGATTTCCAGAATGCAGAAGGTCAGATTACAGGTGCTCTTGAAACGGCTGTCAAATGTGTAAATAATGAAGACTATGAAAAGGAACTGTGGATTCCATTTGAGATGATCACACCGGATAATTACAAAGATTATCAGAGTAAATATTGATGTGAAATAAAAAGATATTGATGCACTTATGGTTATATGGTTACATGATGAGCAAAAGGAGGAATAGAATATGTTACCTTATGATGGAGTAGATTTGGATTATTCTTTACAGGGAAAGACAGCGATTATTACAGGTGGAGCTGCCGGAATCGGACACGCAACGGCAGAATTCTTCCATAAAAAAGGAGTAAATGTTGTTCTTGCAGATCTGAATCCAAAGCTGGATGAAGTTGCAAAAGAAATTGGAGAAAATACGATTGGAGTAGTTGGAAATGTCTGTGATGTAGATTATCCGACAAAAGTTATTTCCGAAGCAGTAGCTGCTTTTGACAAAGTAGATATCCTTGTAAATTGTGCTGGTATTGTGGCTCTTGATAATGCAGAGACCATCAGTGCTGATGCATGGAACCGCACAATCAATATCAATCTTTCTGCATGTTTCTTTATGGCTCAGGCGGTAGGAAAATATATGATTGATAATCATGTAAATGGAAGTATTGTTAATATGGCTTCTCAGGCAGGTGTCATTGCGTTGGATAAGCATGTGGCATATTGCGCAGCCAAAGGTGGCATTATTGCCATGACAAAAGTAATGGCAAAAGAATGGGGAACATATGGAATTCGTGTAAACGCCGTAGCTCCTACAGTTGTTCTTACAGCATTGGGACATAAGGCATGGGATGGTCCGGTAGGTGATGCATTTAAGAAAACAATTCCTGCTGAGAGATTTGCTGAACCTGAAGAAATCGCTTCTGTTATCGCATTCCTTTGCAGTAAAGGCGCGGGAATGATCACTGGTCACAATCTTCTTGTAGATGGGGGATTTACAATTCAGTAAATGATTTTGGGAGGAAATTATGCAGAGAATATTAAATAACCCGGATAATATTGTAGATGAGATGCTTCAGGGTTTCCTGAAAGCACATTCAGATCTTGTTGAGGGTGGGGAAAATCCTCGTGTAGTAAAAGTAAAAAATATACCGGAAGGTAAAGTAGGCGTAATTACCGGTGGCGGTTCAGGTCATAAACCAGCTTTCATTGGCTATGTAGGAAAAAATCTCTGCGATGCAGCAGCAGTAGGAGAAATCTGTTCTTCCCCTACAGCCGTAGCATTTCTGGATGCGGCGAAAGAAGCAGATCAGGGAAAAGGCGTTGCCTGCCTTTATGGAAATTATTCTGGAGACAACATGAATGTAAAAATGGCTGTGAAGATGGCAAAAAAAGTAGGAATTACTGTTAAAACAGTAGTTGCCAATGATGATGTTGCATCTGCACCAAAAGATCAGAGAGAAAAAAGAAGAGGTGTGGCCGGAGAGGTTCTCATGTGGAAAGTCGGCGGTGCCAAGGCAGCACAGGGCGGAGATCTTGATGAGGTAATTGCAGCAGCACAGAAAGCTATTGACCATACACGTTCTGTAGGTATTGGACTTACACCTTGTACTCTTCCTGCTGTAGGACATCCAAATTTTGAAATCAAAGATGGAACTATGGAAGTAGGAATCGGACATCATGGAGAGCCGGGAATTGAAGTAGTTCCTATTGAAACAGCGGATAAGATGGCAAAACGTATGACGGATATTGTACTTCCGGATTATCCTTTTGAAGCCGGAGATGAAGTTGTTGTTCTGGTATCAGGACTTGGAGCTACTCCAGTGATGGAATTGTACGTATTATATAATGAAATTGACAAGATTTTAAAAGAAAAAGGCATCATAACATACAGAGCATATGTAGGTAATTATTTCACGTCTCTTGAAATGAGTGGGGCAACACTTACTATTATGAAATTGGACGATGAGTTAAAAGAACTTATAGATATGCCTGCATATAGTATGGGATTAAAACAGGAATAGGTAGCAGATGAGGTGAAACAATATGAGTACATTTAAAAATACTGATGGAAAATCTGTATTATTAAAAATGGTAAAAGGAATTCAGGATAATAAGGCTTATCTGGGAGTGGTTGATGGCCTTATAGGAGATGGCGATCATGGAATGAACATGAACAAAGGTTTTACTGTTTTTGAAACACGTTTTGCAGATAAAGAAATTGGCTTTACAGAAGGTCTCGATGAACTTGGAATGATTCTTCTGAATGAAATTGGTGGTTCCATGGGTCCTATTTATGGAACAATTCTGATGGATATGGCAGAAGCAGGTGAAGATCTGGAGGATGTCGGACTAGAAGATTTTGCAAAAATGCTTGAAGCGGGACTTGAAGGACTTTGTGGAATCGTGGATGCCAGAGTAGGGGACAAAACTCTGGTTGACACACTTTCTCCGTCAGTAGATGCTTTAAAAGATGGAATCAATTCCGGAATATCTTTTAAAGATGCACTAGAAAATATGAAAGCAGCGGCTGATAAAGGACGCGATTCTACAAAAGATATGGTTGCCAAGTTTGGGCGTTCCAGTCGTCTGGGAGAACGTTCTCGCGGAGTGCTAGATGCAGGTGCCACATCATGCTGTATTATTTTAAATTCTATGGCAGATGGCATCATTGAACTGCTTTCATAGGATGTATGTTGTATAGATATAAAATATTTGGGGCTGTCACACCGGTTGTGAACTGCTCCCCGTCAAGTAGACAATTGAAAAAATATAAATTTTTCCTGCCAGCAGAAATTTATCTGCCTGGCAGTTTTTATGCAGCTTGCAAGTAAATTTCGTGCTTTTCCATCCACATGTCTGAGGCACATCCTTTTTTTGTCTGTATAATTTCCTGAAATGTCAATGACAACTCTGGAAAACCAGCAAATACATAGAATAAATCCAGTATAATAATGATAACACCACTTTACAACTTTATAAATGATAGACTTGTTGATGGATCAGCTGTTTTAAGGCCTTTGTCATGGCATTTGATTTTATATGTGTTTCGATATTTTTCACGAAAGTGGCAAAAAATATCTGGCTGCGAATGCCCTGACTTAATTCAAAACGAAACTCCTGTACGCTTTTTGTACGGTACTCAGAAAAATGTTCGTTCTGATAGGGCAGAATCTTCATGGCACAGTAACTGATGTTAATCAGATTGACAATCAAATTTTGTGCCAAATTTAGATACCATCGTATCATCCACACACAGAAACACAGGCTGCGTCTGCAATGAATCCGTTATCAACTTCAAAGCAATCCTGACAGTAGTATTCATAAATCTGGAATAATCAACCTTTACATAGGAACATGCATAATGAAATATATTCGGTGATTTCTCCGTTATTCCGGATAAAAAATGCTGATACAGAAACCGGATGGAATGTGCGGATTCTAAGGTCAGTATGGATAATATCAGCAGAAATAAGGTATCTGCTGTCGGAACAGAAAAAGTTTCAAAATAAATCAAAAAATATTGATGAAGTCTACCAATCAGTGTCTTTTCGTTTCAGCCTGAAGTACAGAGGTGAATTCTGATTACTGTTTACTGGTAATATTCCGCGAAGCGTGTTGCTGAGAACGGAGTGAACAGTAACGAATTCTGATTAACTTTACACTACATCCTCACTCTGTTATACTTGGAACAGGTAAACAGCGGAAATTCGGCAATACTATAAAATTGGGGAAAGAGTTTTTACAGAGGTGAATATATGGGAGATAAGATCCAGGTTATCATGGACTGTGATCCCGGAATCGATGACGGGATTGCACTGGCATATGCGGCAGCACATCAGGACGAACTGGAGCTGCTTGCAGTGACGACATCTGCAGGAAGTACCAGGATAGAAAGAGTGACCAAAAATGCACTGGAGCTGGTGGATTTTTACGGACTGAAGGTTCCGGTGGCAGGAGGCCAGGACCGTCCTCTTGTGAAAGCGGCAATTTATGCGGAAGAATTCCACGGAGAGACAGGGCTTGGCCATTGCGTACTGCCGGAAGCAAAATCAGAGGCTGCTTCTGATAATGCAGTGCTTTTTATACGTGACATTCTGAATGCCATTCCGGAGGGCGAGCAGGTAGTAATGATCGAAACTGCACCAATGACTAATCTTGCACTTCTGTTGAAGGTTTTTCCTGAAATAAAGAATAAGATCAGAAAAATTGTTTTTACAGGCGGCGCAGCAAAAGGCGGAAACATCACACCGGCAGCGGAATTCAACATCTATGCAGATCCGGAGGCTGCAAAGATCGTATTCGATTCCGGAATCCCACTGATCATGTGTGGACTGGATGCTACCCTGAAATGTAATCTCACCAGAAACCAGATCATGAAGCTGTGCCAGTCCGGTGATCCGGCAGCCAGAGCCTGTGGAGATATGGCTGGCTACGTACTTGAAAATTTTTCCAAATATCGCTGCGTGGCAAGTATCCATGCTGCTGTACCGTTTATGTATCTCATCCATCCGGAGTTCTTTAAAACAGAAAAAGTATTCCTGGATGTGGATTGCTCAGACGGTGCCGGACGGGGTGCCATATTATGCGATTTCCGCTGGTGGCTACACGAAGAAGACGAAATGAAAGATATGATTCTGACAGATGCAGATACAGAAAGTTTCCAGCAGGAGCTGTTTGAAGCGATTTATTCTGTGTCCGAATGTAAAAATATGAAATAGCCGGATACCGATCCGGAAACAGCTGCATTTATGAAGCAGCTGAGCAGTCAGATAAGAGGACAGAAAACCCATGAACTATATTGTATTTGACCTGGAATGGAACCAGAATCCGGATGGAAGAAGACATCCGGACAGTCGGCTCCCGTTTGAGATCATAGAGATCGGGGCAGTAAAATTAAATGAAAAAAGAGAGATCGTTGATACCTTTCAGTGCCTGATCAAGCCCAAAGTGTACCACTGGATCCACGACAGTATCCACGAAGTGATCCACGTGGATTATCATGAACTGGAAAAAGGCATCCCTTTTCCAAGGGCAATCCGCAGATTTCTGGAATGGTGCGGGGAGGAGTATCGCTTTTTTACCTGGGGAGACCAGGATGTGATGGAACTTCAGCGCAATATGAAATACTATAATCTTCTGAAGCTGATGCCAGGGCCGGTGCATTACTACGATGTGCAGAAACTTTTCAGCATAAAATTCGAGGATGGAATATCCAGGCGTTCCCTGGAATATGCTACAGACTACCTGCAGCTTCCCAAAAACCGGGATTTTCACCGGGCACTGGCAGACGCCAGCTATACTGCCAGGATACTCATGGAGATCGATGAAGCCTGCATGATCCGCCATCCGTCCCTGGATGTATATCAGAATCCAAAATCCAGAGACAGCGAGATCTATATTTCCTATACAGACCATGACAAGTTTGTGTCCAGGGAATTTGTATCAAAGGAGCGTCTGATGAAGGACCGTACTATGGTAAGTACCATGTGTCCCATCTGCAGATGCCCTGCCAAGAGGAAGATCCGCTGGTTCAGTACCAACAATTCCAAGGTATATTACAGCCTTGCCCTTTGCCATGAGCATGGACCTGTTGCCGGAAAGATCCGGATCCGAAAAACCGACGGGGGAAAATATTTCGGGGTGAAGACCCTGAGAGCAGAAGATACAGAAGCGGCGGAGGAGATCCGTGAAAAGCACGAATCTCTCCGCCGCAGGAAAATGTTACGAAGTCAGGAGAAGATCTGATACGATATTTCGTTCGTATTGCATTCCCCATCCGACCATTTGTTTCTTATAATAATATTTGCTTTTCAGACGCAGTGGGCCGACAGCATTCTGAAGAACGGCCTGGCGTTTGTTAAGCTGTGATTTTTTGATACCTTTTGGAAGAGTCACATAAACCTTTGTCTGATAATAAAACGGATAGGTGTTTCCGTTATTCTTAAGGATATATTTGTTACAGGGGAGTACCTTAAACGGGACTGGATCCATGGACACCTTCATATCCACCTTTTCAAAATTTTCAAAACCATAATTAAAAAGAGAAGCGGTATCGCTGTAAGCATTTGCCGCGGAAGTAGAATTCAGGATCACGGCTACCAGCGTCATGTTTCCTCGTTTGCAGTAGGTGACAAGTGTGTTGCCGGATGCATCCGTGTAGCCTGTTTTTCCGCCACGGACGCCTTCATAATAATATTCGCCGTTTTTCATCATCTTGTGATGATTGAGCAGCTGGCGGGCTTCCGCAAATTTATTGGTAGGCGGGATCTCGTAATAACGTTTGGTGCAGTATCGCCGGAAAAGAGGATTCAGCCAGGCGGATTTGGCGATCTTTGCCATGTCGGAGGCTGTGGTGTAATGATTTTCATCCGGAAGACCGTTGGGATTGTTAAAGTGTGTGTTCTTGCAGCCAAAAAGCTTGGCGCGCCAGTTCATGAGTTCTGCGAATTTCTTTACAGAGCCGGAAACCTGTTCTGCTACTGCTACAGACATCTCGTTTGCAGACTGGAGCATAACAGCCATCAGTGCCTGGTCTCTGGTAAATACTTCACCGGGAGCAGCATAAATGCTGGAATCACCTGCAGTTACACTGGTGGAAGCTTTTTCAGATACGGTAATGTTTGTCTTAGCATTCAGATTTTCACAGGCAAGCAGTGTAGTCAGGATCTTCGTGATACTGGCAGGGTAGAGCTGTGTGTCCGCATTTTTGGAATAAAGAACGGCTTCTGTATTTACGTCCATAAGGACTGCAGCCTGTGCTTCGATGCCGGGACCTTTGGGCCACCCGTCAATGGAATCGGTGTCGGCAGCCTGTGAATAATAGCTGGAGTGAGCAGGCGTGACTGCTGCGGCCTGACTATCAGGAACCGGTGTGGCAGTGACGATAGGATCACCATATTCATCGTATCCATAGGCAGCCGCCGCACAGGGAGCTGTGCCTGTGAGCAGGATCCCTATGCCGAGAATGCCTGCAAAGATCCGGCGCAAGGATCGTTTTTTCATATTTTTCATAACAAGATACCTTTCAGTGATAAATCCGGGCGAGAAGGTTATTATTCATTTGAGGATCAGTAACCGAAAAAATCTTGCCCGTTTTGTGATGAGGTGTAGTATTTCATTAATTATAGCATTGTATTAATGAAACGCTGTATTTTTGCCCTCAAGATTCTGTAGTAGTATACCACTTTCCTCCCGGAAAAACCACTTGCAGTCTGTGAAAATTCCATTAAGACTTTTTTTGGATTATGTCAAAATATTATTGATTCACCTTGCATTTCAAACGTAGGATGTTTATACTATGGATTTAGACAGAGTAAATTTTTTTAAAAGCAAAGGTAGGATGTTTAATGAACGAGAAGACAATCAGTGCTGAGATCCTGAATAAATATCCCATTCCGGACGTGGCGGAAGTGGACAGGCTTCTGACTGAGGAGGCAGAAAAATCCGGCTTAAAGATCATAGTTCTTGACGATGACCCCACAGGCGTGCAGACAGTACACGATGTGTCCGTTTATACGGACTGGAGTGTAGAGAGCATGAGAGAAGGCTTTGCAGAGAAAAACAAGCTTTTCTTTGTGCTGACCAATTCCCGTGGTTTCACAGAAGAAGAAACCATAAAGGCTCACCGTGAGATCGTAAACAATGTTCAGATCGCAGCAGACGAGGCCGGCATGGAATACTGTATCATCAATCGAAGTGATTCTACTTTGAGAGGACATTTTCCGCTGGAAACCAAAATTGTAAAAGAAGAGATGGAAAAGAGAAATCCATGGAAAGTGGATGGCGAGATCCTTTGTCCTTACTTTAAAGAAGGCGGAAGATTTACATTAAACAATGTCCATTATGTAAAATATGGTGATGAGCTTGTTCCAGCAGGTCAGACCGAGTTTGCAAAAGATGAGACTTTTGGTTATACATCCAGTAATTTGTGCGAATATGTAGAGGAGAAGACAAAAGGTGAGTTCAAGGTAGAAGACTGCGTTACAATTTCCCTGGAGCTTCTTCGCAGCATGGATTATGCTGAGATCCGGAAAAAACTTATGTCAGTGAAAAATTACGGAAAGATCATAGTAAATGCTATTGACAATATTGATGTGAAGATTTTCTGTACAGCGCTTTACCGTGCCATTGCACAGGGAAAGCATTATACTTTCCGTACAGCAGCAGCCCTGGTAAAAGCATTCGGCAATATTTCCGACAAGGCTTATCTTGCCAGGGAAGAGATGGTAAACAAAGAGACAGCGGCAGGCGGTATTATCGTGGTAGGAAGCCACACAGCCAAGACAACTGCACAGTTAAATGAGCTGAAAAATATTTCCGATATTACATTTATCGAGTTAAATTCCGACCTGGTCCTTGAAGAAGGAAAACTGGAGGAGGAGACAAAACGCGTCCTTGCCATGATCCAGAATCTGATCCGCAAGGGAACCACAGTGTGTGTTTCCACAAAACGTGCGCTTTTAAAAGTAGAAAACGATACACCGGAGGAAGCACTGAAGCGTTCTGTAAAGATCAGCGATGCCCTTCAGAAATGTGTGGGAGAGCTTGAGGTGACACCTGCCTTTGTAGTTGCAAAAGGCGGCATCACATCCAGTGATGTAGGCGTAAAAGCCCTGAGAGTAAAACATGCAAAAATCCTGGGACAGATAAGACCTGGAATCCCTGTATGGCAGACAGGCAGCGAAAGCAAATTCCCTGGGATCCCATATGTGATCTTCCCGGGAAATGTGGGCGAGATCGTAACCTTACGTGAAGCAGTAGAAATTCTAATGAACAAATAAAGGAGATCAGAAGAAATGAAAGTAGGATTAATTTATACTAGCACAACACCGGAGCTTATCGAACTTGTAGAAAAAGAAGTAAAAGGACAGCTTGGAGAAGATGTAGAGTTATACAGCCTTGAGGATCCTTCTATCCTGGCAGAAACAAGAGATGCAGGATATGTTACACCGAAGGCAGCAGCCAGACTGATCGGAATGTACATGAAGGCAGTAGGCAAGGACTGCGAGGCAATGTTAAACCTGTGCTCATCTGTAGGTGAAGTTGCAGATGCAGCTCAGGATGCGGCAAAATATATCGGTGTGCCGATCGTCCGTGTAGATGAGGAGATGTGCCGTGAAGCGGTACGTCAGGGAAAGAAGATCGGTGTAGTGGCAACTCTGGCAACAACACTGGAGCCAACCAAAAACACGATTCTCCGTATGAGCCGTGAGTGCGGAAAGCATGTAGAGCTGGTTGACTGCCTGGTAGATGGAGCATTTGGCCTGAATCAGGATGAGTTCTGCGCAAGAATGGCAGAAAGTATTGAGAAGATGGCAGATGATGTGGACGTAGTACTTTTTGCACAGGGAAGCATGGCATACTGCGAGGAATATATTGCTGAGAAATTCGGCAAAGTTGTTCTTTCAAGCCCGAGATTCGGAGCTGCCGAGTTAAAGAAAGCATTGGTGAAGAAGGGAACAGTAAAATAAAATGAGTGAAACTGGGAAGAAAAAATCAGTAGTTGACAGAGTTGTGGATGGAATCGTATCCGGGATCATTTCAGGGGAATTCCAGCCCGGCTCAAAACTTCCCACAGAAGTAGAATTATGCAGACAATATGAGGCTGGAAGAAATTCTGTGAGAGAAGCCATCAAGAAGCTGGAGGCAAATGGTGTTGTCTATATTAAACGTGCAGACGGTACATTTGTCAGCGAAACTTATAATCAGAAACTGCTTGACCCCATGCTTTATCAGGTCATCCTGAAGAAAAACAGTTGGAAGGACTTTGTACAGCTTCGTGCTGTTATTGAGATCGGAACCTTAAATGTGATCCTTGAGAATGATCCGGATGAAGAGAAAATAAGAAATCTCTATGAGATTCAGGAAAAGATGGAAGCTGCACTGAATGAAAAGGAACCGGATCCAAATCGGATCATGGAGACAGATACGGAATTTCATGCAGGAATTGCGGCGCTTTCAGACAACCCTCAAATCGTGACCATTACAGAATATATAACAAGACTGACAGTTCCTTCTCGCCTGGAGGCCATCTGCAAGGTCATAAAAAAAGGCGAGGTTTCCCACTTTGCAGAGCTTCACAGGGAGATTCTGGAAGTAATCTCAAAAAGGGAAAAGGACAAGATTGTTCAGACTGTAACTGATCATTATGTATATTGGAATGGAGAAAAATTATGAAAAAAATAATGCTTTCTGTAGCACCGGTAAGTGCATCAGATACAGATATCAATCCGAGAAAAATCGCAGATGATGTTATTGAATGTTGGAAACTGGGAGCATCCATGGTTCATCTCCACGTAAGAGACGTCCATGGAAAACTCACTCCGGATATGACACTTATGGATGAAACAATCAGATATATCCGCGAAGCCTGTGACATTGTAGTTGAGATTTCCACAGGCGGTGTTTCCGACCTTACCATCAAAGAGAGAGTTCAGCCCTGTTACGCGCCGTACACAGAGGCAGTCAGCTTAAATGTAGGTTCTGTAAACCTTGGAAAGGCCGTTTATCAGAATCCCATTGATGATGTGGAATACTGTGTTGGCGAGCTGATCCGTGAAGATAAAAGACCGGAGATCGAGGTATTTGAACTTGGAATGATCAACACAGTCCATGAGCTGGATGAGAAATTCCACTTTGTAGACCCAATCCTTTTTGCCCTGGTATTCGGCCATGGCGGAGAGATGCCTGCAACAGAAAATGCACTGCGTCACATGAAAGAATATCTCTATGAGACATTCCCGGATGAGGGCAAAGTATTATGGGGATACACAGAGGCCAACCGTAAAGATCTTAAGATGGTAGGCAAAGCCCTAGATATGGGAGCTGTATCATTAAGACTTGGTTTTGAGGATTCCAACTATCTGGAAAACGGCGTGCAGTGTACAACCAATGCAGAGCTTATCAAAGCTGCCGCGGAACTCCTCCGTGAAAAAGATATGGAACCGATGACATCTGATGAAGTAAGACAGATGTTAAAGATAAAGGCATTATAAAATATGGCTGACAAGATGAAAACAAACAGACGTACTATTCAGCAGCAGATACAGGTGGCGATCATAGCCATCTCCATTCTGTCCATGCTGATCCTGGGTGTCAGTATTTTTGCGCTGACCACAAATAACATAGTGGAAAATTATCAGCAGGATTTTTATTACAGTCTACAGACTTCAGATAATATTGTGGAGCTTCAGCTTGACGGTATTATAGAGGGAATGAGAAATCTTCTTCTGAAAGACTCCTACATGAATGCTCTTTCTGAGGCAGGGGAAGAACCGGGTTCCTATTTTTCTTCAAAAGAAACAAGAATCCTGGAAAAAAGTGTAAATGAATTGACCTTACAGCAGGCATCTGTTCAGGAAGTATTATCAGTCAGCCTTAATGGAAAACTTTATATTCATTCAAAAAAGTCCGACCTGTCACAGTACACTCCGTTCTATAAGGGCGGAGAGATACTGAAACAGGTCTGGATAAAAGAAGCCCGGGATGCAGATGGAAAAGAGATCATCCTGGGCAGTAATGCGCTTACGGGAAAAAATGATACACTGTCTATAGTGAAGTATCTGCGCGGTTCCCAGGAGGGTAGCGGAGTAGGCTATCTGATCGTAAATGTATCAAAAAATATTTTCAAAATGGCATTTGAGAACAGAGGAAATTATAAGACCAACTGCTTTATGGTTATCAACGAAAACATGGATGATCCCCTTATTTATTTCCAGGGAGACGACAGCTATAAAGAAGAAATCTACAAAGCGTATGTCTCGGATCCTTCAGTGACATCCCAGACACCATATATTTTCAGTGCCAGGGAAAGTTTTGTAAATGGCTGGACTCTGGTAAGCGGTATTAAGGCAAGCGAATTAAATGCACAGAAGGTCAATGTGGGTATCCTGATCGCGGTGATGATCCTGCTTCTGTTTGGCATTGGTATGTTTGTGGCACATATGATCGCCATGAAGATCTATATGCCTCTGAAAAAACTGGAGCGCACCATGCAGAGTGTGGAAGAGGGAACACGTAATATCACGGAAGAATTTGATGACAGTGAGATCGGCCTTCTGGGACAGAAATTTAAAGAAATGGTCAACAATAATCTGGTATTAAGGGAACGTCTGCTTTATGCCAAGATCAGGCAGAGAGAGCAGGAACTGCATCTTCTCCAAGAGCAGATCAACCCGCATTTTCTTTATAATGCCCTGGATGCCCTTTACTGTATGGCCATTGTCCATGAGGAGGATGAGATCGCCACAATGGTGGCTGCTCTTTCTGACAATTTCAAGCTGAGCCTGAACAAGGGAAGTAATCTGATCATGGTAAAGGATGAGATCCAGCATATCCGCTCATACATTACCATTCAAAATATGCGCTACAAAGACAGATTCCATCTGAAGATCCAGATGGATGAAGACCTTATGGAAAAGAAGATACTGAAACTTCTTCTCACACCTTTTGTGGAAAATGCGGTATATCACGGACTGGAAACCAAAATGGGTGACGGAAATATCTGGATCACAGGTCAGGTAAATGAAAACAGGATTATCTTTACCATTATTGATGATGGCGTGGGGATTGATGATATGTCCAAGTTGGATAAAGGTTATGGAATCAATAATGTAAGAGAAAGAATCGAACTGTATTACGGTGAAAATTCAGAAGTAACGATCACAAGTGAGCCTGGACAGGGGACCCGGGTAAAGATCATTCTGGCAGAAAATGAAATGAGGATATAAGTGAAACTATGAAAAAACTGGTAGTGATCGATGATGAATATCTGACCATTGAGGGAATCCGTGTAATGCTGAAAAGGATCGGCGTGGATTATGAGATGGCAGGCTTTGCTTCAGATGGTCAGATGGCACTGGAGCTGATTGAAAATGTACATCCGGATGTTGTTTTCATAGATATTCGTATGCCCGGGCTTTCCGGCCTCGAGGTCATCGAACATTTCTACAAAAAATATCCGGATATGATATTTGTGCTGGTAAGTGCGTACAAAGAATTTGAGTATGCCCGTAGGGGAATGGAGCTGGGAGTCCACAGTTATATAGACAAGCCGGTAACTATGGACAAACTGAAGGCTACACTGGAAAAGATAGATGAAGAATTTGAAAAACGGCCCAGCAAAACAGATGTGGAGAATGAAAAACTGATCCGGGATCTGAGACTTTCCCTCAATGCTGTTGTGGAGATGATCAATGACAGCAATACGGAAAACTGGGAAGGGGAAACACGGAGGATCCAGCAGCTTCTGAAAAAAGCGAAATATGGTCTGCCGGAGTATAAAGAAGAGAGTTATAAGCTTATCACGGCTGCTTCTGCAGCTTTTTATGAGAAGTGGAAGCAGTATGAACATGATTTTAACTTCCCTCTTTTTAACAATATTGAAGAGATGAAGACAAAGGAAGAGGTAGATGAATATGTCTATCTCATCCTGCAGCGTATTTTTGAAAAGATTTCCGTGAGAAAGATCGGAAGTTCCCACAGGGTTATCACACAGATACTGGACTATATTAATCAAAATTATAGTCAGGATTTCGGCCTGAATGAGATGGCAGAGATGGTACACATGAACCATGCTTACCTGAGTATTCTTTTTAAGGATGAGGTGGGAATCAGTTTTGTGAGATATCTGACCCAAATCCGTATGGCCCATGCAAAGGAACTTCTTCTGAAGGGTGCCAAGGTACAGGAAGTGAGTGAGGTGGTAGGCTACAATAATTACCGGTACTTCTGCAATATCTTTAAAAAAGAAGAGGGTGTTACTCCTATGCAGTTTAAAAGTGGTGTCCGTAAATCAAAAGAAAACTGACAGATCTGATCCAAAGAAATGTGACAAATATAAAAACCGGATTCTATAAAATTTGGACATTTTCAAAAAAATGACGGACTATCAATCTAAAACGTAGGATGTTAGAATAAAGCCAGCTTAAAGATAACGATATCACAAAAGAACTGTATTAGGAGGTTTTGAGAAATGAAGAAGAAAGCAATGGCATTAGTCATGGCTGCAGCAACAGCAATCTCATTAATGGCAGGATCCTTAAGCGTAAGCGCAGCAACAGATCCTGACACATCAGCAGAGAAAAAGATTAAGGTTCTTTCAATCTGGGCAGAGGACAGCGCAGATGGAAAAATCCTTACAGGAATGCTTGATAACTACATCAAAGATGTAAATCCGAATTTCAGCTATGAATATGAGTATGTATCAGCTTCAGACCTGAGCACAAAGATTTCCACACTGGTAGCATCCAACGATCTTCCTGATCTGTTTGCTTACTCAGCAGGTGTTCCGTTAAGAGAGCTGATCCAGGCAGGAAAAGTTGTAAATGTTTCCGAAGAGCTTAAAGCAATGGGCGATGAGGACAAAGTCATGGACAGCGCAAAGAGTATCATGACTTCTCTTTCTGACACAGACGAGCTGTATGATCTTCCATTCGGAATGAATATCGAGGGATTCTGGTACAACAAATCTGTATTCGAGGATGCAGGCGTAGAAGTACCGACAACATGGGATGAGTTCCTTCAGGTATGTGACACATTAAAAGAAAAAGGAATTCAGCCGATCGCAACAGGCGGATCTGACAAATGGCCTACAACACGTATCGTAAATGCTTACGCATATCGTACAATGGGCGCAGATGCAGTTAAGAAAGCATGCGAGGGTGAGACAAAATTCACAGATGACGGATTTGTAGCAGCAGCTCAGATGGTAGCAGATATGGCAGAGAAAGGATACTTTGGCGAAGGTGCTACAACAGTTGATAACACAACTGCTGAAGGAATGTTATTAAATGGTCAGTGTGCAATGCTCTATGACGGAAGCTGGTTCACATCTTCCATCACAGATGAGGAGTCAAACCCGTCCGGAGAGGACAACATCGGATTCATGGGAGTTCCTGTAGTTGATGAGTCTGTAAGCGAAGCTTCCGAGCTTCCTGCAAACTGTGGTAACATCCTCTGCCTGTCTCAGGACAAATATGACGGGGCAATGGCAGGATTCTTACAGTACTTCGTTGAGAACATTGGTAACTACGCGATGGGCGAGTATCAGTCAGTACGTGGTTATACATATGATGTAGATACAAAAGATATCAGCTCTGTTACTCAGACAGTAATTGATGCTATCGCTGATGCAAAGACTTCTACCGCATGGTGGGAAGCATACATGAATGACGAGACAAAAGCAACTGCACAGGATAATATTCAGTCTGTATTAAATGGAGATATGGATGGAGCCGCTTATATGGATTCCATTGAGGAAGCATATACAATCAGCAACTAAGCTGTAAGATCAACGGACTAATTAAGAGTATTGGGAGTGGCAGAATATCAGTTATGTCATTTTCAATACTCTTTTTATGAGAAAGGCAAGGAAACAGGATGAAACATGTATTAGGAAATAAAAAGGCAATTGCGCTGTTTGTTGTTCCGGGACTGATTCTTTATGTGGGACTGGTATTCGTACCTGTAATCTGGTCCTTTGTATATTCCTTATATTCAGGAACACCGGGACTTAGCTGGAGCTTCAGCGGCCTTAAGAATTACTCAAAACTTCTGATCGACTCAAAATTCCACGAATCACTTATGGTAACGATCCGGTATATCCTTACCACTATGCTTGGTATGGTAGTGCTGGGACTGGCACTTGCCATGATGTATCGTTTCTGGCTTGTTAAATTCAAGAACCTGATCCGTACTATCACATTTTTCCCGGTAATCCTCCCGACAGTAGCTGTTGGACAGTTGTTCCGTAAGATTTATGAGATCCAGCCAAACTATGGTCTGTTAAACAGTATTCTGGATGCAATCGGTCTTCATGATTTGGTACAGCCGTGGATCGGACAGGCAAGCACAGCATTAGGGTGCTTAAGTGTCATGGATATCTGGGTGTCTGTAGGTTTCTATGCGGTAATTTTCTACGGTGGTCTTATTGATATTCCGGATGATATTATTGAGGCGGCAAAGGTTGACGGATGTAATTCCTGGCAGATGTTCAAGAACATTATCTTCCCGCTGCTCCGCCCGATCACTATTACATGTCTTGTATTTGCATTTGCAGGTACTGTTAAAGTATTCGAGTCCGCAATCGCCCTTACAAACGGCGGTCCGGGAAGTGCAACAACAACATTATCCATGTACATGTACAATGTGGCATTTGAGTACAGAAACTACGGATATGGAAGTGCGATTGCCATCGTTATTTTCCTGATCTGTATTATCGGAACAAGAATCATCCGTTTCTTTGATGTAAAGGAGGCATAAAAAATGGAAAAAAAGACAATCACTCCGGTGGACGTTATTAAAAAGATCATTATTGCACTGGTTGTAATTGTTGATGCATATCCAATATTCTGGTTGTTCACATGTGCATTTAAAAAATCATCTGAGTTTGTAACAAAGCCGTCCTTTGCGCTGCCGGAGGGACTTTACCTTAAGAACTTTTCAGAAGCATGGACCAGAGGAAACATGGGTCTGTACTTCAAAAACAGTTTGATCTATACAGCACTGGCACTTGTTTTTATTGTAATCTTAAGTATGACCATCGGATTTGCAGTAACACAGATGGAATGGAAAATGAAAAACTTCTTTGCAGACTTTTTTCTTCTGGGACTTATGGTTCCGGTTGCAACTGCACTGCTTCCACTGTTTCAGATCTACAATAATACAGGACTTACAAATACAAGACTTTGCCTGGTACTGACTTATATCGCATTTGGCCTTTCTCTTTCTATCTTCCTTGTAACAGGATATATGAGATCTCTTCCAAAGGAAATTCTTGAGGCAAGTGTTATTGACGGATGCGGAATTTATTCCATGATGTGGCATATTGTTTTCCCGCTGATGAAAAATGCTGCAGTCACTGTTCTGGTTCTGCAGTTTTTCTATAAATGGAATGACCTGCTGTTTTCCATGACATTTATCAGTGACAGCAAACTGAAAACAATACAGACCGGACTTCTCTATTTTGAGAATGAGTTCGGAACAAAAGACTGGGGTGCGATCTTTGCGTCTATTGCGATCAGCGTATTCCCGATGCTTATCATCTATATGATTCTTAACAAGACAGTAATCGAAGGTATGACAAGTGGAGCTGTAAAAGGCTGATTTTAGGAGGAAAAACATGCTTGCGGATACAAGAAAATCGAAATATGCAAAAGTAAGCGGAGCAGAATATGACCAGATCAAATGGACCGGCGGTTTCTGGAAAAATGTTGTGGAGAGCTGTGCAGAGAGTACAGTTCCCCACCTCCAGAAAATGTTCGAGGCACTGGATGCGGGACATGTAGTTGAGAATTTCCGTATCTGTGCAGGAGAAAAAAGTGGCGAGTTTGGCGGCAGTGATTTTGGTGACGGAGATTTTTACAAATGGATGGAGTCCCAGCTTTATTCTGCAGAGCAGCTTCAGGACCAGAGCCGTCTGGACAAACTGGACGAGTATATCGATCTGATCGGACGCGCCCAGGAAGAGGACGGATATATTTCCACAAAACAGATCATCGGTATGCGTAACGGTACCCGTGAGGGAAGACTGGGCGATATCAATGAATTCGAGGTCTATAATATGGGTCATCTGTTTACTTCTGCCTGCCTGTACAAGAGGATCACAGGAAAAGAAAACTTCCTGGATATCGCAAGAAAAGCAGCAGATTTTCTGGAAAATATGTATGCGGAAGCAGAGAAAAAAGGCGAGGTACAGACAGCAGTATGCCCGTCCCATTACATGGGCCTTATTGAAATGTACCGTACCACCGGTGAGAAAAAATACATGGATCTTGCACACAAGGCAATCCTGTTACGTGATTCTGTAAAAGAAGGCATGGATGACAACCAGGACAGACTGCCTCTGAAAGAACACGAAAAGATCATTGGCCATGCAGTACGTGCCACATACCTTTACGCAGGAGTTGCAGACCTCTATGCAGAAGAAGGAGACAAAGATTATCTGGATGTCCTTCACAAGGTATGGAAAAATATGGTCAACACAAAGATCTACCTGACAGGCGGTGTGGGAGCTTTATATAACGGTGCTTCTCCTTACGGAGATTTCTGGAACCATCAGCTTATCCATCAGGCTTTCGGATATGAGTACCAGCTTCCCAATGTAACGGCCTACAATGAAACCTGTGCGTCCATCGGTCTTGTAATGTGGGCATACAGAATGTTTCTGATTGAGCCGAAGGCGGAGTATTTTGATGTGATCGAGCGTGCTCTTCTGAACGTAAACCTTGCAGCCGTAAGTCTGGATGGAAAGAAATTCTTCTATGAAAATATGCTGCGCAGGGCAAAGAAGCTTGAATATAAACTGATCTGGCCTCTTACAAGAACAGAGTATCTCATCAGTTACTGTTGCCCTCCAAACCTTGCACGTATGGTGACACAGTCCGGAGAGTATGCATATACAGTTTCCACAGACAGTGTTTACACCGGTATTTACGGAGAGTGTGATGCAGCCCTTACCCTTGAAAACGGTGCATCTTTCACTCTGAAACAGAAGACAGAATATCCGTATAACGGAAAGATCATCTTTGAATTTGAGAATGTTATCTGTGATAAACCGGTAACACTGAATTTAAGAATTCCCAAATGGGCAGAAAGCGGAAGCATCAGAGCTGGCGGCGAAGAGCGTAAACTTGATAAGAGTACAAGAGAGACTTATCAGGCAGTTCATATTGAGACACTTGCAGGTGCAAAAGTTGAGCTTGAACTTGACATGCCGGTACGCTTTACCATGGCACATCCGATGGTAGAGGAGGACAGTCAGCTTATTGCAGTGGAAAAAGGACCACTGGTATACTGCATGGAAAGCCCGGATGCAGAAACAGATACACTGGATGATATCTGCATCAATATCCACAGCACATTTAAAGATGGCAAAATGGAGATTCAGGGCAGGGAGATCGGTGTTCTGGAGACAGAAGCCTACCAGATCGTCCATGAGGAGTATGATCCGGATGAACTGTATCAGTCCTTTACCGGAGAAAAGAAAAAGAGTATTCCGGTCCGCCTGATCCCGTATTTTGCATGGGATAACCGTGAATACGGAGAAATGCGTATATGGATGCCATGGAGGGAATAAAAAATCCCTGAAAACACTTGACATATGGATTTTCCCCAACCTATAATAGACAGCGTATATAGAAAAAGCTGTGATGGAGACAGTAGGCCATATGGAAAGCTTGCAGCGAACCGGGGATGGTGGGAGCCCGGGGCGAGTAAATATGACGGAACATCACTCCTGAGCTTCAGTTCTGAAGTTGTCCGGCGTAGCCGGGAAGAGTATCTGAGATACAGATAATGATCAAGTAAGAACTGACGGATTTCCTCCGTTACAGGGAACATATATCGGCAGATACAAAGAATTGTCCGCCATGAACAGACATGGAACAACAGCCCGCGCCATAACACAGAGCATAAGAACACAGCAGAAGACGCAGGGATCCGGACACAGGCCCGTATAATGTAACAGGTGGTACAGCGAATCAGACTTCGTCCTTTTACAGGATGGGGTCTTTTTTTATAAGTGCCCGAGGCATTGGCACGAACAGGTATCTGTGAAGAAGTAATCCGCTGTGGCCTCATAGATGAGGCAGCAGCCAGTAATCAGACACAGGAGGTAAATATTGTGTATCGTAAAGTTGACACGAATCTGAATTTTGTTGACCGTGAAAAAGAAGTTGAGAAATTCTGGAAAGACAACAAGATTTTCGAAAAGAGTATGGACAGCCGTAAAGAGGGCGAGACATACACATTCTATGACGGACCGCCTACCGCAAATGGTAAGCCACATATTGGACACGTTCTGACACGAGTTATCAAGGATATGATCCCGAGATACCGTACAATGAAGGGGTACATGGTTCCGAGAAAAGCAGGATGGGATACTCACGGACTTCCGGTTGAGCTTGAGGTTGAGAAGAAGCTTGGCCTTGACGGCAAGGAGCAGATCGAGGAGTACGGAATGGAGCCGTTCATTCAGCAGTGTAAGGAGAGCGTATGGAAATACAAGGGAATGTGGGAGGATTTCTCATCTACCGTTGGTTTCTGGGCTGACATGGAGCATCCGTATGTAACATACGACAACAATTTCATCGAGTCCGAGTGGTGGGCGCTGAAAGAGATCTGGGAAAAAGGTCTCCTTTATAAAGGCTTTAAGATCGTTCCTTATTGCCCACGCTGCGGAACTCCGCTTTCCGCACAGGAGGTTTCTCAGGGCTACAAGACTGTTAAAGAGCGCTCTGCGATCGTGCGTTTCAAGGTTGTTGGTGAGGACGCATACTTCCTGGCATGGACAACAACACCGTGGACACTTCCGTCCAACGTTGCACTTTGTGTAAACCCGGATGAGATCTACTGCAAGGTAAAAGCAGCGGACGGCTACACCTACTACATGGCAGAAGCACTTCTGGATAAGGTTCTCGGCAAGCTTGCAAAGGATGATGAGCCTGCATATGAGATCCTTGAGAAATATAAAGGAACAGATCTTGAGCGTAAGGAATATGAGCCGCTTTTTGCATGTACGGGAGAGGCTGCAGCAAAACAGCACAAAAAAGCTCATTTTGTAACCTGTGACAACTACGTTACCATGAGTGATGGTACCGGTATCGTTCATATCGCACCTGCATTTGGTGAGGATGACAGCCGTGTCGGACGTGAGTATGACCTTCCGTTCGTACAGTTCGTAGACGGACAGGGTAACATGACCAAAGAGACACCATACGCAGGTGTATTCGTAAAGAAAGCGGACCCGATGGTCCTCACAGACCTTGACAAAGAGGGCAAGCTTTTTGACGCACCGAAATTCGAGCATGATTATCCGCACTGCTGGAGATGTGACACACCGCTTATCTACTATGCACGTGAGTCCTGGTTCATCAAGATGACTGCAGTAAAGGATGATCTGATCCGTAACAACAATACTATCAACTGGATTCCGGAGAGCATCGGTAAGGGACGTTTCGGTGACTGGCTTGAGAACGTTCAGGACTGGGGTATTTCCAGAAACCGTTACTGGGGAACACCACTGAATATCTGGCAGTGTGAGTGCGGACATATGGAATCCGTAGGAAGCCGCCAGGATCTCTATGAGAAGAGTGGTGACGAGCGTGCGAAGACCATCGAGCTTCACCGTCCATACATTGATGATATCACCATGAAGTGTCCGGATTGCGGCAAGACCATGCACCGTGTACCGGAGGTAATCGACTGCTGGTTCGATTCCGGAGCAATGCCTTTTGCACAGCATCATTATCCGTTTGAGAACAAAGACCTGTTTGAGCAGCAGTTCCCGGCAGACTTCATCTCCGAGGCTGTTGATCAGACAAGAGGATGGTTCTACTCCCTTCTTGCTGAGTCCACACTGCTTTTCAATAAGGCTCCGTATAAGAATGTAATCGTTCTGGGACATGTACAGGATGAGAACGGACAGAAGATGAGTAAGTCCAAGGGAAATGCAGTAGATCCGTTTGATGCACTGAATAAATACGGCGCAGATGCGATCCGCTGGTATTTCTACATTAACAGTGCTCCGTGGCTCCCGAACCGTTTCCATGGCAAGGCAGTTGTAGAGGGACAGAGAAAGTTCATGAGCACTCTGTGGAACACCTACGCATTCTTCGTACTGTATGCGAACATTGACAATTTTGATGCAACTAAATATACTTTAAATTACGATAAGCTTCCGGTTATGGATAAATGGCTGCTCAGCAAGCTGAATACCATGGTGAAGACTGTCGATGAGGATCTTGGTTCCTACAAGATTCCGGAGGCTGCAAGAGCACTCCAGGAATTTGTTGACGATATGAGTAACTGGTATGTAAGAAGAAGCCGTGAGCGTTTCTGGGCAAAGGGCATGGAGCAGGATAAGATCAATGCCTACATGACACTTTACACAGCACTGGTAACAGTTGCCAAGGCTGCAGCTCCGATGATCCCGTTCATGACTGAGGATATCTACCAGAACCTTGTAAGAAGCATTGATGCAGACGCTCCGGAGAGTATCCATCTCTGCGATTACCCGGAGGTAAACGAAGCATGGATCGACAAGGATCTTGAGGCAAATATGGAAGAGCTTCTTGAGATCGTTGTTCTCGGACGTGCATGCAGAAATACCGCAAACATCAAGAACCGTCAGCCGATCGGAACCATGTATGTAAAAGCTGAGAAAGCTATGGATAAATTCTACACAGATATCATCGCAGATGAGCTTAACGTAAAAGAAGTGAAATTCGCAGATGATGTAGAGTCCTTCATTTCCTACAGCTTCAAGCCGCAGCTTCGTACAGTAGGACCGAAATACGGCAAGCTTCTGAACGGCATCCGTACCGCACTCTCCGAGATCGACGGAACCGCAGCAATGAAAGAGCTGAGAGATAATGGTGTTCTCGTTCTTGACATTGCCGGAAACAGAGTCGAGCTTGCAGAGGAAGACTTATTGATCGAAACAGCCCAGAGCGAGGGCTATGTGACAGAGACAGACGGTGAGACATCCGTTGTCCTTGATACAAACCTTACACCTGAACTGATCCAGGAGGGCTTTGTCCGCGAGATCATCAGCAAGGTTCAGACCATGCGTAAAGAGGCTGGTTTCGAAGTCATGGACAAGATCATTGTCTATGCAAAAGATAACGATAAGATCATGGATATCATGAGAGCAAACCAGGATGAGATCAAACGTGAAGTACTGGCAGAAAACATTATTCTGGGAGAAGCAGAGGGTTACACCAAGGAGTGGAACATCAACAAAGAGGCTGTAACACTGGGAGTATCCAAAGTACAGGAGGAAAACTAATGATTGACAAGCAGTTTGAGAAAGAGGAATTCAAAAAAAGTGTAAAAGAAAACGTAAAATTCCTTTATCGAAAAACACTGGAAGAGGCTACACAGGAGCAGATCTTTCAGGCTGTAAGCTACACTGTGAAGGACGTGATCATTGACAACTGGCTCAAGAGCCAGAAGGCGTATGAAAAACAGGACCCGAAGATCGTATATTATATGTCCATGGAGTTCCTTATGGGCCGTGCCCTTGGAAACAACCTGATCAACCTTGGTGCATACGGCGAGGTTAAGGAGGCTCTTGAGGAACTTGGACTTGACATTAACTGCATCGAAGACCAGGAGCCGGATCCGGCTCTTGGAAACGGTGGACTCGGAAGACTGGCAGCATGCTTCCTGGATTCCCTTGCAACTCTGAACTACTGTGCATACGGATGCGGAATCCGTTACCGTTATGGTATGTTCAAGCAGGAGATCCGTGACGGTTATCAGGTAGAGGCACCAGATAACTGGCTGAAGAACGGCTATCCTTTCGAGCTCCGTCGTCCGGAGTATGCAAAAGAGGTTCATTTCGGCGGATATGTACGCGTTGAGTGGGATCCGGTGAACAACCAGAACAAATTTATCCACGAGGGATATCAGGCAGTTAAGGCTGTTCCTTATGATATGCCGATCACAGGTTATAATAATGATGTTGTAAACACACTTCGTATCTGGGATGCAGAGCCGATCGTAGACTTCAACCTTGACTCTTTCGACAAGGGTGATTATCACAACGCAGTAGAGCAGGAGAATCTTGCACGTACTATTGTTGAGGTACTTTATCCGAATGATAACCATATGGCCGGTAAAGAGCTTCGTCTGAAACAGCAGTACTTCTTCGTATCTGCCAGCCTTCAGGCAGCGATTGCCAAATATAAGAAAACACACGATGACATCACAAAGCTTCATGAGAAGGTTGTATTCCAGATGAACGATACTCATCCGACTGTAGCAGTTGCAGAGCTGATGCGTCTTCTTATGGATCAGGAAGGTCTTGGCTGGGATCAGGCATGGGATATCACAACAAAATGCTGTGCTTACACCAACCACACCATCATGTCCGAGGCACTTGAGAAATGGCCGATCGAGCTGTTCTCCAGACTGCTTCCGCGTGTATATCAGATCATCGAGGAGATCAACCGTCGTTTCATTCTTGAGATCCAGCAGAAATATCCTGGAAACTTCGAGAAGATCAAGAAGATGGCGATCATCTATGACGGACAGGTTAAGATGGCTCACCTTGCGATCGTTGCAGGCTACTCTGTAAACGGTGTTGCACGCCTTCATACCGAGATCCTCAAGAATCAGGAGCTGAAGGATTTCTATGAGATGATGCCTGAGAAGTTCAACAACAAAACAAACGGTATCACACAGAGACGTTTCCTTGCTCATGGAAACCCGCTTCTGGCTGACTGGGTAACAGACAAGATCGGACCGGACTGGATCACAGATCTTTCCCAGCTTTCCAAGCTTAAGGTTTACGCAGACGATGAGAAGGCTCTTCAGGAGTTCATGACCATCAAGTTCAAGAACAAAGAGCGTCTTGCAAAATATATCCTGGAGCACAATGGTGTTGAGGTTGACCCGCACTCTATCTTCGATATCCAGGTTAAGAGACTTCATGAGTACAAACGTCAGCTTCTTAACATCCTGCATGTGATCTATCTGTACAACCAGATCAAGGCACATCCGGAGATGGATTTCTATCCGAGAACATTTATCTTTGGTGCAAAAGCTTCCGCAGCTTACGCACGTGCAAAGAAGATCATCAAGCTGATCAACTGCGTGGCAGATGTTGTAAACAATGATGCTTCCATCAACGGTAAGCTGAAGGTTGTATTTATCGAGAACTACCGTGTATCCAACGCTGAGATCATTTTTGCGGCAGCAGATGTTTCCGAGCAGATCTCCACAGCAAGTAAAGAGGCTTCCGGTACAGGTAACATGAAATTCATGCTGAACGGTGCTCCGACACTTGGAACCATGGATGGTGCTAACGTTGAGATCGTACAGGAGGTTGGCGAGGAGAATGCATTTATCTTCGGTATGAGCTCCGACCAGATCATCAACTATGAGAACAACGGCGGTTACGATCCGGACTTCATCTACAACACAGATCCGGAGATCCGTCAGGTACTGATGCAACTGATCAACGGAACCTTCTCCAGCGATACAGAGATGTTCCGTGACATCTACAATTCACTTCTCGACAAACGCAACATGCCGAGACCTGACCAGTACTTCATCCTTGGCGACTTCCGTTCCTATGCAGAGGCACAGAAGCGTGTTGAGGAAGCATATAAGGATGAGAAACGCTGGGCTAAGATGGCACTTCTCAATACAGCATGCAGCGGTAAGTTCACATCCGACAGAACTATCCAGGAGTATGTAGATGATATCTGGCATCTGGATAAGGTTGTTGTGAAAGAGAACTAAAAAACATTTGATTTGACAACACCTGACTTCATTTGTATAATGAAGTCAGGTGGATAATTGAATGAAAGGAAGCTTTCAGGCGAACAGGTGAGATTCCTGTACAGGAAAATGCGTTGTCGTACAGTCGGCGGGCCGGAGCTTTTTTTAAAAAGATAGTGACTACAGAAGTCAGTTTGCGCATAAAGAACGTCTATCAGGTAACAGAAATCCCGTAAGGGACTTTTTCTGTTACCTTTTTTGTTGCCCTCGTGGCATCATGATCTTTCAATTAAAACAGCAAAAAAGAAAGCTGTCACCGAAAAATCAAAAGGAGGAAAGGTTATGAAACGCAAAAAAATTCTCAGTATTCTTCTTGCAAGTGCTATGATCGGCACTGCTCCGGCATCTGCCTGGGCCGCTGATTTCACAGACACAAATGTGGTTGACGCAGAAGAAGTAACAGAGGAAGCTACAGAGGAGGACGTTCCGGAACAGCAGGAGGATGACGCAGAAAGCATTGATCTGGAAGCAGATGACGCAGAAGATCTTTCACAGGATGAAGACGCAGCAGCTGTTTCCACACAGGAGAGCGAAGATCCGTTTTCCGCAGGAGAGGCTGTAGCAGCATTTGCAGATGGTGAGGAAAGCGGAGATCTGACACTGGCAGGAACCGGTACAGAGGCAGATCCGTACATGGTTACATCCACAGCTGATATTCAGGCAGTTGCAGATTATGTAAACAACGGAAAAGGTACTTTTGCAAACCAGTATCTGAAATTTACAGAGGATATCACACTTCCGGAAGGATGGACTCCGATCGGAATAAAAACATCCAAATTCCAGGGAAATCTGGACGGAGACAACCATCTGCTGACAGTACCGAAAGGGGAGAAATGTCTTCTTGGTTATGTAGCAGATTCTACTCTGAAAAATCTGAATATCTATGGAGAGCAGATCGCGTCTGACGGTGTTGTCTGTAATTATGAGGTTGATTACAGTTCCAGAAACCCGATCAAGATCGACAATGTAACTTTAAAAGCAGGAACACAGACTTTGAAATCCGGATTTATCGGAGGATATGCATCCGGACAGAACCAGATCACCATCACCAACAGTACTGTAGAAAAAGGTGTTGTGATCGGATATGACAAAGCACAGTCCAATATCGGTTCCTTTGGTGGTGACTTCAACGGAACTATCGAGAACTGCGTAAGTTACGCAGATGTCTACGGAACAAAATACGTAGGCGGTATCAGCGGAAACAAAGGTCAGTCTATGGGAACCTATGCACTGAAAAACTGTAAGTTCTACGGAATCGTAACTGCAAGCGGAAATTACGCAGGTGGTATTTCCGGCGGCGGATACGGCGGAACACGGTGGGGTGAATCTTCTGCGCCGAACACACCAGGTGTAACGATTCAGGACTGCTATTCCAACGGAACGATCACAGGAAATGACTATGTAGGTGGTATCCTTGGTTCTGAGACCGGTATGGTACAGTGCTGGGACAACGGTATCCAGTATATTCAGAACAACTCCTTTGAGGGAACGGTAAGCGCAACAAACGGAACACGTGTCGGCGGTGTGATCGGTTACATCAAAGGTATTGATAAATACAACATCATCGAGAACAATGAGTATACCTGTAAAGATGTAAAAGGAATCGGAGCGATCGATTTCGTTGATACAAATTATGCAAATCCCACACCTGTGGAAGGCGTAACTTATTACAATTCAGAAAACGGAAGACCAAGTATTTCCGGTGCAACGAAAGCACAGCATAACCGTACCGATGATCCTCTCGGTGCAGATGCAGATAAGCTTACCAAACTGGTAGTGCCGAAGATCAAAGTTTCCCTTACGATCTTAGGTGACCAGGTTCACGACAGTGATAAAGATCATCAGTATCATACCTACTATGCAGGAAATCTGGAGACCTGGCTGGAGCAGAGTGAGTATACCGTTGTAGAAGGCTCTACGGCAAAAGATGTCATTGACGCAGCATTACTTGCCAACAACATGACATGCGAGAATCCATCCGGAAACTACATTGCGTCCATCACAAAAGGTGATGTTACACTTGGCGAGTTTACAAACGGAAAATACAGCGGATGGATGTATACATTAAACGGCTCTTATCCGGATCTTGGAGTTTCCGAGCAGGAAGTAAAGAACAATGACCAGATCGTTCTTCATTACACAGACTACTATCCGGAAGAAGAGAATCATGTCTGGGAGACAGCATGGACATTTGACAAAAACGCCCACTGGCATGAATGTGCAAATTCCAAAAACGAAAATTCCTGGTGCAACATCTCCAGCAATGAGAGAAAGAACGGATATGCAGCACATACCTATGACAAAGGTAAAGTAACAAAAGCAGCTACCTGTACAACAGCAGGTGTGAAAACATATACCTGTACAGTCTGCGGCGCAACAAAGACAGTAAGTATCCCGAAGACAAGACATACTTACACCTGGAAAACAACAAAAGCAACCGTATTCAAACCGGCAGTACAGACAAAAGTCTGCTCCAAATGCGGTTATAAAACAAAGACAACCAGACCTTACGGCAAAAAACTGACTCCAACCCTGAAACTGAACGCAACAAAGATCACTCTGAAAGTAAATCAGTCCACATCCAGAGTGAAAGTAACAGGACTTGCCAACGGTGATGCTGTAAAGGCATGGGGAACTACCAACAAAAAGATCGTAACTGTAAGCAGCAAAGGTGTGATTAAAGCCGGAAAAACAGCTGGTACAGCAAAAGTTTCCGTAACCTTAAAGAGCGGAAAGCAAGCTTATATCACAGTAACTGTTCAGAAATCTACAGTAAAAACAACAAAGATCACAGGTGTAAAATCTGCCCTTACTCTGAAAAAAGGAGCAAAGACAACCCTGAAACCGGTACGTACACCGTTCACATCCGGTGAGAAGATTACTTACACTTCTTCCAATAAGAACGTGGCAACCGTAAGCAGCACAGGTGTGATCACAGCAAAAAAAGCAGGAACAGCAGTGATCACCGTAAAGAGCGGAAGCAAAAAAGTAACATGCAAGGTAACAGTTAAATAAAGCTGTTATCCCCTGAAAAATAAAAGCGGCATTTTTTCACAGAATGAAATGTGAAAAAATGCCGCTTTTGATCATAAATATTCAACTTTAAAATCAAATTCCTTACAATATTCATCTACTTTGGAACCTTTATAACACCGGATGGTACAGGCACGGTTGATGATCCATGGCCCGATAAAATCGGGATCGTGTCGGATCTCCAGATATTTCATACGGTTACATCCGTGGAATACCCATTTGCCGATATAATGGATATTTGTGGGAAGACAGACATAAGTAAGATTCATACACTTAAAAAATGCGCTTTCGTCCAAAAATTCCAGGGACTGGGGAAGATGAAGTTCTTCTATGGCACAAAAATAAAAAGCCTCTTTTCCGATACGTTTCAGACCTTCCGGGAAATCCACGGAACGGAGATTTTTACAGCGGTAAAAAGCACGGTCCTCGATGAGGGTAAGTGCGGAAGACAGCTGAAGGGATTCCAGGGAGGTACACTGTGAAAAAGCTTCGGAGCGGATCCGGGAAATCTGTGAATCATGGGGAAAGATCACACATCCAAGCTTTCGGTTCTCCTGAAAGGCGGCTCTCGGGATAGAAGAAAGTGCCTGAGGAAGAATGACTTTTTTCAGGGAATTACATTGAGAAAATACGTTGGATCCCATATTTTCCACCTGGGTGGGAAGCAATACTTCTTTCAGAAGAGTGCAGCCCTGAAAGGTTCTGGCGCCGATATTTTTAAGCGTGTCCGGAAAACAGACAGAGGAGATCTTGGTCTTTTTCTGAAAAGCTTCCGACGCGATATATTCAATTGGCGCAGGGATCTTTACATTTGAGGAAAGATAGTTTCTTGCATTGTTTTTGGAAATGACACGACTGGATCTGTAATAAGTACCTGACATAAAAAAGTTTCCTTTAACATAAAAAAAGACACCGCATCACAGGCAGATACGATGTCAAAAAAGAATTCTCCATTTATCATACGTGTAATAGCCGGTAGTATTTCCAAGCAGATCTCCTGACTTATGCAGTCACGTTTATCCCCTTCTCATACGATAAAGTACAATGGTTCACGGATAAACTAAGCAAATACAGTAGCACGTCTGTTGAGGATTCTCACCTTATTCCCTTTTAATCCGGTTTTCTGCAGGAAAAAACTGGAACTTGAAAACGTCTATATTTAATATTTTTGGGTGTCTGATTATTATATCACAGAAAAAGGACAGATACAATTGTTTTCCGGGTTTTCGTTTGACAGACAAGAGGAAATAAACTATAATTTCAGTATAAAATTTCATAGAAAAGAAAGACGTGCAAACAGGTGTGATTCCTGTACATGTAAGTGCGATGCCGTACAGTCGGCGGGCGGTTTTTCTTTCATGTAAGGTAGAAGCATTGGTTTGCGCATAGGAACATCTATCAGGTAACGGAATCCCCTTGGAAAAGAGGGATTATTTTCCGTTACCTTTTTTGTTGCTTTTTTTGTGCAGAGAAAAGGAGGAAGAATGGAAAGTAAGAGGAAAAAGACGCTGTTTAATGTGATCATGGTAGTACTGATCCTGGTCATTGCCGGATGCGGAGTGATGGCAGTGGGAAATCTGAAAGGATGGTTTGATAAAGGATCGGACAGCGTTCTTATGACAAAGAACGTAAAAGGTGTGGCCAATATTCAGAGAAACGGTGTGGGCTACGGCCTGGAAAAAAATGTGGCATTGAGAGCCGGAGATATTCTTGAGACGAAGAACGGAACCACAGCGGAGCTTTCAGCCGGAGAAAACAATACACTTTCACTTAACGCAAATACGAAACTTACTGCGGAATCCGTAGAAAAAAACAATTTGAAACTTACTGCGGATCAGGGAGAGGTTTTTGCGGATCTTACGGATTCTGTGGGAAAAGCAGAGATCGCTCTTGATGAAAATACGCTTACCTTTGAGACAGGAGTCTTTTCCGTAAGCGCACAGTCCGGAAGTGGCGCTGTGTATGTATTTAAGGATGAAGTGGAACTGGCCGGAGCGGACGGAAAAACCACAACCGTAACAGCCGGCGAAAGTGCTCAGATGACAAAAAGTGAGGACGGAAGCTGGAAAGTAGAAACAAGTAAGATCTCAGCAGGAGCATTAAATGAATATATGATCCAGCAGCTGCTGGGATGCGCAGATAAAGACAGTTTATGTTTTACACCGGAGGAACTTCAGAAAGTTCTGGATGACAGAGCCGCAGAGAAGAAAGCAGCTCTTGAGAAGAGTTTAAATTCTACAAACAAGATTCCGAAGACTTCAGAAAAATCGGATGATAAAAAGTCTGCAGATGGATCTGCGAAACAGAATTCCGATACAACAGACGGAAATACCGTAGACACTGCAGGCAGCGGAGAGAACACAACACAGGAATATACACCGGATGCTTCTCAGGATGAGACGGATTCTTCCGGAGAAGACACCGCAGGCAGTGATGGAGATGTATCCGATGACGGCAGTTCTGATGATGGTTCCGGTGACGGGGATTCTCAGGATACCAAGCAGTGTACCATCACGATCCTCTGCGATACCATCCTTAATAATATGGACAATCTGACAGCCGGAAAAGAAGCTTATGTGCCGGCAAACGGAGTGATCCTGGATACCAGTACCGTAGAGTTTACAGAGGGAGAAACCGTTTTTGAAGTACTTCAGAGAGTTTGTGAGTACGCCGGAATCCAGCTGGAATATTCCTGGACGCCTATGTATGACAGTTACTATATTCAGGGAATCAACAACCTGTATGAATTTGACTGTGGAGCACAGTCCGGATGGATGTATAAAGTAAACGGATGGTTCCCGAATTACGGATGTTCCAAGTACACACTGGAGGACGGAGACGACATTGTGTGGTGCTTTACCTGCAATGGTCTTGGCGCGGATGTCGGTGCGGAATATAACGGTGAGTGACAGCAAAGGGAGTAAAAGATATGCAGAGAAAAAAATTTCTGGCACTGATGCTGACGGCTGCTCTTGTGGGGCAGCCGGGAGCTCCTGTTTCAATTATGGCGGCAGAAACAGACGAAAGTTCCGATTTCGGATCGTTTGGATCAGAAGCTTCTGACACAGCAGAAAAAAAATTGCCGGTGATCACGGAGGACCTGTCGGAGGAGACCATTACATATGATCTCAATGAAAAGGCAGAGCCTTTAAAGGTTCAGACGGAAGAATCCGGCAAGCTGAAATATCTGTGGCTGAAAAGTGATGACAACGAGAATTTTTACAAAATAGAAAAGTCCGACAGCCAGGAAAAGACAAAAGAAGAACAGACCGGGGAACAGCAGGGGGAAAACAGCCAGCCGGAGTATGAAGATACACAGGAGTATACACCGGCTACAGATACAGCCGGAACCTTCTACTACAAAGTCCGGATCTGGAATTCAGAAGAAACAGACGAAAACGCTTACGTAGAAAGTAAGACTGTCTGTCTTCAGGTGTTGGATCCGTCCGCTGAAGACCATAGTGGATTGGATGCTACAGATGGGAAAAAGGACGGAGAGCAGAAGGATCCGGCAGCATTGGATAAAGAAGATCCGGCTGCAGATCATACATCAGGTGATACCGCAGAAAATTCGGGGAACGAAAAAGATGCGGATCCGGACGGCGAAAATTCCGGAAGTGAAGACAGTGGAAATGCGGCTGATGACGGGAAAGATTCCGGCAATGAAGCTGGTGAGAACACCGGTAACGAAGAGGACAATACCGGAGAATCTGGTGGTGAGAACATCGGAGATGAAGATCCTGCCGCTGAAGATACCGATAAAAAAGACACGGATATCGCCGAAAACGATTCCGAGAATCATCTTCCCAAACGTCAGGAAGACATCCCGGAAAGTGAAACTTACGAAACCGAAGGTTACTGGAACGTATCTCTCAGTGAGATCTTTCAGGATCCGGACGGAGATGATCTGACCTATTACGAAAAAGGAGAAAGAGATGAGGACTGGACTCCTGTAGACGGAGATTCTTACCTTTGTCACCTGGAAGAAAATCAGGAGACCTATCTTTTTACCGCAAAGGATCAGGAAGGTTACGGAGATGTTTATGCCGTAACTCTGAAAAAGAAAGACGCGGCGGAACTGGAAGTATCAGAAGCACAGAAGGCTCAGGAGAAATCCGCGGCAAAGGATACGGAAGAGGAACTTTTCTCATCCGGAGACGCAGAGGCAGCTTCTGCTTCCAATACGGCAAGTTTTAATACCATTTATAAAGAAACCGGAGAACATCTGGCATCCATGGCAGAAAAAAGCGCACCTGTAAACGGAACGCTGTGCGGCGAATGGATGGTGATCGGCCTTATGCGAAGCGGCCAGCCTGTGGACGCATCGGTTTACAGCCGTTATAAATCCAATCTTGTGGATGTGGTGAAACAGAAAAAAGGTGTACTCCATGATAAAAAATATACGGAATATTCCAGGGCAGTTCTGGCGCTTACAGCCATTGGAGAAGATGTTACCGATGTAGGAGGATACAATCTTCTGCAGCCGTTGTCCGATTTCGACCAGACAGTATGGCAGGGAGTTAACGGAACGATATGGGCTCTGATCGCCTTTGACAGCCATGATTATGAGATCCCGAAAGCAGCGGTCGGAAAAACGCAGACAACCAGGGAAAAACTGATCAACAACATTCTGTCGCAGGAAGTATCCGGCGGCGGATGGAGCATCATGGGCGGAGCAGACAGTGACGTGACAGGAATGGCACTGCAGGCTCTGGCACCATATTATAAGAGTAATTCTTCCGTAAAAGCGGCAGTAGACAGAGCGCTGAAAAAACTCTCCTCCATGCAGCTTTCGGACGGAACTTTCGGAACTATGGGACACAGCACCTCCGAGAGCTGTTCCCAGGTAGTGACCGGACTTTCGGCACTTGGTATCGACTGTGATAAGGATTCCCGCTTTATCAAAAACGGAAAGTCCCTTCTTCAGGGATTATTAAGTTACTACGACGGAAAAGAGGGATTTCTCCATGTTGCCGGAAATGGCTATGACCAGATGGCAACGGAACAGGCATACTACGCAATGACTGCATACAGCCGAATGAAAAACGGGAAAAATTCCCTTTATGATATGACCGATGTGGCGATCAAATCAGACAAGGAAAAAGCGGCAGAAGTGACGAAACTGATCGAGGCACTTCCGTCAAAGATCACCATGAGTAATTTCCAGAAAGTGATCACTGCATATGCCGCATACAATGGACTGAATTCCACACAGAAAGCGGTTATCTCCAAGACAAATAAGGATAAGCTTCTCAAAGCCTATGCGGAGGCTCAGGATGTGGAAGTGAAGTATGTGGAAGGTCTGATCTCAAAGATCGGAAAAGTAACATTGTCCAGTGAAGAAAAGATTACAGATGCAAAAACAGCCTATAATTCCCTTTCTTCCGCTCAGAAAAAGAAGGTTACAAACTATTCTGTTCTGACAGCAGCGGAGAAGGCACTGCAGCAGTTAAAAAAAGCAGCAGAACCCACACCTACCACAAAACCATCCGGCCCGTCAGGAAAACCGGGTTCCAAGGTAAACCTGGTAACACCGAAACCAACGGCAACTCCCGGGGCAGCGAATCCGTCCAAAACAAAATCTGCCGGAGGTTCCACCAAATCAGCAACTGTAGGAAGCGGCAGCAAATCCTCTTCCAAAACAGGAAGCAGCAAATCTTCCGCCAAGAAGAGCACTGCAAGTACCAAAAAAGCAAATTCCAATAAAACAGATTCCAAGACGTCTGCAGCCGAAACAAAAGCAACTGAGACAACGGCATCCAAAAAAGTTGTCAGCGAAATGAAGACGTTTTTCGACAAAAAGAGAAAAGATCCGTATCCGTCAAAGATTGATGACTATTCTGAAAAGCAGATCAAAGAACTTGGAAAAACCTGGAAAAATTATGAGAAACTTTCCGAAGGGGAAAAGAAAGCAGTTCAGGAAGAGAAAACCTATCAATCCTTCCAAAAGCTTCTTACCGCTCTTGGTGAAAAATATCATTTTGACCAGGCTACCGGAACGAATCTGGATGACAACAAGGATGAGGCATTACCGTGGTATGTCCAAATGGTGGTAAATCCAAAGATCGCAGACGAAAGCGAAGTGGAGACCATCCAGAAAGTCCTGGGCAAAAAATCCGAGGTACTTTCCCTGAATGAAATTCATTTTGTAGATACCCTTACCGGGGATGACTGGAAGCCGAAGGACATTTTGAAGGTGCAGCTTCCAATGGCAGATCTGGGCGATTATAAGAGCTGCATGATCGTACATATCACAGATAAGGGAAAAGTGGAATTTCTGAAAGGAAAGATATCAGACAGCTATATTTCCTTTGACGCGGCAGAATTTTCTTCTTACGGAATCGTAGGATTTATGGGAGATTCCGACGAGATACTTTCCGGGCAGGAAAAGAAGAAACCGGTATGGCCGTGGATCGCAGCCGGCGGAGCAGCGCTGATCCTGGTAGTGATCCTGGGCGGTGTACAGATCGCGGACAGCCGCAGAAAAAAGAAGGATAAAGGTGAAAAATAAAAATGAATGAAAAAAAAGATACTTTTTCCACCTTTCATCCGGTAATCAATTTTACCTTTTATATTGGCGCGTTTTTGCTGGGGATGATGCTGATCCATCCGGTTTTTCTGGCAGTTTCGGCAATCACAGCAGCGGCTTTTTACATTACCGTAAAAGGAAGAAAGGCGAAGAGTTTTCTGTTTGGAATGATTCCGCTTTTTCTCATGCTGTCCTTTATCAATCCTTTGTTTAACACCTACGGAGACAGGGTTCTGTTTACCTGGTGGAACGACCGGCCCTACACGCTGGAGGCACTTGCGTACGGAACAAGCCTTGCTGCGATGGTAGTGACCATTCTTTTATGGTTTGCTTCCTACAGTTTTGTGATGACCAGCGATAAGTTCCTGTACCTGTTTGGAAAAGCAGCTCCATCGGTTTCGCTGGTGCTGACGATGATCCTGCGTCTTCTGCCTAACTACGAAAAAAAGATCGCGCAGATCGGCAATGCAAGAAAAAGCATCGGCATGTCCGCAGAGAATGGAACCACAAAAGAAAAAGCAGAGCATGGACTGACCATCGTATCCGCGATGACCTCCTGGGCTCTGGAAGGCGGCATCATCATGGCAGACAGTATGCGCAGCCGTGGGTTTGGTACCGGGAAAAGAACGACATTTTCCCTGTACCGTTTTGAAAAAAGAGATAAGATCCTGCTGGCGATCATGGCGGGTTTTCTTGCCATTGTGATCTTTTGCTGTATCATGGGCGGCAGCAGCGCGCAGTACACACCGGAATTTCTGGTGGCAATGAGCCCATATACCGTTGTAGGAGCAGTTGCCTACGGAGCGTTTCTGGCTCTTCCTACAGCAGTTAATATTACGGAGGAAATCATATGGTACATTTTGAGATCAAAGATCTGAGCTTCTATTATCCTACAGAAAAAAAGAAGCCGGCTCTTTCCCATATTAACTTAAAGATCGAGAGAGGCCAGTACGTCACAGTCTGCGGAAAAAGCGGCAGTGGCAAGACTACACTCTTAAGACATCTGAAAAGCGTACTTGCGCCTCACGGAAAAACAGAGGGCGAGATATTTTTTGAAGGAAAACCTCTGAAAGACGCGGATCTTCGGACCCAGTCGTCCAGAATTGGGTACGTTATGCAGAATCCGGATAACCAGATCGTCACAGATAAGGTGTGGCATGAGCTGGCATTTGGGCTGGAGAGTCTTGGCATGGATCAGAAGACCATCCGTCTCCGTGTAGCAGAGATGGCCAGTTATTTCGGCATCCAGGGCTGGTTCCATAAAAACGTGACAGAACTCTCCGGAGGGCAGAAACAGCTTCTGAACCTGGCTTCCATTATGGCCATGCAGCCAAGTATCCTGATCCTGGATGAGCCCACCAGTCAGCTGGATCCCATTGCGGCTACGGATTTTCTGAATACAGTGCGAAAGATCAACCGGGAGCTGCGGACAACGATCATCATTACAGAGCACAGACTGGAAGACATTTTTTATGCATCCGATAAAGTTGTGGTGGTGGAAGACGGAAAGATCATTGCAGACGATGAACAGAGAAAGATCGGTGATTTCCTGAAAAACGGAAACAACGACATGTTTGCGGCAATGCCCACACCGGTACAGATTTATTACGGAGTAAAAAAATTCCAGGAAGAAAAGAACCTGAAGCCGGAGAAAGAAACCATAAAATGTCCTCTTACAGTCAGAGAGGGCGGTGACTGGTTAAGCCACATGTTTGAAGAAAAAACGCCGGCTGTTACCAGAATCGAGGAAAAGATCACCACAGATCCGGACGAAGTAAAAGATCCGGCAGTTCTGGTAAAAGAAGTCTGGTTCCGTTACGAAAAAGACACGCCGGATGTATTGAAAGGAATCACGTTCCAGATACCGCAAAATTCTCTGTTTGCCATTGTTGGCGGAAACGGCGCAGGAAAATCCACGACCCTGAAAGCGATCAGCAACATCTGTAAGCCTTATCGCGGAAAAGTTTTGATCCAGGGAAAACCTGTGAAGAAATATAAGTCCGGAGAACTTTTTGACCATTTACTGGCAATGCTTCCTCAGGATCCACAGAGCCTTTTTGTGAAAAAAACAGTTCGGGAAGATCTGGAAGAAATGCTTCGCGGAAAGGATGAAGAGAAGAAGAGCAGGATTGAAAAAGTAGCGGAAACCTGTCATATTTCCCATCTTCTGGAACATCATCCTTATGATCTTTCCGGAGGAGAGCAGCAGAGAGCGGCGCTGGCAAAAGTGCTCCTCACAGATCCGAAGATCCTTCTGCTGGATGAGCCTACCAAAGGAATTGATAATTTCTTCAAGCTGGAATTTGCAGAGATCCTGAAGGATCTGAAGAAACAGGGAGTGACGATCATCATGGTTTCTCATGATGTGGAATTCTGTGCAAAATACGCAGATCTGGTAAGTATGTTTTTTGATGGCAGCATCATCACCACAAATACACCAAATCGTTTCTTTTCACAGAACAGTTTCTATACAACGGCAGCAAACAGGATGAGCCGCCATATCTTTGAAAACGCTATTACAAATGAGGATGTGATCGAATTATGCAGACAGAATCTGTAAAATACTGGACTTTAAAAAGGATCCTGGGCTATGTACTGATCCTGATCCTGATGCCGGTGACTCTGATGGTGTCCTGGCATTTCGGAGATCGAAAATATTATCTGTGCAGCCTGATCCTGATCGTTTATTCTATAATCCCGTTTTTGCTCAGTTACGAAAAAAGGAAACCCCAGGCAAGAGAGCTGGTAACGATCGCCGTGATGTGTGCCATTGCAGTGGCTTCCAGAGCTGCGTTTATCATGCTTCCGCATTTTAAGCCCATGTTGGGAATCATTATGATCACAGGAATGGCTTTTGGCGCAGAAGCGGGATTTCTGACAGGAGCTCTTGGAGCTTTTGTGAGCAATTTTATCTTCGGACAGGGACCCTGGACTCCGTGGCAGATGTTTGCCTACGGGATCGGAGGACTTCTGGCAGGGCTTCTTGCAAGAAAAGGGATCATGACAGAGAAAAAGAGGATCCGCACGGCAGTGATCGGTTTTCTGATCATTCTGTGTATTGTGGGACCGCTTCTTGACACCTGCTCTGTTTTTACTATGGTAACAAACTTTACCCGGGCTTCTGTAGGCGCGATCTATATGTCAGGCCTTCCGGTAAATATTGTACATGGAGTTGCAACAGCACTGACACTTTTGATCCTGTGTAAACCGATGATGGAGAAGCTTGAGAGAATCCGGATCAAATACGGAATGATGGGTGAGGAAGATGAGATTTGACAGTTACCATCCGGTGATAAACCTGATCTACTTTGCGGCAGCAATCGTATGTACCATATGGTTTCATCATCCGGTATTCCTTGGGATATCTTATGTCTGCGCATTTGTATATTCCGTAAAACTCGATGGGAAAAGAGCGGTGATCTTCAATCTGTGTCTGATTCCGCTGATCTTTCTGTATGCGGCCTGGTATTCCTATTACAATCATTTCGGAGTGACAAATCTCCGTCAGAATTTTATCGGAAACCAGATTACCCTGGAATCTGTGGTATATGGAATTGTCCGCGGAACCACCGTGGCAGCAGTGATCATGTTTTTTTCCTGTGTGTTCGCTGTGGTGTCATCGGATAAAGTAGTATATCTTTTCGGAAGGATATCGCCCAGATTATCCCTGTTTCTGTCCATACTTTTACGGTGTGTCCCGAGAGTGAAGGAACGTGCCAGGAAGATTGAGATATCCAGAGAGGGTATTGGGAAAGGGGTACGGCAGGGAAATATCCTGGAGAGATTTTTGCACGGATTAAGCCTGATCTCCATTGTGATCACCTGGACGCTGGAGGATTTTGTGGAAAGTACGGTTTCCATGAAGAGCAGGGGTTATTCGCTCCGGGGAAGAACGGCTTTTTCCATTTATCGTTTTGATAACAGAGACAGAAGTTTTGTTGTGATGATCTTTCTCTGTTTGACTTTTGTGGCATCGGCTATTCTTCTGGACCAGACAGAGATCTATTATAATCCGGAGATCATTATGAATCCGGTTACTCCCATGTCTTTTGTATTTTATGTGGCTTACGCAGTGCTGCTGCTTTTGCCCATGGGATTGCAGATCGCAGGGGAGATCCGTTACAAGAGGAAGAAATAAAAAGTGTGAACATTATTGTGAAGGCTGAATTCACCGGAGGTCTTCACAAGATGTAATAAATGGCACAGGAATCTGTACCGAGAAAAAGAAAGAGAGGTAAAAAGATGCTTAGAAAAGAACTGCAGAAAAAAATGCAGGCAGTTGCAATGGCAGCTGTTGTGACACTTACCACCGTAGGTGCACCGGCTACTACCTTTGCCGGAGAACTTCCCGGAGAATTAACTGCCGAAGCCTTCTCTGATAATGGGGAAGCAGTGACAGAAGAGGTCACAGAGGATGATTTTTCGGACGGAGAAACCGCTGCGGGACAAAGCAGCGCAGGAGAAAACGAAGTAGTTGATGTTCCGGCTGCACAGGCTGAGGAGAGCAGCGAAGGAAGCACAGAGGACGAGCAGGCAAAAGCCCAGGCTTATCTGAAAGAAAACTTTATTGACGGAAGCAATAAGATCATAACCAGTGGCGGTACAGGCGTTACAAAAAGTGAGGATGGTCTTACTTACAATGTTGCCCTTACGATCCCGACCAGCGGATATGCTATCAGAAGTATGAGATTAAAATATGTGAATACTGTTTATAAAACAGGATGGTACATTGATAAGGATAATCCGTATGTTGGCTATAAAGCTCCGGCGACAAACGGTAGCAGAAGTATCACAAGACCTACCGCAGAGCAGGGTCCATACACCTTCACAGCAACCCTGAAACTTTTCGCCCTTGATACAGACACAACAGCGATCAACGACGGAACTGCAACAGCGCTTGCAACACAGGACTTCACCATCGTTCTGGCTCCGGAAAAGAAGAACTATACCGTAAATATCAAACCGGTAAACGCAAAAACAGGGGAAGCCATTGAAGGCGCAACCGTAGATATTCAGAAAGACTGGAGTTCCCTTACTCCGGCAGACGATGGAAGCTATACACTGGTAGAAGGTTCCGAGTATACACTGACAGTAACCGCAGACGGATACGATAAATATACACAGACGATCCTTCCATCTGCAAGCGGAGATATAGAAGTAAAGCTTTCTCCGATCGTATACAGAAATACAACCTTCGCAGTGACAGGAAATGACGGAGCAACCATCACAGACGCGGATATCACAGTAAAAGAAGGCTGGTATACAACTCTCAGACCGCAGGAAGACGGAAGCTACAAGCTCCAGGCAGGCAAAGAGTACAAATATACCATCACAAAAGACGGATATAAAGAAGCATCCGGAAGCTTCACCGTACCGGATGAGGCAGGCGATTATACCTTCCCTGTCACCCTTCAGTCCAATATCGATCCTGCAGATCAGGCAGCGGTAGACGCAGTAAAGAAAGCCTTTGACGCAGAATTCGGAACCTTACGTCCTGTTTACGGAACCGATTCTAACATTGCGGACATGGTACTGGCAAAAGTCAAAAAGTACAATCTGGATGTAGATGTATCCAATGTAAAGGTTTCTCTTGCGACATCTGAGGATACGGATTATATCGGCACTGACGGAACCATTCATTATGTAAAGAGTGATCTGAACAGCATGGGTGTGTATTCCAAGAGCCTGGACTGCACCTTTAAGTTTACCTGCAACAACGCGTCTGCAGTATCTGAGAGCCGCAGAGTAACTGTCAGCTGGGATCAGGAATATTTCAGAGGCAAAATGCAGGCAGAGGCTGACCAGCTTACCTGGGACAGCATAAAAGGAAATAATGCGTCACAGGAGGAAGTAACTTCTGATCTGACACTTCCGGGCTGCATGGGTACCAGCATGCGTAATATATGGTCTATCGTAACATGGAAATCTTCTGATCCGGATGTGATCTCTATCCAGAATCCGTCCATCGATTCCCCGATCTATCCGAGAACCGGAAAGATCAACCCGAAAACAGAGGACACAGAGGTTACTCTGACAGCTACCTTTAAGGCAAACGATACACTCCTTAATGAGTATATTGAAAAAGCCGACAGCTTCGGAACCATTAAAAAAACCTTCAAAGTAACGGTAAAGGGAAGCGGAAGCCAGGCACCGACTGAGGAAGAATTAAAGGCGATTCTGGATAAATATTATACAGCAGATCAGCTGAAGGATTTTACAACGCAGACACAGCTTGATACAGCGAACTGTACCGGTGACATCCAGCTTCCTCGTTACACAAGGATCAAAGATGAAAACGGTGAGGATGTATTCAAGAATAAAGAGATCACAGTAACCTCCAGTGATGCGAACCTGATGAAGATCAACGGATACAGAGCAGCGGTGGATCTGTTTACATATGATAAAGATACGACAGCAAATCTTATCGTTACCTTCACAAGAGAAGGCGTAACTGCCACAAAAGAGATCCCGATCACAGTTTCCGTAAAAGATATCAACGAAAAGCTGGACACAGAAATTGCTATGATGGATTACGCAAAAGCCCATTATTTCGATGGTATCAAAGGTGACAATGCCGACGCGGACAGCATTACCACAAACCTTCACGCATTCCAGGAAATGTATCTGGACAACGAAGGAAAAGCTGTCTGGGTATACAATGCAGATGACAAAACAGGCGCAGGTATCATCACAGATGATTATTTTGATGACCCGTGGATCATGGAAGGACAGGGATACAATCACTTCAAATCTTCCAACAACGCAGTGATCCAGCATGAAAACCTTGTTGTAAACAGACCGGAGAGCAATACACAGATCACCATCAGTTCTCTTCTTTCCAGTGAGAAATATGGCCAGTTTGCAACAGATCATCCGGATAACGCAAAACTTCAGAAACTTTATAAACAGGAAGCATCTGTTACAGTAACCGTAAAGGGAACAAAAGCAGAAGGCGAAGCTCTGAAAGCTAAGATCCAGGAAGCAAATACACTTCTTGAGAGCATCACAGAGGGAACAGAAGCAGGACAGTATCCGGAAGGAACAAAAGATGCCCTTTCCGAAGCAATCAAAGCTGCACAGGCAGTTTCCGATAACGCCGAGGCAACAGAAGCACAGCAGACAGAAGCAATCACAGCCCTTGCCAAGGCTATGAAAGACTGCCAGGATTCCAGGATTCCGCAGAGTGCTGATGTAACTGTCATCGCCGGTACCGAAGCAAACACAGCCGGAAAAACACAGGCCCTTACAGTAAAGGCTACAGACGCAGCACTTTACGGATATGTAAAACCGGAGAAAGTACAGGCAGAGGTAACTGTTCTTGACGCACTTGCAGATCTTCATGCAGCAATGTACGGAGACGCATTTAAGGCAGCACCGGAAGATTACCTGGTAGTAAATGAGAGTGGCTGGATCAGCAAAGCGTTTGGAGTTACTACTGCTAATGTAAGCTTCTTTGTAAACAACAAAATGCCGCTGGGTGACAGTGGATATGGAAGCATGTGTAATGAAGCCATTCTGAACAGCGGAGATGTTTTAAACGTATTCTTCTATAATGACACAGCAGGATACAGTGACGAATATCTGTATTTTGACAGCATTGCATGCGACATCATGGCTAAGAAAGACTTTATCCTGAATGTAAAAGGATTTAAGGCAGCATGGGGTGAGGAGGCTTCTGCACAGAAGGATATCACCGTAGAACTCCGTGACAGCGAAGGTAAGACAGTAGCAACAGGAACCACCGATGAGAACGGAAATGTAACACTTAATGCACCGGCAGAAGGAACTTATACAGCAGCTATCGTAAAAACACCATATGAGTACTATATTCCGGTAGATGCCAAGGTTGTTGCCAAGGCACATGAGCATAGCTACACAACCTGGAAAAAAGTAAGCTCTGCAACCGTATTTGCTCCGGAGAAACAGGAAAGCACCTGTGATTTCTGTGGCGAGAAGACAACAAAAACTGTTGGCGAGAAACTTACACCAACCGTTAAACTTACAGCAACAAAACTGGCACTGAAAACGAAACAGTCTGTAACCGTAAGGGCAACAGGACTTGCAAAGGGAGATTACGTCAAGAGCTGGACATCCTCCAAAAAGTCAGTTGCAACTGTAGACAAAAACGGTAAGATCACAGCAACCTCCAAAGAGGGAACCGCAGTGATCACAGTAACTCTTGCAAGTGGAAAAACCGCAAAAGTAACTGTAACCGTAAAAATGATCAGAACAACAAAGCTCACAAAAGTACCGAAGACACTGAGCCTTACAACCGGAAAGAAATATACCCTGAAACCGGTTGTAACACCATCCAATTCTCAGGAGAAAGTTACTTACAAGAGCAGCAACACCAAGATCGCTACTGTAAGCAGCACAGGTGTGATCACTGCGAAAAAAGTCGGAAAAGTAACGATCACCGTACAGTCCGGAAAGCAGAAAGCAACGGTAACATTAACTGTGAAAAAAGCGCCTGCATTAAAAGCAATCAAAAATGTTCCGACTAAGAAAACCATCACAAAGGGTAAAACATACACATTAAAACCACAGCTTTATCCGTCAGGAGCAATTGCAAAGATCACTTATACATCCAGCAACAAAAGCGTTACCACAGTAGATTCCAAAGGCAAGATCACAGCAAAGAAAAAAGGAACTGCTGTGATCACTGTAAAAGCCGGCAAATTTACTGCAAAATGCAAAGTTACTGTAAAATAGGAAATTGATAAGAAATTAAAGATCACAGAAATGTGAAACCAAAAAACAGGGTCTGTCAGAAATGACAGCCCTGTTTTTTGTTGTTTCTGTCAGAAAAAATCTGATCAGGCCGGATTGATGACGATCCGGTTCCGTCTGGCCAGAGCAATGGCGATATGACAGCCTTCCGCAATGGCACAGGCTTTGTCGGCAAAGCTGATGATCCAGGCTTCTCTGTTGCGTGGAAGAGGTCCCAGAGGGAACATATGTGAGAGAATTGCGTCCAGTTCTCTGTCCGTCATATCAAAGTGAGTGGCACTGTTTTCTGCGGCAGCTTTCGGGTGATAGAACGCCTGATGCTCACCGGTCGGTGTCTCTGCTTTGAAATCGTAAGGACAGAAATCGTGGAGAAGTCCTGCCCTTGCGGCGGCTTTCTCGTCACATCCCAGCTTCCTGGCAATGAACCAGGAGAGGTAGGAAACATTGATACTGTGCATGAGCCGAGTGGTCCACTGGTGGTGGGTGTACAGGCTCAGCTTCAGGAATTCTCTGTTGCAGAGGATGTTTTTCACAAGCTCATGATATTCCTGTGAGACCTCGTCCGACACTGTGATATCCATCGGCAATCACCTTCTTTCTTCTGTTTATAATTTCATTATGACGCTTATAGCGAAAAATGCAATAAAATTTATAGTTTTTTTAGAAATTAGTTGGAACAAATTTTTTTAGACTTTGCTGTGGGGTGTCGATCAGAATGTGAATGCCAGTCGCATTGGATGTTTTGTCCGGAAGGGATGTATGGTATAGTTTAACCAAATCAAGTAAGTCCCCTGCTTAAATTGCGAAAAGCAATAAGCAGTGGGTGGGGACTTGCTTGTATCAGGAGGAGTGAAAGCTCCTCCTGATAAACTGCGGAGCAGTTATTTGGTGTAGAGCTACGTAGCGAAGCGGATTGCGAATATCCGCTTGACTCAGCGAAAAAAATATTGTCGAGAGACATTCTTAAAAGACTGAGGAGGGTGAATGGATATGAAACCTGAAAAACTGATCGAAGTACTTTCCGTTGCAGAAAGATTAAAAGATGCGGTGCGTCATTGCTACACATCCGGTGGAAGGCGGGAGAGTGTTGCGGAGCATTCCTGGAGAATTACACTGATGGCTTATTTTGTCAGCGATGAGTTTCCGGATGCGGATCTTCTGAAAATTATGAAAATGTGTCTGATCCATGACCTGGGGGAAGCTTTTACCGGGGATATCCCAGCTTTTGAAAAAACGGATAAAGATTCGGAAAAAGAAGCGGATGTACTGGGCGAGTGGGTAAAAACCCTTCCGGAGCCATTTGATAAAGAGATGGCAGAACTATATCAGGAAATGGAAGCACAGCAGACTCTGGAATCCAGGATTTACAAAGCTCTGGACAAGCTGGAAGCTCTGATCCAGCACAATGAATCCGATATTAAAACCTGGATCCCGCTGGAATATGATCTGCAGATGACTTACGGAAATGAGCAGGTGAAATTCTCAGATTATCTGACAGAGCTTCGTGATCAGGTACGCGAGGACAGTGTGCGGAAGATTGAATGCAACAGAAAAGAGGGAACCATATAATCTGGCTCCCTCTTTTAAAAATCTTTATTTTATGATTTTATGCGGATTTCTTATTTACCGAAGTATCTCTTAAGCAGACCGGCGAATGCTTTTCCGTGTCTAGCTTCATCCTTAGCCATCTCATGAACTGTGTCATGGATTGCGTCAAGGTTAGCTGCTTTCGCACGTTTAGCAAGGTCGAATTTACCTGCTGTAGCACCGTTCTCAGCCTCTACACGCATCTGAAGGTTCTTCTCTGTGCTGTCTGTTACAACTTCGCCAAGGAGCTCTGCAAATTTAGCTGCATGCTCTGCTTCCTCGTAAGCTGCCTTCTCATAGTACATTCCAACTTCCGGATATCCTTCTCTGTGAGCTACTCTAGCCATTGCAAGATACATACCAACCTCAGAGCACTCGCCCTCGAAGTTTGCTCTCAGGTCTGCAAGGATGTCCTCGCTGACGCCTTTAGCTACACCTACAACATGCTCAGCTGCCCATGAGAGCTCGCCTTCCTGTTTCTGGAATTTAGAAGCTGGTGCTTTACATACCGGACAGGCTTCCGGTGCCTGCTCGCCTTCATAAACATATCCACATACTGTACATACCCATTTAGCCATAGTAATGATCTCCTTTTCTTTTTTGAAATATATTGTTTGTTTTTGTTTCTTATAAATTAATAATAGTAATTATTACTATTTTATAGTATCATGTGATCTTTATTTTGTCAAGCTTGTTTTTCTTCTTTTTTCAGGCATTCCTTGCAGATCCCATAGAAGCTTGCATCTACGTCAAAGACTTTTCCGTGGATAAATTCTGCAGCTGCCTGTTCAAGAATTCCGTTAAGTCTGTCTGACTGCATATCGATCACCCGGTTGCATCTGGTACACATGAAATGTGAGTGTGGTGCGACCCTTCCATCGTAGCGATCCGCGCTTCCGAAATTGGTCAGCTTCCGGATCTCGCCGATGTCACTGAGAAGAGAAAGATTACGGTAGACAGTTCCGAGACTGATGCTGGGGTAGATCTGTCGAAGATTCTCGTATACTGTGTCTGCCGTTGGATGATCTGTTCTGGATCTCAGAAATTCCTTGATAGATTCTCTCTGACGGCTGTATTTAAGTGCTGCCATAATGTTTCCTCCCTATTAGTAATAGTAATTATTACTGATATTATAATACATGACAGAGAAAGGTTTGTCAAGAGATTTTGATCTTATTATCCAAAATATTGTGCCCTTAATGATGGGATTTTATCAATAAAAATTCCTGATGAGAATTTTAAAAAAAATAAGTTGACACAAACTAACTTTAGTAGTATATTTACGATAGTTAGATAAATCTAACTAAAGCGTAAAGGAGAATGCAAATGACTTGTGCAAAATTTGAATCTGTCATAGGTTATCATTGTTCCCCTGTATTAATGGGAATGAAACCGGCGAACCTTGTTTCCTTTTCCAAGGAAAAAATGCCGGAGCTGCCGGAGATCATTTCGGATTATAAGGAGAGTCTTGAACAGGAAGGCATCCGTATGGAGATCATCTGCGGATGCAGGAAGCATTATCTTCTTCTGGTGTACCGGTCGGATATGCTGCAGGAATATCTTAAGCAGGAAGAGGCCAGGAATCTTTTGCTCCAGGATGGTTATAATATAGATGGTTCTCTGGATGAGATGATCGCCCGTCTGAAGGAGAGATTTTTTCATAAGACGGAATTTCCTCATGAGATCGGACTTTTCCTGGGTTATCCCATTGAAGATGTGAAGGGCTTCCGGAAGTTCGGAGGCAGTGGCTGCAAGATGTGTGGTTACTGGAAGGTTTATGATGATGTGGAGCAGGCTCGCAGGATTTTTGACAGCTATGATAAGTGCCGGGAGTTTACTGCGGCGCAGATCCGTGCTGGGTATTCGATTTTGCAGGTTGTTGGTATGAAGCATCTCTGTACATCTCAGATGTGCGTATAATATAAAGTTTAAAAACAGGAGGTTTTTAAGATGAGCAAGGTAGGAATTATTTACTGGTCTTCCACAGGTAACACAGAGGCAATGGCACAGGCTGTTGAGGAAGGCGCAAAAGCAGCCGGTGCGGATGTTGAGATCATGGAAGTTGCAGATGCAGATGTAGATAAAGCTCTCTCTTATGATGTTCTGGCACTTGGTTGTCCGGCAATGGGAGATGAGGAGCTTGAGGATGGTGAGTTCGAGCCATTCTTCTCTGATTTGGAAGGCAAACTTTCCGGTAAAAAAGTTGCACTTTTCGGTTCCTATGACTGGGGCGACGGAGAGTGGATGAGAACATGGTGCGGCAGAGCAAAAGACGCAGGCGCAGAGCTTGTTGAGGATGAAGGACTCATTGTAAACAATACACCTGATGATGAAGGACTTGCAGCTTGCCGTGAACTTGGTGGAAAACTTGCATAAGATCTGTTAGATTTCAAACAAATAAAAACTGAGCAGAGCATTGGATTTTCAAACACAAACACCATCCGGACAGAAGGGATAGATATCTTTTTTGTCCGGGTGGTGTTTTATTTTGAGCGAAAATATCTGCTTATTACTTTGAGAAAATATAGAGGAAATGAATATTAAGACAAAAAATCCTTGTTGATTTTAATATTTACGTGTCCTAAAATAGATAAAGATGAAATAAAGCAGGAAAGTGAGGGATGCCGGATGACGCGGGAGGAAGCGGAACAGTATTTATATTATGCGATGACAATTGGTGAACAGCTTCTTTGCTGCGGAGCAGAGGTTGGACGTGTGGAAGATACCATACGGCGGATCTGCCTGGCATATGGAGCCACCCGGGCAGATGTTTTTTCTATCACATCCAGTATTGTGACGACTATTTATGGAGAGGATTTCGGTATTTGCACCCAGACGCGGCGTGTGCCGGGAATGTCCAATGATCTGGGGCGGCTGGATGACCTGAACCAGCTTTCCAGATATATCTGTGAGTATCGGCCGAAGCCGGAGGAGATCCAGAAGGGGCTGGAAAAGATCCGGGATAAACAAGGATATTCTTTTAAAACGCAGATTTTGATCTATGCTGTAATTTCAGGTTCTTTTTCCGTGTTTTTCGGAGGAGATGTCAACGATATGATCGCTTCTGCGCTGATAGGTATCGCCCTGAAGCTGTTTGAGGCTTTTGTAAAAAAGGGCACATTAAACTCGCTGCTGACAGTGCTTCTTTGCTGCGGAGCCGGCGGAGTACTTTCCAATCTTACAGTTCTGATCGGGCTTGGACATCATGCGGATCTGATCAGTATCGGAAATATCATGCTTCTGATACCGGGAATTGCATTTACCAATTCATTGCGCGATATGTTTTCAGGAGATACCATTACAGGTTTGATCCGATGTATGGAGGCACTTTTGCTGGCACTGGTCGTGGGCCTTGGTTTTACGGTGGCGAATCTGTTGTTTTAACCGAATCAGGGAAGTTCTCTTGAAGGTTGCGAAAAGCAATAAGCAGTGAATGAGGAGGTCACATACAGTATCAATTGTGGAGTAGCGAAATGCAGCAGATAATGGGAGCATTTGAGAGTAGTTATGATTTATTCAGGAGGAAAATATGAGGGAAATCATACAGCTGGTCGTATCCTTCACAGGATCCCTCGGCTTTGCGGCATTATTTAATATCCATGGAAAAAAACTCTGGTTTGCGGCTGTAGGGGGCTGTCTGTCCTGGGCTGTATATCTGGCAGTGGAGTTCATAACGCCAAGTCCGTATGCGTGCGGTTTCTGGTCAACAGTAGCTATTACTCTGTATGCAGAATGTATGGCAAGAATTCATAAAACGCCGGTAACTGTATTCCTGGTTTCCGCGACAATTCCGCTGATTCCGGGAGCAGCACTTTACCGGACCATGAACTGGATGTTGATGAAAGACTGGGCGAAATTCCGGAAAGACGGAATCTATACGATCCTTTTTGCGGTGAGCATGGCAGCAGGAATGACGCTGACGACGATTGCGTTCCGGATGGCGTGGCGGTGGATGTACAGGCAGAGGAGAATGTAATAATGGAAAAGTAAAAAAAGAATATTGTTTTTTTATCAGCAGTCTGAGAGAAAATAGTGATACATAAAGTGAGAGGTTGGAACGATAGTGTTCTAACCTCTTTTTGGCAGAAATACAAATAGTAAATGTAATTATTGCACAAAAAATGCATATAAAATATATACAAAATACATAAAATAAAAACGAAAATAAAATAAAAAACATACAATATATACAAGATGTCCATAAATGACAGAGGTGTTATCTTTATATGACAAAGAACAGGATAATTACATGCTATACTCATGCATGTAATCGAGGGAAACATAAAGGAGAAAAAATGAGCTCATACATTTTCGAAACGGTAGATTATGATAAAAAGTATCCGGCAAATGTTTTTGTCACACATATAGGAAATAGTCAGTTCCACTGGCACTATGAATACGAGATATGTCTTGTATTAAAGGGAAGTATCAAGATTATTTATGATTCAGAGCCAACTGTTTACCATGAAAATGAAATTGTACTTATAAATTCCAGAGCAGTTCACAGTGTACAGGGTGAAGAAGATAATCTATGTGTATTTATACAATTAGATCCGGTGTTGTTTCAGGAAGATGGGCAGAATACAGGAAGTATCCGACATTTTTATCTGGATAGTGTTCGGAATGAGCTGGAATCATATAAGCCATACCGGTATTTTGTAAAAAAAACAGCAAAGATTGCCTATGAAACTTTGGAAGATCAGGAAAATGGATATTTTCGTGGCAGAGCAGAAATTTATACGCTGATAGCAGATCTGATCGAACATGTTGAATATGTTATTCATTCAAATGTGCAGATTGCAGAGAATGAAATGGATTTGGTTATGAGATTCTTCGATTATGTTAAAGAGCATCTTCAAATGGAAGAAGTCCTTCAGAATGCGGTAAAAGAACTGGGTGTAAGTCAGAAAACGATGATTCGGTATCTGAAAAAACATATAGGAATGTCTGCAAAAGAAGTTCTGGATATACAGAGAGTAGCAATGGCACGCCATTATTTGTCAGAAACAGATAAATCTGTCAATTATATTATTGACTGTTGTGGATTCGGTTCAGAAAAAACTTTTTACCGTATATTCAAAAAAGAAACAATGATGACACCAGCTGAATATAGAAGCAAGATTTCAAAGCAGCGCGGTGATAAGAAGAAAAAACAGGGCTATCTTTCATTTGACAGGCAGGAAACGCATCGACTGCTGAAAAAACTGCTTAAAGAGAATTAGGAACAGATTATCAGGCAGGAGGAAGAAAAATGCCAGGAAACACGAGAACACAGCGAATGCAGTATAACGGAAAAGCAAAAAAAATCATTGATTCACTTACGTTGGAAGAGAAAGTTTCATTGATGAGCGGCACTATGACATTTGAGGAAGTTCGTGGTGCGATAAAAAAGAGGACACAGGAGCATTATAATCAGTTCCCGTATCCTGCGGGCGGAATTACAAAACAGCATGTTTCTCCGGTTTTGTTTGTTGACGGACCGAGAGGTGTAGTCTGTGGCAATGGAAGAAGTACTGCATTTCCGGTATCAATGTTGAGAGGCGCAACATTTGATACAGAGCTGGAAGAAAAAATCGGAGAAGCGATCGGTGAGGAAGTACTTGCCTATGGTGGAAATCTTTTTGGTGGCGTATGTATAAATCTTCCATATAATCCAGGATGGGGAAGAAGTCAGGAAACATATGGAGAAGATACATTTCAACTTGGGGAAATGGGAGCTGCTCTTGTACGGGGAGTACAGAGCAAAGGTGTAATGGCCTGCGTGAAACATTTTGCATTTAATCAGATGGAAAATGCAAGATTTACAGTGGATATTACAGCAGATAAACGGACAGAAAGAGAAGTTTTTCTCCCACATTTCAAAAAAACCATAGATGCAGGTGCGGCCTGTATTATGAGTGCGTATAATTCATATCAGGGTAAATTATGCGGACATAATGAATATCTGCTAAACCAGGTACTAAAAAAAGAATGGGGATTTGACGGATTCATTATGAGTGATTTTGTCTGGGGTGTGAAAGATACAATCGAAGCTGTTAACGGTGGACAGACAATGGAAATGCCGAATACAAAATATTTTGGAGAATGCCTTGTGAGAGCTGTTGAAACAGGAGAGGTATCAGAAGAAGTGATTGATGATGCGGCATTGAGGATTGTAAGAACCGTTCTGGCGTTTGATGATGGACAGAGTAAAGCTGACCGGAAAAAAGTCGGATGCAGGGAGCATATAGAACTTGCATTAGAAGCGGCAAGAGAAGGAATCACTCTTATAAAAAATGATGAAAACATATTGCCTTTATGCAAGAAAGAAACGCATAAGCTTCTGATTCTGGGAAAACTTGCAGATAAAGAAAATACCGGCGACAGAGGAACCAGTCAGGTGTATCCGAAATATGTTGTAACGATCCTTGAGGGGCTTATTAAGAACTGTCCGGATACAGAAGTAATCTATTATCCAGGCAAAAATGTTGAGCATAGCAAAAAAATGGCCCGGGAGGCAGATGCAGTTATTTTTGTTGCCGGATATGATTATCGGGATGAAGGTGAGTTTGTGGCACAGGATAAAGAAGATGTCTTTACCGGAGGTGTGGGTGGAGACAGAAGAAATGGTCTGAGTCTTCATAAAGATGAGCAGGAACTGATTGAGCAGGTTGGATCGGAAAACCCTAAATCTGCAGTTGTTCTGATTGGTGGAAACACAATCATGCTTGATTCATGGAGCAATAAAATAAATGCAATTCTGTTTGGATATTATCCGGGAATGAAAGGCGGACAGGCTGTTGCAGAAATCCTTTTTGGTGATGTGAATCCAGGAGGAAAACTTCCATTTACGATTCCACAGAAAGAAGAAGATCTGGCAGAAATAGACTGGAATGCAGAGCATCAGAGATATGAGTATTTTCATGGTTATAGAAAACTGGAAAAAGAAAGTCATACACCGGCTGTTCCGTTTGGATTTGGTTTAAGCTATACACAGTTTGAGGTAGCGAAACCTCAAGCATGGAAAGAAAAAAATCAGATTTGTGCATGTGCAGAAATAAAAAACTGCGGACACAGAGCTGGAAGTGAAGTTCTTCAGTTGTATATTGGATTTAATAATTCGAAAGTGAAGCGAGCTGTAAAAACGCTGAAAGGATTCAGAAAAGTATGGCTGGAACCAGGAGAGAGAAGGACTGTAACGATAACATGTCCGACAGAAGAACTGGAATGGTATAACGAAAATACCGGCGAATTTGAGTTGGAGCATATGAATTATGAGATCTATATCGGAACTAGCAGTGCAGACAAGGATTTATATAAAATAACTCTTGATGTATAACGATTTATAAAAAACGAAAGAGAGGGATTGATAATGAAATCAGCAATAAATGTACAGGAAACACCATTATATCAGCGTTCGAAGTACCGTAAAATTATGCTTCTTACCGCGATCCTGCTTTTAGGTGTTCTGGATCAGGCACCATCTGTAGTCAATTCAACTATACCGGCCATGACAGAGACTTTTAGCGGCCATGCACTTTCACTGATTGAGTCTATAACAACAATTGTAAATCTGTTTGTTACAATTTTTGTATTAGTCAGCGGATTTCTTGTAAATAAAATAGGACAGAAACAAACCGCATTGCTTGGTATTGGCATTGCAGCGATATCTTCAATTGTACCTGTATTTTCAACAAACTTTTATGTAGTACTTGGATCACGTGCAGTACTTGGAATTGGTATCGGACTTTCCAATGCTCTCGCAGCCAGTCTGCTGAGTGCGTTTTTTAAAGGTAATGAGCTGGCAAAATACATGGGCTGGAGAACAGCTGCAGGCGGAATCGGAACTTCTCTTATGACAATGGTTGCAGGTCAGCTCCTTAAGCTCAGCTGGCATATGTCTTATCTTGTTTATATACTGTTTGTACCTACATTATTGCTGTTTATCTTCTTTGTTCCGGAACCGGAGAAGTATGGAGTTTTTGTTCAGAAGAATGAAGAAAAGAAAAAAAGTGTAAAAGAAGCTAATGCAGATAATAAACTTGCAGGACTTGGTACAGTTCTGGCACTGGCAGTATTATTCTTCTTTTTTCTTGTAGGAGCAACTATCTTTGGAACGAAACTTGCACAGATCTTTGTTACAAAAAATATCGGAACTGCATCAGAAGCAAGTGTTGTTGCAAGTATCTTTACATTATCACAGATGTTTGGAGGCATGCTTTTTGGATATTGCTATAAGCACTTTGGGACAAAAATGCTTCCTGTAACTATTTTACTGAGAGGGCTTCCTCTTCTTGTGATCGGAGTAGTAAACAGTAAAATACTGATTGGTTTAATGGCTGTTATATTTGGACTTGCAGGTGGAATGACAGTTTCTCTGATTTTTATGACAGTAAGTACGGTTATTACACCAAAGAATGCAACATTATACAATGCAATTCCAATGGTAGGTTCTAATCTTGGCGCATTTTGTGCACCATTCATCGCAGGATATATGGGAAGTGCACCTGATACTGCGATGAGAAATGCAGGATGGATGTACGTTGTAATGTCCGTAGTTGTTATTGTGGTTCTCACAGCTGTATCAGCAAAAAGAAAGGATAGATAAATATGTTTCAGGTAAAAAAAGATAGAATCTATAAAGACAGAAAACCATTTTTCTATTTTGCAGATACTTGCTGGAGTGCATTTACCAATATTTCCATGGATGACTGGAAATATTATGTGGATTACCGATATAAACAAGGATTTAATTGTATTCAGATCAATATTTTGAAGCAGTGGGATTCCAGTGGAGATGAACTTAATCTGTATCCGTTCCCGATCAAAAAAGAAGGGGAATGGAGAGGCGCGCATTTTGAATTTGATTATTCAACTATTAATGAAAAATATTTTGATGCAGCGGAAGAAAAGCTGCAGGTGCTGAAGGAGTATGGAATGACACCGGTTCTTGTCCTGCTGTGGGGAAATTATGTACCGGGAACATGGGAATCTAAATTTACAAATAATAATCTTTTTCCATATGAATATCTGGAACAGTACACCTCATATGTGGCGAAAAGATTTAAAAAATATGAGCCGATTTATTTTATAAGCGGTGATACAGATTTTCCGGAGGAAGAGACTGTTAAATACTATAAAAAAGTCTTTGATACAGCAAAAGCAGCAGATCCTGATGCGTTGTATACATTTCATATCTGTGGTGAAAGCATGGAAATTCCAAAAGAATTAAAAGAAGCAGCAGATTTTTTTACATACCAGTCGGGGCATTTTATTCCAGGACAGCATTTTGCATATGATATTCCGAAAGCGATGCGTAAAGAGGGATATGAGAAGCCTGTAATCAATACAGAGCCATGTTATGAACAGATTGCTGCTCCCGGGAAAATCCGTTTTACAAATCGTGATGTAAGAAGAGCTGCCTGGCAGTCTGTACTTTCAGGTGCGGATGCAGGAGTAACTTATGGAGCACATGGAGTATGGAGTTGGCATCATCATGGACAGAGCTTTGATTCTTTTATCCGAAAGGGAGCGGGATTTTCGCTTCCATTTGACTGGCATGATGCGTTGCATTTCAGAGGTGCGGATGATATGCATTATCTGAAAGAAAGCATGGAGGAATTTTTTCCGGAAGGATGTACTTCAGATTATGTAACATTCAATGAAATGGAAGAAATTCGTTGTGCACATGATGCAGATAAATATGTGATCTATGTGCCGACAAATGTGGAATTGGATCTGTCTGTACTGAATATCAGTAAAGAAAAGTATCAGGTAGAAATAGTGGATCTTGAGACACGGCAAAAATATCAGGGGCAATGGAAAGAAAATGAGGCAAGGCTGCATCTTCTTTCATGCTATGAGGATGCACTTGTTGTTTTAAAGAAACATAAATAAAAAAGAGGGAGAGCCAATTGCCGCGGAATATTTTGCGAAGGGAATTTCCAGTGTTGTTTTGAAGTATGCTACGGAAGGACGACCTTTTTTCAAAGAAAATCTTTATCCGGGAAAAGAACCAGTATCAGTTTTTCCTAATTCGTTAAAAGAGCTGGCAATGACAGTTGCTATGTTAAGAGAAAATGCACAGAACTGGGCAATCGATCCAGATAAGATTGCAGTGGCTGACTTTTCGGCAGAAGGCAATCTGGCAGGACAACTTTCCGTATACTGGAAAAAAGAATGGCTTGAAAAAGAAACAGGATATTCATCGGAAATGATGAAACCTAATATTGCAATCCTTGCTTATCCGATGCTTGACTGTGTAAAAGCTTCAGGAAGAACTGCAATCAATGCGTGGGTGAATAGGGCAATGCTCGGGGAGGATGCTACTGAGGAAAGGCTGAAAAAAGTTTCTCCGTTGTATCAGGTAAATTCAGATGTGCCGCCAACCTTTATCTGGCATACGACAGAAGATACATTTGTTCCTGTGGAAAATTCCTTGGCATATGTAATGGAACTTCAGAAAAATCAGATTCCATATGAAGTACATATTTATCAGAAAGGTGAGCATGGCTTTGCATTGGGAGATGAAAGAACAGATTCCATGCCAAATCACAGCCAGGTTAACGAACAGGGAGCAACATGGGTTAAGCTGTCATTGGGATGGATGAGGCAGATTGGATTTATGAAATAAAACACAAAATAAAGGGTACACCTAAATTATTATTGCTGTGTCTGACAGTTCTTGTTGCTGCGGTGACCTAGACAGTATATGGTTTTGAGTAGAAAATTGTATATTTGTAGGTAGACAGAAGTTCGTCAGCACATGGATAGAAGCAATTCTTGGGAGTGCTATAGAACTCTGACCTGAAATTCCCCGTTTACAAACCATCAGAAATGTGTTACGATTTTCCCATATGGAAAACTCGTGGAAGAAGAGAGTACATGTGTACACCACACTACAGGGAAATCCCCGGAGAACTTTTTATATAAGGAGTTCCGAGACTGAGAGGGATGTGCAGGCGCAGATGGAAGATGGCTTCGGAGAGGCATTGCTGACCCGGTTTGAACGTGATAAGCGAAATGTAAATGTCCCGTTTAATGGACACCGGCAGGTGATGACAGGACCGCCTGTTATAGCGGAAAGGTATAGAAACTGCTGTACCTGATGAGGTTTTTGCCGCGAGGCAGGAACGAAAAGAAGTGGTAACACGGGTAATAACTCGTCTTCTCATATCATTATGGTATGGGAAGACGTTTTTTTATTTTTATTATGGAGGAAAGAAAAGATGGAAAAGCAGAGATATTATATCAGCACTGCCATTGCGTACACATCCGGTAAACCGCATATCGGAAATACCTATGAGGTCGTTCTTGCGGATGCGATCGCACGTTTTAAAAGACAGCAGGGTTATGACGTATATTTTCAGACAGGTACTGATGAGCATGGCCAGAAGATCGAGCTGAAGGCTGAGGAGGCTGGTGTTACACCAAAGGAATTCGTAGATAACGTTTCCGGCGAGATCAAACGCATCTGGGATCTGATGAACACATCCTATGATAAATTCATCCGTACAACAGATAAAGACCATGAAGAGCAGGTCAAAAAAATCTTCAAAAAAATGTATGCAAAGGGAGATATCTACAAGGGTCATTATGAAGGAATGTACTGTACACCATGTGAGTCCTTCTTCACAGAGTCCCAGCTTGTAGACGGCAAATGTCCGGACTGCGGACGTCCATGCGTACCTGCCAAGGAAGAGGCATATTTCTTCAAAATGAGTAAATATGCAGACAGGCTGATTGACTACATCAACACACATCCGGATTTCATCCAGCCGGAGTCCCGTAAAAACGAGATGATGAACAATTTCCTTCTTCCGGGACTTCAGGATCTCTGTGTATCCAGAACATCCTTTAAATGGGGAATCCCGGTAGATTTCGATCCGAAGCACGTTGTATATGTATGGCTGGATGCCCTGACAAACTATATCACAGGTATCGGCTATGACTGCGACGGAAACAGCAGCGATAAATTCAACAAATACTGGCCGGCAGATCTTCACCTGATCGGAAAAGATATCATCCGTTTCCATACCATTTACTGGCCAATCTTCCTGATGTCTCTGGATCTTCCGCTTCCAAAACAGGTATTCGGACATCCATGGCTGCTTCAGGGCGATGGAAAAATGAGTAAATCCAAAGGAAATGTAATCTATGCAGATGAGCTGGTTGAGTTCTTTGGTGTAGATGCTGTCCGTTATTTCGTACTTCACGAGATGCCATTTGAGAATGACGGTGTGATCACATGGGAGCTGATGGTTGAGAGACTGAATTCCGACCTTGCAAACACACTTGGAAATCTTGTAAACCGTACTATTTCCATGTCCAACAAATATTTTAACGGAGTCGTTGAGAATAAGAATGTTACTGAGCCGGTTGATGAGGATCTTAAGAACTTCATCCTTCAGGTTCCGAAGAATGTTTCCGCAAAAATGGACAAGCTTCGTGTGGCAGATGCTATCACAGAGGTATTCTCGCTGTTCAAACGCTGCAACAAATATATCGACGAGACAATGCCATGGGCACTTGCAAAGGATGAGACAAAGCAGGATCGTCTTGCAACAGTTCTCTACAACCTGGTTGAGGGAATCTGCATCGGCGCATCTCTTCTGAAATCCTTTATGCCGCGTACAACAGAGCGTATTCTTGTACAGCTCAACGCAAACGAGAGAACTCTTGAGGAGATGGAGCAGTTTGGTCTTTATCCTTCAGGAAACCGCGTAACCGACAAACCGGAGATCCTTTTTGCGAGACTTGACCTGAAAGAGGTTCTTGAGAAGGTTGAGAAGCTTCATCCGAAGAAAGAAGAGCCGAAGGAAGAGGTAGAAGAGGAGAAAACAGAGAATGTGATCGATATTGAGGCAAAGCCGGAGATCACTTTCGATGATTTTGAGAAGCTGCAGTTCCAGGTTGGTGAGATCATCGCCTGTGAGGAGGTTAAGAAATCCAGAAAACTTCTCTGCTCTCAGGTTAAGATCGGAAGCCAGGTTCGTCAGATCGTATCCGGAATCAAGGCTCATTATTCCGCAGAGGAAATGGTGGGCAAAAAGGTTATGGTCGTTACAAATCTGAAGCCTGCCAAGCTTGCCGGAATCCTCAGCGAGGGTATGATCCTCTGTGCAGAGGATGCAGACGGAAATCTTTCCCTGATGGTGCCGGAGAAAGAGATGCCAGCAGGTGCTGAGATCTGCTAAGTATGGGATTGAATCATTTTGATAAAAACGGCAATGCTGTTATGGTGGATGTGTCCGACAAACCGGTCACTCACCGTACGGCAACAGCCACGGGTTCCATTCAGGTAAGTCCGGAGATCATGGCCGCGGTAAAAAGCGGAAATGTGAAAAAGGGTGATGTACTTGGTGTGGCTCGTGTGGCAGGTATCATGGGTGTGAAGCGTACTTCTGATCTGATCCCCATGTGCCATCCACTTCCCATCCAGAAGTGCTCTGTGGATTTTGAGACCGATGAGGATGCGGGAGTGATCCGTGTATTCTGCACGGTAAAAACAGAGGGAAAAACAGGCGTGGAGATGGAGGCCCTGACAGGTGTTCAGGTGGCGCTTCTTACCATTTATGACATGTGCAAGGCAATTGACAAGCACATGGTTATGTCTGATATCCATCTGGAAGAAAAAACAGGAGGCAAAAGCGGAGATTTCCGCTTTGAGGAAAAATGATAGACAGGTGCGGAAGAAATATTGATTATCTCAGGATTTCCGTAACTGACAGATGTAATTTGCGGTGTATTTATTGTATGCCGGAGGAGGGAGTGCAGCATGTGTCGCGCTCCCTTATTTTGCAGGAAGAGGAAATCTTGAGGATCTGCCAGGTGATGGCAGAGCTGGGTATCCGGAAGATCAAGCTGACCGGTGGGGAACCTCTGGTTCGTTCCGGAATGCCTCAGCTTGTGGAAAAACTGAAAAATATGACGGGAATCGAGAAGGTGACTCTGACTACAAATGGTGTGCTTCTGAAAGAGCAGATGAAGGATTTTGCCCGGGCAGGGCTGGACGGATTGAACATCAGTCTGGATACGCTGGATGAGGCCTGCAGCAGGAGAATTACCCGGCGTGATGAATTAGATCGGACGCTTGAAGGGATCTCAGAGGCGTTGAAGTATCCGGAGATTTCGCTGAAGATCAACTGCGTACCACTGGGAATTCCGGAGCAGGATCTTTGCGAGGTGGCGTTTCTGGCCAGGGATCATAAGGTGCATGTGCGGTTTATTGAGATGATGCCCATTGGGATGGGAAAAGAGTTTCATGGGGTGTCGGAGGTGGAACTGCTTCGGATCCTTGGGGAAAAGCTTCCGCGGTTTTCACCGTATGTTGGGGAGCCCCTTGGGAATGGACCGTGTCATTATTATGATGTGGATGGTTTTTCCGGAAAGATCGGGTTTATCAGCGCGGTGAGCCATAAGTTCTGTGGGGAGTGTAACCGGATCCGGCTGACTTCTCAGGGCTTTTTGAAGACCTGTCTGCAGTATGCGGCGGGAAGGGATCTTCGGGAGGTGATCCGCAGTGGTGGTTCGGATGAGGTGCTGAAGGCTGTGATCCTGGAGGCGTTGGCGGAGAAACCGGACGGGCATGCTTTTGGAGGCAGCCTGGAGAAACAGAAGGAAGATAAAACGGAGAAGCTTTGTATGGCTCAGATCGGAGGTTGAGTGTTGATGAAAAGAGTTGCTGTGATCACTTCCAGTGATAAGGGGTTCAGAGGAGAACGTGAGGATCTCAGCGGGCCGGCTGTAAAGGAAATCATGGAGGCGGCCGGGTATGAGGTTGTTTCTGTGGATGTTTTGCCGGATGACCGTGGGATGCTGAGTGCACGGATGGCAGAGATCGCGGATATGGGTTTGGCTGAACTGATTTTGACTACGGGTGGTACCGGGTTTTCTCAGAGGGATGTGACACCGGAGGCTACGGAGGATGTGATCGGGCGGCGTGTGCCGGGGATTCCGGAGGCGATGCGGGCGTTTAGTATGACGATTACGAAGCGGGCGATGCTGAGCCGGGCTACGGCCGGGATCCGGAAGGGGACGTTGATCGTTAATCTGCCGGGGAGTCCTAAGGCTGTCAGGGAGTGCCTGGAGGTTATTATTGAAGCGTTGGGGCATGGGATTGAGATTTTGACCAGCGATGCTGGAGAATGCGGACGGTAGTGTGCGGTGTATACCTGTACTAACAAACGGACGCCCAATGGAGTCAGAGCCGGTACGGTGACACGCTGTTGGATGTGGTATGTTTTGTGATCAAAATTCATTTACAGCAATTCATAATTCCTGAGGCTTGAGAGTTGCATGTGGTAGGCTTTGCCGGATGTATTGATATTTGGAAATTAATATTGCTGGTGTAATAGGAATAAATTTGGTAACGCTGTGTAATTAATAGGAGTTTATTATGGGAAAAGTACTTGCGGTTTGTATCAGTGAGAAGAAAGGGACACAGAAGAAGAATGCTGGGTCTGCGGTTTTTGTGGAGGACTGGGGGCTTGAGGGGGATGCTCATGCCGGAAAGTGGCATCGGCAGGTGAGTCTTCTTTCCGGTGAAAAGATCGATGCGTTTCGGGCGAAGGGTGCAGAGGTCGAGGATGGTGCTTTTGGTGAGAACCTGGTTGTGGAAGGGATTGATTTTGCAAAGCTTCCGGTTGGCACCAGGTTTCGTTGTGGTGAGGTTGTGCTGGAGCTGACTCAGATCGGAAAGGAGTGCCACAATGGCTGTGCCATTTTTCAGAAGATGGGTGAATGCATCATGCCACGGGAAGGTGTGTTTACAAGAGTGCTGAAAGGTGGAAAAGTTTCCGTCGGTGACGAGATGACTGTGGATAAAGCTATGATTTTTGATACCCATGCACATTACGATGATGAGGCTTTTGATGAGGATCGTTTTGCCATGCTGGATAGTATGCAGGAGAACGGGATCGGGCATATTGTGGATGTGTGTGCTTCTGTGGGACATTTTGACCGGGTTTATGATTTGGTGGAGAGGTATCCTTTTGTTTATGGCGCAGTGGGTGTTCATCCGGATGATGCGGATAAGGTGGATGCAGTAGTTCTGGATGAGATCCGCAGATATTGCGACATGAAAAAAACGGTAGCTGTAGGCGAGATCGGCCTGGATTATTACTGGCATAAGGAGAAGGAAGAGCATCTTCTCCAGCAGAAGGTATTTCGCCAGCAGATGGACATTGCCCGTGAGAAAAAGCTTTCGTTTATGATTCATAGCCGCGATGCCGCGGAGGATACGTTGAATATTGTGAAAGAATATATGAAGGACGGAATGCATGGCGGAATTATTCATTGTTTTTCATATAGTAAAGAAATTGCAAGAGAGTATCTGAATATGGGACTTTATCTGGGAATCGGTGGAGTGGTTACTTTTAAGAATTCCCGGAAGCTGAAGGAAGTGGCAGAGTATGCGCCGTTGAATCAGATTCTGCTGGAAACCGACTGCCCCTACATGGCACCTGTGCCGAACCGTGGAAAAAGAAACAGCTCCCTGTATTTGCCGGAGGTTGTGAAGACGATCGCGGAGCTGAAAGGTGTCAGCTGCGAGGAGGTTGTGTCTGTGACGGAGAGTAATGCGTTGCGGGTGTTTGGGCTGGTTTGAGAATAAAAATATTGAAAATACACAAAGAGACTTCTCAAAAGATAAAAGATATTTTATAATTGATAATATAAATGTGAATTTATTACTTTTCAAGGTTTGCATATCGTACGATAAGAGTAGATGAGGCGCTTCATTTTTGAATTTGAGGTTTGAGATGATGTAAAAACGCATAGTATTCAAACTAATAGGAGTAGTGTTATGTACATTTAAGGGCAATTATTAGTATATGGATTAATATTATTTGTGATTTATTTAATATTGAGTTAAGGGGAATTAGTTTGAGTATTGATAGATTCGGGATAAGGTTAGTGTTTTAAATGCAAGAGTAGGATTTGAAAGAAGAGAATGTATAAAATAAAGAAGAAGCCGCTGTATGGCAGATGAAGAGTCATTTGTCATATGGTGGCTTTTTGAATGATCAAAGTTTTGAAGGTTTGTCGAACTAATTGAGGGTCAGTCGAGAGAGATTGGCTCTTTTTGCCTTAATAAGCCTAAAAAAAATTTGTTTTGACGGCAAAGAAATCAATGATGCATGTTCATATGTGACCGTTTTTATATGAAAATATATGTTACAATAGATGTGTTCCTTTAATTTTGCCAAATAAAAAAGGAGCTTCCTGTATATTTTAAAGAGTAAAGGGAATTGACCCAAAAGAATACCTCAAGTAAATGTAGAAAATCAGGCAATTAATCTTTTGTCAAAAGAAGAACTGAATAAGAAAATAGAGGTGGTAGAAAAAGAACTGAGATCCTGCACCTGGCGGGAATTGGAAACAAACGGTAAATTTTCCAAGAACGATAAACTCTCCTTCATTACGGATGACATGCTTATAGTTGGATGCGATATAGGCAGTGAGACTCATTATATCAGGGCAATTGATGTCAGAGGAAGGGAGTTGAGTCGCGGAGCATTTGAATTCAGCAATACTTCAGAGGGCTTTGAGAATGCAAAAGCATGGATGCTGGAACTAGAAGCAAAAAATGATAAGAAACAGATAGTGCTGGGTCTTGAACCAACAGGCCACTACTGATTTGCGTTGGCTGCATGTATGATTTCAAGCGGAATCAGTGTTGTCCAGGTAAATCCATATGCCGTAAAGCAGAGCAAAGAAATTGAAGACAACAGCCGGCTCAAGGATGACAGAAAAGATCCGAAACTGATTGCAAATCTTGTGAAAGATGGAAACTACGGAATGCCATATCTTCCAGAAAACGTTTATGCAGATATGAGAAGGCTCTCTATGTTCAGAGATCAGCTTACCGAGGACAGGATAAGAAATATCAATCGTCTTCACAGGAAATTGAAAATCTATTTTCCGGAATACATGGACGCATTTGGGAAAATAGATGGAGCATTCACTCTGCAGGGTTCTGGAACAGAAACCCGTAAATGATGGAGCCCGGAACGGACTCCATCTGCAAAAGACCAACAGTAAGCCATAGTGGTATTTTATGAAAAATCACTATAACTCGTTAAAGGTTAGAATGATTTTTGCAAACATATATTGTGAAGACAAAAATGGAGAAATTACTCTAAGAGTTGCTGAGAGCTGCTTCGTCAGCAACGATTGTAACATCATTGTGTAACTGTAAAATAGAAGCGGGGACTTCAGGAGTAATTGCTCCATAGAGTACTTCTTTTAGTATGGCTGCTTTATCTTCCCCACTTACAACGACTAGAATTTTTTTTGCCTGCATGATATTTTTAATACCCATAGTATAGGCTTGTCTTGGAACGTCTTCTTCTGAAGCAAAGAAGCGTTTATTTGCTTCGATTGTGCTTTCTGTCAAATCAACACAATGTGTTTCTTTTTCAAAAGCAGCTCCAGGTTCATTAAATCCGATATGACCATTGTGACCAAGACCGAGAAGCTGAAGATCAATACCGCCCTGTTTACGGATAATTTCATTATAGGAATCACATGCTTTCTTTGAATCTTTTTCCAGACCATTCGGGACGAAAGTATGAGTTTTATCAATGTTTACATGGTCGAATAAATTGTGATTCATAAAATAACGGTAACTCTGGTCATTTTCAGGGCTTAATCCCTTGTATTCATCAAGGTTGACACTTGTTACTTTAGAAAAATCCAGATCTCCTTTTTTATACCATTCGATTAATTGTTTGTAGGTACCAACTGGAGAAGAACCAGTGGCTAATCCGAGTACACAGTTGGGTTTCATTATAATTTGGGCAGAAATGATATTTGCTGCTTTTCTACTCATATCCTGATAGTTTTTTGCTCTATAAATAATCATTATCTATGCTTCCTTTCTAAAATAATTTATTTATTTATCCTCTAGTATATCTAAAACGAAAATAATTTCAACAGAAAAGTATTATAAAGAAACTAGTTTCGTACGCTGGAAGAATTACTGTTGGTTTGTGCAACTTAACCCAAAAAAATGAATGCGTAAAATTGAATAAAAGAGCCTTTGAGCGAAAAATATGAAACTAGTTTCAAAAATATCGATATATATTGAAAAAAGTTTCATAATAATCTATACTACCGTCAAGAACGAAGGAGGGCAAAGAGATGAATCACAAAATTGAAAATCTTAAGGGAAAATTGATTGTATCTTGCCAGGCATTACCGAATGAACCGTTACATTCATCTTTTATTATGGGAAGAATGGCACTGGCAGCGAAAGTTGGAGGTGCCAGTGGAATTCGCGCCAACACAAAAGAAGACATTAAAGAGATTAAGTCTCAGGTTGATTTGCCAATTATTGGAATTGTCAAAAGAGACTATGCAGATAGTGATATTTACATTACGCCGACTATGAAAGAAATCGATGAATTGATGGAAGTAAAACCGGAGATTATCGCAATGGATGCAACTATTTCCAAACGTCCTGGAAATAAAACGCTGGATGAGTTCTTTCATGAAGTTAAAGCAAAATATCCGGAACAGCTCTGGATGGCTGATTGTTCAACAGTGGAAGAAGCACTTCATGCTGATGAGTTAGGGTTCGATTTTATTGGCACAACTATGGTGGGATATACCGAACAGAGTAAGGGTGACAAGATTGAAGCAAATGATTTTGAGATTTTGAGGAAAATCGTATCCAAAGCAAAACATAGAGTTATCGCAGAGGGAAATATTAATACACCAGAGAAAGCAAGACGTGTCATTGAGCTTGGAGCTTATAGCGTTGTAGTAGGATCCATCATCACAAGGCCACAGTTGATTACAAAATCATTTGTTGAAGAAATGGAACGCTAAAAAAGGGAACAATGGAAATTATATAAAGAAAGGGAGAAAAAACTATGAGAAATCTGGAAAAGTACAAAGGAGTCATTCCGGCATTTTATGCATGCTACGATGAAAAAGGAAATGTAAGTCCAGAAGGGGTACAGGCACTGACAAAATATTTTGTGAAAAAGGGAGTAAAGGGTGTCTATGTAAACGGATCTTCAGGGGAATGTATTTACCAGAGTGTGGAGGATCGAAAGATCATTCTCGAGAATGTTATGAAAGCCGCAGAGGGTAAACTTACTGTTATTGCACATGTTGCATGTAATAATACAAAAGATAGCCAGGAACTGGCAAGACATGCAGAGAGCCTTGGCGTAGATGCAATCGCAGCTATTCCGCCAATTTATTTCCATTTACCAGAATATGCAATTGCACAATATTGGAATGATATCAGTGCAGCAGCACCACATACAGATTTTGTAATTTACAACATTCCTCAGCTTGCAGGTGTTGCTTTAACACAGAAGCTTTTTGCAGAAATGAGAAAGAATCCAAATGTAATCGGGGTTAAGAACTCCTCTATGCCGGTTCAGGATATTCAGATGTTCAAGCAGGCAGCTGGCCCAGATTACATTATCTTTAATGGCCCAGATGAGCAGTTTATGAGTGGACGTGTAATTGGTGCAGAAGGTGCTATTGGTGGAACATATGGTGCTATGCCAGAACTGTATCTGAAACTGGATGAATATGTAAAGGCAGGCGAGATGGAAAAAGCAAGAGAGCTCCAGTATGCTTGTGATGAAATTATTTATAAGATGTGTTCCGCACATGGAAATATGTATGCAGTAATCAAAGCAATTCTTAAGATTAATGAAGGTCTTGAACTGGGCGGCGTAAGAGAACCTCTTCCTGCTTTAATTGAAGATGATATGGATATCGTGAAAGAAGCAGCACAGATGATCTGTGATGCAAAGAAGAAATATTTATAAAAAACACGAAACGGTACCCGGCAAAATGGCCGGGTATTGTTTTAAAGAGAAGATCACTGGGAATACAGGAGGAAAAGAGTATGCAGGGATTTACTTATATTGACCTTGTTATCTTGATCGTATACTTAGCGGCAGTTTTGTTTGCCGGCCTTCATTTTGCAAAAAAGGAAATGAAGGGAAAAGAGTACTTTAAAGGAGATGGAACCGTTCCGTGGTGGGTTACATCCGTATCCATTTTTGCAACACTGCTGAGTCCGATTTCTTTTTTATCACTGGCAGGAAATTCATATGCAGGAACGTGGATTATGTGGTTCGCACAGCTGGGTATGCTGCTTGCTATTCCACTTACCATTAAATTTTTCCTTCCAATATATAGTAAACTGGACATTGACACTGCATATCATTACCTTGAACTGAGATTTGGAAGCAAAGGCCTTCGTGTTCTCGGAGCGGTTATGTTTATCGTATATCAGATTGGGCGTATGTCTATTATTATGTATCTTCCGTGTATGGTACTCGGAAGTCTGACGGGTATTAATGTAAATCTTTTGATTATTATTATGGGTGTAATTGCAATTATTTACTCCTATACAGGTGGTTTGAAATCTGTACTCTGGACTGATTTTATCCAGGGATCCGTACTTCTGATCGGTGTAACATTTGCCTTGATTTTCCTTTTAGTACATTTGGACGGAGGAATTGGATCTATTTTCCAGGCATTTGCTACAGAGCATAAATTCCTTGCTGTAGATCAGCCAATCTTTAATCCTAATATATTAAAAGACAGTGTATTTATTATGATCGTTGGTGCTGGATTTAATACTATGGGTTCCTATGTTTCTAGCCAGGACATTGTTCAGCGTTTTACAACAACTACAGATACTAAAAAATTAAATAAAATGATGCTGACAAATGGAGCATTATCTATTTTTATTGCAACTGTATTTTATCTGATCGGAACAGGTCTGTTTGTATTTTATAAACAGAACGCATTACCACCAGCAGCTGCACAGGATCAGATTTTTGCATCTTATATTGCGTTTGAACTTCCAGTTGGTGTAACGGGACTTTTATTAGCTGCGATTTATGCTGCCGCACAGTCAACACTTTCTACCGGTTTGAATTCAGTAGCATCCAGCTGGACACTGGATATCCAGTCAAGCCTTTCTAAAAAAGAGTTAGGTTTTGAAAAAGAAACAAAAATTGGACAGAGAGTTTCTCTTATTGTTGGTATCTTTGCGATTGTAGTTGCAATGGTACTTGCAAATGGCGGAGTAAAATCTGCATATGAATGGTTTAATGGATTTATGGGACTGGTACTTGGAATTTTGATTGGAACATTTATCCTCGGTGCATTTACAAAGGTTGCAAATACATTTGGTGCAGTTGCAGCATTTATTGCATCTTCTGCAGTTATGGTTTATATCAAATATTTTGTACCTGCTGACAAGGTAACAATTTGGAGCTATTCCATTATTTCCATTGTAGTTTCCTTAGTGATAGGTATTCCAGCAAGTATTATTTGGAGAAAAGTGAAAGGTGACAAATCTGTACCAGCTCCAAATACAACAATCTTTAAGAACTGATAAGGAGTGTATGGAAAATGATTTTTGGAAATATTAAAAATACAGAAGAGTTTCCGTATCTTGAAGAACAGATTAAAGAATGCTTTGAATATGCAAAAAACCATGATTTGGCTTCTTATGAAAAGGGAAGTCATGAAATTGATGGAGATCGACTGTTTGTGAATATTGTGGAATATACAACGACAACTCCAGAAGAACGTTTTTGGGAAGCTCATAAGAATTACTTAGATGTTCATGTAATGCTTCATGGTACTGAACAAATTGACCTGAACTTTATTCAGAACATGGATTTGAAGGAATTCGTGGAAAAGGATGATTTCCTTCCAATGGAAGGCGAAAAAAAATCTTCTGTGGTACTGACAGATGGTGACTTTTTAATTTGTTATCCAAGTGATGGACATCGGACTGCAGTTCAGGCAGGAGAGAAACCAGAAACAATTAAAAAAGCAATTTTTAAAGTGAGGATTTAAATTTATGCAGGCATTTTATCCTGCTGGAGGAGAGGGCAAACCAACGGTTTGCCTTTTTCTCATAAAGATAAGCATAACTTGAGAATGTATTTGAAATTATATATAATAAATGAAAGTAGGATTACAAGATGAACAGGTATATAAGCATTGATATCGGTGGAACCGCAATCAAATATGGAATTATTTGTGAAGATGCTGAAATAGAACTGAAAAAGTCGATGCCAACAGAGGCCTGGAAAGGCGGCCCGTCCATTCTTAAAAAAGTAATTACAATTGTTCGAGGAATGGTAAAACTGTATTCTGGTAAGATTGCAGGAATTTGTATTTCGACAGCAGGAATGGTTGATACAGAAAAAGGAGCAATATTTTATTCTGCACCATTGATTCCTAGTTACGCAGGTACGGAATTTAAAAAGATACTCGAAAAAGAATTTCATATTCCGTGTGAAGTAGAGAATGATGTAAATTGTGCAGGTTTGGCAGAGTATAAAAATGGTGCTGCAAAAGGAAGTAAAGTCGCTCTAGTATTGACGATAGGAACTGGAATCGGTGGATGTATCATATTAGATGGAAAAGTGTTCCATGGTTTTAGTAATAGTGCATGTGAAGTTGGTTACATGCATATGAACGACAGTGATTTTCAGACATTAGGTGCTGCGAGTATTCTGACAAAAAAGGTTGCAGAATGGAAAAAGGAACCAGAAGAAAAATGGGATGGTTATAACATTTTCAAGGAAGCCAAAAAAGGTGATAAGATTTGTATACAAGCTATTGAAGAAATGACAGACATTCTTGGAAAAGGAATTTCCAATATTTGCTATGTTCTTAATCCAGAGGTAGTTGTGTTAGGTGGAGGGATTATGGCACAAGAGGACTTTTTAAAAGACAGGATTGAAAAAGCAGTAAAAAAATATCTTGTATCCAGCATTGAAAAACATACAAAAATTACATTTGCAGAAAATCAGAATGATGCTGGAATGCTTGGAGCATTTTACCATTTTTGTGGAGTGCATTTAAAAGAATAGGAATGAGTATATGGAATATTATGTGAAATCTGTTGTCCCAGTTATAGAATCAAATTATGATAAGTTTACGCCTGTTGAAAAGGAAATTGCTGACTTTTTTATTCATAATCAGAAAAGGATGGATTTTTCAATAAAGAATATTTCGGAAACTTTATTTACCTCAAAGGCTACATTGGTTCGTTTTGCACAAAAATGTGGTTACCATGGATATAAAGAATTTATTTATCAATATGAAGAAACTTTTATTGAGAAGTCGGAAAAAATAACTGGAAATACAAGAATGGTTTTGAATGCTTATCAGGAACTTTTAAATAAAGCATATAGTCTTGTTGATGAAAGACAGATAGGAAAAATAACAGGATATTTCAATAAAGCAGATCGTGTTCTGGTATGTGGTTTAGGTAGCTCTGGGCTTTCTGCAAGAGAGATGGAAATACGTTTTATGAGAATAGGAGTTAATGTGGATTCCTTAGCCGATCCAGACATGATGAAGATGTCCTCTGTTTTTCAGAATAAAAATAGTCTTGTTTTAGGTTTTAGTCTTAGTGGAGAAAGAGAGGAAGTTCGGTATTTATTGAGAGAATCCTACAATAAAGGTGCAAAAACAGTACTTTTTACTACAAAGAATAGGGTTGCATTTGATGAATATTGTTCGGAGGTTGTATTGCTTCCATCTTTGAAGCATTTGAATCATGGCGATGTGATTTCACCACAGTTTCCAATTTTAGTCATGCTAGATATTATATATGCTTACTATGTAGAGCAAAATAAATATATTAGGAAAGGTATGCATGATAGCACTCTTAGGGCACTAGAAGAAGGAGAAAAGAACCATAAAGAAGTTTATTAGAGGTTTATGTAGGAGGTCGCTAAAATGATTATTGATAATGTTTATGTATATACACCAAATAAAACATTTGTAAAAGGCGGAATTATTCTGGTAGGAAACTGTATCCAGAGTGTTTATGAGGAAAAAGATACACCCCAATTAAATGAGGAAGTCATTGACGGAAAGGGGAATTATGCAATTCCTGGTTTGATTGATCTTCATTTTCATGGTTGTAAGGGTGACGATTTCTGCGATGGTAAGAAGGAAGCTCTTGGAAGAATTGCAGAGTATGAAGCGTCAGTAGGTGTTACAGCTATAGCACCGGCGACGATGACACTGCCAGTGGAAGAATTGGAACACATTCTTCAGGTGGCAGCAGAATATAAAAAGGAAACTAAGGATTGTCATAAAGCAGATTTGCTGGGAATTAACATGGAAGGACCTTTTATTAGCCATGTAAAAAAAGGCGCACAGGATGAAAAAAATATTCTTCCATGTAATGTAGAGATTTGTGATCGATTTCTTAAAGCATCAGAGGGATTAGTAAAATTTATTGGAGTGGCTCCGGAAGAAAGTAGCAATGCAATTGAATTTATTAAAGAAGTCAGCAATCGAGTGAACGTTTCATTAGCACATACGAATGCTGATTATGAGACCTCAATGGCGGCTTGCAGGGCAGGAGTAAATCATGCCGTACATTTATATAATGCGATGCCTGCATTTACACATCGTGCACCGGGCGTAGTTGGTGCTGTGTTTGATAATAAAGAGGTTATGGCAGAAATCATTTGTGATGGAATACATATTCACCCATCTATTGTACGTGCTACATTCCAGATGATGGGAGCAGATAGAATGATTCTGATTAGTGATAGTATGAGAGCAACTGGGATGCCAGATGGACAGTATACACTTGGTGGTCTGGATGTTAAAGTGGTTGGAAGATTAGCAACACTTGTATCAGATGGTGCGATTGCAGGTTCGGCAACAAATTTGATGGACTGCATGAGAACAGTAGTAAAAAAGATGGGTATTCCATTGGAAACAGCAGTAGCTTGTGCGACAATCAACCCAGCCAAAAGTTTAGGAGTAGAGGATCAGTACGGTTCCATAGAAAAAGGAAAGAAAGCCAATATTGTGTTATTAGATTCAGAACTTGAACTAAGAGGCGTCATTAAGGATGGAATAAAAATTAAATAGAAATGAAAAAAAGATTAGGGATTTTCAAGAGCAATTTTAGGTTTTGAGAATCCCTTTTTTTAATTTAATCCCAGAGTAATTCACTTTCCTGCCAGATTTTGATTTGGTCAAAGTCATAATTTGGTAAGAGATAAGGTGTTTCAAAGTAAACGCTTACAAAAAGTATCACAAATAATGATGTAGTTAATAACAGAAAAAAATGTTATGTTACACTACACCATGTTTTAGGGCACTTACTTTCTATATATGTCAATAAATTCTATTATCAATCCTCTCAATGTTAACCCCACGTTAAATCTTCATTCAACCTTCGCAAAGTCCATTGTATTCCATTTTTTCCATCCCTATAATATACGCAGATAAAGCAGTTTCAGGAGTTGACTGAGTTCTGAATCTGAAGAAGCTGGCCGGCAGATCAGTGCTCATGTATCAGAACTCATGTAAAGGGAAGAGAGATGGATAGCAGTATGGATAAAGTTCTGACGGTGATCGTGCCTGTCTACAATATGGAAAAATATATCCGGCAGTGTCTGGAATCTCTGGTGATCGGGGAGGTGCTGGACCGGATCGAGGTGCTGGTGGTGTTGGATGGCTCCAAGGATGGTTCTGCGGAGATCGCATATGAGTTTGTGGGGCAGTATCCGGATACCTTCCGGATCATTTATAAGGCGAATGGTGGTCATGGTTCAGCGATCAACACAGGTCTTATGATGGCATCCGGTGAGTATGTGAAGATCCTGGACAGTGATGACTGGGTGGAGAGGGATGCTTTCTGCAGGCTGGTGGACTGCCTTGAAACGGAAGGGACAGATATTGTCTGGAGCAATTATTACTGGGTTTATGAGATGGATGGAGAAAAAGCGATCCAGTATCGGGATCCTTTTCCGGAGGTTGTTTATGGAAAAAAATACCGGTTTAAGGATATTGCGGACAAAACCTTTATCAAGATGCATTCCATGACGATCCGAACGGAGCTTGCCAGACAGGTGGGGCGGAAGATCGATGAAAACTGCTATTACGTTGATGTGGAATTTGTCATGTATCCCATCACTGAGGTAGAGACGATCATTTTTCTGGATGAATTTGTTTATATGTACAGGCTGGGTCGTTCCGGTCAGAGTATGTCCATGGAGCAGATGCGCAGGAACCACAGAAATCATGAACAGGTTCTGAACAGTCTTCTGGATTTTTATGATGAACAGAAATTCAGACATCTGGATCAGGCACATCTGGATTATCTGGAAAAGGGAATTGCAAGGGTAGTCAGCAGTCATTTTAAGATCTATCTGAGCTTTCCCTGCTCCGGAAAAGTGTTTGCAATGATGAAAGCACTGGATGAAAAGATTCGGGAAGAGTATCCGGATGTTTATAAGAAAGTAGAGAATAAGGTTGTGTGGGCAATCCGGCGAAGTGGCTATCTTCTGTATTATCCGGGACATTTTTGCATGAGCCTGAAAGAGAAAAAAGTATGAGCGGTGAAGTGGTACGGATTCAGCAGATGATCTTTCCGGAGGATGAAAAAGAAAATCATAAGCTATATTATTCGGGGACCGGATATGAGCGTACAGAGGCCGGGCTCTGTGTAACAGAAGGCGGGAGGGTCGAGCTGTTTACGTATTTTAACGGATTTTTTGTGAAACAGTGGAAGCGTTATACGCAGATCAGGAACCCTTTTGCGGAATTTTTTGTGCAGGGAAGCTGCAGGCTCTCTCTTTTGTACAAGGATCAGAACGGGAATACGGTCACTGAAGAAAAAGCAGAGCTCCATGCAGCAAAAGAGCCGGAGCTCCTGCGTCTTAGGATGTGCTCATGGAAAGAAGCAGAGGTTTACTGGATCCGTGTGGAAGGCCTTGAGGATGGTGCCCTGCTGAGGGATTTCTCCATTTATGCAGAAGTGGAAGAGGTTCGCAGAGTAAACTGTGCAGCAGTGATCTGTACCTGCAGGCGTGAAAAGGATGTCACAGCTAATATCGATCAGATCCGGAAGCTTTCCGGGGAGAAGCGGCCGGAGGTTTTTGTTGTGGATAATGGAAACACCCTGACGGATCATGCGTTTCCGGAGTTTGTGAGATATATTCCCAACAAAAACTGCGGTGGAGCAGGGGGCTTTACCAGAGGAATGCTGGAAGCAGTAAAGCAGAAAAAATTTACTCATGTGATCCTGATGGATGATGATATTTTTCTGGAACCGGAAGTTCTGGAACGGACCAGATGTTTTCTTTCGGTGCTGAAGAAAGAATATGAGGATGCTGAACTGGCAGGCTCGCTTCTCAGAAAGGATATTCCATGGGAACAGTTTGAATGTGGGGCAGACTGGAACCGGGGGCGGATCAAAGCTTACGGAAAAGGCTTTGATCTTCGTGACAGGAATACCTTGCTGGAGAATGCAGAAGAGAACAGTCCGGAGTATGGCGGCTGGTGGTATTGCTGCATTCCTGTAAGGGAAATCCAGAAAAAGGGATATCCGCTCCCACTGTTTATCCATCGGGATGATGTTGAATACGGGCTCCGTATGGGGAAGACGATCACCATGAACGGAATCGGTGTGTGGCATGAAGCTGTCACAAGAAAGCTTTCCCAGGCTGGGGAGTATTATGACATTCGAAATATGGCCATTGTGAATGCTGCGCATCTCCGGGATTTTACGGCAGCAGAATGGAAAAAGTTTCTCATTAAATGGACTCTTGGAAATATTCTCAGAGGAAGATATCAATATATCAGGCTGAATTTTCTGGCAGTGCAGGATTTTCTGAAGGGAGAACCATGGCTGGCAGAGGAGGATGGTGTGGAACTGAATGGAAGGGTCAGAAAGCTTCTCCCACAGCTTGAAGAGATGGGGAAAAAACCAGAGAAGGATTTTCTGGTTCCGGCAGATATCAGTGTTTATACCGTGGCGATCAGAAAAAGAGTGATCTATCAGGATCCCTCCGGAAAATGTCTCAGAACGGAGAAAACCTTTGGGAAAACAGTACATGCACTTGCCGGACTGATGCGTATGCTTCGAGTGGTGGACCGGGATTTTAAAAACGCGGAAACCAGCTACAGAACAAAATGGAAGGAGCTTACTTCAGAAAATTTCTGGAACGGATATCTGGAGTGTAAAGAAGATGAATGATTATTTTAAGCTGCAGAATGTTCTATTCTGTGAGGATGACAAACTTGCAACACACTGGAAAATGTTTTTTCACGGAAGCCAGCCTGCATATGACAGACAGAACCGATGTATTGTGATCGGAGCCGGACAGGTGGTGGATTTCTGCACATATTTTAATTCCATAGCTCTCCGGAAATGGAGAACCTATACCTGGGCAGACAAACTGATCCTGAAGTTGAGAGTACAGGGGAAAATAGAGATCTGCCTGACCGGATACGAAAAGGAAGACAATCGTTATATACGTAGGATCGTTGCCAGAAAGAAGATCAATGCAGAAGAGGAAAAGGAGATCTGGATCCCGTATCCGGATAAACCGCTGGAGCTGGCGGGATTTGAAGTGCATGCACTGGAGTATTCCACGATCTTTGAGGGGGAATATGGTACAGAGGTGCAGGCAGATAAAAGAAATCATGTGTCATTGCATCTGATAACAACGACCTTTAAAAAAGAAGAATATATTTTGCCGAATATAGAGCTTCTGAAAAAAACAGTGCTCACGGAAAAACGGCTGGAAGAGATATCAGACAGAGAATCTCTGGCAAAAAATTTCTGGATCCATGTGGTGGATAATGGTCGTACGCTTTCTCCAGAGCAGATGGAAGCGGATCATGTGCAGCTTCATCCCAATCTGAATACCGGAGGTGCCGGCGGATTTACCAGGGGAATGCTGGAAAGCCTGGAGCACAGAGAAAAGCCTACAAATGTTCTTCTTATGGATGATGATGTGCTGGTTCTTCCGGAGAGTATCATACGTACGTATCAGCTGCTTCGGATTCAGCGGCCGGAATATAAAAGACATTTCATCAGCGGAGCCATGCTTTATTATGAGGAGATGGAACGCCTTCATGAGGATGTGGGATATGTAAACAGAACGGGTGAATATGGCCCTTTAAAATCGCGGATCAACACAGCCAAAATAGAAAAAGTCCTTCGCCGTGAAGGACAGAAAAAAAATCCGGATACCGCCTATGCGGGCTGGTGGTACTGCTGTATCCCTGTGGAATTTGTAAGAAAGGATAACCTGCCGCTTCCGCTTTTTATCCGTGGTGATGATGTGGAGTACAGTCTGCGTAATAAGGCGGAGTTTATTACAATGAATGGGATCTGTATCTGGCATAAAGGCTTCAGCAACAAGTTCAACGGAGCAATGGAATTTTATCAGGTGCACAGAAACAGCCTGATCCTTCAGGCGGCCAGCGGAGTATGCCGGAATATAGACTTTATGGACAGGATCAGCAAGCTTGTGCGGGTGAATCTGCTGCGGTTTAATTATGACGGGGCTGAGCAGCTTCTGGATGCAGTGGAAGATTATCTGAAGGGCTATCATTTCCTGATGAAGAATCAGGGAGAAAAGCTCATGAAGGAGGAGTCTTCAAAAAATGAAAAGCTGATCAGCCTGGAGCATTTCCCGGAGGCACCGATGAAGCCTTATGAGGTATATAATGATACGCCCAGAAAACCACTGGAAACCTTTTTGTACAGGATTACCTATAACGGACATTTCTGGCCGTCCTGTTTGCTGAAAAAACAGGTCGTTCCGGTGGCCTATGACTGGTTTTATTCTCCGCATCTGTATTTTTTCAGAAGAAAACTGCTGGTTGTGAATCCTGCAATGGAGACCGGAGCGTACCGTGAAATGGACAGAAAACGGTTTATCCGTATTCTTCGAAGAAAACACCGGATCATGAAGCAATACAAAGAAACACATACCCATGTAGAACGGGAATTCAGGGAGCACAGAGATGAAATGACATCGGAGAGCTTCTGGAGAAAATATCTGGAGATCGATCAAAAATGAAAAAGAACCATATAGGAAATCTGAATAAAACACAGTGCTTCGGATGTACCGCATGTGCGTATACATGTCCATTTGGAGCAATTATCATGGAGCGTGACCAGGAAGGATTTTTTTATCCAAGGGTGGACGAACAGAAATGTACGGACTGCGGACGCTGCCGAAGGATCTGTCCGTCTGTAAATCCAAAGGATATGACAAATTCACCGGAACCGGAAACCTATGCAGTGCGTAGTGAGAATGCTGTTCGCAGAAAAAGCAGTTCCGGTGGAAGCTTTACACTTCTGGCCCGGAGCGTACTGGATAAGGGCGGTGTTGTCTGTGGCGTTGTTATGAATGAGAAATTTCAGGTGTTCCACACATTTGCCCGGAATGAAAAAGAACTGGAACCTATGCGGCGTTCCAAGTATGTAGAAAGCAATCTGGGTGATATTTTTCCGAGGATCCGGGAGCTTCTGGATGAGAAAAAGAAGGTTCTTTTTACCGGCACGCCCTGTCAGGTAGCTGGTCTGAAGGCTTATCTCGGCAAAAACAGAGAGGGGCTTTTTACCGCGGATCTGATGTGTCACGGAGCTACTTCTTCTATGGTATTCCACCGTTATCTGGAGGAAACCTACGGGATCGAGAATGTAAGGATCTATTATTTCCGCACAAAAAAATACGGTTACAACGGAACCACCAGCGTGGCAGTGATGAAGAATGGCAGATCCTATATGTGCAGTGATGACCAAGATCCTTTTGTGAAGGGCTCTTACAGGAGTCTTTTTCTCAGAAGGTCCTGTGAAGACTGTAAGTTTGCATCGCTTCCCCGACAGGGTGATCTTACGATCGGTGATTTCTGGGGATTACGAGCATATGATAAAGAGCTGCACAGTGAACTTGGGACCTCTCTTGTGCTTGTAAACAATGACAGGGGAAAAGAGCTTCTTGAGGATGCTCTGAAGGATGCCGGATTTGTCAAAAAGCTTCCGTTTGAGGCAGCAAAGAAAAATCGTTTCCGGGAAAAAATGCACGTGCATTCCCAAAGAGACCGTTTTTTTGAGATGCTGCAATATACCAGCATGCACAAGGCAGTGGAATACTGTACAGAAGGCAGATATGACGTTGGTATGCTGGGGGTGTGGTTTGGCTGTAATTACGGAAGCGTTGCTACATATTACGGCTTGATGAAGCAGCTTCAGGGGCTGGGGCTTTCAGTGCTGATGATCGACAAACCAGGTTATACAGATGAGGACAGAGAACTCAGCGGAGAAAATCACAGCCGGATTTTTGCAAACGCACATTTTCATGTAAGCCGGAAATATGCGCTGAGTGAGATGCATCTTCTGAATCATAAATGTGATTCCTTTGTGATTGGGTCAGATCAGGTATGGAATTATGGAATCTGCCGCAATTTCGGAAGAAGCTTTCTGATGGATTTTGTCCGTGATGAAAAGAAAAAAGTAGCAGTTGCGGTGTCCTTTGGTCATGAAAAGGATTTTCGACCGGAGAGAGAACGGCTGGTTTCGGCAGAATATCTTAAGCGATTTGATGCGATTTCAGTAAGGGAAACCTCGGCAGTTGATATTCTGGAAAAAACCTTCGGAGTGTCTTCGGTTCGTGTTTTGGATCCCGTTTTTTCCACAGACAGAAGTGTTTACGATGCGATCGCAGAGGAATCTTCAAGGAGAGAAACAGAACCGTATCTTCTTACCTATATTCTGGATCCGACTCCGGAGAAAAAAGAGGCGATCCGTTTTCTTTCCGAAAAACTGGGACTGCGGGCAGTGCATATCCTGGATGGAACTCCATGGAATTATGAATCCAATAAGGAAAAAATGGGCATGGATGGAATTCTGGAAAATGTGAAATTTCAGGACTGGATCTATTATTTCAAAAACAGCAGCTATGTGCTGACAGATTCCTGTCATGGTGTCAGCTTTGCGCTGATCTATCATAAACCCTTTGCCGGGATCGGAAACTGTCACAGGGGCATGGAACGGTTTCATTCTCTGACTCATCTTTTTCAGGTGGAGGACCGGGTGGTCACAGACCCGCTGGAGATCACAAAGTCCGACCGTTTCCTCAAACCGGTAGATTATGACAAGGTTGCAGAGATCATGGAGAAGGAAAAGGAGATTTCTTCCAGATGGCTCAGAGATGCGATGTTTAAGGAAAAAGAATCCCATACCAGTCAGACATATGCCGCTCAGATCACTCCGGTCCGTAAGGAGGATATCCGGATCGTAGCGCAAAGGGTTCAGGCACCGCCGCAGCCTTTGTGGAAAAAGATATTCAGCAGACTGCCGGAGAGCGTGCAGAAAGGTATCAAAGAGAAGGCTGGGAAATACAGACAGAAGAGGTGACTGGAAATGTATGATTTTCTGATTGTAGGAGCAGGTATCTCCGGAGCTGTTTTTGCCCATGAGGTCCATAAAGCGGGAAAAAAATGTCTGGTCATTGATTCTCGTGGTACGATCGGAGGAAATCTTTACTGCGAAAACATAAGAGGAATACCGGTGCATTGTTACGGATTGCATATTTTACAGACGGACGATCGCAGGGTCTGGGAATTTCTGAACAGTTTCGGGAAATTTGTTCCGTGCAGGGAAAGAGTTTCAGAAAAACAGTATGAGGGAGTTCCGGAAAAAGGATATACGCAGATCATCCGAAAGCTTCTGAAGGATTGTGATGTATATCTCAATACAGATTATAACAGCCTGCGGAAAGAGAAGCCGGATATCGCAAAAAAGGTGTTTTATACAGGCAGACTGGATGAATATTTCGGGGAAGAGTATGGCAGACTTGTCTATGAGCTTCATAGCTATGAAACAGAATTGCGGTTTCAGAAGCATTACCAGAAGCACATGAAGGAGAAAGTCCGGGGGAAAAATGCTCAGATCATAGAACATAAATATCTGACAGGTATTTACGATAAGAAACATACGCCCTTTACTGTGATCACAAAAGAGTCCTGGGGAAAAAATCTGAAGGATGGGGTTCCTGGTATGTTGGAAAACACAGAAAAGAATCGGATGCTTTTTCGAAAATACCGGATGCTTGCAGGAAAAGAAAAAAGGGCTATCTTTGGTGGAAGAATGTTTCATGAGGGAAGCTATGGGATCGACGAAGCGGTAAGGGATGCCATGATCCTTGCAGAAAAATATGCCTGACAGAAATGTCTGTCAGGCATCGGAAGCATAAAACAGGGGATCCGGAAATCCCGGATCGTATTGTATAGCTTTTACAGTGATTTCAGTACTTTAACAAGCCGTGAATTATCCTCCGGCATCATGATACAGAATCGTACAAATTCCCCGTCCAGGCACTGGAAGGAAGAGCAGTCACGGATCATCATGCCTTGTCTGATGCAGGCTTCAAATACGTCATAGGAGGTCAGTCCGTTTTTCAGGATCCGGAGCAGGATAAAGTTTGCATAGGCGGGATAGATTTTGTAGGTGTCTGTATCCCTCAGTTCCCGGATCATCCGGTCGCGTTCGGAAAGGATCAGATTTCTGGTTTCTTTAATATAATCTTCATCCTGCAGCATGATCTCTCCTGCAAAGGCACCAAGGCTGTTAAGTGACCATGGTGTCTGTTTTTCGCGCATTTTTGCAAGAAAGTCAATATTTCCGGTGATGCCGTAGCCCAGGCGCATTCCGGGAGCAGCGAAGAATTTGGATACGCCACGGAGTACCATGAGATTGGTGAATTCCCGTGTCAGCGGAACTGCGGTGATGGCGTTGATATCCGGGGCAAATTCCACATAGGTTTCATCGATCATCACGAAGATATTTTTTTCTGCACAGAAACCGATAAGTCTGCGAAGCTCTTCCTGGGTGATGGCAGAGGAGGTCGGATTGTTGGGGTTGCAGAGGATGAGAAAATCATAGCCCTGCTCCAGCTTCCGGCAGAGATCCGGAATGTCCGGCTCGAAATCATTGCTTTCCTGAAGGTGGTAGTATTCCTGGGTACTTCCGGAGAAAGAAAGCTCTCTGGAGTATTCAGAATAGGTAGGCCCAAGGATCAGAGTATGCTTCGGGGCACGCTCCTGGATCAGAAGGGAGATCAGTTCGCTGGAGCCGTTTCCCGGAAGGATGAAATCAGCGGGAATATTGCAGTAGCTGGAAATCGTATTCCGAAGGGATGTGTATTCTCTGTCCGGGTAGGAGGAAAGGATATCCACGTGTTCTGCAATGGCTCTGCCGGCTTTTGGGGAAAGTCCCAGAGGATTGACATTTGCACCGAATTTGACGATGTTTTCTCTTTTCAGATTGTAGTAGCTGCAGATCTTTTCTATATCACTTCCGTGAAAAACGGGTTTGGTATCCATTTTTGTCACCTCACATTTTTATTTTTTTCGTAAAAAATTATATCCAGTATACACCAGAATCCGGGACAAAAAAAGATGGGATAAAAAGTTTCTGTATTTTCTATATTTTTTGAACAAGATATTACTGAAAATTGCTTTCTGGAAATGTATGGGAATGTTTGATACAATGAGCAGGTAGCGAATGCAGATTGTGAATATCCATGCTGTTTGTCAATGCGGACTGTGAATATCCACATTTTTCCGGGGCGGGTAAGTTTTCAGGGAGAAACAGCAGGAAAGGAAACAGAAAATATGAATACAGAAGAGAAAAAGATCGCAGTGATCGGAATTGGTGGTGTTGGTGGTTACATAGCCGGGCTGCTGGCGAAGGCGTATCCGCATGTGACGATGGTTGCACGTGGCGCCAGGGCAGAGAGCATCCGGAAAAAAGGACTGGTACTCCACAGTGATTATAAGGGTGAGATCGTGGCAAAGCCAGAGCGGGTAGTTCCAATTCAGGATATGGGACAGCAGGATTATATTTTTATCTGTGTAAAAAATTATTCTCTGGCTGAGGTGTGCGAAAGTATCCGGGACATGGTCACGGATGACACAGTGATCATTCCTGTGATGAATGGTGTGGACCCGGGAGAAAACATCCGCCGTCTGGTTGGTAAGGGAACGGTTGTGGATTCGCTGATCTATACGGTGGCTTTTGCCAATGAGGATTTTTCCATTTCCCAGCAGGATACGTTTACTTGGCTTTGTATTGGAATAAAAGATGCGGATGAACGGCAGCAGAAGAAAGTTGCAGAAGTGGCAGGGATCCTGAAAGGTGCGGATATTGACTATAAGGATCAGGGGGATATCGAGGTGGAGATCTGGAGAAAGTATATCCTCAACTGTGCCTTTAATGTGATGACTGCTTTTTATGATAATACCATCGGGGAGCTCCGCAGAGATCCGGTGAAAGCGCAGCAGTATGAGAAGCTTGTATGGGAAGCTGCCAGTGTAGGTCAGGCCAAGGGGGTTGCGCTGACAGATGAGCACATCAATGAGGTGATCCATAAATTCCGCCATGTACATGCAGATAATGCAACCAGCTCCCTGCAGAGAGATTTTCGCATCCGGAGAAAACAGACGGAGCTGGAAACCTTCAGCGGCTATATTGTGAAAGAAGCGAAGAGACTTGGTGTTTCCATTCCGCTTTCCGAAAAAATATATCAGGGACTTATGGAAATAGCAGAAAAATTCTGACCGAAAAGGTGAGCTTTCCTGGTGGAATCCTGTATGCTCTGGTACAATGGGCTTGCCGGAAGTAAAGAAGCTGTGGAAGCAGCAGAGGCTGATGATTCAGCAGCAGATACGCCGGATGTAGGGGATATGCTGGCAGAGTGATAAGATCAGACCATTGTTCTGATGAAATGAAAGAACGGCTAGAGGGAGAATATCCTATAAAAAAATGGATCGGACGGATGGCTATGCTGCTGGCTTTGCTCATGGTGGGCGCATATCTGCTGTGCGTGATGCTGCCTGTATTTCTTATCGTAACTATGGTTCTGGTTCTGAAGGGCCTGATAATGAAATTGTCGGGAAAGGATACCGCAGACTACTGGAAAAAGAATTTCAGCCGTATGAGTGTACTGCACCGGCTCTTTAATTCCCTGTTTCCGCTGAGCTGGATCCTGGGAAGAGGGGGAAAAAGCAGCGGCGGAAGTTCCGGTAATGACGATGACAGAGATGATGATTATGACAGCTACGACAGCGGAAGCTCCGGAGACGGAGGAAGCTTCGGCGGTGGCGGTGCAGGCAGGGATTTCTAGTGGTGTCGGCATGAATCGCCGGTTCTCTTGTACAGCACAGGCGGAGCTTTCTAATGCTCTTGACAAAATTTCTCAACTTTGCTACAATGACGAAAATCAATTCCGTGAGGGAGTAATTCGCGTGTAGACGTGGTTTGTCAACATACTGGTGCATGCACCTGGCAAATCTTAAAGAATGAGACTCATGTATATTTTATTTCTGTTACAGAGATAGAGTATACGTGGGTCTTTTTTTATGGCTCCGGAGCGGATGAATATGCAAAGGAGAAGAAAAATGCTGTTATTTATGAAAGTGCTTTTTACCCAGTTTATTGCGGAAATGGGTGACAAAACACAGCTGATGCTGGTGGCAATGACTTCCAGGTTCAAGCTGAAGGATATTTTGCTTGGAACCGGTGTTGCTGTCCTGGTGCTCAACGGACTGGCAGTGCTTGCAGGAGGTATTATCAGTACCGTGGTCCCTACCTGGCTGATCCGTCTGATCGCAGGTGCAGCGTTCCTGTTTTTTGCGGTGACAACGCTGAAGAGTGACGATGATGAGGAAGAGAATGTTAAGGATCGTAAGATCAGATTTGCACCGCTGTCTGTATTCTGTACATTTTTTGTTGCAGAGCTGGGGGATAAGACACAGCTTACCGCAATTACATTTGGTGCCAATGAGGGACTGAGTTCAGCGGTTGTGGTATGGCTTGCCTGTTCAATGGGACTTTTTGCAGCGGATGTGATCGGACTTCTGATCGGATATCTTCTGAAAAGCAAGGCACCGGAGGAAATCCTCAATACAGTTACATTTGTTATTTTTTCCATCTTTGGAATCCTGACGCTGAGACAGGGATTTGGCCTTCTGCTTGGGGCGGGCTCTTCTATGATCCTTCCGCTTACCGTAGCAGTTACGGTTGCGTTTGTGATCGTCTGTCTTGTGCTTTATAAGCAGGCGAAAAAGAATTAAATTATTATAAGGAGCTTTGCACAGAATAGGGCTCATACCTGAAAAAGCCTCCGCATACACTGTAAAAAAGCGTCTTCGGGGGCTTGGCAGTGAAGGATTATATTGAAGAACGTGCAGTTGAGATCGCAGGATATATTGTTGAAACAAAGGCTACGGTGCGGCAGGCAGCTAAGAAATTCGGAATCAGTAAGAGTACGGTACATAAGGATTGCGTAGAACGCCTGAAAGTGATCAATCCGGCTCTGGCCATAGAAGTTCGCAAGGTACTGGATGTAAACAAGCAGGAGCGACATATCCGGGGAGGTATCGCTACCCGGGAAAAATATCTCCATGCTCACATGCGGTGAACAGGCGGGCCGGGTTAAATGCTGATCATAAAATATCAGTGTTTATGGAGCCGGGTAAACTAAAATATGAATGTCTGTGTTATTATCCGGCTTGCTCTGGTTGACATACCTGATAAGATGTGCGAAGATTTATCATACGATAGAACAGCAAAATAAAGCACATAGGAAAGAGAGGATTTTATCATGCTGAAACAGTTATCCATCTATGCAGAAAATAAAAAGGGTGTTATGCAGAACATTACCGGTATCCTGAAGGACGAGGATATCAACATTCTGGGCTCTGTGACCAATGACAGCGCAGAGTACGGAATCGTACGAATGGTAGTTTCGGAGCCGGATAAGGCAATGGAGGCTCTGATTGCTGCAGGATATCTCTGCCACGTGATCGAGGTGATCGGAGTGGAGGTTGAGGATAAGACCGGAAATCTGAATGATCTGCTTCTTACACTGAAGGACAGTAATGTGAGCGTGGATTATCTGTACCTCTCCTTTAACCGTGATTCCGGCAAGCCGATCATGGTATTCCATACCGAGGATATTATGGAAGTGAGAGCCTGCCTGAAATCCAGAGGCTATACCGTTTTATAAAAACAGAATTTTACCGTGTGGTAGAGGCTTTTATCCGTTTGATAAATATTAAAATATTCTATATTATAAACACTATGGCCATGCTATCATAAATCCATAATAGTTCTTAACCTGTAAACAGCCACCGCAGGATATGTGAATATCCGTATCATACAGGCCGGGAACTAAAAAACTCATCACATAAGGTTAATAATTACACCCATGAAGAGATCTGTGGATCAGCGTACACAGATTCCTTCAGAAAGAAGCTGTTACGTTGGCGGAGTTTTCTGTGTCTCCAATGATGTGACAGCTTTTTTCTTTTGCTCTGAAAAAATTCGCAGTAATTTCACAAAAACATGATACAGTAGGAAACATGCTATGATCTGTTTTGCAAAAATGTTCAAGTTTATGAGCATGCGATAAGGTAAAACGCAGATGTTTGATTTACAGAATACAGAGGATCAGAAAAAAAGGCGGAAAAGAAATAACAGTATTTCAGAAAATAACAGCCGGTAGATAATTCAGCTGTCCAGAACAGAACAGTCTGGAATTACTGCAGACAGACGAGGAAATGAAATGAGACCAATAAGAATACAGAAAGCAGAAAAAAACAAAAAAAAGGGAAACAGAGGGTGGATCTATCTCCTGGCGTTTCTGTTTCCGGTGCTGATCTTTACGCTGGGCTTTGCACTGAAGGGTGTTTATCCTTTTGGAGAAAATTCGGCGCTGGTGGTAGATGGAGTCCATCAGTATACAGCCTTTTACAGGGAACTTTCAGAGCAGCTTGGAAAGGGAGCGGGCTGGACCTGGTCCGCACATGCCATGGGATATAATTTTTACGGATTGTTCTGCTATTATCTCTGCAGTCCGTTCAGCTTCCTAATACTGCTGTTTATGAAATTCATGTATGTAAACGAGGCTGTCACTGCGGTGATCCTGATCAAGGCAGGGCTTTGCAGCGTATCCATGGCATGGTATTCCGGAAAAAAATATCCGGGCAGAGGAAGTATGGCAGTTTCTCTTGGCTGTATGTACGCACTGTCTAATTTTCTTATAGGCTATTACAGCAATGTGATGTGGCTGGACTGTATCATGCTTCTTCCGGTGCTTGCATATCTTATTGAACAGCTGGTGCATACCGGAAAATGGCGAGGGTATTGTCTGTTGCTGGGGTACTGTATTTTAACCAGCTATTATATGGGATTTATGTTATGCACATTTGCTGCTTTTTATTATCTGGCAGAGCTGGCTGCGGCAGAATCCGGTCGACGACCGGAGAAAATCCGTTTTTCATTATTGAAATTTGCCGGGGCGTCTGTTTCCGGAGCCGGACTTGCAGGAATCACACTGATCCCCGGAATTGCTGCGGTATCCAGAACTGCAGCGGCGGAAGAGGCAGGCACCGGACTTTCGGGAGTGTACGGAGATATCTGGAAACAGCTGGGAGCATTATTCGAGGATTCTCTGTCCTTTGTAAAATCCGGCGACCAGGGAGATGTGAACCTTTACTGTGGCTGTGCAGTGCTGCTTTTTGCCGGGATTTATTTTCTGAATAAAGAAATCCGCACAGCAGAAAAAATCGTAACAGTTATATTGATCGTTTTGTATTTTGCGGGGATCCATATCACAGCGCTGAATCTGCTTTTTCACGGATTGCATAAACCTGTGGGAATCCCCAATCGTTTTGTGTTCATCCTGATATTTCTGCTGCTGAAAATGTCCTGTGATGCATGGGGAAATGTGAAAAATGAAAGCACAGGAAGAATTTTTGCCGGACTGATCGCTGCAGAGGGCTTCTGTATCGTTGTGGGGATCAAAAGCGGAAATATCTGGGGACTTCTGCTTACAGCAGGGGTTCTTGCAGTATTCTTTCTGGTTATGTGGACGGAACGGTGTATCTGTAGAAAACTGTCCGGTCATGCCTTCTGCTGTGTGGAGATCCGAAAGCTGGGATGTCTGGTGCTGGCAGTGCTGATCCTTGCAGAGACAGGAATTCACGGAATCGTCAGTATTACAGATAATGGAACCGCAAACCGTGATATTTATGTGGAAAGTGAGCAGGAGGTTTGTGGATTACTGGAATCTGCCGGTGTGGATCAGGTGGATTACCGTGCCGCTATCGTAAATCCTCTTGTGAGAAATGAAGAGATGCTGTATCAGCTGAACGGGATATCTATGTATTCCTCTACTAATACAGAGGTAATGTGGGATTTTGTAAAAAACATGGGCTTTGAAAATCTGGAAAATCGTTTTCAGTATGCGGGATCCACGGAAGTGACGGATATGCTTCTGGGAATACGATATCTGTTTTGCAGGAATACAAGAAAGCTTCATACTGTTTATAAAAAAATCGGAGAAAGCCAGTCCTTTGATCTCTATGAGAATCCGAGAGCACTGAAAGCAGGATATATGGTCAGTGATTCCGTACTGGACTATGCAATGGAAGGAACAGATCCACTTGAGGTTCAGAACCGGCTGCTCAGCGGTATTGCGGGAAAAAGACTGTACAAAATGCAGACGGTGTCTTCAGAAGCAGTATGGGCCGGGACTGCGGATTTTGATATTTCGCTGAAAAAAGGGGAGCATGGGTATCTCTATATTCCGGGGACAGAGCCGGAAACAGTAACGATCAACGGCCAGGAGCAGAAATCCGATTACTGGAATAATAATTTCCTGGATCTTGGCACTTATGATACGGATACGGTTGTGCATGTAACTGCGGAAACCGGAATGCAGGAAGCGGTTCTGGGAACTTACCGGGAATCGGACCTGGATGAGATCTATGAAATGCTTTCTTCCCGGCAGATGGATCTGAAGAATGGAAAGGGTACCATAGCTGCAGCAAAGGATGGAATGCTCCTTCTCAGCATATTTTATGATCCTGATATGCAGATTTATGTAGATGGGAAAAAGGTCAATGGGAAAAGCATCCAGGGGCTTACCGGTGTAAAGCTTTCGGCCGGGACACATACGGTTACTGTGAAATATCGGACTCCGGGGCTGCAGACGGGAGCAGTTCTTTCTATATTAATAGCAGGAATACTGGGAATACTCTGGTATATCAGCAGAAGAAAAACGGGTATTTCCGGCAGGTTGTGACATCTATGGAGAAAACCGTGTAAACCCCCTGTAAAATCAGCAAAAATTCTTTATAAAACACCTTGACAAGCCCTGTATTTACGGGCTATAATGAGCAAGCGTGCGAATGAAACGTTATATTTTCGCATGCCGTAATTTGTAAATAGCAACCGCAAGGCCCCATGGGAAAGCCCATGGAGAAATAAATCGGGAGGTGAAATGGAATGCCAACATTCAACCAGTTAGTAAGAAAGGGCCGTCAGACAGCTGTTAAAAAATCTACAGCACCGGCTCTGCAGAAAACATACAACTCTTTAAGAAAGAAAGCAGTTGATCAGGCTGCTCCACAGAAACGTGGTGTTTGTACTGCTGTTAAAACAGCTACTCCTAAAAAGCCTAACTCAGCTCTTAGAAAGATCGCCAGAGTTCGTCTTTCCAACGGTATCGAGGTAACAAGTTATATTCCAGGAGAGGGTCACAACCTTCAGGAGCATAGCGTTGTTCTTATCCGTGGAGGAAGAGTTAAGGACTTACCTGGTACAAGATACCACATCATCAGAGGTACTCTTGATACCGCAGGTGTCGCTAACAGAAAACAGGCTCGTTCCAAATACGGAGCTAAGAAACCTAAAGTTAAAAAATAATTTTTGTAGATCAGAAATCTACGCCGCTTCCTGATTGCAGATAATCAGGAGGATTACAAAGATATTATTCATCTAATGTATTACAGCGGAAGACTATAAGGATTTGTACGGTATTCCATATACCCTGTCGGTTGCGGGTTAAATATAGGACCTTACCAGTGCGAACATGCAATAGTTTTACTGCGTGAGTACCGATGATATAATCAATATGATTAAGGAGGGAAGTAACGTGCCACGTAAAGGACATACTCAGAAAAGAGACGTTCTGGCTGACCCGATGTACAATAACAAAGTGGTTACCAAGCTTATCAATAACATCATGTTAGACGGTAAGAAAGGTGTTGCTCAGAAAATTGTATACGGTGCATTCACCAGAGTAGAGGAAAAAGCTGGTAAACCAGCAATTGAAGTATTTGAAGAGGCTATGAATAACATCATGCCAGTTCTCGAGGTAAAAGCAAGACGTATCGGTGGTGCTACTTATCAGGTTCCGATCGAGGTAAGAGCAGACAGACGTCAGGCACTTGCTCTTCGTTGGCTTACAATGTTCTCACGTAAGAGAGGCGAGAAGACAATGGAAGAAAGACTGGCTAATGAGCTTCTGGACGCAATGAACAACACAGGTGCATCCGTTAAGAGAAAAGAAGACATGCACAAGATGGCTGAGGCAAATAAAGCATTTGCTCACTATCGCTTCTAATTCGAGGAGGAAAATTCATTGGCTGGAAAAGAAGGAAGAGAATATCCATTAGAGAGAACCAGAAATATCGGTATCATGGCGCATATCGATGCTGGTAAAACAACTCTTACAGAGCGTATTCTTTATTACACAGGTGTTAACTACAAGATCGGTGATACTCATGAAGGTACAGCAACAATGGACTGGATGGAGCAGGAGCAGGAGCGTGGTATCACAATCACATCCGCTGCTACAACATGTCACTGGACTCTTGAGGAGAACTGCAAACCAAAGCCAGGTGCTCTTGAGCATCGTATCAACATCATTGATACACCAGGACACGTAGACTTCACTGTTGAGGTTGAGCGTTCCCTTCGTGTACTTGATGGTGCTGTCGGCGTTTTCTGTGCTAAGGGTGGTGTTGAGCCGCAGTCAGAGAACGTATGGCGTCAGGCTGATACCTACAATGTACCTCGTATGGCATTCATCAACAAGATGGATATCCTTGGTGCAAACTTCTACGGTGCAGTAGAGCAGATCAAGACTCGTCTTGGTAAAAACGCTATCTGCCTTCAGCTTCCGATCGGAAAAGAGGATGACTTCAAAGGAATCATCGATCTTTTCGAGATGAAAGCATACATCTACAATGATGAGAAGGGTGATGACATCTCTATTACTGATATCCCGGAGGATATGCAGGAAGATGCAGAGCTTTATCATACAGAGCTGATCGAGAAGATCTGCGAGCTGGATGATGACCTCATGATGGAGTATCTTGAGGGAGATGAGCCTTCTGTAGACAGACTGAAAGCTGTCCTCAGAAAAGCTACATGTGAGTGTACAGCAGTACCGGTTTGCTGCGGTTCCGCTTACAGAAACAAAGGTGTTCAGAAACTTCTGGATGCAATCCTTGAGTATATGCCGGCTCCTACAGATATCCCGGCTATCAAGGGTGTTGACCTTGACGGCAACGAAGTTGAGAGACATTCCTCTGATGAGGAGCCGTTCTCCGCTCTTGCATTCAAGATCATGACTGACCCATTTGTAGGAAAACTTGCTTATTTCCGTGTTTATTCAGGAACAATGAACTCCGGTTCTTATGTACTGAATGCCACAAAAGATAAAAAAGAGCGTGTTGGACGTATCCTTCAGATGCACGCTAATAAACGTATGGAGCTGGATAAGGTTTACTCCGGTGATATCGCTGCAGCAATCGGATTCAAATTTACTACAACAGGTGATACAATCTGTGATGAGCAGCATCCGGTAATCCTTGAGTCCATGGAGTTCCCAGAGCCAGTTATCGAGCTCGCGATCGAGCCTAAGACAAAAGCTGGACAGGGCAAACTTGGTGAGGCACTTGCTAAGCTTGCTGAGGAGGACCCGACATTCCGTGCTCATACAAATCAGGAAACAGGACAGACCATTATCGCTGGTATGGGTGAGCTTCACCTTGATATCATCGTTGACCGTCTTCTTCGTGAGTTCAAGGTTGAGGCAAACGTTGGTGCACCTCAGGTTTCTTACAAAGAGACAATCACCAAGTCTGTTGATGTAGACAGCAAGTATGCTAAACAGTCTGGTGGTCGTGGACAGTATGGTCACTGTAAAGTTAAATTCGAGCCTATGGATGCCAACGGAGAAGAGCTGTACAAGTTCGAGTCCACAGTTGTTGGTGGTGCTATTCCGAAGGAATACATCCCGGCAGTTGGCGAAGGTATCGAGGAAGCTATGAAAGCTGGTATCCTCGGAGGATTCCCGGTAGTTGGTGTACATGCAAATGTATACGATGGTTCTTACCATGAAGTCGATTCTTCTGAGATGGCATTCCACATTGCAGGTTCTCTTGCATTCAAGGATGCTATGCAGAAAGCAGCTCCGATTCTTCTTGAGCCAATCATGAAGGTCGAAGTTACTACACCAGAGGATTACATGGGCGACGTTATCGGTGATATCAACTCCCGTCGTGGACGTATCGAGGGTATGGAAGATATCGGTGGCGGTAAGATGATCCGTGGATATGTTCCGCTTTCCGAGATGTTCGGATATGCTACAGACCTTCGTTCCAGAACACAGGGACGTGGTAACTACTCTATGTTCTTTGAGAAATATGAGCAGGTTCCGAAGTCTGTACAGGAGAAGATCCTTTCTAAGAAGGACTGATCTACTATAAAATAATAAAATGCTTGCAAATAACCTTGGTTTGCAATATAATCAAGGTTAGCAAGTTTAAATCTGAAAAAATGCTCTGATCACAGAGTCAAGTTTTTTAAGGAGGACATTTTAAAATGGCAAAGGCTAAGTTTGAGAGAACAAAACCGCATTGTAACATTGGTACCATCGGACACGTTGACCATGGTAAAACAACTTTAACAGCAGCTATCACAAAAGTTCTGTCTGAGAGAGTAGCAGGAAACACAGCTACAGATTTCGCTAATATCGATAAAGCTCCAGAGGAAAGAGAGCGTGGTATCACAATTTCTACAGCACACGTTGAGTATGAGACAGAGCATAGACATTATGCACACGTTGACTGCCCAGGACATGCTGACTACGTTAAGAACATGATCACAGGTGCAGCTCAGATGGATGGTGCTATCCTTGTTGTTGCTGCTACAGACGGTGTTATGGCTCAGACTAAAGAGCATATCCTTCTTTCCCGTCAGGTAGGTGTTCCTTACATCGTTGTATTCATGAACAAATGTGATATGGTAGACGATGAGGAGCTTCTTGAGCTCGTAGAGATGGAGATCCGTGAGCTTCTTTCCGAGTATGACTTCCCAGGAGATGACATTCCGGTTATCCAGGGTTCTGCTCTTAAAGCTCTTGAGGATCCGGCTGGCCCATGGGGAGATAAGATCATGGAGCTTATGGATGCTGTTGACAGCTACATTCCGGACCCACAGCGTGACACAGATAAACCGTTCGTAATGCCTGTAGAGGACGTATTCTCCATCACAGGACGTGGTACAGTTGCAACTGGTAGAGTTGAGGCTGGTGTTCTTCACGTATCTGATGAGGTTGAGATCGTTGGTATCAAAGAAGAGACTCGTAAAGTTGTTGTAACTGGTATCGAGATGTTCCGTAAACTTCTTGATGAGGCTCAGGCTGGTGATAACATCGGAGCACTTCTTCGTGGTGTTCAGAGAAACGAGATCGAGCGTGGACAGGTTCTTGCTAAACCAGGAACACTTACATGCCATACAAAATTCACAGCTCAGGTTTACGTTCTGACTAAAGACGAGGGTGGCCGTCATACACCATTCTTCAACAACTATCGTCCGCAGTTCTACTTCAGAACAACAGACGTAACAGGTGTTTGCAACCTTCCAGAGGGAACAGAGATGTGCATGCCTGGAGATAACATCGAGATGACAATCGAGCTGATTCATCCGATCGCTATGAGCCAGGGTCTTACATTCGCTATCCGTGAAGGTGGACGTACTGTAGGATCAGGTCGTGTTGCTTCTATCATCGAGTAATACAATCTGAATATAGATTTGTTATCGTAAGATAACGTTGTGTCCAAACGTAAGATACCCCGGAAACCTTGTGTTTCTGGGGTTTTTCTGTTGAGTGGAAAGTAAAATCACCTATGAGTTTTCAAGATAAAAGTAAGCAGAAAATTAATCAGTAAGACGAAGTACAAATAAACTAAAAACCGAATAATCAGACCAGCGGTGCCAAAACGGTGCCAAAAAGAAACTCCTGCGAATGTTTGCTATTCACAGGAGTAATTTTTTTACCAGCCTTTGATCTGTTTGATCTGTTCAGCACGTTCTGGATCACGATGATATTGTAGTTTTAGACGGATAGTTTCCACAATATCCAGCTTTTAAAAGATGACAAGGAGCAGGCAGTTAAAGATAAAGAGGAAGCTGAGAAGCGTGCGGAAAAAGCCGAGAAAGATCTGCATAGCCTGGAAGAACGCAGAGAACGGTTACAGCCGGTAATGGATAATGTCAGCAAAGAAATAAAGGAATATGGAACAGTGAAAACTCTACTTCCAGAAGCTGGTGCATTGGAACGTGCAACAACTTACCGGGATAAGAAAATAAAACCACTGTTTACTCAGGTGAAAAATAAAATTGCTGCGATGGCTGCACAGGTTAAAGAACTTGCCGAAGAAGTAGAAAAATGGAAACACAAATATCAGAAAACAAAGCAAGCATATAACCAAATACAAAGAGAGTTAGATACAGTGCGTGAAGAAAAAGAGCAGTTATTTGATGAAAAACAACAATTGAAGGATGTTTCTGATAGATATGACCGGGTAGTGCGTGTTCTTGGAGAAAATGCTGTAGATGATGCGGTACAACAGGATATACAGGAGCAGAAGGCATTAGAAGAAAAGCGACAAATGGAGCAAATGCCAACAGGAAGTATTCACGAAAGACTTACCTGGGGAGCCAGAAAGAGCGAGATGGAGAATCAGCAGCGTAAGAAAAATAAAATAAAAAACAGAGGAATGGAGAGATAAGATGATGAAAAAGCACATTTATGATGAAAGCAATGGATTAAGTTACACACTGCATGGAGACTATTACCTGCCAGATCTGGCAGTGAATGAGGGAGAACCGACATATGGTAAATACGGAATGTTGCGGAAACAGTTCCTGAAAGAGCATAGACCGGCACGATACCAGTATTTATTTATGACTGGGGAGCTGACGGTACATCTGAACCGAGTCGATCAGGAGGCCAGAGAGCAGGTGGAAACCTTGGTAAAGCAGATTGAGGAAAAACAAGGTGTGACGGAACAACTGAAAATGCAGGATCTGATGAAATGGGTTGGATTGATAAATAATATAAAGGCATATGCGGAGGAAATTGTGTTGAAAGAGAGCGTGTATATGTGAGCAGAAAGGGCAGTCGGAAGGCTGCTCTTTGGCAATCTAAGAATAGAGTTATGGGATAGAATATGATAAAATGTAAGAGATAAATCGGTATTTATCAGAAAATGAGGAATAGTTGAAATGGAGGCGCTATAATAACATGAAGATTGAAGGGAACCAGAAAGAACTGGATGCAATGGTAGAATTTCATAAGGGAAACCGTGTCGAGGGGCTGAGACTGCAAGAAGAATTTGCAGCGGAATTTCGTAAGGAGTATAAAGACAAAGATCACTGTCCTTGCCTGAAAGCCTGTCGTTATCACGGAAACTGTAAGGAATGTGTAGCAATCCACAGAGCGCATCAGGAACATGTTCCTAATTGTATGCGACCATTGATTAATAAAAAATTGAAATTGATGTCAGAATTAACAGAGCATACCTTGCTACGAAAATAAAACACGTAGCAAAAAACTGAACCTTGACAACAAATGTTTTCAACAATTATGAAAGCATCACTATAAAGCAGTCACAGTATTGGCTGCCTGTAGTGAGAGATTGATCGTATTTAAGAAAGGCTAGCTTTGAGCTTCCACATGATAACCATGCTTTTCCAATTCCCGTATATAACGAGAAAGCTGTTTTTGTTCACAGTGCTTACGTCTTGTTTCAAAACAGGATTCGTCAAATACAGTTCCTTGTTTTAACATTGTGTAGATGATGACAAGAAGTTTTCGGGCAAGTGCGACAATCGCTTTTTTGGCTCCTTTTTTCTGTTTGATTCTCCAGTACCATGCCGAAAGATAAGTGTTGCGTTTCCCTGCAATCACCCAGGCAATTTCGCAGAGCATACTTTTTATGTAAGGATTGCCTTTTGTGACAGAGGTGCTTTTTCGTTTTCCAGCACTTTCGTTATTACCTGGGCACAGACCGGCCCATGAGCAGATGTGTTCCGCAGTTTTAAACGGCTTCATATCAATACCGATTTCAGCAATAATTGCACAGGAAGCAGTTGTGCTTATTCCATAGATGCTATTCAACTGCTCAACCTGCAGGACAAATGGAGCCATATCTTCCTCGAGACTCGTTTCAATTTCAGCAAGATGTTTCTTTAAAGAATCATAATGAGTCATGAGAATCCTTAAAAATGCCTTTTGGTGTTCTGACAGTGTTCCGTTCACGGACATGAGAATTTCATCAATACGGTTTCTGGTCTTGGTTTTGAGACAAGAATCTAAAGCAGTTTTATCAATCTGCCCATGTTCAATTAAATGCAGAATGATGTTTCTACCCGAAGCGCCAAAAATATCAGAAATAAAGGATGATAGACGGAAGCCGGAACTTTGTAAAAATTTCTCAATCCTGTTCTTCTGTGATGTAATATCGCGGATGACACTCTTACGGTAACGATTTAGATCGCGGAATTCCCGAATTCTTTTTTCGGGAATAAAACTTCCGTTCAAAAGTCCGGCGCGAAGCAAGGTGGAAATCCATTCGGAATCCCGCATATCGGTCTTTTTGCCAGGAACATTTTTCATATGGCGTGCATTTACAACAAGCAGGGTAATGTCACCAGAGAAAGCATCCTCCAGTATTTCATAAATCGGCATCCAATAGATACCGGTGCTTTCCATAGCTACATGATGGCAGTTTTTAGAAACGATCCAATGCCGTAATGCTATCATATCCGGAATCAATGTAGAAAACTCACGGATTTCAGAACGGGTTGGCTTGCCCAGAGGACCAGTCAGGATACATGCAACAATTTTTTCTTTGTGGACATCCAGTCCACAGGAAATTTCCAGAAGGTCTTTCATACAGAACAACTCCTTTACTATAGAATTGGCAGAAGATTTGCCCGAAATAATACGGACTTTGCTACTCGTGCTATTCATAAAAGGTGCGACAATATGCTGTGCTCAAGGGCAAATCATTTACGTTGACAAACGGGGTGCAAATCCTCCAAGGTGCAATCAAACTTAATCCTGCCTAAGACTATTGTAAGGCAAAAAGAGAAGTGAAAAAAGTAGTGGAGTAAGTATCCTATTTTCATTATAGGCTGAGATAAGCTTTCATGATTCGTTGGCAAATGAAATAGAAGCTCCACATGAGATTTTAAGAAAATAGGCAAGTCAAATTTCAGTTTTTATAATTGAAAAAATGAAAAACGCATAGACAACTGTGTCTATTAGTGAAAATACGACATTTCTCGCTTTGTGTCGTGTTATTTGCAGATAACAGATTCTATATTTGATGATGAAAGGAGGAGTTGAGGTGGAGCAAGTAAAAATCGGGAATTTTTTAAAAAAACTTCGCAAAGAAAAAGGCATTACACAGGAGCAGTTGGCAGAAATATTAAATGTCTCTGGAAGGACCGTATCCAGATGGGAAACCGGAAACAATATGCCGGATATCAGTATTCTTGTGGATATTGCAGATTATTATGATATCAGCATTCCTGAGATTATCAGTGGAGAAAGGAAAAGCGAGATGATGAACGAAGAAGAAAGAAAAATTGCTAAAACAATGTCAGATTATGCAACTACAGAGAAAGAGAAGATTTTTAAGGAAATGAAGCTCCAAAGTGTCATGGGAGTTTGTGCATTGGTTCTATACTGGATTCTGCATGAAACAGGTGCATATATGTATAATGATGTGTTAGGAAAGCTTGCCGGCTATTGTGAGACCTTGGTATCTGTGTCAGTCATAATGATGGCAGCATTTACGACAGGATCTTTAAGCAAGGTGCGGAGCAAGAGTAGGAAAGTTTTTGTGTTCGAAAATTTCCCAAAACCTATGCAATTAGTTGTAACTGCAGTTGTTGCTTTTGGTGGAGCTGCTGTGATCAAGCTGGTACTGGTGTATTTTTTCGGCTTATAAGTATTTTCAAATTCGTATTATATACTATGGAAAAAGAACTTTTTGACATTTTCACAGATGCGTGCTAATATGATTATAGAAAAAGAGTGCTACCGATAGACGGTTAGTCCGTTTTACTATTTAGAATATCATCAAAGATAACCGCTCAGTTTACCAGACCAGGGCGGTTATTTTTGTGGTTTATGATTATCTTTGCCTAATGTATATCCGATACTAAAGCAGGTTAAGCCGAAGCTCACTACTGCTATGAAGTCAATAATACTCATTGGCTTAGCCCTCCTTTCCACTGGATTCCTTTACAGGTTTCTATGTAATCAGAGGGTCACAGGTCTCCGTTTCACTTCGGTCGTTGCAAAACGAGTGCCACTGGCACTCTGCAACCCTCTGGAGAAGGCCATGTAAAACGAAATAAGAAGACGTTTTACTTCGTGCACCCAAAATCCACTATTTTCGTACCAGATACAGAGAAATGTCCATTCCTATGGCTCCTTCTTCTGAGATATTTATTGATGAAACACTAAAAAATCCTTGATTTTCAAGGAAAAAAGACTTGACTATATAGGGAGGATTCAAAGATGGTAAAGATAATAGATAAAGAAAGAGTATTGGGAAAAATAAAAAAAGAAAAATCCATCATTGAATTTTTTACGGGCGTAGGCACCGGAATTATTGTATCCTGCTTGCTTTCACCCGATTCCATACGCCGAACTGTAGTAATACTTATTGGACTTGTAATGATTGGAATTGGTTGGTACAAAGAAACAAGGTATGATAATAAAGTTTTTAAATATATGGAAGAATTCGAAGAAGATTCATTTCACAATCTTTGTGTTTTTACATGCAGAAAGTTTTGATTTTGGGTAATGCATCGGGAAGCTAATCATGTTACAATTATAGTATTTCCTGGAATTATTACGTTAATTTTCTGTTGCGCAGCACTTTGTTCCCGAGCAATGTATTTCTGATGTATTAATTCCCGGAACTACTGTAAATAATTCAAAAAATGCCATAAAACAAAAAGAAAAGGAAATAAAAAATGTCTAATCTGGAAGCAATCAACGAGACTTCTTATCTGTCTGTTCCCAACGCTCCCGTGTATCGAAAGATCATGCGCTGTTTTTACAGAGAATATGAAAAGATGAATTTCAAAATGTACAAAGAAGACATTTTTCAGCTGTTAAAGCAGGATGATATGTTTCAGGATTATACGATAGAACAGCTGATTCTGGATCTGGATGCGCTGGTCAAATGGCGGAATCTTACGCCGATCCAGGACCCGGGCAGAGTGTATACGATTGCAGAATATAAGAATAAACAGTATCAGTATACGATGTCTGAGTATGCAGTAGAAATTGAACGTATGACAGTACGTCTTGAAAATCTGTTTGTGGAATCCGGGAATCTGTCCACGAATTTTTTTGTACGTATTGAGAAAAGCCTGGATGAAGCGGAGGATATGCAGAATGCATCTCTGAAGGATATCAATGAATGGTGGAACCTTCTTCAGGAGGATTTTAAGCGGCTGAACCAGAATTATCAGGATTACCTGAGAGATTTTTATTCCGGAAAATCCGAGCAGCTGATGAAGTCGGTGGAATTTATTGTTCATAAGGATAAATTCATTAAATATCTGACGGAATTCATACAGGAAATGCAGCGCCATTCCAGAAAGATCCAGCGCATCCTGGAGAAAAATACATCTCTGCTGGAAGATACCCTTCTGGAAAAGGTTGTACAGAGTGAACTGGAAATTCCTCATGCCGTACTGGAGATCAGGGGAAATGCAGAACCCAGTATCAGGGAAAATGTAATGGGAAAATGGAATTCACTCAAAAACTGGTTTTTGGATTCCGACCGGAGGGAATGTGAATGCAAAAAAGTTCTCAGGATCACCAACGATGTAATTCGAAGTATTATCCAGAATGCGGCCCTGATCGTACAGATCCAGAACTGGGGAATCAGCAGAAAAGACGATTACAAAAAATTTCTGGAACTTTTCCTGCAATGCGAAGATCTGAATGAGGCCCGAAGGCTTTCAGCGCATGCGTTTGGAGTGCAGAAGATCCAGCATTTCAAGACCCTGGAATCACGGGAGGAAGACTCCATTAACAACAGTGTATATGACGAAGCTCCTTCTGGATTTCTTCTGAAACCTCATACCCGGAACTACAGAGAGAAAAAAGACAAGAGAGGTTTTGAGGACAAATCCTTTCAGAAAATGCTTCAGAGAGAAGCGTATCTCAGACAGGCCCGGCAACAAAAAGAGATCGTTATGCACTATATTAAAGATAACAAAATTACCTTTTCTGAAATTGATGAAATTGTGACGGAAGATACCCGAACTGTATTTTTGCAGTGGATCACCCAGGCAAATATGAATTCACAGAAAACCGGAAGAACAGAATACGGACAGGAGTACCGCCTGATCCGGAAACCGGAAAAATGCGTGCTGAAATGTGAAGATGGAAACCTGGTCATGCCATCCTATATACTGGAGTTTAAATAAAAATGAATGAAGTCAGAACTTTGCTGGAAAACTTCTGGATCTGCAAGGATACAGATAAAGAAACCTATTACAGAATAAAAAGAGATATTCCAAACTTTCAGAAATTTATCCGGGAACAATTGGGCTGGAAGCTGATACATACGGAGAATCTTCTGAAACTGGAAAAGAGACCTGCACATGCAGAACCGTTTATGGGAATCGAAGAATTTACAGAGATCCGTGATTACTGTATTCTCTGTGTGGTTCTGATGTATCTGGAAGATAAGGAAGAACAGGCTCCGTTTTTGCTGTCAGAGCTGATCAGTTATGTTGAAACGCAGCTAAAAACTTATATGACCATTGACTGGACATCTTTTACCCAGAGAAAATCTCTGGTAAGAGTTCTTCAGTACATGGAGAAGCAGCAGATGATCCGGGCTCGCGATGGACGAAGTGAAGGCTTTGGTTCCGAAGCTGGGCAGGAAGTATTATATGAAAATACCGGATATTCGAAATATTTTGCCACAAGTTTTCCAAGGGATATTTCAGGCTATCAGTCCTGGAAGGATTTTGAAAAAACAGATTTCCAGGAAATCGAGCAGAATAAAGGTGTGGCGAAGATCAATCGTGTCTACCGTCAGCTTGCCGTCTGTCCGGCAATGTACTGGGATGGAAATGAGGACCCGGATGGACTTTATCTGAAAAATCAGCGCCAGTGGGTATCCAGATATCTGAAGGAAAATCTTGGCGGAAATCTTGATATTTACCGAAATATGGCATGCCTGACACTGGAGGAGAGAGACTGCTACGGAGCGGTACATCCACGTGACGCGATGCTTCCGGAAGCAGTACTTCTGATCTGTGCCAGAATACAGGATGAGCTTACCGATGAAAAGATAAAAAAAGCGGAAGATGAATGTATTTATATTACTCTGGAGGAATTTCAGGATCTGGTGCTGGGATGCCGGAAGGAATGGAAAAAAGGCTGGAGTAAGGAATTTCGTGAAATGGAAGAAACAAAGCTGATAGAAACAGTCAGAACATATATGGAAAACTGGATGATGATCCGAGAGGAAGCGGATCAGATCGTTATATTACCGGCAGCGGGAAGACTGGCAGGCTTTTATCCGGAGGACTTTATGGGAGGTACCGAAAATTGAATGACCGTTGGAAAATGAACAGAATCGGATTTGTAAATTTCTGGCTGTATGATGAGGAATATTTTGGATTTACAGATGGAAAACTCCTTCTTCGTGGACAGAATGGGTCGGGAAAATCCATTACAACACAGAGTTTTATTCCCTTTGTGCTGGACGGAGACCGGACACCCAGCCGTCTGGACCCTTTTGGCTCCAGTGACCGAAAAATGGAATATTATTTTTTAGGTGAAGAAGGAAAGGATGAAGCAACGGGCTATCTGTTTCTGGAATTTAAAAAAGAAGCAACCGGTGAGTACCGTACCATTGGAATCGGACAGAGGGCAAGACGGGGAAAACCTATGGATTTCTGGGGATTCGTGATCCTGGACGGCAGAAGGATCGGCTATGATCTGTGGCTTTATAAAGAAGTAGGAAGCAGCAGGATCCCTTATGACAAGCGGGAAATGCGTGCTGTTTTGGGAGAGGAAAATTTCTTCACCGACAGTCAGAGTGATTATAAAAAGCATGTAAATCAGTATATTTTCGGGTTTCGGAAAGAAGAACAGTATGAACAGTTTATCCGTCTGCTGGTAAAGGTACGTGCGCCGAAACTTTCGAAAGAATTTAAGCCCACAAAGGTCTATGATATCCTGAATGATTCCCTGCAGACTTTGTCGGATGAGGATCTTCGCGCAATGGTAGATGCCATGGAAAAGATGGATGATATCCAGGACAGCCTGGAAACTCTGAACCGTGCATTTGCAGATGTAAAGATCATCCGGAATGAATATACCCGTTATAATCAGTATATGCTTGCAAAAAAAGCGCAGGCTTATCTGACAGAAAAAGAAAAAGTAGAAGAACTTCAGCAGGATTTTGAGGAACGCAGACAGAAGCTTCTGGAAACCGAAGAAAAAAGACAAAACGGAACAGAAGTTTTAAAAGAGCTTCGGGAAAAAGAAAAACTGGCGGAGACAGAACGAAATGGCCTTCTGGATATGGATCTGGAGGAAATCGATAATAAACTGGATTATGCCAGAAAACAGAAGGAAGAAGCAGAACAGAACGAGACACGCTGGGAAGAAAAGATCCAGGAGTTTAAGACAAGGATCTGGGAACAGGAGCAGGAGCTGAAGAGGACGCAGGAGCGTCTGGAAGAGAGGCAGCAGGAACTGGAACAGCAGAAAGAAGAGCTGGATGAGCAACAGGAAATCCTGCGATGGGAGTATCATGAAAAAGCCTGTGACATTATAGAAAATGAAAATTTTGAGAAAACGGAAGAGATCATAAGAAATCTGGATATTCTGAAAAAGCTTGTAGAAGAATGTCATCAGGTTATCCGGCAGTATGAGATGCTTTCCGGACAGTATGATGAAATTGCCGGTCAGCTGGAAATCCTGAAACAGGAAAAAACAGAAAAAAAACAGGCACTGAAAAACGCACAGGAACAGGTACAGGGCAGTATTGACCAGTGGATCACCGATGTTTTTGAGATAAAAAAGAATTCCAGCCAGTGGGAGCCGGACGAAGAAATGCTCCATGAGATCGAAGAAAAAGTGAGGGAATATCAGTCTGTAGAAGATGCGGGAGCTGTGCAGGAACTGTTAAGAGCTGATTATGAACGGCAGAGACAGGTAATTCTTGATCAGAAGACAGAGAAAGAGAATATACAAAAATCTGTAAAAGATAAGCTGGAAAAAGTGCAGAAAGAATTGACCACTGTTCTGGAGCAGAAAGAACTGGAGCCGGAACGGGACGAAGAAACTGAGCGGTCAAGGGCAGCGATGGCAGAAAAGGGGATCATAGCAGTTCCTTTTTATAAGACCGTAGAGTTTTCAGATGATCTGGATCAGTCTGCCTGTGCACAACTGGAGGCACAGCTTCAGAGAGCAGGACTTCTGGATGCGCTGGTGCTCACAGAACATGATTTTAAAGATATCAGGGAAAAGCTTCCGGAATTTCTGGATACGGTTATTCATATGGAGGAAACCGGAAATTCGGGATTTTCCGGACTGAAAGTAAATGAAGAACTACCGCCGGAATTGAAGAAAGAAATTTCGCGGATTTTGTCGAATATTTATGAAAAAGAAAATGGTTCCGGAATCTGTATCGGCGCAGATGGCTGGTTCCGTCAGGGAATCCTTACCGGACGTGCGGATAAATCCGGTGATGCGGAATACATAGGAGTTCTGGCGAGAAAACGCCGCAGGGAACAGAGAATCCAGGAACTGGAAAGTGAGATCAGGGAGCTGAATGAAACTCTGGAATCTGTGGAAAGTGAGATCCGGGAAATCTGCAACTATATGGAAACGCTCCTGGAAGAATACCGACAGCTGCCGGGATTTGGAGAGATCAATGCTGCGCTGGCACTGGAAAAAGAGTGCGAAATGCTTTTGCAGATAAAAAATGCGGAGTATACGCAGAAAGAGAAACAGGAGCAGGAGAAACTCCAGGAGAAAAATCAGAAATACCAGCAGATGCTGCAGAAATGCAAACTGTTTCCATATGGAAGGACCGAAGAAGCTTACGAAGAAGTCAGTAATGCCATTGAAGAATATCGTCATATCTGGCAGGAGATCAGGCAGGATATCCTGCAGATCATTACATTAAAAAGCAGCTGCATTGACAGACAGGATGCAATGGAACGGGACGAGCATCAGATGGATGATGCGTTCCGGGAGCTGGAACATTACAGTACAAAGCGAAAAGAAGCGGAGCTGCAGATCCGGCAGCTGGAAGAGTATCTGAACCGTCCTGACATAGCAGAAAAAGCAAACCGCCTGAAACAGCTGAGGGAAGAAATCCGGGAAACCAGAGACAGGATCAGCTTCCTGGAGAAAGAGCTGGCAGTCCTTACAGACAGACTGGAGCGGATGCAGGAAGAAGAGCCTGAGAAGAAGCTGGAGCTTCAGAGGGAGATTGCAGCAGAACAGACTTTGAGAAATTATTTTGAGGAAGAGATTGCCCTTAAGCTGGTACTGGAGAGAGAAGGCAGAACGTTATATGATTGTGCAAAGGCAGCAGTGGGGCTTCTTCGGGAGAATGACAGAAACAGAGAACAGAGCGAAGTGTTCCAGGCATTATTCCGTGTTTATCAGCAGCATAACGGAAGTCTGATACCGTATGGAACTTCCATAGAAAACTGTTTTGGGTCAGAGCAGAATGCACCGGAAGAAAAAGGAACTGCTTTGCGAAGCCGTGTGCGTATTGTATCTACCTGGCAGGGAAAACAGGTTTATTTGGAAGAGTTTTATAATATCCTGAAAGCAGCCATTGAGGAAACCGAGCTCCTCATTCAGGAAAAAGACAGGGAACTGTTTGAAGATATCCTTTCCCAGACAATCAGTCAGCAGCTTACCGATAAGATCGCGGAGAGCAGGAAATGGGTTAAGGACATGTCCGGGCTTATGAACGAGATGGATACTTCTATGGGATTAAGTTTTTCCCTGGAATGGAAGCCTTGCAAACCGGAAAATGATACGGAGCTGGAAGTGGGAGAACTTGAAAAGATATTGCTTCGTGATCATGCACTTCTGACACTGGAAGATATCGAAAAAGTTGCAGCCCATTTCCGTAGTAAGATCCAGGCAGAAAAAGCAAGGCTGGAAGAAAATAACGGTACAGTAACGTATATAGATCTGGTGCGGGATGCACTGGACTATAGGAAGTGGTTTGAATTCCGCATGTTCTACAAACGAGGGGAAGAATCGAAGAGACCACTGACCAATGCCGCATTTAACCGCTTCAGCGGAGGAGAAAAAGCCATGGCTATGTATGTGCCTCTTTTTGCGGCTGTGAACGCCCAGTATCAGAAGGCAGAAAATAAGGATCATCCGCGAATGGTTGCACTGGATGAGGCTTTTGCAGGTGTAGATGATAAGAACATCAGCAGCATGTTTGAACTGGTACAGAAGCTTGATTTTGACTATATCATGAATTCCCAGTCTCTCTGGGGATGCTTTGAAACTGTTCGTGGACTGCGGATCGCGGAGCTCCAGAGACCGCAGAACTCTCAGGTGGTTTCTGTGATCTTTTATACCTGGAATGGAAGTGAAAGGATCTTAGATGAGCAGTAACAGGAATAATGATCAGGCATGTGCGGAGTATTTTAAAAGCCAGAAGATTTATCAGCGCTGTTTTCGGGAGCTATGGAAAAAATGGCGTTCCTATGGCAAACCCGCTGGAAGGATCACGCTGAAGCATGCATCTGATGAAGAGCGCCGTGCAGTTGGCGGAATTACCGGAAAGGTGTTTTATGAGGAAGATATCCACTTTACTTTTGCGGAATTCGAGCAGGGACTGCAGAAGACCCGTTTTGCACCGGTTGATATAAAAAAGGTCCTGGAAGAATACTTTGGAGAAGAACTTGTCACAAAACAGGATCAGAAAAAGGAAGCACGAAAACAGAAAGAAAATTTTCTGAAAGATATCCGCGATGCTTTTCGGGAAAAGAGTGAGGCAGAATCTGTTGCGTCTGAATGGATAGAACAGATGCTGTCCATGAAAAAGTATGGATATCAGATTCTTATCCGGGAGTTTGAAAAAGATCCGGATCAGGCAGGTGTGCTGGCAGAATATGTGGGAAATTCCCTGGAAAAGCTTTGCGGGATTTCGAATACGGAGGAATGTCCACTTGCGGTATTTGCAGCAGAGATATCCGGAAATCCACATTATTTTGACCGCGAAACAACAGCAGGAATGCTTCTGGTCCGGGGAATCTGCTGTATCCGAAGGAGGGAAGTTCCGGAGAATGCTTACCAGTGGCGGGAGCTGATGGAGACAGAGGGAATCATTCCGGACAATGTATCCTCCCTGCTGCATGTATATGGATTGCGGTTAAAAAAAGGAGCTGCCTGGCACCCGGCGTACGAGGCATTTTGTGAAGCGGGAGAACCCTGCGTGATCACAATGGAAAACATGAAAGGAATCACAGAAGTACAGCCTCTGGGGAAAAAAGTGTTTATCGTAGAAAATGAAATGGTATTCAGTTATCTTATCGATAATCTTCCGGATAAAAACTGCACACTTCTGTGTACTTCCGGTCAGCTGCGCTTTGTGGCACAGAAACTGCTGAGTCTGGTCTTGGAAGCTGAGCTGGATGTTTATTACAGCGGAGATATTGATCCGGATGGAATGGGAATTGCGGACAGATTGTGGCAGAAATTTGGTGACAAGATCCATCTGTGGAGAATGAGTCCGGAGGATTATGAAAAAAGTATTTCCGGGGAACACATTGAGGAAAAGGGTCTGACGAAGCTTTTGCACATCCATCATCCATTGCTGAAAAAAACAGCAGAATATGTAAAACAGAAACAGTTATCCGGCTATCAGGAAAATATATTAAAAGAATTACTGGCAGATATGGCGAAAGCAGATGAACGCAGCTGAAAAAATAAAAACACCGAACAAAAATCTGAGATTTAACTTCAATAAAAGCGGAAGTTAAATCTCAGATTTTTTAATTGTTCAAACTATATATTTTTATGTGAAAATCACCAAAACCCTCTCGACTTTACACTACGTTAATGCTATACTTATATAGTTATTTAACGTTTTAAAGTGGAAAATAAAAGTGAAAATACAGGAAAGAAGATAGAAAATGAAGATCGTTGTATGTATGAAGCAGGTACCGGCAACTTCCAAGGTTGATATCGATCCGGAAACCGGTGCCATGAAACGAATGTCCGGTGAGACAAGGACTAATCCATATGATCTGTTTGCACTGGAAACTGCCCTTTCGATCCGGGAAAAAACAGGCGGAACTGTAACCGTCCTTACCATGGGACCGCCTCAGGCGGAAGAGATGATCCGGGATGCTTATACCATGGGTGCTGATGAGGGCGTGATTCTTTCAGACCGAAAATTTGCGGGAGCGGATGTTCTGGCAACCTCTTATGCGTTAGCACAGGGAATCCAGGTGATCGGCGGTGCAGATCTGATCATCTGCGGAAGACAGACCACAGATGGTGACACAGCCCAGGTTGGACCGGCCATTGCAGAGCATCTGACCATCCCACATGCTGCATGGGTAGCTGAGATCATGGACGTCAATGAAAAAAACATTCAGGTCCGTCAGGATCTTGTCAGTGTTTCCCAGGTTTCCGAGATTCCGTATCCATGTCTGCTGACTATTGATAAGGATACCTGCGTGCCACGTCTGCCATCCTATTTATTAAAGAAGGCAACTTCAGACCGTCCGGTACGGATCTTAAGCTTTGAAGATATGCCGGATCAGGATCTGAGCCGTTACGGACTGATCGGTTCCCCCACCTCTGTGGAAAAAATGTTTGCGCCGGAGGAAAGTGAAAAACAGGTTTATCTGGAAGGGACTGCAAAGGAAAAAGCAGACAGGCTTGTTGCTCTCCTGACCGGAAAGAAGATCATATAGGGGGAAGCGGAACATGGAATTTTTAAAATTTGATATAAACAAATGCGTACTCTGCGGAGTATGCGTGGAGAAATGTCCTTTTGGGGCCCTCACCATAGAGGGAAATGGAATTGTTGTAGGCGATGCCTGTCGTATGTGCGGGCTTTGCGTTCGTAACTGCCCGGAGAAAGCCATCCGGTTTGAGCAGAAGGCGAAATCCTTTGACAAGGATAAATGGAAAAACTTTCTTATCTATGTGGAGCAGGAGAGAGGAGAGATTCATCCGGTTACCTTTGAACTGATCGGGGAAGCGAGAAAGATGGCGGTCAAAGTCGGTTATCAGGTTAACTGTGTGATCGTCGGAGGAAAAGGAACAAAGGAAAATGCGGAAAAGCTTCTGCCGTATGGCGTAGACAATGTGTACGTATATGAGCATGAAGGCTTCGAAGGTTTCCGTGCAGATTGTTACACAGATGCAGTTGCAGACTGTATCGCAGCAAACAAGCCAAGCTCTGTGCTGATCGGAGCTACTGCGCTGGGGCGTTCCCTTGCACCGAGGCTTTCCACCAGGTTCCATACGGGACTGACTGCAGACTGCACAACTCTGGATATCCGTTCCAACACCGATATGATCCAGATCAGACCGGCTTTCGGCGGAAATATCATGGCTCAGATTGGCATCACCAAATCACGGCCACAGTTTGCCACGGTCCGTTATAAGGTTATGGACAAGGCAGAAAAAGTAAAAAATCCGCATGGTCAGGTGGTTGTATGTCCGGTAAACGAAAAAATGGCAGATTCCAGGATTAAAATTCTGTCATCCAGGGTCATTGATAAGGTAAAGAGCCTTGAGGAAGAGGATGTTCTGGTAGTAGCAGGCCGTGGTGTCCGGAATGAAAAGGATGTGGAAATGTGCCGGGAACTGGCAGATGCCCTTGGCGGACAGCTTGCCTTCACCCGCCCTATGGTAGAAAACGGATTCGGAGATGTTGCACATCAGATCGGACTTTCCGGAAGAACTGTCCGTCCGAAGCTGGTCATCACCTGCGGCGTATCCGGTGCTATCCAGTTTACCTCCTGCATGACAGGATCTGACTGTATCGTAGCGATCAACAATGATCCGGAGGCACAGATCTTTAATGTTGCAGATTACTGCATCGTGGATGATCTGTATCAGGTTGTACCGGAGCTGACAGAGCTGATAAAGAATCGGAAGGAGGATTAAGTCATGGCATATCCCTATAAAAAAATGACTTCAGAAGATTTTGACTACATCCGTTCTGTGACTGCTTCAGATCGTGTATGGGTCGGCGACGAGATCGCAAAAGAATATTATCGTGATGAGATGCCGGAGTACGGAGTTTTTCCTCCGGAGCTTTATGTGGAGGTTTTAAATAAAGAAGAGATCTCAGCCATTATGGCTTACGCATATAAAGAAAATATCCCGGTGGTATGCCGTGGCGCAGGAACCGGACTTGCAGGCGGAGCAACCTGTAAATATGGTGGAATCATGCTTTCTGTGATGCGCATGAACAGGATCTTTCCGATCGACAGAAAGAACCAGACCATCACAGCGGAGCCGGGAGCACTGCTCATCGATATCCAGGCGGCAGCAGCGGCAGGCGGACTTTTTTATCCGCCGGACCCGGGTGAAAAAACAGCTTCCATCGGCGGCAATGTTATCACAAATGCCGGTGGCATGAAAGCAGTACGATATGGACTGACCAGGGATTTTGTCCGCTGTATCGAGGCAGTTATGCCGGATGGTTCCATCATGAATTTTTCATCCAACGTTGTGAAGAACACAACGGGATATGATGTAAAAGATCTGGTGATCGGCTCAGAGGGAACCTTATGTATCCTGACTCAGGTAACGCTGAAGCTTCTTCCCGCACCGACCTGTACCTGTACCCTTGTAATGCCGTTCAGGAGTCTTGAGGAATGTGCAGACATGGTCCCGAAGGTTCTGGAGCTGCCGTTTGTGCCAACAGCCATCGAGTTTCTGGAAAGAGAACTGATCGATATCGTAGAACGTAATCTGAACAAAATGTTCCCTGTAAAACAGGGAGAAGCAGTGCTGATCGTTATGTATGATGCTTCCAGTAAACAGGAACTTGACAGTGCAGTAGAGGCAGCAGCGGAAGCAGCTCTGGCAAATGGAGCTCTGGACTGCTGTATCGCAGGAACGCCGGAGCGTGCCGGAGCTGTATGGAGTGTCCGGGGCGGGATCCTGGAAGGAATGAAAGCAGATTCTGTCGCACAGGAGGAGTGTGACGTGGTTGTTCCGCGTGCAAGGATCGCAGAGTATGTAAAAGCAGCCAAAAAGATCGCAAGTGCACATGGTATCCGTGTAGAGCCCTGCGGACATTGCGGAGACGGAAACATCCATACAGAGATGCTCCGTGGACCGGAAATGAGTGACCAGGAGTGGAAGGAAGCCACTCACGCAAGTCTGGTAGAGCTGTATGCACTGTCCAAGGAACTGGGCGGACAGCTTTCCGGTGAGCATGGAATCGGGAACGGACGTCTGGAATTTCTGGAAGAATTTGCGGGACCGAGAATGATCGCTCTTTATAAAGCCATCAAGCTGGCTTTCGATGATAAACTGATCCTGAATCCGGGAAAAGTCATCGAATATAATAAATAAAAAATGGGGGAAAGAGAGATGAGTCAGAATAAATCATTACAAAGTAAAATGCCTCTGGCTATGGGACTTGCGTTCGTCGCATTTACCACACAGTTCGGAGGCGGATTCGCATCAGGAGCGCAGATCTATCAGTATTTTATCAACTACGGTATCTGGTGTCTGATCCTGCCGGCAGTGACACAGGGATTGTATGCACTGTTTTTCTGGTATGGAATGCGCTATGCTTATAAACACAAAACCTACGATTACAGAAGCTTTTCCGACAGTCTTTACGGAAAAACGAAACCGGTTATGTCCAATCTCTATGAGATCTGTTACCTGATCATGATCGGAACTGCATCTGCAGCAGCCTTTGCAACCGGCGGTTCCACACTGCAGACACTGTTCGGGATCCCATACTGGCTCTGTACACTGATTATTGCAGCATTTATCTTTGTGATCGCGCTTTTCGGAACCAATGTCGTAAGAAAATGTGCTTCTACATTAAGTGTGCTGATCATCATCGGTCTTGTACTGGTACTTGTTCCGAATATCATTGCACAGTGGGGAGATATCACAGCTTCCATCCATACTATGTCCTCCGGAGAAATGACTGTACTTTCCTCCGAGAGCGGAGCCTTTGGACCGGCGCTCTATTCAGCAGTCCTTTATTTCTTCTTCCAGCTGGCATCTGTTTCTGTTATGTACCAGCACATGGAGGATGTAACGGACGAAAAACAGATCAACAAAGCAGCGATCTGGATGTTTGTATGCAATTTCTGTGCAATGGAGCTTTCCATCCTCGGACTTCTTGCCATTGCATATGTAAGTGAACTGGCATCTGCATCGGTACCGATGCTGGTACTGGTCCAGAACGGTGTAGGCGCCGGTATCCTGACACCGATCATTTCTCTGCTGATCATCCTTGGAGCTATCTCCACAGCAGTAAATATGATCTCCGGTATTGTGACCCGCTGCGTAAATGCAGTGGAGCGCCGTATGGACAGCCCGGCGAAAAAAGCGCAGGGACACCTTGGAAGAAATGCAGTTTTCACAGCGATCTTTACATTCCTGGCATTTGCCATCGCACAGTTCGGTCTGATGACAGTTGTTAAGAAGGGATATGCATACCTTGGATATGCGGCGTTTATTACATTGTTTGTACCGTTTGTTGTACATGCCGTTGCGACAAAGGGAAAAGAGATCTGAAGAATAAAAAGCTGAACAGAAAATCCCCCGTTGATCCGTATGGCAGGATCATCAGGGGATTTTGTCAAAGTTCACAAAAATATTATAAATATTTTATTAAATATTCCAGATAGACAACATATATTTTTTCTGATACTATTACGTACAGTTATTAAATAGTTACGAATCAGAAGGATTGTTACTGAAATATTTATTTATCGTCAGGCAAGACCTTATAGTAGTATAGGAATAGGTTTTCTATATACTGTAATGGTCTTTTTTTTATTTGTTTGGCAGCGGGGGAACAGGACTATGGTTATCCATAAGATTTTGAATAATAATCTGATACTGTCCAGGGATGGACAGGGACATGAAGTTATTGTAAAGGGCTGCGGAATTGCCTTTCAGAAAAAGAAAGGACAGCAAGTGGAGGAGTCCAGGATCGAGAAAATCTTTACTGCGGAAAATGCCCAGATCAGCAAGGAGATACAGGGTTATCTGACTGCTATTCCGGAAAAATATCTGGATTTTGTGGAAGCTTTTGTAAATGATGTGAAGGAAAAAGAGGGGATGAAATTAAATGACAGTATTTATTTTTCCCTTAGCGACCATATCATGGGTGCGATCTCCAGACTTGAAAACGGGATCCGCCTTCAGAATATGCTGCTTCTGGATATCAAGCAGCTTTATCATAAGGAATATGAGATCGGCCTGGAATTACTGAAAAAGGTAAATGAGATGTTCGAGGTAGATCTTTCTGCAGATGAAGCAGGATTTTTTGCATTGCATTTTGTGAATGCGGAAGATGGCGGCAAGACGGACAGCTATCAGATTTCCATTATCGTACATCAGATCCTGGACATCGTGGAGAAGTATTATGACAATATGGAATTTCAGGAGGATAATCTGTATTATCAGCGGTTTCTCACGCATCTGAAATATTTTGCCCAGAGATTCCTTCATAAAGAGCTTCACTATGATGAGAATCAGGAGCTTTTCAAGATCATCAAGGAGCAGTACAGAGAAGCTTACGGCTGTGTAAAAATGATCTATCTTATGATGGAAGAGGAATATAAATACGCTATGACTGAGGATGAAATGCTGTATCTGACGATTCATATCCAGAAGATCACAGAAGACCATAAATGTCTGAAAAACCTGTGAAAAGAGATTGTTTTATAAATTAGGTGTTAATGGATTGTTACTGAAATACGTGCCATGTGCGTATCTTTTCAGGCAAGACCTTTAATATAAATTTCAATATTTATTATTAAAGGAGGTCCCCAAATGAAAAAGGACTATGCAAAAACTGCAGACACACTGATTGCAGCGCTGGGCGGAAAAGATAATATCACCCGTCTGTTCCACTGCATGACAAGGCTTCGTTTCTATGTGAAAGACAGATCGAAGATCAACGAGAAAGAGATCTTAAAGCTTTCTGAGATCTCCGGCGTTAACTGGCATGAAGATCAGTTCCAGGTTATCGCAGGAAACGAAGTAAACGCTGTTTACAAGGCATTGGAAGACAAAGGCGTTCCTACCGATGATGCACCGGCAGCGAACTCTGACAGTTCAAAGAGTGTTGTTTCAAAAGTTATCGATGCCATCACCGGATGTATGACCCCGATGATCCCTGCCCTGACTGCAGCCGGTATGATCAAAGTTGTACTTACCCTGCTGACAACTTTTCATCTGGTATCAGAAACAAGCAGTACCTACCAGGTGATCAGTTTTATCGGAGATGTTACTTTCTACTTCATGCCGTTCCTGATCGCAGCAAATGCTGCAAAGGTTTTCCGCGTGAACCAGTCACTGGCGCTGTTTATTGCCGGTGTTTACTTAAGCCCTACCTTTGTAACTATGGTAGCTGGTGATGCGGCCATCACACTGTTTGGTCTGCCGATCACAAAAGCAACTTATTCTTATTCCGTTATTCCGGTTATCCTGATGGTATGGATCACACATTATATTGAGATTCTGGTTGATAAGATCACACCGAAAATGGTAAAACTGATCCTGAACCCGACACTGGTAATTCTGATCAGTGCACCGATCGCCCTGATCGTAGTTGGACCGATCGGAACAATTATTGGTAACGGACTTGCGGTAGCCATCAACTTCCTGTCCGTAAAACTTGGTTTCATTATTGTAGGTATCCTTGCAGCAACCTTCCCGTTCATCGTTATGACCGGTATGCACCATGCGCTGACACCGATCGGACTGAATGCCATTGCAACCGGTGGTACCGATACACTGATCTTTGTATCTCAGGTATGCTCTAACCTTGCACAGTCCGGAGCTTCTCTTGCAGTAGCTGTAAGATCCAAGGACAGCAACATGAAACAGCTGGCAAGTGCAGCCGGTGTTTCCGCTCTTATGGGTATCACAGAGCCTGCTCTGTATGGTGTTACACTGAAACTGAAAAGACCGGTTGTAGCAGCTTCCATCGCAGCCGGAATCGGTGGTATCGTAGGAGGACTTCTTCAGGTTTCTCTTTACATTGCACAGAATTGTATCATGGCGATCCCGGCGTTTATCGGCGAGAAGGGATTAATCAATCTGATTTATGGAATCATTATGATCGTGGTATCTTTTGTAGCTGCTTTTGTTCTTACGCTTATCTTCGGATTTGAGGATGTAAAGGCTGAGACAGAGGATGAAGTACAGAACACAGATACAGAAAAACAGCCGGCACAGCAGAACGCTCCGCTTGTAGATAAGATCGAGCTTTGTGCACCGGTAGCAGGAACTGTAAAAGCACTTTCCGATGTTCCGGATAAAACTTTTGCTGATAAGGTTTTAGGTGACGGAGCAGCGATCGTTCCATCAGAAGGAAAGGTTTATGCACCGGCAGATGGTACGGTGGCAAATATCATGGACAGCAAACATGGAATCATGTTTGTGACAGAAAGTGGAGCAGAAATTCTGATCCACATCGGACTTGATACTGTAAATTTAAATGGTAAATATTTTAAATCCCATGTTTCTGATGGAGATAAGGTAAAAAAAGGAAAGCTTCTTGTGGAATTCGATATGGATGCCATTAAGAAAGAAGGATATGATCTGATCACACCGGTTGTTGTGACCAATATTTCTGATTATATCAAAGCAGTATGCATGGAAAAAGAAGATGCAGCTGTAAATGCAGGAGATAAATTCCTGACTATTGTATAAGAATAATAACGAAACATCAGGCGGAGATAACAGATCCGCCTGATGTTTGTAAAAAGGAGAAAATTAAAATATGAAAAATTATAACCGTATGCCGGAAAACTTTCTCTGGGGCGGAGCAACCGCTGCAAACCAGTATGAAGGCGGTTGGGATGAGGATGGCAGAGGCCCGTCCATTGCAGATGTCCTGACAGGAGGAAGTGTGGATAAGGAACGTCGTCTTACACCGCCGGCACCGTTACCGGAAGAATTTTATCCCAATCACCAGGCGACTGATTTTTATCATCACTGGAAAGAGGATATTGCTCTTTTTGCAGAGATGGGATTTAAGGTATATCGTTTTTCTATTTCTTGGTCCAGAGTGTTCCCAAATGGGGATGAGGAAACTCCAAATGAGGAAGGCCTTAAGTTCTACGACAATGTGATCGATGAGTTGAGAAAATATAACATTGAGCCGCTGATAACGATCTCTCATTATGAGAATCCCCTTCATCTTTCTCTGGAGTATGGCGGATGGAAAAGCCGTAAGATGATCGATTTCTATCTTCGATTTGCAAAGGTTTTATTTGAGAGATATAAAGGTAAGGTAAAATACTGGCTGACTTTTAATGAGATCAATATGCTGACGCAGGACTTTGGTGCGGTATTCTGTGCAGGAATGCTGGACCCGAAGGATGTATGTGAGCAGAGCCGTTATCAGGCAATGCATCACCAGCTGGTAGCAAGTGCACTTGCAGTTTCCATGGCTCATGAGATCGATCCGGAGTTTATGCTTGGCTGTATGCTTGCTTATCACAATGGTTATCCATATACCTGCCATCCGGATGATATCTTATATGCACAGCAGTTTGGGCAGATCCACAATTCCATTGCCGGTGATGTTCATGTAAGAGGATATTATTCGGGATTTGCAGCGAGATACTTTGAGGAGCACGGAATCCAGCTGGAGGTTCTTCAGGAGGATAAAGAGATCCTCAAGAAGGGTACGGTGGACTTTTTCACCATCAGCTATTATTCCAGTAGCTGTGTCAGCGTGACAAAGGACGGAGAGAAAACGGCCGGAAATGGAAGTGACAATCTGAAAAATCCATATCTGAAAGCTTCCGACTGGGGCTGGCAGATCGATGCAACTGGTCTTCGCTATGTTCTGAACCAGATCTATGACCGCTATCAGATTCCGATCATGATCGTGGAAAATGGTCTTGGGGCGGTGGATCAGCTGACAGAGGATGGAAAGATTCACGATGATTACCGTATTGAATATATGCGCCGCCATATAGAGCAGATGAAGGAAGCAATCCATGACGGAGTAGATCTGATCGGCTACACCTGCTGGGGCTGTACAGATCTTGTCAGTGCCTCCACCGGAGAATTCAAGAAGCGTTATGGTCTTATCTATGTAAATAAAAATGATGACGGGACCGGAGACTTTTCCAGAATCCGCAAAGATTCTTTTTACTGGTACAAAAAAGTGATTGAATCCTGCGGGGAAGAGCTTTAACTGAATCAACTGCGAAGCAGTTATCTGGTGTAGACTTATGTAGCGAATGCGGTTGCTTTTATCCGGTTGACGACAAAATCCTGGAGTATGACAATATACTCCGGGATTTTTTTGGAAGGTTGACTTTTACACGGTAAAGTGTAATACTTATTGTAAGTGACGAATGTGAGGAGTGTTTTTTATGCCGGATGAAAAAGTACTGTAGGTAGCGATACTTACATAGGGATGTGCATTTTGTGCCATAGCTGCATTATGTATATTTCTGAGCAGTAATTATTGCTTGTTTTTTACTGCCTGTTTTTGTACGGCGCTTTTTCTTAATAGTAAGAATTAAGATAGTGCGGTCTGGATCAAATTCTTCTTCAATGATTGGCTCAGGCCACCCCTGATCTGCCCAAGTATTAAAAACATTTGGAACACCACTTCCGGCACGTTCACCTATATTGATGAGATTAAACATTTTCATCAATATTTTATTTCGAGGGTCTGATATTCCACCTTTACGCATCTGTTGTTTACCAGTTCGGGAATAACCAGGGTTTTCAAATATTATTTTTTCAGTATTTTTTCTGATAACAATACCACGCACGCCATAAAAATCAGCGTTTATTAAACAATTAGCAATTAAAAGACTGGAAATTTTCTGTAACGTTTTCGAAACCAGGGTCGTCTTATAAGTGAGAAGGGAGGAAAAGAAAGAACCAATGAATATAGAGGAACTTTACCGTACATATTTTGACATTGTATATCGGTATATCCGTTCTATCTCACAGGATGGGTCGCTGGCTGAGGAAGTGACACAGGAGACATTTTTTAAAGCGCTGAAAAAAGCAGATCAGTTCCGCGGTGACTGTGATGTGCGTGTGTGGCTCTGCCAGATCGCAAAGAATACGTTGTACGATCATCTGAAAAAACAGAAGAAGCAACTTCTCGGGGATGAGAAACTGGAAGAAGCAGAAAGCGCTGACGGAGAGCTTCTGGAGGAAAAGCTGGTGCAGCGGAGCCAGGCTATGGAGATCCACAAGGTTCTGCATAGACTTTCGGAACCGTACAAAGAAGTTTTTTCTCTGCGGACCTTCGGAGAGCGGACCTTCCGTGAGATTGGAATGCTTTTTGGAAAAAGTGAAAACTGGGCGAGGGTGACTTATTACCGTGCAAGAGTAAAGATCAGAGAGGAGCTGGAGCAATGAGGATCACATGTGATGTAATACAGGATCTGATGCCATCCTATGTGGACGGCATTTTAAGTGAAGACAGTCAGGCGCTGGTAAAAGAGCATATGGAAGCTTGTAAGGAATGCAGAAAAATGTTGGAGATCATGAAAGAGGAGCAGGGAAAAGAGCAGGCTCAAATGATATCATCTGCAGCCTCCGGAGCACAACGCAGAGCTGGTGAAGCGGAAAATACCGGAAGTGCAGCCGCACTGAAAAAAATCCGGAGAAAATTAATAATACGCAGAGTGCTGACAGCAGCAGTGGCCGTTATCCTGACACTCATCGCTGCGGCAGCAGGCTACGACCACTGGTATTTCAACGAAAAATACATGACCCTGGAAAATAGCGGAATGTACGTAAAAAATAACAGTTTGTATTCTTCCAATAATCTCATCAACCGAATGAAAGTACAGTACACAGAAGATGGAAAAACAGAGTTCGTCTACGCCATTGACGCGCCATATGCAGGAACTCTGGAACTGAAAGGCGATGACATGCTGCTTCAGGATTTTTCCAAAAAGACAGAGGAAGTATCACCGGAAGACGACAGCACCCCGGAAACGGTAACAGAGGTTTATTATATGAGTGAGGAGGCCGGAAAGAAGAGCCTGGAATTAACAGAGCTGGAAGCAAAGGGAGATCTGGATGCAGCGGAGAAAATTGTGGATGAGATGAAACAGAAATCGAAGCTGATATGGTCGGAACAAGAGGATAGAAATACCGCATCGTCTATGTTAAAATAAAACCTGGACAGTACAGTGAAAAAGTTCTATAAAAATTCTGTGCTGTAGGCAAAAAAACAGACAGCAGTGAATTTATGTATTTACTGCCGAAGAACAGGGGGACATAAGATGTTATTTGTATGCTATCCAAAATGCAGTACCTGCAAAAAGGCTCAGAAATGGCTGGATGAGAGTGGCGCAGAATATACGTTGCGTGATATTAAGACGGACAATCCAACTGCAGAGGAACTGAAAGCCTGGTGGGAAAAAAGCGGTCTTCCGCTGAAGCGTTTTTTCAATACCAGTGGAAATATTTATAAAGAGATGAAACTGAAAGATAAACTTCCGGAGATGAGTGAGGAAGAGCAGCTTGCGCTTCTTGCAACAGACGGGATGCTTGTGAAACGACCAATCCTTGTTGGGAAAGACAAGGTGCTGGTGGGCGCTAAAGAAAAAGAATGGGAAGAGTATCTGAAATCATGAAAAAGAAACTGAATTATGCAGATATCGTTAAGGAAACCGTGATCCTCACCGTGGCAGTGGCGATCATTGCAGCGGCGGTATATTTTTTCCTGGTGCCAAGCCATACGTCGGTCAGCAGTATTTCCGGTCTTGGAATCGTGCTTTGCAACTTTGTGCCGCTGCAGCTGTCGGCGATTACCATGATCCTGAATGTGGTATTGCTGATCATCGGATTTTTTACCTGTGGAAGAGAGTTTGGAGTTAAGACGGTTTATACCAGTGTGATGCTGCCGTTGTTTCTGGGACTTTTTGAGATCATTTTTCCGAATTTCGGTTCCATGACAGACAGCCAGGAACTGGATGTTCTGTGTTATATTCTGGTAGTGAGTGTGGGACTTAGCATTCTTTTTAACCGGAATGCATCCTCAGGCGGACTGGATATCGTGGCGAAGATCATGAATAAGTATCTCCACATGGAACTTGGAAAAGCCATGTCTCTTTCCGGTATGTGCGTGGCACTTTCCGCGGCGCTTGTGTATGATAAAAAGACGGTGGTCTTAAGTATTCTGGGAACGTATTTTAACGGAATCGTTCTGGATCATTTTATTTTTGACAATAATATCAAGCGGCGTGTCTGCATCATCACGAAAAAGGAAGAGGAGCTGAGGCAGTTTATCATTCATGACCTGCACAGCGGAGCCACGATCTATGAGGCCATCGGAGCTTATAACATGGAAAAACGCCGTGAGATCATCACCATCGTAGATAAAGGTGAATATCAGAAGCTGATGAAGTTTATAAACCAGGAGGACCCGAAAGCGTTTATCACGGTTTATAATGTATCGAATATGCGGTATCAGCCGAAGAAATAAAAATATTTTGCTGGAATAAAAAAACTCCCGGGACAAAAGGCCCGGGAATTTTTTTGCCATATTTTACAGGAAAATATATTTCAGGATAAACAGCACTGCCAGTACATACATCAGAGCGCTGAGCTTCTTTTCTTTTGCCTTACCTGTGATCAGGTTGATGGCTACGTATGTGATAATTCCCATGGAGATACCTTCGGAAATGCTGTAGAAGAACGGCATTGCGATGATACATACATAACATGGGATCGCCTCGGACATATCGCTGAAATCAATGCTGATAACATTGCTGAGCATGTACAGACCGACGATCACCAGAGCCGGAGCTGTGGCAAAGGACGGGATCGCCAGGAAGATCGGAGACAGGAACAGGGACAGGCCAAATAAGATGGCAGTTGTCACTGCGGTAAGTCCGGTTCTTCCGCCTTCGGATACACCGGAAGCACTTTCTACGAAGGTAGTGGTTGTGGATGTACCGAGAACAGCACCTGCAGTTGTTGCAACAGCATCTGCAAGAAGGGCGCCCTTGATGTTAGGAAGCTTGCCATTTTCATCCAGCATGCCTGCCTTGGAGGATACACCAACGAGAGTTCCGAGAGTATCAAAAAGATCTACAAATAAAAATGCAAACAGGATAACAAGGAAATCCAGTGAGAAGACTCCGTCAAACTGCAGCTTCGCAAAGATCGGAGCAAGACTCGGGATAGAGAGTCCTTTGCTGAAATCCGGGAGCAGGCTGTAGAAGCCGATCTCCGGGTTCGGAACATAAAGTCCGGCGAACTGACAGATAATTCCAAGTCCCCATGTGATCAGGATACCCCAGAGGATGTTTCCCTTTACATTCTTAACAACCAGGATTCCAGTTACGATGATACCGATCAGAGCCAGGATAACGGTGATCCCAACGTTGTTGAAGGAAGCCTCCACACCCTTGGCTGCGTTGTAGCCATCTACAGAGAAAAGCTGCAGCAGAGTGGAGCCGCCGATCACGATATTGGCATTCTGTAATCCTACAAATGCGATGAAAAGACCGATACCAACACTGACAGCGGATTTCAGGTTCAGAGGGATCGCATTGAAGATCGCTTCACGTACATTGGTAAGTGAAAGAACGATAAATACGATACCTTCTGCAAAAACTGCAGTCAGTGCATACTGCCAGCTGTATCCCATACCGATGACAACTGTATAGGCAAAGTATGCGTTCAGACCCATTCCGGGTGCCAGTGCGAACGGGTAGTTGGCGAAGATTGCCATCAGCAGAGTTCCCAGGAAGGCTGCCAGTGAGGTAGCTGTGAATACAGCTCCGGAATCCATGCCGGTTGCGGACAGGATGTTCGGGTTAACTGCCAGGATATAGGCCATTGTCATGAAGGTGGTGATACCTGCCAGAACCTCTGTTTTGGCGTCCGTTTTATTTGCGGACAGCTTGAAGATTTTTTCTAACATATTTCTTTCCCTTTCTTAAATATGTTTTTGGACAACATGTCTATTTTATCATATAAAAATTTCGTATGCAATCGTTAGTGCTCACAGATATGGATATAATAGGTGTTTTTTTGCAAAATAATTTACAGGCAGGCAATTTGTGTGTAAAATACAGGAAAGAGAGTATTTAATTTACAGACGGGTTTATTCTGCAATGAAAGGGGGATGGATAATGTCTGAGAAAAAACTGCGGAATATTACAGATGTGCTCTGCTTTCTGATGATCCTTGGGTACGTGATGTATCTTGTGGCCACCTGGGGAAATCTGCCGGAGAGGGTGCCGATCCATTTTAATGCGCATGGGATCCCGGACCGGTATGGGAAGAAGGGCAGCCTTCTTCTGGAGCCGATTTTGGGGCTGCTGATCCTGGCACTTCTGATGTTCTGTCAGAGATTTCCACAGTGGTGGAATTATCCGGTTGAGGTGACAGAGGAAAACAGAGAGAATATCTTTGAAATCGCGTCAAAAATGATGTCTGTGATCAAGCTGTTATCCATTGGAGTATGTCTTGATGCCGGGATCAGCGGGAATCTGGGAACGGCACCTATGTGGCCGGTGTGGATACTGATCACAGGGATTTTCGTGACATTGATCCTGGGGATCCGGGGGATATATAAGGCTGGTAAAGAAACTGGCATGGATGAGGATGATAAATCGTGAAGCGGTTGCGTTTGTGATCATGCAGAAGAGTGGAAGGGAAATGTTCGATTTATTGTACTGAATATGGATGGAACCAGCGAAAGCGGATCGCGAATATCCGCTTGGTGAAATTATAATAAAAACAGGAAAGGAATCTCAGGAGCATATGACAGATACAAGAACAGATGAGCTTTACAGAGCGCTTCAGGATAAGGGCTATCCCGATGAGCTGTGCCAGTGCTGGCAGATCAGAAGCTCTGCAGCAGTTCCGGGATTTTATGATTTGATTCTTGAATAAGAGGTAGTCAGGATAAAATCACTGTACTTAATACAACGAGATCACAGACTGCCTGTCCACGGTCTCAACATCCAGGGCTGACTGGCAGCAGGAGTTTCTTTCCATGGATTGTAAAATATGAATAAAATCGCGTTTCCAAACCATACTATCATTATTATCAAAAGAAAGGATGATCATAATGATATTAAAGGAAAAAGAACGCACAGTGATCCAGGATCTTCAGACACAGGAAAAAAGCTGCATTGAAAAATACGGAAAATATGCACAGCAGGCCAGGGATCCGGAGCTTAAAAGCTTATTTCAGACTCTTCAGAAAAAAGAGCAGGAGCATTACGATTCCCTGAGCCAGGTGCTTTCCGGTACAGTTCCACAGGTAAACTGTAATGACAGTGACGGCCGTGATTACCAGCCAAAGGCTGCTTACACATCGGTGATGTCCTCAGAGGATAAGGAACACGATGCTTTTCTTGCAACAGACTGTATCGGAACAGAAAAGCTGATTTCCGGAGAATACAACTCGGATGTTTTTGCTTTTGAAGACAGTGGTGTGAGGAAGCTTCTGGCTGATATCCAGGTGGAAGAGCAGAACCATGCGGAGATGCTTTACAAATATAAGACTGTGAACGGAATGTTCTGATATATAAAAAAAGGGAGGATTTCAGTAATGGAATTCTTCTTTTTTTTATTATATAATCAGGAGAACAGCAGGGAGAAATACTTTCCTGCAAAGAGAGGAGAAATAAATATGAAGGGAACCAGCTGCGAATACTGTGCAAACTATACATATGATGAAGAGTGTGACGAATATTACTGTGATGTCAATCTGGATGAGGATGAATATTATCGTTTTGTGAGCAGTGATTACAAGGAATGTCCGTATTATCGTTCCGGAGATGAATATAAGGTGGTACGTCATCAGATGTGATGCAGAGTAACGGAAAAAACAGAACAGAAGAGAATGTGATAAGACAAATGCGGGTTTTCCACGAAAAGGAATGCGAGTTTTGTGAAAATCTGCATTTTGATGTTTTGATATGTGCAAAAGGCTTCAAATTTGTAAAAATTGGCGTGTTTACATTTGAAAAAAATATCTTTATAATAAAAATATTGGTCTGACAGGTGGAGCCTTTATACCATCCAGACGATGATAATGCTACAGGATTTTGTCTGAGACAAAATTTCGGGTAAGCGTCTGACAGACTTATAATAGATTTTTTGATTTGACGGAGGATGTGACAGATTGGATATTATAAAGAAATTCGGGGATATGGTGGGAGAGAAATCCATCAGGGATCCGGAAAAAGCACGAAAACTTCTTCTCACTGGATACCGGCTCCAGGAAAAACGTCTGCAGCTTTTCCCTGACAGGAAGCTTCCGGCTTCGGGACAGTATGTAGCCCGTGTAGTCATGCAGAATATTATCAAAGCCCTTGCAAAACCGGACGATACCGCTCTTGTGAGTATTTTTGTACCGGGAGAGCTTCTGACAGCAGCAGGGATCACTCCGTATTCCGTGGAGGCAATGTCCTGCTTCATCGCCGGAACCAGATGCGAGCAGGCATTTCTGGCACAGACGGAATCAGAGGGCTTTCCGGAAACCATGTGCTCCTATCACAGAGTTTTTCTGGGAGCGTCCATGGCAGGACTGGTACCGAAGCCCAAATGTACCATCTATACAAATCTTGCCTGCGATGGAAACATGATGACGTTTCCTTATCTGAAACAGAAATATCAGATCCCGGGCTTTTATATTGACGTACCCTATGAAAAAAATCAGGATTCCATCAGCTATGTTGCAGATCAGCTCCGCGAGATGAAGAAATTCCTGGAAGATGTCACCGGCAAAAAGATTTCTGAGCAGTCGGTACAGCGTGCAGTTGCCAACAGCAATGAAGCGGCCTCCTATTACAGCCGCCAGCTTGCCCTCAGAAAGGAACACGATCCGGTGACTTCCCTGACAAATGAGCTGTATGCGATCTTTATGTGCCATCTTCTGGCGGGCTCAGAGGAATCCCTGAAATACACAAAAATGCTTCTTGAGGATGTGAAGAAGGCACCAAAGGGGGAAGGCCTTCATATTTTGTGGATGCATATGATGCCGTTTTTGCAGGAGCCGGTAAAGGATGTATTTAATTATAGCCAGAACGTGCATATCCGTGCCTGTGATTTTGTTGCAGACGGTTTTCAGCGGATGCAGGCCTCGGATCCTTATGAGGCTCTTGCGGAAAAAATGGTCAACTGCATTTACAACGGAAGTGTGAAGCAGAGGATCCGGCGTGCCCAGGAGCTGGCGAACCTTACAGAGGCAGACGGCGGGATCCTTTTTGCGCATTGGGGCTGCAAGGGAACCATCGGAGCTTCCAGCCTGATCAAAAATTCTCTGGAAAATGCAGGACTTCCAACCATGGTCCTGGACGGTGACGGCTGCAACCCGGCCAATTCCAGTGACGGCCAGGTATCCACACGACTTCAGGCATATCTGGAAATGCTGTCAGAAGGTAAGGAGGAAAAACGGTCATGATACATTACGTCTGTAAATATACACCGCTGGAGCTGTTTAAGGGCTTTGGCGAGGAATGTGCGGTTCTTGAGGAAATGCCGGAGAATTTTGAGCTTTCGGACCAGATCGCCCATGCCAATCTCTGTGGCTTCGGAAAATCTGTGATCCAGGCAGTGCTGGAGGGAAAGGTAGAGCAGCTTGTTCTTGTTAACTGCTGTGATTCCATGCGCCGTGTGTACGACATTGTGGAAAGTACCGGTAAATGTAAATTTCTGTACATGCTGGACATGCCTCATGAGGATAACGACTGTGAAAAGGTGAAGCTTGCCCAGGGCATCCACCGTCTGAAGAAAGCTTATGAGAAATTTTCGGGGAAAACCTTCGACAGAAGTGGATTTCTGAATGCTTTTTCCCATGAGACTGTGGATAACCAGCCGTATATCGGTGTTCTGGGTGTCCGTGTCAGCGGCATCCTGGAAAAAATGATCCGGGATAATATCCGCATGGATGTGGAAAACCTGACCTGTACAGGTGGAAGACGTCTTGCAGTGATCCGTGAGGAGCTGGAAAAAATGGAAGACGATGCCATGTTCCTGGCTTATGCGGATGCACTTCTTTCCCAGATGCCCTGCTTTCGTATGAACAACAGCACCCGAAGAAACCGGCTGTATCTGGATCCGAACCTGAAGGGGATCATTTATCATACTATTAAATTCTGCGACTATTACGGATTTGAGTATGCAAGCATCAAGCGTGATATCAAGGTTCCGCTTCTGAAGATCGAGACAGATTTTACAAGCCAGAGTGCAGGACAGCTCCTTACCAGAGTGCAGGCTTTTGCGGAGACCCTGGAAGGCTCTGAGGATATGGACCCATCAAAAGGAATCAGCGAGGAGATAAGGAAAAAAATGGAATCAGGAGTTTATTATGTGGCAGGGATCGACAGCGGTTCCACAAGTACGGATGTTGTGATCCTGGATAAAGACGGAAAAATTAAATCGACCATGATCATTCCCACAGGCGGCGGCGCTATGATGAGTGCAGAAAAGAGCCTGGAGATGGCCGTGGAAAAAGCAGGGATCAGGAAAGAAGATATCGTGCGTATCGTTACTACCGGATATGGACGTGCCTATATTGACAGTGGTGATGACAGTATCACAGAGATTACCTGTCACGCAAAGGGAGCTCATTATCTGAATCCGAATGTGCGTACAGTTATCGACATCGGCGGTCAGGATATCAAGGCGATCAGCATTGACGAGAACGGTGCGGTAAAAAATTTCCTGATGAACGATAAATGTGCAGCAGGAACCGGACGATTCCTGGAAATGATGGCCCGTACTCTTGGACTTTCCCTGGAGGAGATGAGTACCCGTGGTCTGGAGTGGAAAGAGAACGTAGTGATCTCAAGCATGTGTACTGTATTTGCAGAGTCCGAGGTAGTTTCCCTGGTTGCCCAGAATAAGGACGTGGCAGATATCATCCATGGTCTGAATGTATCTGTTGCTTCCAAGGTAGGAGCTCTTGCAGCCCGCCTTGGCAAAAAGAATCCGGGGGAATACATGATGACCGGTGGTGTTGCCAGAAATAAAGGTATCATCCAGGCACTGGAGGAGAAGCTGGGGGCGAAGCTTTATATCTGTGATGAAGCACAGCTTTGTGGTGCGCTTGGTGCGGCACTGTTTGCTTATGAGAAGTGTAATGCGGCACTGTAGCCAGAAGTGTGGAAATTTTTGAAAAATCCTTATATTTCCTGAGAAAAGAAATGACATAAGCCTGATGGAATGATAAAATGATAGACGGAATGGTAGTTTTCTGAATGATAATTCTATCACAGGAGGATTTTTACAATGAAAAAAGCGCAGATCATCGTGGACAAATATTTCCTCACCGGAAAAACAGACAAAAGGATCTATGGTTCCTTTATAGAACATCTCGGACGTGCGGTTTATGAGGGGATTTATCAGGAAGGCAGCCCTCTTTCTGATGAGCAGGGATTCCGGAAGGATACTCTGGAGCTGGTAAGGGAGCTTCAGGTACCGATCGTTCGTTATCCGGGTGGAAATTTTGTATCCGGATTCCGCTGGGAGGACAGCGTCGGACCGAAAGCTCAGCGTCCGTCCAGACCGGAGCTGGCCTGGGGTGTCATCGAGACAAACCAGTTTGGACTCAATGAGTTTGTGGACTGGTCCAGAAAAGCTGACAGCGATGTGATGATGGCAGTAAACCTGGGAACAAGAGGACCGGAGGATGCGAAAAATCTTCTGGAATACTGTAACTTTAAGGGTGGTACCTATTACAGTGATCTCCGTAAGGCTCACGGCTATGAACAGCCGCATGATATCAAATTATGGTGTCTCGGAAACGAGATGGATGGTCCGTGGCAGATGGGACATAAAACCGCGGCAGAGTACGGAAGAGTTGCAGCAGAGACTGCCCGCCTGATGAAATTTATGGATCCGGAGGTTGAGACTGTTGCATGCGGAAGCTCCAATCTGGAAATGCCTACCTTTGGCTCCTGGGAGTATACGGTTCTTGACGAGGCTTACGATCAGGTGGATTATCTTTCCCTGCATCAGTACTATGGAAATGCAGCGGGAGACACTGCCGATTTTCTGGCAAGCTCCAAGGGCATGGATGATTTTATCTCAGGAGTGGTTTCCATCTGCGATGCTGTAAAAGCAAAGAAGCATGGAAAAAAACAGATCAATCTTTCCTTCGATGAGTGGAACGTATGGTACCACAGTAATGAACAGGATAAGAAGCTGGAAAAATGGGTACAGGCGCCCCATCAGCTGGAGGATGTTTATAACTTTGAGGATGCACTTCTTGTGGGAAGTATGCTGATCACACTTCTCCGTCATGCAGATCGTGTAAAGATCGCCTGCATGGCACAGCTGGTAAATGTTATTGCGCCGATCATGACATCCGATACAGGCGCATGGCGTCAGACGATCTTTTATCCGTATATGCTGACAAGTGTGTTTGGAAGAGGAACCGTCCTTAATACACAGGTTCTCACACCTATATATGAAAGCAAGACTTATGGAGAAGCTCCATATCTGGATTCTGTGTGCGTCTGGGATGAGGAAAAGGATACGCTGACGATCTTTGCAGTGAATAAAAGTATGGATGAGGATATGGAAGTTTCCTGTGACTTAAGACAGTTTGAGGGATATAAGATTGTAGAGCATATCGTGCTGAATAACGATAATCTTCAGGCAGTCAATACAGAGACGCAGCCCGAGAATGTAGTTCCTGTAAAAGCCAGTGCAGAATGCTCAAAGCTGGACGGCGGAAAACTGGAAGCAGTTTTTGCAAAACACAGCTGGAATATGATCCGTCTTGCGAAATAAGGGTCGGTGAAGTATAGTAAAAGCAGTTACAGAAAATGTAAATCATGCAAGAAAGTCTCCGGTGTTACTGAGAACGGAGTGAACAGAAAGTCTCCGGCGGGAGTGCAAAGAGCAATAAGCAGTGGAGGTTTGACAACGGGATAGGTGTGTGCTATATTGAAAAACAGAAAAGAAAAGAGCCAGCGGGAGCTTGTGTGACAGGCTGAGAGGAAGATAGATCTTCGACCGTACCTGATTTGGGTAATGCCAACGGAGGGATTGTGATCTGAGAGCGTGTCTCCGTGGAGTTTGCCATGGGATGCGCTCTTTTTTAATGCAGCAATGAAACTGGAATGGTCTGACAATGTGGGGATGTGAAAGTGACAGAGACTGCATGTGGAGCTTCTGCGAAAGAGCGGGCAGGAAGGGGAGCGCCTTAATGTCTGGCAGGAGAGTGATATTCCGGAGGATTTTTCCGGAAGTATCATGTAAGCGATGGGAATCCGTGTTTTCGGAGTGAGAGGAAGTAAGGGAACTTCGACCGCCAAAATCTAAGGGCAGACTGCAGCAGACGGGAAGCTTTTGCCCGGATCTGACAGGGCTCTGCCTGATATTTCAGGGAGGAAAAACACTATGGAAAAACAAAGGATGCACACGCTTCGTATGGTAATGCTGGCAATGATGGTTGCGATCGGTGTCGTTATTTCACCGATCCTGAGGATTGAGGGAATGTGCCCTACGGCGCATCTTGTCAATATCGTATGCTCGGTTCTGATGGGACCGTGGTATTCCCTTCTCTGTGCGACCATGATCGGCGTGATCCGTATGATGTTCATGGGAATCCCGCCACTTGCACTGACCGGTGCAGTATTTGGCGCATTTCTTTCAGGTGTGTTCTACAGACTTTCCAAAGGCAAGATCATCTGCGCGGTGATCGGTGAGATCTTTGGAACAGGTATCATCGGATCCATGGTTTCTTATCCGGTGATGGCATTCCTGATGGGAAGAGGCGGACTGACAGCATTTTATTATACGCCGATGTTCCTTGCAGCAACCACAATGGGAGGATGTGTTGCCTATATTTTCCTGAAGGCTCTGAGTAAAGCAGGTCTTCTGGTGAAATTCCAGGCAGCTTTGGGTTCAAAAACATATGAGACAAAGAATTTTACAACTGCGAAAGCGAATTAAAGAAGAAAAGCCGCTGATCCATTGCATCACCAATCCGATTTCGATCCATGACTGTGCCAACGTGATCCTTGCAGTGGGTGCAAGGCCGATCATGGCGGAGCATCCGGCAGAGGTGGCAGATATTACGGCATCGGCTGGTGCGCTGATGCTGAATCTCGGGAATATTACCGATGCCAGGATCGAGTCAATGAAGCGTTCTATGAGAACCGCGATGGAAAATAAGATTCCGGTTCTTCTGGACCTGGTAGGGGTTGCCTGCAGTGATCTCAGGCTGGATCTGGCACGGGAGCTTTTAAGGATCGGTCATCCGGCAGTGCTGAAGGGAAATATGTCAGAGCTTCTGGCTGTTTCCGGGCTGCCGTCTCATGCGATCGGAATCGATGCGGGTGTCGAGGATGCTCTGACTGAGGAAAATATTGATGGAGTCAGTGAAGTGCTTAAGGCTTTTTCCAGAAATAATCAGGCAATCGTGCTGGCTACCGGGAAACAGGATTTTGTTACCGATGGTGAACGGGTTGTTCTGGTACAAAATGGCAGTGCGGCGCTGTCCGGGATCACAGGAACCGGCTGTATGGTCGGTGCACTGACTGCGGCGTTTTTGCCGGGGTGCGAAGATAATATTGCGAAAGAGATGACGGATAGTATAGAGGCAGGTGTCTGGTCTGGCGTTGAGATGGAATTAAATGGGAGATCCGGGAATTATCTGGCTGCGGCAGTGCTTGGTACTGCACTTATGGGTATCGCCGGCGAGGAAGCGGAGAAGATTTCCCGCGGTCCGGGAAGCTTTCAGGTAAATCTGCTGGATGAGATCTATGGGGTTTCGGATCGACAGCTGCTGGATCTGTTGAAGATTGAAATATACTGAAAAAGAGGGGATTAGGATGGATAGAAAAGATTTGGATGTAACGTTGTATCTGGTGACGGATAGTTCTTATCATACGGAGGAGTCTTTGCTCCGTACGGTTGAGGAGGCCTGTAAGGGTGGTGTGACTCTGGTCCAGCTTCGCGAGAAGAATAAGGGTGGACGGGAGTATCTGGATAAGGCTTTTAAGGTGAAGGAGATCACAGATCGTTACAATGTGCCGCTGATCATTGATGATCGTGTGGATGTGGCGCTGGCTTGTGATGCGGCTGGTGTGCATGTTGGAGCTTCTGATATTCCGGTTGCTGTGGCAAGGAAGCTGATGGGACCGGATAAGATCGTGGGGGCTACTGCCAAGACGGTGGAGGCTGCTGTGAAGGCTTATGAGGCTGGTGCGGATTATCTTGGTGTGGGGGCGATTTATCCTACCACTACTAAGGTTGTGACGATCCTTACCAAGGTTTCTACGTTGAAGGATATCTGTGAGGCGGTTCCGATTCCGGCGGTTGCGATCGGGGGATTGAATGCCGGGAATATGGATGTGCTTGAGGGCGCCGGTATGAGTGGTATGGCGGTTGTTTCTGCGATCATGAAGGCGGAGGATCCGAGGAAGAATGCGCAGGAGCTGAAGCAGAAGATTGTTGCTTTGATGGGAAAGTGATTTAGGGAATGCGTGAAGAACAGTGGTGGATTATTCCACCGGCAGATCTCTGTGTTCTACGCTGGTGGAGAATACGATCTGTGTTTTGGTGCGGCCGAACTGCTGGAGTTCGTTGATGAAGTGGTCCAGTTCCATGGTGGAGCGGAAGGCTACTTCGATGAGCATGGAGTAATCGCCGGTGACGCAGTTGCATTCGATGACGTTTGGGATGGACTGGATGAAGGGATAGAAGTCTTTTTTCTGGTTGGGTTCTACTTCCAGGTTGATGAATGCTTTTATATGATAACCGAGAAATACCGGGTTGATCTGGGCGTGGTAGCCTGTGATCAGCCCGTTTTTTTCGAGGTGTTCGATCCTGGCGGAAACAGCGGGGGAGGAGAGGAAGACTTCCTTTGCGATTTCCTTTACCGGGGTGCGGGCGTTTTTCTGAAGCATTTCGATGATCTTTCGGTCGATGTTGTCGAGTTTGTGTTCCATGTGGAATGTCTCCTTTCGATGAAAAAATGTCATTTGTAACTGGTACAGAGCTGCGTAGGGAAGTGGATTGAAAATAGGTATTTCTGTATTGATTATACTGCGTGTGTTATCCCAACACAAGAAACGACTTAATAAAAATAAGAAAAATAAAAGAAACTCTTAAAAAGATTAATATAAACTATTGAAAAACACGGATAATCATGGTTTTCCCTTAAAAGTATTTACAAGCCACAAAGAAAGTGTTAGTTTCTTAGGCATCAGAAAACAGCTGCTGATAAAAATGAAAATAACAAAATGATTTGAAAACAGCGAATATCTGGCGAATGAAAAAGATGAGATCAGACAGCGGAGCAAATCAGATGTGCACAGGATCAGAAGAAAGAAGAGGGATGACAAAATGACAACAGAAACAAGACTGGAAGCAGATTCGATCGGAACTATGGAAGTGCCTGCAGAGGCTTATTACGGAGTTCAGGCTTTAAGGGCAAAACAGAATTTTCCTATTACAGGTACAAAGCTTCATCCGGTATTTATCAGGAACCTGGCACAGATTAAAAAAGCAGCAGCTATCACTAATAATAATGCAGGGCTTCTTCCGGAGGATAAGGCAGATGCCATTGTCAGAGCCTGTGATGAAGTGATCGCAGGAAAATTGGCTGAGGAATTTATCGTAGATGCCATTCAGGGTGGTGCCGGAACCAGCGCAAATATGAATATGAATGAGGTGATCGCAAACAGAGCCGGTGAGATCCTCGGATGTCCGAAGGGTAGCTATAAAATGGTCCATCCAAATGATCACGTAAACATGGCGCAGTCCACCAATGATGTGATCCCGACGGCCGGTAAGCTTACCGTTCTGGATCTTCTTGCACCTCTGGAAAAAGCACTGGTAAGACTTGAGAAGGAGCTTGCAAAAAAGGCAGAGGAGTTCGATGATGTGATCACTATGGGACGTACACAGCTTCAGGATGCAGTTCCGATCCGCCTTGGTCAGGTGTTCCACGGTTATGCGTCCATGGTTTCCAGAGACAGGAAACGTATCGAAAAGGCTCACAGGGAAATGTACACCGTAAACCTTGGAGGAACTGCAGTGGGAACTGCTATCAACGTTTCCGATTCTTATTTTTATAAGATCGTGCCAAATCTGGAAAAGCTTACAGGTTATCCGCTGAAACAGGCCGAGGACCTTTTTGACGCAACAGAAAATCTGGACGGCTTTGTTGCCGTATCCGGTGTAGTAAAAACCTGTGCGGTGGATCTTTCCAAGATGTGCAACGATCTTCGACTGATGTCTTCCGGCCCGAAAACCGGATTTGGGGAGATCAATCTTCCAGCAAAGCAGAATGGGTCTTCCATCATGCCAGGTAAGGTAAATCCGGTCATTCCGGAGGTAGTAAGCCAGGTTGCTTTCCACATCGTAGGACATGATACCACCATTACCATGGCGGCAGAAGCCGGACAGCTGGAGTTAAATGCTTTTGAGCCGGTTGTATTTTGTAATCTTTTTGAATCCATTACGACTCTGGAAAAAGCAGTGGATACATTGAGCGTAAACTGCATCACAGGAATCACCGCAAACCGCAAACACTGCAAAGACCTGATGGAAAGCAGTGCAGGAATCGCAACGGCTCTTTGCCCGCATATTGGCTACAAGGCGTCTGCAACCATCGCAAAAACTGCAGTAAAAACCGGCAAGTCTGTCCGGGAACTTGTTCTGGAACAAGGGATCATGACTGAGAAAGAGCTGGAAGAGGTTCTTGATCCGTATCTGATGACAGAAGTCGGAGAAGAGCGGAAAGAGGATGAAGCAAGAAGAAAAGCCTGCTGAGAACGGAGTGAACAGTAACAGCGACAGGAATAAGATATCAATGAATATACACAGGAGACTTGCCACAGTGCAGGTCTCCTTTTATAATGGAAGAAACGCGATAAGAAAAGAAGGGAAAGATACATGCTTAAACGAACAGCCATCCGGGCACTTTGTAATACAACGGCATATCAGAGAGGTCTTGATATTTACCGTACCGGAAAGAGGATCCAGTCGCTGGATATTAAGTCGGAAGGAGCTGTGGATAAAATATCTGCAGCAGTGAAGGGAAGTGGGCGTAATGTATACAATACAGGCTTTCAGTATGATACAGAAGCGGACCGCATAAAAGAAGCATACTGTGACTGCCCGGCCTTTCGCAGCTATTCCGGAATCTGTAAGCACTGCGTGGCAGTGCTTCTGGAATATGGAGACCGTAAGGCCTATGAGCGTGTGGAAATCCGCAGACAGCAGGATGAGGAACCGAAGCAGGCAGAGTTATTGAGCGGAACAGCATTTCCGGCTGCTTTATCCGGACCAGGGCAGCCTGCAACGAAAACCACCGTTGAGCTGAAAAGCCTCCTTAATCGCCAGCTATACAGCCGTATGCTTCCGTTTTCCGGGGATCCGTATTTTGGCAGGGTGGAGCTGGAAACCTGCCTGAAATTTAATTCTGTGAGAAATTGTTTTACCGTGGAATTCCGCGTTGGCTGTGAGAAAAAATATATCCTCAAGGATGTGCTGGCCTTTGTGTGGAATCTGGATCATAATGAGAGGGTTTCTTATGGAAAAAATCTGGAATTTATCCATTCAGATGAAGCCTTTTCAGCAGGATCCAGAAGCGTGCTGGCTTTTATCCGGGAATGGGTCGAGAATCATCACGGCACTTACATGTCCAGATATGAACAGCTGAAGAATATAGCTGTGGAAAAGGTGAGGGATCTTACCGTTGACAGAAAAGAACTTGAGGATCTGCTTCTTATACTTGGCGAAAAAAGTTTCAAGTTTAAAATGAACAATGATCCGGAGACAACATGGCATTCTGTCAGAGAAATTCCGGACAGGACGCTGATGATCCGGAAGAAGGATCAGGGGTTATCTCTTGAGATCGCGCCGGTATACAGTGTGACAGGCATACGGTATCATATGTATTTTGATAATGCGAAGGTATATCTGGTTTCCAGGCAGGAGCTTGGAGCAGTGGAGGAATTTGTTACCTGTCTGGAGCGGCTTCCTGCGGGCCGAGGTTTTATTGATGAACCGGATGTGCCTGCGTTTGTGCGTGAGCTGCTTCCTTCCCTGAAAAAATTTTTTCACTGTGATCTCAGGGATTTCCCGGAAGAAACAGGTCTTGAATGCTACAAGGCTGCATATGAGATCTATCTGGATGCGCCGGAGCGTGACTGGATCACCTGTAAGGCATTTTCTGTTTACGGGAAGGATAAATTTTCGGTTTTTGACCGAGATGTGTCTGCCCGCACCAGGGATATTCCGGGAGAGCTTGGTGTGTTTGCGCTGCTGTCAAAATATTTTAACGGATATGATGACCAGCGGATGGAGCTGGCATTGGATTGTCGTGCCGGGGAACTGGAATCTTTGTGCAGGGAAGGTTCAGGGAAGCCCGCCGGTGTGAAAGATTCCGAAGAAAAGCTCTACCAGCTTCTTACTGAAGGAATCCCCGCCATGCAGAAAGTTGCAGCTGTCTATATTTCCCAGTCCATCAAACAGATGAGGGTAACAAAGCTGCCAAACATCCGTCTTGGTGTTTCTCTGTCAGCCGGACTTCTGAACCTGGATCTGGATGTGGAGGGGATGGATCAGGCGCAGCTTTTTGATATTCTTTCCAGGTACGATCGCAGAAAAAAATATTTCCGCCTGAAAGATGGCAGCTTTCTGGATGTTTCTGATGGTCAGCTCAGGGAGCTTTCTGCTCTGAAAAATGGACTGCAGATCAGTGATCGTGAACTGAAAAAAGGAAAGACTCAGGTTCCGGCCTATCGTGCTATGTATCTGGACAGTCAGCTGAAGGGCGGCGATCTGATCAAGGTAGAGAAGGACAATGCCTTTCGTGCGTTGATCCGGAACATGCAGACAATGGAAGAACATAAATTTCAGATTCCCAGGGAGCAGGAAAAAATCCTCCGGGGTTATCAGAAAGAGGGCTTTTACTGGATCAAAACTCTGAAGCATAATCAGTTTGGAGGGATCCTGGCAGATGATATGGGACTTGGAAAAACCCTCCAGGTGATCACATTTCTCTGGTCAGAATTTCAGGAATCTGCGCCGGGAGAAAACAGACGTGCCCTTGTGATAACGCCTGCTTCGCTGGTGTTTAACTGGATGAACGAGATCGAACGTTTTGCGCCGGGACTTCCGGCTACCGTTGTGACTGGTGATGTGAAGGAGAGGAAAGCACTGATCAAAAATGCGGGAGAACGGGAGGTTCTGATCACCTCCTATGACCTTCTGAAACGGGATCTGAAGGCTTATCAGAACCTGGATTTTGCTGTGCAGATCATTGATGAGGCGCAGTATATCAAGAATCACGGAACTCAGGTGGCAAAGGCTGTGAAGGAGATCCGGTCGGAATTCAGGCTTGCGCTGACCGGTACACCGGTGGAGAACAGGCTCAGTGAGCTGTGGAGTATTTTTGATTTTCTGATGCCAGGATTTTTGTATTCTTATGAGAAATTCCGCAAGGAAATAGAGCTTCCAGCTGTGCAGTACAGTAATTCCGATGCGATGGAGCGTCTGCAGAAAATGATCCGTCCTTTTGTGCTGCGGAGATTGAAGAGGGATGTGCTGAAGGATCTTCCGGATAAGCTGGAAAAAGATATGTTTTCCACGTTGGAAAGCGAGCAGAAGGAGCTGTATGAGGCCCATACGGAACGGCTTCGCCTGATGCTTGGGATGCAGTCGGATGCGGAGTTTCGCACTTCTAAACTGCAGATCCTTGCAGAGATCACGAGGCTGCGGCAGATCTGCTGTTATCCGGGACTGGTATATGAAGGATACAAAGGGAATTCTTCCAAGCTGGAGATGTGCATGGAGTTGGTTCAGAATGCGGTGAATGGCGGACATAAGCTCCTGTTGTTTTCCCAGTTTACTACCATGCTGGATGTGCTGGCTGTCCGTCTGAAAAAAGCAAAAGTTTCTTTTTATATGTTGACCGGATCGACTTCCAAGGAAAAACGGGCGCAGATGGTACATGCATTTAATGAGGATGATACTTCTGTTTTCTGTATTTCTCTGAAAGCAGGAGGAACAGGCCTGAATCTTACGGCAGCTGATATTGTGATCCACTACGATCCCTGGTGGAATCTTGCCGTGCAGAATCAGGCAACAGACCGTGTCCACCGCATCGGTCAGCAGAACGTTGTCAGTGTCTACCGCCTCTTTATGAAAGACACCATAGAAGAACGAATCCGGGCTCTTCAGGAAAGAAAACGGGAACTGGCTGATGAGATCTTAAGCGGCGAGGGAATCGGCCAGGCTTTGATCAGCAGAGAGGAAGTACTGGAGCTGCTAGGCAGGTAAAATTCTTAACTGAATCAAGTAAGTTCCCTGCTTCAATTACGAAAAGCAATACGCGGTGAGGGGACTTGCTTGTATCAGGAAGAATGCAGGCTGTGAATATCCGCCTGACTCAGCAAAAACACCCCTGATGGAAATCGCGTGTGTAAATCACGTACGATATCCGTCAGGGGTGTTTTATTTTATGCAAAAAACTTGTCGTACAGACCAAAGAAGAAGATAAACAGAATGATCAGCGGCAGGATATAAGTGATGTATCCGCGCATCCATTTCCGGATCTTCATGCCTTTTCCGGTGTTGGCTTCTTCTGTGAAGTTTTCCCAGCCCCAGCCACGTTTGGAAACGCAGAAAAGCAGGTATACAAGAGAACCAAGCGGGAGCAGAATGTTGCTTACCAGGAAATCCTCAAGGTCGAGAATTGCGCCGCCGAATACCTTGAGCCAGTCCCAGGACCATACATTGTATCCAAGTACGCATGGCAGAGACAGAAGGATGATGGCGATGGCATTTACAAGACTGGATTTTTTTCGGCTCCAGCCGGTAAGCTCCATACCGCAGGAAATAATATTTTCAAATACAGCCAGGATGGTAGAGAAAGCTGCAAATGACATAAAGATGAAGAACAGGCTTCCCCAGAGTCTTCCAAGCGGAATGTGGTTGAAAATATTCGGCAGTGTGATAAAGATCAGGCTCGGTCCGGAGGTCTGGTCAACATTGAAAGTGAAACATGCCGGGAAAATAATAAGTCCGGAGGCGATCGCAACGAATGTATCCAGGATCGCAATGTTCACGGATTCCCCAAGCAGTGCTTGATCTTTTCCGATGTAGCTTCCGAAGATCGCCATGGCACCGATACCGAGGCTGAGAGTGAAGAATGCCTGGTTCATAGCGCCGGTGATGGTGGTGATGATACCGATCTTCTTCATACGCTCAAAATCCGGGATCAGGTAGAATTTCAGACCCTCTTTGGCACCATCCATGGTAAAGCTGTTAACAGCCAGGATAACCATAATGATCAGAAGGGAGATCATCATAACCTTGGTAACCTTTTCCAGGCCATTCTGAAGACCGCGGGAGCAGACGAAAACACCTGCGATAACAACAACGATCATCCAGAATCCCATGGTTACAGGCTGCCCCAGCATGTCTGTAAATTTTCCGGCAACACCCTCAGAATCAAGTCCCTGGAATTTGCCGGTGGCAGTCATATAGAAGTAATTCAGCATCCAGCCGGTAACAGTAGTGTAGAACATCATCAGAAGGTAGCAGCCGATCAGAGTGATGTATCCGTGGATGTGCCATTTCTGGCCGGGTTTTTCCAGTGCATAGTAGGCTTTGACAGGGCTCTTCTGGCTGGCACGTCCAACAGAAAATTCCATAGTCATAACAGGAAGACCCAAGATTGCCAGAAAGATCAGGTAAAACAGTACAAATGCACCGCCGCCGCCCTGTCCGGCCATATAAGGGAACTTCCACACATTTCCGATTCCGATGGCACAGCCGGCAGAAATCAGGATGAATCCCAGACGGGATCCCAGTTGCTCTCTCTCTTTCATAATTCACCTCATTATTGCAGTATGGTAAACTGCTATTTGTATAAAGTCGCAGGTTTTATCTTAACACATTCCAGGATATTGCACAATAAAAAGAACTTGCATTTTACATAAAACATATGTTAGAGTAAAATACTATTTTAACGAGATGAAACGGTGAAACGTTACGCTTTAATGAGACGAAGATCATGTGCCGATAGAACCTGGATAACTGTTCTTTTCCGTCAGGGATACGAAATTTTTCGGAGAGATTCCGTAATATTTCCGGAAACATTTGCTAAAATATCCGGAATCGGAAAATCCGCATAAAGCAGCTACATTTTGAATGGAAGGGCTGTTTTCCAGAAGAAACTGTCGGGCTTTTTTCATGCGGCATACATTGATGTAAGAGGTAAGTGTAACTCCGGATTCCTGGCTGAATACAGCAGAGAGATGCTGGGGATTGATAAAAAAATGGGAAGCAATAGTTTCAAGACGAAGATCCGGCTGATTAAAGTTCAGACGGATATATTCCTGAATCTGGGACACGAGCGCTGACTTCCGTGGACTTTTTTCATCAGCAAGAGAATCCAGAACTGTATTGCAGGTAGACTGAAGCAGTTGTTTTAGCTGCATAGCACTCTGGCAGTTCTGGTAAGTATTCAGGGCATTTTCGAGGAGAGGAAAAAGAGTTTCACGCTGATTACATTCCGTGATAAAACCATCAAGTACAGTAAGAAATGCAGCAGCCACACTCCAGGTCTGACGGATGTGGATTTTTTTTGTGATGATATCGTTGAAGTATTTATCAATATATTCACAGAGAGCCTGTGAGTTTCGCTGGCGTAGAAAAATCAGGATATCATCATAAACCAGTGGTTTTAATGTAAAATCGGAAGAATGTGACTGAGGTGTGAAACAAAGAAATCCGGAAGAAGATGCAGCCCTGTTATGAAAAACAGAAAGAGCCTCTTCATAGGAATAACGGATTCCTTCCACGCCTTCATGAGGCGTTCCACAGCAGAAAAAAGTGGAAATCTGTACGGTATTATCATATATTCCGGCAAGTCTGAGGCAGGATTGTTCCAGGTCGGTAAAAGAAAAACTAGAGTCTGTTTCTATGATGATATATTGCCGCATTTGAGAATAGTCAATGTAAATAAGCTCTTTGCACACAGGTTGTAAGATTTCTCTGCATATGTTTTCCAGGATGTTATGGAGCAGAGAAAAATCACTCTTTTCATCCCACATTTCCAGATTGGCACTGTGGATCTGCATAAGAATGGTAAGATAACCGGAATTTTTATGAACTGAAATTTTTTCCAGATTATCTGGAGAAAGGGTCGTTCCGCTGATTATTTTCTGGAAAAAATTAAGCTGCATTTGTCGTTTGTACAGATCGCGGAACTGAAAATAATTATTCACATAGCTATTTCTGGAATCTTCCTGATCGATTTCGTTGCTTACTTTCTGGAGTGTTTCCATAAGCTCCTGGTGATCCAGTGGTTTCAGGAGATATCCACGGACCTGAAGAGAGATTGCTTTTTTTGCATAGTCAAAATCTTCGTATCCCGTGGAAAGGATAAACCTGGTACGACAGTCGGCTCCAAGAGCTGCAATCATATCCAGACCGCTCATAACCGGCATGGATATGTCCACAAGGGCAATATCAGGTTTGACATTTTCAATAAGCCGGATTCCGGCCTGCCCGTTATTGGCTTCCCCTGCAATCTCATAAATATTCTGTTTTTCAAGAAAATTAATCAGAGATTTTCTGAAAAAAACTTCATCGTCAATAATTACAAGTGTTTTCACTTTATATTTCCCCCTAAATCAGATTTTGTGTCAGGTATTGCTATGGTTACAGTGGTGCCATTTTCAGGTGAACTTTCGATGGAAAGTCCGTAATTTTCTCCGTACAGAAGAGCAATCCTGTGGTTGATACTTGGAAGCCCGAAAGAATGTCGGGCAGTTTTGAAGTCCCTGATAGAACGATTAAGTTCGGCAAGTTTTTCCGGTGGAATACCAGAACCGTTATCAGAAACGGAAATAAAGATGGTGTCATTTCTGATGGAAATGTTTAAGTGAATATGACACATCTGGCTGGTAAGCCCATGGACAAAAATATTTTCAACAACAGGCTGTATGGTCAGTTTAGGTATCTCTGTTCCATGATCTTCCCAGGATGGTTCATAGGTGATCTCGTAATCAACAAAATCCATATACCGCAGATTCTGGATATAAAGATACTGTTCTGTAAGAAGCAGCTCCTGGTGCAGAGGAATGATAAACTGTCCCTTTGAAAGAGAGTTTCTGTAGAAAGCTGACATGGCAGATACTGCTTTTACTGCGGTGTCTTTCATATCAAGTTCTATGAGAGATTTGATGGTGTTTAAAGTATTGTAAAGAAAATGGGGGTTGATCTGGGATTGTAGGAGACGCACTTCCATTTTCTGTTTGGCATTTTGTTCCTCATAGATGTCGTTAAGCAATATCTGGATCTTTTGCATCATAAGGTTAAACTGGTTATAGAGAACTGCAAGTTCATCGTTGGAAGAATAACTGGCAGAAATATTCAGCTTTCCGGTAGAAGCAGATTTCATTTTGTCCACAAGTCTCTGGATAGGTGCAGTGACAGTACTTGTACTTAATATGGAAAAAAACACCGATAAAATGAACACCACGATGCTGATCAGAAGAATGTTGTGCAGGATCACCATATGATCCAGAGGCAGGTTTTCCAGAGGAATCAGGTTGATCACATTCCAGTTCAGAGCAGGATAGGATTTGCAGATAAAAAGAGTATCAGTGCCGTCTACGGAAAAAATCTGCCTGTCAGTTTTTATCAGGGTTTTATATTTATCTGAGCTGATTTTTGTGTAGGATGAGAAATCCTTATAAATTCCCTTTGATGAAGAAGAGGAAAGTATCTGTCTTTTTTCATTGGTAATATAGAAATCCCTGGAAGAACTGTCCGGAAGATCGCGGAATGCAGAAGAAATATTCGTTTCCTTGATCAGAAGGACCAGAGCCCCCAGATATTTGGTGTTATCAATGTTGGTGATACTTTTTAGGGCTACAAAGGTTGGTTCTCCGCTTATCTGGAAAGGCCCGAGAAACTGAAAAGCCAGATTGGTCTGAAGGTTTTTAAGAACTTCAGGATCCAGAAGAGAATCAAGTTGGTCTGTTTCTGTGGTACTGCTGTGAAACCAGTGGTTTTCCGTATCCAGTATATCCCAGGCATAGATGTTTCTGTGAAGTCCGATAATACGCTGGGCCTGATTTGTGAGTTCGGAATTTACTAGAAAATGTTCCAGTTCGTTTTCAGGAACTGTAGGGTTTTCTTTTAAAATATTGGCGATATTGCTGTTAATGGAAAGGGTGATGGCATAGTCTGATATATGGTCGATTTTTTCGCCAAGGTTACTAGTGATCAGGGATAGCTGCTGCTGACTGGAAAGTGCGGCACGCTTGATCAGTACTTTTTTGGACGCAGTATAAAAAAACACGGAAGTAAGCAGGAGTATCAGAGAACTGAGCAGCAGATATGTAATAAAAAGTCTGCGTTTCAAGCTGATTCCTGAAAATAATTGAAACGCCTTTTTTTTTAGATTTTCTATCATGGAATCCCCCCTTGTTTTAATGGCTACATTATATAATAAGGGAAAAATCCTCACAAGTGACGGGAAAGGATTGGAGAAAATATTCCAAGCACAGCGAAGATTTTCCATGTATTTTTCCGGACGGATTTAATATAATAGGCTCATCGATAAGGAAAGCATAACAGAATATTCAATCCGGATGAATAAAACTGTACCAAAAGGAGGACGAAAATGAAATTAAAAAAAGTGATGGCTGCTACACTTGCTACAATGATGTGTCTCTCTTCATTCAGTATGATGAATGTATGGGCTGATAAAAAAGAAGATTCCAAACCACTTGTGATTAACTATATCAGTGCCAGAGGTGAAACAGATGCAGCATTAAAAACACTGAAGAAGCTTGCGGAAGATTATAAAAAAGATCACCCGGATTTTGAATTTAACGTAGAGTCTATTGCAGACAGAGAAACATATCTTCAGAAGATCAAGATCCTTGCATCAAGCAATGAGTTGCCAGACTGGTTTGATGCCGACCCGGAGGCATTTTTTGAAGGACTTTGCAAAAAAGAGCTGATCTACAGTGTGGATAATCTTTATGATGAATTGGGTATCAAGGATAAGTTTTTTGATATTGCACTGGATTATCCGAAGCTCAGTGACGGAAGTAATTACCTTATGACCTGGCAGGGAAATGTGGAATATTTCTGGTATCACAAAGATATGTTTGAAAAAGCCGGAATTACTGAAACACCCCAGACACTGGAAGATCTCCTGGATGTGTGCCAGAAGCTGAAAGATGCGGGAATGACCCCGATATCCGCAGGAAATTACGACATGATCATGCGTTATCCTGCATTTAAGGCTTTCAGACTGGAAGGAAATGACTTCATTGACAATGCAAGAATGGGAAAAGAAAAATTTAATTCTGAGACAGGTATCGCAACAGCCCAGTATGCACAGGATATAGCTCAGTATTTCAGTGAAGGATGGACAAGTTCAGATGCTACCGCGCAGATGGATCTGTTTCTGAACAATGGTGCGGCAATGTTATACACCGGAACATGGGATACACCGGATCTTACAGATGATGAGGGAAATCTTAAAGATGATATTTCCATGTTCAAACTTCCTGTAGACAGCGAGGGAACCGCTACGGGAGAAAATGATTACTATGCGAATTGTGGAATCGGAACTGCCATTCTCAAGGATTCCATGAGTGATGAGATGAAAGATTTCATCAGTTATGTATGGGATAATTTTGCTGATACGGCAATGTATGAGTTCAATATGCTTCCATCCATGATGCCAAGTGACCCGGAGAAGCTGCCGGAGCTTACACAGCAGATTTTAAGCGATCTTGAGAACTGCGGCACTTTTGCCCAGTGCTGGGATGTTCGTCTGGATCCTTCTACAAACGAGGTTTACAGAAAAGAGCTGGCAAGCCTTGGAATGGGAGAATCAACACCTGAAGAGTTCTGTGAAAACATGGACAAAGCTGTAGAACAGTATGCATCTGATTATTTTGACACTGAAGAATAACTGATAGAATGCGCAGATGCGGAATTTTATCTGCATCTGCGTATGAAAGGGGAGAGGATATGAAGCCCAGAAATAAAATCCAGCCTTTACCATTTGTTCTTCCTGCACTGATCGTATATATTCTTACTGTTATCATCCCGATTCTGTGGTCAATGGGTTACAGCCTTTTTTCCTGGAATGGAATCAGTGATATGAAGTTTATCGGACTGGAAAATTATGTAAGGATGTTTCAGGATGAGACATTTCGTGAGGCTGTTGTAAATAATCTTAAATTTGTTGTACTGGGAAGTCTGTTCCAGTTATGTGCAGGACTGATCCTGGCGATTTTGCTTACACATATTTCCAAGGGTGGAAATATTCTGCGGGTTATTTATTTTATTCCATGTATCATTTCATCTATGGCGATCTGCCAGATTTTTTCCAAAATGCTTTCTGTCCAGCCCCAGGGCCTGGTTTGCTATGTGATGGAAAAACTGGGAATGGAACCTATCGCTTTGCTGGCAAATTCCCATACAGCGCTGATTACCATAACCCTGATCGATGGATATAAATACTGTGGTCTGTATATGATCATTTTTTATTCCGCATTTGTATCCGTATCAAAGGATGTGATCGAGGCATCTACAATGGATGGCTGCAATGTTTTCCAACAGTATCGTTACATAAAGCTTCCGCTGGTGAAAAATATATTCAGTATTGTCATTGTAATGCTTGTAAATGGTTGTCTGAAAACCTTTGATGTATTCTATATTCTTGACAATAAATCCAGATCAACAGAGATGGTGGCAACTTATATGTATAAAACCGCTTTTAATTCGGCTGACTTTGGCTATGGAAGTACATTGTCCGTTTTTCTGGTCATTGAATGTCTGGTAGCAGTAGGGATTATACAGAAATGCCTGGGATCGGCGAAAGGAGATGGGTCAGAATGATAAAATCAAGAAAAAATATACCTATTCGTGCTGTGTTCTATGTAGTGATCCTTATTTTTGTCATGATACAGGTCTACCCTATTTTCTGGGTTATCTGCTCCAGCCTGAAAACACCGGATGAAATGACATATACTGCACAGTATGCCCTGCCATCAGGATTTTATCTTGGAAACTATATCAGCGCACTGACGATCTCATCCATTCCAAGATATTTTCTTAACAGTACGGTTGTGGCAGTTCTCACACTTCTTGGCATCGTAGTCCTGGGATGCCCGGTTGCATTTGTGATCAGCAAGGTAAAGGTAAAATATGCCAATGCACTGATGGCATTTTTCCTGTTTGGAATGATGGTGCCTATTTTTTCCTGCCTTATACCCATGTTCCAGATTTATAACAGGATCGGACTGCGAAATACATACTGGGCACTGGTGCTTCCGCAGATCGGGTTCGGACTTCCAATGTGTATCTATCTTTACACCGGATTTTTTAAATTTATGCCGGATTCTCTTCTGGAAGCAGCAGTTATTGACGGTGCCACAATGGGAACCACATTCCGCAAGATCGTGGTACCTATGGCTAAAAATACTACAATGACAGTTCTTACATACAATTTTGTTTTTGTATGGAACGAATTTACCTATGCCAATACATTTATCTCATCTTCTGATATGAAAACTCTGCCAATTGGCCTGAATGACTTTGTGGGGCAGTTCGGAAGAGTGGACTGGGGAAGTACATTTGCGGCGATCGTAATATCGATCCTGCCTACACTGATCGTGTATTTTATTCTTAACAAAAACATAATCGAAGGTATGGCTGCAGGTGCGGTCAAGAGTTAGGAGGCTGAAATGGAAACAAGGATTGAATTGAAACAAGGATGGAAAATTTTGCAGGATGTTCATGATACAGGGGAAAAGACCGGACTTTATGCTGCCAGGGAAGCGGATACTTCCGTAGGTTCCCAGGTGTCTGAATGGGAGGAACTGGAGGAACTGAAACATCTGCAGCTTATCTATGCCAGACAGCCATATTTCGGGCGTGAACTGAGATATTTCAATCAGGCGCCCTGGTGGTACAAAACAGAGTTTGAAGTTCCGGATCAGAAAGTTACGGATGCTGTCCTTAAATTTACCAATGTTGATTATTATGGAAAAGTATGGATTAACGGAGAATTTCTTGGAGAGCATGAAGGATATTCCGCTCCATTTTCCTTTAATGTAAAAGATAAGCTTGTTTTTGGAGAGAAAAATTATCTCATTGTAAAGGTAAGTTCTCCATGGGATGATGAGGTGGAGCTGGATGCACAGGATTCCAGAACCCACCTGGTAAAAAGAAATATGGTAAAAGGTACCTACGAACATTCTGATACATTTATCCAGAGAGATGTAAATCCTGTAGGAATCTACGGAAAAGTGGAACTGATCCTGACAGAAGAAGGTGTTCTGGAAGATCAGACAGATCTGAAGTATGAACTGGATCCGGATGTAAGGAAAGCAGACATATATGTGGAAACTGAAGCGCGAGGTCTGAAATCCGGGGAGACATATGATTTTAATGTAAAGATCCGGGAAAAAGAGTCCGGTCTTATAAAGGCAGAAAAAACTGTTCAGATAATGGCAGAGAAAGCAGAGACAGGTTTTAAATGTGAGCTTAAAGTGGAAGATGTCAGACTGTGGTCCACATGGGATCATGGTTATCCCTGGATGTATCAGGCAGAACTTACGTTAAGCAGGGGAAAAGACATACTGAGCAGCAGAACAACGAATTTTGCTTTTCGGGACATTCAGATTGAGCGTAATGAAAAAATAACAAGATTCTGGCTTAATAACAGGAAACTGTATATAAGAGGAACCTCTTATTTTCCGGATTGTTATATTTCTGCAATGACAAAGGAACGGTACCTGAGAGATCTTCTTAATGTAAAGGCGGCAGGTTTTAATCTGGTACGAGTACATGTCCACACAGAGCAGGAAGTTTTTTATGATCTGTGTGACGAGCTGGGAATTGCAGTTTTTCAGGATTCGGAGTACAACTGGACGCATCCTTCAACAGATGAATGGGCGCAGAGATTTGCAGATGTTTACAGAGAAAATGTGAAACTTCTGAAGCATCATCCGTCTCTGATCTGCTGGATCATTATGAATGAACCGGGATGTATTGATCCGGATGGAAATGTGAGAAGGAGATTTATGGAAGAAAATCCGGGACCTGCTTTGTACAGGGAAGTACAGAAGATGGATCCGGGCAGACCGATCATCAAGGGTTCTTTCTGCGAAGACGATCTGCTTAGCGGGGACAGCCATAATTATCTGGGTTCTTTATGCGGTGGAGAATATGCAGATATTTATGAGCAGACAGAAAAGCTGAATACAGAGTACGGATTTGATGCACCGGGCAGCAGTGAAAATCTGAAAACTGTTCCGGCGGTATATCATCGTCTGGAAAAACTGGTGGATGATATCCCGAAGATCCAGGAATATCAGTATAAGCTTCTGAAATATTATACAGAGCATTACAGGATCCAGAAATATGAACCTTGCTCAGGATATATACAGTTTATGTTTATCGATCTGTGTCCTCAGAGCTTCTACGGATTATATGACTGGTGGGGAATTCCCAAAAAGGGTCTTCAGGCTATACTGGAAAGCAACGCACCAGTGGGTGCTTTTGCAAAGTACAAAGATTATCTGGACAGTCTGTATATTGTAAATGATACAGATGGAACTCTGGGAGAGTGTGAACTTACATGGATCATTACAGAAACATTGAACGGAGAACTGGTGGAAAAGGGAAGTGTTAAAGCAGAAGTTCCGGCAGACAGCCGTGTCATGGTAAAAACCTTTGAGAAAGAATACGGAAAAGGTCAGAAGTGGAACCTTACACTAATTCTTTCTGATAATAACGGCAAATGTATGGCAAAGAATACCTATCAGGATATCTGTACTTTGCTTTCAAGAGTTGATGGGCATCCGGACCGTATGAGCCATGAGTTTGGAATGAGACTCTACTGGGCCTGAGATATCCGTAGCTCACAGCCACTTTCATCCTTTCCTTGTGTCGAAAATCACAACATGTTATACTTTATGTATAAAGGAAGATTTTCGGCGTGGAAGGAGCGATATTATATGCGTTTACAGAAAGTACAGGATGCCCTGAATAAGAAAAATATCAAATTCGAATACACAGAGGAGGATGGCTGCGGAAGCCTGGATTTCATGTTCCGTGGACTGAAATTCCATGTATGGGAATACGAGGACAACGGTTGGGGTGCCGAGACCAACATTTATGCGGCTGGAAGAAGTGAGGACATTGACGGAGATTATGAAGAGAAGATTTCTGCAGAGATTCTTTCCTGGCCGGATATGATCAATAACTGAATATAATAATATTGAATAAAGTGGCTGTAACTGAACGAATACGCTCAGTTACAGCTACTTTTTATCGGAGAAAAGTTTTCTGAAGAACTATAGCTGTACGTTCAGGTATTCACTGGGAGATATCTGACAGTTCTTTTTAAAAACCTTGCTGAAGTAATTTCCATTGCTGAAACCAAGATGCCAGGCAATGTCGTCGAGAGTCATATCCGTAGACGGCAGAAGCCGTTTCGCCTCGGTGAGCTTCAACTGCATAGTATAGGAAAAAAGATTCTGACGTTTTTTTAAAACAATCTGGACAGATGCTCCTTACTTAGAAAAAAAGATTCTGCAATATCGGCCAGGGAGATATTTTCCAGATAATGTGCATTGATATAATCAAAAACGTCACCGATTACCTTACTGGTGAACGCAGAGCAGGCTTCAGTATGTAATCAATAACACCGGCCTGGATCGCAAGTCTTGTATATTTGAAATCGCTGAATCCGCTGATCACACTGATTTTGCTGTCGATGTGAAGTTCTTCCAGCTTTTTTAAGAGCTGTGTTCCGTCCATGACGGGCATTTTCATATCTGTGATAATAATGTCAGGATGCTCTTTGAGAATGATCTTCAGGCCATCTTCGGCATTATCTGCTTCCAGAAGATCACTGTTTGCTCGGATTTATCCCATGGTGTTTTGAACTTCCGGATAAGGGATATGAAGAAGCTTGGGAGCAGATTGTGAATCCGGAAGGTTTTGCCTCCCCCTGTGGCCCTACAACTGCGGAACAGAGACATCCACGGTACGGATATGAACAGGCAGATTATGAATGTCTGTGGAACGGTCCATCCTAGCCATTTTCAACGACACAGACACTGACAGCAATGGCAAATCTTCTGAAAGATTATCCGCAGACTTATGTGACAAATATGGTCTATCTGGAATGTTTTTGGTTGTTGCTGAAAAAGATTTCATGGTTCAGGATCCCACATCAGTGACCCTGATCTCATCCTGGAATCCGTCCGTATAATGCAGCTCATAATCCTCTGTGATAAATACAGCCTGCACGCCTTTTTTCTCTGCAAATTTCAGCCCGTCTTCCAGGCCAAGGGCGAAACAGGTGGTGCTTAAGGCATCGCCGTCTACAGACTGGTCGGAGATGATCGTCACAGAGATCAGGCCGTTATCATAAGGATAGCCGGTTTGGGGATTCAGGATATGATGATATAATTTACCATCCTGCTTAAAGCACCTCTCATAAATTCCGGAGGATACAACGGATTTTCCGGCGATATCCATAACAGCCTCTGTTTCATTGCGGTCTGCAAAAGGCTTCTGGATGCCGATCTTGAAGGGAGTGCCGTCAGGCTTCGAGCCGATGCAGAGGACATTGCCGCCAAGGTTGATGATGGCACTGTTTACGCCTTTTTTTACCAGAAAATCTTTCAGGCGGTCTGCAATATAGCCTTTGGCAATGGCGCCTACATCGAACTGGATGTCATCAGAGGGAAGTGTGATATCCTGCCCGTCAATGGTGACGCCGTCGGAGCTGCACAGGGGGAGAACTTTCTGAATATCTGCATCATCCGGAGCCTTCGGGTCTTCTGCTGTGAAATCCCAGAGAGAGGTCAAAGGCGCAATGGCGATGTCAAAGGCACCGTCGGATTCCCTGGTGATATCGAGTCCTTCGGAAAGCAGAGAGGCAAGGTCTTCAGATATATGCCAGGTGTCTGCTGTGCCGCTGACCGGATATGGAGTAGTCTGCCGGTCGGTACTGGTATCTTTATCCGATGTATCTTTGCGGTGATTTAATTTATAAAGCTCGCTTTTCTCATTTGTCCGGCTGAAGACCAGCTCATATTTATCGCACAGTGCCAGACAGTCATCCAGGAGAGCTTTATCCTGAGAATCGTAAATTGTGATCTGTACAGCTGTATTCAATTTGATACTGCTGATACTGATGGGCTGATTTCCGGTGGTGGATGTATCTGCATCCGTGATATTTCCGCAGCCTGTGAAAAGGAGCATTGGACAGACAAGAACTGTGCACAATATTAAATAGAAGAAACGGGAATGCGAGCGGCTTCTTTTGGAATGAAAAAAATAAGTTGACATAATATTCTCCTGTTTTCTGATTGACTGACTTAACTGAAGAGCATTTATTTGATGCAAATCTATGTAGTACATGAGGATGGGGTCATTCACTTGACCGGATCAGGAAGCGATGCGGATTGCGGATATCCGCCTGACCGACATCGGACAGATTTATGAAATCTCATTATACCATGTATTTCTGAAATCAGAAAGGCATATGCCTGTCGCAAAAATCATTGTATTTTGCAATAATATAAGATATAATTTCTCCGAAAAAAGAACATATTTGCTATGGATGCTATGGATCCGAATGATTGACCGGGAATTTTTACAGATAAAAGGAGAAATTTTTCATGATAAAAGTAATTGCAAGTGATATGGACGGCACACTTCTTGGTGATGACCACAGGATCGCACCGGAAACCCTTGCGGCGGTCAGGCGTGCCTGCGATGCGGGAATTCGTTTTATGGTTGCCACCGGCCGGAATTTCCCCGGTGCCATGGAGGAACTGAAGGGAACAGAGCTGACCTGTGATTATGTGGTGAGCAGCGGTGCTGAAGTACGGAATCCGCAGCAGGAGGTTGTAAAGAGTACACCGATCTCTATTGAGCTGTGTGAGGAGGTCTACAATACGGCAAAAAAATACCCGGTATCTGTAGCATTTTTTACGGATCGCTATGATTACCGTATTGGAACAAAGAAAGAAATTGAAGACGGGATCATTCAGCAGATCCGTCTTTTCAATATGGATATGGATACCAGCGAGGAGATTGTACGGAAATCCCCGCAGTACCGCAGGATTGCCGGAAACACGAAAGGGATTTCCGATATCCGTTCTCTGGAAAGCAGCGGTGCGCCGGTATATAAGATCTTCATTTTTGCGGCAGATGTGGAGCAGCTGGAGAAACTCAGCGATGAGCTGAAAGAAAATCCGGCTGTTGCAGTGGCTTCTTCCTTTATATATAATCAGGAGATTACAGCAGTAGAGGCGCAGAAAGGCCCGGTGCTGAAAGAATATATCGAGTCTCTGGGTTATACCATGGATGAGGTGATGGTCCTTGGTGACAGTCTTAATGATTATTCCATGATTTCCATGGATTTCGGCGCAACCGTTGCAATGGAAAACGCAGTTCCGGAGATCAAAAAGGCAGCAAAATACATCACAAAGAGCAACAATGAGTTTGGTGTGGCCTATGCTATCGATCAGATCCTGGAACACCAGGGAAAATAGTTTTCCCCCTTTTGAAAAAGTGTCGTTTATATTATAATGTAAAAAGATGAATACAGAAAAGCGAAGGGATTGCGTTCCTGTGTATGAAGCAGAGTGTAATGAGAAGATTCGCTTTACAAAAAAACACAGACAAAGAGAGGAAATCACGATGGAAAAAATGGAAAATGTTTATATTATGGATCACCCGCTGATCAAACACAAAATCTCAATGCTCCGTGACAAAAGTACAGGAACAAACGAGTTCCGTAAGCTGGTGGAGGAGATCGGAATCCTGATGGGATATGAGGCGCTTCGTGATCTTCCTACAGAGGAAGTGGAAATCGAGACACCGATAGAAACCTGTAAGACACCGATGATCTCAGGCAAGAAACTGGCAGTGATCCCGGTCCTCCGCGCAGGACTTGGAATGGTAAACAGCATTCTCACACTGGTACCGTCTGCAAAGGTCGGACATGTGGGACTTTACCGTGATCCGGTAACACATGAGCCCCATGAGTATTACTGTAAGCTTCCGGAATCTATTGACGAGCGTATTTCAGTGATCGTTGATCCGATGCTTGCAACCGGCGGTTCTGCTGAGGCTGCCATTGATTTTGTCAAGAAACAGGGCGGAAAAAATATCAAGTTTATGTGCATCATCGCAGCTCCGGAGGGATTGAAGCGTCTCCATGAGGCACATCCGGATGTACAGATCTACTGTGGTTCCCTTGACAGAGAGCTCAATGAGAACGCTTATATCTGCCCGGGACTTGGCGATGCCGGTGACAGAATTTTCGGAACAAAATAAAATGATACCAGCTTGCTGCGGAACAATCCGTGGTATCTGAAAAAACTTCAAAAAAATACTTGACACACCCGGCACTGTTATGGTATTGTACCTAAGAACGCTGCCGAAGACAGTAGGTGCCGTAAGGCATAAGGATCAAAACGCCTACCGAGGTCCAAGTATTCTGAGTTAAGATTACACAAGGCCTTATTGCGAAGCAGTAAGGTCTTTTTTTAAACAGATTGACTTATTGCGACGGCGGTATACAAAATCTATAAGGAGGTGTACCATTTCATGGCAAAAGTAGAACTGAAACAACCAATCGTAGAAGAGATTTCTAACTGCATTAAAGACGCACAGTCTGTTGTACTTGTAAACTACAGCGGTCTTACCGTTGAGCAGGATACAATTCTTCGTAAAGAGTTAAGAGAAGCTGGTGTTCAGTACAAGGTATACAAAAATACCATGATGCGTCGTGCATTCGAGGGTACAGCATTTGAGAGCCTCAGTGATCATTTACATGGCACAAATGCGATCGCTATCTCCGAGACAGACGCAACTGCTCCGGCAAGAATCCTTGCTAAATATGCAAAACAGTTCCCGGCACTGAATCTGATCGCAGGTGTAGTTGAAGGTAACTACAATGATCAGGCCGGAATTCAGGCACTGTCCACAATTCCTTCAAGAGAGGAACTTCTTGGAAAACTGCTTGGAAGTATGCAGTCTCCGATCGCAAACTTCGCTCGTGTGCTTAATCAGATCGCAGAGCAGAACGGCGGAGCTGACGCAGCAGCTGCTGAGTAATCCCAGCAACGTGCAATTGGCGGCATAACGACCGCATGATTATTAATTAAAATTTATAAATGGAGGGAAATTAAAATGGCAAAATTAACAACAGAAGAATTTATTGCAGCAATCAAAGAATTATCTGTATTAGAGTTAAATGACCTTGTAAAAGCTTGTGAGGAAGAGTTCGGCGTTTCCGCAGCAGCAGGTGTTGTTGTAGCAGCAGCAGGTGCAGCAGGCGAGGCAGCTGAGGAGAAAGATGAGTTTGACGTAGAGCTTACAGAGGTTGGCGCTAACAAAGTTAAAGTTATCAAAGTTGTTCGTGAGGTTACAGGTCTTGGACTTAAAGAGGCTAAAGCTATCGTTGATGGTGCTCCGAAGGTTGTTAAAGAGGGCGCATCCAAAGCTGAGGCTGAGGACATCAAAACTAAACTTGAGGCTGAGGGAGCTAAGGTTACACTTAAATAATCCAGTCAGAATAAGAGCTTTGAGGCTGTTGTGCCTGCCGGTTTACCGGCGGCACAGCAGCTTTTTTAGTAAAAAAATCCAGTGTAAATCTTGCTTTTTGAAGAAAAAGAAAGAATAATAAAGGAGACAGGAAAGGGTGGATGGAATATGAAACGAAAAATAATGGCCTGTATCCTTGCTGCTGCGTTGGGAATCACAGGAGTTTCTTTTCCGACGGCAGCCAGGACAGCGTCTGTCGGAAAAAATGTAAAAAATATAACTGTAAACGTGAAAAATCCTCTGGATGAACTTCGGGCTCAGGAAGCTGCAATGCAGCAGCAGGAGGAGCTTGAAGAAGAGGAAAATATGCCGGAACAGGATCTGGATCCGCTTGTGCTGGATAACGATGGCAGTGTGGTTCCTGCATCACAGGCATCCTGGACAAAAATAGAGTCAGGTGCTGTAGAAGCAGTGGATGTATCAGAGGCACCGGGGGATGAGGAAATATCGGAAAATTCAACTGAAGACACATTTTCAGATGGAAGCACAGATGGAGATTTTGACACAAATAAGAATATTTCTGACAATGCAGCAACGGAAGCTGGCAGTGAGGATATTCAGACAGCAGATGGCAGTATCAGCGGAGAATTGCCGGCAGATTTTTCCGAAGGAACGGAGAACGGCGATAACGGTTCCGAAGAACTTCAGCTTCAGCAGGAAAACGGTAATGTAGAAAACGTCGCAGAGCCGGATAATAATAAAGCTGATGAAGGCGCAGGTCAGGCACAGACTGATTTTACAGATGATGCCAATGCTGCTGGGGATTTTTCCGCAGGAGATGCTTCAGATGGAGAACTTGGAACTTATCAGACTGTGACTCTGGAAGTTGAGGAAGGACAGGATATCACAGCACCCTTGAACACACTGTTTCTTAAACTGAAAGATCAGGCCACAGATGAAAATCCCTGCAAGATCATAATTCCACCGGGAAATTATGAACTGACAGGTACACTTTGCATGTACAGTAATATGTACTTATATGCAAGAGACGCTAATATTACAAAAACGTCTACCACCAAACATCTGATCCTCCGTCTTGGAAATACCAAAGATTCAGAAGGCGGATATGATGGATATCGCAACATTGTGATCGATGGAGGAACCTGGGACTACAATTATCAGTGTGTGGAAAATAAGGATGCACCAGGCGGATTTGTGGGATTTTGCATTGGACATGCTACGAATGTTACGATTAAAAATGCTACATTTCTTAATAATCTGAAATCTCATTTTCTGGAATTTGGCGGAGTGAAAAATGCCAAGATCACAGGCTGTACATTCAGTGGCTATTATAAGAATTATGTGGAAGGCGGACAGGAATGTATTCAGATCGACTGCTGTACAGATGAGAGCAATGTTTTTCCGCAGTACAGACCTTATGATGGAACGACCTGTGAAGATTTTGTGATCGATGGAAATGTGTTCGAAGATGTCTTTACAGGGCTGGGAACGCACAGTATGATGTCCGGAAAAACATATAAAAGGATCACAGTTACGAATAATACTTTCCATAATGTAAAAAAACGCTGTATAAGGTTTATGAATTATGAAGATTCTACAGCAGAAAATAATACCATGGTAAATGTGGGAAATGGAGTGGACATTTCTTCTGTGAGCAGCAATACACACCAGACGCCAGGCTATGATGATGGGCCGGACATGCTGAAAAACAGGAATCTTCGTGTGGCAGGAAACTACATCAGTCTTGCCAGAACTACCAGCATTGGTGGAATTGCATGGATCTGCAGTGGTATAAAAGTTTCAGGCTATAATATGAAAAAAGATGGAGCTGTGCTTCCTAAAAAGATATATCCGGTGAAAGGTGTGACTATAGAAGATAATCAGATCAGCGGATATGGAAACGGAATCAGCATGTCTCTTACTGACACAGATACCGTAACAGATAATCAGGTAACAATGAAAAAAACTTCTTCATATTCCAATTTTGGGATTTATGCCCAGGATTCCAGAGGAAGCGTTATCAGCAGGAATACAGTGTCCGGAACTGCAAATACAGGAATTTATCTCTCCGGTTCTGTCTATGCAGCAGGATCAGAACAGAGAAATCTTGTAGAGCAGAATACTGTTTCCGGAGCAGGCGGAGATGGAATTTATCTGCAATCTGTAAATACTTCATCCACTGCACAGAAGAATACTGTTAAATCAGTGGACGGCTCGGGAATACATGTAAATGCAGGAAAGAACAATAATGTTCTTGGTAATACCTGTTTATCCAACAAAAATCATGGCGTGAAAATTGAGTATGTGGTCGGCGGAGTCAGAGTAAACAGCAATCGTGTGACATCAAATGCAAAAAGTGGTATTTTGCTCTGGAAATCAAAAGTATCCGAAGTATCAGGAAACCGTGCGGAGAAAAATACGGGGAATGGTGTTTATGCATATGCATCTGTAATACCGGTCATGAAAAAGAATACATTTTGCGAAAACGGAAAGGTTCAGGCGATATATGTAAAAAGCTGCAAAGGATGGACCGGCATCAACCGTCCTTCATGCAGAACTGTTACATCAAGAAGTACAGCTATAAGCGGAACTGCATCAGGCAGCCAGACAGTTATTGCATATGTGCAGCGTTCCGGAAAACAGACAAAGCTGGGTGTATCATCCGTAAACAAAAAGAAACAGTACGTTATTAAAATAAAGAAGCAAAAAAAGAATACTGCTCTGAAACTTGTCTCAAAAGATAAATACGAAAATACAGTAACAGTAAATATTGTTGTGAAGTAAGTATGTGTGATAAAAAAAAGATTCTGTTCCGGATATCCATACATCGTATGTATAGAAGGAACAGAATCTTTTTTTTGAAAAATGTAAAAAAATCAAAAAAAGTGCTTGACACACTTTTTTTCTTATGTTAAAGTGGAGGATGCTATATTATGGCTAGATATGCCTGCCTAAAGGTCAGGCGGGATCATGTTGTAATAAATAATAAAAAAACAGGGGTGAAACGTCAATGGAAAAAAACAGAATTCGTTCTGTAAAAACTGGAAAAAGCATGCGTATGAGCTACCAGAGACAAAAAGAAGTCCTGGAAATGCCAAACCTGATCGAAGTTCAGAAAGATTCCTACCAGTGGTTTCTTGACGAAGGTTTAAAAGAAGTATTTGATGATATTTCTCCGATCGCAGATTACGGCGGAAAGCTCAGTCTGGAATTCATCGATTTCACATACGATGAAAAAGATGCAAAATATTCCATCGAGCAGTGTAAAGAACGTGACGTGACTTATGCCGCACCTTTGAAGGTTCGAGTAAGGCTGATCAATAAGGAAACAGAAGAGATCAACGAACACGAGATTTTCATGGGAGATTTACCGCTGATGACAGCTACGGGTACCTTTGTTATCAATGGTGCTGAGCGTGTTATTGTCAGCCAGTTAGTACGTTCCCCTGGAATCTACTATGCGATCGCTCATGATAAGCTTGGTAAGAGACTGTTTTCCAGTACTGTAATTCCGAACAGAGGTGCATGGCTGGAGTACGAGACAGATTCAAATGATGTATTTTATGTACGTGTAGACAGAACAAGAAAGGTTCCGATCACTGTTCTGATCCGTGCACTGGGCATTGGAACCAATGCTGAGATCATTGATCTGTTTGGTGAAGAGCCAAAGATCCTTGCCAGCTTTACAAAGGATACCTCCACAAACTATCAGGAAGGTCTCCTTGAGCTGTATAAGAAGATCCGTCCGGGCGAGCCGCTTGCAGTAGAGAGCGCAGAGAGCCTGATTATGGCAATGTTCTTTGATCCGAGAAGATATGACCTTGCCAAAGTCGGACGTTATAAATTTAATAAGAAGCTTCATTTCAATAAACGTATCGTAGGCCACAAGCTTTCCCAGGATGTTGTAGATACAACAACAGGTGAGATCCTTGCTGAGGCTGAGACACTTGTTACAAAAGAGCTTGCTGATACATTACAGAATTCCGCAGTTCCGTACGTATGGATCCAGGGTGAGGAGAGAGAGATCAAAGTCCTTTCCAGCCTTATGGTTGATATCCGTCACTATCTGCCGGAGCTTGAGGATCCGAAGTCCCTGGGTGTTACAGAATTAGTATACTACCCGGTGCTCGAAAAAATTCTGGAAGAAAATGACACATTTGAGGACAGATGTGATGCAATCAAACGTGATATCCACGACCTGATCCCGAAACACATCACCAAGGAAGATATCCTTGCGTCCATTAACTACAATATGCATCTGGAGTATGGCCTTGGCAACGATGATGATATCGACCACCTGGGCAACCGTCGTATCCGTGCTGTCGGTGAGCTGCTTCAGAATCAGTACCGCATCGGTCTTTCCAGACTTGAGCGTGTGGTACGTGAGAGAATGACAACACAGGACACAGAGAGTATTTCTCCGCAGTCCCTGATCAATATCAAACCTGTAACTGCAGCAGTAAAAGAGTTCTTCGGTTCTTCCCAGCTGTCACAGTTCATGGATCAGAACAACCCGCTTGGAGAGCTGACTCACAAGAGAAGACTTTCCGCACTGGGACCTGGCGGTCTGTCACGAGACAGAGCCGGATTCGAGGTTCGAGACGTACATTATTCCCACTATGGAAGAATGTGCCCGATCGAGACTCCTGAGGGACCGAACATCGGTCTTATCAACTCCCTTGCATCCTATGCAAGAATCAATCAGTACGGCTTCGTAGAGGCTCCGTACAGAAAGATCGACAAAACAGATCCTTCCAACCCGCGTGTAACCGATGAGGTTGTATACATGACAGCGGATGAGGAAGATAATTACCATGTAGCACAGGCGAATGAGCCGCTGGATGAAGAGGGACACTTCATTCATAAGAACGTTTCCGGTCGTTACCGCGAGGAGACACAGGAGTACGAGCAGCACATGTTCGATTACATGGATGTATCTCCGCGAATGGTATTCTCCGTTGCTACAGCCCTGATCCCGTTCCTGCAGAACGATGATGCGAACCGTGCGCTGATGGGATCCAACATGCAGCGTCAGGCCGTTCCGCTTCTTACAACAGAGGCTCCGGTTGTTGGTACAGGTATGGAAACCAAGACAGCTGTTGACTCCGGTGTATGCGTTGTTGCAAGAAAAGCAGGTACAGTACTTCGTTCCACATCTACAGATATCTCTATCAAGAATGATGACGGAACAAAAGATGATTATCATCTGACTAAATTTATGCGAAGCAACCAGAGCAACTGCTACAACCAGAGACCGATCGTGTTCCAGGGTGAGCATGTTGAGGCAGGACAGGTTATTGCGGATGGCCCGTCTACATCCAATGGTGAGCTTGCACTTGGTAAGAACCCGCTGATCGGATTTATGACCTGGGAGGGTTATAACTACGAGGATGCTGTTCTTCTCAGTGAGAAACTGGTACAGAATGATGTTTATACATCTGTCCATATTGAGGAATATGAGGCAGAATCCCGTGATACCAAGCTGGGACCGGAAGAGATCACACGTGACGTTCCGGGTGTCGGTGATGACGCTCTGAAGGATCTGGATGAGCGTGGTATCATCCGTATCGGTGCTGAGGTACGTGCCGGTGATATCCTTGTCGGTAAGGTTACTCCTAAGGGAGAGACTGAGCTTACTGCTGAGGAGCGTCTCCTTCGTGCTATCTTCGGTGAGAAGGCAAGAGAGGTACGTGATACTTCCCTTAAGGTACCGCACGGTGAGTATGGTATTATCGTAGATGCCAAGGTATTTACAAGAGAGAACGGCGATGAGCTGAGCCCTGGAGTAAATCAGGCAGTACGTATTTATATTGCACAGAAGAGAAAGATCTCCGTTGGTGATAAGATGGCTGGTCGTCATGGTAACAAGGGTGTCGTTTCCCGTGTACTTCCTGTTGAGGATATGCCATTCCTTCCAAACGGACGTCCTCTTGATATCGTGCTGAATCCTCTGGGTGTACCTTCCCGAATGAACATAGGACAGGTTCTGGAGATCCACTTGAGCCTTGCTGCCAAAGCACTTGGCTTCAATATTGCAACACCTGTATTCGATGGCGCAAACGAGGTTGATATCCAGGATACTCTGGAGCTTGCCAACGATTACGTTAATACGGAAGATTTTGAGGAATTCCGTGAGAAATATAAAGACACCCTTGCACCGGATGTTATGCAGTATCTCGATGAGAATAAAGCTCACAGAGCACTCTGGAAGGGCGTTCCGATCTCCAGAGACGGTAAGGTAAGACTTCGTGACGGACGAACAGGCGAGTACTTCGACAGCCCTGTAACTATCGGTCACATGCACTACCTGAAGCTGCATCATCTGGTAGATGATAAGATCCATGCACGTTCCACAGGTCCATACTCCCTTGTAACACAGCAGCCTCTGGGTGGTAAAGCTCAGTTTGGTGGACAGCGTTTCGGAGAGATGGAGGTTTGGGCACTGGAGGCATATGGTGCTTCCTACACACTGCAGGAGATCCTGACAGTGAAGTCTGATGATGTGATCGGACGTGTTAAGACCTATGAAGCGATCATCAAAGGTGACAACATTCCTGAGCCAGGTATTCCTGAGTCCTTTAAGGTACTTCTTAAAGAGCTTCAGTCTCTTGGTCTGGATGTACGTGTGCTCAGCGAGGACGGATCAGAGGTACACATTATGGAAACCTCTGATTACGGAGATACGGATCTTCGTCATGTCATCGAGGGCGATTCCAGAGGACGCAGAGATGAGGAGTCCTTCGGTAAACACGGCTACACCAAGCAGGAGTTCAGCGGAGAAGAGCTTGTCAATGTAGAAGAAGATGAGGACATGGAAGACGAAGATGATATGATCGAGTTTGAAGAGTCCTTTGATGATGAGGAATAAGAAAGGGGAAAGAATACATGGCAGAAACAACCAACGCCAATGAAACATATCAGCCAATGACTTTCGATGCCATCAAGATCGGACTGGCGTCCCCTGAGAAGATCAGAGAGTGGTCACACGGTGAGGTTTTAAAACCTGAAACGATCAACTACAGAACCTTGAAGCCTGAGAAGGATGGTCTTTTCTGTGAAAGAATTTTCGGACCGAGCAAGGACTGGGAGTGCCACTGTGGAAAGTACAAAAAAATTCGCTATAAAGGCGTTGTCTGCGACAGATGCGGTGTTGAGGTAACCAAATCTGCCGTTCGTAGAGAGCGTATGGGACACATCGAGCTTGCAGCTCCGGTGTCTCATATCTGGTACTTTAAAGGAATTCCGTCCCGTATGGGTCTGATCCTTGATATTTCTCCGAGAACACTGGAGAAAGTGCTTTACTTTGCTAACTATATCGTTCTGGATCCTGCAGATTCCGGACTTATGTACAAACAGGTACTCACCGAGCGTGAGTACCAGGAAGCACGTGAGTCTTACGGAGAGGGATTCCGTGTAGGTATGGGTGCCGAGTCCATCATGGAGCTCCTTCAGGCTATTGATCTTGAGAAGGATTCCGAAGAACTGAAGGCAGAGCTTGTGGACGCAACAGGCCAGAAGCGTGCAAGGATCATCAAACGTCTTGAGGTTGTGGAGTCCTTCCGTGAGTCCGGCAACCGTCCTGAGTGGATGATCATGACCGTTATCCCGGTTATCCCGCCGGATCTTCGTCCTATGGTACAACTGGACGGGGGACGTTTTGCAACATCTGACCTGAATGATCTTTACAGAAGGATCATCAACAGAAACAACCGTCTGAAAAGACTTCTGGAGCTTGGTGCTCCGGATATCATTGTCCGCAACGAGAAGCGTATGCTGCAGGAGGCTGTAGATGCCCTGATCGATAACGGACGCCGCGGACGTCCTGTAACAGGCCCTGGAAACAGAGCACTGAAATCCCTTTCCGATATGCTGAAGGGTAAATCCGGACGTTTCCGTCAGAACCTTCTCGGTAAACGAGTTGACTATTCCGGACGTTCTGTAATCGTCGTAGGACCGGAGCTGAAGATCTATCAGTGTGGTCTTCCGAAGGAGATGGCTATCGAGCTGTTCAAACCTTTCGTTATGAAAGAGCTTGTTGCCAACGGAACTTCCCACAACATCAAAAATGCCAAGAAAATGGTAGAGAAGCTTGAGCCGGCAGTATGGGATGTCCTTGAGGACGTCATTAAGGAGCATCCGGTTATGCTGAACCGTGCACCTACACTGCATCGTCTGGGTATCCAGGCATTCGAGCCGATCCTTGTAGAAGGTAAGGCGATCAAGCTTCATCCGCTTGTTTGTACCGCGTTCAACGCTGACTTCGATGGTGACCAGATGGCTGTACATCTTCCGCTTTCCCAGGAAGCACAGGCAGAGTGCCGTTTCCTTCTGTTATCACCGAACAACCTTCTGAAACCGTCAGATGGTGGTCCTGTAGCCGTTCCTTCACAGGATATGGTCCTTGGTATCTACTACCTGACACAGGAAAGACCTGGAAACAAGGGTGAGGGCAAGTTCTTTAAGAGTGTCAACGAGGCAATTCTTGCATATGAGAACAAGGTCATCACACTCCAGACAAAGATCATTGTCCATTGTCATAAGACAATGCCGGACGGAACTGTTTTAAGCGGCAATGTTCAGTCCACACTGGGACGTTTCCTGTTCAACGAGATCCTTCCGCAGGACCTTGGATTTGTGGACAGAAGCGTACCTGGAAACGAACTGCTTCTTGAGGTTGATTTCCTTGTAGGTAAGAAACAGCTGAAGCAGATCCTTGAAAAGGTTATCAATACTCACGGTGCAACAAAGACAGCCGAGGTACTTGACTCCGTTAAGGCTATGGGCTACAAATACTCCACACGTGCAGCCATGACCGTATCTATTTCCGATATGACCGTGCCGCCGCAGAAGCCGGAGATGATCAAGCAGGCTCAGGATACTGTTGACCGTATCACAAAGAACTACAAACGTGGTCTTATCACAGAGGAAGAGCGTTACAAAGAGGTTGTTGATACCTGGAAGAAGACCGATGACGAGCTTACAAAGGCACTTCTTACAGGTCTTGATAAGTACAACAACATCTTCATGATGGCTGACTCCGGAGCCCGTGGTTCCGATAAGCAGATCAAACAGCTTGCCGGAATGCGAGGACTGATGGCTGATACAACCGGTCATACCATCGAGCTCCCGATCAAGTCAAACTTCCGTGAAGGTCTTGACGTACTGGAGTACTTCATGTCCGCTCATGGAGCCCGTAAAGGTCTTTCTGATACCGCTCTTCGTACAGCCGATTCCGGATACCTGACAAGACGACTTGTTGACGTATCCCAGGATCTGATCGTTCGTGAGGCGGACTGCTGTGAGAACAGAGCAGAGATCTCCGGTATGGTCGTTCGTGGATTCATGGACGGAAAAGAAGAGATCGAGAGCCTTCAGGAGCGTATCACAGGACGTTTCTCCTGTGAGACAGTTAAGAATAAAGACGGAGAAATCCTTGTTAAAGCAAACCACATGATCACACCGAAGCGTGCGGCCCGTATCATGAAAGAGGGCGTAAGCAACCAGACAGGCGGACCGATCGACAAACTGAAGATCCGTACCATCCTTTCCTGTAAGTGCAAGGTTGGTGTCTGCGCAAAATGTTATGGTGCGAACATGGCTACCGGTGAGCCGGTACAGGTTGGTGAGTCTGTTGGTATCATCGCAGCACAGTCTATCGGTGAGCCAGGTACACAGCTGACCATGCGTACTTTCCATACCGGTGGTGTTGCCGGTGGAGATATCACACAGGGTCTTCCTCGTGTCGAGGAGCTTTTCGAGGCAAGAAAGCCGAAGGGTCTTGCGATCATCACAGAGATTCCAGGTGTTGCCACGATCAACGACACGAAGAAGAAACGTGAGATCATCGTAAACGATCCGGAGACAGGCGATTCCAAGACTTACCTGATCCCATACGGTTCCCGTATCAAAGTCCTTGACGGACAGGTTCTTGAGGCCGGCGATGAGCTGACAGAAGGTAGTGTAAATCCGCATGATATCCTGAGAATCAAGGGTGTCCGTGCAGTTCAGGATTACATGATCCGCGAGGTTCAGCGTGTATATCGTCTGCAGGGTGTTGAGATCAATGATAAGCATATCGAGGTTATCGTTCATCAGATGCTGAAGAAGATCCGTATCGAGGATAACGGAGATACAGAGTTCCTGCCAGGAACACTTGTTGATGTCCTTGATGTTGAGGAAGTTAACGAGAAACTTGAGGCAGAGGGCAAACAGCCGGCAGAGGGAAAACAGGTTATGCTTGGTATTACCAAAGCATCCCTTGCTACAAACTCCTTCCTGTCAGCAGCATCCTTCCAGGAAACAACAAAAGTCCTGACAGAGGCTGCTATCAAAGGTAAGATCGATCCGCTGATCGGTCTGAAAGAGAACGTTATCATCGGTAAGCTGATTCCTGCAGGTACAGGTATGAAGCGTTACAGTGAGATCAGTCTTGACACAGGAATGCCGGAGGTAAAAACAGCTTCCGAGGAGCCTGAGGATACAGAGGAAATTTCCGTAGAGGAAGAGAAGACTGAGACTGCTCCGGAGGAAGAGACCATTGCTGTTGAAGAGACAGCAGAGGAAACTGCACCGGTAGAAGAATAAGTCGATATACCTTGCTAATATAAATAAATCTCCCCCCGGAAATCCGGAGGGAGATTTCTGTTTATAAGCAGGGATTTTCTGAGAGAGGAGGGATTGCGATGGACAAGGAACTGCCAATTTCCCCGTGGCCGGAATGGAAGATCGTAAGCAAGATCGGGGAAGGCTCTTTTGGAAGAGTGTATAAAGCTCAGAGAACTGAGAAGGGACGTTCTTTTTACTCGGCAATTAAGATAATCACAATCCCCGCCAGTAAAGGGGAGCTGGACAGTGTGCGCTCAGAATCCGGTGATGAAAAATCTGTCCGCGGTTATTTTGAAAATCTGGTGGAGGAGTGCATTCAGGAAGTAAGCACCATGGAGTATTTCCGGGGAAATTCCCATATTGTATCTGTAGAAGATTACAAGGTGATGGAATATCTGGACGAGATCGGATGGGATATTTTTATCCGCATGGAATATCTCACAAGCTTCATGGAATATTATGCGGGAAAAAATCTCACAGAAAAAGAAGTGATGAAGCTGGGTATCGATCTTTGCAGATCACTGGAATACTGTGGGCAGCTTCACATCATCCACAGGGATATCAAACCTGAGAATATTTTTGTATCCAGGTTCGGGGATTTCAAGCTGGGGGACTTTGGAATCGCCAGAGAACTGGAAAAAACCATGAGTACTCTTTCCAAAAAGGGAACTTATTCCTATATGGCGCCGGAGATGTACAGGGGAGAACAGTACGACAGCAGAGTGGACATTTATGCACTTGGTCTGGTGTTATATAAACTGATGAATCATAACAGGCTTCCGTTTCTGAATCTTGAAAAACAGCTGATCACATACAGAGATAAGGAAAACGCACTTACGAGGAGGATGTCAGGCGAAACACCGCCACCACCTGTGGATGCAGGAGAGGCTTTCGGCTCCGTTATCTTAAAAGCCTGTGCTTATGATGCAAAAGAACGATATCAGACTCCGGATAAGTTTCGGGAAGCACTGGAAGAAATCCGGTATGGAGCAGCAAACAGAGAACAGGGAGTTCATGAGAAACCGAAACCAGTGGAGGAAAGACCTGTTCCGGAGTCCATGCCGAAGTTTCTCCAGGAGGGTGCAGCCAGACAACTGGCAAGAACAAGTCAGCTGAATACCGATGCGATCCGTCAGGCACGTAAAAATCCTGTGCCGGTATCCGTACAGCCGGAGAAACCGACAGCCGGAGAAATAGCAAAAAATGCAGCCCGGAATACGCCAAAGGCTCAGAGCACAATACAGAAGCCTCAGGAATCTGCATCCGGAAAAACAGCATCCGAAAAGGATAGCCTGTCCGGTTATCCGTCAGGACGTTCCCGTCAGTCAGATCCCGGTATAAGAAAAAACGGAGCTGTAAAGCCCAGAGTTACCTCTATCACAGATCTGGAAGACGACCGTGACCAGAATCTCCAGGAGTGGGAAGGATCCATGCCAGAGAATGACGGAAATGACGATGACAGAAGGAAACGGAAAGGTATTTTCAGAATGCTTATAACAGCCGGGATCCTTGTTGTGCTGATCGGCGGGATCCTTGCGGTACGAACGATACGGAAACCTGCGGATAACGGGGAACCTTCGTATACAGATTCCGATGATTCTGATGCTCTGAACAAAGGAAATTTCGGTACTGCAGACAATTCGGATAAAAGTTTCGCACAGGCAATGGAAACGATACGTGACCATGCGACAACCATAGAAAATGCTCTGGACAGCTATAGACGTGAAGGTACAGAGGGGGATCGCCTGCGCTTTTATAACGGATCAGGAGAGATCGCCAAAGTACTTGTATATCCCGGCAGTTCCGCAGATGGCGTTTATGAGGAATATTTTTACTGGGGCGAGCAGATGTTTTATACTTATGTATGGGACGGAGATGAGAAACAGTATTTTTATTATCAGGACGGCCTTCTGATCCGATGGATCGATGCAGATGGTAAGGTTCATGATAAAGAGAGCGATAACGACAAATATGTAGAACTGGGAGACAAATACTGGAGTAATTCTGTAGTGGAGCTTCAGCAGTAATGTCGAAGGGTTTTTACGAAAGGAAAAAGAATGGCCTATCAGATTGATTATGCGTATACATGTCACACCGGAAAGGTGAGGACAAATAATGAGGATAATTTCTGGTGCTGCGGAGTGCGCCTGCCGGTGCACAACCAGGGGGTTGACGGAATCCTGGCAGGTCATACACAGCACTGGCAGCTTCCAATGTTGGCTGTTTTTGACGGCATGGGCGGAGAAAGCTACGGTGAAATGGCAGCTTCTGCAGCTGTGGAAGCGCTGGGAGGCTTCTATGAAGAAAACAAAAAGACCCTGAAAAAAGAGCCTGTGGTTTTTCTGACAGGAGCCTGCGAAAATATGAATGAGGCAGTATGTCGCTACAGCAATGAAAACTGTATCAGAAGCATGGGAACAACCATGGCACTTTTGTCTTTCAGCGAAAAGGCGATCTATGCCTGCAACCTTGGGGATAGCCGTATCTACCGTCATTTTCAGGGGAAGTTCCAGCAGATTTCCACGGATCATGTGATTGGCGGAAAAATGCTGGGAAAAGCTCCGCTGACGCAGTATCTGGGCTTCCAGGAAGAAAACATGGCACTGGAGCCTTCTATCGTGGAGATCGGTTATCAGCCGGGAAGCTCGTATCTGATCTGTTCAGATGGAGTGACAGACATGCTTTCTGATGAGGAGCTTCAGAAGATCCTTGACGGGACAGAAACCGCAGAAGAAAAAGTAGGTAAGATCCTGGAACAGGCATTGGAAAGAGGCGGCAGAGATAATGTGACACTGGTCCTTGCACAGATCAGCGGCTATGAAGAAAAAAATATTCTCAAACGCTGGGCAGAGCGCCACAGTACCGGACGGTAATAAACCCGGGGAGTAAGAAAAGGGATAAGGAGAAAATTTGCGATGAGAAATCGAATGCAGGATCTTGATTTTGAACAGACAGTTGCCTTCGATTCAGTGAAGGACTTTGAATTTACAAGAAAGGCGGCACAGAAGTTCCGCCAGGTTGTCAGTCTGGATTCCTTTGAGGATGAGGATGCAGATGTTATTTTTCATTATCTTTACAAGGAGATGGAACTGGTTTCCTTTGGTGACTATCTGAAACGATATGTGTATGAGCGTGCAGAGCTTGAGGAGCCTTTTTCCCAGGTACCTCAGGAAGTCTACAGAGAGATCGTTGTGGAATCCTTCAAGGAAACCTACACACCGAAATCCATGTCACCTACATCAGCCAAGCTGAGTTCTCTGGTGAATAACTGGCTGACTCAGGCATCTGTGAAGCGTGAAACAGTTTTTCTGCTGGGGTTCGGACTTCGGATGAGTACAGAGGATGTTTCAGATTTTCTGACCCGGGTGCTTCGTGAGCAGGATTTTGATTTCCATAATCCGGAAGAAGTGATCTACTGGTATTGTTACCGGAATCATCTTGGCTATTATAAAGCGGAGGAATATAAAGAAACCTACAAACAGATGACTCCGGTGGAAAAAAAGACCGGAGAGATCGTATATGGCACAGGGCTTTGTCTGGACAGTGAAGAAAAGCTTCTGGAATATCTGGCTTTTCTGAAAGGAAGACATGATGATCCGAAATCAGAGAAGAGCCAGGCTTTTCAGGAATTTATGATCCTTCTGGAGCGGGCAAAGAAGATCATTGCAGCCATGTATCAGGAAGATGAGGAAGAAAACGGTGGCAAAAAGATCTGGAAGCCTGAGAATATCAGTGCTTCGGATCTGGAAAAGGTTATCTGCAGCGGGATCCCCATTAATAAAATGGGAAATCTCAAAAAGATGTCCGCATCCATTCTGGCAAAGCATTTCAGCCAGAAGCGCTTCAGCCGCCAGAGAATCAACAATATCCTGAACCATAAATTTCCGGTGGAGCGGTTTGATCTGATCACGCTGGAGTTTTTTGTGATCTCTCAGGAGATGGCAGAGGATGATCCGTATACGAGATACCGCCATTTCCTGGAGGAGATCCAGGAGATCCTGGCCCGCTGCGAAATGAGTGAGATCTACATAGTGAATCCATATGAGTGCTTTCTTCTGATGTGCCTGCTGACAGACTGTCCGCTGGCAGTATTTTCCGAGATCTGGGAAAAATCCTATGAAGAGGGAGAAGAAAAGAACTGAAAAAAGGATGATGCGTTTCGGTGACGCATCATCCTTTTTTTGTCCGATCCGGTAAGTCTGTTATTTTGTTATTCGTTGTAGTATCCATAGATCGCACGGCTGTCCTGTGCGATGGTGTTCTGTGCAGCAGAGGTATCGTTAAGATCCTGTGACATAAAACAGACTACCAGGTCGATCCCCTTTGCTGTGTCATAGATGATGCCGGCATCGTTTTCTACGTGATCCAGTTCCCCGGTTTTGTTGGCAACCTTTACCTCGGAAGGCATCTGAGCCGGGATCTTGTTTTTCCTGGTCTGCATTTTCAGAAGACGATACATATATTCGGCTCCTGCCAGAGTATCGTTGTTATCGGTAGCAGTACCCTTGTCGATCTGATAGATGGTCTTCAGAAATTTCCCGCAATCCTTTGCGGAAGTGTAGTTATCCCCATTGGAATTATCTGCAAGAAGAAGACGTCCCATGGAAGTGCTGGTGTATCCGTGATCCTTACAGAATTTATTCACACGGGCCATTCCGGCTGCGTCATCCCCGCCGCCAAGATAACTGACAAGTGTATTGGCAGCATCATTGTCGCTGACTGTGATCATGGAGTTCAGTGCATTGTCCAGCTGCTCCTTGCTGTATTTGGAGGAAAGACTGTCATAATCCTCATATACAGCACCCATGATATAGAGCTTGATCAGGCTGGCAGCCTGCATCTGCTGATCGTTGATGGTACCTTCGGTATTTTTTGCAAGATTGCATACATATACGGACCAGGTTCCGTTATCGGTGGGAAGAAGAGACTGTACCTGATTCAGAAGGTTGTCCATGCTGGAATCCGAATTGTCTGTGAAAGTGCTTCCGCTGGATGGGGAAAGTGTTCCTTCTTCCTGAGTGGAAGAAGAACTGTCCTTGCTGCCAGAAGCTTCGGAAGAATCGGAGGCTGCCGATGTATCTGTGGATTCTTCCTGTGCGGAAGGACCCTGGACCTCAGCTGAAGATGCTGCGGCAGCAGCGCTGGAAACGGTAGGATCATCAGGATAAAGAGCATCCAGCTGATTGGCTTTGCTGCTGAGCTCAGCGGCAGAATCAGAAACCTCCTGCACACTTTTCTGCAGCTTGTTAACTTTTGTCTGGAGAGATGCAAGCTTGTCCAGGGAGCGGACATTCAGTGCCCCAAGTCCTGCCAGTGCGATGACAAGCACTGCAATCACAATATATAGAAATGTATTTTTTTTCATATATAAACAAACTCCTTTTTATTATTGGAAATAAGCATCGATTCCATTGGCGATCCCTTCTGCCATAGTCTGCTGGAAGGAGGAATCTGCCATTTTCAGATCATCGCTCTGGTTGGTCATAAATCCCATTTCCACAATCGTCACCGGGATCGTGCTCCAGTTAATACCTGTCATGGAATCCGTGTAGATGATCCCGCGGTTCTGGAAGCCGGTAGCTGCGCAGTAGGAATCCACAATGCATTTGGATAGTTTGTTGGAACTGTCATAGAGACTGGAAACATAAGGATTCTGCTGGGACGGACACATGGTCAGAGCACCGGAGACATCTGCAGAATCATCCCCGTTTGCATGGATACGGACACAGATCTCCGCACCCTGGGAAGCGACCAGCTCTGCACGCTCCTTGTTGCTGATAGCGGTATCATTGTCTGTCCTTGTCATTACTACCTGGTATCCACGCTGTTCCAGGATATCCTTAAGCAGAAGAGAAACATCCAGGTTCAGCTGATACTCCGGGAGACCGCTGAAGGAACCTCTGGTTCCGGTGGAAGACTTGGCCTTCATGGTGGAGGAACCGGGGCCGTTCGGCTCTGTGGCGCTCATATCAACATTTTCACTCTGATGTCCGGGATCGATCCCGACGATATGGCCGTTGTTGGAAGCAGAAGAGGTATCATTACCGCCATCGGTGAATCCTTCACCACCGGCTTCACTGAAAACAGAGGGTTTGGTCGTTTTCTGACTGTTTTCGGCTTCCGGTGCCCGTTCATGTTCACCGGTGTTGTTTTTGACAGCTTTTTCTGTCTGTGCCCGCTGCTGCAGGTATTTGTCGGCTGCCTGTTTCTTTTCGATCTTGGCTGTATAAAGTTCGATATCTTCTTTCATGGATTTCTGCTTTTTCTGGACCGGTTTGATCACGGAGGCCATTTTCTGGTCAACGGCATCGATCTTCCGGTAGGTTTTATAGCTGAGTCCAAAAAGTAATCCAATACAGATAAGACCCGTTAAAAACAGGACGATCGCCATCAGATGGGGCTTTTTTTCCATAAGCTCAAGTCCTTTCTGGGTGAGTATTTTGTATTTGTAAATATTATAAAGAAGGAGTCTGGAAAAAGCAATTGTGAAATTGTGCTTGACAACAGGAAAAAGTGTGGTACTATATATGTAAAATAATTATATATAAAAATTTTATATATAAAATAATTACATAAAGAGGTGTGCCTATGTATTATTATCCGGTGTCTGCAGTGCTGACGGAATGCCTGATCCTTTCTGTTGTAGAGCAGCAGGATTCTTACGGATATGAGATCAGCCAGACAGTGAAGATGGTAGCTTCTATCAAGGAATCCACATTGTATCCGATCCTTCGCAGACTGGAGACGGATGGTTATCTGACAACTTATTCAGAGGAATTTCAGGGACGGAAACGTAAATATTATTCCATCACAGAAGACGGACGGAAGCAGCTGGAATATTTGAGGAAAGAGTGGAGAGAATACCGCGATACTATAGACGATATTGTGGAAGGGAGACTTCGAAAATGACAAGAAAAGAGTATATGGAGCAGCTGAAGAAATATCTGAAGCGGCTTCCAAAAGAAGATTATGACAATGCCATTGAGTATTTTTCGGAATACTTCGATGAGGCTGGACCTGAGAATGAACAGCAGGTTATGGAAGAACTGGGGCAACCTAAAGAGGCGGCAAGGGAACTGCTTCTGAACCTTTTACAGGAGAGTGTTGGTGACAGTAAAGACATCACCGGGGAAAAAACAGCAGCTTTGCCGGCAGCAGGTTCATATTACGGAGAGAGCTCCCATGCACATAGCCGGACAGATTCAGGAAACCTGAGTACAACAGGGTACAGTACATCCGCAGGAAAGAAGCGTTCCCCCGGAAAGATCATTCTTCTCGCATTTCTGGTGATCTGTGCATCGCCGGTGAGCATTGCGCTGCTGTTTTCAGGCCTTGCAATACTGGCAGCAGTGGTGATTGTCATCGCAGCAGTGATTTTTTCCATGGCAGTTACCGGGGTATCAGCAATTGCCGGAGGCATCGTGCTCACAGGTTGCGGCATGACATTGATCGCAAGATCTCTGGCAGCATCCTGCATGATGGTCGGCAGTGGATTTCTGATGGCAGGTGCGGGAATCCTCGTTGGAGTACTTACCATATATATATGTAAATGGTGTGCAATGGGAATCGGCCGTCTGGTTAACAGACTTGCAAGAAAGAAGGTGCATAAGAATGAATAAGATTGCAAAAACAGTGCTGATGACAGGTACAGCACTCTGTGCAGCGGGAGTTGTTCTTTCCACAGCAGGATATTTTGCAGGGGGAAAAGATTTCACATATACTTCAGATCATATGTATGTATCCGGAGGAAATTCTTCCAGTCGTAAAAATCTTACAGTAATGAAAAAAGAACAGATTGATGATTTTACGAAGCTGAATGTGGACTTTGAGGATTTTGATCTGGATATCCGTACCTCAGATGATGACCATTATTATATGGAATATAAGCTTGAGAAAAACGGGAGGAAAAATCCTCTGACCTGGAAGGATAAGGATGGAGAGCTCACGCTTGAGGAGTCTGCAGGCGGCAGAGGAAGTTATTATATAACCTATGATCTGGGGATATTCTCTACACATGCGGATCTGACAGAAAAGAAAGATGCATTGAATACGGTGGTTCTTTATATTCCGGAGAAGGCACAGCTTTCCGAAGCGGAGCTTCAGCTTTCCGACGGGGATCTTGCTGCCGATCAGCTTTTGTGTAAAGAAATGACCCTGGAACTTCTCAATGGAGATCTGATGCTGGATAAGGGCGAGTTCGAAAAGTTTGATGCAAAGCTTTCCGACGGGGATCTGAATGTAAAAGAACTTCAGTGTACAGATAACATGCAGCTGAAATCCGGAAACGGAGATGTGACCATAAAAAAGGCAGAGCTTGCAGATGGGCAGATAGCTCTCAGCGACGGAGATATTCAGATAGACAACAGCAGCTTTAACGGAGATATGAAGATCAATAGCTCCTGTGGTGATATTTCTGTAGAAATGAAGAACGGCAGTGCGGAGAAAACCAATATTTATCTGAAAGCTGCAGACGGCGATGTGGATACGGAGGGGCTTTCCAGGGGAAAAACCGACAATGAGGAAGACACCTCTGTTTATGAGAACAAGGCCGGTGCTTCAGCACCGACTTTAAATGTGGAATGCAGCGATGGGGATATTACATTAACAGAATCTGAAAAATAAAGAATATGAATATCCGCCTGACTATGCATCTGCTTGTAAAAATCCTAAAAAAGAATAAATGAAATTATATGAAGCGCAGGGGTTTTTCCGGAGAAAAATTCCTGCGCTTTTTTGGCTGAAATGTATTGACAAATCCCTGTACTATGATATAATTCAATCAAATCACAGAAAACATATATAGTTACTAGGAAATAGGGAAATGGACATAAAGGAAATAAGGAGGATATCATCATGGGTAAAATTTACGGAAGCGCACTGGAACTGATCGGAAACACACCGCTTGTAGAGGTTAAGAACGTAGAGAAGTCTGAGGGACTTGAGGCTACAGTACTTGCCAAACTTGAGTATTTTAACCCGGCAGGAAGCGTTAAGGACAGAATCGGTAAGGCAATGATCGAGGATGCAGAGCAGAAAGGTGTCCTGAAACCAGGCGCAACCATTATTGAGCCAACATCCGGTAACACAGGAATCGGACTTGCAGCCATCGCAGCTGCCAAGGGCTATAAGACGATCCTCACCATGCCGGAGACCATGAGTGTTGAGAGAAGAAACATCCTGAAGGCATATGGTGCAGAGGTAGTTCTCACAGACGGAGCCAAGGGAATGAAGGGTGCCATTGCCAAGGCAGAAGAGCTCGCCAAGGAGATTCCGGGAAGCTTCATCCCCGGACAGTTTGAGAACCCGGCTAACCCGAAAGCACATGCAGCAACAACAGGTCCTGAGATCTGGAAGGACACAGACGGAAAGGTAGATATCTTCGTAGCAGGTGTCGGCACAGGCGGAACGATCACAGGTACAGGTGAATATCTGAAGAGCCAGAACCCGAATGTGAAGGTAGTTGCTGTTGAGCCTGCAACTTCTCCTGTACTTTCCGAGGGAAAAGCAGGTCCGCATAAGATCCAGGGTATCGGCGCAGGTTTTGTTCCGGACACACTTGACACCAAGGTTTATGACGAGATCATCCCGGTAGAGAACGAGGATGCATTTGAAACATCCAAACTCCTTACCAAGAAAGAAGGAATCCTTACAGGAATTTCCTCCGGTGCAGCTCTCTATGCTGCGATCCAGCTTGCAAAACGTCCGGAGAACAAAGGGAAAGTGATCGTAGCACTTCTTCCGGACAGTGGAGACCGTTACTACTCCACACCACTGTTTACAAAATAATCGATCCGAAGACCGCTTCTTTTGCCCCGAAGCGTGATCCTGCGGGATTATTTACGGCGCTCCTGAATGCCTGTCCAAGCAGGCTGCCGGAGCGCCGGTTTTATTCTTGATTTCATTAGATCAAGTAAGTCCCCTGTGGAGTTGCGAAAAGTAATAAGCAGTGGGTAGGGACTTGCTTGTATCCTGTAGCTTTTTCGGGTATAATAGAGAAAACGAATAAAACCTATTAACAATATAAAGAATAAAGTCTGCAAAGCAGATTCTGCTTCTTATGAAAGAAGATACAGGAAGCTGCCTGTGCATCACAGAGAAGGGTGCCGGTCATGGAATACAGAGGAATATTTCTGGCTGAACAGCTGCACAATAACAGAAAGAGCAAAAGGCTACAAATCAGAAGAATACTGAAATATTGGAGGTAAATATTACATGAGGATTTCTACAAGAGGAAGATATGCGCTGAGACTGATGTTGGATCTTGCTACAAATTATACAGGAAAACCGATCCGCCTGAAGGATGTGGCGAAGCGCCAGGGGATCTCCGATAAATATCTGGAGCAGATCATCTCCATTCTGAACAAAGCAGGCTTTGTCCGCAGTGTCCGTGGCCCTCAGGGTGGCTATGCACTGCAGCAGACTCCGGATAAATATACCATCGGAATGATCCTCCGCCTCACAGAAGGAAGCCTTTCCCCTGTGGAATGTCTGGACGACAACGGCGCCATCTGTGACCGTGAGGAGAACTGCGTCACCCAGATCCTCTGGAAAAAGCTGGACGACGCCATCAAAGGTGTGGTAGATCATATAACACTGGAAGACCTGATGAACTGGCAATCCGTGAAGGCGGACGAGTACATCATATAAAAAAAGCTGCGCAAGCAGCTTTTTTTTATATCACATTTTTTTACTAACATTTTACAAAACCGCGATTTTATATTTTACCTTCCATTCCTATAATAACACCTGTACTTAAGCAGTAAGCAAGTAAAAATGATCATAGAAATGAGGAGAAAAAGATTATGAAAAAAAGAATCGCAGGTATCTTAACAGCAGCACTTATCGGAACTACAGTAATGGGAACCGTTGTAATGGCAGCACCATCCGGAGCGATCGACGTAATTTCCCGTGAGGACGGATCCGGAACACGTGGAGCATTCGTAGAGCTGTTTGGGATCGAAGAAGAAAAAGACGGCGAGAAAGTAGATATGACAACACAGGAAGCAAGCATCACAAACAACACAGATGTAATGCTTACCACAGTAGCAGGCGATGAGAACTCTATCGGATACGTATCTCTGGGTTCCCTCAACGATACAGTAAAAGCAGTAAAGATCGACGGAGCAGAGGCAACAGCAGCGAACGTTGCAGATGATACATACAAGGTAGCACGTCCGTTCAACATCGTAACAGGCGACAAGCTCAGCGATGCAGCACAGGATTTCATCAACTACATCATGAGCTCTGACGGACAGGACATCATCGAAAAAGAAGGCTACATCAAAGTAGATGAAAAAGCAGAGGCATACAAAGCCGGAGATGCAAAAGGCAAAGTCGTAGTTATGGGATCTTCTTCCGTAGGACCTGTAATGGAGAAGCTTGCAGAGGCATATCAGAAAACAAACAAAAACATCACAGTAGAGGTTCAGGTCAGCGACTCCACAACAGGAATCAACAGCGCAACAGAGGGTGTATGTGATATCGGAATGGCATCCCGTGAGCTGAAGGATGAGGAAACCAAGAAAGGTGTTAAAGCTACAGAGATCGCAAAAGATGGTATCGCAGTCATCGTAAATAACGACAATGATCTTGAGGAACTTTCAAGTGACCAGGTAAAATCCATCTTCACAGGTGATATCACAGACTGGGAAGACGTGACCAAATAAATTCCCAGGTAAAAAACGATTGAAGTATTTTACAGAGAGCGGCGATCATGACAAGGTCAGGAAAGCCGCTCCGTTATATATCAGCACAGTGGATATCCACTGGAACAGAGAGAAAGGTGTCTTATGAATCATTTAGGAGAAAAGGCCATGAAGGTCGTTTTTCTCATTGCGGCCTGTGCATCGGTTCTCGCAGTATTTCTTATCTGTGTGTTCCTTTTTGCAAACGGCATTCCTGCAATGGGAAAGATCGGTCCCTTAAAATTCCTCTTCGGAACAGAATGGAGACCAACAAACGATAAATTCGGAATCCTGCCAATGATCGTGGCAAGTATTTATGTAACTGCAGGAGCAATCCTTATCGGAGTTCCGATCGCACTTTTTACATCCGTATTTATGGCAAGATATTGCCCGAAAAAAATCTATAAACCACTGAAATCCGGTATTGAGCTTATGGCAGGCGTTCCATCCATCGTATATGGCTATTTTGGTCTGGTTCTCCTGGTACCGCTGATCCGTCAGCTGTTCGGAGGAACCGGAAGCAGTATGCTGGCAGCATGTATCCTTCTGGGAATCATGATCCTTCCGACGATCATCGGAGTTACGGAATCGGCAGTACGAAGCGTTCCGGAAAGCTACTATGAAGGTTCACTTGCACTTGGCGCAACAAAGGAAAGAAGCATTTTCTTTGTTATGCTTCCGGCAGCAAAGTCCGGAATCCTGGCAGGCGTTGTCCTTGGGATCGGACGTGCCATCGGTGAGACCATGGCCGTGATCATGGTAGCCGGAAACCAGCCACGTATGCCGAAGGGACTTCTTCAGGGTGTACGTACCATGACTGCAAACATCGTAACAGAGATGGGATATGCATCAGGACTTCACAGAGAAGCACTGATCGCAACAGGAGTTGTACTCTTTGTATTTATCCTGATCATCAACTTAAGTCTTTCACTGCTGAACAGGAGGGCGGAGCATGCAAACTAACGTATCAGTAACCGCAGATCCTGCGGCAGAAACAACCATGAAAAAAAGAAATACACTTACCATAGGAGACCAGCTGAAGTCTTATGCAAGACATCCTGGCGCAGGAGTCCTGGCATTTCTCACACTGCTTGGAGCAGTGATCACTTTTGCACTGCTGTTCTTCCTCATCGGCTATGTGCTTGTAAAAGGTATCCCCTATCTGAACGCAAGTCTGTTCAGCCTTACCTATACCTCAGAGAATGTTTCCCTTCTCCCGTCACTGATCAATACCCTGATCATGACACTGGTATCTCTGGCGATTGCCGCTCCGGTAGGAATCTCTGCAGCGATCTTCCTTGTGGAATATGCAAAAAAAGGCAGCCGTTTTGTAAAGCTGATCCGTATTACCGCAGAGACACTTTCCGGTATTCCATCTATCGTATATGGTCTGTTCGGTATGCTGTTCTTTGTAACTGCACTGCACTGGGGCATGTCTCTTCTTTCCGGTGCGTTGACTATGGTGATCATGGTACTTCCCCTGATCATGCGTACTGCTGAGGAAGCACTGAAATCTGTTCCGGATTCTTACCGTGAGGCAAGCTTCGGACTTGGAGCAGGCAAGCTCCGTACTATTTTTACGATTGTACTTCCCTCCGCAGTTCCTGGAATCCTGGCAGGTGTGATCCTGGCCATCGGACGTGTGGTAGGTGAGACTGCAGCACTTCTTTATACCTCCGGTACTGTTGCGGCAGTTCCAAACAGCCTGATGGGTTCCGGACGTACCCTGGCACTTCACATGTATGTGCTTTCCAGTGAGGGACTTCATGTAAACCAGGCATCTGCAACAGCAGTAGTCATTCTGGCATTTGTACTTGTTATCAACGGACTGTCCGGTCTGGTAGCCAGAAAAATTGCGAAAGGATAATGATCGATCATGAGTGAAAATACAAAAATTTCAATTGACAATATGAATCTCCATTACGGAAACTTTCATGCCCTGAAGGGAATCAATATGGAAATCCCGGAAAAAGAGATCACAGCATTTATCGGACCAAGCGGCTGTGGTAAATCCACACTTCTGAAATCCTTAAACCGTATGAACGACCTTGTGGAAGGCTGTTCCATTACAGGAAAGGTAGAGCTTGACGGGGAAGATATTTACGGAGATATGGACGTGAATCTTCTGCGTAAACGTGTGGGAATGGTATTCCAGAAGCCCAATCCGTTCCCGATGAGCATTTATGATAATATTGCATACGGTCCGAGAACACACGGCATCCGTTCCAAGGCGAAGCTGGATGAGATCGTGGAAAAATCTCTCCGTGATGCGGCAATCTGGGATGAGGTCAAGGACCGCCTGAAAAAAAGTGCTCTTGGAATGTCAGGCGGACAGCAGCAGCGTCTCTGCATTGCCCGTGCCCTGGCAGTACAGCCGGAGGTGCTTCTTATGGATGAGCCCACATCTGCCCTGGACCCGATCTCCACTTCCAAGATCGAGGATCTGGCAGTAGAGCTTAAAAAGGATTACACCATTGTTATGGTCACACATAACATGCAGCAGGCAACCCGTATCTCCGACAAGACAGCATTTTTCCTTCTTGGTGAGGTTGTGGAATTTGCGGATACAGACAAGCTGTTCTCCATGCCGGCAGATAAGCGTACAGAGGATTATATTACAGGAAGGTTTGGTTGATATTATGTCAGAACGTTTTGTAAGACAGCTGGAAGAGCTTCACGTGGAACTGATCACCATGGGAAGTCTCTGCGAAAAAGCAATTTCACTTTCTGCCAAAACTATTCAGGGTGAAGGCGGGATGACTCTCATTGGCAAGATCTTTGAGACGGAAAAAGAGATCGACGCACAGGAAAGAGAGATCGAAAATCTCTGCATGAAGCTTCTTCTTCATGAGCATCCGGTAGCTGGAGATCTGCGGTCCATTTCCGCAGCGCTGAAGATGATCTCCGATATGGAACGCATCGGTGACCAGGCAGCAGATATTGCGGATCTGTCCAAGCATATCGAGGACAAAGCAGTTACCGGAGATATCATTAATATCCGGAAGATGGCAGAGGATACTGTCCGGATGGTTACAGAAAGCATCGATGCCTTTGTAAAGGGTGATCTTGAGCTTTGCAGAAAGGTTATTGACGATGATGATAAGGTGGACGATGCTTTCAATGATATTAAGGAAAAGCTGGCCGAGGTTCTGAATAACGGAAAGCCGGATGCAAGCATCGGTCTGGATATCCTTATGGCTGCAAAATATTTTGAGCGTATCGGTGATCACGCTGTAAACATCGCAGAGTGGGTGGAATATTCCATCACAGGAAACCACAGAAGTGGTTCCAGCCATACAGATAACTAGTTTGTTGAGGAATAGAAATAAGTAAGAGCAGATTGCAAAGAGTTGCATTATTGCAAAAAAAGTGCTGTGGTATTGAAAGGATATCACGGCATTTTTTATAATGTGAGGAAATTTACAAGGATTTAACTTTTTTCAGATAATTATTTTTACATTGGTTTTGTAAAATACTGTACAGATTTCGGAGAAAGGAAAGGGCTGAATTTTGAGTAAAAAAATATTCAAGTATATCATGCTGGTTTCATCCCTGATCACAGTACTGGGACTGGCATTTATCGTTGGGATCCTGTATCACTATTTTCAGGGACAGCTGATGGATGAGCTGAAAAAAGAAGCCGTGTATATTTCCGGAGGTGTGGAAAGTGCCGGGACGGATTATCTGCAGCAGCTGAATGATGAGGACTCCAGGATCACCTATGTGGATGAAAGTGGAAAAGTTATCTACGACAATGAGGCAAATGTGGAAAGCATGGATAATCACGGACATCGCAAGGAGATCCGTGAAGCAGAGATCAACGGAGAAGGTAAAGATGAAAGAATGTCATCCACGCTTTCCGAAAAAACCATGTATTATGCAGTACGCCTTGAAAATGGCAATGTGCTGAGAGTTTCCAGTAACCAGGCTTCTGTATGGATGCTGCTCCTGCAGCTTCTTCCCCCTTTGATCACGGTACTGATCCTTATGTTGATCCTGTCCGGTATATTTGCATCCAGGCTTTCCGGGAAGGTTGTGGAACCTCTTAATGAACTTGATCTGGAGCATCCGGAGGAGAATGATGCCTATGATGAGGTACAGCCGCTTCTCAGCAAGATCGGCAGACAGAGCCGGCAGATCCGTCTGCAGCTTGAGGCAGCCAGAAGACAGCAGAAAGAATTTTCTATTATCACGGAGAACATGCAGGAGGGACTTCTTGTGATCGACCGTTATACCATGGTACTTTCTGTCAACTCCAGTGTGGGAAAGCTTCTTAAGGTAAAGGAGATCAAAACAGGAGAAAGTGTATATCTTCTGAACCGCTCGGAGGAGTTTCGAGGTGTCGTTGGGCAAGTCCTTGAAGGAAAGCATGAGAACAAGATCCTTCGTCTGGATGGCAGTGAGATTCAGGTGATCGCCAATCCTGTCACAAGAGAAAATAAGACAGAGGGTGCGGTGATCCTTCTGGTGGATGTGACCGAAAAAGTAGAAAGGGAACAGCTGCGAAGAGAATTTTCCGCCAATGTTTCCCATGAACTGAAGACGCCGCTGACTTCCATTTCCGGATTTGCTGAGATCATGCAGGACGGATTTGTGAAGGATGAGGATGTGAAGGTTTTTGCAGGACGCATCTATAAGGAAGCGCAGAGACTGATCCGTCTGGTTGGGGATGTGATCCGGATCTCCTGTCTGGATGAGGGCGGATTGCCGTATCAGTGGGAAAAACTGGATCTTTACAGTCTGACTCATGATATTTTTTCTACCTTACATGAAGCTGCCGAAAAGCAGGAAGTGCATATGTATATGGAAGGCGGAAGTACAGTGCTGGATACAGTGCCGACGATCATGGAAGAGGTTCTCTATAATGTCTGCGATAATGCTGTCAAATATAACCGCCGGGGTGGAGAGGTCTTTGTGAGACTGAAGGATGGCGAGGATGCAGTTCGCGTGAATGTGCGGGATACAGGAATCGGTATTCCGAAGGAAGATCAGGAACGCATTTTTGAACGCTTTTATCGGGTGGACAAAAGCCATTCCAGGGAAATCGGCGGAACCGGCCTTGGCCTTTCCATTGTGAAGCACGGGGTAAAAACTCTGAACGGCAGGCTGTGGCTTAACAGTGAACCGGGACAGGGAACCGAGGTCATTATGGAATTTCCGAAACATCATATGGAAAAGGAAGCAGCAGAGTGAACATAGGTCGTGCAGCGATGATGTTCACAGGCATGCAGCAGAGTGGAAGATAAAAGGCCGTTCTGTTGTATGTATCTGCTGTTTTTTATATCATAGTATATTGCTGGTTGGAGGTTGATGGTTTGACAGACCGGAAGGGTTATGCTATCTTATGTAATAATAATCAGAATAAGCAACAGGAAAGCGGATGATAACGGTCCGCTTTCTGTATTATAATTGGTTCGGAATAATTCCGGACGACTATACTGAGGGGAATAAAAATATGATACAGGCAATTGTTTTACTGGTGTTCCTGATCTTTCTGAATTCTGTTTTCGCAGGTGCGGAAATGGCAGTTCTGTCCATGAATGAAGCGAAGATGAAGGAGCTGGCAGAAGAGGGAGATCACCGGGTGCAGATTTTGATAAAGCTTACAGAACAGCCGGCACATTTTATGACAGCGATCCGTGTAACGGTAACTACGGCAGGATTTCTGCAAAGCGCTTTTGCGGCAGAATATTTTGCACAGCCGATGACAGAGGCACTGATAAAGACAGGGATAGATGTACCACAGAATGTTCTGAAGATCGTATGCATGATCATTGTGACCATACTGCTTTCCTATGTAAGTCTTCTGTTCGGAGAACTGGTGCCAAGACGTCTGGGAATGAAAAATCCGGATGAGCTGTCTCTGCGTCTGGCAGGACTTCTTAAGATCGCGATGATTGCAGTCTGGCCGGCTACTGCACTTCTGACAGTAACTGCCAATGGTGTGCTGTATCTGATGGGGATCAAACCGGAAGAAAAAGAGGAGCAGGCCACAGAGGAAGAGATCCGTATGCTGCTTACAGAGGGAAATGAACAGGGCAGCATCCAGCAGGAAGAAAGCGAGATGATCCAGAATGTTTTTGACCTGGATGATACTGCGGCAGATGAGATCTGTACACACAGAAGAGATGTGGTTGTCCTCTATATGGGGGATTCAGATGAGGAATGGGAACGGATCATCAGAGAGAACCGTCACACCTTTTATCCGGTATGCGGGGAAGACCAGGATGATATTATCCATATTCTGGACACCAGAGATTATTTCCGTCTGGATGACAGATCCAGAGAAGCTGTTCTGCAGCATGCCTGTTATTCACCGTTTTTTGTACCGGAATCCATGCGTGCCAACCTGATCTTCCGGGAAATGAGGGAGAAACGGGATTATTTTGCAGTAGTGCTGGATGAATACGGCTGCTTTGTGGGAATTGTCACTCTGCATGATCTTGTGGAGACGCTGGTGGGAGATATTGACGACAGGACAGATCTGCCGAAGCCGGATGATATTGAGAAGACAGGAGAACATATCTGGAAAATACAGGGAGGAGCGATCCTGGATGATGTGGCAGAGGTCATAAATGTGGAGCTTCCTGTAGAAAAATATGATACCTTCAGCGGCTTTGTCTGCGGAGTTCTGGAACGTGTACCGGAGGACGGAGAACAGTTCCGATGCAGCTGGAAAAACCTGGATATTGTGGTAAATCAGGTCAGAAACCATACCGTTGTGGAGGGGATCGTTCATGTTCAGCCAGAGAAAAAAGTGCAGGAACAGAAAGAAGAGATCTGACAAAACCTTGTTCAGCCAGGTTATGGGACAGTTATTGAGAGGAAGATTTTTGGGGATTTATGGACATTTTCTAACATGTTGTCGCTTGAAAGAGTGTTAATTTTGTGACATAATAAGGAGATAACCCGAGGAAAGCTTGTGATGAGGGAGAGAAAATGCCAAGTTTTACAAGACGGATCATACTGCATACGCTGACGGAACTTATGAACGAAAAACCACTGTCCAAGATCACGGTAAAGGACATCGTGGAACGCTGTGGAGTAAACCGGAATACATTTTACTACCATTTCAGGGATATTCCGGATGCGGTGGAGGCAATGGTAGGGGAAGAACTGGTGGATATCCTGAAGAATCAGAAAGTGCCGGAATCAGTCAGCGACTGTATGGAAATTCTTGTCAATGCAGTTCAGAAGAACAAAAAAGCCATGATACATCTGTACCGTTCGATTCAGAGAGATGTATTCGCCGATTATCTGGACCATGCCGCAGAGCGTGTGGTGGAGGAATTGATCAGCAGAGCAGTTGGAGACTTTGAAATGGATCAGGAAGATAGGCATCTTATAAGCCGGTATTATAAATGCGTATTTGTGGGAGTGATCCTGGACTGGCTGCGGCATGATATGGATTATGATATCCTGTCAGATATGCATAAGCTGGAGTATATTTATGAGAAGAGCCTTGAGAGTCAGTACAAAAATCTGAAAGAAAAGCTATGATTTCAACTAAATGAAGATTAAAAATATCCATTTACTGTAGAACAGGAATGTCCTCGAATATTATTAAGGTATAGAAACGGTTAATTCTGAGCCGGTGTCTGAAATTTAGGCACTGGCTCTTTTTTGTCTGTTTTTTTAAACGACACAGCGATGTATAATTCAGTACAATAAATGAGAAAAAATTGTCAAGGAGGGAACGTATGGATGACCTGAAAAAGCTGAAGCTTGTAAAAAACATCTACATCGTCATGTCATTACTGTTCTGCGTGCTGGGTATTTTTCTGATGGCAAGGCCCAAAAGCTCTGTAAAAATGCTGTGCGTGCTCATGGGAATCATGCTGATCCTGTACGGAGCTATTAAGATCAGCGGATATTTCACGAGAGATGCTTTCTGTCTGGCATTTCAGTTTGATCTGGCTTTCGGAATCCTGCTGATGGCAGTGGGAGTGATCCTGATAGCCAGAAAAAATTTCGCAGTGTATCTTATTTTTTCCGTGTTTGGAATCCTGATCCTGGCAGATGCCCTGTTTAAGATCCAGATGTCTGTAGATGCGAAGAGATTCGGTCTGGCGTTGTGGTGGCAGATCCTGCTGATCGCACTGGTCACCGGAGTGATCGGAGTTCTGGTTTTTATCAGACCATTTGAAGCAGCAGCTATGATGATGGTGTTGGTAGGATTTTCCATTTTACTGGAAGGGATCCTCAATCTATGGGTCGGGATCCTGACGATCAAGATCATCAAGAGTCGGCTTTAAACATAAACATAAAAATAACCAATCACTTTAGATAATAACACAGGAGGAAATAGAGTATGGGAATCGTAGACAAAGCAAAACAGGCAGCGATCGCAGCTACCGTAACAAAAGCACTGGATTATCTTGAGAAGGATCCGGAGACAAACATACCGAAGATCATGGAAATGGTTGATAAAGTAACACCGGATGGCTGGTATGCAGGACAGAGAAATGCGATCCGTCACTCCATCGAGGCAAAGGACAACTGGTATCAGCTGATCCTTCGTATGTATCAGCTGGATGCAGGCGTACGCCAGACATTTTTCCGTAACTTTATTGTAAATGCCAGTCTTAAGGGAAGCGCAACGCAGGAAAAGGTATCAGAAGAGAATGACTGCAATGTACCGTGGGCAATTCTTCTTGATCCTACCAGCGCATGTAACCTTCATTGCACAGGATGCTGGGCAGCAGAGTATGGCCACAAGCTGAACCTGGATCTTGAGACCATCGATTCTATCGTAAAACAGGGTAAAGAACTGGGAACCTATATGTACATCTACACAGGCGGTGAGCCACTGGTTCGCAAAAAGGAACTCATTAAGATCTGTGAGATGAATCCGGACTGCGAGTTCCTTTCCTTCACAAACGGAACTCTTATTGACGAAGAATTCTGTCAGGAAATGCTCCGTGTGAAAAACTTCGTTCCGGCTATCAGCCTTGAGGGAACAGAGGCAACTACAGACGGACGTCGTGGTGATGGTGTATATCAGAAGGTTATGCACGCCATGGAGCTTCTGAAGAGCCACGGCCTTCCGTTCGGTGTTTCCACATGCTACACATCCGCAAACGTAGACGCAGTAAGCAGTGAGGAGTATTTTGACCATCTGATCGAGTGCGGAGCTTATTTTGCATGGTTCTTCCACTATATGCCGGTTGGAAATGATGCAGCAGCAGATCTCCTTCCCACACCGGAGCAGAGAATCAAAATGTACGACAGCGTCCGCAGATTCCGTGCCACAAAATCTCTTTTCACTATGGACTTCCAGAACGATGCAGAGTATGTAGGCGGATGTATCGCAGGTGGCCGTCGTTACCTCCATATCAATGCAAACGGGGATATTGATCCCTGTGTATTCATTCATTTCTCCAATGCGAACATTAAAGAATGTACACTCCTTGAGGCGCTGAAGAGCCCGATCTTTATGGAGTATCACAAGGGTCAGCCGTTTAACAAGAACATGCTTCGTCCATGTCCGATGCTTGAAAATCCTGAACTTCTCCGCAAGATGGTTGAACGTGCAGGAGCGAAATCTACAGATCTTCAGTCTCCGGAAACAGCGGAGCATCTCTGTGCAAAGTGTGATCACTATGCCGAGGTATGGAAGAAACAGGCCGATGAGCTCTGGAGTGAGAGCCAGGCAAAAAAAGCTGCAAAAAAATCAACAACTTGTTAATTAACACTTGATATAGATGTTGGGATACTGTATAATGAACCCGTTTTTCAGGAGTCTGAAATAACAGTTCAGATAAGAGTGTCAAAACAGAAGAGACACGATACGTGTACTGACAGATAACAGGGCGGTTATATTCAGCAGTGGGTATAACTGCCTTCTTTTTTATGTTATCGTCAGGACATAGGGAAAGAAAGGATGGATTCATTATGGAAAAACAGGAGAAAAACACAGCCAGCCCTTATGAGCTGGACGGACGCCCACCTCTTAAGGTGGCAATTCCCCTTGGACTGCAGCACGTGCTTGCCATGTTTGTGGGTAATCTTACCCCGCTTCTGATCATCACAGCTGCCTGCGGGATCGAAGCAGGAGGGGATCTTCAGGTTGCATTACTTCAGAATGCAATGCTGATCGCAGGAATTGTTACACTTGTACAGGTCTTTACGATCGGACCGGTCGGTGGCAAGCTTCCTATCGTTATGGGAACAAGTTCAGGCTTCATCGGCGTATGTCAGAGTGTTGCCGGAGTTATGGGAAATGGTGTCGTTGCCTATGGTTCGATCATGGCAGCCAGCTTTATCGGCGGTCTTTTTGAGACTGTTCTGGGAAGCTTTCTGAAGCCCTTAAGAAAATTTTTCCCATCTGTTGTAACAGGTACGGTTGTACTTTCAATCGGTCTTTCACTGATCGGTGTGGGAATCAGCTCTTTCGGTGGCGGAAGCTCCGCCAAGGATTACGGTTCTCTTGAAAACCTTTTCGTAGGCTTTGTAGTTCTGATCGTGATCATTGTACTGAAGCATGGAACAAAAGGCTTCACAAGCTTTTCTTCAATCCTCATCGGTATTATCGTGGGATACATTCTGGTAAGTATCATGGCTATGGTACTTCCAACAACATTTACATATGTAGATGACACAGGTGCTACTGTGGAGGCTACAAAGGCCTGGGTTCTCAACTGGGACAAGGTTGCTCAGGCAAAATGGTTTGCGGTACCGGCACTGATGCCTGTAAAATGGGTATTTGACGCGCGTGCGATCGTGCCGATCCTGATCATGTTTATTGTAACTGCAGTTGAAACAGTTGGTGATATTTCCGGAATCACAGAGGGTGGTCTTGGAAGAGAGGCTACAGACAGAGAGCTTTCCGGTGGTGTTATGTGTGACGGACTTGGATCTTCCTTTGCAGCACTGTTCGGTGTGCTTCCGAACACATCCTTCAGCCAGAACGTTGGTCTGGTTGCAATGAATAAGGTTGTAAACCGTTTCTGTATCGCTACAGGAGGAATCTTCCTGATCGCATGCGGACTGTTCCCGAAGCTTGCTGCACTGATCTCCATCATGCCGCAGAGTGTTCTTGGCGGCGCTGCTGTTATGATGTTCTCATCCATTGTTGTCAGCGGTATCCAGTTAATTACCAAGTGGCCGATCGGACCGAGAAATGTTACGATCGTTTCCGTAGCACTTGGTCTTGGTTATGGACTTGGCTCCAATACAGCGATCCTGGTGCATCTGCCACAGGCGATCAGCCTGATCTTCGGCGGTTCCGGTATTGTTCCGGCAGCGGTATTTGCGATTATTCTTAATATTGTTCTTCCGAAGGATGAGAAGAGCGAGATTGAGAGAGCTGAGGAGATGCTGGAGAAAGTTAAGAATAAATAAGAAAGTGTAAGAATAAAAAGAGTTTTTTTCTTTTTTTGAGACTGTTGGACTTTATTGGTCTGACGGTCTTTTTTTTATATGTTTTTATTTTTTTTTATTTTTAGGATAAAGGTTCGGCCTTTTGGAAGGCGGAAATTTGCGAGAAGGGGAAGCACTCGGAGTTAGCGAAGGCCGTCTCCCCTTCTCGCACTCTTCCCCTCCTGGCCACGCCGCTGTTCTGCGTTGTGGAATGTGATTCTGTATTGGCGGGATGATGGATTCTACTGTGTTGGATGTGAAGCGTTGTGCCGACCTGTTGGGTGGTGGACGGGAAGGCGGCCCACTTGCGGGCCTGTTCCCTGGGAATTGGATTGGTTAAAAATATGTGACGTAGTTTGTTTGGCTATGGTATACTGTGTTATAAGATATGATTTTAAAAGCTGGAGGATAAATAACATGGCAGAGCAGGAAAACAGTAAGGATCTGATCAGTGTATTGTGGAGTGGGGCGGATATACTTCGATCCAAAATGGATGCCAATGAATATAAAAATTATTTGCTTGGTATTGTTTTTTATAAATATTTGTCAGATTCTTTTTTGATCAAGGTATATGACATGATCTGTGATGATAAACCGGAATCATTAAAAGAGGCGTTAGACGTTTATGTGGAAGAACTGCAGGGTGAAGATGCCGATGAGCTGATAAAGGAAATGAAGGATGAATGCCATTATATCATTGAGCCGGAACTTACGTATACCTGCTTTGCAGATGCAGCCAGAAATAATATATTTAACCGTGAGCAGTTACAGAAGGCATTTAACAATATTGAGCAGAGTGATCCTATATTTGCGGATCTGTTTGCGGATATTGATCTGTATTCCAACCGCCTGGGAGCGGGCGATCAGAAACAGAGTGACACGATTGCCAGTCTGATCAGAGAAATCGATAAAGCAGACTTGTTGAACACAGATGCGGAGATTCTTGGAAATGCTTATGAATATCTGATCGGACAGTTTGCGTCAGAGACAGGAAAGAAAGCAGGAGAATTCTATACTCCCCAGGCAGTATCCAAGATACTGACTCAAATTGCTATTGCAGGGCAGGAGGATAAAAGAGGTCTGTCTGTTTATGATCCCTGTATGGGATCCGGTTCCCTTCTACTGAATGCAAAAAAATATGCGGAGAAACCGGAATATATTAAATATTACGGCCAGGAGCTGAATACATCTACCTATAATCTGGCCAGAATGAATATGTTTCTTCATGGAATCTCACCGGAAAATCAGAACCTCCGCAATGGAGATACCCTGGATGAAGACTGGCCAACAGGAGAAGAAACAGATTTTAATATGGTACTTATCCTCCTTATCCAATGCGTCGTAAAACCCCTTGCTTCCGCTATGGGGATATAAGACGCGTCCATCGAATTTATGCAAGTAATTGAAGATGGACAAAATAGTAATTGTATTAACTGGCAAACCATAGTATAATATAAATATGAACACAACATATAAATCAAACAACAATGTCGTCTATTCCTGTAAATACCATGTAGTATGGTGTCCAAAGTATAGACGAAAAGTATTAATTAACGGTGTGGACGTCCGGCTGAAGGAGCTGCTCACAGAGTATGCTGCAAATCTTTCTGTAGACATTCTGGAAATGGAGATCATGCCAGACCATGTTCATATGCTTTTGGAAGTAGATCCTCAGTTTGGCATCCACAAAGCTGTAAAGTCATTTAAAGGCTATACGTCCAGAATTTTAAGACAGGAATTTCCCTATCTTAAAACGAAAATGCCGACTCTCTGGACAAACAGCTATTTTGTATCGACGTTGGGCGGTGCTCTGCTGGAAACAGTAAAACAGTATATTGAAAACCAGAAAACATCGCAGAGACAAAAGGATAAGATGGGATAATGCAAAAAGGAATTAAATTTAGGATCTACCCGAACAGAGAACAGAAAAACTTCATCCATCAGACCCTGGGATGCTGCCGGTTCATCTACAACCGGGGACTTGCCATGCGTAAGGAAGGCTATGAAAATGGGGAAAAGATCGGCTATCCCCAGACTTCCGCCATGCTGACTGAACTGAAAAAGCAAGAGGAGTTTGCCTTTCTGAAAGCAGCAGATTCCATTGCATTACAGCAGTCTTTGCGGGATCTCGACCGGGGATTTGTGAATTTCTTTGAGAAACGGGCTTCCTATCCAACCTTCAAAAGTAAACATAACCGGTTCCAGTCATACAGAACGGTAAATCAAAAAGATAATATTCGTATTGTGGGAAGATATATCAAACTTCCGAAACTTGGATTTGTTAAAATACGGCAGTCGATGGAAGTGGAAAAGATTAATCACGTGATCATTGAGCACACACCGGCTGGAAAATATTTTGCGGTTTTAAATGTTGATTTTGAACCGGAACCACGCTCAAATGCTGGCGGAACGATAGGGATTGATGTCGGAATCAAAGCGTTCTACTCCGACAGTAATGGAAATACGGTATCAAATCCCAGATATCTGGAACGCTCAATGCGAAAACTCATAAGAGAACAGCGCAGGCTTTCCCGAAAACAAAAAGATTCCCATAACCGCGAGAAGCAGCGGATCAGGGTGGCAGGAGTGTATGAGAAAGTAACCAATCAGCGGAATGATTTCCTGCAGAAACAGTCAACGATGCTGGTGCGTGAAAACCAAACCATCTGTATTGAAGATCTGAATGTTAAGGGGATGATCCGGAATCATAAACTGTCAAAATCGATAGCGAGTGTTTCCTGGGCAAAATTTTTTGAAATGCTGGAATATAAAGCTGGCTGGTATGGAAATGAAATTCACAGAGTACCAACGATGTATCCGAGCAGTCAGACCTGCAGCTGTTGTGGCTACAGAAATCCACGGATAAAAAATCTGGGCATTCGTATCTGGGAGTGTCCCAAATGCCATGGGGTTCATGACCGGGATACGAATGCAAGTATCAATATTCTGAAAAAAGGACTGCAGATGCAGTCTGCATAAAGATAAAAACTGTACCGTAGGGCATACGGGAACAGTATAAATATAGCTTGTGGACACTGTGTAAGACATTGCAGTACCGTAAGGTGTTTGCCAATGCAGTAGTGGGAGAAGCAAGAATCCCCCTGCTTTAGCTGTGGGGAGTGTCAAGAGCGGATGGGTAGATAGGGAAAAATACTATTAATTATTCAGGGTATAAGGCAGCACAGGAAAAACCTTTGCCCAAATTTAAGTATAATCGGCGCTGTATAGAAGAATTAGGTAAGATCCTGGATGAGGAAATAAAGCCGCTGATCAATATTGCATAATATACTGTAATTGCTTATATCAGCGTAAGTGATTTCTGGAAAGGAATAACCTATGCAGAATGATGTAAACAAAAAACAGCTGTTTTACGAGTATTATCATCAATGGATAGAAGTATACAAAAGAGGTGCGATCAGAGAAGCGACAATGGCAAAATATCTGATGACGCTGAAATGGGTAAAAAAACTTGCTCCGGACCTGCAGGTGGCAGAACTTACCCGTACAACGTATCAGAAACTGCTTAATGACTATGCCAGGGAACATGAAAGACAAACAACACTGGATTTTCATCATCAGCTGAAAGGTGCGGTTCTGGATGCGGTAGACGAAGGTCTCATTGAACGTGATCCAACCAGAAAGGCGATTATCAAAGGAAAACCACCAGGTGCAAAGAAGATAAAATATCTTAATCAATTTGAACTTCATACCCTGATCGCACATCTGGACATTGGGGAGCAGGTAAATTGGGATTGCTTTATCCTTCTGGTTGCAAAGACCGGCATGCGTTTTTCGGAGGCACTTGCCATCACACCGGCAGATTTTGATTTTGCAAGACAGACTTTATCTGTAAGTAAAACCTGGGATTATAAAGGGGATGGCGGATTTCTGCCAACAAAAAATAAATCATCTGTAAGAAAAATCCAGATTGACTGGCAGATCGTAGTTAAGTTTTCGGAATTGATAAAGGGACTCCCCCAGGACGAACCGATTTTTGTAGGTGAAACAAAGATATATAATTCTACAGTAAATGATGCACTGACCAGACATTGCAAAGAATGTGGAATATCAGAAATATCGATTCATGGACTCAGACATACCCATGCCTCATTACTGTTGTTTGCCGGGGTATCTATTGCCAGTGTGGCCAGAAGACTGGGGCATGCCAGTATGACAACAACACAGAAAACATATCTGCACATTATTCAGGAACTGGAAAATAAAGATGTGGACCTGGTTATGCGAACTCTGTCCGGTTTATAAAGTATTATATTAATAAAAATCATGAAAATGTTGTTTGTTATAGAGTTACATAGCAAATAAAGATTGCAGATATGCGTCTGACAAAAAGAAATACTTACGCTGATTGAAAAAAGAACCTGCAAAAAATGAATCAGACAACACTTTTTTACAGGCCCTTTTTTCACATGAATTCCGGAGCTGCTATAAATTGTAGCTAATCAATAATTGTAGGCTCCCTCATAAGCATTGCATCGTTCCTTCCGATGTCCCTGCTCTACACAGGAGCTGCATCGGTCACAAAATTCCTGTTCATAGCAGGTGGAACAGACACACCCCTTACAGGCATCCCGGTCATAAGCCGGCGTGCAGGTAAAAGGAAGAGTATCCTTCGTAGTTTCCGTACTCATAAAGATCACGCTCCTTTTTTCTATATTATAGACCTATCAAAAAAGCGTTTCAATACAAATAATCAGAAAATACAAAGAAATACCTGATAAAAATCGGCACAACGCCTCACATCCAATACAGTAGAATCCATCATCCTGTCAATACAGAACACAACATCCCGGTCCTACCGGGAGGAACTCCACCGTCCGGAAGCTCCGCAAGGAAGCACCAGCCCACTCTCCGTCACAGGAAGCCCAATTTCCTGAGATTCCACACTACCTTTCCAGGGCTTCAGTTCGGTAGCCAGCATATAAGTCAGCACAGCCGGTGCAAGACCTGTAGTATAGGAATTCACCAGGAAAAACAGCGGATCATCGCTGAGGATCTTCGTACAAAGCTTGATCAGTGGATGGATCGCATCCTCGATCTTCCAGATCTCGCCCTTAGGTCCGCGGCCGTAAGAAGGCGGGTCCATAATGATCGCATCATAATGATTTCCTCTGCGGATCTCACGCTCTACGAACTTCACGCAGTCATCCACAAGCCAGCGGATCGGCGCACCGGAAAGTCCGGAAGCAGCAGCATTCTCTTTTGCCCAGTTCACCATACCCTTGGAAGCATCCACGTGAGTAACGGAAGCGCCGGCAGCAGCAGCAGCCAGAGTAGCGCCGCCGGTATAGGCAAAAAGATTTAAGACCCTGATCGGGCGTCCTGCATTGCGGATCTTTTCACCGAACCAGTCCCAGTTCACTGCCTGTTCCGGGAAAAGTCCTGTATGCTTGAAGCTGAAAGGCTTCAGATTAAAAGTGAGGTCCTTGTAATGAAGCTCCCACTGATGAGGCAGATCAAAGAACTCCCACTCACCGCCGCCACGGCTGCTTCTGTGATAATGTCCGTTCATATGCTTCCAGCCACGGTTTTTGCGGGGAGTATCCCAGATTACCTGCGGGTCCGGACGAACCAGAAGATAATCCCCCCAGCGCTCCAGCTTTTCTCCTTTTGATGTATCAATAACTTCATATTCTTTCCATCCATCTGCAATCCACATGATGATCAATACCTCTTTCATAATAGTAAATTTATAAGATATATATATCATTTTTATATAGCATTTCCGGAGATTACTGTACCAGATCCGGCTGACCGGGACATGAATCCATAAAAACGCCATAATAATGTTTTTTCCAGTATAGAGGAAAAATGGATGCTGTGCAAGAGAAGTGCAGGATTTTCCACGAAAGATTTGACAACAGCGCTTTTACATACTAAAATGTACGCAGAGATTTTCTGCCGGGGCAGAGGCTTCCCGCTTCCGTGAAACTGTGGCTGTTTTTTGCGGAAGAGATTTTGCAGAGAATTCCTGACAGACAGAAATCGTTAACAGAAGAAACACAGCAACCGCAGATATGAAACTGTGCACAAAAAGAGGAGAAGCAAACTTATGAAAAAATATTGTGAGATGAGCAGGGAAGAGCTACTCGATTTAAAGAAAGAATTCGACCGTGAGTTCGACGAGATCAAAGCCGAAGGTCTGGCACTGGATATGTCCCGTGGTAAACCTGCACCGGATCAGCTTGATCTTTCCATGAAAATGATGGAAGTACTTGCAGGGGATGCAGATCTGAAATGTGAGACCGGTGTGGACTGCCGTAACTATGGAGTCATCGACGGAATCCCGGAAGCCAAGAGACTTCTCGGCGAGATGTCAGAGGTAGAGCCAGAGAACATCATCATCTATGGTAATTCCAGTCTGAACGTAATGTTCGATACCATTGCACGTTCCTATTCCCACGGAGTAATGGGAAATACACCATGGTGCAAGCTTGACAAGGTGAAATTCCTCTGTCCTGTACCAGGATACGACCGTCATTTCCGTATCACAGAATTTTTCGGCATTGAGATGATCAACATTCCGATGACTCAGGAAGGCCCGGATATGGACATGGTTGAGAAATATGTCAATGAAGATCCGGCAGTAAAAGGAATCTGGTGTGTTCCGAAATATTCCAATCCGCAGGGCTACACTTATTCCGAAGAAACAGTTAAGCGTTTTGCGCATCTGAAGCCGGCTGCACCGGACTTCCGTATTTACTGGGATAACGCTTACAGCATCCATCATCTCTATGATGACAATCAGGATTTCCTTCTTGAGATCCTTGATGAGTGTGCGAAAGCAGGAAATCCGGACATTGTTTATAAATTTACTTCTACCTCCAAGGTAAGCTTCCCTGGTTCCGGTATCGCAGCAGTTGCTGCATCCAAGGCGAACCTGGATGACTTCCGCAAATACATGACTGTACAGACCATCGGACACGACAAACTGAACCAGCTTCGTCACGTTCGTTTCTTCAAAGATATCAACGGACTGCATGAGCATATGAAGAAACACGCAGACATCCTTCGTCCGAAATTCGAGCTTGTTCTCGCAACACTGGATAAAGAGCTTACCGGACTTGGAATCGGTGAGTGGACCAAACCTCACGGCGGATATTTCATTTCCTTTGATTCTATGGAAGGCTGTGCGAAAGCCATCGTTGCCAAAGCAAAAGAAGCAGGCGTTGTTATGACTGGAGCAGGCGCAACCTATCCATATGGAAAGGACCCGAAAGACAGCAATATCCGTATTGCACCAAGCTACCCAAGCGTTGAGGAGCTTGGCAAGGCAGCAGAGGTATTTGTTCTCTGTGTGAAGCTTGTAAGTGTGGAAAAACTTCTGGAGAAATAAATCGATCACATCAGACTGCCCGGTATTTCAGCATGCGTAATACCGGGCAGTCATAACTATTGGAGAGAGCTCATGGATGAGGAAAAAGAAAAAATGAAAACAGGCAAAAAGTTGGTTATTGCACTGATCATGATCCTGCTGATCTTTACAGCAGGGGCTTATGGATATGGTGTACACTATTTTACAGATCATTTTTTGCCGGGATCTCAGGTGAATAGTTTTAACTGCTCCTATAAAACTGCAGATGAAACAGAAAAGCTTCTTGCAAAGGAAGTGCAGGCATATGTTCTTACCGTTGATACAAGAAACAACGGAAAAGAGAGCATTACCGCAAAAGAAGCCGGCCTGGTCTACAAGCCGGATGGCGGAGCCAAAAAGCTGATCAGGAAACAGGACCGGTACAAATGGTTCCTTGCTTTTAATCAGAAGAAAAAATATACACTGGCAACGGATACTGCTTATGAAGATCAGAACAAGCTGACAGAGGCTGTGAAGAATCTGAAATGCATGCAGAAGGACAATATGGAAAAGCCTGCAGACGCATGCATTAAGGATAATGGCGAAACCTACGAGATCCAGCCGGAAAAAGAAGGAACGACCCTGGATACAAAAAAGGTTCAGAAGGTGATCCGTGCAGCTGTTTCCGCAGGAGACAAAACAGTCAGTCTGGAAAAGAAAAACTGCTACAAAAAACCATCGATATATAAAGACGATGAAGCTCTGAAAAAAGATTGTGACCAGATGAACAAGCTTACCAGCTGCGTGATCACCTATGATTTTTCGGACCGGTCGGAACAGCTTGACCGAAATACCATCAAAGACTGGCTGCTCAGGGACGCAAACGGAGATTATATAGTAAACAAAGATCAGGTTGCAGCTTATGTGAACAGCCTGGGATATAAATATGATACCTTTGGCTGCACGAGGACATTTACCACCTACGATGGTCGCCAGAAGACTATCAAGGGCGGTGATTACGGATGGGCTATCAATCAGACCACAGAGACTGAATGGCTTTATAATGCCATTCTTGCAGGAACTACAGAAGTGAGACAGCCGGCGTATGCTTACAGTGGACTTTGCAGAGATACCAATGATATCGGAAATACATATGTAGAGATTGACCTGACCAACCAGAGAATGGTATTCTATAAAGACGGACAGCTTCTGGTAGATACACCGGTAGTTACCGGCTGTGTCCGAAAGGGCCATTCCACACCAACCGGATGCTTTGCACTGGATGCCATGCGTTCACCGGCAGTTTTGAAGGGACCTGGATATGCATCACCGGTTACATACTGGATGCCGTTTTCCGGAGGAGTCGGAATCCATGACGCAAGCTGGCGTTCACAGTATGGCGGGCAGATCTATATCACAAATGGTTCTCATGGCTGTGTAAACACCCCGAAGGATAAGGCGGCAATCATTTATAATAATATTAGTGTAGGAGTACCGATCGTAGTTTATGAATAAGAGATTAAAAGAAATATTAAAAGAATACGAAGAAAGAAAACACAAGATCATCAAGGGAGATGAAAGTATGAATATCGTTGTATTGGCAGGCGGAACCAGTACAGAAAGAGAGATCTCCATCGTAACAGGAACCGGTGTCTGCAAGGCACTTCGTAAAAAAGGCCATAATGCCATTCTTGTAGATATTTTCTGCGGACTGGAGCCGGTGGACTGGGATGGACCCTTTGGAGATAAAGATTATGAGGTAGATTCTGCGGCAGAGTATATGAGAAGCTTCGATGATGATATCGAAGAGATCAAACGCACAAGAAGAAGCTTTTTCGGACCGAATGTACTGGAATTGTGTCAGGCAGCAGACATTGTATTTATGGGACTTCACGGTTCCAACGGAGAGGATGGAAAGGTTCAGGCAACCTTCGATCTTCTGGGGATCCGTTACACAGGAACCGGATATTTAAGCAGTGCCCTTGCTATGGATAAGGGCCTCACCAAGAAGATCTTTCTCATGGATCAGGTACCGACACCAAAGGGCGTTTCCATGCTGAAAGAAAACTGTACAAGAAACATCCATGATCTTGGTATGGAATTTCCTGTTGTTGTAAAAACATGCTGCGGTGGTTCCAGCGTAGGTGTTTATATTGTAAACAACCAGAAAGAATATGAGGATGCCATTGACGGTGCTTATTCTTATGAAGATGAGGTAGTTGTTGAAGAGTATATCAGGGGCCGTGAGTTTTCCGTTGCAGTTGTAGACGGAAAGGCTTATCCGATCATCGAGATCGCACCGAAGCAGGGCTTTTATGATTACAAGAACAAATATCAGGCAGGCTCCACAGTAGAAACCTGTCCGGCTGAGATCTCACCGGAACTGACCGAGAAGATGCAGCATTATGCGGAAGCTGGCGCAAAGGCTCTCTGCATTGAGGGCTATGCACGTTTTGACTTCATGATGAAAGAAAACGGTGATATGTACTGCCTGGAGGCAAACACACTTCCGGGAATGACACCCACCAGTCTGATCCCGCAGGAAGCAAAGGTCCTGGGAATCGACTATCCGGACCTCTGTGAAGAACTGATCCGCATTTCTTTTAAGAAATACAGCAAATAAAATATCTGACCGTAACTCCTCCTGTTGACAGGAGGAGTTTCTGGCAAAAGAAAGGATTTTATTCATGAAAAATCTTACATTGGAAAATATCACAAAAGTCTGCAATGGTATTTACCACGGCCCGCAGGAAAAACTTCAGGAGGAAGTGACTGCGATCACAACGGACAGCCGTAAGGTGGAAAAAGGAGGTCTTTTTGTACCGGTAGTAGGAGAGCGTGTGGATGCTCACCGTTTTATCCCGCAGGTAATGGAAGCAGGTGCACTCGCGACCTTATCCGAGAGAACTCTTGAAGGGGCGGATCATCCGTATATCCAGGTAGGCTCCTCCCTTCAGGCAGTAAAAGACATTGCGGAGTTTTATCTGGAGCAGCTTGATATTCCGGTTGTGGGAATCACAGGAAGCGTTGGAAAGACCAGCACAAAAGAGGTGATCGCCTCTGTGCTGAAGGAAAAATACCGTACACTGAAAACCCAGGGGAATTTCAACAATGAGCTGGGACTTCCACTGACAGTATTCCGCCTTCGTGAGGAAGATGAGATCGCAGTTCTGGAAATGGGAATCAGTGATTTCGGTGAGATGACCCGTCTTGCAAAGATCGCAAAACCGGACACCTGCGTGATCACAAACATCGGAACCTGCCATCTGGAAAACCTTGGGGACAGAGACGGCGTCCTGAAGGCAAAAACAGAGATTTTTCAGTATGTGAAGAAAAATATCGTACTTAACGGTGATGATGATAAGCTCTCCACAGTAAAGGAATACAATGGCATGCAGCCGGTATTTTTCGGAAACGGAGAAAATGCTTCTGTTACCTGTGAAAATGTGGAAAGCCGTGGCCTGAAGGGAATGAGCTGTGACATTTGTCTGAAGGGGAAAATGGCAGAGAACGGAGAGCTCCAGACATTTCATGTAGATATTCCAATGCCAGGACGCCATATGGTATCCAATGCACTGGCAGCAGCAGCTGTGGGCAGACTTTACGGACTGAATGCAGAGCAGATCAAAAATGGCATCGAAAGCCTGGAACCGGTCAGCGGAAGATTCAATATGATCGAGACCGGTAAATTCATGATCGTAGATGACTGCTACAACGCAAATCCCATGTCCATGAAGGCCTCCCTGGATGTTCTTCAGGACGGACTTGGAAGAAAGGTTGCCATTCTTGGCGATATGGGTGAGCTTGGAACGGATGAAGCTGCACTTCATGAAGGTGTAGGCGTTCATGCAGGTCAGTGCAGGATCGATGCATGCATCTGCGTAGGACCACTTGCAGCCCATATCGCGGAAAAGGCATCTCAGACCAATCCGGACCTGACAGTCATCCGGGAAAAAGATCTGGAAAGCCTTCTTAAGAACCTGAACACATATGTGAAACCTGGAGATACCATCCTCGTAAAGGCTTCTCACTTCATGAAATTTGAAAATGTAGTCAAAGCACTGCAGGAAATGTAAAAAGACGGAAAACAGGGGCAGTATTTGACGAACGAAAATTCTTTCCAGTTAAGTTATATAGAAGTATAATATTCCTAAGGCGATGAGCAGTGCGGCTAAAGAACAAAAGCACGCTCAGGCACTGTGCGGCAGTGAAAAAGGGAGGGCTTATGCTGGAGATGATCATGAAGCTGAACATCCCGCTTTACGTCATGACATCCATGGGATGTATCGGCGGTCTGGGGATGCTGGCAACAAACCTTACCTACCGAAGAATGATCCGAAATACGCAGCGATTACAGAATCTCAAAGAAAAATGGCTGAACCTGTGGAAGTCAAGGGACAGGCTCTGGCATCGGATGAACCGATTTGTGTGGTATCCGTCACTGTTTTGTACATTTCTTCTTGGACTGTCTGTTTTTCTCAACAGCAGACTGGGATACAGGGAAGGATTGTCTATGCTTTATCTCTATATAGGGGCGGCAGTGCCGGTAGTACTGCTTCTTCTTCGTCAGGCATTGGACTTTTCTTATAAGGAAGAGCTTGTGATGGCTTCTCTTGCAGATTATGTGGAACAGGTCCGTACCTGGGTGGAGGAAGTACCGGTCGCAGAAAAGCCGGATCCTGTTCTGCAGGAAGAGATCGTAGATAAGATCACCAGAAGTATCCGTCAGACGGCTGCTACCGGAAGCCACTTCAGCAAGATGCTTTCTCCGGAGGAGGAAGAGATCATGCGGGAGATCATACGGGAGTTTATGAATGCAGAGTAAAAACATATCCCGGTATATCTGAGAAAATACAGAAATGTACACAAAGATATTCCGGAATAAGGGAACCGGATGCAAAAAAAAACTCTCCGGCAGATACGATTCTCTGTATCCGCCGGAGAGCTTTTTTGTGTGACAGTAAAAAGAGAACGCAGGATAAGCATCCGTGGCTTTCCTGCGTCCTTTTATATGTTACTCAGTCTTCCTCGATCACCTGGATCTCCAGGTAGTCGAATTCAATATGTTCAATGAAATTATCCTGATAAAAACGGGCCTTATCATGCTTTTTGAAATCCCGCACTGTGGCATCCAGCCAGATAGGATTTCCCAGATCCATCTGATAACAGATTTCCTCAAGTCCGTGAAAGATCTTGTGGGTTCTGGTATCATCGCTGTCATCACAGACAACGGTGTCCTGAAGCATGCGATTGTCTTTCCATATTTTTCCCCATAAACGAAACATAAACAGTACCTCCGTATTGAAACTGCCACAGCCGGCAGAATATGAATATCCGTCCGATATGGTCTTCAGTATAGCGGATTTTGCAGGGAAAGTAAAGCACAGGACAATAACGCTTGTACGCAAAACAATGCACCAGGTGTGCTCACTTTTATTGACTAATGTGTAAAAATCCTCTATAATAAACGAAATTATGAAAAAAGAATCATTACAGATTGGAGGAACCGAAATGAAACTTTACGATACCGGCGTTTATCTTCAGAACGGACAGGAAATCATTCCCGAGAACCAGGCTGATCTGCCTGTAGCGAAAGAAGAGGCTGCTAAGAATACCATCGCATATTCTATTCTCAAGGCTCATAATAAATCCGATAACATGGAGAAACTTCAGATCAAATTCGATAAACTGACTTCCCATGATATCACATTTGTGGGAATCATCCAGACTGCAAGAGCTTCAGGACTTGAGAAGTTCCCGGTACCATATGTACTGACCAACTGCCATAACTCCCTCTGTGCAGTAGGCGGAACCATCAATGAAGATGACCACATGTTTGGTCTCACCTGTGCCAAAAAGTACGGCGGAGTTTATGTACCGCCTCATCAGGCAGTTATCCATCAGTTTGCAAGAGAAATGCTTGCAGGAGGCGGAAAGATGATTCTCGGCTCCGACAGTCATACAAGATACGGAGCACTTGGAACCATGGCTATGGGAGAGGGCGGACCGGAGCTTGTAAAACAGCTTCTCTGCCAGACATACGATATTAATATGCCAGGAGTAGTTGCTATTTATCTGAAAGGTGCTCCACGTCCGGGTGTAGGACCGCAGGATGTTGCGCTTGCCATCATCGGCGAGGTTTTTGCCAACGGCTATGTGAAGAATAAGGTTATGGAGTTCGTTGGACCAGGCGTTGCCAGCTTAAGCGCAGATTTCCGTATCGGTGTTGATGTTATGACAACAGAAACCACATGTCTTTCCTCCATCTGGCAGACAGATGCGAAGATCGAGGAATTCTATGCGATCCACGGAAGACCGGAGGATTACAAAGAACTGAAACCGGGCAACGTTGCATACTATGACGGCTGTGTGGAGATCGACCTCAGTGAGATCAAACCAATGATCGCAATGCCGTTCCACCCAAGTAACACCTACACCATCGATGAGCTGAAGGCAAACCTTGACGATATCCTTGCAGATGTGGAGAAGAGAGCACAGGTAAGCCTTGACGGAAAGATTCCGTTCACATTGAGAGACAAGGTAGTTGATGGCAAGCTTTATGTTGAGCAGGGAATCATCGCCGGCTGTGCAGGCGGTGGATTCGAGAATATCTGCGCTGCAGCAGATATCCTCAAGGGCAAAAATATCGGCTATGATGCCTTCACCTTAAGTGTATATCCGGCAAGTACTCCAATCTACATGGAACTGGCTAAGAATGGTGTTCTTGCAGAACTGATCGGAACAGGCGCAGTTGTGAAAACTGCATTCTGCGGACCGTGCTTCGGCGCCGGAGATACACCTGCAAACAATGCATTCAGTATCCGTCATACAACCAGAAACTTCCCGAACCGTGAAGGCTCCAAGATCCAGAACGGTCAGATCTCTTCGGTTGCACTTATGGATGCACGTTCCATTGCAGCTACAGCAGCAAACAAGGGATTCCTTACCTCAGCAGAGGAGTTTGACGGAAACTATTCCGAGCATAAATACTACTTCGATAAGTCTATCTACGAGAACCGTGTATTTGACAGCAAGGGCGTGGCAGATCCAAGCGTAGAGATCCAGTTTGGACCGAATATCAAAGACTGGCCGGAGATGGCTGCACTTGCAGACAACCTGATCCTGAAGGTTGTTTCCGAGATCCACGATCCGGTTACTACCACTGACGAGCTGATTCCGTCCGGTGAGACATCCTCCTACCGTTCCAATCCGCTTGGACTTGCAGAGTTCACACTGTCCAGAAAGGATCCGGCTTATGTTGGCCGTGCAAAAGAGATCCAGGCAGCACAGAAGGCGATTCAGGCAGGTCAGTGCCCGGCTGAGGCAGTTCCGGAACTGAAACCGGTTATGGAAACCATCCATAAATCCTATCCGGATGTTGATAAGACAAACCTTGGCGTAGGAAGCACTATCTTTGCAGTGAAACCTGGCGATGGTTCCGCAAGAGAGCAGGCTGCATCCTGCCAGAAGGTACTTGGCGGCTGGGCAAACATTGCCAATGAGTATGCAACCAAGAGGTATCGTTCCAATCTGATCAACTGGGGTATGCTTCCATTCCTGATCCCGTCCGGAGATCTTCCGTTCAAGAACGGTGATTATCTGTTCTTCCCGGGAATCCGCAAGGCGGTTGAGGAAAAAGCAGACGTGATCAAGGGATATACTGTTGAAGGTGACGCTCTGAAGGAGTTCGATGTAACTCTGGGTGAGCTGACAGATGATGAGAGAGAGATCATCCTTAAGGGTTGTCTGATCAATTATAATCGTAAATAGATGCAGGGATTGAACATATGTAGAGCGTGAAGGCGTTGGAGCTGTGTTCATGAATATGCTGCAGAGCGGAATATAGTAATTTAAGAATTTCCGTGCTGTTTTGCAGACTGGTGACCGTTTTGATCGAGGTTGCCGGTCTGCTTTTTTACTTTTAGAGGTGTGGTTGTGGGAAGTTTTTAGGGTTGTGGATACTTATGACGATGCGGACGCGTGAGGTGTCCTGTGGGGAGCAGAGGCTGTCGTTTCGCCTGGTCATACTAAGCGTCTGAGGTGACCTGTGAAAAGGCCGGCCCATAACTCGCCATGTACGCTGATGCGTACCTGGCTCAGACAGATGGGCCTTATTCTGCGGCCTGTATCCGCAGAATACCTTTCCACAGGTCACCTCAGACGCCAAGTATGACCAAAGGCTCACTCCGAAGCCCCTGCTCCCCACAGGACACCTCACGCTGACATTCCCAGAGACAAACCCCAGCCCCGGTAAAAATATCAAGAAAAGCTTAATAAATGATGACCGTCTCAACACTCTTCGTTATTCAATTTTTCTTCCTCTTCGTTCTTTCGAATAAAGTTTATCTCAATCCCCTGCAAACATTGCAAAGTACAAACATTGTAAAGTACAAACATTGCAATGTTTGCAGGGCCAATACAGTCCCACAGAAACTTTTCTAACTAACTTTCCATGTTCGAAAGTCAGGTCGTGAAGGACGGGCGGGGCGGGTGACTCTGCAGGAGTCGTAGTACTTCTTAGGCCGCGGGGAGGCTGCGTTGCTGGAAAAATCCCAGCTGTTTGAGCGTCAGCGAGTTCTGGGATTTTTTCAGCGGTTTTAGCAGAATCCCCGCAGCCTTAGAAGCACTAGACCTCCGAAGCCTCACCCGCCCCGCCCGTCCTTCACGGCCGTCCGTTCGCGACATATACCCTACCTTCACAACCTCACAATAGTACAAATTAACAGAAAATAATAAAAAATACAAACAAATTATAAAATATAGACACATAACAAAACAAATAAATAAAAATAATAGCATAAAAACACAAAAATGTATTGACAAATACCCGCAACGATGTTATTATAAGACCATCAAAAACAACAAGAGAAAAACAAAAAAAGAAAATCATTCAATTCATAGCATAGATGCACATGAAGGATGAAGAAAGGAAAAGGTGATTCCAGTGGGAACATAAACAAACACCATCATCAATATGAGAGTGACAGGAACCGGATTTCCTGCAAGAAAGACCTGATACAGATCACATATGATACACCTTAAGAAAACAGAAGTTTCTTTTATGAAATATAAATAAGATCCTCTTAAATCTTACTTATATTTTAAGAAATCAGAAACAAAAGGAAATCAGTATTTCAGGTAATATAGAATCGGTAACTCATATTGAACAACTGTCACACACCTGATACAAAGATTTCAGGAAATATGTAAAGAAATATTTCCCGAAAGAGTAAAACCCTCAACTCACCGGTTCGTTGGAAAGAAGAGATTCCAAGAACAAACGTGAAGATGAGAACGATACTTTGAAATGCATATCAGAACCATTAGGATATGGATTGAAGCTTTGCATCAGAAGAATATCTGAGAGGATATTAAAAACAGAAGAATCGGGCAGGAACTTTTTCCAGGATACTTTAAAGAACTGCAGAGGAGAAAATCCCAACAGGTCGATTTGAATCAGCAGATCGCAAAGTACAGAGATGACAAATGGTTTTGAATTTAAGAAGTTAAGCCCAGAATTGTTTAGTGAACAGGAAAAAGTATAACCACCGAAATTCTTCAGATAAACAGGAAATCAAACATCGTAAAAAATGATTTCTGATCTATAAAACTTTCTAAATAATCGAAGAGATATACTTACATATATCAGTCGTTTATGAGCAGGAAATAAAAAAGAAGAGAGAATCTGAAAAAGAAAAATTTCAAAATTGAATAAAGAGAATCGAAATTATTTTATAAAGTATATAAAATCAAAGATTTCGATTGATAAGTATAATAAGTATAACAAGAAAACTTTATTCGAAAGAACGAAGAGGAAGAAAAATTGAATAACGAAGAGTGTTGAGACGGTCATCATTTTTGGAAACTGTAAAAGTAAAAAAAGTGATGACCGTCTCGTTGTGTATATAAGATTGCATATATTAAGTATATAACCGTTCCGAAAAGTCCTAGATAAAATAATATGATCCGAGCAGAGAGCAAAATTTTCGGTCAGAGATTTTTCGAACAGTTATATTTATCAGTTGCCATCAAAAACATCATCAGTTATACTTCTGTGAGAAAGGAAGTAAGATGAGAAAATATGTGGAATTATCAGATTGAAGAAAATATTTTATATGAAGACAAAGAGATCCTTGTGTGCAGAAAAACAGCAGGAATGCCGGTGCAGGCAGCAAAAATAGGAACAATGGATATGGAAAGTGCCCTGAAAAATTATCTGGCACAAAAAACACCGGGAAAGATCCCATATCTGGGAGTAGTACATCGCCTTGATCAGCCGGTAGAAGGCATTCTTGTATTTGCGAAAACATCCGAAGCAGCAGGAAATTTGAGTAAACAGATGATGGCAGGAGGCGCCGGAAAATATTACCTGGCAGTAACGGAGGGAAAAGCAAAGAGCTCAGAAGGGACTCTTACAGACTATCTGAAAAAAAATGGAAAAGCCAACATGTCTCAGGTGGTGTCTGCCAATACACCGGGAGCAAAAAAAGCGATCCTTCACTATAAAGTTCTGGATCAGCAGGAGATAAACGGAAAATCCCGGACACTTCTTAAGATCAGGCTGGAAACAGGTCGGCATCATCAGATCCGTGTGCAGCTCTCTCATGAGGGACTGCCCCTTCTTGGAGACCGGAAATATAATCCTTCGGGAGAAAAAGGTACATCACTGGGACTTTGTTCCAGTTGTCTGGAATTCAAACACCCCAGAACAGGAAAAATGATGAAGTTTGAAACAGAGCCACAGGGAAGTGCGTTTCTGGATTTTGTGAAAAAAGTGTAAAAACTCTGGACGGAAATACGAAAAAGTGTATAATGTAAAAAGCAAGTAACCAAATGTAAGATTTTTGTAAAGTATAAGTTACTGTGGACGGACAAGGCAGACGATAAAGAACAGTAACCGGCGAGGAAGAGGAGATTACAATGAAAAAAGCTGCAGTAGCGTCAGCAGCCTTGTTGGCTGTGGCAACCCTGCTGACAGGCTGTCAGAAAGAAGAAGTAGAAAAGCTTGTTGCACCGATTGTAGCAGATGTCCAGGAAACCCCTGAAGCAACCGAAGTGGAAGAAGAAAAAAGCCCGCTGATCCCTGAGATTGATGACACTCTTTCTATTGAAGAAGGTGCCAGAATAGCTGTTGTCAGCAAAAGCAAAAAAGGCGAGTTCTGGAATAAAGTAAAAGAAGGAATGGAAGCTGCTGTCAAGGATGTAAATGAGGCGTATGGTTTCAAAAAAGACAAGCAGATCACGATGACCTTTGAGGGTCCGGATGATGAAGAGGACGTAGAAAGTCAGATCAATACTCTTGATGCAGTAATCGCTGAGAATCCATCTGTAGTGTGTCTTTCTGCCGGAGATGTGGATTCCTGTCAGGCACAGCTGGAAGCAGCGAAAGAGAACGGAATTCCGGTGGTCGCATTTGATTCCAATGTCAGTGATACGAAGCTGGTCAGAGCTTTCCGTGGAACAGACAATACACAGATTGGCAAATATGCAGCATATAAGCTTGGCAGCGCCATTGGAAAAATGGGAAATGTGGCTGTTTTTTCCGCACAGGAGAAAACACAGAGCGCGCAGGAACGTGTAAAGGGATTTCTGGATAATATTGCAAATTATACGGATATTAAAGTGGTGGAAACCGTATATTCTGACCAGGTTGATGATATGAAGGAAGCCATGAAGGAAGTTCTGGATAAATATCCGGCATTGGATGGCGTTTTCTGCACCAATGCCGAGGTTTCTGAAATGTTTCTGGAGGTAAATAAGGACACAGGAGAAAATAAAGTTGCTATGGTAGGCGTAGATGCAACTAGCAAACAGCAGGAAGCAATCCAGAAAGGGGAAGAACTGGGAGTGCTTTCACAGAATCCTTATGCGATGGGATATCAGACCATGTGGGCGGCTATTCAGTCTACTGCACCGAAGAAGGAAACAAAGATTGATAAGAAGGTTTTACTTGATCCGGTATGGATCGATGCTGAGAATATCAAAAGCGAAGACATTGCAAATTACCTGTACAATTAACAAATAGAACAGATAGCCACTGTAGGTCGGGTGAGTAGGTTAGTCCGCATTCACCGTCTGTTCATAACTGAAAGCCATCAGCCCGATGAAGATGTAAAAAACATTTTCATCGGGCTGATGGCTTTTTTGAATAAAAATAAAAAATATGAATAGAATAAACAAATAAAAAGTGTGCGAAAAAATGGCAAAAATATAACATATATGACGATTTTTTGACACAATACAAATAAATTTCTCGTTAAATTGCATAATAAACATTGTTTTGAAAAAGCGATTGTGGTACAATTTGGATATGCAGAGAGGCGGTGATCAGATGATCCAGGAAACGATCAAGGCAGTGAAAGAGGCGGAGGCAAAAGCACAGCAGAAGATAAAGGAGGCATCCGTCCGTGCACAGAGTATCATCAGCGAAGCTGAGAAAGAGGCAGAGAATATTATCAGAAAGACGGAAACAGCCGCCGGCGAACAGGCGGCATCTGATATGAAAGCGGCCGAGGAACGTGCACACAGTACAGAGAACACTGTCGTTGGACAAGTAGAGGAGGAGCTTGCAGCTTTGAAAAAGAAAGCGGAGTCGAAGCACGAGCAGGCTATCCAGGCAGTAATGGACAGTTTGTTCTGAGAGGGGGAGTGCGAAAATGGCAGTATTGCAGATGCAGCGAATCAGTATCTGCGCAATGAAAAAGAACCGTAAGGCCATATTGGAAGAACTGCAGTCACTTGGAGTATTGGAGATCGATGCAGCGGAATTGGATCCGGAGCTTAAGACGATGGATACTATGAATGCCCGGCTGATCTTTGAGAAGAACGCATCCCTTTGTGATCAGGCAATCGAAATACTGGATGAATTTTCGAAGGAAAAGCAATCCATGCTGGCATCCCTGGCAGGGAAACCGCTGATCGGAAGGAAGCAGGAGGAAGAAGCTATCCGGGATCAGGAAGAGATCCTGAGAACAGCCAGAGAAATCCAGGGATACCGGAAGAAGCTTACAGAGAACAGTGCGGCGGCAGTTAAGCTAGAACAGCAGGAAGCAGCTCTTGCTCCATGGCTGAAGCTGGATATTCCGATGAACTTCAGTGGTACAGCGAAAGCAGCGGTACTTGTGGGAAGTATTGACGGAAATATAACTCTGGATCAGGTATACAGTCAGCTGGCAGCGGACGCACCGCAGCTTGAAGCCTTTGACATTCGGGAAATCTCAAATGACGCCGGTAAGCTGAGCCTGGTGGCTGTCTGTCTGAAAGCACAGGCACAGGAACTGGAAGAAGCGCTTCGGATGCAGGGATTTGCAAGACCGGCACAGCTGGTATCAGAGGTTCCGGCACAGGAGCTGGAGAACCTTAAGAATGAAGTGGTACGCATTCAGGAAGAGTCCGAACAGATTCGGGAACAGATACGCGCTCTTCACGACAGGAAGAGCTCTCTTCAGCTTTTGTCCGATTATTTCCGGATCCGTGCACAGAAATATGAGGTATTAGGACAGCTCCGCCAGTCGGAGAGCACTTTTTTTGTGACAGGATATCTTCCGAAGAAACAGGTTCCTGCAATGGAGAAACGGCTTACGGAGAAGTACGATATTGTTTTTGAAGCAGAAGATGCTGAGGGAGAAAATGTTCCGGTTGCCCTTCAGAACGGTAAATTCGGAGCAGCAGGAGAGGGAGTTCTGGCAGCTTTTGGTCTTCCCGGAAAGGGAGAGATCGATCCTTCCACGATCATGACAGCCTGCTATGTATTTCTTTTCGGACTGATGCTGTCAGACGCAGCATATGGACTGATCGTCTTTGCAGTTTGTCTGGGAGTACTTCTGAAGTTCCCCAGGATGGAGAGCGGAATGCAGAAATCCATTCGGCTTTTTATGTATTGCGGATTGTCCACTTTGTTCTGGGGCGTAATGTTTGGCGGATATTTCGGAGATTTTATCGATGTATTTTCGAGGGTATATCTGCACAGGCCGATCACGGTGAAGCCGGTATGGTTTGCACCGTTAAATGAGCCAATGCGACTTCTGGTGTTCTCCATGCTGTTTGGCCTGATCCATATGTTTCTTGGAATGGGTCTTAAGGGCTACATGCTGTTACGTGACAGAAAATATCTCGACTTTTTCTGTGACGTAGTACTCTGGTTCCTGCTTCTTATGGGACTGATCCTGATCTTTATCCCAAGCAGCATGTTCCGTTCTATTTCTCAGATGGATCTGAACCTTTCACCGGCAGTGATACAGGTCGGAAAATGGATGGCGCTCATCGGTGCGGTGGGAATTCTCTTCATGTCAGGAAGAGATAAGAAGAATCCATTCCTGAGGCTGGCGCTTGGAGCCTATGATCTTTACAATATCACGGGATGGGTCAGTGATATCCTTTCCTATTCCAGACTTCTGGCCCTGGGACTTGCCACCGGAGTTATCGCATCAGTTATGAACCAGATGGGAAGTATGCTGGGAGACAGTATTCTGGGATGGATCGTATTTATTCTTGTATTTGTGATTGGTCATATCTTTAACCTTCTGATCAATCTTCTGGGTGCATACGTGCACACCTGCCGATTACAGTATGTAGAGTTTTTCGGCAAATTCTTTGAGGGCGGAGGAAAAGAGTTCCACCCCTTCCGCGAAAATACAAAATATGTAGATATTAAGGAGGATTAATATTATGAGTGGTATCGTTTGGGCATTATTGGGAGCAGCAATTTCCGTAGCTCTTGCAGGTATAGGTTCCGCCATCGGTGTTGGTACAGCCGGACGTGCAGCAGCAGGCGTTGTAACAGAAGACCCGGACAAATTTGCCAAGGTTCTGCTTCTTCAGCTTCTTCCCGGTACGCAGGGTATTTACGGACTGCTGGTAGCATTCCTTGCACTTTCCAAGGTTGGTATCCTGGGCGGCGGTGTTGCTGATATTTCCCTGGAAACCGGTCTTATGATCTTTGTGGCTTGTCTTCCGATCGCTATCGCAGGTCTTCTTTCTGCGATCCATCAGGGAAAAACTTCCGTAGCTTCCATCGGTATTGTAGCCAAGAAGCCGGAGCAGTTCGGTAAAGCCATGCTTTTCCCTGCAATGGTTGAGACATATGCGATTCTGGCTCTTCTGATCTCCATTCTTGCAGTCAGCGGAATTCAGGTTTGATTCATCAGGAGGGGCAGAGCATGACAGGATTAGAGAAGATGGTAAGCCAGATTCTTGAAGAGGCCGATGCTTCTGCAGCCGTTACGATCAGTGATGCGGAAAAAAAAGCCGCAGAGATCCTCAGGGAAGCCGGAGAAAAGGCAGATAAGATCCGGCAGCAGAGAGAAGAACAGTCCAGGGCAAAGGTGAAAAGCTATGAAGAGCGGACAGCTTCCGCCGCAGATATGAAGAAGCGTACCGCAGTTCTTGCAGCCAAGCAGGAGCTGATCGGAAATGTGATCGCAGATGCCTGTGACCGTGTGAAGAATCTGGATGAAGAAAAATATTTTGGGATCCTTAAGAATATGGCTGAGAAATATCTTCTTCCAAGAGAAGGAGAGATCTGTTTTTCAAAAAAGGATCTGGAACGTATGCCGGCAGGTTTTCGTGAGGAAATAAAGAGCCTGGCACAAAAAAAAGGTGGTGTGCTGGAAATTTCCGGTGAAACCCGAAACATAGACGGAGGTTTTATCCTGATATACGGCGGCATTGAGGAAAACTGTTCTATTGATGCCATGTTCGCAGAGAAGCGGGATGAGCTTCTGGATCAGGTAAGAAAGATTTTGTTTGCGTAAAACACCATCGCAAAAAGGAGGGCGTGAATGATGTTTGGTGAAGATTATGCCTATGCGGTGGCGAGGATACGTGTTCTGGAGACCGGACTTCTGAATCAGGCGGCGATCGAGCAGCTTCTGGCATGTCAGGATGAGCAGCAGTGCCTTCAGATCCTTACAGAGAAGGGCTGGGGAAACGGTGATCCTGCAGCCGGTGCGGACGCCATTCTTTCCCGGGAGAGAGAAAAGATCTGGGAGATCATGGATTCGCTGGTAGCGGACCGATCTGTTTTTTCTGTTCTTTCTTATCAGGATCTTTTCCATAATCTGAAAGCGGCTGTGAAGGCAAGCATCCTGCAGGGGGCAGCGCCGAATATTTTTTTCAGCGACTGTTCCATTGACGGAGAGGATATGGTGAAATTCCTGACAGATAAGGAATATGATCGTTTTCCTGAGGATATGCGGGAAGCGGCAAGAGAAGCCTATGAGACCTTTTTGCACACAAGAGACGGACAGCTTGCGGATATTATCGTAGACAGGGCAGCACTGGATGCCATAAAAAAAGCCGGAGAACGGTCAAAAGAAGAGATCGTCCGGCAGTATGCGGAATCCACGGTAGCGGTAGCAGATATCCGGATCGCAGTCCGGGCCTGCAAAACAGGAAAAAGTTCGGACTTTATGAAAAAAGCCATGGCAGAATGTGACACACTGGATAAGGAGAGACTGATCCACGCGGCAGTAAGCGGAATGGATCAGATCATGGGTTATCTGGCAGAAACGAAATATGGGGACGGAGCTCTGGCACTGGCGGAATCAGCTTCCGCTTTTGAGAGATGGTGTGATAACCAGATCATGGAGACCATCCGCCCTCAGCTGTACAATTCATTTTCACTGGGACCGCTGGTAGCCTATGTGCTTGCCCGTGAAAATGAGATCAAGACGGTGCGGATCATTCTCACCGGAAAGCGCAGCGGCCTTCCGGAAGAGTTTATCCGGGAAAGGGCAAGGGAAATGTATGTATAAGATCGCAGTTTTAGGTGATTATAACAGCATTTACGGGTTTGCGGCTCTTGGCCTTGATACTTTTCCGGTGGAGGATCCTGCAGAAGGTAAAGAGAAGCTTAACCGTCTGGCGGCCGGTGAATATGCGGTTATTTATATTACGGAACAGCTGGCGGCCCAGCTTTCCGCAGAGATCAGTAAATACAGTGAGGAGCTGATGCCTGCGATCATTCAGATTCCCGGAATTTCCGGAAATACAGGTGCAGGTATCGAAAATGTAAAGAAATCCGTGGAGACGGCAGTTGGCTCCGATATTCTTTTCAGTAATGAGTGACAAGAAAGCAGGTGATTGGTTCAGATGAGCAGAGGAACCATTAAGAAGGTGGCAGGACCGCTGGTAATTGCCAAGGGTATGCGGGATGCAAATATGTATGACGTGGTTCGTGTAAGCAGCCAGCGTCTGATCGGTGAGATCATTGAGATGCATGAAGATGAGGCTTCCATACAGGTATATGAGGAGACCTCAGGACTTCGTCCGGGAGAACCGGTAGAGTCCATGGAGGTGCCCCTTTCCGTGGAACTTGGTCCTGGCCTTATTACAAGCATTTACGATGGAATCCAGCGTCCGCTGGATGACATCATGAAGGTAGCAGGCAGCAACAACCTGAAACGAGGCGTTGAGGTTCCTGCCCTGAAGCGGGACAAAAAATGGAATTTCGTTCCGGCTGCGAAGGTGGGAGAGCAGCTGGAGGGCGGCGATGTTCTTGGAACCGTTCAGGAGACTATCGTTGTTACACAGAAGATCATGGTACCTCCCAATATGAAAGGTACTCTGAAGGAAATTAAATCCGGCGAGTTTACCGTGGATGAGACCGTTGCAGTTCTTTCCACAGCAGACGGCGATAAAGAGCTGACCCTGATGCAGCACTGGCCGGTACGACGTGGCCGTCCATATAAGAAGAAACTTCCGCCGGCCAAGCCTCTGGTAACAGGACAGCGTGTTATTGATACCATGTTCCCTATTGCCAAGGGTGGTGTGGCAGCAGTTCCCGGCCCGTTCGGAAGCGGCAAGACGGTTATCCAGCATCAGCTTGCAAAATGGGCTGAGGCGGATATCGTGGTCTATATCGGCTGCGGTGAGCGTGGAAATGAGATGACAGACGTTCTGAACGAGTTCCCGGAGCTGAAGGATCCGAAAACAGGACAGTCTCTGATGGAGCGTACGGTTCTGATTGCCAATACCTCAGATATGCCGGTTGCAGCTCGTGAGGCGTCGATCTATACAGGTATTACAATTGCGGAGTATTTCCGTGATATGGGATATTCCGTAGCATTGATGGCAGATTCTACTTCCAGATGGGCTGAGGCTCTCCGTGAGATGTCCGGACGACTGGAGGAGATGCCAGGCGAGGAGGGTTATCCTGCATATCTTGGTTCCCGTCTTGCACAGTTCTATGAGCGTGCCGGACATGTGATCTGCAGTGGAAAAGACGGAAGAGAGGGTGCCCTGACAGCGATCGGCGCCGTATCTCCTCCAGGTGGTGATATCTCCGAGCCGGTTTCTCAGGCGACACTTCGAATCGTAAAGGTATTCTGGGGACTGGACGCAAACCTTGCATACAAACGTCATTTCCCGGCGATCAACTGGCTGACCAGTTATTCTCTGTATCTGGACAGCGTTGGCGGATGGTTTGACGAAAATGTAGCGAATGACTGGATGAAGCTCCGTCAGAGAATGATGACCCTTCTTCAGGAAGAGGCAGAGCTGGAAGAAATCGTAAAGATGGTAGGTATGGATGCGCTTTCACCGGGTGACCGACTGAAAATGGAAGCAGCCCGTTCCATCCGAGAGGATTTCCTCCACCAGAACTCTTTTCACGAGATCGATACCTACACATCTCTGGAAAAACAGCACAATATGATGCGTCTGGTACTTGCATTTTATGATGCGGGTCTGGATGTGCTGAAACAGGGCGCAGATATCAATGATATCGTAAAGCTTCCGGTACGTGAGCAGATTGGCCGTTATAAATATACAAAAGAAGATCAGCTGGCAGCAGAATATGAGAAAGTAACCCACCAGCTGGCAGCAGAGACTGCAGAACTTCTGGGAAAGGAGGGCCTGTAAAATGCCAAAAGAATATAGGACCATACAGGAAGTTGCCGGCCCTTTGATGCTGGTACGGGGCGTTGAAGATGTGGCATTTGACGAGCTTGGTGAGATCGAGCTTGCCGATGGCGAAACAAGAAGATGCCGTGTTCTGGAGATCGACGGAAGCAATGCTCTGGTGCAGCTGTTTGAGAGCTCCACAGGTATCAATCTTTCCAACAGCAAGGTACGTTTCCTGGGACGGAGCATGGAGCTTGGTGTATCCGGCGATATGCTGGGTCGTGTTTTTGACGGACTGGGACGTCCCATTGATGACGGCCCGGAGATCCTTCCGGAAGAGAGAAGAGATATCAACGGACTTCCCATGAATCCGGCAGCCAGAAGCTATCCGGAGGAGTTTATCCAGACGGGTGTATCTGCGATTGACGGCCTGAACACCCTGGTACGCGGACAGAAGCTTCCGATCTTCTCCGCATCCGGTCTTCCCCATGCACAGCTTGCGGCACAGATCGCAAGACAGGCGAAGGTTCGCGGAAAAGATGAGCAGTTTGCCGTTGTATTTGCAGCCATGGGTATCACTTTCGAGGAGTCAAACTTTTTTGTAGAGAGCTTTAAGGAAACCGGAGCTATAGATCGTACTGTTCTGTTTGTGAACCTGGCAAATGACCCGGCTGTTGAGCGTATCGCTACTCCGCGAATGGCACTGACAGCGGCTGAATATCTTGCCTTCGAAAAAGACATGCACGTATTGGTAATCCTTACGGATATCACAAACTATGCGGATGCTCTCCGTGAGGTTTCCGCAGCTCGTAAGGAGGTTCCGGGACGCCGCGGATATCCCGGATATATGTACACAGATCTTGCTTCTCTTTATGAGCGCGCAGGCCGTCAGAAAGGAAAATCAGGAAGTATCACCATGGTTCCGATCCTGACTATGCCTGAGGATGATAAGACCCATCCGATCCCGGACCTTACCGGTTACATCACAGAGGGACAGATCATCCTGAGCCGTGAGCTTTACCGTAAGGGAATCACACCGCCCATCGATGTTCTTCCGTCTCTGTCACGACTGAAGGATAAGGGTATCGGTGAAGGCAAGACAAGAGCAGACCATGCAAACACCATGAACCAGCTGTTTGCCGCATATGCCCGTGGTAAAGAGGCCAAAGAGCTGATGACTATTCTTGGTGAGGCAGCTCTCTCCGACATTGACCTGATCTATGCAAAATTTGCGGATGCTTTCGAGAAGGAATATGTTTCCCAGGGCTATCAGGCTAACCGTGATATTGAGGAAACACTGGCCATCGGCTGGAAGCTGCTTTCCATTCTTCCGAGAAGCGAGCTGAAACGTATCGATGACAAATTCCTTGATCAGTATTACGGAAAAGTATAAAGGGGGGATGATTTGTGGCATCAACACAGGTGAATCCTACCCGTATGGAGCTTACGAAGCAGAAAAAGAAGCTGGTGACTGCAGTACGTGGCCATAAGCTTCTGAAGGATAAGCGGGACGAGCTGATGAGACAGTTCCTGGATCTGGTACGGGAGAATATGGAGCTGCGAAAAAAAGTAGAAGCCGGTATCCGAAGCGCCAACACCAATTTTGTCATTGCAAAAGCAGGAATGTCGGAAGAGACGCTGAATACGGCACTGATGGCTCCCAAGCAGGAAGTTTATCTGGAAACCGGAAAAAAGAATGTCATGAGTGTGGATATTCCTGTTTTTGAATACAAAACAAGAACACCGGATGCTAACGATATCTATTCCTATGGCTTTGCTTTTACATCCAGTGATCTGGACGGAGCGGTAAAATCCCTGGCAGACATCCTGCCGGATATGCTTCGTCTGGCAGAAGTGGAAAAGGCCTGTCAGCTTATGGCTTCCGAGATCGAAAAAACAAGGCGTCGTGTAAATGCCCTGGAGCATGTCATCATACCGGAAGCCCGGGCGAACATTAAATACATCACCATGAAGCTGGATGAGAACGAGAGAAGTACTCAGATCCGACTGATGAAGGTGAAAGATATGATGCTGGAGGAGGCACATCATTATAAGGAGCGGGAGGCAGAGCGCGGAGCGTAAAGCGCAGCCATCCTGAAAGAAAAGAAAAGTTTATATAGAAAGTTTTAAGTAACGGGAAGGAGATGTCCCTGTACTGTGTGAAATTTCGGCAGTACAGGGGCGTTTTATTTATAAAATATTTAGCTTTTGTTATCAGAAAATCAAGAAAAATACAGTATAATAGATAAGAGGTAAATCAGACAGCTGCAGATGCAGAGATATAAAAGAAAGCTGCTCTGTCTGCTGAAAAATAAAGAAAGAGGAGAAAGCTGATCTGACCAGGTAAACTGCCGGGCAGCTGCATGGCTATGAACAGATGGCAAAGCAGATTGCGGTAGCGTCTGATCAGTAAGAGGTATATGAATATTTTACAGTCAATACAACAGCTGGACGGAGAAATCCTTCTCCGGATCCAGCGATATTTAAGAATGGATATGCTGACACCATTTATGAAATCTGTTACATTTCTGGGAAACGGAGGATGGTTCTGGATCCTCTGTGCAGTTGTGCTTCTTGCTGTTCCAAAGACAAGAAAAACAGGCTATGCGGCAGCCTTGTCCCTGATCTTCGGGGCGATCGTTACCAACCTGCTTCTCAAAAATATAGTGGCAAGACCAAGGCCTTTTGCGGAAATCGAAGCTCTCATTCCCATGATCACCAAACCGAAGGATTTCTCTTTTCCGTCAGGTCACACCACAGCATCCTTTGCCGTTGCTCTGGTAATGCTCCGGATGCTTCCGAAGAAATTCGGAATCCCGGCAGTAGTCCTGGCAGCACTGGTGGCATTTTCCAGACTGTATCTTGGTGTCCATTATCCGACAGATATTCTGACCGGATTCGTGATCGCGCTGGTGGGAAGCACGTTGTCAGTATGGATCGTGCGAACGAAACCGGAAGACAAACAGGTACACTAGCATTGTCCATAGGAAATATGAAGCACTTTACCTGGACAAAGTATTGACACGCTGAAGTAAGACGGGGTAAAATTGTAGACAGCACAACAGATTCTGACTATGGTAGAAATAATGATAAGAAACCCTGTAAAATCGGATAAAAGGAGAGAGCACAAAATGATATCAGAAAAAATGAAACCCTACGTAAAAAATAATTCCGCCATCCGTATGATGTTTGAGGAAGGAAACCGCCTCCGTGCGAAATACGGCGCAGACAAGGTTTTTGATTTCAGTCTGGGAAATCCAAGTGTACCGGCACCGGACAGCGTCCGCAAAGCAATTATCGAGCTTGTAAACACTACGGATCCGACAGTTCTTCACGGATATATGAGCAACGCAGGCTTTGAGGATGTACGCCAGACCATCGCAGAATCCCTCAACAGACGTTTCGATACGAAATTTTCCGCAAAGAATCTGATCATGACCGTCGGTGCTGCAAGCGGACTGAATGTGATCCTGAAAACAATCCTGAATCCTGGAGAAGAGGTGATCGTTTTTGCGCCATATTTTCTGGAATACGGTGCATATGTCCGCAATTATGATGGTGTCCTTGTGGAAATCTCTCCGGATACCACAACCTTCCAGCCAAATCTCGCTGAGTTTGAGCAGAAGATCACACCGAAGACAAGAGCGGTTATCGTAAACACTCCGCACAATCCTACCGGAGTTGTATATTCAGAAGAAACGATCAAGAAGCTTTCCGCAATCCTGGAAGCAAAACAGAAAGAGTTCGGAACCGTGATCTACCTGATTTCCGATGAGCCATACCGTGAGCTGGCTTATGATGGCGTGGAGGTCCCATACCTGACAAAATATTATAACAATACTGTTGTAGGCTATTCCTACAGCAAATCTCTTTCCCTTCCGGGAGAACGTATCGGATATCTGGTGATCCCTGATGAGGCAGACGGAAGCGAAGAGCTGATCTCTGCAGCAACCATTGCAAACCGTACACTTGGCTGTGTAAATGCACCGTCCCTGATCCAGAAGGTAGTTGCAAAATGTGTAGACGCCAAGACTGATCTTGCAGCTTATGATAAAAATCGTCAGGCACTTTATGATGGCCTGAAAGAATGCGGATTTGAGTGCATCAAACCACAGGGTGCCTTCTATCTTTTTGTAAAATCTCCGGTTGAAGACGAAAAAGCCTTCTGTGAAGCCGGTAAGAAATATAACATCCTTATGGTACCGGGAAGTTCCTTCGCATGCCCCGGTTATGTGAGACTTGCATATTGTGTATCCTATGAGACAATTGTGAATTCTCTTCCTGAATTTAAAAAACTTGCAGCAGAGTATGGCTTGAAATAAACGATCATTACAAAGCAGTTGAATAAAAGATCCCCGGTACAGTCTGTTCATGCAGCCCTGTATCGGGGATCTTTTGCAAGAGGGAATAAGCAAATGAAACGTAGCCGGGAGTGAATAGACTCCCGACTGTGTTTCATTAAAAGGATGTTCCATATTTATTTGGCTTTTTTCTTTTCTTTATTTGGCATTTCTCCGTAATAAGCTTTCAGATAGATATCTTTCAGCTCGGATACAAGCGGATATCTCGGGTTGGCACCGGTACACTGGTCATTGAAGGCCTGCTCGGACATCTCATCCAGAGTTTCCAGGAAATACTTCTCATCTACGCCGTAATCACGGATCGTCGGCAGGATCTCGATAGTTCTCATAAGCTCATCCAGTTTAGCAAGAAGCTTTTCGAATACTTCTGCATCGTTCTTGCCTGTAAGGCCTACAGAACGTCCGATCTCAGCGTAGCGTGCAAGTGTCTTCGGATACTGATACTGTGGGAAAGTACCCATCTTAGTCGGAACCTCAGCACTGTTGTAACGCATAACATCCAGAAGAACAACTGCGTTTGCGATACCGTGTGGCAGGTGGTGGAAAGCACCGAGCTTGTGAGCGAGAGAGTGGTTAACGCCGAGGAATGCATTGGCGAATGCAAGACCTGCCATGCAGGAAGCGTTAGCCATATGATCTCTGGCCTCTACGTCATTGCCATCTTTATATGCACGCGGCAGATACTCAAATACAAGCTTGATCGCTTTCAGTGCAAGACCATCGGTGTAATCGGAAGCCATCATGGAAACATAAGCCTCAATGGCATGTGTCATAACATCGATACCGGAAGCACGGGTAAGTCCCTTCGGTGCGCTCATCATGTTATTGGTATCTACGATCGCCATATCCGGGAGAAGCTCGTAATCGGCCAGTGGCCATTTAACGCCGGTATCCTGATCTGTGATGATGGCGAAAGGAGTAACCTCGGAGCCTGTACCGGAAGAGGTCGGGATCGCTACGAAGTAAGCTTTTTTACCCATCTTCGGGAAGGTATAAACTCTCTTACGGATATCCATGAAGTCCATGGACATATCGGAGAAGTCAGCGTCCGGATTCTCATAAAGCATCCACATAACCTTGCCGGCATCCATTGCGGAACCGCCGCCAAGAGCGATGATGCAGTCTGGCTCAAAGGCTGTCATAGCCTTGGCACCGGCTTTGGCGGAAGCGAGAGACGGGTCAGGAGCTACATCAGAGAAGCATGTATGAACGATGCCCATCTGATCCAGTTTATCTTCGATCGGTTTGGTGTAGCCATTCTTGTAGAGGAAGGAGTCTGTTACGATGAAGCAGCGTTTCTTACCCATAACAGTACCGAGCTCATCAAGAGCAACCGGCATACAGCCCTTCTTAAAGTAAACTTTTTCCGGTGTTCTCATCCAGAGCATATTCTCTCTCCTTTCAGCAACAGTCTTGGTATTGAGAAGGTGTTTGACACCAACGTTCTCGGATACGGAGTTACCGCCCCAGGAACCGCAGCCAAGAGTAAGGGATGGAGCAAGCTTGAAGTTATAAAGGTCACCGATACCACCCTGGGAAGAAGGTGTATTGATAAGGATACGGCAGGTTTTCATAGCTGCTTCGAATTTATCCATCTTCTCTGTTTCATTTACGTTGATGTAGAGGGAAGAGGTATGACCATAGCCGCCGTCTGCAACGAGCTGCGCAGCCTTTGCAACCGCATCGTCAAAATTCTTGGCCTTGTACATGGCAAGTACAGGGGAAAGCTTCTCGTGTGCGAATTCCTCGCTGATATCAACGGACTCAACCTCGCCGATCAGGATCTTGGTCTCAGCCGGTACAGTAACGCCTGCCATCTCAGCGATAGTAGCAGCCTTCTGTCCTACGATCTTGGCATTCAGTGCGCCGTTGATAAGGATGGTCTTTCTGACCTTCTCGATCTCGTCTTTTTTAAGGAAGTAGCATCCTCTGTAAAGGAACTCTTCCTTCACTTCTTTATAAATGCTCTCCAGAACAGTTACGGACTGCTCGGAAGCACAGATCATACCATTGTCAAAGGTCTTGGAGTGGATGATGGAGTTAACTGCAAGACGGATATCTGCGCTGTCATCAATAATGGCAGGTGTATTTCCGGGTCCTACACCAACAGCCGGTTTACCGGAGGAGTAAGCTGCTTTGACCATTCCGGGACCACCGGTGGCAAGGATGATATCTGCGTTCTGCATTACCATGTTGGTAAGGTCAAGGCTTGGGATATCGATCCATCCGATGATTCCTTCCGGCGCACCTGCGGCAACAGCTGCTTCCAGAATAACTTTTGCAGCTTCAATAGTGGATTTCTTAGCACGCGGATGCGGGCTGATGATGATCGCATTACGGGTTTTCAGGGAAATAAGAGATTTATAGATTGCTGTGGAGGTCGGGTTGGTTGTAGGGATAACTGCAGCGATCAGTCCTACAGGTTCCAGGATCTTCTTGAGTCCGTATGCCTTGTCTTCTTCTACAACACCACATGTCTGCGTGTTCTTATATGCATTGTAAACATACTCTGCTGCGTAATGGTTCTTGATAACCTTGTCTTCCATGATACCCATGCCTGTTTCCTCAACAGCCATTTTGGCAAGTGGGATACGCATCTTGTCAGCAGCAGTAGCAGCTGCCTTAAAGATCTTGTCGACCTGCTCCTGTGTGTAGGTAGCAAAGATCTTCTGTGCCTCTTTCATTGCAGCCATTTTCGCGGTCAGGGCTTCTGGAGTGTCGATGATGGTAGGGATAGTTTCTTTCTTTGCCATGTGGAATCCTCCTGTTTTCATATGATAATGGTCTGTGGTCCTGCGGGCTTATCCTTTTTTCGCCGGCAGGTGCTGCAGAGTTTTTGTAAGTCCCCGTGCTGCGTTTCGTTGTTGATTCAATCTGATTGAACTTTCTGTTTCGATACTGATATAGTATCAAAATTCTGAAAAAAACGCAAATTCTGAATTTTACCGCTATGTGCAAAATGACGAACAGAAAATTAGGGGAAAATACTGTAAATTTTACTTTGCAGAACGCTGAATTATTGGAAAAATCTTAAAAAAATTTTTGAAATTCAGCACTGTGCACAAAAAACATGTTAAAAAATTGTCAGCGCTGACAAAAAACATGCACACATATGAAGGGTGGGCAAAAGATAAAACGCAACATGTGGTTAAAACATTAACGTTAAACTTTTGTCAAACGATCATGTACACATTATAATTTAACGGATTTCAGACGTCAATAGAGAATTCGATAAAAAATTCACAAAAATATTGTGGCAAAGTAAAGCGTGATAACATAAGAAACCAAAAAACTTGAAATTATTTAAATTTTCAGAATAATTAGGCGGAAATTATCGTGATTTTTTTCAGAAATGCAGAAAAACTGCCATACAGGAAATGCTTCCCATATGGCAGTTTATATAAATATAGGTCAGGCGGATAAAAGCATCCGCATTCACTATGCGGCTTTGCGCCGAATTACTGTAAAAGGTTTCTGCTCAACAGTAAATGATAGCCAGGTTCGATCAGCTCTTGCGGAATGCGGCACGTTTTCTGTCTCTGGAGTCCAGAATACGCTTACGGATACGAAGGCTTGTCGGTGTTACCTCAAGAAGCTCATCCTGGTCGATGAACTCAATGGCCTGCTCAAGACTTAAGATCTTTGGCGGAACAAGCTTCAGTGCATCGTCAGCGGAAGAGGAACGGGTATTGGTAAGGTGCTTGGTCTTGCAGACATTCAGTTCGATATCCTCGGCCTTTCCGTTCTGTCCGATGACCATACCGCCGTACACCTTCTCGCCTGGTCCGACAAAGAGAGTACCACGCTCCTGAGCAGAGAAAAGACCGTAGGTAACAGTTTCGCCTGACTCGAATGCGATGAGGGAACCCTGTTTACGGTACGGGAAGTCTCCCTTGTATGGTGCATATCCGTCAAACATGGTATTCAGGATACCGGTACCCTTGGTGGAGGTAAGGAATTCATTACGGAATCCGATCAGTCCACGGGAAGGGATGGAGAATTCGAGACGTACACTTCCGTCGCTTGCTGTGCTCATACCCTGAAGTTCTCCCTTACGCTCGCTGAGCTTCTGGATGATAGTACCGGAAAATTCCTCCGGAACGTCAACGTATGCGATCTCGATCGGCTCAAGCTTACGTCCGCGATCATCTGTGTGATAAAGTACCTCCGGTTTGCTGACTGCAAACTCATAGCCTTCACGGCGCATATTTTCGATAAGAACGGAGAGATGAAGCTCACCACGTCCGGAAACCTTGAAGCACTCGGTTGTGTCTGTGTCTTCCACACGAAGGCTGACATCGGTGTTCAGCTCACGGTAGAGACGGTCACGAAGGTGACGGGAAGTAATGTATTTACCTTCCTGTCCTGCAAGAGGACTGTCATTTACGAGGAAGTTCATGGAGAGTGTCGGCTCGGAGATCTTCTGGAACGGGATCGCTTCCGGATTGTCTCCTGCGCAGAGAGTATCACCGATGTGGATATCCGCAATACCTGAGATCGCAACGATAGCACCGATGGTAGCACTTTTAACCTCAACCTTGCTCAGACCATCAAACTCATACAGCTTGCTGATCTTCACACGCTCACGTTTGTCAGGGTCATGATGGTTCAGAAGCATCAGATCCTGGTTTACGGAAATAGTTCCGCGTTCGACCTTACCAATACCGATACGTCCCACGTACTCGTTGTAGTCAATGGTGCTGATAAGAACCTGTGTATCTCCGTCCGGATCTCCCTCCGGAGCAGGGATCGCATCAAGGATAGTCTCAAAAAGAGGAGCCATATTCTCAGGCTTATCATCGAGGTTACGAACTGCGTAGCCGGCCTTTGCGGAGGCATACAGGAACGGGCAGTCCAGCTGTTCGTCAGATGCGTCCAGATCCATGAGAAGCTCCAGAACCTCGTCGACAACCTCCTCCGGACGTGCTTCCGGACGGTCGATCTTATTGATGCAGACAATAACATGCAGGTTCAGTTCGAGAGCTTTACGAAGTACAAATTTAGTCTGAGGCATGGCACCCTCGAAGGCGTCCACAAGAAGAATAACGCCGTCTACCATCTTCAGCACACGCTCTACCTCGCCGCCGAAGTCCGCATGACCTGGAGTATCGATGATATTGATTTTTACATCCTTATAATGAACTGCGGTGTTTTTGGAGAGAATCGTAATGCCGCGCTCACGCTCAATATCGTTGGAGTCCATGACACGTTCCTGGACTTCCTGGTTCTCACGGAAAACACCGCTCTGTTTCAAAAGCTCGTCAACAAGTGTTGTTTTACCGTGATCGACATGGGCGATAATGGCCACGTTACGAACATCTTCACGCTTGGTCTTCATATAATCCAAATCCTTTCTTTCCATATATAAGTAATCTTTTTTGTTAAAAATGATGTCCAAATTTATAGTCTATCACATTTTTGTGAGATTACAAGACATAAAAAAATATTTTTGGTTTTTCATTTTTCAGGCATATTATACCGTAAATACACATAGATTGATATAGACGAAATACACGAAGAGGAAGGAGAGCTACTTATTATGGCAGATAAAATTATTGAAAACAATCAGGTATCCGTTATGGGACGGATCGCTACGGGGTTTACTTTCAGCCATCAGGTCTTTGGAGAAGGATTTTACATGATGGATATCCTGGTAAAACGTCTCAGCGATTCGGAGGACAGGATCCCGGTGATGGTGTCTGAGCGGCTGATCGATATCACACAGGATTATGTGGGAGAATATATCGAGATCCACGGACAGTTCCGATCCTATAACCGTCATGAAGAAAAGAGAAACCGGCTTGTGCTTTCAGTCTTTGCCCGGGAAGTGAAGTTTGTGGGGGAGGAAGAAGAAACTGTGCCGGTCAATCAGATCTTTCTGGACGGATATATCTGTAAACCGCCTGTATACAGAAAAACACCGTTGGGAAGAGAGATCGCAGATCTTCTGATGGCAGTCAATCGACCTTACGGAAAATCCGATTACATACCATGTATATGCTGGGGAAGAAATGCCAGATATGCTTCTGCTTTTGAAGTAGGCGGGCATGTACTGATCTGGGGCAGGATCCAGAGCAGGGAGTACATGAAACGGATTAGTGAAAACGAAACAGAAAAAAGGATTGCCTATGAAGTTTCGGTGAGTAAATTGGAATATGTTGAGTAACATTGGATATATTTTGGAATAGTGGTGAGAACATTAAGGTAACACTTGCATTTCCATCCAATCTGCGGTAATATTAAAAAAATCAGAAAAATGGGGAATTACCGGTTTCACTAACAGTAAGAGGAAAAATCATGGAAAGAGAAATAACAGAGGTTTATTGCGGGAACGGGAAAGGAAAGACAACTCTGGCTGTAGGCCGGGGGCTGCGCTTTGCTATACAGGGAAAAAGTGTGATCATCATACAGTTTCTCAAGGGCAGGGAACGCAGAGAACTGGATTTCCTTGAGGAACTGGATAATTTTGATTTCAAGATTTTCCGTTTCGAAAAAATGGACACCTGCTATAATGACCTGAGTGAGCAGGAAAAGGCAGAAGAGAGAACCAATATTCTCAATGGCCTTAATTTCGCACGGAAGGTAATTGCTACCAGAGAGTGTGATTTTCTGCTGCTGGATGAGATCCTCGGGCTTATGGATAAAGGAATCGCTCCAGTTGAGACGATCATCGATATGCTTAAGCAGAAGGATGAAAGTATGCATATAATTATGACCGGATGCTGGCTTCCGGATGCTTTGAAGCCCTATGTGGATAGTATTACCACGATAACAACAGAGCTGACTGACCAGGAACGGGAATAAGCAATATTTCACAGAAGAAAGAAGGAGGAAGACAAATGGCAATTTTTAAAGGAACAGGCGTTGCAATTGTAACACCTATGCATGAAGACGGTAAGGTGAATTTTGAGAAACTTGAGGAGATCCTTGAGGATCAGATCGCGAACAGCACAGACGCCATCGTTATTTGTGGAACAACAGGAGAATCTTCTACTCTGACACACGGAGAGCATCTTCAGACAATTAAGTTTACAATTGATAAAGTTAACAAACGTGTGCCTGTTATCGCAGGAACAGGTTCCAATTGTACAGAGACAGCAATCATGATGTCCAAGGAAGCAGCTTCCTATGGCGCAGACGCTCTTCTTATTGTAACACCTTACTATAACAAGGCTACACAGAAGGGTCTTATCGCTCATTACACAGCAATTGCCAATGCAGTTCCGGAAACTCCGCTCATCATGTACAACGTACCGAGCCGTACAGGCTGCAACATCCAGCCGGCTACAGCAGCTTACCTTGCAAAGAATGTAAAGAACATTGTCGGAATCAAGGAAGCAACAGGAGATCTTTCCCAGATCGCCAAGATGATGTCTCTGGCAGACGGACAGCTTGAGCTTTATTCCGGAAATGATGATCAGGTACTTCCGATTCTTTCTCTTGGCGGACTTGGAGTTATTTCCGTACTTTCCAACGTTGCACCGAAGTTTACACATGACATGGTCATGAAATATTTCGACGGCGACACCAAGGGAGCAACAGAGGATCAGCTGAAAGCTCTTCCGCTGATCAATGCGCTGTTCAGCGAAGTAAACCCGATTCCTGTTAAGACAGCTATGAACCTTATGGGAATGAACGTAGGGCCGCTTCGTATGCCGCTCTGCGAGATGGAAGAGGACACAAAGGCAGCTCTTGCAAAAGAGATCGAGAAATTCGGCCTTAAGCTTGCTAAATGATCTGACTGTAAGCGAAAGGTAAAGGAGAATATACTATGGTAAAAATCATCATGCACGGCTGCAACGGACATATGGGCCAGGTCATCAGCGACATTGTGGAGAAAGATCCGGATGCTGAGATCGTAGCAGGTATTGATATTGCAGATCAGGGAAAAAACAGCTATCCGGTATTCACCGATATTGACGCATGTCAGGTAGAGGCAGATGCGATCATTGATTTTTCTTCCGCAAAGGCAACAGACAAGCTTCTTGAGTACAGCGCGGCACGCCAGATCCCGGTTGTGCTGTGCAGTACCGGTTTAAGCCAGGAGCAGCTTGCAAAAGTTGAAGAAACATCCCGAAAGGTAGCAGTGCTGAAATCCGCAAACATGTCTCTTGGTATCAACACACTTCTGAAGCTGGTTCAGGACGCAGCCAGGGTTCTTGCAGCTGCAGGCTTTGATATGGAGATCGTAGAGAAGCATCACCGCCTGAAATTAGACGCACCAAGCGGTACTGCACTTGCGCTGGCAGACAGCATTAATGAAGCTATGGATAACCAGTATCATTATGTATATGACCGCAGCCAGAAACGTGAAAAACGCGATGATAAGGAGATTGGTATCTCCGCAGTTCGCGGCGGAACTATCGTAGGTGAGCATGAGATAATTTTTGCAGGTCAGGACGAAGTGATCGAGTTCAAGCATACTGCATATTCCAAGGCTATTTTTGGAAAAGGTGCTGTAGAAGCAGCCAAATTCCTTGCCGGCAAACCGGCAGGACGTTATGATATGAGTGACGTGATCGGCTGATTCTGACAGATTGAGCCGCAACAGAATAAAATTACAGGTAATACAGACGGGGTTCGTGTAAGATCGGACCCCGTTTTTTTGATGAAATTGCGGTTTTTGAAATTTTTCCCAGAATAGGATAGCGGAAAAAGTGCCATATTAGGAATACAGAATTTTTCAGAAAAAGGAGAAGATAATATGAAAAAATGGAAGGCGATTCTTTTTGGTACTTTGCTTACCCTGTCTCTGTGTACATTTACAGCCTGCGGCACAGAGGTAAACAATGCGGATGAAACAGTGGATGAAAAAGATAAAAACACGAAGGATAAGGAAAAAGATACAAACACAAATACTGCCGCAGAAGATGAAACTATGGAAGAAAAAGCAGACAATGACGGTGTGAAGGACAATGAAGAGAGCATTAAGGATTCCGGCACGGATAACAATGAGATGTCCGATGGAAATATTACCGTGACGCCTGCAGGAAATGGAAATGACGGGACAGCAGCACCCGGAGCTGCGGATGCTGACAGAAACGAAAATGACGGAACTGTATCCGGTGAGCTGGGTGACAGTGTAAAGGACCTTGGCGACGGTGTAGGTAATGCAGTGGATGATATCGGAAACGCAGTGGGAAATGCGGTAGAAGGAAGATAACAGATATTTTACCACAGCATTGCATAAAACTGTTTCAGATGCTATTATCAGTGCATGGGAAGAAAACGGAGGACAGGATTATGAAATTCAGACCATGCATTGATATACATAACGGAAAGGTAAAACAGATCGTAGGAGGAAGCCTGAAGGATCAGGGGGATCAGGCGGCAGAAAATTTTGTGTCAGAGCAGGATGCGGTATTCTATGCAGAGCTTTATAAGAAGGCAGGATTAAAGGGCGGTCATGTGATCCTTCTGAACGGAAAGGATTCCCCGAACTATGAAGCAACGAAAGCCCAGGCACTTCAGGCTCTGGGAAAATATCCCGGAGGGCTTCAGATCGGAGGCGGCATCTGCCCGGAGAATGCGGCAGAATATCTGGAGGCTGGCGCCAGCCACGTGATCGTAACCTCCTATGTGTTTAAAAACGGAGTGATCTCCTGGGAAAATCTGGAGAAGATCCGTGATGCCACAGGGAAAGAACATCTTGTACTTGACCTGAGCTGCCGCAAAAAAGATGGCAAATATTATATTGTCACAGACCGATGGCAGAAATTTACAGAAGAGATCGTGACACCGGAGCTGATGGAAAGGCTTGGAAGCTTCTGCGACGAATTTCTGGTCCATGCAGTGGATGTGGAAGGAAAGGCCCGAGGTGTGGAAACAGAGCTTGCAAAGCTTCTGGGACAGTATACAGCCCATCCGGTGACCTATGCAGGCGGTGTGGGTTCTATGGCAGATATTGAAAAGCTTCGAAAAGCAGGTCAGGGCAGACTGGATGTGACGGTTGGCAGTGCTTTGGATATTTTTGGCGGAAGTATACCCTTTGAAGCTCTGGCTAAAATGAAATAGTATATACAAATAGTGAAGCAGATGCTTTTGTCCCATCAATCTTCTGGCACTGGTATGCAGACATATATTTGTAATGAATTAATTAGATGAAATGCTCTAATAGTTGCGCATTCACGACAAAAAAAACATTTTGAAGGAATATATCGAATAAATTTGGAAAAAATTTATGAAATTTTTGAAAAGTGATGTTAAAATTCAATTTAATATGTTATAATAGCAACATAAAACAGCAAAGGGGATGGAAGTCATGAAATTTATTATTAGTGGAAAGAATATAGCAGTAACCGAAGGACTTAAAACAGCTGTTGAGGACAAGCTTGGTAAACTTGAAAGGTATTTCACTCCTGAAACTGAGATTTCAGTAACCTTAAGCGTTGAGAAGGATCGCCAGAAGATCGAGGTAACGATCCCTGTGAAAGGTAACATTATCCGTTCCGAGCAGGTGAGCAATGATATGTATGTATCCATCGATCTGGTTGAAGAGGTAATTGAGCGTCAGCTTCGTAAATACAAGAACAAGATCGTTGACAAGCAGCAGGAATCCACAAACTTCCAGAAGGCATACCTTGATAAGGATTATGAAGAGGATGAGGAAGTTAAGATCATCCGTACCAAGAAATTCGGGATCAAACCAATGTATCCGGAAGATGCATGCGTACAGATGGAGCTTCTCGGACATAATTTCTTTGTATTCTTTAATGCTGAGACAGAGCAGGTTAATGTAGTTTATAAACGTAAAGGAAATACTTACGGACTGATCGAACCAGAGTTCTGATAGGGAATTTTATTATCACAACTGAATATTGAATGGAAGGCTCCGGGAACCTGTGTGAGAAATCGGCAGGTTTCCGGAGCCTTTTATGTCACAGCAAAATCAGGCTTCTTTTCTGTTGCAAGCAATAGGGGAGAATTATATAATGAAGACACATGCGAGGAGGAAGGTAAATGAAGAAAAAAGTTCTGGCACTTTTTTTAAGTGCCGCGCTTTGTGTGACGTTGCTTCCGGCAACCGGTATGGCTGCAGAGTTTGGCAGCGGTGATGCAGAAATCACAGAAAATGCTGCGGACAGCCAGGAGATGTTTTCCGCAGAGGAAACTACAGAGCCTGTGGGAGAGACTGAGCAGCCTGCAGAAGACAGTGAGGATATTTCTGAGGAAATGGCGGATAACTCTTCCGATGCAACCATGGAAGATGTGGAAAATGCGGAAAATGCGGAGAACAGCGAGGATGATCCGGAAGTATTATTGACAGAACTGATACCTGAAGCAGCCGGAGACAGTATGGAAGAAGAAAACGCAGAAGCTATGTCAGCGTCAGCTCCGGAGCTGACAGTGCCACCGATAACGGATCCGGAACCGACAGTGCCACCGACAGCGGATCCGGAACCGACAGTGACACCAACACCGGTGCCAAAAATAGACGTAAAATGGACCGGAGAAAAATGGGTAAGCCGCAGTTCTGTAAATGTGACACTTAAAGTTGATGCAAACGGAGTCTGCTACTACAAAGCTGTAGCGAGAAAAAAGGACGGAACATCTGATGTTCCGAGGGTCGATACGGGAAACTCTCGTGTGGCGGTTACTGCAGACAGAAGCTTTGTGATATATCTTAAGAATCTGGATACAGAGAAAGAATTTGATCTGTATCTTAAGGTATTGGGTTCAGACGGAAGAACCAGCAACCTGAAAAAATTAAAGTTGAATTACAGGGGAGCCCGCCCGAAATATGATGTGACGCCGACACCAGCCTATACACCTTATATACCGGATGTTAAAGATAGTTTTGTAAGAGGTTTGGATTCTCCGCTGAAATTTACTCCGAATAAATATTATAATTTTACCGTGACCGGTGCGGGAACTACAAATTCAAATCCCGGGCCCGGAGATGTGAAGTGGGTGCCGGTTTACTGGAGTACTTCACCAAATCCAACCGATAACAGGAAGAATACTACCTGGCGGATCGGATCTGCCAAAGGAATAAACAAAGCCGCAACTTATAACATGTATATCTTTTTCCAGAAGTATGTTTATCAGAAATCTGAATGGAAAAAGACTGATGAAGTACAGTCAGCCGTATACCAGTTCCGGTCCGCGGCCTTAACAACTGTAAAGCTCACCACGCCCGGGTTATCCGGTACTTCCAACAGCCCTGCCGGCATCGTCTTCAAATGGAAAAAAGCTGCAAATGCTTCCGGCTATAAGATCTATCGAAGGACCGGAAACAGCAGCAAGTGGGTCAATATCGCTACCGTAAGCGGAAGCAATACGCTGGTCTACACAGACGGATCAGTAAAAGCAGGAACCATGTATACTTATACAGTCCGCGCATACAAGGGCTCTGCTTTAAGTGCTTATAACAAAAACGGCAGCCGGATCGTCCGCCTGACAGCTCCGGTGCAGTACAAACCGTCCAGCAAGGCTTCCGGGAAGCTGACTGTCCGCTGGAAAAAAGCAGCTGGCGCTTCCGGCTATCAGATCCAGTATGCGGCATCAAGGTCCATGAGAGGATCCAGGACAGTGTCCGCCAGTGCACTGACCCGAACACTTTCCGGTTTGAAAAAGGGAAGCACTTATTATGTTCGTATCCGTGCATACAAAAAAGTGAGCGGAAAGACATATTACAGTACCTGGAGCAGTGTAAAAAATGCAAAAGTAAGAAAATAAGATCTGTAATATCCCGCGGGATCCTCGAAAACAGGATCCTATGCGGGATATTTTCTGTTGTTCCTGACATGATTTGTTAAATAATTGTTCATTGTTTTTATAACAGGAAAGTGGTAGAATATATACCATATGTGATCCAGTATAACGGATATCAACAGAGAACTGGAATGATCCAAAATTGGACAAATCAGAGACAGCAGTCTTATTCGAATAAAATGATTGGAGCAGAAACATGAATGTTTTTTCAAAAGTATTTGGAACCCGCAGCCAGCGTGAGGTAAAACGTATCATGCCGCTGGTTGAAAAAACCGAAAGCTATCAGTCTCAGATGCAGCAGCTTACGGATGAGCAGTTACGAGACAAGACAAGAGAATATAAGAAACGTCTTGCAGAAGGTGCAACACTGGATGATCTTCTTCCGGAGGCATTTGCCACCGTACGTGAGGCAGCCAAGCGTGTACTTGGAATGGAGCATTACCGTGTACAGATCATCGGTGGTATCATCCTTCACCAGGGCCGTATCGCCGAGATGAAAACAGGTGAAGGTAAAACTCTTGTTTCCACACTTCCTGCATATCTGAATGCCCTTGAGGGAAAAGGTGTCCACATCGTAACCGTCAACGACTACCTGGCAAAACGAGATGCCGAGTGGATGGGTAAGGTTCACGAGTTCCTTGGCCTGACTGTAGGCGTGGTACTTAACGACATGAAGCCGGAAGAACGTCGTGCGGCATACGGATGTGACATCACATACGTAACAAACAACGAACTTGGATTTGATTATCTTCGTGACAATATGGTCATCTATAAAGAACAGCTTGTTCAGAGAGATCTTCACTACTGTATCATCGATGAGATCGACTCTGTCCTGATCGATGAGGCACGTACACCTCTGATCATTTCCGGACAGAGCGGCAAGTCCACCAAGCTTTATGAGGTGTGCGATATCCTTGCACAGCAGCTGGAGCGTGGTGAGGCCAGCCATGAGATGACCAAGATGGCAGCCATCATGGGTGAGGAGGTTATCGAGACCGGTGACTTCGTTGTAAATGAGAAAGATAAGATCGTCAACCTTACCGAGCAGGGTATCAAGAAGGTTGAGAAATTCTTTAATATCGAGAACCTGGCAGATCCGGAAAACCTGGAGATCCAGCACAACATCATCCTTGCACTTCGTGCACATAATCTGATGCACAAGGATCAGGATTATGTTGTAAAAGATGACGAGATCCTGATCGTTGATGAGTTTACCGGACGTATCATGCCGGGCCGTCGTTACTCCGATGGTCTTCATCAGGCGATCGAGGCGAAAGAGCATGTGAAGGTTAAGAGAGAGAGCAAGACTCTTGCAACCATTACCTTCCAGAACTTTTTCAACAAATATGATAAAAAAGGCGGTATGACAGGTACAGCCCTTACCGAGGAAAAAGAGTTCCGTGATATCTACGGCATGGACGTTGTAGAGATCCCGACCAACCGTGTAGTACAGCGTAAAGACCTTGATGATGCTGTTTACATGACAAAGAAAGAGAAATTCAACGCCGTTGTAGAGGCAGTTAAGGAAGCTCACGCAAAACATCAGCCGGTACTGGTTGGTACGATCACCATCGAGACTTCTGAGCTTCTCAGCAGAATGCTGAAGAGAGAGGGAATCCCCCACAATGTATTGAATGCCAAGTTCCATGAGCTTGAGGCTGAGATCGTAGCTCAGGCAGGACAGGCAGATGCCGTTACCATCGCGACCAACATGGCAGGCCGTGGTACCGATATCAAGCTTGACGATGTGGCAAGAGAGGCCGGCGGCCTGAAGATCATCGGTACCGAGCGTCATGAGTCAAGACGTATCGATAACCAGCTCCGTGGACGTTCCGGACGACAGGGAGATCCGGGTGAATCCCGTTTCTACATTTCTCTTGAGGATGACCTGATGCGTCTGTTCGGTTCCGAGAGACTGATGAAGGTGTTCACATCCCTTGGTGTTGAGGAGAATGAGCAGATCGAGCACAAGATGCTTTCCAATGCCATCGAGAAAGCCCAGGAGAAGATCGAGTTCAACAACTTCGGTATCCGTAAAAACCTTCTCGACTATGACCAGGTTAACAATGAGCAGAGAGAGATCATCTATGAGGAGCGCCGCCAGGTACTTGACGGTGAGAATATGCGTGATGCCATCTACAAGATGATCACAGATATCGTAGACAGCATGACAGACATGTGCTTTTCCGATGACATGGATTCTTCTGAGTGGGATCTTAATGAGTTCAACACTGCGATCACTCCGATCATCCCGATCCACCCGCTGACCGCAGAGAAGGTAAAAGGCCATAAGAAAGATGAGATCAAGCATATTGTGAAGGAAGAGGCTGTGAAGCTTTATGAAGCGAAGGAGGCTGAGTTCCCGGAACCGGAGCAGCTTCGTGAGCTTGAGCGGGTTGTCCTTCTGAAATGCATCGACAGCAAATGGATGGATCACATCGATGATATGGAAATGCTCCGCCAGGGTATCGGTCTGATGGCATACGGCCAGAGAGATCCGGTTGTTGAGTACAAGATGAACGCATTCGAGATGTTTAACAGCATGATCAGCTCCATTCAGGAAGACACTGTACGTATGCTGTATCATGTTCATGTGGAGCAGAAGATCGAGCGTGAGCAGGTTGCTAAGGTAACCAGCACAAACAAAGATGACAGCGCAGGCCCGAAGAAACCGGTTCAGCGAAAAGAAGATAAAGTATACCCGAATGATCCGTGCCCATGCGGAAGCGGCAAGAAATACAAACAGTGCTGCGGACGTAAGGCTGCCAGGATCTGAGAAGGAAGATAAAAATAGTCTCACCCGGATGATGCGGTGGGGCTATTTTTTCTGGGATTTCTGTTACACAGGAACAGAGTACAGCGAATATTAAATAACCGTCATATAGACTTGTCTGATTTTTCATATGCTGCGTTGTCGTCAATCGCCGTAGCCACCGATACGCTTCATTCTCTCACCCTGCATATGAGAAAGTCATCCTGCGTCAATATAACAGATACTTAATTTTCGCTGTAAGAGAAGGGGTATGATAATATGGCAATTATAAAAACTGCAATTCTTCAGACACATGTATATACGGATAAATTTCGCAATATCACCCAGGCAGCAGAACTTCTTGCCAGCCCGGAGCTTCAGGGGATCGATCTGGCAGTCCTGCCCGAAATGTTCTGCTGCCCCTACGAGAACAAATACTTTCCGGAATATGCGGAACCAGAGAGGGGAGATACCTGGGAAAAATGTTCCCGACTGGCAGCGGAATACGGAATTTATCTCGTAGCCGGAAGTATGCCGGAGAGAGATGAAGCCGGCAATATTTATAACACTTCTTATGTCTTTGACAGAAATGGTCATCAGAGCGGTAAGCACCGGAAGATGCATCTTTTTGACATTGATGTAAAAGGCGGCCAGTATTTTAAAGAATCCGATACCCTGACACCAGGAGACCAGGTGACGGTTTTTGATACAGAATTTGGAAAGATGGGCCTTTGCATCTGTTACGATTTCCGCTTCCCGGAGCTTGCCAGGCTGATGGTGGACGAAGGCGCCCAGGTAATCATCGTGCCGGCTGCTTTTAACATGACAACAGGGCCCCTCCACTGGGAGCTGATGTTCCGCCAGAGAGCCGTAGACAATCAGGTGTACACCATCGGAGCTGCACCCGCCAGAGACCTGAACGCCGGATATCAGTCCTGGGGCCATTCCATTGCCGCAGATCCCTGGGGAAAAGTCCTCATGGAGATGGAAGAGAAGCCGGATGTGAAGGTTGTGAAACTGGATCTGGATGAGGTAAAAAAAGTCCGGGAGCAGCTGCCGCTTCTGAAGCACAGGAGAGGGGATATTTACGCCCTGACCACGTTTTCGTTGTAATTTCCATGCCCATATGGTATTGTATAAGACAGGCAGGAAATCCTGTATCAATATATAGAAAGAAGGTGAAGCTGTGGTTGAGTTAGATCAGTTCAAGAGTATTCTTGCAACATACACAGAGCCATTAGTGGAAGTGAGGGATTCACTTTGACCTCGCTAACAAAGAGCAGAAGGTCGAAGAATTAGAGCGCGAGATGGAGGCGCCTGATTTCTGGGATAATGCGGAAGCATCCCAGATGAAGATGAAACAGTTAAAGAGTCTCAAGGACGATATTGAGACATACCATAATCTGGAAACGCAGATGGAAGATATGGAAACCATGATCGAGATGGGATATGAGGAGAATGATCCTGAGATCGTCCCTGAGATCCAGGAAATGCTGGACGAGTTCCAGGCAAGCTTTGACAGCATCCGTGTGAAGACACTTCTTTCCGGAGAGTACGACGAAGAGAATGCCATCATCAAGCTGAACGCAGGAGCCGGCGGTACAGAAGCCTGCGACTGGTGCGGAATGCTTTACCGTATGTACAGCAGATGGGCGGAGAAGAAAGGCTTTGCGCTGGAAGTTCTGGATTACCTTGACGGTGATGAGGCCGGTGTGAAATCTGTAACCTTCCAGGTAAACGGAGAGAACGCCTACGGTTATCTGAAATCCGAGAAGGGTGTTCATCGTCTTGTACGTATTTCTCCGTTTAATGCAGCAGGAAAGAGACAGACCTCTTTTGTATCCTGCGATGTTATGCCGGATATCAAGAAGGATCTGGATGTTGAGATCAATGATGACGATATCCGTATCGATACCTACCGAAGCAGTGGTGCCGGTGGACAGCATATCAACAAGACATCCTCTGCGATCCGTATCACCCATTTTCCAACGGGAATCGTGGTACAGTGCCAGAATGAACGTTCTCAGCACATGAACAAGGACAAGGCTATGCAGATGCTGAAGGCCAAGCTGTATCTGCTGAAACAGCAGGAAGCCGAGGAGAAGCTTTCCGGCATTCGAGGCGAAGTGACCGATATCGGCTGGGGAAACCAGATCCGTTCCTATGTCTTGCAGCCATACACCATGGTAAAAGACCATAGAACCAATGAAGAAACCGGTAATGTTGACGCAGTTCTGGACGGTGGTATTGACATTTTTATCAATGCATACCTGAAATGGATCGCACTGGCGAAAAAGAAAGAATAACATTACTGTCACGGAACCCCATAAAGACAGAGAAATGGACTCCGCAGGCAAAAAAGCGCTTGTGGAGTTTCTTTTATTATGATAATATATCTCTTGTACAAAAACAGTTGTCTTTATGAAACGGACAGGAGGCTGCTGGCAACAATGTGAACAGCAGTCAGAGAGGTTGCTATGCAGAAACAGGTTGAAAAGAAAAAATACTATGTAGTAAGAGAACGGGCAGTGCCGGAGGTACTTCTCAAGGTGGTTGAGGCCAAGAGACTGCTGGAATCCAACCGGGTGGCTACTGTTCAGGAAGCTGCTGAAAGGACCGGGATCAGCCGCAGTTCTTTTTACAAATATAAGGACGATATTTTTCCTTTCCACGAGGAGACCAAGGGAAAGACCATCACCTTTATCATTCAGATGGACGATGAGCCGGGGCTTTTATCAATGGTGCTGCAGACGATTGCCCGTTTTCACGGTAATATCCTGACCATACATCAGAGTATTCCCATTAACGGGGTCGCAACACTGACGTTGAGCGTTGACATCCTTCCGGGAGAAGGCGACGCAGAGGCTATGGTGGAGGATATTGAGCAGAGAGACGGCATACACTATTTGAAAATTTTAGGCAGGGAGTAAGCATATGATAAACATAGCAGTATTAGGCTACGGTACAGTAGGAAGCGGAGTTGTTGAAGTCATCAACACCAATCATGAGAGCATTAACAAGAGAGCCGGAGATGAGATTAACATCAAGTACGTTCTTGATTTAAGAGATTTTCCGGGAGATCCGGTTGAGAAAATTCTGGTTCATGATTATGAAGTGATCGTAAACGATCCGGAAGTAGATATTGTTGTTGAGGTTATGGGCGGGATAGAGCCGGCTTATACCTTTGTAAAAAGAGCGCTTCAGGCAGGAAAGAGCGTAAGCACATCCAATAAGGCTCTGGTAGCCAAGCATGGTTCCGAGCTCATGGAGATCGCAAAAGAAAAAAATATCAATTTCCTTTTTGAGGCAAGCTGCGGCGGCGGTATCCCGATCATCCGTGCACTGAATTCTTCACTGACAGCAGATGAGATCGATGAGATCACAGGAATCCTTAACGGAACCACCAACTACATGCTTTACAAGATGAGCACAGAGAACTGTGATTTTGATACGGTTCTGAAGGAAGCTCAGGCAAAGGGCTATGCAGAGGCAGATCCGACTGCAGACGTAGGAGGTGCTGACGCATGCCGTAAGATCGCCATCCTTTCTTCACTTGCATACGGAAAATTCCTGAATTACGAGGATATTTATACAGAAGGAATCACAAAGATCACACCGGCAGATATGGAATATGCAAAAGAGCTTGGCATGACTATCAAGCTTCTTGCCACAAGCCGTAGGATCGGAGATTCTTTCTATGCAATGGTAGCGCCGTTCCTGGTAGGCCAGAGTAGCCCGCTTTACAGTGTAAATGATGTGTTTAATGCAGTATTTGTGCACGGAAATGTTCTTGGAGATGCCATGTTCTACGGAAGCGGAGCAGGTAAGCTTCCGACTGCAAGTGCAGTAGTTGCAGATGTTGTGGATGAAGCAAAGCATCTCCACAGAAATATCATGACAAACTGGAGTAGCTATGCCCTGAAGCTTATGGATATGGATGAAGTTGAGGGACGTTTCTTCGTACGTGTGTCTGATACTACTATGGATGAAGTGGAAAAAGCTTTTGGTGATGTACAGACCATCGAGCCGGATGACCTTCCGGACGAATTCGGATTTATCACACCGGTGATGAAGCAGGCTGAATATTATGAGAAGATCAGCAAGCTCACCGGAAAAGTACTGGCAATGATCCGTGTAAAGGATTGATGCCGAAGGGAAGAAAAGAACATGTTGATTGTAAAAAAATTCGGCGGTACTTCTGTGGCAAACAAAGAGCGTATCTTTAATGTTGCCAGAAGATGTATCGAAGATTACAAAAAAGGAAACGACGTGGTGATCGTGCTTTCTGCAATGGGTAAGTATACCGATGAGCTGATCACCATGGCAAAGGATATCAATGACAAACCTCCGAAACGTGAGATGGATATGCTTTTTACCATCGGAGAGCAGATGTCAGTGGCACTGATGTCCATGGCTATGGACAGTCTGGGAGTACCGGCTGTTTCTCTGAACGCCTTTCAGGTAGCTATGCACACAACAAGTGCACATGGCAGCGCACGCCTGAAAAAGATCGATGCGGCACGTATCCGCAGAGAGCTGGATAACCGCAGGATCGTTGTGGTCACAGGCTTCCAGGGCATTGATAAATATAATGACTATACCACACTTGGACGTGGCGGTTCTGATACCACAGCCGTAGCTCTTGCGGCAGCGCTTCATGCAGATGCCTGTGAGATCTATACCGATGTGGACGGTGTTTATACCGCTGACCCGCGTAAGGTTCCGAATGCCCGCAAGCTCAAGGAGATCACTTACGATGAGATGCTGGATCTGGCAACTCTGGGTGCGGGAGTGCTTCATAACCGTTCTGTGGAGATGGCAAAGAAATACGGCGTGCCGCTGGTGGTACGTTCCAGTCTCAACAACAGCGAAGGAACTGTGGTAAAGGAGGAAGTAACAGTGGAGAGAATGCTGATCAGCGGTGTTGCTCTGGATACAGATGCAGTACGTATTGCTGTGATCGGACTTAAAGATTCACCAGGAGTGGCATTTAAGCTTTTTGATACCCTGGCTAAGAAAAATATCAATGTGGATATGATCCTTCAGTCTATCGGCCGTGCCGGAACCAAGGACATTTCCTTTACTGTTGATAAAAATGATCTGGACGATGCAATGGGTGTTCTGGAAGCTAACCAGGCACGCATCGTCTATTCTGAGCTTCATGCGGAGAAAAACATTGCCAAGCTTTCTATTGTAGGAGCAGGTATGATGAGCAATCCGGGTGTTGCTGCAAAAATGTTCGAGAGCCTTTACAATGAGGGTGTGAACATCAATATGATCGCAACATCTGAGATCCGTGTGACGGTTCTCATTAACGAGAAAGATGGCGTACGTGCCATGAATGCGGTACATGATGCGTTTAATCTTGCAGACTAAACAGATGTGAAATATGAGAATATGATATATCTGAAGTAAAAAATGACGGGGCGGAGGCTTGGATGAGTCTCCGCCTTCTATAACGAAGGGATACAGAATTATGAGAAAAAATCTGAAGGGCTGTAAGAAGCTGGCAGGGGAAACTCTGGCCGGTAATTTTACTGTTCCTGTGATCGGGAGCATTGCAGTTGCGGCGATGAGCGCAGTTTCAAGCTATATTTCCACAGCACTTTTTCCGGGAGATTCCCTGTATGCGATCATTGGAGGAGAGGTATTCAGCTTTGTCCTTTCTCTGGTGATCTGTATTTTTTCCGCAGGACTTTACCGGATCTATCTGAATATTTCCAGAAGGGAATCCTACTCTTTCGGAGATCTTCTGTACTTTTTCAGCCATCAGCCGGATCATGTGATCGTGGCATCCTTTGTGCTGGCATTGATCAATCTGGTGACATCACTTCCACTGGCGTGGTTTTCTTTTACAAGCAATATGGGAAATACAACGGAGGAGCAGATGAACTGGGCAGTAACTTACATGCTGCTCACACTTCTCGGGTTCGCGCTGAACCTGCTGGCAGCTATGCCGTTCACCATGAGCTATTACATCCTGTCCGATAATTCGGACATAAAAGGAGTGCAGGCACTGAAAGCCAGCGCAAAGCTTATGAAGGGACATTACTGGGAATATATGAAAATGCTCTTAAGTTTTGTTCCGTGGATCATTTTTTCCATATTTACATTGTATCTGGCACTGATCTGGCTGGTGCCTTATATAGAAACCTGTATGGCAGTTTTCTATCGGAATATTTCCGGAGAGTTTGATGAACCTCCGGTGGATTCTTATCCTCCGGTAACTCCGATCCCGCAGTTCCACGATGAAACAGAAGCCTGATCGCCTTCCGGGAGGATGCTTGAAACGCAGGTACTTTCCCTTTCAGGGGGACCATTTTGGCATGGGCAGGTACGAGGGGGAAAGCACTCAAAGTTGCGAAGCCCGCTTTTCCCCCTCGAGCTCCCCCTTTCCGGGCACGCAGCTATTGTAGGCTGTAGAAATATGTGAAGATATTGGAGGGGCGATGGATTCTACTACGTTGGCTGTGGAAGGTTGAGCCGATTTATGCTGACGTAAATATATTGGCGAAGCCTGTTCCTGAATAACAGCGATACACCACAATCCAGAGAACAGGCCCGCTACGCAGGCCACTTTCCCATTCAGCCAGAAGCAATAAACAGTGCAGAAGCAATAAACAGCGCCGAAGCAATAAACAGTGCCGAAGCAATAATCGGCTCAGCCTGCTACTGCCAGTGCAGCAGAATACATGGCAGAATCAATAATCGGCTCAGTCTGTCACTGCCGATACAGCAGAATACAGGACTGAGCCGATACACTTACACATTCCACAACGCATCACAGCGGCGTGGCCAGGAGGGGAAGAGCGCGAGAAGGGGAGACGGCCTTCGCAACTATGAGTGCTTCCCCTTCTCGCAAATTACCCACTTTCAAAAAGTGAAAACTATAATCCAAAAAAATCAAACCATCCAATTTTCTCTCACTTCAAAAAGTGAAAACTACAATCCCCAAAAATCAAACTACCCAATTTATCTCACTTCAAAAAGTGAAAACTATAATCTAAAAAATCAAACCACACAATTTCCCCTCACTTAAAAAAGTGAAAACCATAATCCAAAAAGCAAACCACATAATTATAGATTCAAAGGAAGTCGTCCCACAACCTCCTTTGTCAACCCACCTATGAGAATACCTGCCAGGACACCTGCCACCAGCAGTGCCGGTGCATAAACCATCAAACTCGTATTGCTCACCACGATCATGGCAACGATCAGTTGCCCGATATTATGTGTGACACCACCGGCCACACTGATACCGATCAGACTGAAGCCGGAATGTTTTTTCAAAAGCTCCATCACAGTCAGGCTAAGCGCAGCGCCAGCCAGACTATACAAAATACTGAACAGATTTCCAAACATAAATCCGATCACCAGGATTCTGACAACGGACACGAGAGCCGCTTCTTTTACAGAATATCGGTCCAGTATAAAAAGCACCGCCAGATTTGCAAGCCCGAGCTTGATACCCGGAATCCCTGTAAATACAGGGACCAGAGACTCCACATATCCAAAAATGATTGCTACTGCGGCAAATAATCCGAGATAAGTTGTTTTTCGTTTCATAAATAAATCCTTTCATTTGTTGCAGGAATAGCACAGACAGAATACCATCTGTCAGAGAAAAATCTACGGAAAACACGCATTACGCATATTCTCCGGAAATTTTATGTCACCGCATCAATTTTAGGCGAACTCTCCGAATCCGAATCCTCTGCAGTATTTTCTCCTTCTATCACAACCTTATTAGGAAGGCAGATGATGGAACCGCCGTGCTCGTCCACAGCTTTCTGTTTCATACAGTAATGATCCGGGCAGGTTGCTTCGATCATTGTAACTTTTCCATCTTTGATCTCGCAGACATTGGTGTCTCCGATGTGGATGATCTGGTCCTGGGAAAGCGAATAGGTTCCGAATTCTTTTCCGTCAACGGTAATACGGATCGTATTATGGGAACGTTTCCCCGCAATCTGAAAACCAAGCCAGAGAACCCCCGCCAGAATCAGGATCCCGGCAATAAAAATCAATTCTTTTTTCTTCAAAACAAATCTCCATTTCTGTTACAGATTCAGAAAAAATCATATCATAATCGAAATTAAAAGGCAAACATAAGTTAATGATATCTAACCATAATTCATACAGCTGTTCCCAACGGAAAGGGAGGAGTGGCGAAAAAATTCATATTGGAAAAAGTTATAAACTACTAACAAAAGTGTAGACAAGAAAAAAAACAGGTGATATAATACCTAGCTGTAAGTTAGTATTATCTAATTTTATAAAAAAGATTAATCGAAACTAATTTATGTATATGGATAAAAACTATATACTTTATCCAAAAGACAGTTATACGCAGACTGAAGGAATAGATCGAGAGCATCTGACGCAGCAATATATGTTCGCACAGCTGAGCCTGATGCAGCAATTTACAGAATTGTTAAAAATGCAATGGAGAAAAGAGATGAAAAATCAGAATTTTTATATGAGAGTGATCTCTTTACTGTTGGTGATCCTGGCTGTACTTTTTTATAACAGCAGCATGAAAGCCCAGGCAAATGAAAAAGAGATCGCGGCTCTGACAGATAAGGTAGATACACTTCAGGAGCAGCAGAATGAACTTCTCAGTGCACTGGAGACGAGTTATGTAAATCGTATGCAGAATCAGGCAGCATCTGCAGGATCAGGCAGCAGTGATGCAGATACAGCAGGCGATGACAAAACAGCAGACACTTCAGACGGCAATGTATCCGATGCAGACGCAGAGAACACAGCAACCGCAGATTCCGATAATGTATATAAAGATGGAACCTATACAGGAGAAGCCGAGGGATACGGCGGGACCATTCAGGTGGAGGTGACACTTACCGGTGATGAGATCACATCCATCAACGTAGTCAGCGCCCCAGGTGAGGACAGTGCATATCTTTCACAGGCAGAGAGTGTGATCAATTCCATCCTGAGTGCTCAGAGTACAGATGTGGATACCGTATCCGGAGCAACGTTCAGCGCCACAGGAATCCTGAACGCAGTGGATGCGGCACTTGGAAAGGCGGAAAACTCATGAAAAAAAGACAGCGGGAGGTAAGGCTGATGCGTGCGGGAATACAGCTGGCATTTTTTATTGCCGCCCCGTCTCTGTTTTCTACAGCCTTTGCAGGTATCAAATCGACCTTTCTTGCCATTGCGGCCGGTCAGCCGGTGGAGTGGAATTCCTTTCTGACTGTAACGGCAGTGCTTCTGATCTTTACCTGCTTTTTCGGAAGACATTTCTGCGGATATGCGTGTGCATTCGGATCTTTCGGAGATGCCGTATATGAAGGCTTTTCCTGGATCCGGATGAAATGCTTTCACAAAAAAAAGAAACCTGCTCTTTCCGAAAAAATGGTTCACGGGCTTCAGAAAGTCAAATATATCGTACTGGCACTGATCCTGCTTTCCTGCCTTACAGGTGTATACGGAAAGCTTACGGGAACCAGCCCGTGGGATGTTTTTTCCATGCTCACGGCAGGACGGCTCCCGAACAGCAAATATCTGGTGGGAATTGTGCTCCTGGTGCTGATCCTTGTGGGAATGTGTACACAGGAAAGGTTTTTCTGCCAGTTTCTCTGTCCCATGGGAGCGGTTTTTGCATTAATGCCAATCCTTCCGGGTGCACTGTTTCGGAGAAACCGTGAGAAATGTCCGCCGAAATGTGGTCTCTGTAAAAAAAGATGTCCGGCTCATCTGGATATCGACGGCGACACAGGCAGATCCGGCGAATGTCTTTGCTGCCACGCATGTGCCGCAGCATGCCCGAGAAAAAATATTCACATTGGAACAATTGAGGAAAAATGATCTATGAGATATCAGGCTCTGAAAAAGAAAACTTTTCTGGCAGCAGCTACATTTACAGGAATTGCGGTGTTATTTCCTGTGCTGTGCATGGCTGCTTCGGAAAATGATGTACAGACATATACCGATACAGATTTTGCAATGGATACTGTGGTATCAGAAACACTCTATACCACAGGTGACGATATAAACAGTAAGCTGACAGCTGTTCTGACAGATGTGGAGACGAACCTTCTTTCCTGGACCAATGAGAAGTCCCAGATCTATAAGGTGAATGCAGACAGCGGAAAAGATACGGAGATTTCCGACGAGCTTTCCGGATACCTGAAACGTCTTCTGAAGATCGCAGAGGATTCTGACGGAGCCTTTGACCCAACCATCGGGAAGCTGATCCGCCTGTGGGATATTGGAGGGAAAAACCAGAAAATTCCGGAAGAAGCAGAAATTAAGAATGTTCTGAAGGATTCCGGATATCAGAAAATTTTTCTTGACGGAAATACGGTCCACATGGAAGAGGGCTGTTCTCTGGATCTTGGAGCAGCGGGAAAGGGTATTGGCTGTGACCGGATCCTTAAAGAACTGGAAACAAAGAAGGATGTAACAGCAGCACTTATGAATCTGGGAGGAAGCAGTGTCATGACCTACGGAAGCAAGCCGGATGGTTCTTCCTGGAATGTGGCAGTGACAGATCCCAGAGCTGAAAATGAGGATGACTATCTTGGTGTGGTTGCCTTAAATGGTACAGAATTTCTTTCCACATCCGGAGATTATGAGAAATATTTTATCGAAAATGGTGTAAGGTATCACCACATTATGGACCCGTCTACCGGCTGTCCGGCAGAAAGCGGAGTGACCGGGGTAACGGTAGTCTGTGACTCAGGTCTGGAGGCAGATGCGCTTTCCACAGCATGTTTTGTGCTGGGGGTGGAAAAAGGGACACAGCTGTTGAAAGCTTACGGTGCAGACGGACTTTTTGTGGATGAAGACCATCATGTGTATCTCACTGAGGGGATGAAGGAGCGGTTCAGCCTGCTTGCGGATTCCTACAGTGTGGAGGATATTGCAGAGTGAAGCTGATCTCCCGGCGATCCGGTTTATGACTGTTTGGCAGAGGGGAATGCTCATATCCGCAGTACTTGCGATAGTAAACCTGAAAAGGTTTCTATAAATATATCATATTTTTAGGAGGAATAAGCAATGCAGAAGTGGAATCTATTGAAAAAAACAGCTCCATGCATTTTAAGTCTTGCAGTGGCAGCAACAACCTTTCCGACCGCTGTAATGGCATCTGATCTTGATGCAGCCGTGGTTTCCGAGGCAGAGGCAGGAGATACGGAGGATTTTGGCACAGAGGAAACGGCAGAGGATACTGAAGCTGTAGCAGAAGAAGCTACAGAGGATGCTGCAGACGAGACAGAGGATATCCAGCAGGAAGATACAGAAGCTGTCGGGACTCTGGATGAGACAGCAGAGGAAGCAGACTCGTTTTCTACAGGGGAAGAGGATTTCACAGAAGGCGATGAAGTGGCGGAAGCATTTTCCGATTCTGACCAGCTGACAGGCGAGTATCAGTACGTATATGCAGGACTTACCTGGGGTGAGTACTGGGCAGCAGAAGGCGTGTATGCAGCTGGAGATACAAGCTCTTCAGAAGAGAAGGATTCACATAGTGAGTTTGATACAGGAGCTTTTGATACAGTAACAAGAGCGACTGTAAATCATGGACTCCACAGAGGAAGCTATCAGACAGAAGCTACGATCATTGCTGAAGACGGAACCAGATTCGACGTATCCCACTGGGAGGATAAAGGAAGCACACTTTATCTTACAGACGGTTCCAAGGTAAAATGGAACAGAGGCAGTATAACAACAGAAGATGGAAAAACCTATACGATGGATCATTATGAGATATATGGTCTGAAATATGTTCCGGTAGCAGTTAAGACCGCAGATTTTGCAGATTTCTGCAAAAAGTATAATGTCGTACAGGATGGAGCTGTGCTCTCCGGAGGATACAGTGAAAACAATCTCCAGTATTATAAAGGCCTTGTGGCAGACGTAAATGCACAGACAAATGGTCTGAAATATGCGGAGAAAAATGGTGACGGCTTTACATTTACAGCAAGAAAATCAGACGGAACAGCTTCCGGTATCAAGGATCAGGCGTTAAAAACAGCAACAGGGATCGAGCCGAGTGTAAAAGCCGCAAGCGGAAGCTACGGCGAATTCCTCCGTGTGGATCTCAATGGAAATTATGGCGATCTTGGTGCAAATATGCAGGCTGTACGCTGGGATTATTATGGAGATGATTCCACATATACAAAATGCCTCGCTTCTTATGGAACCAAGTTTGCCGCAGATAACTGGATGCATAAAGCAATGGGAATCCAGCTTGGACTTACAAAATCTGCACGCTGCAAGCTTCCGGGAGGAACAGACGGAACAGGATACTGGAAACTGACAGTGTATGCTCTCGGATATAATGACTATACCTACAGCTTCCAGGCAACTGCAGAGAATATCGTAAATCCTACAATGGAGCCAACTGATTTTACAAGTCTTAAAAAGGAAGTGGAAGCTGCAAAGGCTCTGGCAGAGAAGGATTACACAATTGCAACCTGGAAATCCTTTGCCGGTGAGCTTCAGGAAGCAGAAGACATTCTTGCAAAAACAGATGCAAGTCAGGCTGAGGTAAATGAAGCACTTGAACATCTTCAGGGAGCAGAGAAAGAGCTTCAGAAGGTAACAGTTACACTTGATAAGACAGCAGCAGCTGTATATACAGGAAAAACAACGACTCTTAAGGCAACAACAAATGACAGCGATGCAGCAGTAACATTTAAGTCCGGCAACACAAAGGTTGCAACAGTAAGCAGCAAGGGTGTTGTGAAAGGCGTAAAAGCCGGAACAGCAGTTATCACAGCAAAGGTCGGAAATGCCACAGCAACCTGCAAGGTAACAGTAAAAGCTTCTACAATTAAATTCGCAAAGGCTTCCGTAACGATCTACAAAGGAAAAACAGCAACTGTAAAAGCAACTGCAACACCATCTGCAGCTGTAAAATACACAAGCAGCAACACAAAGGTTGCAACCGTAAACAGTAAAACAGGTGTTGTAAAAGGAATTAAAGCAGGAACCGTTACGATTACAGCAAAGGCAGGAGCCCTGAAGACAACCTGCAAAGTAGTTGTCAAGAATCCTGCATTCAGTCTTGTAAAATCTTCTGCAACGATCAAAAAAGGTAAAACAACAACCATCAGATCCAAAGCAGCACCTGCAGGCAAGGTTACATATACAAGCAGCAATAAAAAAGTTGCAGCTGTAAACAGCAAGGGTGTTGTAAAGGGAATCAAAAAAGGTAAAGCAACGATCACAGTGAAATGCAACGGAATTACAAAGAAATTTGTGGTAACAGTTAAATAATTTCGCTGTTGAACCGAATGCGAGCACAGATATCCGGGAGCCTCTGCCGCAGACATAGAGCAATGTCTGCGGCAGAGGTCTGCTGATTTCTGAAGAGCAATGTCTGACAGAGGCCGCAAGAAAAGAGGAGAGAGTAAGGAAGCATGGAAAAAGATCTGAAAGATAAAAAGCAGGAGGAAAAAAATACTCCGAAGATACCCTGGACCAAGCTGGTCCCTGTAGCTGCTGTGATTGCGGCGCTTGTGTTTTCAGGCATAAAGGCGAAGGACTCTGATGGAGAGACAGAAGCAGTCGGGCAGGCAGAGACGACCGTAATGTCCGCTTCAGAGCTGGAAAAATATTTCGGGTATGAAAAAGAAAATACTGTTTCTGACAGCACAGCTGAGCAAAACAGTACAACAAAAAAGAAAAGCTTATCTAAAAAAAGTTCAAAAAAAACAGCAGCGAAAAAAAGCTCCGGTACAAGAAAGGTTTCCGAATCTGCAAAAAGCAATGCCGGCGCCGCAGGACAGGGAACCACGCAGACACCGGTAGCAAGCGTTCCGGCAAATGGATATAAGGACGGTACGTATGAAGGAAGTGGAACCGGATTTGGCGGGACGATCCGCGTGAGAGTAACAATCAGCGGTGGAAAGATTGCAGCTATAGATATTCTGGAGGCATCTGGAGAAACCGCGTCGTATTTTGCGTCAGCTCAGGGTGTGATCAGCAGGATGATCGCCGGAAATACACCGAATGTAGATGCAGTAAGTGGAGCAACCTATTCCTCCAACGGAATCATCCAGGCAGTTCAGAATGCCCTCTCCCAGGCAGCGGCAGATGGAAACAGCCAGCAGGTCACCCCTATACCTGCGGCAACTGCTTTACCAACTCCGACATCAGCTCCGTCACCTACAAAAAAACCATCTCCTACAAAGGAACCGGAAGATCCGGACAGTCCCAAAAAATATCTGGATGGTAAATATACAGCTTCGGCAAAGGGCTTCAATGGAGACGTGAAAGTAATTGTGACCATCAAGGATGGAGTGATCAAAGCTCTGAAACAGGAAAATACGGACACAAAGCAGTTTTTTGAAAAAGCATGGAGCGTGCTGGAAGAACAGATCATCGGTACAGATTCTGTGGATGATATTGATGCAGTCAGCGGAGCAACCTATTCCTCCAATGGGATTCTGGATGCTGTAAAAAAAGCCCTCAAAGAAGCGGTTAATCCGGAGTATGGAAAGAAACCCACACCAACTCCTACAAAGAAACCGATACCAAAACCAACAGCCACACCGAAACCTACGGCAACGCCGAAACCAACAGCCACACCGAAGCCAACAGAGACGCCGGCAGCAACCCCGACGCCGGTTCCTGAAAAACCCAATGTAACTCCAACACCAGGGACAGATATGCCGGATGCAACACCGGAGCCAACGGAAGCACCGGAACCGGTGGGAAGGTACAGAGATGGAACGTATATAGGCTCGGCTTTTGGATATGGAGGAAAAACATATCTGACAATTACGATCTCAGGAGGCCAGATCGTATCCATTGAGCAGACAAATCAGGATACACCGGAATTTTTTGATCCTGCATGGAGCACGATCTATTCTCAGATCATGGCAAACCAGTCGGCGGATGGGATCGATACTGTCAGCGGAGCCACATATTCCTCCGAAGGGATCCTGGACGCTGCACAAAAGGCCCTTGCCCAGGCAAAGAATTAACCGGGTGAACGTTGGAACAGCTATAAACATCTGAATCTAAGCCAATAATAAGAGGTGAAAGAAACCTCTGGACTTCTTGATTTTTTTGAAGTTCAGAGGTTTTTTGCCAGGTTTCTGAAATTGCTTCTATAAATCGATAAAAAAATAACAGGAATGTATACAGAATAATAGGAAAAATATCAGAAAATATAAGCAGTTTAAATAATTTAAAATGCAAATTAGCGGGGATTAATCTGAGAAATACAATAAAAATTTTATTGCACAGGGCAATGTTTTATGTTATGTTTGAATGTGTGTAATTAAAGTTGTTATTAAAATGACAAACAACGCTGAAAGGAGAACAAATATGAGCAGTAAAATTACGATCATCGGGGCAGGAAGTGTAGGAGCAACTATCGCTTATACCTTATCACAGAGGAGTATTGCATCAGAGATCGTTCTGATCGATATTAACAAAGATAAGGCTGAAGGTGAGGTTATGGATATTGAGCAGGGAACCAGTTTCCGTGAGCCGATCTCCATCGTGGCAGGAGATTACCCGGATGCTGCAGATTCTGACATTGTGATCATCACTTCCGGTATTGCCAGAAAACCGGGACAGACTCGCATCGAGCTGACACAGACCAACGTCAACATTATGAAGAGTATTACTCCGGAGATCGTAAAGGTGGCTCCCAAAGCGCTTTATATTATCGTAAGTAATCCATGTGATATTATGACTTATGCATTTGCAAAGCTTTCCGGACTGCCGGAAAATCAGATCCTTGGTTCCGGAACCGCCCTGGATACGGCCCGTCTCCGCTGCAGACTTTCTCAGCACTACGGTGTATCTGAGAAAAACATCCACGCCTATGTATTCGGAGAGCATGGAGATACTTCCTTTGTACCGTGGTCCAGAGCCTTTGTTGCAGGTGCGACCCTTGATGAGTTTGACAAGATCGTTCATGAGGATCAGAAAGATCTGCAGCCACTTGACAGAGAAGAGGTTCTGGAGTATGTTCATACTTCAGGATCAACTGTGATCGCCAAGAAGGGTGCTACATTTTATGCGGTAGCCGTATCTGTTTGCAGACTTTGCTCGCTTCTTCTTGCAGCATCTGATACAATAGTCAGTGTATCAACCATGCTTCACGGAGAGTACGGTGTTGAAGACGTATGTCTTAGCACCATGGCTTCTATCGGACCGGAAGGTGTAAAACGTATCGTTCGTGTTCCGCTGACCGAGGAGGAGACAGAGAAGCTTCATGCAAGCGCCAATGCTCTGAAGGACGTGATCGCACAGATTGATCTTTGATAAATGTCAGAAGCTGTGTAAAGAGGAAAAAGCAGCCTCAGGCAAATTTGAAACAACGGGAGAAAGATAAAAATGGATATTATTCAGGTAATTACCAGAGAATTGAACGTTGAGAAATGGCAGGTCGAGGCAGCGGTTAAGCTGATCGATGAAGGCTGCACCATTCCTTTTATTTCCAGATACCGTAAGGAAGCAACCGGTACACTGAACGACGAACAGCTTCGTAATCTTAATGAGAGACTTACCTATTTAAGAAATCTTGAGGATAAAAAGGCCCAGGTTCTGGGCAGCATCGAGGAGCAGGGCAAGCTGACTCCGGAGCTGAAGAAACAGATCGAGGCAGCGCAGACACTCGTTGTGGTAGAGGATCTTTACCGTCCGTACCGCCCGAAGCGCCGTACACGTGCCATCATCGCCAGGGAAAAAGGTCTGGGACCTCTGGCTGACATCATCCTTCTCCAGATGACGAAGAAACCTCTTGAAGAAGAGGCAAAAGCATTTCTTTCTGAGGAAAAAGAAGTCAAAACTGTGGAAGAGGCCATCAGCGGTGCCAGAGATATCATTGCAGAACATATTTCTGATGAAGCAGATTATCGTATCAGTATCCGTAAGAGAACAATGGATAAGGGAACTATATGTTCCACCGCAAGAGATGAGAAGGAGCAGTCTGTATACGAGATGTATTATGACTTTGAGGAGCCGGTGAAAAAGCTTGCAGGTCATCGTGTCCTTGCTCTGAACCGTGGTGAGAAAGAGAAATTCCTTACTGTGAAGATCCTTGCACCTGAGGAAGAGATCATCCGTTATCTTGAAAAACAGGTGATCGTCCGCGATAATCCATACACTGTACCTGTTCTGAAAGAAGCCATTGAGGACAGCTATAAACGTCTCATCGGACCGGCTATTGAGCGTGAGATCCGAAGCGCCCTTACAGAGGCAGCAGAGGACGGTGCCATCCATGTCTTTGGCAAAAATCTGGAGCAGCTTCTCATGCAGCCTCCAATTGCAGGACAGGTAGTTCTTGGCTGGGACCCTGCCTTCCGTACCGGATGCAAGCTGGCAGTGGCAGATCCTACCGGAAAGGTTCTGGATACCACAGTTATTTATCCCACAGCACCAACCAATGAGACCAAGATCCGTGCCGCAAAGGAAACCCTGAAAAAGCTTATCAGCAAATATCATGTGACACTGATCTCTGTAGGAAACGGAACGGCATCCAGAGAATCCGAGCAGATCATCGTGGAGCTTCTTAAGGAAATCCCTGAAAAGGTCCAGTATGTTATCACCAACGAGGCAGGTGCTTCTGTATATTCCGCAAGCAAGCTTGCTACGGAAGAATTCCCGAATTTCGATGTTGGACAGAGAAGCGCCGCATCCATCGCAAGACGTGTACAGGATCCGCTTGCAGAGCTTGTAAAGATCGATCCGAAATCCATCGGTGTCGGTCAGTATCAGCATGATATGAACCAGAAAAAGCTGGGAGAAGCCCTTAACGGCGTTGTGGAAGATTGTGTAAACAAGGTCGGAGTGGATCTGAATACTGCATCTGCATCCCTTCTGGAGTATATTTCCGGAATCAGCAGGGTCATCGCAAAGAATATTGTAGCCTACCGTGAGGAAAACGGCCGTTTCCAGACAAGAAGAGAGCTTCTTAAGGTTGCCAAGCTTGGTCCGAAAGCCTTTGAGCAGTGTGCAGGTTTCACACGGATCACAGGAGGCAAAAATCCTCTGGACGCAACCAGTGTCCATCCGGAAAGCTATGACGCAGCAAAAAAACTCCTGGAAAAGCTGGGCTACACACCGGAAGATGTGGCAGAGCGTAAGCTTACCGGTATTTCCGGACAGATCCGCGATTACGGAAAACTGGCAAAGGAGCTGGAGATCGGAGAGCCAACCTTACGTGATATCGTAAAGGAACTGGAAAAACCTGCCAGAGATCCACGTGACGAGATGCCGAAACCGATCCTCCGTACCGATGTCCTGGATATGAAGGATCTGAAAGAGGGCATGGTTCTTAAGGGAACTGTCCGTAATGTCATTGACTTCGGTGCTTTTGTGGATATCGGTGTGCATCAGGATGGCCTGGTACATATTTCCGAGATGAGCGAGAAATTCATCAAACATCCGCTGGAAGCAGTCAGTGTGGGAGATATCGTGGATGTCCGTGTTCTTGGTGTTGATATGAAGAAAAAACGGATCAGCCTTTCCATGAAGGGAATCAGTAAATAAAGAGAAAACAGCTATAACATAAATACAGCAGTGGTTTATACCCTATACCTTATAGAAACGGAGAAATCAGGTTTACAGGGAAAAACCACTGCTGTATTATTATATCAGAAATAAGCTTTGAAGCGCATAGATCGATCCGCATATGTATATCGAATGATCGATCAGACAGGGGGGGATTATATTTGGATAGTACTGTACAGACCGTGCAGGAGGTCGGAAATCAGGTAAGCCAGTACAGGCAGATGTTTGAAAATTATCTGCCGGATATCACGAAATTCGGAATCAAGGTTGTTCTGGCTATTGTTGCTTTCTGGGTAGGAAGCACGGTAATTAAATGGATCGTAAAGTTTGTGAGGAAATCACTGACAAAATCCAGGCTGGATACAGGAGTGGCACAGTTTATGTCCTCACTGGTCAAGATCGTACTTTACATACTCCTGATCTTTAACATATCCACAAGCTTTGGAGTAAAGGAATCATCTCTGGCAGCACTTCTCGGAACTGCAGGTGTTACTATGGGTCTTGCCCTCCAGGGCGGACTTGCCAACCTGGCAGGAGGTATGATGCTTCTTCTGTTCAAGCCTTTCCAGGTAGGAGATTACATCATCGTTAACGGACAGGACGGAAGCGAGGGAACGGTAGCCAAGGTCGAGATCTGTTATACAACGCTGTTATCCATTGATAACAAGCACATCGTGATCCCGAACGGTACTCTTTCCAATGCGACCATCACCAACGTAACAGCAAGGGATCAGCGAAGGCTGGAGATCAAAGTGGGAATCTCTTACAATGCAGATATCCAGAAGGCCAAGGATATCCTGGAAGATATCCTCACCGAAGATCCGGATACAAGAGAAGACGAAGAGATGGTGGTATTTGTAGATGAGCTGGCAGAAAGCTCTGTGATCATGGGCTTTCGTGTCTGGGTAGCTACCGACCGCTACTGGGCAGCCAGATGGAGATTGAACCAGAGGATCAAGGAAGATTTTGATTATTATGGAATTGAGATTCCTTATAATCAGCTGGATGTGCATATCCATAAATAATGTGCGTAAAGGAAGAAAGCTAAAGCCCTTTCACATGGCAGAGAATATGAAAATTATTGACAAACCAGTGCCGGGGTGCAATAATACCCCACAGAGATAGTATTTGGACTCAAAACTATACTCTGGCTGAAATCACTGGAATCTTATATAAAAACAGCCAGCCGGAACCCGGGATCGGGAACGGACGGATAAATGAAAATTATAAAAGATACGAGCCTGTATCGATGATAACGAAGGCGTTACAACAGTTATGGGAATTTTGAGCAACTGTTGAAGAGCATGCTTTTCGTGTATAAAAAACAGGACTCAATATACAGGGAATCAATCAGAAGCGTTTCAGGGTCGAAGTGTACCCCGAGACGCTTTTTTATTAAATACGGAAGCGGATGCTTTTATCCACTTGAAAGTTATTCCCTGCAGGAAAGGACTTATATAAGATGACAATAGAGATGTTAAAAGGAAAGATCCACAGAGCAACCGTTGTCCAGGCGGAACTGGATTATGTAGGAAGTATCACTGTGGATGAGGAACTGCTGGAAGCTGCCGGGATACTGGAATATGAGAAGGTTCAGATCGTAGATGTGAACAACGGCAGCCGTTTCGAGACATACACCATTTGCGGAGAACGCGGAAGCGGTATGATCTGCCTGAACGGAGCAGCAGCAAGATGTGTGAGCACCGGTGACAAGATCATCATCATGGCTTACGCACAGTACGAGCAGGAAGAAGCCCGTACTCACAAGCCTGCAGTTGTATTTGTAGATGAAGAGAACAGGATCAGCAGAGTGACCAATTATGAGAAACACGGACTGCTGAAGGATATGGACTGACGCAGATCAGAAATACAATAAGACGAAGGTGAATTCAGAAAAGAGGCTATCTCGAATCTATTAAGAAAACCGGTCCGGAACCGGAAAAGAGGAGAGCACAATGCAGGTAACAAAAACAGTAGAAGAAACAAGAAAACAGATCAAAGCGTGGAAAAAAGAAGGGAAAACAGTAGGTCTTGTGCCAACCATGGGATTTCTCCATGAGGGACACGCAAGCCTGATCAAAAAATGCAGAGAGCAGAATGATATCGTAGTGGTATCCGATTTCGTCAATCCTACACAGTTCGGTCCTACCGAAGACCTGGAAGCCTACCCGAGAGACTTTGAGCGTGACAGCAAACTCTGCGAAAGCCTGGGAGCAGACCTGATCTTCTGCCCGGAGCCTTCCGAGATGTATCATGATCCCCACGCATTTGTAAGTATAGATACTCTGTCAGAGACACTTTGCGGAAAAACACGTCCGATCCATTTCAAAGGTGTGTGTACCGTTGTGACCAAGCTGTTCCATATTGTGGCACCGGACAGAGCATATTTCGGACAGAAAGACGCACAGCAGCTGGCCATCATCCGCAAGATGGTGCGTGATCTGAACTTCGATATTGAGATCGTAGGCTGTCCGATCATCCGTGAGGAGGACGGACTTGCAAAATCCTCCAGAAATACATACTTAAGCCCTGAAGAGAGAAAAGCAGCTCTTTGCCTGTCAAAGGCAGTAAAAGCCGGACAGGAAGCCATTCACGCAGGAATCCCGGCAGAAGAGCTTCTCGGAAAAATGCGGGCAGTGATCGAAGCAGAGCCTCTGGCAAAGATTGATTATGTATCCATGGTAGATGCACTTACCATGCAGCCGGTGGAAAAAGCTGACCGCAGCGTTCTTGTAGCAATGGCTGTTTACATCGGAAAGACAAGACTGATCGACAACTTCAGCTACGAGGTGTAATGTATGGGGAAAATTTTAAAGAAAATCGGAATTATCAGCAGCCTTGCATCCAGATATATCGGGATCATTATCATCGCTTTTTCCTGCCTGGCTTTTTTCTGGCGTGACGGATTTTCCTGGATGACGAACTATACGTCTGTATTTCTGGGAGTGATCATGTTTGGTATGGGTCTGACCATAAAACTGGATGACTTCCGGGCAATTTTTTCCAGACCCAAAGAAGTGGTGATCGGTGCAGTGGCTCAGTATACCATTATGCCGGTGATCGCCTGGCTTCTGTGTAAAGTGATGAACCTTCCGGCAGATCTGGCACTGGGAGTGATCCTGGTGGGATGCTGTCCGGGCGGAACAGCCAGCAATGTGATCACCTATATCGCAGGAGGTGATGTGGCGCTTTCTGTGGGAATGACTATAGTTTCCACACTGGCAGCACCGTTGATGACACCGTTTCTTGTATATGTTCTGGCAGGAGCCTGGGTGGAAGTATCCTTCTGGGCTATGGTGATCTCTGTGGTAAAGGTAATTCTGATCCCGGTTCTCCTGGGAGTTTTTCTTCGGAGCCTTGCGGGAGAGCATGTGGATAAGGTATCCGATGTTATGCCGTTGGTGTCGGTTGTAGCTATTGTTATGATCATCGGAGGAATTGTGGCTGTAAATGCAGAGAAGATCGTAAGCTGTGGAGTTCTGGTGCTTGGAGTAGTGGCGATCCACAATTTCTGTGGTATGATGCTGGGATTTCTGGCTGCAAAAATCTTTCATGTGGAGTATTCCAGAACAACAGCCATAGCTATAGAGGTAGGCATGCAGAACAGTGGCCTTGCTGTCTCACTGGCAGCAGCTAATTTTGCAGCCAATCCGCTTGCAACCCTTCCGGGCGCGATCTTCAGTGTATGGCACAATATTGCGGGCTCCATTTTTGCGGGGATCCGCCGTGCAGGTGCAGAAAACCTTGCAGAGCTTGACCGGATCAGGGAAATCGACTGCTGTAATTGCGAAAAGCAATAAGTAGTGAATGCGAATCGCGGATATCCTCCTGACGGGGAACAGCAAAGCTGTGGAAGAATGTCTGTAAAGAAAGATCCGGGGGAGTTTGAGAGATAAAATGGCAGATTATGTCGAAAGAAAAAGTCATAAAATGCAGAATTGTGGTTTACAAATTTTAGCCGGTATACTATAATAATCACATGGACGAACAAACGTCCCCAACATATGAAAACAGGGGGGCCCGCTGAAGCGAGCTGAGAGTAGACTGTAAATGTCTTGACCCATAACCTGATTTGGATAATGCCAACGTAGGGACATATGCACGAAGGATTCTTAAAGACACAGAAGATCAGAGAGTACAGAAGATTTTCATTAAGTACGTAAGATTAAGAGCCGGTTGCCGTGATGCGTGTGCGTTGCAGCAGCCGGTTTTTTGTTGTATAAACACAAAGAACTTACAGAAGGATACCCTATAACTATCTGGCGGGAACATAGCTTGTACAGCAGACAGAACTTCCGACAGCAGTGACAGATTTTCCAGATTTGGATACGAAATGAAAGGAGATTTTTTCACATGAGAAATTACAGTACACAGATGGAGGCAGCCCGTAAAGGCATCATTACACCTGAGCTTGAGATCGTAGCTAAGAAGGAACGCATGACAACAGAGGAGCTGCTTCCGCTGGTAGCCTCCGGTAAGGTGGCGATCTGTGCAAATAAAAATCACAAATGTATCGATCCGGAGGGCGTAGGCTCCATGCTCCGCACCAAGATCAATGTAAATCTTGGTGTATCCAGAGACTGCAAGGATTATGACGTGGAAATGCAGAAGGTTATGGAAGCTGTAAACATGGGCGCTCATGCCATCATGGATCTTTCTTCCCACGGAAATACCATTCCGTTCCGACGCAAGCTGACATCCGAGTGTCCAGCCATGATCGGAACCGTTCCGGTTTATGACTCCGTTATCCACTATCAGAGAGATCTTGATACACTGACAGCCAAAGATTTTATCGATGTAGTAAGACTCCATGCACAGGATGGTGTTGACTTCGTAACTCTTCACTGCGGAATCACAAGAAAGACCATCGACCAGATCCGTAACCACAAGAGAAAAATGAATATCGTTTCCAGAGGAGGATCTCTTGTATTTGCATGGATGTGCATGACCGGTGAGGAGAATCCGTTCTATGAATATTACGATGAGATCCTGGATATCTGCCGCGAGTATGATGTGACCATCTCTCTTGGTGATGCCTGCCGTCCGGGATGCCTGGCTGATGCAACAGATGTATGTCAGATCGAGGAACTTGTACGTCTTGGCGAGCTGACCAAACGTGCATGGGAAAAAGACGTCCAGGTTATGGTAGAGGGACCGGGACATGTGCCGCTTGATCAGGTAGAGGCAAACATGAAAGTACAGCAGTCCATCTGCCAGGGTGCACCGTTCTATGTATTAGGACCTATCGTAACTGACGTTGCACCGGGATATGACCACATTACATCCGCGATCGGCGGTGCAGTAGCAGCTATGTCCGGAGCAGCATTCCTCTGCTATGTAACACCGGCAGAGCACCTTGCCCTTCCGAACCTTGAGGACGTAAAACAGGGAATCATGGCATCCAAGATCGCAGCTCATGCAGCAGACATTGCCAAGGGTGTCCGCGGTGCCCGTGAGATCGATGACAAGATGGCTGATGCCAGAAGAAAGCTTGACTGGGAGGCACAGTGGGAATGCGCCATGGATCCGGAAACCGCAAAACGTATCTGGAACGAGCGCAAACCGGAGCATGAGGATACCTGCTCCATGTGTGGTAAATTCTGCGCAGTACGAAGCATGAACAAGGCACTTGCAGGAGAGCATATCGATATTCTGTAAAAAAACGGAATGCAGATAAGCATGCAGCACAGTATACCTGTTTTTGGGATATCCAGCAGCCATCCGGAGTGTTGACTGGATATATCATTTCGCTACAGTATAATATAGAAGAAACTGGAATGTCAGAGCCGTCCATGTTTGTGGTAAAATATCACAACAGGGCGGCTCTTTTTTCATGCAAAATGTCGTCCACATGACGAAAAAGGTACATATTACATATGCAAAGTGCTCAATAATCCATGCAGAAGGATTGGATAATCCATGTATTTTTTGTGTCCAAATTGTTAAAATAGCATCATCAAATAACGGAGAACGTCAAAAATAAAGGAGGACGAAACATGAAAAGAAAGATGCTCAGCGTTCTGCTCTGTGCAGCGATGATGGGAACAACACTGGCAGGTGCAACAAGCGTACTTGCAGCTGATGACAAAGATTCAGACAGCAAATGGGAGTACAAAGAGGCTACTCTTACATTCCTGATCGATTCTGATACAGCATCTGCCGGATATCAGGCAGTATTTGATCTCTGCGAGAAAGAGACAGGTATCCACATTGAGACAGAGCTTCGTTCCGGCGGTGGAGACGGTGATAATCAGGTTAAGACAAGACTTGCATCCGGTGAGATGACAGATCTCTGCGGATATAACTCAGGCGCTAAATTAAATGAACTTGATCCGGAGAACAATTTTATTGATATCTCCGGTGAAGAGTGGGCAAGCCGTCTGGATGATACGTTTAAATCTGCAGTAAGTGCCGGATCGGATACTGCAGTGTATGGTGTACCGCTTACAGCTACGAACCTTGGATGTATTCTTTACAACAAAGATCTTTATGAGAAATATGATCTCGAGGTTCCGGACACATGGGAAGATTTCCTTAAAAACTGTGATACACTGAAAGATGCTGGTGAGACAGCAGTGATCGGATCTCTTGGAGATTCCTGGACCATTCAGGTTCCATACCTTGGAGATCACTACAATGTACTTGCAGCAGAACCGGATTTCTCGGAAAAGTTCCAGGCAGGAGAGGCTAAATATGCTACAACAGAGGCTGGTCTTAAGAGCTTCCAGAAAATCGCTGACCTTCAGCCATACTTCAATGATGACTACACAGCAACTACATACGCAGATGCATGCGATAAGCTTGTAAACGGCGAGGGTGCTCACTGGTTCATCCTTTCCCAGGCACTTTCCAGCATCTATGAGCTCTACGGAGACGATGTAAACAAGATCGGTGTTATGGGTGTTCCGGGAGATGATGCTGACAACCACGGCCTTACAGTTTGGGAGCCGTCTGCAATTTACGGAAACGCTAACAGTGACAAAAAAGATGATATCTTAAGATTCATGGAGTTCTACACATCTGATGAGGCACTTGATGCATTTACATCTGTACAGAAACCGGATGGTCCATATGCTATTAAGGGATATGAGCTTCCGGACGACGCATATGATGGTGTTAAAGAGGCTCAGGAGAAATACTTCGACGCAGGCAAAACAAGCGTTGCGATGGAGTTCCAGACATCTGTAAAGGGAACAAACTGCGAGTATATCTGCTCTGAGGTTGCAACCGGACAGTCTACAGCAGAAGAAGCTGCAAAGGCTTACGATGAGGACTGCAAGAAACAGGCTACACAGCTCGGACTTGACTGGAAATAAATGAATGTGTGTCGGCCGCCTGTGTTGCAGGCGGCCGATTTTACGGAACTGCATTTACAAAAAGCTGCCAGATATCTGGAAAAACGGAAAGGAAATAGAGCATGAACAAAAAGAAAATATATAGTTTATGGTTCCTCGTTCCGGCAGTTGCGATCTTTGTGATCTTTTTCATCATTCCGATGGTGACATCACTGTTTTTTAGCTTAACTGTATGGGACTTGAAATCATTTACATTCTGTGGCTTTGATAACTATAAAACGTTCTTCAGTGAGAGATCCTTAAGTATATCTGTAAGAAATACCCTGATCTACGCATTTCTTACAAGTGGACTGAAGGTGATCATTGCATTTTTCATTGCATTGTTCCTGACAAGTAAGATCAAAACAAAAGATTTCTTAAGATCTCTTGTATTTTTCCCGAATCTTGTCAGTGCAGTAGCCATCGGTATTATTTTTAAGGCACTGATGCATCCGAGCAAGGGTCTGTTCAATACACTTCTTGCAACCATTGGAATTTCCGGACCGAACTGGCTTGGAGATACAAGCCTGGCACTGTTTTCCGTAATTGCGGTTGATGTATGGAAGGGTGTCAGCATTTCCACAGTAATCTTTATTGCAGGTATCACATCTATTGATTCCAGCTATTATGAAGCTGCTTCTATTGATGGTGCAACCCGCTGGCAGACGATCCGAAACATCGTAATGCCACTGGTCCGCTCTTCAACAAATACTATTATCACACTTTCCCTGATCGGCGGGCTTCGCTGCTTTGATCTGATCTGGGCTATGACAAAGGGTGGTCCTGGATTTGCAACTGACGTACTTGCATCGGTTGTTTACAAGCAGTACGCAGCAGGCTTCTTCGGTCTGTCTACAGCAGGAAACGTTATCATGTTTGTGGTGATTGCGATCATCGCATTCCCACTTCAGAAGTTCCTTAACAGCAGGGAGGTGTACAACTAAAATGAAAAAACAGAAAAGACTTACCTTATTAGGAGACATCCTTGGATGTGTTTTCGGTATTCTCATTTTTGCAGTACCGTTTCTCTTCATGCTGATCAATGCACTGAAGGACAGAAAAGAAGCAAACCTTCTGAGACTTTCCCTTCCGACGGAGTGGATGTGGAGCAACTTCAAAGAAGTATTTTCCGCAAACAATTATCAGATCATCACAGCATTTAAGAACAGTATCATCCTCACGATAGGCTCACTGATCGTGTTGATTATTGTAGGATCCATGGCAGGCTATGTTCTTCAGAGAAGATCTGACAGACCTGTAAAGATCGTGGATACACTTGTTATGACAGGCCTTATGATCCCGCCCGCAATTCTTCCTACAATCTGGATCATGCAGGGGCTTCATATTTACAAAACCATGTTTGGTATGATCATGGTTGAGACAGCACTTCAGATTCCATTTACCATCATGCTTTACAAGGGATTTATGAATACGATCCCGGTAGAGCTTGAAGAGGCCGGATATATTGACGGTTGTACGAGAAACAATCTGTTTGTAAAGATTATTTTCCCTCTTTTGAAACCGGTTACCTCCACAATCATTATTCTGAATGCGGTAACGATCTTCAATGACTTTACAAACCCGCTGTATTTCCTTCCCGGAAATGACAACGTAACAGTTCAGCTTACTCTTTACAACTTCATGGGAAGATATTCCAGTTCCTACAATCTGCTGTTTGCAGATGTATTGCTTATCACCATTCCGATGCTGATCCTCTTCCTGTTCTTCAACAAGAAGATCGTAGATGGTATGGTAGCCGGAGCTGTCAAAGGATGATGCAAAAAAGGTTACCAAATATGCAAGATCAGTTTTGTATGGTAAGATTTAAGATGTCGTGCAACTGGGAAAAACAGATACTCTGCTGTACAGGTGGGGTATCTGTTTATTGCTATATACAGATGAAATGAGAGGTGTTCTTATGAAATTCCGTACAAAACTGATCTTAGGTTTTTCTGTTGTGATATTTTTTATATCAACAATTTTGGGGATAGTCTGCTATGACTATAATTTTAGAAGGCTGTCAGAAAAAGCAGCGCAAAGTCTGAAATTTTATTCCAGGCAGACTGCGTCTAATGTTGATTTTACCATAGATTCCATGAAGCATGTGACAGACTACATCCTGTCGGACCAGGATATGCTCAATGCGATGAAAACGCTTCCGAAGTATTATCAAAAAAGCAGTTTTAGCGTCGGCAGGACAATAGTGCACAATGACCTTCTGGATACGTTAAATTCAGGACTCGCTATGTATTATATCAACAGAAATTTTTACAGAGTGATTATTTTTAACGAGTTCGGAGATGTGGCATCCAGTACCAATACAGGTTCCAAGATCACGAATAAGACCAGAAATACAACCAGCATTGACTGGCTGGATTCTGCAGCGAGAAGACATGGAAAACCAATCCTGGTAGCACCGCATATGGATGGCTGGGGAATTCGGGAAAGTAAAGAAGTTTTTTCCCTGGCCAGAAAAGTTCAGGGCGGAGATTTCGGATATATTGAAGTACAGTATGCTACGGATAAGCTGAAGGATATATTTGAGGTTCCGGATTCCGACATTAAAGTTGTGGCGTTTCTTCCGGGGGGGGGGAAAAGTATTGTATCAGTCTGAAGAACTGACCAGCGATCTGGTAAGCTACATGAAGAAGTATCCGGAAGTAACAAAAATGGATTCCATTACCGTTTCTTCAGACACGAGCATGTGGGCATCGGCATCAGAAGTGTCCGATAATTACGGGATCCGGGTGGTTGCACTGGAAAAAAAGACGGAGATCGTTGCGGGCATGAAGGAAGCGGTGATGATCGCACTGGGAATGGCTGTCGGCTGTTTTGTGATCTCCATGGGAGTGGTGATCTTTATTGCAAGCAGGCTTTCCAAGCCCCTTACTGCACTGAAGGATCAGATGGAAAATACCGGGCTCGAGAATCTGGATGCAGAGCTTGCAGTTCCGGATACAGATGATGAAGTGCAGGCGGTAGGAATCGCATACCAGAACCTGATGCGTCGACTGAACGAATCCATTGTAAAGGAAAAACGAATGTCTCTTCTGCAGCTGCAGGCTCAGTTTGATACCCTGCAGGCTCAGGTTAATCCGCATTTTCTCTATAATGTACTGAATGTGATATCAAGCAGAGGCATTATGGACGGTGATGAGGAAATCTGTGAGATATGCGGCTGTCTGGCAGCCATGCTCCGATATTCCACAAACACAAAGGAGAGATACGCAACGGTAAAAAAAGAACTGGAGTATCTTGAGCGTTATATTTTTCTTCTGAAATCCAGGTATGAGCATCGCCTGGAAGTGGAAATAAACTGTGAGGAATCCGTAAAACAGGAGCAGCTTCCCAAGATTGTACTGCAGCAGCTGGTGGAGAACAGCATACAGCATGGATATAATAACAGCAAAAATATCATGAAAATTTATGTACGTGGCTGGCGAGATGAAACCGGCTGGTACTTTGAAGTACGGGATAACGGACAGGGTGCCACAGATGAAGTACGTGAAAAGTTAAACCAAAAAATGAAAAAAATCCGGAAAAAGATCATGTCCAGAGGAAGCAGCATAGAGATGGAAATCGGAGGTATGGGACTGGCAAATACCTATGCCAGAATGTTCCTTCTGTACAATGGAAGAGCAGTATTCCGGATACGAAACCTTGAAGAAGGATTAAGCGTCATCATAGGAGTATCGGAAAAGGAGGTCGAAGCCGATGTATCAGGTGATGGTCGTTGATGATGAGCCGATGGCAGCCAGTCTGATCGTCAATATTATAAAACAGAAATACAACAAGTTTGAGATTATGGGAACTGCCTATGACGGTGAAGAAGCACTGGAGCTGATGAAGGAAAAAGGAGAACCGGATATTTTGATCACAGATATCCAGATGCCGGTAATGAACGGACTGAAGCTTGTGGAAGAAACAAAAAAGCAGTATCCAAATGTGATCAGTGTGATCGTCAGTGGATATCAGGAATTTGAGTATGCAAAGCAGGCAATTGCTTTTGGGGTGTGTGATTATATCCTGAAACCGATCGTGCCTTCGGAATTTTCCAAACTGATCAGCAGGATAGAGGAAAAGCTGAAACAGAAATATTATAAAGAACAAAATACACTGATACACAAGATGGTAAATGAAATTCCTGTGGATGAAAAAACACTTCGGAGATATTTTCAGTCGGAATGTTATTACGGGGCCATTGTAAGACTGAACGGACTTCCCAGCCGTTACGGGGAACGGGGAAAAAAGGAAGTCTTTTCAGACATCAATGAGATGATGATCGCATATGGACGCGACACTCAGGAGACACTGTATCTCTGTCCGGGAGAACTGGTCAGTGATGAGGATTATGAACAGATGATCTGGAGACGTATTGGAAAAGAACAGCCGGAAGCGGCATATGTGACGTCTGTGATCCGGAGGAGATCAGTTCCGGCAGCACAGATTGGAGAAATGATGCGAGAGCTTTACCGGAAGCTGAATTCTTCTATTATCCTGGGGAAAAATCAGACATTGCTCCTGGAGGAAACCGTATCGCAGGTTCAAGATGGAAGACCGGGAAAGGATTACGAATATCTGGAAGAGCTGGAATATCTGGCTGGCAAACAGAAGTACGACCGGCTTCAGAAGGAAGTAGAATCACTGATCAGCAGATGGGTGCAGGAGGAACATCCTCAGCTGTGGATCGAAGGACGTGTGAGGCAGATTGGTTATCTGCTTCAGCGTTATGATGCAGGAAACCGGGATTACCGGGAGTCAGAATTCCTTATGGATGATATTTTTTCCACTGCAGAAAATGTGGAACAGCTTTGCAACGGGATTTCCGATATCTTTTTTAAGGATATCAAGGAAGATCCGGCAGTCACACAGAAAACAGATACCGAAGAATATTTTGAGAGTGTGAAAGAATACATCCGAAAACACATGGCGGAACAGCTGTCTCTGCACAGTGTTAGCAAAGCAGTGGGAGTTTCCCAGACATATTTAAGCAGACTTTTCAGAAGGTATGAGGATGCATCTTTTAATACGTATCTGACAGCACTCCGCATGGAGAAGGCAAAGCTTCTTCTTCAGCGTGAAGAGAAGATGTATGTGAAAGATGTTGCGGAAAAGGTAGGATACAAAGATCAGTTTTATTTCAGTCGCATTTTTTATTCCTATACAGGAGTGCGGCCGTCAGAATATGTTGAGAAATAAAAAAGCTGGGATGATATAACAAAAATAATATAAAACCAAAATGGAGGGTTAAGGTATGCTGTATCATAATGGGGAAAAACTTACAAAAGAGAAATTTCAGAATCCGGGCAGCGAGTACAGGGCAGCACCGTTCTGGGCCTGGAACTGCCGCATGACAAAAGCAGAGATCGACAACACTCTGGATGCTCTGAAGGTAATGGGAATGGGCGGCGGACATATCCACTGTCGCACAGGAATGGATAATTCTTACATGGGTGAAGAGTTTCTGGATCTGGTAAAATATTCCTGGAAAAAAAGCCTGGAAAAAAATATGCTGACTTGGCTGTATGATGAAGACCGCTGGCCATCCGGAGCAGGCGGCGGACTGGTAACAAGAGACCACAAATACAGGATCCGTTTTCTGCTTTTCACTCCGGAGTGCCAGGATGGAAAAGAGATTGAAAACAGCGAACTTCGTTCTTCCGGACAGGCGATCCGAAGCAATGAGCGTACTTTCCTTGGAAGATATCAGGTACGGCTGGAGAATGGTTACCTTGCAGAGTATGAAAAGATCGATGAGAATGCACCGCTGAAGGAGGGATTTCAGGAATGGTTTGCCTATCTTGAGGTGTCCGGTGATAATCCGTGGTTTAACAATGAGGCGTATCTGAACACACTGGATAAAGAGGCAGTGGAACGTTTTATCCAGGTAACCCACGAGAAGTATTATGAAAATCTGGGAGAGGAGTTTGGGAAAACCATTCCTGCTATCTTTACAGATGAGCCGCAGTTTTCCCATAAACAGTGCCTGGATTTTGCGGATGAGCGGATGGATGTGACCATTCCATATACCGATGATCTGGAAGAAACTTTTCGTGATGCATATGGACATAGCCTTCTTAAGCATCTTCCGGAACTGTTCTGGGAACTTCAGGGAGATGCAGTTTCCAGAATCCGTTATGAGTATCATGACCACATTGCGGAGCGTTTTGCAGAGGCTTTTGCGGATACTGTGGGAGGCTGGTGTAAGGAACATGGCATTGCCCTGACCGGACATATGATGGAGGAGCCGACTCTGGAAACACAGACAGCGGCTCTTGGAGAAGCCATGCGTTCCTATCGTTCCTTTGAGATTCCGGGAATTGATATGCTCTGTGACAGAAGAGAATTTTCTACCGCAAAGCAGGCAGAAAGTGCTGTGCACCAGTTTGGAAGAGAGGGAATGACAAGTGAGCTTTATGGTGTTACAAACTGGGATTTTGATTTCCGGGGCCATAAGCTTCAGGGGGACTGGCAGGCAGCTCTTGGAGTAACGGTCCGTGTGCCACATCTGACCTGGACTTCCATGGCAGGCGAGGCAAAACGTGATTATCCGGCTTCTATCAGCTACCAGTCACCGTGGTATAAAGAATATCCTCTTGTGGAGGACTATTTTGCAAGAGTCAATACCGCTCTCACAAGAGGCGTGCCGCATGTAAAGCTGGCAGTGATCCATCCGGTAGAGTCTTACTGGCTTTTCTGGGGACCGAAGGAGCAGACAGCACCGATCCGTGAGGAAATGGATGAAAACTTTATCCATATGATCGAATGGCTGCTTTATGGTACCGTTGATTTTGATTTTATTTCAGAATCTCTGCTTCCGGATCTGAATCAGGGACAGGAAGAGAAAAAACTTCTGAAGGTGGGAGTAATGAAATATGATACAGTTCTCGTACCGAACTGCCTGACACTTCGAAGCTCTACTTTGGAGATTCTTGAGAAATTTAAGGAAAGAGGCGGCCGGGTGATCTTTGCAGGACAGCTTCCGAAATATGCAGATGCCTATCCGTCAGATAGAGGTGCAAAGCTGGCAGAGAAGTGTGAGATTGTGGCATTCAGCAAGTACCGTCTGCTGGAAGCTGTGAAAGAGGCAAGAGATATCGAGGTACTTGAGGATGACGGTAAACCAGCTACAAACCTGATCTACCAGATGAGAGAAGAGGGAGAAAACCGCTGGCTGTTTCTGTGCCATGTAAACCGTACAGAGAAGATCTCAGATGCTTGTATCGTGATCAATGAACTGCAGGAGCGTAAGAAAAATCAGGATCTTCCAAGAAAAGAAAAACTCCGCATCCGTATCCGCGGATCCTGGAAGGTGACGGTATATGATGCCATGACAGGTGAAATTTATCCGGTGAAAGCAGAATACCATAAAGGGGACACTGCTCTGGAACGAAGCATGTTTGACCACGACAGTCTTCTTCTCTGGCTGGAGCCGGCTGGTACAGCATCCATGGTATCAGAAGAATTGCTTTCTGAAACAGATAATGCTGAGAATACTGAGAGTGGTTCTGCCAGTGAGGAGAAGAAATGTAGCTGCCAGCTGGATATTTCCGATCAGGTGGAGATTGTCCGCAGTGAGCCGAATGTAAGTATTCTGGATCTGGCTGAATATGCGTTTGACGGTGGGGAGTGGCAGCCGGAGGAAGAGATTCTCCGCATTGACAATCTGTTCCGTGAGAAACTGGGATATCCGCTTCGCATGGAGGCTTTTGCACAGCCGTGGACCAATGACAGAGAGGAAGGCTTTGAACATACTTTGTCCCTGCGATTCCATATTCATACAGAGGTTCTGTTGGAAGGGATTTTCCTTGCTATGGAAAATGACGAGAAAACCAGAATATTCCTGGATGAGAAAGCAGTGGAAAACCGTACAGAGGGATGGTATACAGATCACTGTATCCGCAAAGTGCCGCTTCCGAAGATGGAATCCGGAGAGCATGAACTGGTTGTGGAGATCCCTTACAATTCCAAAGTGAATATCGAAGCGATGTTCCTGCTGGGAGAGTTTTCCGTGAAAGCTGTGGGAAGAGACCAGGTGCTGGATGCGGTGAGCCACAAGGCAGCCTTCAGTGACCTTACCGTTCAGGGTTATCCGTTCTATGGTGGAAATGTGACATATAAAATTCCATTTATCAGCAAAGGCGGAGAAGTAAATGTACGGGCAAATCTGTTCCGCGCACCGGTTATGAAGGCTTCTGTGGATGGAAAAGAAGCGGGGTATATTGCATTTTCTCCCTATGAGGTATCTCTTGGTGAACTGCCGTCAGGAGAGCATCTCCTGGAGCTGACTGTATTTGGAAACAGGGTGAATACATTTGGAACCTTACATAACTGTGATCAGAAAGAAGACTGGTATGGACCAAATGCATGGAGGACAACCGGCGACCTCTGGTCCTATGAGTATCAGATAAAACCGTCAGGCCTTCTGAAGGCGCCGGTTCTTGTAGAGAAAAATTAAGCCTTGTAATTATAAAAAGAGCGCGTTATAATGAACTCATAAAAAAGAAAATTTCTTCGGGGCAGGGTGTGATTCCCTACCGGCGGTATAGTCCGCGACCCGCTTTGGCGGCTGATCTGGTGAAATTCCGGAACCGACAGTAAAGTCTGGATGAGAGAAGAACGCGCAGTATTTAAAGAACGTGCTCAGTGCCCCGGGAAGAAGCTCCCGGGGCTTTTTATGTGAAAAAATTTTTTCGCATAAAGATTTCTTGTGGAAATTTTCTTTGAATATTTCTGAAGAAGGAGAGAGAGTTATGAGCGAACAGATATTACAGAGAGGAAATGCCGTGGAAAGAAGCAGAACAAGAACCATCGCGCAGGTAGCCATGCTTGGTGCTGTGGCAGGAGTATTAATGAATCTTGAGTTTCCGATCCCGTTTCTTGCACCGTCTTTTTATCAGCTTGATTTTTCCGAGGTACCGGTTATGGTAGGAACCTTCGCTATGGGACCTGTGGCAGGTATCCTGATCGAGCTTGTGAAGATTCTCGTACATCTTGTGACTAAGGGAACCATGACTGCCGGTGTTGGTGATGTTGCCAATTTCCTGTTTGGATGTGCCTATGTGGTACCGGCCGGCCTGATCTACCGTTTCCGTCACAAAAAGAGCAGAGTACATGCAGTTGCAGGTATGGCAGCAGGAACAGTCCTGACAGCAATCCTTGCATGCTTTGTCAATGCCTTTGTGCTGCTTCCGGCTTACGGTAAGGCGTTTGGAATGCCGATCGAGACCTTTATCCAGATGGGAAGCGCAGTACACGGCTCCGTAAACGGCCTGCTTACCTTTGCACTGCTGATCATTGCTCCGTTTAATATCTTTAAATATGCACTGACATCTCTGATCGTATTTGTAATTTATAAGAAGATCCGTGTTGTACTGAAGGGTGACTGATCATAAGCAGCTGACGGAGGATGAAGAAAAGATCAGAAATTGGTGGTTTCAGATAAATATCTGAGAATGTGAGAAATGCCATGTAATATATTGCCGATGGGCAGTAAATTACATGGCATTTTTTATGTTATAGGAAATTACTCCGTAATGTTCCTATAACATAAAAAAGCCCTCCGGGCAGGATCGCACTGCGACGGAGAGGAATAATGTCGCTGAAGCGACCCGTCGCAGGCGGAGAATCCTGCAAGCAGGATTCTTTCTTGTGTCAGGCGTTTTGTTCTGCAGCTTTCATGACTCCAAGCTCACGTCTGGCAAAAACAACGGCCAGCACAAATGCAGAGGTATCTGCAATTGGTCCTGCGTACATGACGCCATCGATTCCGAAGAAGACCGGGAAGATGACGATCAGCGGCAGCAGGAAGAGCATCTGCCTTGTGAGAGACATGATCACACCAAGCCTGGCTTTTCCAATGGAGGTAAAAAAGCCGGCGGACATGGGCTGGATTCCGTTGGCAAAGGTCATCAGCATGAAGATGCGGAGATATTTTTCTGCAAAATGAAAGTACAGGTCGCTGCCGTTTCCGAAGATGCCTACGATCTGATGCGGGAAGAACTGGAAGCAGATAAAAAATATGGTTGCGATCACAGTACATAAGGTTACGGAATAGCGGTATGTCTGGCGTACACGGCTGTATTTTTCGGCACCGTAGTTAAATCCCAAGATGGGCTGGGAGCCCTGGGAGATTCCGATGCAGATGGCCATAAATACCTGATTGACTTTGGAAATGATCCCTGCACAGGCGATTGGAATATCACTCCCGTAGGCGGAGAGTGCTCCGTAATGGCGAAGTGTATTGTTCATGACGATCTGCACTGCAGCAATGGCAACCTGATTGATACAGGATGCCATTCCCAGAGAAAAAATGGCAGACAGATTGCGTGCCTCAGGAATCAGCATGGAGTGGTCCAGGTACATTTTCCGGAGTCTGGAAAAATAAAAGATGATCAGAAGTCCGGATACGATCTGGCCGATCACGGTTGCCCAGGCTGCACCTTTGATGCCCCAGCCGAATCCAAAGATGAAAAGCGGGTCCAGGATGGTGTTGATGGCGGCACCGGCCAGGATGCAGGTCATGGAATAGGTAGGACTCCTGTCTGCTCGGATCAGGTGGTTGCCGCCTGTGCTTAAAACATAAAAGGGAAGTCCAATGGCGGTGATCCCCATGTAATCAATGGCATAGGGCATGACGTCCGGTGTTCCGCCGAAAAAATGAAGCAGTGGCTTCAGGAACAGAAGGACGATGACAGAGAGTATCGTACCGGAGATTATCAGCGAGGAGAGTCCGGTTCCTGCAATGGAGCTGGCTTTTTTTTCGTTTCCTGCGCCCATTTCCAGGTTGTAATTGGAGGCGCTGCCGATTCCCAGGAGCAATGCAGCAGCAGTAGAGATAATGGTTACGGGAAATGCGATGTTTGTGGCGGCGTTTCCAAGCATTCCTACGCCCTGTCCGATAAAGATCTGGTCAACGATATTGTACAGAGCGCTGACCAGCATGCTGATGATGGCGGGAATGGCGAATTTGGTGATCAGGCTGCCTACAGGGGCGGTTCCCAGAGGGTTTTCGGCCTGGGCAGCATTGGTCTGGTTTTTCAATGTTTTTTCCTTCTTTCTTGTCTACAGTAGCTGTTTGGTGATGTGATAAGTGGATTTTTAATTTTATAGCAGGATATTTATTATAGCACTATTGTGAAGTGAGTGTAAGTATAAAAAATTGACCTTTGGTTTTGGATGGGATAAAATGTTTTTAGAAAAAATTTTCGGGAAGGAGCTTTTCAGATGGGTAAGATCAACAGTGTGAAAAAACTTACAGATAATAAGTTCGTGAATCTTTATGGGGTGGATGCGACCAGTGTACATGATACGCCGGTTTCTTATTTTGTGGCCTCCAGGGCGAAGTGTGTGGAGGATTTGAAGCTTTCTACAGGGGAGAATCATCCGGATGGGGTGATCATTTACAGTGTTTATGGAGAGAAGCGGGATAAGGTTGTGCTGATCCGTCAGTATCGGTATACGATCGGCGGGTATATTTATGAGTTTCCGGCGGGGCTTGTGGAGCCTGGGGAGGATTTCCATGAGGGTGCTGTGCGGGAGATGTTTGAGGAGACCGGGTTGAAGCTGGAGCCGATCAAGGTTGCGGAGGCTTTTGAGAAGCCTTATTTTACGACGATTGGGATGACGGATGAATCCTGTGCTACGGTTTATGGGTATGCCAGTGGTGAGGTTAGTAAGGCTGCTCAGGAGGATAGTGAGGAGATCGAGATTGTGATCGCGGACCGGGATGAGGTCAGGAGGATACTGAAGGAGGAGAGGGTTGCGATCATGTGTGCTTATATGCTGATGCATTTTCTTGAGGATGAGGAGGTGTTTGGATTTCTTGGGGAGATTTAAACGGAGGTAGTTATATGGCGGAAGGGGACGCCAGTGAGGGGCTTCTTTCCAGGCTGGGGCTTCGTCGGGGGCTGGCTTCTAAGGTGCCGGAATTCTGCTAAAAGCGCTTCAAAAAATCTCGAACTCGCGTCTGAAGCCGCTCAAACAGCGAGATTTTTTGAAGCAACGCAGATTTCCGCCACCTAAGAATCAGCTCCCCTCCTGCAGAGTCAGCCTGGAAAGAAGCCCCTCACTGGCTGTGCATTGGCCGTGAGACGTGTTAAATCTCGTGGGGAGTGTTGGTAGTGCGGTTGCGGATTCCCCATTTTGATCAGAGCTCTGTGAGTTTTCCCAGGTCTTTGTTGTATTTGCAGTATTTGCCGTTTTCGGAGATAAATGGCTGGTAGGTGTCGGTACGGTTGTCTTTGACGTAGACGATTCCGGTGGCGATCATTTCTACCAGGGAGAAGCGTTTGCTTAAGCTGGAGATCCAGCGGTAGGTCTTTTCGTTGCCGGAGTCTGCCATGAGGAGGTTGTAGCCGCCTGGGCAGGCTTTCAGGGTGAAGTAGATTTTCTGGGACCGGATGGAGGTGTTGAAGACCTGGCCGGTGATGTAGGTGGAGAAGTTGGTTTCTACAAATTGGCGGAAGGTGTAGAAATCGTAGATCACGCCGGTGGTCTCATCTTTGATCTTGTCGCCGCGTTCGATGCGGGCTTTCAGGAGCTTGAGGACTTCGATGGTCCAGTTGATGAAGGAGATGCTGCTGTAGGTCATGCTTTCCTGAAGCTTGTCGATCAGCTGTTTTGACAGGATGTTGGATTTTGATGCTTCATTAAAAAGTTCTTCGTTCATAAGGTTCCCTCCAGTGTTGGATTTTTATATGGTTTTCGCTCTTTTTTTGTATCTTTTATTATAAGCCTGAATTGTATATAAAGCAATAAAAAACGTGTAAAATACAATGATAATTCGTGCAATATGATATTTGATTAACGAATATATATGAGGAATATTAGGATTTTTATAGGACTTATCTTCTTTTTTACGACAAACTATTGACAGATTTGAGTGATTTAAGAGATAATTTTGTTATAAAAACTGCAACGGTCGGGAGTGTGCTGGATCGGATTCCAGAAATGGGTCTGTGATTGGCTGTCAGGCAGAGAAATGAGGAATTGATAAATGGAGAATAACGGAGAGATTAAAGTTAAGAGCTTACAGAAAGCATTGGAGATTCTGAACTGTTTTACTGTGAAACAGCCCCTAGGTGTAACAGAGATTAGTGAGAAACTTGGCCTGTATAAGAGTAATGTTCATAATATTCTGGTTACGTTTACTACAATGGAGTATCTGGTTCAGGATCCGGAATCAGGGAAATTTCGGCTGGGACCGGAGGTTATGACGCTGAGTCACGCGTTTCGGGAGAATCTCGATATTACCAGGATTGCTGTGCCGGTTATGCGTGAAATAGCGAATGAAGTGCAGGAACTGGTTTATCTGGCTGTGCCCAAGGGTGAGGATATGTTGTATCTGGAGGCTGTTTCACCGGAGAATCAGAGGCTTGTGACGAAGTCAGTAGCCGGTGAGTGTTCGAAGATGTACTGTACAGGTGTAGGAAAAGCTGTTTTGGCGACTATGTCCGAGGAGGATAGGAAGAAGCATATTCCGGAGAAGTTAGAGGCTTTTACAGAATATACGATTATAGACCAGAAGGAACTGGATGAGGAAATCGAGAAGGTTCAGGAGCGTGGATATGCGGTGGACGATATGGAAGTTATGTTTGGCGTGAAATGTGTAGGTGTGGCTCTTCTTAATCACGAGGGAGAAGCGGAGGGGGCTTTAAGTATCAGTGCTCCGTCCTTGAGGATGAATGAGGAAAATATTCGGAGATATGCAGGAATTCTGAAATCCAGTGCTCAAAAAATACAAAAGCTTTTGTAGAATATGTGAAAAACACACAAAAAATTAAAAAGAGAAATATTTTTATTGAAAAAATATACTAACAGTGATATAGTTAAATTACAAAAATAAAGAACACAGTTCTTTAATAAAGAACAGAAGACGAGCCCGGCATTCAGGCCGGGTTAAAAAATAAAAAATATAGAGAACTGTGTTCTGCAATAGAGAACGAACGTGAGCTAAAGGAGGATTTTCAGATGGCAAACAAACCTTATGTAGTAGTGGAATGGAACGACACAGAAACAAATGCAAAAGGATGGATGTGTGCATATAATTTTGTAGGACATTATTGTGGTGGTGGCACAAGAATGCATCCGACAGTAACTAAGGAAGAAGTTATCCGTCTGGCAACAACGATGGGATATAAATATAAAGCCTGTGAATCAATGACAACCGGTGGATGTAAAGCAGGTATTGCCTATGATTATAAGGCTCCGGATGCTGAGGATGTTCTTCGCAGATTCCTTACAGCAACTGCTCCTTATATTAAAGCAGGTGTTTCTATCGGCGGTGATCTTGGAGTTGATTATTCTGTAGTTCTTCGCATTCTTGATGATCTGGGAATCGGAATTCCGCAGACAAAAGCTATGAAAGAAGATCCAGATATCCATCAGGGTATTGTGAACCATGACAGGGCAGAAAAAGAGCTTACATATGACGGATTCAAGATGTATGACATGATTACCGGTTATGGTGTTGCGGCTGCGGCTGATGAAGCATGGAAACTTAAAGGTGAAAAAGAAGGTGCATCTGTTGTTATACAGGGATTCGGATGTGTTGGTGCCAGCTGCGTAAATTCTTTGAATAAGATGGGATATAAAGTTGTTGGTATCGCAGATGTAAACGGACTTGTTTACTGCAAGGAAGGTCTTGATATTCCGAAGCTGGTGGCAACCAGACTTCCGAAGGGCGAATTAAATAAAGAAGCTTTTGAAGATAATTATCAGGTACTTCCAAACTCTGAGTGGCTCAGCCAGGAATGTGATATTCTCATTCCTGCAGCTCTGGAAGATGTTATCAATAAAGATAACGCAGATAAGATCAAAGCATCTCTTATCGTAGAGGCAGCGAATATTCCGACAACACCGGAAGCAGATGAGATCCTTCGTAAGAAAGGTATCGATGTAGCAGTAGATTTCATCTCCAACCTTGGAGGAATCCGTATTTATGAAGCAGTTATCTTCCGTGTCGTAAAGATTGAGAACATGAGCGATGAGGACGCTGCAGCAGCAATCGTAAAGGATACCGAAGATCTGATCCGCAAACAGACAAAAGTAGTATTTGAGGAATCTACTAAGACCGGTGAATTTACAAGAGATGTAGCAAGAAGACTGTTTACTCCTGACAAATCTGATACACCGGATATGTAATGGATGAATAACTGATAAAGTACCAACATTGAGAACCGATTAAGGGGATGCCCCGTGATGGGCATCCTTTTTTAAAGAAATACAGGGTCAGGGGGATTGTATGAATTCAAAATTAAGAAAGTATCTCACCATTATTGCATTGGGTCTGGCAGGAGGCTCTATTTATTTTTTACCATATGTAAAGTATGTATTTTATGATGCACAGATCTCAACTATGGGAATTACAAATACACAGTCAGGGCTTATGCTGACAATGTATACGATCGGAAATATGATCCTGTATATTCCTGGAGGCATCATTGCGGATAAGGTATCGCCAAAGAAAGCGCTAGTGGTTTCACTCCTCAGTACAACAGCACTGGCATATATCTATGCGTTTTCCATGAATTTTGCAGTGGCCATGGTGATCTGGCTGGGGTTATCTTTCAGTACCGCATTTGTATTCTGGTCTTCTCTGATGAAAGCGATCCGCATTATCGGAACAGAAGAAGAACAGGGATTCATGTACGGATTATATTATGCATGCAATGGAATTACAGGCGCCCTGACCAATACACTAGCATTAAATATTTATAAAACAGCAGGTGATAATGTATCATCCGGTTTTGTCCGGGCTGTAATAAGCGGCGGAAGTGTTGCGGCAGTTGCAGCTATCCTTCTTATCTTCCTCATGAAGGATGATAAAAAAGAGGCTGTCGCAGTAGATGACGGAGAACCGAAATTCCAACTCTCAGATCTGGGAAAACTCTTAAAGATGCCAGTTGTATGGGTGGTTGCTTTTACGATTTTCTGTGGGTATGGATATTATACAAGTACTTCTTATTTCAATCCGTTTCTTACAGAAGTGATCGGTGTATCTCCGGAGAGCTCCGGCCTGATTTCCATTATCAGAAATTATCTTCTGCTCTTGCTTGCACCGGTAGGTGGAATTCTTGCAGATAAAGTGTTCAAATCAACCTGTAAATGGCTGATGACAGCATTTATCATTCTGGCAGCACTGTTTGGTATTGTAATGATCTTGCCATCAGATATCAGTCCAATGGCAGCAAGCCTTTACACGCTAATCCCAGGTGCGTTTGCAATGATGATGTACGGTGTTGTGTTTTCCACAGTCAGTGAGGCTGGAATCCCGAGAATGATGACAGGAACTACGATAGGAATTGCTTCGATCATCGGTTATCTTCCGGATTCTATTTATTCCGTTATCTTTGGAAAATGGATGGATAAGCATGGAGCAGCAGGATATAACTATATTTTTACATTCCTGATGATAACTGGTGTTATCGGTGCCGTACTGGCTTTCACTATTTACCGTCTGGGAAAGAAAAACAGAGAACAGGCTATATAGAGAGGGTTCGATTATGGGAAAAGAAAATAAAGAAAAATTATATATCAATCCAAAGAGATGCAAGGGCTGCGGATACTGTATCAATGCATGTCCCCAGGGTGCACTCAGTGTATCAGATTTTGTAAACGAAAAAGGATACAATACAGTTCAGGTAGATGAAGCAAAATGTGTGGCATGTGGTATGTGTTACCGAGTATGTCCGGATTATGTATTCGAATTAAGATGAAGGAGGTCAGTTATGGCTAAGGTATTGTTAAAAGGAAATGAAGCACTGGCCGAAGCTGCACTGGCAGCAGGATGCCGTTTTTACAGTGGATATCCGATCACCCCGCAGACAGAGATCCTGGAGTATTTATCCTGGAGAATGGAAGATGTGGGCGGAACTTTTATTCAGGCTGAATCTGAGCTTGCAGGTGTCAACATGGTTCTTGGTGCAGCCGCAGCCGGTGCACGTGCGCTGACAACTTCATCAGGTCCTGGATTTTCCCTGAAACAGGAAGGAATTTCTTACCTTGTAGCAGCAGACCTTCCGGCAGTTATCGTAGATGTAATGAGAATCGGAACAGGTCTTGGCGATATCGCACAGGGCCAGGGAGATTACTGGCAGCTTACCAGAGGAGGAGGTCACGGCGATTACCACACACTGGTTCTTGCACCGGCATCTGTGCAGGAAAATGCGGATATGATGGCAGAAGCTTTTGACCTTGCTGAGAAATACCGTCATCCCGTACTGATCGCTTCTGACGCTGCGATCGGACAGATGATCGAGGCAGTGGAGATTCCGAAATTTATCGAGCACGATATCAATAAATATGACTGGACCATCAAGGGCTGCAAGAAAGGCGACGAGCAGAGAAAAATCCAGAATGTTTATTATACACATCCGGATTATGAGACATATCTTTCTGATAAATATGCTGAAATGGAACAGACAGAACAGAGATACGAATGTATTCAGGTTGAGGATGCAGAAGTTGTTCTGGTAGCATATGGAATCAGCTCCAGAGTTTGCAGAGAGGCAGTGGAGATCGCAAGAGAAGAAGGCTTCAGGATGGGACTGATCCGTCCGATCACACTGTGGCCGTTCCCTGTAAAAGCTTTTGAACAGGCAAAGGAAGCAAAGGCATTTCTTACCGTAGAGATGAATATCCTCGGACAGATGGTAGATGATGTAAAACTTGCAACAGGCGGAAGATATCCGGTAGATCATTATGGATCGATCTTTGAAATTCCGGAATCTGAAGGAATCATTGCAAAAGCAAAAGAAATGTTAAAAAAGGGGGAAGCATAACATGAGATTAGTAGCTCCTGAAACAATTACATTTACGCAGAGCGGGTTCTGTCCGGGCTGTGGACATGGACTGGCTGTCCGTCTGATCGCAGAAGTTATGGAAGAGATGGGGTTAAGCGAAAAACTTCTGGCAATCGTTGATGTTGCCTGTGGTTCTTTGAATATTGATTCCTGGAGATTTGATACTATTATGGCAGCGCATGGACGTCCCATTGCAACTGCTGTCGGTGTAAAAAAAGTCCGTCCGGAAAATCCGGTTATGGCATATATCGGCGATGGTGCAGCCTATTCTATAGGAATGGCTGAGACCATGCATACTGCAATCCGAAATGACAATGTGGTGACTGTCGTTATCAATAACAGCCTTTACGGTATGACAGGCGGACAGTGTGCACCGACTTCTCTGCCAGGACAGATCACAACATCCACTCCGCGAGGAAAAGATCCGAAAAAAGCCGGAATGCCATTCCGTGTGGAAGAAGCCTTTACAGGATTTGATATTGCATACCTCGCAAGAGGCTCCATGGCAGATGCCAAAGGAATGATGCAGTCCAAGAAATATATCAGAAAAGCTTTTGAAAAGCACATGAAAGGAGAAGGCTTCTGCCTTGTAGAACTTCTTTCTCCATGTCCGACAAACCTGAATATGACTCCGGTGAAGAGTGTGGAACGTATTAAAAACGAGATGATCAAATACTTCCCGCTGGGAGAATTCAAGGATAAAAAAGAGGAGGCATAGATTATGGGAAAAGAAATTATTTGCGCGGGATTCGGTGGACAGGGTGTCCTGACTGCCGGTATGCTTCTGATAAACGCAGGAATGGAACAGGATAAGAACGTATTGTTTTATCCCTCCTATGGCTCCGAGATGCGTGGCGGTACCGCAAACTGTACCGTAAAGGTCAGTGAAAAGCTGATCGCCAGCCCGATCTCTAAGCATCCGGACATCCTTTTTACCATGAATGCGCCAGCCATTGATAAATTTGAAGAGAGATTAAAACCAGGCGGACTCCTTCTGGTAAATTCCTCCATTGTTCCGGAAGGGCGTAAATACAGAGAAGATATTAAAGTTATAAAAATTCCTGCAACCGATATTGCTGCAGAAGTAAAAAATCCGAAGGGTGCAAACCTTGTCATGCTTGGAGCACTGGCTGCCAATAGCGACCTGTTCTCTGTAGAATATATGGAATCTGCCATCGTTTCTTTCTTTGAGAAAAAAGGAAAAGGCAAATATAATGAAAAAAATATAGCCTGCTATCGAAGGGGAGTAGCCGGTAAATAGGATCAGGAGGTGACTGATATATGAATCTTACCAAGCTGTTAAAACCAAAGTCAGTTGCTGTTATCGGTGCAAGTGAAAAAGAAGGTTTTGGCGGAGATGTATGCCGGAATACTCTCAGCTATGTGGAAGATATGAGCAGAGTATACTTTGTACATCCGAAAAGAGAAAGCGTATTTGGAGTTCCCTGCTATAAGAGCATTTCTGATATACCGGATACCATTGATATGATGGTAATCTGTACTTCACAGAAAACAGTCATCCCGCTTCTGAAAGAAGGAGCAGCCAAGGGTGTTGGCGGGGCCGTTGTTTTTGCCAGCGGATATGGCGAGATCGGAACAGACGAAGGCCGTAAAAATGAGGCGGAACTGATCGCAGCAGCAAAAGAACTGGACATTGCAGTCATGGGACCAAATTGTGCCGGATTTGTAAATTACATTGATAATGTGCAGGCTTTTGCATTTATCTCTGCAAAGAGAGACAGGAAGGGAAGCGTCGGTGTTGTTTCACAGAGTGGTCAGTTATGCCTTTCCATGATGGATGCTCCTGGAATGCGTTTTTCCTACAGCATTTCAGCCGGAAACGGAAAAATCGTTCAGATGGAAGATTATATGGAATTTCTCGTAGAAGATGAAGATACAAAAGTTGTCAGTGTTTATATCGAGGGTGTAAAAAATGCAGCAAAATTTGCAGATGTTCTGAAAAAAGCAGCTGCGAAAAAGAAACCTGTTGTGATCCTTAAAGCAGGAAGAAGTGCTAAAGGCGGAGCAATCGCAGCTTCCCACACAGGAAGTCTTTCCGGGTCCGATGCATCTTTTGATGCAGTGCTGAAAAAATTCGGAGCGATTCGTGTAGACGATCTGGAAGAGCTGATCGCTACTTCACTGATGCTGGCTACTTTGGATCATTATCCGAAAAAGGCAGTTTTCGCATCTATGAATCTTTCCGGAGGCGAGACAGGGATCTGTGCGGATGTAGGAAGCCTTAACGGAATCGAATATCCAGATTTTGCACCGGAAACCCTTGCAAAACTGAAAGAGCAGCTTCCGTCCTATGCATCTCCGAATAATCCGCTTGATATGACGGCCAGTCTTTCCTATGATGCAGATCTGTACGCAGGCGCACTGAGTACAGTGATGGATGATCCAAATATTGAGATGGTATTGATCGGCTATACTCTGCTTCTTGAAGTAGCAGACCCTGCGATTCACTATATGTATCAGGGAATTGAAAAAGTTGTACGGGAAAAAGGTGAGAACTGCAAACCGATTGCCATGATACCGTTTGCGGAAAACACCAGAAACCCGGAATACCAGGAAAAACTCTTCAAGATCGGAGTGCCGATTCTTCCGCCTCCTGTATATGCATTTAAGATCCTTCGTCATCTGGCGGATTTTATTTCCTATACTTCCGAAGGAAAAACACTGGAACTTTCTGCCGGAGCACCTGCTGGTAAGGATACCTTCGCATTGTCTGAGCATGACAGCAAGATGGAGCTTGCAGATTTTGGCGTAGATATTCCAAAAGAAGTCATTGCAAAAACGGTGGAAGAGGCAGCTGCATTTGCAGAAAGTGCTAACTGCCCGCTGGCTATGAAAGTAGAATCCGCAGACATCCTGCATAAGAGTGATGTTGGTGGTGTAAAACTCAACATCTGTGGAAAAGAAGCCGCGATAAAAGCTTATGAGGAGATCATGAGTAATGTAACCGGTGCGAGACCGGATGCGAAGATCAACGGAATCCTCATGGTTCCCATGCTGAAACCTGGCGTGGAAATGATCATCGGAGTAAACAACGATCCACAGTTTGGCCCTATGATCATGGTAGGAATGGGCGGTGTGTTTGTAGAGGTATTTAAAGATGTGGCTTTATATCCGGCGCCACTGTGTGAAGCGGAAGCTCTGGATATGCTGAAATCACTGAAATCCTACAAACTCCTTAACGGCTACAGAGGAAACGCAAAATGCGATATTCCGGCATTGTGCAAAACCATCGCAGGAATCAGCAGATATGCCAGCGCAAACAAAGATACTCTGAAAGAACTGGATATCAATCCACTGTTTGTATATCCGGAAGGTGAGGGCGTAGGCGTTGCCGATGCACTGATCGTAAAACATGTAAAATAATTATGCAACAGGAAGAGGGGCATTCACAGTCAATGCCCTTCTTCACTCTGGATATGTATCAGAAGAAGCTATCGAGAGACAACCTGGATAATGAGGTAGAATTGGAAAGGTGAAGCCTATGATAGAATTTACAAATGTTTCGAAATCCTATAAAGATAAACTGATCCTGCGGGATATCAATATGACATTTTCTTCCGGGGAATTTGTTGCCATCATTGGTTCCAGCGGATGCGGAAAAACAACTCTTCTGAAAATGATCAACAAGCTTCTCCCCATGGATCGGGGAGATATTATTATTGATGGAAAATCCATCCGTGAGATCCCGGACATTAAATTAAGAAGAGAAATCGGATATGTGGTACAGGAAGGCGGACTGTTTCCGCATTTTACAGTAAAAGAGAATCTTGAAATTGTTCCTCAGCTTGAGGGAATGGAGCCGGAAAAACGGGAACGGCGAATCAATGAACTCCTGGATATGGTAAATCTTGATCCCAAGATGTACAGCAACAGCTATCCATGCCAGCTTTCCGGCGGACAGCGTCAGAGAGTGGGAGTTGCCAGAGCATTTGCCACAGATTCTGATCTGATCCTGATGGACGAGCCTTTTTCGGCATTGGATCCACTTACAAGAGAAGAACTGCAGGATGAAATCGTCAAGCTGCAGAAAGAATATGAAAAAACAATCGTATTTGTTACCCATGATATGGATGAGGCTATCAAGTGTGCAGATAAGATCTGCTTTATACAGAACGGGACTGTAATACAGTTTGATAAAACAGAAGAGATTCTGAGGCATCCGGCCAATGATTATGTGGAAAAATTTGTAGGAAAGAACCGTCTGTGGGGAAATCCGAAATATATACATGCATCTGACATTATGTGCAAAGAACCATACATACTCTCCAGAGACAGAACTGTGATACAGGCACTCCAGGTGATGAGGCAGAATGCCATCAACAGTATTTTGATCACAGAAGGAAAAAACAGAGAATTTCAGGGAATTGTGTGGCTTGAAGATTTAAGCAAACTTGATGTACAGCATATGTCTGCAAGCATTGGGGATATGATCTCATCGGATTATATATCGGTTTTTGAGGAAAGCTCTCTCCAGGAAATCATTGATGAGATTGATTATTATAAATCCGGTATTATTCCGGTTCTGAATGAACGCCGGGAACTGAGAGGTGTACTGACGAAAAGTATCCTTCTTTCAACACTCAGTAAACGTTATAAAAAAGAACAGGAGGGGTGACGTGTGAACACTTTTCTTGAAGTTTTTATGCGGAGAAGAGAAGAACTGATACAGCTTCTTCTGGAACATATCCAGATGACTTCGGCAGCAGTGCTGATTTCCATATGTATCGGTATTCCTCTTGGAATTTTTGTAACAAAGAATAAAAAAATCTCTTCGGTTGTGATAGGTATTGCGAATATCATGCAGTCTATTCCGAGTATCGGCCTTCTTGCTTTTCTGGTTCCGGTAGTGGGAATCGGACAGAAACCGGCGATCATAATGGTCATCATTTATGCCCTGCTCCCTATTATAAAGAATACATATATCGGAATTACCGGCATACAGCAGTCGGCCATTGAGTCAGCCAGCAGTATCGGCCTGACGAAATGGAGGATTTTGTACAAAATACAGATTCCTATCGCAATGCCCTATATTATGGCCGGTGTGCGTATTTCTGCAGTAACAGCTGTTGGAACCGTTACCATTGCTGCTTTTGCAGGTGCGGGAGGCCTGGGATGGCTGATTAATCTGGGTTTAAATGCCAATGATGCAGATCTGGTACTTCTGGGAGCACTGCCAGCCTGTTTTCTGGCTCTGGCAGTAGATTTTGTTCTCGGAAAAGTAGAAAATGCACTGACACCGGAAGGGTTGAAACCGGTAGATCAGATTACAAACCGTACAAAAGCAGAACGGAAAAAGCGCACAGCCATAGCAGTCTGTCTTCTTGTTTTGATCCTGGTAGTTCCATGTTTTGCTTCTGTATACAGTGTATTTCAGAGGAGAGAGGATAAGATCGTCGTTGGCAGCGAGAATTTTACAGAAGCCCTGATACTGGGAAATATTTACAGTCAGCTGATTCAGGATCAGACAGATATCAAGGTTGAAGAAAAGTTTAATCTTAATGGTACCATGATCACCATGTCTGCCATGGAACGGGGAGATATTGATACATTTACCGATTATACAGGTGTGCTGATCTCAAACGTCCTGAAAGAAGAGATGTATTCAGACTCCAAAGAAGTTTATGATAGGGTAAGATCGGGGATGGAAGAAAAATATGATATGCAGGTATCCAATTCTCTAGGCTTCAGCAATACCTACGTATTTGCAGTTACTTCGGAAACAATGGCACAGCATCACCTGACAAAGGTTTCTGAACTTTTGGAACAGGCAGATAGCCTGAAGCTGGGCTGCACGACAGCATTTACCCAGCGTGAGGATCTTTTGCCAAAGCTGAAAAAAGAATTTCAGGTGTCTTTTAAAGAAGTGAACGGTCTGGAAGGAAATATCCGTTACCAGGCGCTCATATCCGGAAAAGTAGATGTGACAGATGCTTTTGAGACCGATGCAGTGTTGAAAAAGATGAACCTTGTAAAATTGGAAGATGATATCGAGTTTTTTCCACCTTATCAGGCTGTGTCTGTTACCAGAAATAAAACCTTGGAAAAATATCCACAGCTGCAGGAAGTTATGGATAAGATGGAAGGAACAATCACTACAGAAGAAATGATGGACATGAATTATAAAGTAGATGTAGAGGGAAAAACTCCGAAAGAAACAGCTGTGGAATTTTTAAAAGAAAAAGGAATGATAGAGTGAAATTTTAAAGCGGTCTGAAATCAGGCCGCTTTTTTAGTGATTTTTTGTGAAAATCTCACCTTGACATAAAGCCTTCCTCCGGGTGTATCATAGTGCTGTGTTAAAGGATGGTGATATAAGTAACTAAATATATTGCAAAAAGATATTAAATGTGTTTAAATATACTTATGGAGGTATATTATGGACACATCAAATATCACAAATTATAAACCAAAAGATTTTGCTGAATTATTAGGTGTTTCTGTAAAAACGCTTCAGAGATGGGACAGAGAGGGAATCTTAAAAGCAAACCGAACTCCAACAGACAGGCGTTATTACACATATGACCAGTATCTTCAATTTAAAGGTATAAATATAGAACCTGATAAACGAAAAGTTGTTATTTATGCAAGAGTATCTACCAAAAACCAAAGGGATGATCTTCAAAATCAGACAGCATTTCTGCGTCAGTTTTGTAATGCCAGAGGAATGATCGTAGACCAGTGCATGGAAGACTATGGAAGCGGACTTAATTATAACCGCAGGAAATGGAATGGATTACTGGACGAAGTCATGGAGCAGAAGGTCAAAACCATAGTGATCACGCATAAAGACAGATTTATCCGTTTTGGATACGACTGGTTTGAAAGATTCTGCATGAAATTCCACACAACGATACTGGTGGTGAACAATGAAGAACTGTCACCACAGGAAGAACTTGTACAGGATATTATTTCCATCCTTCATGTATTTTCCTGTAGATTATATGGACTTCGTAAGTATAAAAAACAGATAGAAAAGGATGAGGAGATTGCTGAAGAGCTTCAGGACAGAGATCAATCCTACAGAAGAGCAGAAGATCAAAATACATAAGACAATCGGCACATGCAGATATATTTATAATTTCTACCTGTTTCATAATAAAGAACGTTATGATGCCGGTGAAAGATTTATGAGCGGCAAGTCGTTCAGTGTATGGCTGAACAAAGAATACCTTCCAGGGCATCCGGAATATTTCTGGATCAGAGAAGTCAGTTCCAAATCGGTAAAGAATGCAATCGAAAATGCCTGTACCGCTTTTTCAAGATTTTTTCATCATCAGAGTAGTTTCCCGAGATATAAGAAAAAAGGAAGATCTGATGTAAAAATGTATTTTGTAAAGAATAATTTCAAAGACTGTCTCTGTGAACGTCACAGGATCAAGATCCCAACACTTGGCTGGGTAAGGCTGAAAGAAAAAGGTTACATTCCGGCCTCTAAGGATGGATATGTGATCCGAAGCGGGGCAGTTTCCATGAAAGCAGGCAGATATTATGTGTCTGCACTTGTCGATATACCTGCTCCGGAAGCAGACGGAAATTTCACTGATGGGATCGGAATTGATCTGGGGCTGAAAGACTTTGCAGTTGTGTCAAATGGAACTGTATACAGAAATATCAATAAAACAGCACGGATCAGAAAACTTGAGAAACAATTAAGACGGGCACAGCGAAAGCTTTCCCGTAAATATGAGAATTTAAAGAAAGGAGAGACCACTCAAAGAGCAAATATATGCAAACAAAAGCTTAAAGTACAGAAACTTCATCATCGGATAGAAAATATCCGTACAGATCATATCAACAAGGTAATATCTGAGATAGTGAAAACTAAGCCGTCTCATATAACGATCGAGGATCTGAACATATCCGGGATGATGAAGAACCGGCATCTCTCAAAAGCAGTTGCGTCCCAGAAATTCTATGAATTCCGGACAAAATTGAAAACAAAATGTGCTGAATATGGAATCGAACTGAGGGTAGTTGACCGATGGTATCCATCTTCCAGGATCTGCCACTGCTGCAGCTGTATTAAAAAAGATCTGAAACTTTCAGACAGGATCTACAGATGCACATGTGGATATATTGAGGACAGAGATCTCAATGCAGCACGGAATCTGAGAGATGCAGAGACTTACGAAGTTGCATGATCCCGCAAACGTAAGTATGTACCGAAGGCTATTTCGGGAATTAACGACTGTGGAGTGTACTTAGGATCTGTGAGTAGAGATAACTCCGGTTACTCAAAAGCATACACAAAGAAACAGTAAGCGGTATTCGTGAGAATCCGCATTATCTCGATGTGAGTATGTTTAATCACATTTTGAGTGGCAGGTAGACTATTATGTTTGAGACATTACAGGAGAAGACGGAAGAGAAAGCAATGGTACAGTTTCTTGAACGCTTTACAGATTATCCATTTCTGGTAAAGTTCAAGAATTCCGAGCATCACATCGGAGAGGGTGAACCTACATTTACGGTGAATTTTAAGAAAGCGATTCCTCTGGCGGATCTGATGAAGAGCACATCCCTTGCACTGGGTGAGGCGTATATGCGTGGGGATCTGGATATCGAGGGAAATCTTTATGAAGCGCTGGATCATTTTCTGGGTCAGATGGGGAAATTTTCTACCAATGAATCTGCTCTGAAAAAGATCATGTTCAGTTCAACATCCAAGAAGAACCAGGAAAAGGAAGTGACCAGCCATTATGATATTGGAAATGACTTTTATAAACTTTGGCTGGATGAGACTATGAGTTATTCCTGTGGGTATTTTATCCATGAGGATGATACGTTGTATCAGGCACAGGTAAATAAAGTTGATTATATTCTCAAAAAATTACATCTGGAAGAGGGTATGAGTCTTCTGGATATCGGCTGTGGCTGGGGCTTTCTGCTGATCGAGGCAGCTAAGAAATATAAGGTTCATGGTACCGGTATCACCTTAAGTCATGAACAGTATGCAGAATTTCAGAGACGGATCAAGGATCAGGGTCTGGAAGATTATCTTACGGTAGAGCTGATGGATTACCGTGATCTGCCGAAGAAGGAGTATCAGTTTGACCGTGTTGTCAGTGTCGGTATGCTGGAGCATGTTGGACGTGATAATTATCAGCTGTTCCTTGACTGTGTGGAAAAGGTTCTGAAGCCGGGCGGACTGTTCCTGCTTCACTTTATCAGTGCCCTGAAGGAGCATCCGGGTGATCCGTGGGTCAAGAAATATATTTTCCCGGGCGGAACTGTTCCGAGCTTACGTGAGATCCTGAACCATATGGCAGAGGACAATTTCCATACCCTGGATATCGAAAATCTCCGTCTGCATTACAATAAGACATTGCTTCACTGGGAAAAGAATTTCCGGGACAATATTGAAAAAGAAAAGACTATGTTTGATGAAGAGTTCCTGCGTATGTGGGATCTGTACCTGTCAGCATGTGCGGCAACCTTCCACAACGGAATTATCGATCTTCACCAGATCCTTATGACAAAAGGTGTGAATAATGATCTGCCGATGACTCGCTGGTATTGATAAAAGCCTTTACAAACTTGCCGGAAAGGAATATCATACTTTTATAAAACTATTTATAAAAGCAGATAAGAGGTTTCATATGGCAGGAAAAGCAGAGAAAAAGAGTAATACCAGATCTAGGATCATCAGCTACGTAATGAATCATCAGAATACGTCAAAGATAGAGATCTCCAGGAACCTGAATATAAGCATGCCTACCGTGCTTTCCAATGTTAATGAACTGCTGGACAGAGGCGTACTTGTGGAAACGGGAGAATATGCTTCCACAGGAGGCAGAAAGGCAAAGAGCATAGGGATCAATCCTTCTTACCGATATGCTCTGGGAATCCGGATCACAGCAAATCATGTGGGTATGACGTTGGTGAATATGAGGGCCGAAATTGAGAAGATGGATCGCGTCAGAATGAAATTTTCTCCGGATGCCTCGTACTGTGTGGAGCTGTCTGCACTGGTAAAAGGATTTTTGGAAGATATGGAAGCTCCGGATAAGCTTCTTGGGATCGGGATATCCATTCCAGGGATCATCAGCCGGGAGCAGCACATGGTTATAAAATCCCATGCGCTTCAGATCGAGAATTACAGTCTCAGCTTTCTGGAGCAGTCTTTTTCCTGTCCGGTTTATTTTGAAAATGATGCCAATGCCGCTATGATGGCAGAGGATATCCATCAGTATCAGAATGCGATCTATCTTTCACTGAATAATACACTGGGAGGTGCTTTCTGCATTGACGGAAAGCTGTTTACGGGACAAAATCAGAAAGCCGGAGAATTCGGACATATGATCCTTGTACCGGGCGGGCGCAAATGCTACTGTGGAAAAAAGGGTTGTGCGGATGCGTATTGTGCGTCCAGCACACTGACAGCCGGTGAATATGAATCTCTGGAATTGTTTATGGAAGCGCTCGCCAGTGGAAAGAGCGAGGCGAAGAAAAAATGGGAGGAATATCTGGACAATCTGGCTGTGCTGATCTCCAATCTCCGCATGGCCTATGATATGGATATTATCCTTGGTGGAGAAGTCGGTGGATATCTTTCAGATTATATGCTGCCCCTTGGGGAAAAAGTGCTGAAATATAACGGCTTTGACCGTGATACCAGATATCTGAAAAATTGTACGTACCGGAAAGAGGCCTCTGCTGTGGGCGCAGCGAAATATTTTTTCAATCGGATCGAGTAAGTGCCCTGTACGCTTGTGAACAGCGATAGGCAGAGGGGAACTTCTGAGCCTGACATGTAAATTTATAATAGGATAAGCCAACAGAAACGAAGCCTGTGGATTCAGCATATGAGTACAGAAAGGATGATCGAAGTTTCTGAGGGTTTGCCAAATTAGTTGAGGGTCAGTCGTGAGAGGCTGGCCCTTTTATAGTGCCTGTTTTTGAGGGGTGGCCCTCAAAAACTTTGATTATCCAGCTAATTTTGTAAGTATTTCACAATTGAAATGTAAACGTTTTCCTATAAGATATAACCATAGAATTCTTCCGGAGGAATTTTAAATATGGCAAATGTAGATATTAAATTTATCGCGAAAAAAAGCGGGTGTTCGATTGCTACAGTTTCCCGTGTTATCAACCGTTCCAAACCTGTCAGCGAAAAGCTGCAGAAAAGAGTGGTAGATACCATCAGAAAGTACAATTATAATCCCAGCGTCCACGCACAGTATCTGGCTGGTAAAAAGTCAAAGCTGTTCGGCTTTATAATGACAAACTACATCAATCAGTATCAGCTTCTTTTGTTTCGGTATCTGAATGAGTTTGCATGTAAGATGGGATATGGCTGTATTATCCGTTATTGCAATTCTGGATTTGAGGAAAAACTGGAAGCATTAAGAGAACTGGAGATCAGAGGGATCGAAGTCTGCTTTAGCCTTTTTCTGCTTTCGCGGGAAGAGGAAGCGTATATAAAAGAACATTTTAGGATTAAAGTCTGTCATATGCAGTCACCGGAAATGCGCTTGAACATCATGGAAAAAAATGAAAGCTCTGTCTATGAGGCCGTATGCTATCTTGCCCAGCTTGGCCACAGAAGGATAGGGGGTATCTTTTGCATTGACGAAATGGATGACAGTTTCCTTATTGCAAGGAAACGGGGATTTTTAAGAGCTGTAAAGCAGATGCAGCTGGATCAGGAAGAATCCCTGATCGGTCAGATCCATGGAGACTATGAAAAAAGCAGTCTGATTTCTGTGATAGAGAAGATATTTGTACCTCAGAAGCTGCCAACGGCATTGTTTTGTTTTAGCGATGAAGTTGCGATAGAGGTAATGTCCTGGATCATGAAGCATGGTTACAGAGTTCCGGAGGACGTATCTGTAGTTTCGTTTGACGGTATTCCGTTTGCGGAACGCATAACGCCCTCACTGTCTACGATCAGTCAGCCGATAGAATATCAGGCAAAAAGTATCATAAACGGCATGCTGTATCTACAGGATGGAGTCGAGAGACTATGTGATGAAAAGGAAAATGAATATCTGCTGCAGATCCGTGACAGTGTGGGGATTCCTGGTCATTATGAAAAATAGGAGGAAAAATATGAAAGCGAAAAAATTAATTGCCGCTGGTATTGCGGCATCAATGTCACTGCTGACTCTTGCAGGATGCGGAACAGCCGGAAATACTGGCAATTCCGGAGGAGACACTGCCAAAGAAGATACCGTCAAGGAAGATACAGCCAAAAAAGAAGAAGATACAGCCAAAAAAGATACAGACGAAGAAGATACAGGCTCTGTATATTTCCTGAATTTTAAATCTGAGCTTTCCGCTGAATGGGAAGAAGTAGCAGGAAGCTTTACAAAAGAAACCGGAATCAATATGAAAGTAGTTACGGCAGGAAGCGGAACCTATGAGCAGACATTAAAATCCGAGCTTTCCAAAAAAGAAATGCCGACACTTTTCAATGTTAACGGACCGATCGGCTATCAGACCTGGAAAGATTACTGTGCTGATCTGAAGGATTCCCAGATTTATGAATGGCTGACTGACAAAGATATGGCGATCACAGACGGAGATGGCGTATATGCTATACCGTATGCGGTAGAAGGATATGGAATCATCTACAATGATGCAATTATGAAGAAGTATTTTGCACTTCCGGATAAAGCAGTTGATATTTCAGATACAAAAGAGATCAAAAATTTCGACACACTTAAAACTGTAGTAGAGGATATGACAAAGCATAAAGATGATCTTGGGATCCAGGGAGTTTTCGGATCTACTTCATTTGCTCCTGGAGAAGACTGGCGCTGGCAGACACATCTTATGAATCTTCCGATCTACTATGAGTATAAAGATGATGACGTAGATAATCTGGATGAGATCAAATTTACATACAATAAGAACTTCAAAAATATTTTTGATCTTTATCTGAACAATTCATGTACAGAGCCAACTATGGTCGGTGCTAAAAATGTTGAGGAATCCATGGCAGAATTTGCAATGGGCGATGTGGCTATGATCCAGAATGGAAACTGGGGCTGGGCAATGATCTATGACCTGGATGGAAACGTAGTCAAAGAGGATGATATTAAGTTCCTTCCGATCTACACAGGAGTAGAGGGAGAAGAAAAACAGGGACTCTGTGTTGGAACAGAAAACTATATCTGTGTAAACAGCAAGGCTAATGAAGCTGACCAGAAAGCTTCTCTGAAGTTCCTTGAGTGGCTGTTCAACAGTGAAAGCGGAAAAGCATACTGTAATGGAATCCTTGGAATGATTCCTCCGTTTACCACATTTGGAGAGGATGAAAGACCGGATAACCCGCTTGTACAGGATATGCTGACTTATATGAACGATGATTCTTTATACACGGTCAACTGGGATTTTGCAACATTCCCGAGCCAGGAATTTAAAAATCAGCTTGGAAGCTATCTCCTTGAGTATGCACAGGGAAGTATGGAATGGGATGATGTAGTGAAGAAGACAATCGACTGCTGGGCATCGGAGAAAGCTCTGATCGCACAATAGTAGAAGAGCATGGGCAGAGACAGAAATGTTTCTGCCCTGTGTAATAAAAGAGAGGTTTGTAAAAGATGGAAAAAGCTTTTAAAAAGAGATTTGTGATATTGGTACTGCCAACACTGATCGCATTTACAGTTGCATTTATTATTCCATTTATACTGGGAATTTATCTTTCATTTACTAAATTTACGACTGTGGCAGATGCACAGTGGGTTGGACTGAGCAATTATATAGTTGCATTCCAGGATAAGGATTTCCTGGCTTCTCTCTGGTTTACCGTTAAATTTGTACTTGTAAATCTTGTGACTATCAATCTGATCGCTTTTGCGCTGGCCTATGTGCTGTCGAGAAAGCTCCATGGAACAAATATTTTTCGAACAGTTATATTTATGCCAAATCTCCTGGGCGGAATCGTACTTGGTTATATCTGGCAGCTGATCATCAATGGTGTTCTTGCCTTTTTCAAAACAACGCTTACTGTGAAGGCATCATACGGATTTTGGGGAATGGTGATCGCCATGAACTGGCAGATGATCGGATATATGATGGTTATTTACATTGCGGCTATCCAGAATATTTCAGAGGATGTAAAGGAAGCAGCTCTTATCGATGGAGTAAACCGGAGACAGATGGTTACAAAGATCATCCTGCCTCTGATCATGCCTGCAATTACGATCTGTCTGTTTATGACAACGACAAATGCATTTAAAATGTTCGACTTAAACCTTGCTCTGACAGCAGGACTTCCGGGAAAATCAACTTCGCTGGTTGCACTGGACATCTATAATTCATTCTACAACAGGATGGGATATGAGGGAATAGGACAGGCAAAAGCGGTGCTGTTCTTGCTGATCGTAGCTGCAATCTCAGTAACGCAGCTTGTTGTCACACGGCGTAAGGAGGTTGAAAGCTGATGAAAAACAAGAAAAGCGAAATAGCAATGATCGTAATTCTTACAGTGATCTCGGTTTTATTTATTGCCCCGATCATTATTGTATTTATGAATTCCTTTAAGAGCAAGCTGTATATCAACAGTACACCGTTTGCACTTCCTAATGCTGACTCCTTTGTAAAAATGGCGAATTATGGAGAGGGTCTGATCAAGACTGGTTTTATACAGGCATTTTTTATTACTTTATTTATAACTGTAGCATCTGTGGTCCTTATTGTTCTGCTGACTTCGATGACAGCATGGTATCTGGTACGTGTAAAAAGTCATTTTACAAAGGTACTGTATTATCTGTTCGCTTTTGCAATGATCGTACCGTTCCAGATGGTTATGTTTACTCTTGTTAAAGTGTCAAATATGTTTAATCTGGACAATCTGATCGGCATTGTGTTTATCTATGTAGGATTTGGCGCCGGCTTGTCAGTGTTTATGTTTACAGGTTTTATCAAATCAATCCCGGTTTCTTTGGAAGAAGCGGCAATGATCGATGGTTGTTCTATTATGAAAATCTACTTTAATGTCGTGCTTCCTGTGATACGTCCTACTGTCATGACAGTTGCGATCCTGAATGCCATGTGGATCTGGAACGACTATCTGCTTCCATATCTTGTAATTGGCTCTGAATACAAAACGATCTCTGTGGCAATCCAGTATCTTAGAGGAGGATATGGCTCTATCGATCTGGGACTTATGATGGCTATGCTGGTGCTGGCGATCATACCAATCGTTATTTTCTATATGGTCTGCCAGAAATGGATCATACAGGGAGTAATTGCCGGAGCAGTAAAGGGATAAGGAGACTAGCATGAAAAAAGTATTATACGAGGAATTACTTCCGGAAGAATGTGTACAGAGGATAAAGGAGATGCCGGTTGCCTATCTGCCACTTGGCACACTGGAATGGCATGGTCCGCACATGCCTCTTGGAGCTGACGGGATCCAGTCAAAAGAACTGTTTGTCCGGGTGGCAGAAAAAGTCGGTGGCGTAGTGCTTCCGATGCTGTTCATGGGACCTGACCGTTTCTTTGATGATCGGGGAACTGTATTTTATGGAATGGATATCAATACAGAGGGCGCACTGAATACCTATTGTGCCCAGCAGATGAAGGGCAGTGCTTACTGGATGGAAAAAGAACTGTTTCAGGATCTGCTGCGTAGTATTTTTGCACAGCTTTCCAGAGCAGGAGTCCGCATCGTTGTGGGACATGGACACGGTCCGTCAACAAATGCATTTCAGGAAATGAAGAAAGAGGCAGAAGAAAAATACGGACTGTGCATTATGACAGCATGGACCTATGCGGATGATGAGAGACTGAAATATCAGAATGATCATGCCGGAGCAAATGAGACATCTATCGTAATGGCTGTTCGGCCGGAACTGGTCGACTTTGGACAGGTAAAAGAAGATGAGAGTAATCTGATCGGTATCGCAGGACGTCATCCGGTCAGAGAATCATCGGAAGCATTCGGAAATGAAATTCTGGAATATACAATGAAAACATTGATCTCAGGTATTGAAAAGGAGTACAAAACAATAAAAGAAAGATAGATACGGATTGTTTTGGACTGTCTTATAAAGAAATATCTCTACTGGAAAAGTAACAGATGATCGAAGTTCCTGAGGGTTTGTCGAATTAGTTGAGGGTCAGTTGTGAGAGGCTGGCCCTTTTATATTGCCTGTTTAAGAGGGGCTGGAATAATTCCAGGCCCTCTTAAATGATTAGTCAAAAGGATTAAGGATTACATGAAATGAATCAACGACTGAAACTGCATTCGGAAAATATTTTTTCACATAAGAAATATATAGATTATACATATCAGAAATAAGATATTCCATTCACCGATAATTATGAAATATGCATAAAAATAAAGCTGCAAACTTGTTCAATAAGTAGAATCAAAGAAAATTGTCTTGACAGATCAGGAGAAAAGAACAATAATATAATTACTTTAATAAAATGATTAATAAAAGATAATATATAATATAAAGAAATTAAAGGAGGAGAATAAGATGCTTCAGCAGGTAATGACAAATCCCGGAGAGATTATTTTCAGAGAGGTTCCGGTTCCGGAAGTGGGAGATGACCAGGTGCTGGTTAAGATCATGAACATTGGTATCTGCGGATCTGATATCCACGTATATCACGGTAAGCATCCTTTTACAAAATATCCGGTAACACAGGGCCATGAAGTATCCGGTGAGATCACGGGACTTGGAAAGAATGTGACAGGATTTAAGGTAGGACAGAAGGTAACCATCGAGCCTCAGGTATACTGCGGACATTGCTATCCATGCCGCCATGGAAAGTATAATCTCTGCGAGGAACTGAAGGTTATGGGCTTCCAGACAACAGGAACTGCTTCTGAATTCTTTGCAGTAGATGCATCTAAGGTAACACCGATTCCGGAGGAGATGTCTTATGAGGAAGGTGCAATGATCGAGCCGCTGGCAGTTGCAGTCCATGCCGTGAAGCAGATGGGCGATGTAAAAGGGATGAACATCACAGTGATCGGTGCAGGTCCCATCGGAAATCTTGTTGCGCAGACAGCCAAAGGAATGGGGGCAGCCAGGGTTATGATCACGGATGTCAGTGACCTTCGTCTTGCAAAAGCAAAAGAGTGCGGCATTGATATCTGTGTAAACACAAAGGAGAAAAATTTCGGAGAGGCACTGGTAGAGGCGTTTGGTCCGGATAAGGCAGATGTGATCTATGACTGTGCCGGAAATAACATCACCATGGGACAGGCCATCCAGTATGCGAGAAAAGGCAGCGTGATCGTACTGGTAGCGGTATTTGCGGATATGGCAACCGTTGACCTTGCTGTTGCCAATGACCACGAGCTGGATATCAAGAGTACTATGATGTACCGTCATGATGATTATGTAGATGCCATTGATCTTGTAAATGCGGGAAAGGTTCATTTAAAGCCGCTGATCTCAAAGACATTTAAGTTCACAGATTATCTGAAGGCTTATCAGTATATTGATGAGAATCGTGAGACAACCATGAAGGTTATCATCAATGTGCAGGAGAAATAATTTCTGAAGATTATAAGTGCTATAAGAAAAACTCCCGGATGTTTGGCTGTATGGACATTCTGAAAGCTTCGTATTCTGGAGCGTTTTCCATTTTAAGTTCCTGTAGAGTTTGAAAAAATATGTTTTATGGGGTTTTTATGTTTTGATGATGTGGTATAATTTGTATATACCGGTGGGAGTGATCAATCGTTTGTTTTTGGATGGACGGTCGGATGAAGTGCAGTGTGTGATGACGGATGTAAAATGGCGTCAGAAGCTGTATGATGAGTATGAACTGTAACAAGTGATATGAGTATGCCGAGGAGAAAATAGCATGGAGAATATTTTTCACAGAGTAAGTATCCGTAAATATGAAGATAAACCCGTAGAGAAGGAAAAAATCCTTCAGATCCTGAAAGCAGGTATGCAGGCGCCAAGCGCATGTAATCAGCAGCCGTGGGAATTTTATGTTGTGACAGATAAGGAGAAGATCCTGGAGCTTTCCAAAGCCACTCCCTATTCCGGATGTGCAGCAGGTGCACCGGTTGTGATCGTTCCGGTATATCGGAAAGAGGGACTGCCTGTTCAGGACATGGCACAGATCGATATGTCTATCGCACAGGAGAATATCTGGCTGGAAACGGATGCACTGGGACTTGGCGGCGTGTGGATCGGAATTGCACCGCTTAAGGATCGTATGGCGTTGGTCCATGATATTCTGAAGCTTCCGGAGAATGTGGAGGTATTTTCTCTTTTTGCCCTGGGGTACCCGGCAGAGAGCAGAAAGCAGCAGGATCGTTTTGATAAGAGCAGGATCCACTTTGTAGAATAAAAAAAGCCTTCTTTGAGGAAGATAACATCCGGAAACAGAAGAAGTCTGAATGTAGTGAAAAATACCAATAAATCCTCTGAAAATTTGTGCAGAACGCATTTTGCATGACCGGGATTTTTACGATAAAATGTAAGTATAAGAACTGAAAAACTGAATTAAAATGAAAGAGGTGAAGGGTATGAAGGAATATGAGATCATTATTGAAACCATTAATCCCTGCGGCGGCGATCGTCATTCTCAGCAGGAGATCATTGAAGCAAATATCGAGAGCCCGGAAGCTTTCGTAAAAGAAAAAGGAAGATTTCCGATCATTGATAAGATCGAGAATCCCGATGGCGGAGTTGTGATCGTAACCGGTGACGGAAAAGGATACATGGTAAGATATACATTTTCTGAATAATGGATAATGCGGCGTATGTGACGGAAAACGGATCGTAAAGCAGAGCTGAGATCAGATCGGGCTTCGTTACATACGCCGTGTTTTGGCTTTTACCTAAAAAATGCATAAAAAAACATATGCAAATTTATAAAATATATATAAATTATTTGTTGAATTTTTATAAAAAAAGGAGTAAAACATTAGATAAATAAAAAAGAGAAATGCATGGAACAGGACAGATCATAAGAAGCAGACCGGATCACAGAGAGCCGTAGCTGGTGAGAAGCGGCAGAAGGTATTTTGTGATATCACCTGGGAGCATCCCGCTGAATAGAAAGGTTAAGTAAGCAGGGACGTAGTCTTCACGTTACAGAAGAGGCTGTTTGAAGAGACAGCATTAAGTGGTTGTATTTAGTGATAAATATGAGAATACAAAGTGGTACCACGGAACATTCCGCCTTTGTTATCCGAAAGGATAGCAGGGGCTTTTTTAATATATAAAAATACAAAGGAAAGAGAGTTGATATTATGAACGGAATAACAATGATGATCATAGCCATTGTAGTTCTCGGAGGCGCATATCTTCTGTATGGCCGTTATCTCCAGAACAAATGGGGCATTGATCCGAAAGCAAAAACTCCGGCATACGAAATGGAGGACGGAGTTGATTATGTACCGGCTGATACAAATGTAGTATTTGGACATCAGTTTGCATCCATAGCAGGTGCAGGTCCCATCAACGGACCGATCCAGGCCGCAATTTTCGGTTGGCTGCCGGTTCTGTTATGGATCCTCATCGGTGGTGTATTTTTCGGAGCTGTGCAGGATTTTGCATCCATGTATGCATCCGTAAAGAATAAAGGACGTACTATCGGATATATCATCGAAGCGTATATCGGAAAGCTTGGAAAAAAATTATTTCTTTTATTCTGCTGGCTGTTCTGTATTCTGGTCGTTGCCGCATTTGCAGATGTTGTAGCAGGAACCTTTAACGGATTTGTCGCAAATGATGCAGGAACAGTTACAAAGGTAGCGGCAAACGGAGCTGTTGCAACCACTTCCATGTTATTTATATTTGAGGCTGTTGCACTTGGATTTTTCCTTAAATATACAAAATTCAACAAATGGGTCAACACTGCAGTCGCAATTTTACTGCTGGTAGCAGCAATTGTGCTGGGACTTAATTTCCCCATGTATGTAAGTCTTGGAACCTGGCATATCATCATTTTTGTATACATCCTGATCGCCAGTGTCGCTCCTGTATGGGCGCTGCTTCAGCCACGTGATTATCTGAACAGCTATCTGCTCATTTTCATGATCGTCGGTGCGGTTATCGGTGTATTTGTTGCCAATCCTTCCTGTAACCTGAAGGCATTTACAAGCTTTAACGTAGACGGACAGTATATGTTCCCGATCCTGTTTGTAACCATTGCCTGCGGTGCTGTTTCCGGCTTCCATTCACTGGTATCTTCCGGTACTGCATCCAAGCAGATCAAAAATGAGAAAAACATGCTTCCTGTTTCCTTTGGAGCAATGCTGATGGAAAGTATGCTTGCCATCATCGCACTGATCGCAGTTGCATCCTTTGCAGACGGTGAAGCAGCAGCACAGGGACTTACAACACAGCCGCAGATTTTTGCAGGTGCTATCGCAAACTTCCTTTCTGTAGTTGGCCTTCCGCATTCCCTGGTATTTACCCTGATCAACCTTGCTGTATCCGCATTTGCACTGACCTCTCTTGATTCTGTAGCCAGAGTCGGACGTCTGTCATTCCAGGAATTTTTCCTTGATTCTGATACAGATGAGGAAAACATGAGCCCGTTCCTGAAGGTAGTAACAAATAAATATTTCGCAACAGTCATTACACTGGTACTTGCCTACATGCTTACAAAGGTCGGCTATGCTGAAATCTGGCCGCTGTTCGGCTCCGCAAACCAGCTGTTATCTGTACTCGCTCTTGTAGCCTGTGCAGTATTCTTAAAGAAAACAAAACGTCAGGGCTGCATGCTCTGGATCCCGATGGTATTCATGATGGCAGTTACCTTCACAGCACTTGGCATGACCATCACAAAGCTTTCAAAGGCACTGGTAACAACAGGGCTGGATCTTGGAAATACCTTACAGCTTGTATTTGCAGTATTACTGCTGATCCTTGGTGTACTGGTAGCGATCCAGGGCGTGAAGAAGCTGCTTGAGAAAACAGATGATAAAAAAGCAACGGCATAATATTTTTATATCAGATAAAAGGGGCTGTCGGTAAATAACGTTTTGTAGAGCTGACAGTACCAAACAAAAATATCCTGACAGTTACAGAGCTTTCTGGCGCTGCAACCTGCTCTGGAACTATCTATTTCCCGACAGCCCCTTTGCTATTCATAAACTGAGAAGCAGATTGCAAAAATCCGCCTGACCTAAAGCCGGCAAGTTACTAACAAGAGTATGAAGATTTTCCTGACTATCAAGGCTGCATAAAAAATCCCGGACCTTTTATATTAAACAGAAGAGAGGAGATTCCCGCAAGTAGTTCCAGGTGGGCAGACGGATCATCCAGAGGAAGTCCGAAATCCTCCTGCATTTTACGAATCCGATAAAGAATTGTGTTGCGATGTGTGTAAAGCGCATCGCATGTTTTTTTTAAGGAGTGGCAGCTGACAAGATACCAGTAAAGTGTTTCACAGTACTGGGTTTTCTTTTCCTGATCATAAGCAAAAATACGATAAAGGGACGGAGAAATCAGTTCTTTATGAGCGGCAGTGCTTTTTAACATAAGAGCTGTTCTCATCTGAGAAACTGTAGATATACAGCTCTCGTGGTAACGCTCATCAAGCATAAGAGCCAGTGCATTGCGGGCAGTACTGTAGAGAGAAGGTAGGTCAAAAAGTCTGTGTATGGAATCTGAAATAATGATTTTTAAATGAAATTCTTCTGCAAGTGAAGAGAACAGATCCAGTTTCTGATCTTTTTGCAGAAACAGAAAAATATCGTCTTTATAGATAAAAGCGTGAGAAAGAGGAAAACGGGTACGGAGCTCTTCTTTTAAATGTCGTTTGCCAAGATATCGGCTGTGGTAAGCTGTGAGGTTGATCAGTGCAAAAGCGGAAGGGTGAAAATCTGAAAGGTATGTATTGGCGCTCTGGAGCTGAAAATATGCTTCAGATGAAAAACCGCCATCCAGAAGGTTTATAAGAATGTCTTCAGCGGTTTCGAACATCTTGTTCTGACGACTGGCTTGTATAAACATCTGCTTTGCTAGGATCATTTCTATAATATTCCATGTTTTCTGTGAAATTTCAGGAAGATTTTCATTAATATCCACACAGATAAGGTATCCGAGGCATACTCCGGCACTGTTCAAGGGTGCAAAACGTCGCAGATAAGCACTGTCTTCCAGCCTGATGTAGTCGGGCACTCCGGAGCGGAGAGCAGGACTCTGGCTGATAATCGCGCTGGCTTCATAAGTAATCTGTCCACACTGCACGGCATTCTGAAAAAGTAAATCGGAAAAATGTGTCGGCATGTGATGAGCAGTAACATGGAAGGTGTCGTCCAATATCAGGAGAGGACAGTCCAGTACTGCCCCAATATCAATGGCCAGCTGTCGTAAGTCATCCTGCAAGAAAAAATCTGTTATAAGTGTATCTAAGTTGCCAAATTCCAGTTGCAGTTCGTTCATAATATGCACTCCTTTTTCCTGTGCTGTCAGCACAAATCCTTTTCTGTTATTGTAGCGGTGGTTTATTGTTTTTTCAAGTAAGAAGAGTAGAATATAAGGCGTAAAAACGAAGAAAGAAAAAAGAACCTGATTCGAAAAGCAGTATTCGGGTACGGTTGTTGCCGGACAACAGGATTTAACATATATGAAACATAATTAAATACATGAAAGGAAATGGAGGAATTATTATGGTATCCAGTATTTTTGGTGAAAACATGTTCGAAGATTAAATTTGATGAAAACCGATGTTCGCGAAGATGAAAAAGGCTATGAGCTAGATGTTGATCTTCCCGGATTCAAAAAAGATGAGATCAGTCTTGAAGTTAAAGACGGATAGCTGACTATCAGTGCTCAGAAAGGTCTTGATAAGGATGAGGAAGATAAAAAAGGTCGTGTTCTTCGTCAGGAACGTTATACAGGTGTCTGCTCACGTAGCTTTTATGTTGGAAATGTGAAACCGGAGGATGTAAAAGCAAAATATGAATCAGGTGTTCTTTCCATTGCACTTCCGAAAGAAACTCCGAAAAAACTTCCTTCCAGTAGTACAGTTACTATTGAATGACCAGGCAGTATAAGAGCCTGCTAGCTGTGACTATTCAAACATCCGGCAGGCTTTTTAATAAAGTTGATAAAGATGTGTGAGAAACGAGGAGATGTTCATTATGAAAAAATATGTATGTGAAGTATGTGGCTATGTATATGATCCATCTGTTGGCGATTCGGATAACGGAGTTGCGCCGGGAACAGCGTTTGAAGATCTGCCAGATGACTGGGTATGTCCGCTCTGTGGAGTAGGAAAGGATGAATTTGTTCCGGAAGAGTAAATGCTTATAACAGTACAACAAGGAGAAGATTATTATGATGAAAAGATTGAGAGCAATGCGGGAGCCTCTTAAATATGTACAGGGTAGAGATGCGCTGTTACAGTTTAAGAAAGAAATGGGTTATATGGGAAAAAGATGGCTGTTTATCTGTTCACGAAGTGGATATAAAGCAAGTCATGAAAAAATCGAAGTAAGCTTTGGTTCATCAGATGATTATCGGAGATATGAGATATTTGGAGGAATTTCCAGCCACAGTGAGATCAATAAAATGAAGAAAATTGTAACTGAAGAGCATATAGATGCAGTTGTTGGCGTAGGCGGAGGAAGTGCAGTTGATACGGCGAAAGCAACCGCTTATTATACTGGCAGACATGTTATTATCATACCAACGGTTGCAGCAACCGATGCACCGTGTACCGGACTGTCCGTTATTTACAATGATGATCACAGTTTTGATAAATATCTATTTTATCCGACAAATCCGGATGCGGTTATGGTGGATACCAAGATCATTGCTAATGCACCAGTTAAATTCCTTGTTGCAGGAATGGGAGATGCACTTGGAACATATTTTGAAGGACGTGCATCCCTGCGTACAGAATCTGCAAGCCTGGAAGGGACAGGTATCACGCGTGCAGGAATGGCACTTGCAAAGTTATGCTATGAGACTCTTCGCCAGTATGGCAGACAAGCACTGGAGGCATGCAGGGTGCATGCGGTAACACCGGCATTGGAATCAATTGTGGAAGCAAATGTATATCTGTCAGGTGTAGGAGCAGATAATGTAAACTGTGCAGCTCCTCATTCTTTTTATAATGGAGTGACAGCACTTGGAATCAAGCATGCAGATCATGGCTGTTGTGTTGCATTTGGAACACTGGTTCAGCTTGTGCTGGAAGGGGCATCAAAAGAAGAGTTTGAAGAAGTGCAGAATTTCTGTCTGGAAGTAGGACTTCCGGTAACGCTTGAGGAGCTTGGTGTAACAACAGAGGATCAGGTAAAAATGATCGCTCAGAAGGCATGTGTACCAGGCGAAACCATTCATAATCTTGCAGGTGATGTACAGCCTATTGAGCTGTATGATGCGATTCTGCAGACGGATGCAATAGGTAAGCTGATACTTGGAAAATAATTTTCAGGTCAGAAAAAGTTAATGCTATTTCTGTAAGTACTGGGATGTGTTGGTATTATGTTTTCTGCGAGGGAAAAAAGAATAAACAGCAGGCGCAGGATGATTTATGCTCCTTTGCGCCTGCATTCATTGGGAGTCATTCAGAATTGCTTTTTAACAAATGTAGCAAGAATTCCACATCTGAGAACATCTGCTGGCAATTGAGCAGGAAGCCCCCCCACTTGAAAATCTATAAGATCTAAGTGATGGAAGTATGTCACAGGAAAGCTTTGCATATAATAAAAAAATGTATCAATGGAAATGAAAGCCTTATGCCAGACCAGAAAATAGAGAATCTTCTTAATCTCGCCATGAATGCCCTGCCGCAGGAACGGGCGAAATCAGAAAATCTGAATGTGGGATATGATCCTACCACCAGGCTGTGGGATGTGATCGTGAAGTACAGTGGCCCGGAAAGCGGACTTGGTGGTGAGCGGATCCAGGTGGTCCCGCTGCTTGGTGGTTATGCAGTAGTGACACTGCCGGAATCGGAAATTGCTGCATACTCAGTCAGAGAGCAGATCGAGTTTATAGAAAAGCCCAAGAGACTCTACTTTGAGACCTTTGAAGAGCGGGAGGCAAGCTGCATTTTACCAGTGCAGAATGGAGCCGATGGCTTAACCGGCGAAGGTATTTTGGTGGGCATTGTGGATTCCGGAGTGGACTATTTCCATCCGGATTTCAGAAATGAGGATGGCAGTACCCGGATCCTGCGACTGTGGGATCAGAGTGTAGCTGGAAATCCACCGGAAAACTATGTATCAGGAACTGAATATACGAAAGAAGAAATTGATGAGGCGCTTGCACTCGGGGAAACCGAAGGCAGGCGCCTTGTTCCGTCTGGGGATTTCAGCGGACATGGAACAGCAGTTCTTGGAATAGCAGCAGGAAATGGGAGAGCATCGGAGGGAGTGAATCGAGGCGTTGCGTATAGAAGTGATCTTCTGGTGGTAAAGATGGGAAATCCACGGGAAAATTCATTTCCGCGGACAACGGAGCTGATGGAGGGTATTGATTACCTGATACGGCAGGCAGTGAAGATGAGAAAACCGATCGTTATAAACGTCAGCTTTGGGAATAATTATGGTTCTCACAGAGGGGATTCTCTTCTGGAAAACTATATTGATACAGTTGCGGCCATGGGGCGGACTGTGATCGTTACAGGAACCGGAAATAACGGTAGCCAGCCCTGGCATGCAGGAGGAATCTTGCAGCAGGGGAAAACAGAAGAGATCCAGCTGGCGGTGGGAGCTTTTGAGCCCACATTAAATGTACAGTTATGGAAGGATTATGAAGATGAGATGGAAATTTATCTGGAAAGTCCGTCCGGAGAACGGATCGGTCCATTATATGAAAGGCTGGGGCCACAGCGGCATCTGCTGGAAAATACAGAGCTTTTGATCTATTATGGAAAACCCGGTCCCTATCAGCTGTCCCAGGAAATCTACATAGATTTCATTCCTGAGGGTAATTATGTGGACAGTGGTGTCTGGAAAGTTCTTTTAAGTGGAAAACGTGTGCGCTCCGGACAGTATTTCCTCTGGCTGCCGGGTGGAAATGTACTGAACCGCGGAACCGGGTTTTATTCTCCGCGGGCTGTGGGAACTTTGACGATTCCTTCCACTGCCGGAAAAGTTATTTCTGTTGGAGCTTATGATTCCAGACAGAATGCCTACGCAGATTTTTCCGGAAGGGGAAGTCAGTTCCTGCCGATCCGGAAGCCTGACCTCGCAGCTCCCGGTGTATCCATCTCCGCCCCGGTTCCCGGCGGAGGCTACGCCACTGTCACCGGAACCTCCTTTGCGGCACCCTTTGTCAGCGGAAGCGCAGCTCTGCTTATGGAATGGGGGATCGTGAAAGGAAATGATCCGTTTCTTTATGGGGAAAAGGTGAAGGCGTATCTGAGGAAAGGCGCACAGAGTGTGGGCGGATATGAGGAATATCCGAATGTGGAGGTGGGATGGGGACGGTTGTGTCTGGCAGAGAGTATCCCATACGGCATATCCTGAACATATAGAAACGGACAGGATTTTCAGATACGAGCCTTATGATCCTGACATTGATATGAAGATGCATTCAGTTACTGTCAGAGATGCTAGTGCAAATGGCGAAGCATTCACGCATAATGTAGATAAACAAAAACACAAATATAAAAAGAAGGAGGATTGGGTATGGGATTATTTGATAAGAAGATCTGTGATATCTGCGGAGAGAAAATAGGTTTATTAGGCAACAGAAAACTGGATGACGGAAATCTGTGTAAGGATTGTGCAAAAAAATTGTCACCATGGTTTGAAGACCGGCGGCACAGTACGGTAGAGGATATAAAACGTCAACTGGAATATCGTGAAAAAAACAAAAAGGCCGTAATGGATTTTTGTATAACACGTCAGATCAATACCAGAAATTACAATGTTTTTATTGATGACAATAAGGGGAATTTTACTGTTGCACGAAAGCTGGATGTCAATGAAAATCCGGATATAGTTCCTTTATCCACTGTTGCGCAGTGCAGAGTTGATGTAGAGCGACAGCAGAACGAGGAAACATATACAACAAAGGATGGAGAAACCGTAAGCTATCAGCCACCGGTATATAAATATGAATTTGATTATACTATGCGTATTAAGGTAAAAAATCCATGGTTTGATGATATGGATTTTCTTTTCATGATCCGCTTGGAGAACATATCTGCTGGTATCTGTATTATATCCCGATGATCCTGATCCCGGTCCTTGGACTGGCAGCAGCGATGTTTCTAGGGGCAAAGGATGGAGAGAAAACAGTCAGAAAAATTATTGCCTTGCTTGCTTTTGCGGTGGTTTTGATCATCAGTGTTTTTACAAATGATCTGCATCAGCTGGTGTTTCGGTTTTCCGGGCGGCCGCCGCTTTCAGATAGAGATTACAGCTATGGTATTCTTTTTATAGTGATCCAGGGATGGATCATATTTTGCCTGATATGGATGGAAATCATGCTGATCAGAAAAAGCAGGATTCCGGGAAGAAAGCAATTTTGGCTGCCGGTTATTCCGGGAATATTGCTTCTGGGATGGAATATCGGGAATTTACTCCGTCTGTCTCTGATCAAAACAATTGCTGGAGATACGACAGCGGTATGCTGCCTTTTGATGGCGGCAATTTACCAGGGATGTATATTATGTGGCCTGATACAGACGAACAATCGATATTTTGAATTATTCCAGACCTCCGGAGGACTGGATGCAGAGATTACGGATGATTCCTTTCAGCGTTATTATCATTCCGGTGATTTTCCTGAGCTGTCACCGGAACTGCGTAAAATTGTAATAAACAGATCAGCTGTACAGGAACAGGGAATCCGGATCAACCATATTCCTATAAGAGGAGGACATTTGTTCTGGTCAGAAGATATTTCGTTGCTTCTGGATCAGTATCAGGATATCCGGGAACAGCAGGAGGAGCTGACTGCCAGAAATCGTCTGCTGCAGAAAACCTATCAGAAAGAAGCTGAGCGGAGAAAAACAGAAGAACAGAACCGACTGCTGAACATAATACAGAATCAGACAGCCGGGCAGCTGGAATTGCTGTCACAGCTGATGGATGAGCTGGAAAGAACGGAGTCAAGGGAACACTATGACCGGATCCTGGGAAAAATCGTGGTTGTTGGTACATATTTAAAAAGAAGAAAAAATCTGGTATTGACACAATATGCATCAGACGGAAATCTGCTTACAATGGAGGATCTCAGACAGAGTCTTGCGGAATCCTGTGACAGCTTAAAATTATGTAAGATCCGGGCAGCTTATTATGTCGAAAATGGTGAAGTGCAGCTGAATGCAGATGATATACTAAAATGCTATGATACCTTTGAATGGCTTGTGGAACGATTGTTTGATACAATGCAGTCTGTTTTTTACCGTGTGTCGCAGATCGATGATGCTTTGCGGATCTCGGTTCATATTGTAGCAGAAGCAGATCTTCGGGGATTAATGTCAGAAAGACCGGAATTAAATGTGCAGCAGGAAGATGAAAACGAATGGTTTATCGGATGTATCGTATTCAGAAAGAGAGGCGGAAGATGACTGATTTTGCGGAATGCAGTATGGCAATGCAGGATTTTCTGATGATCCTTCTTGAAATCTGCCTGATTCTGGAATTGATCCTTCTGTTGGTCAGGATAACCTGTTTTTACGGGAAAAAGAAAATTATAACAGCAGTGACTGTTTTTGCAGTTTCTTTTATGCTTATGGGGTTCCTGATGAATGATCACAGATATTGCCAGGGGGAAAGCGCATATCAGCTAATACTCCGGATGTGTCCGGTCAGTGTTTTGATGGCAGCGATGGTGGTATTGTTGCTTTATCTTTGCTGGGCAATCTGGAGAGAGAGACGCAGATATCATCATTCTCTGTCTTACTGGTCTGTGAATGAAGCTGTTGATGATGTTCCCTGTGGGGTGTGTTTTTCGGATCCTCTTGGAAGGATCGTTTTATGCAACACCAAGATGCATGAACGGAGCAGGATAATGACAGGCTCCTATCTGCAGGATTATGAGGCATTGCGGAAAGTAATAAATGGAGGATCCGAAGCAGAGGGACTTCGCAGATTAAACAGTGACAGTAATGTATTTTATTTTCCGGATGATTCCGTCTGGATGTTTCAGGAATATCGTCTGCAAGAGCCGGATTGTGCAGGATATCTGCAGACAGTGGCAGTTAATGTATCAGAAATTTATTACAATGGTGAAAAGATCAGAGCAAATAATGGCAGGAACTTGGGAAAGGTGCAGTGAAAAAGCTGGAGAAAATTATTGCGGGGGGATATATCCGGAATATCCAGATAGACAGAGAAGGAAATTATATTATGATCACTGCACCGAACAGACGCGTAAATGAGAAGATCTATATTACAGTTACCTGCCCCAGCTGCGGTGCAAAGAATCAGGTAATAAAAGGTCGTCTGAGCACCTGTGAATATTGCGGACAGCGTCTTACCCCATGACAAAAGACACTTTTCGGATCTGCCCTGTTAAAGATAAAATCCTTGTGCAATATGCTCAATGCATAAAAAGGATATTTTATAAACAAAATTATATAAGTTGCATATAACTAACGCATGCAGCATAACAGAAGTTGTACAAATATCCGTACACCCATAGATGATTGGGATGAAATCATAGAATAAATTTATAAAAATAGCTAATAAAACTGGATAATATGTTCAAATTATGGTACATTTATTGTAGCAGTCAGAGGAAATACTGCGGCCTTTTTTTGGACCGGGTTTTTCGAAGGGCTGAACAAATAACAAAGAACTTATTTATTTGGTTTTATTGTTTCTTTCCTGGGAGTGCAGAGAAGGAGGGAACGGATAAGAGCAGATAATCATAAGGATATAATCTTTATAAGGAAGGTGAGCAATTGGAAAACTATACTAAGTACAAGCTGAAAAGCAGTGATGAGCTTGCATCAGTGCTGAACGGCAGGGACAATCTGTTTGTAATCGCCTGTAACAAGTGTTTCAAGGAATTTGAGACCGTTGACGAACCGGATTGCGAGGAATTCCTGAAATTTGCTGCGGAGCAGGGAAAAACCGTCACAGGCAGTGCGAAATTCGATTTTCTGTGCAACAAGATGCACACAGAAAGAAAATTACAGGATCTGCTGCCGGAAGGTACAGAGAATGTAGTTGTGATCTCCTGTGGTCTTGGTATCCAGACTGTTGCAGATCTGACCGGTAAGCCGGTGATCGCAGCAAGTAATACCCTTAACTACAGAGGCCATCACGGCATGGCACTTACCAAAAAGAGCTGTGATGCATGTGCACAGTGCTATCTGAACATTACCGGAGGCGTCTGTCCTATCGTCGACTGTTCCAAGAGTCTTGTGAACGGACAGTGCGGCGGAGCAAAGAACGGGAAATGTGAAGTGGATCCTAACAAGGACTGCGCATGGGAGAAGATCTACCAGAAACTGGCAAAACAGGGTCGTCTGGAAGAGTTCCTGAACCAGCCGGTACAGGTACGTGATTACTCCAAGGTTAACTTTAAGGTGATCAATGATTACGTGAAGTCTATCAGAGAGGACAGACTGAACGGATACTATGGTGGCGTTCATCCGTCAGAGCATAAGGAATTCAGCGAGCATATCGATCTGAAGAAATTCCCGGATCCGAAGACGGTTGTGATCTCCATGTCCCAGCATCTTGGTGCACCTGCCAATCCGATCGTGGAAGTAGGCGACACAGTAAAGGTTGGACAGAAGATCGGAGAAGCTGCCGGATTTATCAGCGCACCGGTACATTCCAGTGTAAGCGGAACCGTAGTTGCTGTTGAGCCACGTATGCATGGTACAAGAGGCAGTGAGGTGATGGCAGTTGTCATCGAATCCGACGGAAAAAATACTCTGCACGAATCCGTACAGCCACATAAAGCCCTGGACGAACTTACACCGGATGAGATCATTGAGATCGTAAAAGATGCCGGAATCGTTGGTATGGGTGGTGCAGGCTTCCCGACCTGTGTTAAACTGAAACCAGCCAAACCAGTTGATACTATTCTCCTCAATGGATGCGAATGCGAGCCATATTTAACAGCAGACCACAAGGTTCTCCTTGAGTTTGCAGATGACATTATTTTTGGCCTGAAAGCGATCCTGAAGACAACAGGTGCCGAGAAAGGTATCATTGTCATTGAGGATAACAAGCAGGATGCCATCGAATTAATGCAGGAAAAAGTTGCCGATATCGGAAATATGGAAGTTTTTGTTGCAAGAACCAAATACCCGCAGGGTGCTGAGAAAACTCTCATCAAGCGCGTTATGGGAAGAAAGGTTCCGAGCGGCGGTCTCCCGGCAGATGTTGGCGTTATCGTAGATAATATCAGTACCGTAAAAGCAATCTCCGATGCAATCCAGAAGGGTATGCCTCTGATCGAGCGTGTTACAACAATAACAGGCGAGAAGATCAAGAATCCTGGCAACTTTATCATCAAGATCGGTACCAGCGTAAAAGAGCTGATCGATTACTGCGGCGGATTTACAGATGACGATGTTCTGGTCAAGATGGGCGGACCTATGATGGGATTCCCTCTGAACACTCTGGATGTACCTATGATGAAGGGCTCCAACGGTATCATCGCCATTGATACAGACGAGACCAAAGAGCAGCCATGTATCAAGTGCGGACGCTGCGTGGATGTATGTCCGATGGAACTTTCTCCTCTGTATTTCGTAAAATATGCGAAAGAAGAGAACTGGCAGGGCATGAAGGACATGAATGTCATGGACTGTGTTGAGTGCAGATGCTGTCAGTATATCTGTTCTTCCAAGATTCCGATCATTAACAGTATCAAAGCCGGAAAAAATGCAGTAAGGGGGATGAAGTGATATGTTGATTACCCAGTTAAAAGCAAAAGAAACTATCGTATCACTGGCAGCCGGAAAGAAAGTTTTTATCATCAACTGCCATGGATGCAAGGAAGTTCGTTTTCCGGAAAAAGAAGCTGTTGAACTTCAGAAGGAGCTTTCCGCTGAAGGAAATGTGACAGGGATCATGACAACGGATTATATCTGTAATCCGGAAAATATGCAGTTACGTCTTCAGAAACATATGGATAAGATCAGGGAAGCGGATCTGGTCCTGGTATTCTCCTGTGGCGTTGGTGTACAGACCATCGCAGAATATCTGGAAGACAAAATGGTATGCGCAGCCTGCGATACATACCCGGTACCTGGTTTCCAGGGTGTAACACCGTTAGAATATAAATGTGACCAGTGTGGTGAGTGTTATCTGAACCTTACCGGCGGGATCTGCCCGATCACAGCATGCTCCAAGAGTCTTGTCAACGGCCAGTGCGGCGGTTCCAAGAATGGTAAATGCGAAGTGGACAGTGATATGGAGTGTGGATGGGAGCGCATCTACAGACGTCTGAAAGAGATCGGACGCCTTGACGTACTGAAATGCCCGACACAGATCCACAATTTTGCTACAGATGATGAAGTGAAATAACAGGTTAATCCTAAATTTTTAATGATTGGAGCAAATATAATATGAAAATGAAAGAATTATTCGATCGTGGTGAATTTGCAGTTTCAGCAGAAGTAGGACCGCCGAAAGGAATCCATGTAGATGAGCTGGTAGAAGAAGCCAAAACATACCTTACAGGTGTTCATGCAGTTAACGTAACAGATAACCAGTCTTCTGTTATGCGTCTTGGATCTCTTGCAATGTGTAAGGTTCTTAAAGATGCAGGCATGAATCCCATTTTCCAGCTTGCATGCCGTGACAGAAACCGTATCGCTCTGGAGTCTGATCTTCTCAGCGCAGCTATGTTTGGTATTGACAATATTCTCTGTCTTACCGGTGATCATACTAAAATGGGCGATCATCCTCAGGCAAAACCGGTATTCGACCTTGATTCCGTATCTCTTCTTCACACAGTGAAGCTTCTGGAGTCTGGCGTAGATCTTGGTGGAAACCAGCTTGTTGGAGAGCCTCCGAAATTCTCCAAGGGTGCTGTTGTTTCTCCATGCAGTGATTCTGTTGATGCACAGCTTGCGAAGATGGAGAGAAAGGTTGCAGCAGGCGCTGACTATTTCCAGACACAGGCTGTATTCGAGCCGGAGAAATTTATCAAATTTATGGAAAAAGCAAAACAGTTCGGAAAACCTGTACAGGTTGGAATTATTATTCCGAAGTCCGCTGGAATGGCGAAATTCATGAATAACAATGTTGCCGGCATTCATGTTCCGGATGAGATGATCGAGGAGCTGAAGGCAGACAAAGAAAAGACAAAAGCTGGAATTACCGGTGTTGAGATCGCTGCACGTATTATCAAAGAGTGCAAGCCATACTGCCAGGGTGTTCATATCATGGCACTTGGCTGGGAGTCCAAGATTCCGGATCTGCTGAAATTAGCTGAAATCTAAAATTAAAATTACACGGGCCGTCTGAACCATGAATGCAGGAATCTGCGTTTGTGGAGGATGGCTCGTTTTTTGCTTACTATGAAAATAGTATTGTTTTAAACAGAAATAAACGATATAATTTTATTATTGGGAAGTGAACGGGAGGTACCGGGATGGAAAAGATTATCCCTTTGGAAATCTGTGCGGATATTAAGATCTATGATTATAAGAAAAAAGTAAAATATGATGAGAAATAGGCTAAGGGTAAATGAATTTATTTATCCTTAGCCTAAATTATTAGCTTTGTTGATAATAATTATGCCGGTAAAGATGATCGTCTACCTGCTGCGCCAGGTGGTCCATTTCCTTTTGTGCATCAGCACCCATGGCAACATTATAAAACGCATAGGAAAACTGCTTACTGAAGAAAGGATATGCGGGGGTCTGCGGTCTGGTAAAAGAGGTATTCCGTAATTGGGAAAATAAAATATTGCTGTTGCCGGAACCGGCCTGAAAGCTGTCCATTACGTCATAAATCTCTTTTAAAACGGGAATACCCGTTAACTGACTGATCTTCAACTGGTTCTGCAGACTGAAAACATAACGGATAAATTCACAACATTCTTTGGGATATTGTGTCTGTCTGGACATGCATAATCCCCAGCTTCCATGGGGCGAAGCTGCTTTTATACCATGGGGAAGAGGAATTATGCCGATATTGCTATTTCTTTTCCGCGATTGAAAATAAGCACTGGGCAGGGAAAGGCTCATGGCAAAGTGTTCAGGGAAATGAGCACTGAGATTTTCCACATGGGTATAATGATATTTATGAAATAATTCGCCCAGCCAATTCATGGCAGCGACGGAGGCTGGAGAGTTAATATATCCAGAGGTTGCCGTCAGCGTATCGTTAAAAAAACTGCCATTGTTTTGCACGATAAATGGCAATCCTGCATAGCTGTTCCATTCTCCGGATTTTGGAGAAAGACCACGTCCGGAGTCCATAAGCAAAGGATAGGGAAAAGAGGTTTTGGCCTGTATTGTATGGCAGACATTCAGAAACTCATCCCAGCTCCAGGCATCTTCCGCAGAAGTCGGAATGCGGATACCAAGGGAATGGAACAACTCCTTGTTATACAGAATACATAAAGTGGATTCCGTATAACCCAGATGATATAGCTTTCCCTGATAGGTTCCCTGTGTCACAATGGGAGACAGAAAAGAGGATAGGAAAGACGAATCCATATATCCATCAAACGGCAGCAGAGAATTCATATATGCCCAATAGGGGACATCAGGACCGTCCAGAGACAGAATATCCGGGGCATTTCCACTAGTAAAGCTCTGCAATAGCGAGTCACGCAGAGGAACCTTATCGTTGGTGAGAAAAGTCGGTGTTACGGAAAATTCGGAAGAGGTCAGATTAAATTGTTCGATCAGAGAGACCCAAAAATGTTTCTCATTATCTTCCATAGGACATAAATAAATTGATAGGTTTATTTTATCTTTGGAGCGGTCTGTTACAAAAGTGCCTTTTCCTTGCTGACGTATAATATATCCTTCAGATTCCAGACATTTCAGGGCTTGTGTAACAGTGCTTTTACTTACATTTAAAGTACGCATTAATTCATTGTCGGAAGGGATGAGATCGCCGGGACGATAATATCCGCTTTCGATTTTCTGGACAAATTCATTTTTTATAAGCATGTATTTTGGTGTTCTGGTGTTCATAAAATCCCTCGCATTTTGAAAAAGTGATTGACAATATATTTTTGCTATGCTAATATCATAGCATAAGTTATTCGAACAAACAAGAACAAATAAAAAAACTCTCTGCAAAAGCGGAGAGTTAAAAAATAAAACTGGTTAGTCGAACAACCGAACAACCAAAAGGAGGAGAAGATGAAAAAAACATTTTCAAAAGAGATATTGTTTGACAGAACACCGCGGGTCTTTAAGCGGGATGCAACGGAAGTCCGTTTTTTGCTGGGCGGAATCGGAACAGGTAATTTCTCTGTAAATTCAAGAGGAAAGTTCCTTGACTGGGAAATCTTTAACTGGCCTTCGAAAAATACGAAATTTCCCCTTTCCTTTTTTGCAATCCGTACGGAAAACAAAGAACTGGAAAGACCTATATCGAAAATTCTGGAATCGAGAATGGTTCCGCCATATACCAGCTCGCACGGATACCTTCAGGCTGAATTAGTAAATCTGCCAAGAATGGAAGATTCGGAACTGATTTGTGAATATCCTTTTGCAAGAGTGAATTTCAAAGATTCCGAATTGCCCGTAAAAGTGTCAATGGAAGCATATACACCGTTTATTCCTTTAAATACAGATGATTCCAGTATTCCCTGTGCAATTATCCGATACACGGTGAAAAATATTGCAGACTGTCCGACCAAAGTAAGCCTGGTAGGCACACTTCCCAATGCATCTGGTTTTGAAGGATATGATGTTATTGAGAACCTGAAGCTGGCCGACAGCGTAAAAAATGAATATCGGGAATTTGATGATGTGAAGGGATTGTATTATTCACCCGAACATTTGAAAGAGGATCATCTACGGTATGGAAACATGGCGATTCTGACCAGTGGATCCAAAGTAACCTATAAAACACAATGGTTTGACGGCGAATGGGTGGATGGAATACAGGATTTCTGGGATGACTTTACCAGTGATGGACGATTGGAAAAAGAGACCGTATCTGACAGTGTGGGGTGTGAATTTGCACAATTTCATAATTTCAGTTTCCTGAAAAGAAGAGAAAAGATCGGATCCATCGGAGCCTGGGAAGAACTTCAGCCAGGAGAAGAAAGAACTTTTGAATTTGTCATTACATGGTATTTTCCTAACAGAGTAAAGGCATGGATTGAATTTGATGAGGACTACGAGAAATTCCAGCGCGGTGAATACGGAACAGTGAGAAATTACTATGCAACAAAATTTACAGATGCATGGGATGTAGCAAAATATGTATACCATAATAAGGAACGACTGGAATCCGACAGCAGAAAATTTGCCGATGCTATGTTCCATAAGACTACATTACCTTATTATGTGGTGGATGCTCTGACTGCAAACATTACGAATCTTCGAAGTAATTTATGTTTCCGGCTGGAAGATGGAACCTTTGCCGGATTTGAAGGGATACGAGACTATATAGGCTGCGGTTACGGTAGTGTGCCTCATGTATGGAATTATGCACAGACGGTTGCATTTCTGTTCCCGGATCTTGAAAAAACAATGCGTAATGTAGAATTTTTGAGAGAAACAGATGAGACAGGATGTATGTCTACACGAATGTTTTCCGTATTTGATCAGGAACGGTATGCAATGGTTCCGGCCTGTGATGGAGAACTTGGAAGTGTTGTTCGTGTCTACCGGGATTTCAAGAATCTCGGGGATGTGGAATTTTTAAAGACCATTTGGCCCAAAGTAGTGTTGGCAATGGAATATGCCCTGAAACAATGGGATCTGGATGGAGACGATGTACTGGATGGTCAGCAGAATACAACCTATGATATTGAATTCTACGGGCCGAATCCTATGACGGACAGTATCTTCCTGGCAGCACTGAAATGCTGTGAAGAAATGGCTGAGATCGTAGGGGATGAAGAACATCATCAGTTATACGCAGATGCTTACGCAAAAGGAGCTGCAAGAGCCGATGAACTGATGTTTGACGGGGAATATTATATTCAGGTACAGAAGGAGATTGATAAATATAAATATCAATTCGGAAAAGGCTGCCTGTCAGATCAGCTTCTCGGACAGTTTCTGGCATATATGGCCGGAATCGGGGAAATTTTACCGAAAGAGCATGTAAAATCTGCGATGGAATCCGTATTCAAGTATAATTACAAAACGGATTTTTATCATACGGACAGTGTGCACAGAGCATATGCAATCAATGAAGAGCATGGAATGGTAGTAGCTACCTGGCCGAAAGGCGGCAGGCCTAAATTCCCGTTATCCTATGCCGGAGAGGTGTGGACAGGAGTAGAGTATGAAGTAGCCGTTAATCTGATTTATTCAGGTTGTGTAGAAGAGGGTCTGACGGTGGTAAAGTCAATTCGGGATCGTTATGACGGATACAAGAGGAATCCGTTCAGCGAGATCGAGTCCGGTCATCATTATTGCAGGGCAATGGCAAGCTGGGGAGTGCTGAATGCATTATTGGGACTGCAAAGTGATATGTATCGCGGAACCTTGTCATTCCATCCTGCAATAGAAGGTGAAATGTCCAGCTTCTTCATTTGTGGAAAAGCATGGGGTATCTACAGTCAGAAGGAAGAGAATGGGAAAATGTGCAAACATATTGACATCCTATATGGGACGTTAGATGATATTCATCTACAAGAATAAGGGGGGTACAATTATGATGAAAAGTATTTGGAGGAAAATGATGGCACTGACTTGTGCGGCCGCTACGCTGTTTACAATGGCAGGATGCGGAAATGCAGAAGGGACTGAAGGCGGTGCAGAGACGATGGAAAGCTCTACGACCGCAGATGAGTCCGGACAGATTACGATCGAGTTTGCAGAGCATGTTGCTGATATTCAGGCACAGGAGCCGCATCTGCAGAAGATTATCACCGCCTTTGAAGAAAGCCATCCGGGGATTAAAATTGATATTACGGGCAAAGAAGTGTCCGAGCATAAGACACAGATGACTTTACTGGCAGGAGAAAATAAGCTTCCGGATGTATTTTGGCTGGAGCAGGCAACCGCAAAGGAGTTTGCACAGAATGGGTATTTATATGATCTGACGGATGCATTGGATCAGTATGGTATCAATGACAGCCTTCTTCCCGGACTGGTGCATGCATGTACCGTTGATGGCAAAGATATGGGAATGCCCAGTGAAGTTATGATGGTAGGATTTTATTATAACAAAGATCTCTTCCAGCAGGCAGGAATCGAAAAAGCGCCTGTTACCTATGAAGAGTTCCTGGATGTGGTAGATAAGCTCAATGCAGCCGGAATCACACCGCTGACCGTGGGGGCGCAGGATAATTACAGTATCTGGGCATTTGAGACAATGCTGGCAAGATATGGATTCTTTGAAAAGCTTGACGGCCTGAGGGACGGAAGCATTTCCTGGAATAACGAAGATTTTATTCACTATTTTGAAAAAGTAGAAGAAATGCGTGAAAAGGGAACTTTCACAAAGGACATTTCCAATATGGGATATTTTGAAGCAAAAGAGCAGTTCCTGGGTGGAAATGCAGCAATGTTCAATTCCGGAGCATGGGATATCGGTGAATTTGAGAAAAGTGATATGGCTTCTAAAATCGGATTCTTCTGGGGACCTACCTTTTCCGACAGCCAGTATGAGCAGCAGATCGGAATCAAGGCATCCGGCGGTGTTTATGTAGTATCTTCAAAGGCAGCAGAAGATCCTGCGTTGTTAGATGCAATTATGCAGTTCTGGCAGTTCTATTACGGCGAAGAGGGAACCAGGATCATTGCTGAGGATACTGCGACATTACCGTGCTCTACATATAATGGACAGATTGATGAGAGCCAGCATCCTGTACTTTCCACGATGATCACGGCATTAAATGATGATTGGAAAGCAGTAACGGAGCCGTTTAATTCACTTTCATCCAATGTGGCATATGGATATTTTGATGCTACCTTCGGTGTTATGACCGGCGTTTACACACCGGAAGAAGCAGCTGATTATGTAGAAAATTTACAAAGTGCTGAAAGATAAAATCAAAGGAACGGTATGAAATTAAGTAATACCGTTCTTCTCTATAAAATGGAAAGGGAGAAAGCTATGTATTGGTTGAGTACAAAGAAAGCAAAAATCATTATGCTGCTTCCGACTCTTATGATTTATGCAGTATTTATTATTATTCCTGTGTTTATCGCAATTTATTATAGCTTTACGGACTACAGTGGTCTTGGAAAAGCATCCTTTGTGGGAATAAAAAACTATATTGCTATGTTCCATGATAAGCTATTTCTGATCGCATTGAAAAATACATTTTTGGTATTGTTGTTCAGTGTGATATTCCTGATCATTGGATCTTTTATGGCAGCATTATTGATGAACAAGAATTTTCATGGAAACGCATTTTTTAAAATGGTGATTTTTGCTCCCTACGTCATAGCACCTATTATCATAGGAATTATCTGGGGATATATCCTGAATCCTAATTATGGGCTGGTAAATAGTGTATTGCGTAAAATAGGACTGGATATGCTTGCGATTGAATGGATCGGTGGAACTAAATGGTCTCCATTGTCGTTGGCAATGGTATTCACATGGCAGGTACTGGGTTTCCATGGAACTATTTTTTTATCCGGAATCAAAGCAATACCGGGAGATATTTACGAAGCTTGTGATATGGATGGAGCCAATTTGTTACAACGCTTGTTTTATGTGACAATTCCTATGCTGAAAGAGACTTTTATTATTAATATTGTTCTGGCGGTAACAGGCGTATTTAAAATATATGAACTGGTATATCAGATGACAGGCGGAGGACCTGCTCATGAGTCGGAGCTGCTTACCTCATATATGTATTTTACAGTATTTACATCCAGAAGGTATGGATATGGAATGGCAATTGCGGTTGCAATTCTGTTGCTTTCAATTCTGGGCTCGTTTTCCTATATTAAGATCACAACGAGGAAGCAAAGGAGTTAAATATGAGAAACAAGAGAATATCGATAAAAAAAGTCATTTTTTACATATGTCTGCTGGGATTGATTATTCTTTTGGTCATGCCCATACTGTGGGCTATGTTGCTTTCATTAAAGACAAATAATGAGATTGTCAACAGCCCACTTTCTTTGCCGCAGACAATAAGATTTGAGAATTATCAGCGTGCGATTGATACTATTGATTTTTCCAGAATGTATTTTAACACGATTTTACTGGTAGTAGTATCTACTTTTTTCAGTATTTTATTTACTTTTATGAGTTCGTTCGCAATTTCCAGAATGGTTTTTCGAAACCACAAGACATCAGAAACATTGTATCTTTTCCTGCTGATCGGGATTGGCATCCCTATTTATGTACTGCTGTTTCCGGTATATCGGATTGATTCACTGATGGGAATCCTTGGAACACGGTTGGGACTGATCTTACCGTATGTTGCAGTGAATATCTCGTTCAATACCTTACTGTTTACCGGGTTTTTGAGAGATATCCCCGGAGAATTGGAAGAAGCAGCAATTATCGACGGCTGCAATCTATTTAACCTATGTACCAAAGTGGTGATTCCGGTTATGAAACCCACGTTCGTGACGATCATTATTTTTAATGCAGTTTATATTTACAATGAGTTCCCGTTTGCATCAACCTTTATTCAGAATAATGTCTTAAACACCGTGTCGTTAATGACATCTATGTTTAAAGGACAATATTCCATGGATTACAGTGGGATCATTGCAGCGAGTCTGATGATCATACTTCCTGAATTAGTATTTTATGTCATTTTGCAGAAGTATATTATAAGTGGTATGACTGCAGGAGCAGTGAAAGGATAAGAAAATGAGAGAAATCGTAAGACCATCCCTACATTTTACACCACAGAAAGGCTGGATCAATGACCCTAATGGATTAGTGTTTTTTAAAGGACAATATCATATATTTTATCAGTATAATCCGTACCATGATAGCTGGGACAGTATGCACTGGGGGCATGCGGTAAGCCGGGACCTGATACACTGGGACGAATTGGAACCGGCACTGGTCCCCGATATGCCCTATGATAACGATAAAAACGGTGGATGCTTTTCCGGATCGGTTGTTGTACAGGATAATCAGCTATTTTTATTCTATACAGGAAGAACGGAAGATGAAACCGGTATTTTTGAGACGCAAAATCTTGCGGTGTCAAAGGATGGGAGACATTTCGTAAAGATAGAAGAAAACCCGTTGATAAATGAAGTCCCGGAAAAGGGAGGAAGAGATTTTCGAGATCCCAAGGTGTTTTTCGCGCAAGGAAAATGGAGAATGATCTGCGGAGGATCCACCGGAAGAATTGAACATCCAGAGAGCCGCGGAAGAATTTATCTTTTCTCTTCTACCGATCTGTATCATTGGACGTATAGCGGAATTTTGTACGAAGCAGAGCCTGGTGAGGGCAGAATGTTTGAATGTCCGGATGCCTTCTGCCTTGACGATGTCTGGTTTTTGACAGCTTCGCCGATGTATGAAAAAGACAGTGCAACGACGCTATATCTGTCCGGACAGGTGGATTTTGACAAATGTGAATTCCATAAAAAGATAAGCGGAACCTTGGATCTTGGAACTCATTATTATGCAGCACAGACATATCCGGTATTGAATGGGGAAATTCGGTCTGTTGCCTGGCTGGGAGGCTGGTTGTGGATGCCCTGGATCCGGGATTTCGGTCCCAAGGAAGGGTATCGTGGAATACTGGATGTATCACGAGTATGGTATTTAGATGATAACAGGCGTTTGTGTGCAAAAGTGGCTGATAAAGTGAAAGATGAGATGAAGCTCTTCCGCAGAACATTGGAAAAACATTGGACCGGTGAAAACATACCACCGCAAAGTCAGCCAGTAATGGTGGAATTGAAGGGAAAGCTGCCGGGAGATGGAGAGTTATTGTGCATTGATCTATATGATACAGATAGACATACCGTGACAATATGCTTTGATTATTCAAAGAAAGAAATGACCGTGAATTATAACCGGGCAGACACAGCTTCCAGATATGGTATACGAACTGTTTCCTGTGAAATGATGGAAAAAGAAACAGATATTGATATCCTCATAGACGGAAATACATTTACATTATTGTGGGAGCATGGTCTGTATCGTTATACAGGAAAATTATACCCACAAGGAAATATAGGCGTAGATATAAAATATAGGGCAAAACGGCATTATGATATTACCTCTCTGGGAGAGATATTGATTGATTTTACCGGGAAAAAAGAGAGTGAAAGACAAACATTGTCTTATACACAAAATCCGGGAGGTGCACCTGCTAATGTTGTGGTCGCGGCACAACGGCTGGGTGCCCAAACAGCATTTATCGGAAAAGTAGGAGAAGATTTCCTGGGTGATTTCTTAAAGGAAACACTGGATAAATGCGGTGTATCAACCGAAGGATTAATAAGTGATGCTGACTATTTTACAACACTTGCTTTTGTTAAACTGGCAGATAACGGAGAACGAAATTTTGCGTTTGCCAGAAAACCCGGAGCAGATATCAGACTGAAGGCTGAGGAAGTACGGAAAGATATAATCTGCCAAAGCCGTATTTTTCATGTAGGATCTTTGTCGTTAACAGATGAACTATCCAGAAATGCAGAGTTTATTGCATTAAAAGCTGCGAAAAATAATGGAATAATTATTTCTTATGATCCGAATTACAGAGCCAGTTTGTGGGATTCACAGGAAGAAGCCTGTAAATGGATGAGAAGTATTTTAGAATATGCAGATATCGTTAAAGTATCAGAAGAAGAGATTGAGCTCTTAACAGGTTATACGGATGTTCGGAAAGCAGCAGAGAGCATAACAGAGTATGGTGCAAAAATAGTACTCATTACTTTAGGCGAAAAAGGATCGTTTGTATATCTGCAGGATCAGCAGGAAGCATATGTTTCAGGTTATTCCAGCAAAGTTGTGGATACCACCGGTGCCGGAGATTCTTTTATGGGAGGCTTTTTATATAAGATTTGTGAATCCGGTAAGCGTATAGAAGAATATTCTTTACAGGAAATGATAGAATGTGTCCGCTTTGGAAATGCGATGGCTTCCCTATGTGTTGAGAGAGAAGGAGCAATACCTGCGATGCCTGTAATGGAAGAAGTGATTAAGAGGATCAATAGCTAACATAATCCGATCGATTGACAGCAAGAAGGAGCAACTCTGCAGTACCGGGAGTTGCTCCTTTTTGATATAATGATGTCGGGGTCAAAAGCCCCTGGCTTTGATGAAAAAGTCAGCTGAAGGCAGGAGGAAAATCATATGGAAACAAACTATGCAAAAAGTGCATACAGAACCTTTTTATTCTGGGGAGTATGTTCTTCTCTTGGGGTTACCATATCCACCCTTGTGGATGCTACTCTGGTAGGAAATTTTATAGGCAGTACCGGCCTGGCTGTGGCGAACATTGCAACACCGGTATTTCTGCTTTATTTACTTATGGGAATCACCTTAGGCGGCGGTGCAGGCGTCTTAATTGGGAAAAAACTCGGCGAAGCAGATCTGAAAGGTGTAAATCGGGTTTTCGGCTCCGTATTAAGTGTAGGACTGATAACAGGTGTGCTTTTCGCAGCTGTATCTCTCGTATTTCGCAGCGCATTATGCAGTCTGCTTGGTGCCACACCGGAGCTTTTGCCACAGGCACTGCAGTATCTGAACGTGGTGTTTGCCTTTGCCCCGATCTATGTGTTATATAATATTCTCTCTATTGCAGTGCGGACAGACGGCGCGCCAAAGCTGGCTGCCATTTCTTCAGCTGGGGTTATTGTCACAAATTTAAGCCTGGATCTGCTGTTTATGAAAGTGCTGACGTGACAGAAACCGTATCGCACTGGAGTCTGATCTTTTAAGTGCTGCGATGCTTGGTATTGAGAACATCCTCTGTCTGACAGGTGACCATACGAAGATGGGCGATCATCCGCAGGCAAAACCGGTATTCGATCTTGATTCCGTATCTCTTCTTCATACAGTACAGCTTCTCGAGTCCGGTGTAGATCTTGGAGGAAACCAGCTGGTTGGTGAGCCACCGAAATTCTCCAAGGGTGCCGTTGTATCTCCATGCAGCGATTCCGTTGACGCTCAGCTTGCAAAGATGGAAAGAAAGGTTGCCGCAGGTGCAGACTACTTCCAGACACAGGCTGTATTTGAGCCGGAGAAATTCATCAAATTTATGGAAAAAGCAAAACAGTTCGGAAAACCTGTACAGGTTGGTATCATCATTCCGAAATCTGCCGGAATGGCTAAGTTCATGAACAACAACGTAGCCGGCATCCATGTTCCGGATGAGATGATCGAGGAGCTGAAAGCAGACAAAGAGAAAACAAAAGCCGGTATCACAGGTGTTGAGATCGCTGCACGTATCATCAAAGAGTGCAAGCCATACTGTCAGGGTGTACATATCATGGCACTTGGATGGGAGTCCAAGATCCCGGCACTTCTGGAGCAGGCTGAGATCTGATCAGAATGATTGATTTATAAAAAATAACCAGAAAAGCTGTCCGGAACCGGATGCAGGAGATGCACACCGACCGGGCAGCTTTTGTGTGGGAAAAAGCTTCTTTATACGGAAAAACTCTTCGGGAAGCCTGCGTGATCCACAGCGGAAGAATTCTAGCTTAAGAGGTAAAGAGACGATGGAAAGTATTATTATCGGGATCGCCGGAGGGTCAGGCTCCGGCAAATCTACATTTACAAACAGACTGAAGAAGCATTTCGGAGACGATGTGGTGGTGATCTATCATGATAATTACTACCGCAGACAGGACGGAATTCCTTTTGAAGAACGTGTGAAGGTGAATTACGATCACCCGGATTCACTGGAAACCGATCTTCTGGTCGAGCATCTCAAAGAACTCAAGGAGGGCAAAACCATCCAATGTCCGGTATACGATTACAGTCAGCACAACCGCTCCGATAAAGTGCTGAAGATCGAACCAAGACCGGTCATTCTGGTAGAGGGAATCCTGCTTCTTGCAGATCCCCGTATCCGAGATCTTCTGGATATCAAGGTTTATGTGGAAGCAGATGCAGATGAGAGGATCTTAAGACGGATCTCCAGAGATGTGGAGGAACGTGGACGGGATTTAAACGGAATCATCGATCAGTATCTTACCACAGTAAAACCGATGCATTATCTGTATGTGGAGCCTACACGGGCGAAAGCGGATATTGTGATCAACAGCGGTAAGAATAATGTGGCCTTTGATCTGTTTGTGTCAAAGATCGGGCAGCTGCTGAAAGAACTGAAAAAATAATAAGTAAAATAAAAAAAGCATGTCATACCTTAGGACAGAGCGGATCAAGTTATATCCGTCTGGCTGTGTATGACATGCTTTTTTGAGCGGTTCAGGTGAAGTTGCCTGTATTCACACGCTCTGTATAAATTTTTCCACATAATATAAAGCTGCACCAATGGCAGGTGTATACTGCCCGTGGGTACCGACCAGAATCTGGCTTTTGTCCAGGGTGAATGGTGCGCCTGTGTTGATGTGTTCTAACAGATAATTAATATCTTCTTCTGTAAAATAAGGTGCCAGATATCCGCTGATGATGATCGGTGCATCGATGATCAGGTTCAGGTTTTTCATGGCAAAGGCCAGATGGTTCAGGTAATCTTCCCAGTGCTCAGTAAGCCGGGGAGATTTTTTCTGGGGCGGTTTCCTGTATAAAGTCAGCACATCCGAAAAGTAGCTGGACGAGCTGACCCAGGAGGATCTGAAGGAATTTGCCCGTTTCGGTAATGCAGTGGCCAGTCTCTGCGTGGAGAAGAAAGGTGCGATCCCGGCAATGCCGGAGCTTGCGCAGGTGGAACGCAGAATTGCAGAGTGATCGTATTCATAAAACTGTAGCAGAGTTGAATTTAAATTGCGAAGTGATTGTGTTCATGAGTGTGAAACAGAGTACAATACAGATATTCGTTTTGTGTTGCATACAGTCTGTCAGATATAAGATGATCAAAGATCATCGTGTATCCGGCGGGCTGTTTTATGTATTAGACAGAATTTGGAGTTGAGGGAAAATTTCTTGCATGAAATGGATAATGAGACTACAATGAGATGCAGATGTGCTATAGAAGATCGGGATCAGCAGTAGATGAGGTGATTCCTGAAGAATAAAAACGGGAAATGGATTTCGGATATCTGTTTCTTGGTATGATGGAGAATTATGAAAATACATTACAGAGTCAAAAAGAATACAATAGAAATCATCCGCTGTTACGGTACCGATAACCGGATCGTGATCCCGGCAGAAATTCAGGGGTTTCCGGTAGTCAGTGCGGCGCCGTATGCATTTTCCGCACATAAGGATGGTGAGGAAGAAGTGGAAGTCTGGGAGAATGAAGATGCATTTTCATTCGGAGAAGAGAGGCTTCTTGCCGGAGAGGAAGTGCAGGAGATCGTTTTCCCGGATACACTGAAGGAAATCGGAAGATATATTTTTTATGGGTGCAAAAAACTGGAACGGCTGGAATTTTCGGATACGCTGATGCAGGTGGGAACCGGGGCGTTTACAGGCTGCAGCGGGCTGAAGGAGCTTGTGATCCATCAGAAAAAGGGAATCAAATCCTGTGCAAAGGAAATCCTTGGGGAACTGTGGCAGAAGATCGATGTGGATTTTCTGTATGAAAACGGCGAGGCAGGTGGAAAACGTGCGCATATGGTTTTTCCGGAGCATTACGATGAGGCGGTGGAGAACACGCCTGCGAGAATTTTGTTTACGGAGTATCATGGCTCAGGAACCAATTACCGGCAATGCTTCTATAATAAAGAACTGGATTTCGCAGAGTATGACAGCCTGTTTGATATGGCAGTGGTAATGGATAAGCTGGAGGTTCTGGTGGATATGAGCTTCGGACGACTTTGTTATCCGTGGCAGCTGAGCGAAAAGGCGAAGAAGCAGTATGAGGATTATATCCGGGGAAATCTTAAGGATATCGGGGAATTTCTGGTGGAAAGCGGAAGCTTAAATGGTCTGGAGCTGCTTTCCCGGGAAAAACTCTGGAACAGAGAGGGCCTGGAACACAGTATTGATGTGGCGTCCGGGAAGAAGGATATGGAGATTTCCGCATTTCTGATGAATGAACGCAGCCGGATGCTGAAGGAAGAGCAGAAGGCTGCCGGGGAAACAGAAAATGATGGGCGGCCAGCGAGACGGAGGAAGAAATTTCAGCTGTAAGTTGGAAGAGCCGGATGACAAATTGAGGAGATCTTGCGTAGAATGGTATACGAACATTTGCTTTATACAGAAAAATTAAGTTTATAAAGTGTCTGAGAGAATATGAGAAAAATAAGCTACAAGTGAATTATGAGATTATGTGTAAACAATAATGGTAAATTAATGAAAAAAGAACTGCAACAGCAGATCAGAGGAGGTGGAAATCCTGAATGGCATAGAAACAACTGAAAACAATAAAAATAACTTCCTGCCCGGTCAGGGATCCAATCCCCAGGAGGCAGCCCAGCGTCTCCAGGATATCGGCAGCAGCATCCTCCGGGCGGCAAGAGACGAGCTGTATCTTGGCATGCGTTTTCTGGATGTGGCGCTGAGCAGCTTTATTTATCAGATGGATGGTTCGGTCAGTCCGTTTGGAACAGACGGGGCTGTAATGTACTTCCATCCGGCACAGCTTGGCGGGCTTTATAAAGAAAACAGAATTCTTGTGAATCGAGGATATCTCCATATGGTATTTCACTGCATTTTCCGGCACTTTGGGAAGCCGGGAACAGAGAAGCGTCTGTGGAATTTAAGCTGCGATATTGCGGTGGAGCATATGATCGACGGGATTTATCACCGCTCAGTCCGATATTCCAGAAGTCTTCTCCGGAGGGAAACCTACCGTCTTCTGGAAAAGGAAAAGAAGACGCTGAATGCAGAGAGAATCTACAAGATTCTGAAAGAAGAATTTCTGAAGGAAAAAGAACTGGCACAGCTTGAAAAAGAGTTCTACGTGGACGACCATAAATACTGGGCAAACCAGCAGCCTGACCGGAAACCCAATCCCCTGATGAGTAAAAAATGGGGAGATATCAGCGAAGGAACCGAGACAGATCTGGAGACCTTTTCCAGGGAGGCAGGAGCGCAGGACGGAGATTTTCTGGACCAGCTGAAAATAGAGAACCGGGAACGATATGATTATCGGGAATTTCTGCGGAAGTTTGCAGTATTTCGGGAAGAACTGACTGTAGATCCGGACAGCTTTGATTATAATTTTTATACCTACGGGCTTTCCCTTTACGGGAATATGCCGCTGATCGAACCACTGGAAACCAGAGAAGTGAAAAAAGTTTCGGAATTTGTCATTGTGATCGATACCTCCATGTCCTGTTCAGGAGAACTGGTACAGAGATTTCTGGAGGAAACCTATGGGATCTTAAGCGACAGCGGGAATTTTTTCCAGAAGGTAAATATACACATTATCCAGTGTGATGAGAAGGTGCATTCGGATGTAAAGATCACCGGTGCAGAGGAATTGCAGGAGTATATGAACAGCCTGGAACTTTACGGTGATGGAGGTACAGATTTCCGTCCGGCATTTGCCTATGTGGAAGAACTGATGGAAAAGAGGGAATTCGAAAATCTGAAAGGTCTGGTGTATTTTACAGACGGATACGGGATTTTTCCGGCAAAGATGCCGCCATACCGGACAGCATTTGTATTTATGGAGCAGGAGCCTGAGGATGTGGATATCCCGGCCTGGGCCATGAAGCTGGTGATCACGGAGGAAGAATTACAAGGAGAAGAAATACCATGAACATAAAACGAGCAAAGCAGGAGATCAGAGATTCCATAGAAGCATATCTTTCAAAGGACGAATTCGGTGAGTACCGGATCCCGGCGATCCGACAGAGACCGATCCTTCTTATGGGCCCTCCGGGAATCGGAAAGACACAGATTATGGAACAGATAGCAGGGGAATGCGGGATTGCTCTTGTTTCCTATACCATTACCCACCACACCAGGCAGAGTGCTGTGGGACTTCCTTTTATTGTAAAAAAGAATTATGGTGAGGAAGAATTTTCTGTCACGGAATATACCATGAGTGAGATCATTTCGTCCGTTTACGACAAAATGGAAAAAACAGGTCTGAAAGAAGGCATCCTGTTCATTGATGAGATCAACTGCGTATCTGAAACACTGGCGCCGATGATGCTGCAGTTCCTTCAGGGAAAAACCTTCGGAAACCAGAAGGTGCCGGAAGGCTGGGTGATCGTCACAGCAGGCAACCCGCCAGAATATAACAAATCCGTCCGGGAATTCGATGTGGTCACTCTGGACCGTATCAAGAAGATCGATGTGGAGGCAGACTTTGATGTATGGAAGGAATACGCCTATCAGCAGGGAATTCATCCGGCGGTGATCTCCTATCTGGAGCTTCGCAGAAAAAATTTCTACAGGGTGGAGAATACCGTAGACGGAAAGATCTTTGCCACAGCCAGAGGCTGGGAGGATCTTTCCCGTCTGATCCAGGTTTATGAGATCCTTGGAAAAACCGTAGACCGTGAGGTGGTCAGTCAGTACATTCAGCACAGGATGATCGCGAAGGATTTTGCAGGCTATCTGGCTCTTTGTTATAAGTACAGAACGGACTATAAAGTGGAGGACATCCTGAAAGGAAAGTGGGATTCCATTACTCTGGGCAAGATCCGCGCGGCCTCCCTGGATGAGCATCTGAGCGTTGTAAGCCTTCTCAACGGAAAGCTCAGCGAGCTTTTTACAGAATGCTGTCTTACCGATGCCTATCTCACGAAACTGTATGATTATATGGTGTACTTCAGAGAAGATCAGGACAGCCTTACAGCAAAAAATCTCCTGGAAAAAGCAGAGGCGGATCTTGAAAAGGATAAAAAGAGTGAGCTTCTTACAAAACAGCAGGAGCGTATACAGAAACGTGTTGTGTCATTTTTTGAAAATGCGTCCGGATTGGAAGCAACCGGATCAGATAAAACCGGATCCGACTCAGGCCCGGCAGGAGGCAGAAGTGCTGCAGCAGAATCGGAAGTTCCATCGTCAAACCGGAACTATGAGTTTGTGAAAGTCCTTTTTGAATCCGAAACCGAAGCCTACGAAAACCGAACCAACGAAATATCCTTTACTCTTCAGAACGTCTTCGACTTTATGGAAGCTGCCTTTGGGGACAGTCAGGAAATGGTGGCATTTATCACAGAACTGAATGCCAACTATTATAGTCTCTGGTTCATTCGGGAGAACGGTTCTGACCAGTATTACAGGCATAATAAAGGTCTTCTTTTTGACGACCGCCAGAAAATGCTTCTGGGCCAGATGGAGGAAGTAGAAAACATTCTCAATAATGGAATAAAATAATATGTCTTACCAATTTATTATTTACTATTGATTAAATTGGGGAATTATCGTATAATATTTACTATAAAAGTCCAGAAAATAGAGAGGGCAAATAGTCAAAATGCACAGACTGGCTGAAGGGCTGCAGAGCGATCATCTGGTGCAGAACTGTATGATGACTGAGAATGGTAAATATCCACTTGTCTATATTCCGGGATTTTTATGTAAAGGAAGGCAACACAATAATAAAGGAAGGCGGCCGAAACGGACGACATGTTTACAAAGATTACAGAAGAACGAGCATTTGACGGAATATTAGCGCAGATCATAGAAAATATCCGGTTGGGAGAGCTGAAGCCGGGGGACACTTTACCTGCGGAACGTGTTATGGCAGAATCACTGGGAGTTTCCAGACCTGCTGTCCGTGAAGTCCTGCGGGCACTGGAGCTGATGGGAATTGTCACAACGGTCCGCGGCGGAGCCAACTATATTACCGAGAATATGGATCAGTGGCTTTCTGCACCACTGGCCCTTCTTTTTCAGCTGAATAACAGCCATGTACAGCAGGTACAGGAACTTCGTTCTGCGCTGGAGCAGGAGGCTGCGCTTCTTGCAGCCGGGAATTGTACGGAGAAGGATGCATTAGATCTGCGTTCCATCCTGGCACAGCTGGAGAGCTCAGAGGACGAGAAAGCCCGTGCAGGTCTTGATAAGAAGCTTCATACGAAGATTGGCAGGATCGCAGGGAATCCTATGATCTATAATGTTCTGGATGCGGCAGCGCAGCTGACAGAGGAGATCATTTCCGGTACCCGAGCTTATATTATGCAGAAACATAATTCCGCTCTTGAGGTGGATGACCAGCACAGAAGACTGGTGGGAGCCATTATTTCCGGAGACCGGAACCAGGCGGAGAAGCTGATGCGCGAACATATGGAAACCATTGAGAAATATATAATGGAGATCGCACAGCAGCAGGGTGAGAACAGCCTTGTATTTCATCGCTGATCCACCTGACAAAAATTAAATAAAATTTCAGTAAAAATCCCGTTAATTTGGTAAGACCACTATTGATTTTGGTAAGACCGAGTGCTATAATAGGAACTGTATTGGTAATACTAAAAAGTTTGATATTATGGCAGCATCCTGAAGGCTTCATGACGAGACAGCATAAGTTGAGACAGCATGAGGCAGGACAGCGTAAGACGAGACAGCGTAAGACGAGACAGCACAGGATGAAGGTTACTGTATCCCTGCAGTATTATATAAAGTATGCAGCAGGCCACAGCGTGGGCGGTAACCTGCCGGAAATATCAGGAGAAAGGACTTGCGATTATGGGATATGTAAAATGGAGTTATGACACACTGAACCATTTCTGCGGAGATGTTTTTAAAGCGTTTGGCTTTTCTGAGGAAGAAGGAAGCATCATTAAAGATGTTCTTCTGACTGCTGATCTGTATGGGATCGAGAGCCACGGAATGCAGAGGATGGTTCGTTACCATAAAGGAATCGAGAAGGGGACTATTCATCCCCAGGCGAAACCGGAAATTGTTTTTGAAACACCGATTTCTGCCGTGGTAGACGGACATAACGGAATGGGCCAGCTGATCAGTCATTTTGCCATGGAAAAGGCAATTGAGAAGGCAAAGACAACTGGTGTGGGAATCGTAAGTGTACGAAATTCCAACCATTTCGGTATTGCAGGATATTATGCGAACATGGCCTGCCATGAAGGCCTTCTTGGAATGGCATGTACCAACTCCGAGGCGATCATGGTACCGACTTTTGGAAGAAAGGCTATGCTGGGCTCCAACCCGATCGCAGTCGCTATGCCTGCAGACCCGTATCCGTTTTTCTTTGACTGTTCCACAACAGTTGTAACCAGAGGTAAACTGGAAATGTATAATAAGATGGGCAAGCCTCTTCCGAATGGCTGGGCACTTGACAAAAACGGTCATGCCAGCAATAATGCACCGGATGTACTTGCAAACATCGTAGCCAAGAAGGGCGGTGGAATCATGCCTCTTGGTGGAAACGAGGAAGTCAGCGGAAGCCATAAGGGATATGGCTATGGAATGCTCTGTGAGCTGTTCAGCTCTATTCTTTCCATGGGCGTTACCTCCGACAAATGCTGTACATTCCCGGATAAGACCGGTATCTGCCATGGATTTATGGCGATCAACCCGGCGGCATTCGGAGATCCGGATGCGATCCGCAAGCATTTTTCAGAATATCTTGAGGCACTTCGGGAGAGTCCGAAGGCAGACGGTCAGGACAGGATCTATACACACGGCGAGAAAGAGGTAGCTGCTGAAAAAGACAGAAAAGAGAATGGCATTCCGGTCAACGACAATACCATGGTAGAGCTTGCTAATCTCTGCAGTTATCTGAAGCTTGATTTTGGCGCTTATTTTGAAGGCTATGAGCTTCCGAAGGACAGTAGATTCTTTAATGGTAATTATTAATTCAGGTAATCCTTTTGAAATGAAATATATCATAATTATCCAAGGAGGAAAAGAAAATGGATTATGCAAAAGAGTCATTAAGACTGCACGGAGATTGGAAAGGTAAGATCGAGGTTGTTACAAGAGTGCCGGTTGAGAATAAAGACGACCTTTCTCTTGCATATACACCAGGTGTAGCTCAGCCTTGCCTTGAGATCCAGAAAGATATCAATAAATCCTACGAGCTTACAAGAAGATGGAATATGTGTCTTGTTGTAACAGACGGTTCCGCAGTTCTTGGTCTTGGTGACATCGGACCGGAAGCCGGTATGCCTGTAATGGAAGGTAAATGTGTACTTTTCAAAGCATTCGGCGATGTAGACGCATTCCCGCTTTGCATTAAGAGCCATGATGTAGATGAGATCGTAAATACAATTTACATGATCTCCGGATCCTTCGGTGGTGTTAACCTTGAGGATATCTCCGCTCCGAGATGCTTTGAGATCGAGAAAAAACTGAAAGAGAAATGTGATATTCCGATCTTCCACGATGATCAGCACGGAACTGCAGTTATCACACTTGCAGGTCTGACAAACGCTCTGAAGGTTGTCGGAAAGAAGAAAGAGGATGTTCGTATCGTTATGAACGGTGCAGGTGCAGCTGCTATCTCTATCTGCAGACTTCTTCTGAAAGCAGGCTTCAAGGATGTTACACTCTGCGATAGAAAGGGTGCCATCTATGAGGGACGTACAGAAGGAATGAACCCGGTTAAGGAAGAGATGAGCAAGCTCACAAACCTTCAGAAGAAACAGGGATCTCTTGCAGAGATGCTGGTTGGCGCGGATGTATTTATCGGTGTTTCCGCTCCTGGAGCAGTTACAATAGATATGGTTAAGACCATGAACAAAGATGCCATCATCTTCGCATGCGCAAACCCGATACCGGAGATCTTCCCGGATGACGCAAAAGCAGGCGGAGCAAAGGTTATCTCCACAGGAAGAAGTGACTTCCCGAACCAGATCAACAACGTTCTTGCATTCCCTGGAATCTTCCGTGGTGCATTTGATGTAAGAGCAAGTGATATCAACGATGAGATGAAGATCGCAGCTTCCAAGGCTCTTGCAGATCTGATCACAGATGAGGAGCTTTCTCCGGAGTATATCATTCCGAAGGCATTCGACAAGAGAGTCGGACCGGCTGTCGCAAAAGCAGTAGCGGAGGCAGCAAAAGCAACAGGCGTAGCACGTATCTGATCTTAAGCGCCTGACACGAACCAAAACAGCCCTTCATTAAGAAGAATATATCAGACACCCGTACTCTGTAACCCGATACGGGTGTCTTTTTGTTTCCCGGCAGGTGGTATTACCCTTTGACAAATGTCCTCGCAGTGAGTACAATAGCAAAAGAATATGATAGGAGGTTAAGCACAGCATGAAACCATGGGAAGCTAATATACGAAAAGTAGTGCCGTATACTCCTGGCGAGCAGCCAAATGAGAGAGGCATGATCAAACTGAATACAAACGAGAATCCATATTCACCGGCCCCGGGTGTGGAGAAGGCGCTGAAAGCCCTTGATGCTGATACCCTGAGACTTTATCCGGATCCGACAGCAGGAGACCTGATACACAGTATTGCCGCGTTCTACGGCCTGAAGGATGAGCAGGTATTTACAGGCGTTGGTTCCGATGACGTACTGGCTATGTGTTTTCTCACATTTTTTAATTCAGAGAAACCGATCCTGTTCCCGGATATCACCTATTCTTTCTATGATGTATGGGCAGATCTTTTAAGGATCCCATATGAGCGCCCGGCATTAGATGAGGAGTTCCATATCCGTAAGGAAGATTATTTCCGTGAAAACGGCGGAATCGTATTCCCTAACCCAAATGCACCGACCGGCGTGGAAATGCCTCTTTCCGAGATCGAGGAGATCGTGGCAAAGAATCCGGAGAGTATCGTGATCGTAGATGAGGCGTACGTGGATTTCGGAGCAGCATCCGCACTGCCGCTGATCGAAAAATATGATAATCTGCTTGTTGTGCAGACCTTCTCCAAGTCCAGATCCCTGGCAGGAATGCGTATCGGATATGCCTTCGGAAATCCGGAGCTGATCAAATATCTCAATGATGTGAAATATTCCTTTAACTCCTATACCATGGATCGTACTACCATCGCGGCTGGTGTGGCATCTATGGAGGATAAGGCATATTTTGAGGAATGCTGCCATAAGATCATTACAACAAGAGAGTGGACAAAGGCAGAGCTCAGGAAGCTTGGATTTTCCTTCCAGGATTCCAGATCCAACTTTATCTTTGCCACACATGAGAGCTGTCCGGCCAAAGAGCTTTTCACAGCACTGAGGGAGAAACATATCTATGTAAGATATTTCCCGAAGGACAGGATCGACAATCATCTCCGTATCACCATCGGTACCGATGAGGAGATGAAAAAGCTGGTAGAATTCCTGACGGAATATCTGCAGAAATAACAGTTAAGGAGGTATTATGGAAGTACTGGTACAATGGTTTTCACACCACCTTGCACAGTTTATCTCTCCCGAGGGAGCTGTGTTCATCATTTCTATGATCCCGATACTGGAGCTTCGAGGCGGCCTTCTGGCAGCCTCTCTGCTGAAGATATCGGCTGCGAAGGCACTGCCGATCTGTATCGTGGGAAATATTGTTCCGATTCCGTTTATCCTGCTTTTTATCCGGCAGATCTTTAAATGGATGAAAAAAACAAAGACGTTCAGAGGTCTGATCACAAAGCTGGAAAACAGAGCTATGGGAAAGAGTGACCAGATCAAGAGATATGAATTTCTTGGACTTTTGCTGTTTGTGGGAATCCCTCTTCCGGGCACAGGAGCCTGGACAGGTGCACTGATCGCCTCTCTTCTTGAGGTGGATATCAAAAAATCCTCCATTGCGATCCTGGGCGGACTTTTTATGGCAAGTGCCATTATGTATATTGTTTCTTATGGAATTGTAGGAAATGTAGTGCATTGATCGATCGCAGAGAAGGAATGTCTTTTTGATCGAAATCGGATTGAAAATAAAGAAATCCCTTACCGGATCTGTAAAATGATATGTGTTCTGTATTCCGGAAACATATCAGAGATCGGTAAGGGATTTTTTATGTGTTTTTACATATCAGGCAGAGTTATACCGAGAAGATCCTTACATAAGTCTGCGCTTCAGCATGTCCGTGTTTAAAGCGTATTTCAGAGCTGTATCCCTGGTGATACGGCCTTTTTTATATAATTCCAGAAGGCTCTGATCCATAGAACGCATCTGCTCCTGACCGGATGTGGAGATCACGCCTTCGATCTGATGTACTTTATTGTCGCGGATCATATTGCGGATGGCAGGAGTCAGGCGCATGATCTCGAAAACAGGAATGTTGCGTCCGTCCACATCCGGGATCAGCTGCTGGGAGATCACAGCCTGAAGGACCATGGAAAGCTGGAGGGCAATCTGATGCTGCTGGGATGGCTCAAACACGTCCATGATGCGTTCGATGGTGTTGGCTGCTCCCAGAGTATGCAGGCTGGAAAGGACAAGATGACCGGTTTCCGCAGCGGTCATGGCAGTCTGGATGGTTTCATGATCACGCATCTCTCCAAGAAGGATCACATCCGGGCTCTGGCGTAGTGTGGCACGAAGAGAAGTCAGATAGCTTTCGGTGTCGGTACAGATCTCGCGCTGGCTGACGATACAGCGATCATGGCGGTGGAGATATTCCAGAGGATCCTCCAGAGTGATGATGTGGCCCTCCCGGGTATGGTTGATCCTGTCGATCAGACAGGCCATGGTGGTGGATTTACCGCTTCCGGCAGAACCGGTAACAAGGACCATGCCACGGGTATATTCGGAGATGTTCATCACATCCTCGGGAATGGAAAGCTCTGCAGGATCCGGCAGCCGGAAGGCGATCACACGGATCACGGCAGCCAGGGAACCACGCTGCTTGTAGGCATTGACACGAAATCTGGAAACACCGGGAATGGAAAAAGAAAAGTCATCATCACCGGTTTTCATAAGACGGGATATATCGCGGTTTTCCGCAAGGCCGTAAATGGCGCGGAGTAAATTTTCTGTCTGATCAGGCATCAGCCTGTCACCACGGTCCAAAAGATGACCGTCGATTTTTTCTGCCAGAGGGCGGCCTGCGATGATAAAGATATCAGAGACACGCCGGTTGGCAGCTTCTGCCAAAAATTCAGGAATAGAGATATCCATAGATTTATTCTCCTTTAAATACATTCTGGTGGTTGTCAGGTTTCCAGGATCCGGTAAGCTCTGTGTTCCATTGCAGGATCTGATAAGCGGAAGAGCTTTTTTTCTGCGGGTAAAAAAGCTCAAGCACTACAGAAAGCTGTTGTGTCTCGGAAATTCCAACGGAGAAGGAAAGGGTGTGGCTGTGGGAATCCCAGCTGAGATCGTTCCTTGTGTCCGCAAGCTTTTGTATCATGGAAAAATATCTGGTCTCATCGGAAGCTTTTTCCCTGTATTGCTCCAGATCATCACGGATTTCTGAAACGGTTTCCGTGGCGCTTGCGCAGCCGGTGTAATAATTTTCGGTCTGTTCCATAGAATGTCTGGCTGTGTTAAGACTGGATCTGGAGCTTCCAAGAGTAAGCAGAGCAAGTACACAGAGACACAGCACAGAGAAGATAAGAAACAGGGAAGGAATGCCGACAGTTACAAAAAACGTATGCTTCTGTTTCAATGTACAGCCTCCCTTCTGTAGTCATCAACAGGAAAACGCAGGGTGATCCGGTAAAGCTCACTGCAGTTGGAAAGCCGCCGGAAAGAAAGCTCGCCGGATTTTTCTGAAGAAGAAATATCTGTTTCCAGGATCATTTCACAGGCGGCTTTTCCGGAAGAGCAGCTCTGCCAGTTACGGTCATAATACCAGATCAGATTGGTGTTCTTTTTGATGCCCCCCGGAAGCAGAGAGAGGAACTGTTCATCGGTTCCGTCAGTGCCTTCCAGTATCTCGCCCACGGAGGTTGTGAGAGACTGGATCTGGTTCCACTGTTCTGCCTGGAGCCGGTTTTTCCGTGCTGCCGCGAAGATCTGGATGCAGGCAGCTGAGGAAAGTGACAGAAACAAAAGGGCAAGGATCATTTCCATCAGAAAAAGGCTGGTACCGGAATTATGTCTTGATTCTTTCATGATGCCTCCTTTTTGCCAGTGCGATGAAGCAGGAATTCCGAGCGGACTCCCGTGGTACTTTCCAGGGAAAAGTGGTAAAAACCATTTTTCATTTCCGAAAACCGGAAATCGGAAAGCTGTGAGATGACGGTTCCTGCATCGGAACTGGCCTGAGAGCCTTTTGCAGTGAAAAGCTCCATCAGACTGTCATTCTTCAGGTAAATATACGTGATATATTCTTTTCCTTTGATATCGTCCCGGAAACAAAGGGCAGGAATATCATCCAGGGAACCGGAAAAGATCTCATCGCCGCGGTCGTGCTGCCGGAATTTGGTAGTCAGATAAGTTGCTGCGGTCCCAAGCTCGGAATCGGAGTCAGTCTGTTTCACAGTCTGCTGGTAAATCCGGGCGGAAAATAGCAGCATCAGTATAAGGAACAGAACAAAAACACCGAAAAGAAGAAGCGAAAAAAGAGAAGAAACGGAATGTCCGGTGTTCTTCCGATGATTCATGAGGCATTCCCTCCTTTCGCACTGCCGGACAGAGCGATCACGCTGATAGACGGCAGGAGATTGGAACCGTTAGGAACATACTCTACTACGAATTTGGTTTTGTCATAAATGATATGATAATCCAAGAGAAGCTGGGACAGACTTTCGGGATATGTGCCTGTGAGGGCATAGGTGCGGATGGCACCGTTTTTCAGTGCCTGTTCCAGAGCATCCTGTTCTTTGTGTACGGCCTGGCCGGAGGTGCTGCTGACACCTGCCACAAACAAGGTGCAGGATAAAACCAGAAGCAGCGCCGGAAAGAGAAGAAAAAATGCTCTGAGAAATTTTGTTCTGCGGCTTTCAAAAAGTTCCATATGGTCACCACCTTACATTGCAAAATCTGAGAGGATCCCCAGAAGCGGCATCATGACGGATAAAAGGACCAGCCCCACAAGAAGAGACAGCAGGATCACGATGGTAGGCTCCACAATGGAGACTGCCTGTGAGATCAGATCTATGGATCTTTCGGTGTACTGCCGGGAAAGCCTGCGGAAGGTTTCGTCACTGGAACCGGAATAGAAGGATATCGTGATGAGACGGCCTTCCATGCCGCCGAACAGCCCGGATTCTGTAAGAGCCCTGGAAAAAGTTTCTCCGCTATCCAGGATAGAGGAAGCCTTCCGGAGTCTTTCGAGTATCACCGGCTGTGAGATCAGATCCTTTGTAAGCTCCAGGCTGGTTTCCGGGGAAAGTCCGCTCCGAAGCCCCAGGGAAAGACCCTGGGTCAGACGACTGTAATCCATGGCAACCGGGATCTCACGGAAAAACGGGAGATGGATGGCCATTTTTCGCAGCTGGCTGTGACCTTTTTCCGTAAGACTGAAAAACAGGATGCAGCCAATGAGGGCTGTGGCGAGGATCAGAAAAACAGAGGAATACCGGCTGATCACGTTGCCTGCATTCAGAAGTCCCCGGGAAACCCCGTTCATTTCCATCCCCATCTGGTTAAATACCTGTTGAAATACCGGCAGGACTTTTATCAGAAGGACCAGGATCACAACAGCCATCATGCCAAGCATGAGCAGCGGGTAAGTGACTGCAGACCGTATCTGTCCTGAGATTTCTTCCTCCTGTTCATAGTGGGAACTGAGACTTTCCATGATCTCATCCAGGCAGCCGGTTTCCTCACCGGTCCGGACATAGGCGGTCATGGATGTGGGAAAGATCCCTGATTCGTCAAGAGCACGGGAAAGAGAACCGTTTTCTTCCACGGAACGGATCAGGGGGGTGAGGATCTGCCGGTCTGCATCGGTCTTGCTTTCGTCACAGAGGATGTGAAGTCCTTCCGCTGTGGATATGCCGGAATGCAGAAGCATTCCCATCTGCCCGCAGAAACTGGATAATTCCCGGGCTGTCAGTTTGTTTTTCATAATAAGGTCTCCTTTAGTGGGTCAGCGCGTGAACTGTACCGTATAATTGCTTTCATCCCCGATATATTTCTGGATCGCTTCATCACCATCACTGTTGGCGTCAAAGGTGGGATCCATCAGCTTCCAGGTGTCTCCGTCAAAAGATACTGCCTTTGTCACCCAGCCTCTGCCACGGATATAAACATCGATCCATGCATGCTTTACATCACCGGAATAGCCGATCTGAAGCTTGCAGGGAATGTCCTGGCTGCGGAGCATTGCAGTAGTCAGTGCAGCGTAATCAAAACAGATCCCCGTGCCGGTGCTTAAAGTATCATCTACATCAGGAAGATAACCGGCTTCGACAGAATCAGCTTTGTCATAATCGTAGGAAATATGACTGGTAACATATGTATAGAAGGTTTTCAGGATGTCGATATCGGTCATGTCTTCTTTGACAAGAGAGGCTGCCAGTTTGCAGGCTTCACTTTTGGAAGAAAAGTCCACGTACTGGTTTGGATACAGAAACGGAAGAAATTCATTCTGAAGCTTTATTGTGAGCGTTTCCGTGTAAAGGGCGGCATACTGGTTTCCATCAACCTGCTGATAGCAGGTGATGAGATACTCACCGGAGCCTTCGGAAAAAGGAAGTACCGTCTGTTCATCAGGTTCCAGAAAATAGGAATAGACCACACCGGAGGGAGCAGTAAGCTGAATGTTCATGCGGGAATCATCGGAATCGGATTCTGCAGTCAGATATCCCTGATCCTGATTGGAAATATCCAGGATCAGAGGGGAACTGCCCAGTGTTTTTTTGCCGGGGGCCTCCGGGGTGAGGACTCTGGCCGGAGAATATACCGGAGGTTCTTCATCGGAGGAAGGAGAATTTCCACAGCCTGCCAGCAGGATTCCGAAAAGCAGCCATACAAAAAAGAGACGGACTGGTAAAAATTTTGACATAGTTTCCGTTCTCCTGTTATATCATGCTTTCTTTTTGAACAGTATAGCAGATTCCGTGAAAAAAAGACAGGAGCAGGGCTCAAAATGCAGTGGAAAATGTTGACATTTCAGGGAAAAAAACATATACTATACATATAAAGGCAAACCTGTTGAAAGACAGGGACGCAAAGCCATGGGTCTAAGGTCCGAAGGATGACTATGACAGCCGGTTGCCGCATTAAATTCCGATTTAATGACGTATTTAGATAATATCTATGAACAAGAAACTGTGTGTGAATGCGGTCGTTTATTTCGTTAGAATAAGCGGCTTTTTTGATGTCTAAAATCCGGTTTAGGGTGGAAACTGAAACGTCGGCTTTCAGAAAGGTGTGAATGATATGAAAAGGACAGATATCCGTAAAATTTTTACAGGCAGGAAAAAAGCTTTAGCAGGATGCCTTGCAGCTGTTATTGTACTGGCAGGTGGTTTTAATGTCTGGCAGTCGTCACAGGTTCCGGAATTTCCGGATTTTACAGATCCGGTAATGGAGACTACCATCACAGAGGACGACACTCCACTTGCTTCAAAACCGAAGGTGACTACCAAAACGACTTCAAATACCAAGACAACCAGAAAAATAGTTGAGCTGAAAAAAGCGGCGACCAAGACTTATACCAAGAAGCTTCCGACTACCAATAAGAAGAGTACGACCACAAAGAAAACAAACAGAAATACAACCGTAAAAACATTAAAGACAGTTAAGACTGCAACAACACAGAAATACACAAAGAAATCAAAAACAGCCGTTCAGACACGGAAAGTAACTACAACCATTCAGACGATCACAACAGTCATGGCGGCTTCAGCTACTGCCGGCAAAGCGAATGCAGCTTCCACAAAAAAAGTAGAAAACATCAGCATGGACAGCAAATATTCAGTAAGCAATATTGCTTCCATTGCACCGAAGATGGACAGCAGGGTGCTCAAAGCCTACAAGAAGCTTGGATTTACTGTAACGATCGATCCGTCTGTTAACTACGGAGGCTGCTTTAACGCACATTCAAGAAGCATCATCCTTCGTTTTGCGGATGAGACAATCTACCATGAGCTGGGACATTTCCTTGCTTTTGTTGCGGGAAACGTAGACAGAACAAGTGATTTTGCCGCAGTTTATAACAGCGAAAAATCCAAATTTACAGGTATCAACAGAAGCTATGCAACGCAGAACAGTTCAGAATATTTTGCAGAATCAGTGCTTGAGTATGTAACAAGTCCGTCAACACTTAAGAGACAGAGACCAAAAACGTATGCAGCGATCGTGGCGGCTCTGAATAAAATTACTGATGAACGTATCCAGAGGGTCATGGATATATACGGACCGTTCTGGAGATAAAAAAGAAGCATACAGGAACATTGGATCTGTCCGGGAGAGATCTCCCGGGCAGATTTTTTTCTTTTTTGTGAGAAAAGTATAAAAAAAATGTCGATAAATATTTCTTGCAATAGACTCTATAAGGTGTGTATAATGAAACATAAGCTGAAAACACGCTTTCATTCAAAAAAAGTGCAGCCATGTCAGGTTGTATCTGATTCCATAAACAACAAATATATAATTTATCAGATTTAAGAATAGAGGATTTAATATGAGAGAAAAGTATGAATCATTATCTCTGGCGGTGCTGAAGGATCTGGCAAAGGCGAGAGGGATGAAGGGAATTTCTACTCTGAGAAAACCGGCACTGATCGAGCGGATGCTGGAGGAGGACGTCAAAGAGTCCGACAGAGGAAATCCCGAAGAAGTACACAAAAGTACACCGGCAGAAAATACTGTAAAAGAAAAAAGCTATGATTCGGAAAAAACAGAATATCGTACCCGTCCGGCAGGGGAAGGACTTCAGGAGCAGCGGAAGGAATATCGTAGTGATAAGAATGAGCAGGAACACAGAAGCACAAATATCCGCAGAGAGTACAACCGTGAATATAACCGGGAAGCTACAAGGGAGAACGGGAATGTCCCGTCGGAATCCACCCAGCTGGACAGTGGTGAAAAGGCTAACGGGATCCTGGAGGTCCTTCCGGATGGATATGGCTTTATCCGATGTGAGAATTATATGCCGGGTGAGAACGACATTTATGTTTCTCCTTCCCAGATCCGCCGCTTTAATTTAAAGACAGGTGATATCATACAGGGAAATATCCGTATCAAGACCCAGGGAGAGAAGTTCAGTGCCCTTCTCTACGTATCTTCCATTAACGGTTTTCATCCGAGTGAGGGACAGAGACGGTATAATTTTGAAGATATGACACCGATCTTTCCGAATGAGAGACTTGTCATGGAGCGTGCAGGCGGTACAACGGCTATGCGTATCGTGGATCTGATCAGTCCTATCGGAAAGGGCCAGCGAGGAATGATCGTATCTCCGCCAAAGGCAGGTAAGACAACCCTTCTGAAAGATGTTGCCAAGTCTATCCTCAGGAATAACAGAGATATGCATCTGATCATTCTTCTGATCGATGAGCGTCCTGAGGAGGTTACCGATATCAGAGAGGCGATCCAGGGACCGAATGTGGAAGTGATCTATTCTACATTTGATGAACTTCCGGAACATCATAAGAGAGTTTCCGAGATGGTTGTGGAGCGTGCGCGCCGTCTTGTAGAGCATAAACAGGATGTGATCATTCTTCTGGATTCGATCACACGACTTGCCAGAGCCTATAATCTGATTATCCCGCCAAGCGGAAGAACCTTATCCGGTGGTCTTGACCCGGCGGCTCTCCATATGCCCAAGAGATTTTTTGGAGCAGCCCGTAATATGCGCGAGGGCGGAAGCCTGACGATTCTGGCAACCGCACTTGTGGATACCGGAAGCAAGATGGACGATGTTATTTATGAGGAGTTCAAGGGAACCGGTAATATGGAGCTTGTCCTGGATCGTAAATTACAGGAGAAACGGGTATTCCCGGCCATTGATATCCAGAAATCCGGAACCAGAAGAGAGGATCTGCTTCTCAGCAAGGATGAACAGGAAGCGGTTTATATTATGCGAAAAGCTCTCAACGGAATGAAAGCGGATGAGGCAGTAGAACAGATCCTGAATACCTTTGCCAGAACCAGGAACAATGCAGAACTGGTACAGACTGTAAAGAAACAGAAATTTTTATAAAGTCCTTGCATTTTAGGGAAAGCTATGTTATACTTAGCAAGCTGTTTAAAATGGAATTCGTCAATTGAATACGAATAATATTAAATATATAGAGAGGTGAAAATCATGAGAGAAGGAATCCATCCGAACTACTATCAGGCAACTGTAACCTGCAACTGCGGAAACACTTTCGTAACAGGTTCTACTAAAGAGGACATCCATGTTGAGATCTGTTCCAAATGCCATCCGTTCTACACAGGACAGCAGAAGGCTACACAGGCTCGTGGACGTATCGATAAGTTCAACAAGAAATACGGCCTGAATAAGTAATTATTGCGAATACAGGAAATGAGAAGGTTGAGGTTGGGAAATCTCAACCTTTCTTTAACTGAAAAATTTTTAATTTGCACAGGAGAGAATGAATGAGATCATCGAATATCGGCGGACAGGCGGTCATGGAAGGCATCATGATGCGCCACAAGGACAAGTATTCTATCGCAGTGCGCCGCCCGGACCAGGAGATCGAGCTGAAGGTAGAGGATTATAAATGTATCTTCGGAAATCACGCATTTCTGAAGAAACCGATCATCCGTGGTATGGTAAGCTTTGTGGATTCTCTTGTGGTAGGCACGAAATGCCTGATGTATTCTGCGGAGATCGCAGGAGACGAGGAAGATGAGAAAACAGCCAGGAAGAATGAGCAGCTTACAGAAGAAGAGCGTTCTGCAAAGAAAGCCAAAGAGGATAAGCAGTTTAAGTGGCTTCTTTACATTACGGTAGCTACCTCCATGGTGGTTTCTGTGGCTGCTTTTATGTTTCTTCCGTATGTACTGGCCAGTCTGATCCGAGGGGTAGGTGCTTCGGAATTTCTGGTCACCATAGTGGAAGCCTTTGTGAAGCTGGCACTGTTTATGGGATATATGTTCCTGATCTCCAGAATGAAGGATATCCAGAGGACATTTATGTATCACGGTGCGGAGCACAAATGTATCAACTGTGTGGAGCATGGTCTGCCTCTGACGGTAGAGAATGTGTTAAAGAGCTCCAGGTTTCATAAGCGCTGTGGAACAAGCTTTCTGTTTCTGGTCATGCTGGTAAGTATTGTGCTGCATTTTGTGTTTGTGGCGGTGCCGTTTTACTGGGTGAGACTGCTGGGAAGACTTCTCATGGTGCCGGTAGTTGCGGGGATTTCCTTTGAGATCATCCAGTGGGCAGGAAGAACAGACAGTAAATTTGCGGACATTATGAGTAAACCAGGTCTTGCCATGCAGAAATTCACCACAAAGGAGCCTGCTGCAGATATGGCAGAGGTAGCCATTAAAGCAGTTGAGGCTGTTTTTGATTGGAGAGCTTATCTGAAAGAGGAATTTGACCTGGACATCCCATATGAGACAGAGGAGACAGAAAATGCAGACTCTTGAGTCCCTTCTGAAAAAAGGTACAACAATACTGAAAGATAACGGATTGGAAGAAGCCGGGCTGGATGCCTGGCTCCTTCTGGAATTTAAGACCGGAAAGAATCGGGCATATTATTTTGCGCATGGAGATGAACCGGTGTCTGATGAGACCGCAGCAGAGTATCTTACGCTGATCGACAGGCGGACAGGACATATTCCTGTACAGCAACTGACTCATCAGGCTTTTTTTATGGGCTATGAGTTTTATGTAAACGAAAACGTGCTGATCCCGAGACAGGATACGGAGACTCTGGTGGAAGAGGCATTGAAACACCTTGGGGATGTGGAAAAACCGGAGATCCTGGATATGTGTACCGGCTCCGGCTGCATCCTGCTCAGCCTTCTTCTGGAACGGCAGGATGCCTGTGGGACCGGTGTGGATGTTTCACCGGAAGCACTGGAAGTGGCAAAAAAGAATGCAGGTATTCTAAAGGTGGAGAACCGGGCGGATTTTGTGGAAAGCGATCTGTTCTCAGCACCGTATTTTTGTGAAAAAGGTGGAAAAGATAGTGGGAAATATGATATCCTTATTTCAAACCCGCCTTATATCGCAACAGAAGAAATTGAAACACTGATGGAAGAAGTCCGCCTTCATGATCCGAGGAAGGCACTTGACGGAATGGAAGACGGGCTTTATTTTTACAGAAAGATCACCGAAGAGGCCGGGAAATATCTGAAGCCGGGAGGTTGGCTTCTGTATGAGATCGGCTGCACCCAGGGTGAGGCAGTCAGTACAATGATGAAAGCAGCCGGTTTTACCGGGGTTCAGATCGTAAAGGATCTGCCGGGCCTTGACCGTGTGGTGCTTGGACAGAAACAGGAGGAAATACATGTTTGATAAACTGGATGATCTGCTGGTACGTTTTGAAGAGCTTCTCAATGAGCTGGGAGAACCGGGAGTAACCGACGATCCGGCACATTTTCAGAAGCTGATGAAGGAGCAGAGCGACCTGCAGCCAATCGTTGACGCATATAAAGAATATAAGAAAAATAAGGAAACCATCGAGGACAGTCTTTCCATGCTGGAGAGCGAGAAGGACGAAGAGATGCGTGAAATGCTGAAGGAAGAGCTTTCCGATGCAAAAAAGAGAGTGGAGGAGCTGGAGCATGAGCTGAAGATCCTTCTTCTTCCGAAGGACCCTAACGACAGCAAGAACGTTATCGTTGAGATCCGTGGAGGTGCAGGCGGTGATGAGGCAGCACTTTTTGCAGCAGAGATTTATCGTATGTATGTGAAATACGCGGAGTCCCGCCGCTGGAAAACCGAGATGCTCAGCCTCAATGAGAACGGCATCGGCGGCTTTAAGGAGGTTACCTTCATGATCAAAGGTGAGGGTGCATATTCCAGACTGAAATACGAAAGCGGTGTTCACCGTGTACAGCGAGTACCGGAGACAGAGTCCGGCGGAAGGATCCATACCTCTACCTGTACGGTAGCGATCATGCCGGAGGCGGAAGAAATTGATTTCCATCTGGATCTCAATGAGTGTAAATTCGATGTGTTCCGTGCATCCGGAAACGGTGGTCAGTGTGTCAACACCACAGACTCCGCAGTACGTCTTACTCATATCCCCACAGGAATCGTGATTTCCTGCCAGGATGAGAAGTCTCAGCTTAAGAACAAGGATAAAGCACTTCGTGTGCTCCGTTCCCGTCTGTATGAGATGGAGCTTGCCAAGCAGCATGACGCTGAGGCAGAGGCAAGGAGAAGCCAGATCGGTACAGGTGACCGCTCCGAGAAGATCCGTACCTACAACTTCCCTCAGGGACGTGTAACAGACCACAGGATCAAGCTTACCCTTCATCGTCTTGAGAATATCCTTAACGGAGATCTGGATGAGATCATTGACAGTCTGATCGCAGCAGACCAGGCAGTAAAGCTGACAAAGCTGAATGAACAGGAGTAAGCGCTGATTACAGCTACAGCGTTCAAAAAATTATAATAAATCAGGAGGAAACGAAAATGAAAAAGACAGCACTGGTGATCATGGCAGCTGGTATCGGCAGCCGTTTTGGAAAAGGAATCAAGCAGCTTGCACCGGTAGGCCCGAAGGGCGAGATCATTATGGACTATTCCATCCATGATGCACTGGAGGCAGGATTCAACAAGGTCGTATTTATCATCCGCAAAGACCTTGAAGATGAATTCAAAAAAGTGATCGGAGACCGTATCTCCAACATTACAGAAGTTGCTTATGCATTCCAGGAGATCGACGATCTTCCGGGCAATTTTACAAAACCGGCGGACCGTACCAAGCCATGGGGAACCGGACACGCTGTACTGGCAGCAAAGAAAGTCCTTTCCGAGCCATTCGCTGTGATCAATGCAGATGACTACTACGGAAAAGAAGCCTACGTAAAGGTGCATGACTACCTGGTACAGGATCATCCGCAGGATGGCCCGATGCACATCTGCATGGCAGGTTTCCGCCTTGGGAATACATTAAGTGACAACGGAAGCGTCACAAGAGGAGTGTGCCATATTGAGGACGGCAAGCTTGTGGGCGTTACAGAGACACATAACATCTTCAAGACAGCAGACGGCGCAGAGACAAGAAATGATGATGGTACAGCAGAAACACTGGATACAAAGAGCCTTGTTTCCATGAATATGTGGGGACTGACACCGGAATTTATGGAGATCCTTGAGAAAGGCTTTGTTGAGTTCCTTGGCGGGATCAAAGAGGGAGACATCAAAAAAGAGTATCTTCTTCCTGAGCTTATCGACCAGCTGATCCATTCCGGAAAAGCAGCGGTAGATGTTCTTGAGACAAAGGACGAGTGGTTCGGTGTTACCTATCAGGAGGATAAGGCATCTGTACAGGCTGCATTCAAAAAACTTACAGATGACGGCGTTTATCCGGAAGGACTGTATCAGTAATAAAGGAGAACATTATGGGTAAATATTTCGGAACAGATGGTTTTCGTGGTGAAGCAAATGTAAAGCTTACAGCAGATCATGCATTTCGCGTGGGACGTTATCTCGGCTGGTATTACGGCAGAGATCACAAGGCGAAGATTGTGATCGGCAAGGATACAAGAAGAAGCAGTTACATGTTTGAGTATGCCCTTGCGGCAGGACTTACCGCATCCGGAGCAGATGCCTATCTGCTTCATGTGACCACAACTCCAAGTGTATCCTATGTGGTACGTACAGAAGATTTTGACTGCGGTATCATGATTTCCGCAAGCCATAATCCGTTTAATGATAATGGGATCAAGGTCCTTAATGAGAACGGACAGAAGATTTCCGCAGATATTGAAGCACGTATCGAGGCATATCTGGACGGCGAGATCGAGGAGCTTCCGCTGGCAACCGGAGAAGATATCGGCTGTACTGTGGATTTTGCATCCGGAAGAAACCGTTATATCGGACATCTGATCTCTATCCCGTGCCATGATTTCAAAAATATCAAGGTTGGGCTGGATTGCTCCAACGGAAGCTCATCCGCCATTGCCAAGAGCGTTTTTGACGCACTTCGTGCAAAAACCTATGTGATCAACAATGAGCCAAACGGGACCAACATTAACCGTGGCTGCGGTTCCACACACATTGAAGTTCTGAGACAGTTCGTGGTAGATAAAGGCCTGGATATCGGTTTTGCATATGATGGTGACGCAGACCGCTGTATCGCCGTAGACCACCACGGAAACATCATTGACGGTGATAAGATCATGTATGTGTGCGGCAAATATTTAAGAGAGAAAGGCCAGCTCAACGGAAATACAGTTGTAACAACCGTTATGTCCAATCTTGGTCTTTACAAGTCTCTGGAGCGTGAAGGCATCGACTATGAGCAGACTGCAGTTGGTGACAAATACGTTGCCGAGAACATGATGGAAAACAATTACAGTATCGGTGGTGAACAGTCCGGACATATCATCTTCAGCCGCTATTCCGCTACCGGTGACGGGATCCTGACTTCTCTTATGATCATGGAGGCATGTGTGGATCAGAAGGCCACACTCTGCGACCTTGCAAAGGAGATGAAGGTTTATCCGCAGCTTCTCCGGAATGTGCGTGTTTCCGACAAGAAAACAGCACTGGAGAACGAAAAGGTAAAAGCAGCCATTGAGGCAGCCGCAGAGGCACTTGGCGATGACGGACGTATCCTGGTACGTGAGAGTGGTACAGAGCCGCTGATCCGTGTTATGGTAGAAGCGGGAACGGATGATCTCTGCCATAAATATGTAGATAGTGTTGTTGATGTGATGGAAGCCGAAGGGCTTGTTGCAGAATAAGGAATTCCATGAAAAAAACAAAGACCGTATTGATTCTTGCAGCCGTTACAGGAGCCTTGCTTCTGGGCGGCTGCGGCAGTGAAAAAACAAAAATATATGAACAGGCCGGAAAGGATCTTTCCCAGGGAAGCTACAAGTATGCCCTGGAGGAGTACCAGAGCTCTATCCAGAACGGAGTGAAGCTGGTACAGTCCTATCGCGGGGCAGGTATCGCAAGCCTGCGCCTTGGCAAATATGAGGATGCGGTGAATAGCTTCACGGAAGCTCTGAACTGCGATAAAGTAAGCAAAAGCCTTCGTAAGGATATCCTGTCCTACCGGGCTACTGCAGAGCTGAAGTCTGGAAAATACGAGGATGCCATGGCAGACTGCCAGACACTTGGAGAAGATTTTTCCATGGATGCAGGCAGTTATTTTCTCACTGGAAAGGTTGCCCTTGCCATGGATTCCTACGAAGAAGCCGCATCTAACTTCAAACAGGCCTATGGAGAAGATTCCACCTATGATATGGCGATCGAGATCTATGCGGCATATCTGGACAAGGATATGGAAGCGGACGGAACCAGATATCTGGAAGCTGCTCTTTCTTCTGAGGCCAAGGATGCCCAGGACCACTGTGACAGAGGCCGTGTCTACTATTATATGGAAGACTACAGCAACGCAAAAAAAGAGCTTCTGGAAGCAACCAAGAAGGATAATACGGAAGCATTGCTTCTTCTGGGAATGGTATATCTGGCCCAGGATGATGTGGAAAATGCCCAGGCAATGTACAAGCAGTATATTTCTGCAGTGGGTGATTCCGCCAAGGGCTATAATGGTCTGGCACTGTGCGATATCCGAAGCGGAGATTATGATTCCGCTCTTGATAACATCACAAAAGGCCTTCCGACAGCTACCACAGACGAGATGCAGAGTCTTCTGTTCAATGAGATCGTAGCCTATGAAAAAAAGCTGGATTTTGCTACTGCACTGACCAAGGTCCAGGAATATATTGAGATGTTCCCTGAAGATTCCGCTGCAAAAAAAGAGCGGGCTTTCCTGAAAACCAGAACGTCTTCGGAGGGCTGATATGGAATATTTTGAGGAAATACAGGACAGGGTTATCCTGATCGGTGTCCAGGCAGATCGGGGGGATGACATGGAGGAATCCCTGGATGAGCTTGGAGAACTTGCGGCTACGGCAGGTGCGGCGGTTGCAGGCAGGATCATTCAGAATCGTGAGGCCGTACATCCGGGCACCTATATCGGAAAAGGCAAGATCGAAGAGGTAAAAGGTCTTCTCTATGCCCTGGATGCCAATGGTGTGATCTGTGACGATGAGCTTTCTCCTGCCCAGATGAATAATCTGGAGCGGGAGCTGGAGTGCAAGGTTATGGATCGTACCCTGCTGATCCTTGACATTTTTGCGAAGCGTGCCGTCACAAGTGAAGGCAAGATCCAGGTAGAGCTTGCACAGCTTCGTTACCGGTCTGCACGTCTTGTGGGACTACGTTCTTCTCTTTCGCGACTTGGAGGAGGAATCGGAACCAGAGGCCCTGGTGAGAAAAAGCTGGAGACAGACCGTCGTCTGATCCGGAACAGGATATCCGCACTGAAGCAGGAGCTTTCCCAGGTAGAAAAGCACAGAGAGCTGATCCGTTCCAGAAGAGCTGTGGGAAATCTGAAGACAGCAGCCATTGTCGGTTATACCAATGCAGGAAAGTCAACGCTTCTGAATACACTGACAGGCGCTTCGGTGCTTTCGGAGGATAAGCTGTTTGCCACACTGGATCCGACTACCCGTCTTCTGACACTGGATGACGGACAGCAGCTTCTTCTTACGGATACCGTAGGCTTTATCCGCAAGCTTCCCCACAATCTGGTGGAAGCCTTCAAGAGTACCCTGGAGGAAGCCAAATATGCGGATTATATCATTCATGTGGTAGATGCATCCAATCCTCAGGCGGAGATACAGATGCATATCGTATATGAAACCCTGAAAGAGCTTGGTGCTCTGGGAAAAAAGACGATCACACTTTTTAACAAGCAGGACCGTGTTTCCGGGGAGAGCTTTCGGGATCTCCGGGCAGACCATACGCTGAAGATTTCCGCACGGACAGGAGAGGGGCTTGAGGAATTTAAGCAGCTTCTTTCTGAGATACTGGCAGAAGGACAGATTTATATGGAACGGCTTTTTCCTTATTCGGAGGCCGGTCAGATCCAGCTGATCCGTGAGTATGGACAGCTTCTTTCGGAAGAGTATACCGAAGGAGGGATTGCTGTAAAAGCAAGAGTTCCGCGGGAAATCTATCCGAAAGTCACATAATGTTAAAATATCCACTCAGTACCATATATAGTACCGTGAACAAAACGGGCACTATATATGGTACTTTTTATGTTGACGCAAAGAGGCGTGTCTGATACAATAAGCCTACAGCGCTTTGAACACAGATCGGGAAACGGAGTGTGTTCGTAAGCAGGCAAGTGAGGCGGAATGGAATATCCGCTTATAAATAAATGCATGAGGGAGGCATTTTCTTATGTTTCAGGTAGTAAAAAGAGACGGTGAATTAGACGAATTTAAAATGGGGAAGATCACCGCGGCAATTGATAAGGCATTTGATGCCAAAGGTAAGAATTACAGTTCGGATATGATCGATCTTCTGGGACTTCGTGTTACAGCGGATTTTCAGAATAAGATTGAGAACAACCGGATTTCTGTTGAGGATATCCAGGACAGTGTGGAGAACGTACTGATCCAGGCCGGATATTCTGATGTTGCCAAGGCGTATATCCTTTATCGTAAGCAGCGTGAGAAGATCCGCAATATGAAATCCACCATCCTTGACTATAAAGAAATCGTAAACAGCTATGTAAAGGTTGAGGACTGGCGTGTAAAGGAGAACTCAACGGTTACTTATTCTGTAGGAGGTCTGATCTTAAGCAACTCCGGAGCAGTTACCGCAAACTACTGGCTGTCTGAGATCTACGACAACGAGATCGCAGATGCACACAGAAATGCAGATATCCATATCCATGATCTGTCCATGCTGACCGGTTACTGTGCAGGCTGGTCCCTGAAGCAGCTGATCCGAGAGGGACTTGGCGGTATTGAGGGTAAGATCACTTCTGCACCTGCAAAGCATTTAAGTGTACTCTGCAACCAGATGGTGAATTTTCTGGGTATCATGCAGAACGAGTGGGCGGGCGCACAGGCATTTTCATCCTTTGATACTTATCTGGCACCTTTTGTAAAGGCAGACAACCTTTCCTATCCGGAGGTTAAGAAATGCATTGAGTCCTTTGTATATGGCGTAAATACTCCAAGCCGCTGGGGCACTCAGGCACCATTTTCCAACATTACACTGGACTGGACCGTTCCGGACGACCTTGCAGAGCTTCCGGCTATCGTAGGCGGCAAGGACATGGATTTCAAATATAAGGACTGTAAGAAAGAAATGGATATGGTCAACAAGGCATTTATCGAGACCATGATCGAGGGAGATGCCAACGGACGTGGATTCCAGTATCCGATCCCGACCTATTCCATCACAAAGGAATTCGACTGGTCTGATACCGAGAACAACCGTCTTCTCTTTGAGATGACTTCCAAGTATGGTACTCCGTATTTTTCCAATTATATCAACAGTGATATGAAGCCAAGCGACATCCGCAGCATGTGCTGCCGCCTCCGTCTGGATCTCCGTGAGCTCCGCAAAAAGAGTGGTGGATTCTTTGGCTCCGGTGAGAGCACAGGCTCTGTAGGCGTTGTTACCATCAATATGCCGCGTATCGCATACCTTTCCAGAACGCCGAAGGAATTTTATCAGCGCCTGGACCACATGATGGATATCTCCGCAAGATCTCTTCATATCAAGAGAGATGTGATCAGCAGGCTTCTGGATGAGGGACTGTATCCGTACACGAAGAGATATCTTGGAAGCTTTGACAATCATTTTTCCACCATCGGTCTTGTGGGAATGAACGAAGCGGGCTTAAATGCCTGCTGGCTGAAAAAAGACATGACAGATCCGGAAACCCAGAAGTTTACAAAAGAGGTTCTGGAGCATATGAGAAGCCGTCTTTCAGACTATCAGGAGCAGTATCCGGGAGAGCTTTTCAATCTGGAGGCAACACCGGCAGAGTCCACTGCATACCGTCTTGCAAAACACGACAGAAGCCGTTATCCGGATATCAAAACAGCAGGAAAAGAGGGCGACACTCCGTATTACACAAACAGCTCTCATCTGCCGGTTGATTACACTGCGGATATTTTTGACGCACTGGATATTCAGGACGATCTGCAGACTCTGTATACTTCAGGAACTGTATTCCATGCATTCCTTGGGGAGAAGCTTCCGGACTGGAAGGCAGCGGCAGCGCTGGTACGTAAGATCGCAGAGAATTATCGCCTGCCCTATTACACCATCTCACCGACCTATTCCGTATGTCAGGAGCATGGCTACATCAGCGGCGAGCATTTCACCTGCCCGAAATGTGGAAAGAAGGCTGAGGTTTACAGCCGTATCACAGGATATTACCGTCCTGTACAGAACTGGAACGATGGTAAGACCCAGGAGTACAAGAACCGTACCCTCTATGATATTACCCATTCCCAGCTGAAAAAGGTCCATACCAGTGTGATGACCATGAAGGGTGACGAGGTGGAGATCCAGCCTGTGGAATCTCATAAATATCTTTTTACGACCAGCACTTGTCCGAACTGCCGTATGGCAAAGAAAATGCTGGAAGGCGAAGAACTGGAGATCATCGATGCTGAGCAGAATCCCGAGCTTGTCAGGCAGTATGGGATCCGTCAGGCGCCTACACTTGTCATTACTGACGGGGCGAAGGTTAGGAAGTATGTGAATGCTTCTAATATACAGAAGTATGTAGACGAAGAGTTGGATTGAGTTTTTTGCCAAAATAACTGTAAGTAAAAAATGGATGGCTGGACGCATGTCTGTTGGATGTGTGTCTGGCCTTTTTTATATTGGGAATTTTATGTTATGATATTTTATGTTTGAGATTTGGGGCCTGGAAAAGATGGTTGACATTTCATGTCGAGATGGGTATACTTATACCTGAATTTAATGATTAAAAGCGTTACGCTTTAACGTATGAATGTATACGCGAAACGCTCCATCCCGGAAGGGCCCCGCTGGGGAAGGGATTCACTTCCACCAAATTTCATGCTAAAATAAAAAAAGAAAATAAAAAAGAATAACAGAAAAGAGGAAAATTATTATGGTAAAACAGAACATCGTCTTCGTAGAAAACACTCCAGGCAGTCTTCAGAAAGTTACAAAGATTCTTGCAGAGAATCAGATCGATATCTACGGTTTCGGCTGCTTTGACGCACCGGAGTTTGCAAACTTCCGTATGGTATGCGACAATCCGGAAAGAGCAGATGAGATCATGGCTGAGCATGGATACATGACTCGTATCACACAGGCTATCCTGGTAGACCTTCAGGATGAGATCGGTGGGTTAGACAAGCTTCTTAGTGTCATGGGCGACAGCAACGTAAACCTTCATTACATCTACACCTTCTTCCACAGAGGCCTGAAAGTTCCGGTAGCGATCATGCACTGTGAGGATCTTCTGGTTGCAGAGAGTGTTCTCCGTAACAATGGATTCCAGGTTCTGAACCGCCTGGTAGATCCGGATGGAGAAGCAGAGGCGTAATCAATCGCATAAAAGGGACAAACAGGAATGAAGTATCGTATTTTTATTGTAGAAGATGACGAAACAATCGCGAATCTTCTGAAAAAGTATCTCAGTTCCTGGGGATATGACGTTTTTCTGGCTGAGGATTTTTCCAATATACTGCAGGAATTTGCGGGGAAAGCTCCTCAGCTTGTTCTTCTGGATCTGAAACTTCCATTTTATAATGGCTTTCACTGGTGTGAGGAAATCCGAAAGGTTTCCCAGGTGCCGGTGATCTTCATCTCCTCCGCAGCGGATAACATGAACATGGTCATGGCCATGAGCCGTGGAGCCGATGACTTTATTGCCAAGCCTTTTGATATGGACGTACTGGTGGCCAAGATCCAGGCAATCCTCCGCAGAACCTATTCCTTCGGAAACCCGGGAAATGTCCTGGAACATAAAGGCGCGGTTCTCAATCTTTCCAGAGCGACACTGACCTGGAACGGGGAGGAGACGGAACTGACCAGAAATGAACTGCGTATCCTGGAACTGCTTTTTTCCCAGGCAGGGAAACCGGTATCCAGAGATGCCATTATGACAAAACTGTGGGAAAGTGACAGCTTTGTGGATGACAACACCCTGACCGTAAACATTACACGCCTTCGCAAAAAACTGGAGGCGGCAGGCCTTGTGGATTTTATCATCACGCGAAAAGGTCTTGGATATATGGTGTGAGGTTTTTATGGAATCATTTCGAGCATATTTAAAACAGACAAAAATTTTTTTCATCGCCTGTGTTTTTATGGCGGCTGTGTCGACAGCAGTGATCTGCCTGTACCAGCTTCCCCTGGAGGCGGCGGTCTATCTGGCAGTTCTGTGGCTGGGAGCAGGAGCTGCCGTTTTTTTATACGGTTATGCCTGTTACAGACAGAAGGTGCAGAACTTAATCCTGGTGGAAAAAGCTCCGGAGATTAATCTGGACCGGCTGGGCGAGACCACCGATGAGGTGGCGCTTCTTTACAGGGATATCATCCGGAAACTGGACGGCATGCGGATGGGTGCGGAGACAGAACGGCAGCGTTCTCTGGAAGAAATGACCGATTACTACACTATGTGGGCACATCAGATCAAGACGCCGATCTTTGCTCTACGCCTGCTGCTTCGGGAGGAGCCGGAGGAGAACCGGGAGTCCCTGGCACAGCTTTTTCGCATTGAACAGTATGTGGAGATGGTGCTGGGCTACCTTCGCACGGAGGACATGTCCGCCGATCTGAAGCTGACCCGATGCTCGCTGGATCGGATCATCCGGGAGCAGATCCATAAATACGCAGGGATCTTTGTGTCAAAAAAGCTTTCGTTATCATATGAGGGGACAGATGCGATCGTTCTTACCGATGAAAAATGGCTTGGTTTTGTCATTGGACAGATTCTTTCCAATGCGTTGAAATATACAAGAACGGGCGGCATTGAAATCTGGCTGGAGGATGAGCGTGGAAACAGGGTATCTGAGAATCCAAATTTGAAGCAGAATACGGCCCCGGGGATTTGTAATACGGCCCCGGCAACTCTGGTCATCGCAGACTCCGGAATCGGAATCCAGCCGGAGGATCTTCCGCGCATCTTCGAAAAAGGCTACACAGGCGTCAATGGACGGGAGGACAACCGTGCTACCGGGATCGGTCTGTATTTAAGCCGGAAGATCCTGAGAAAACTGGGTCACGAGATCACTGTGGATTCCCAGGTGGATAAAGGCACGGAAGTTCGGATGAGCCTGTGGAAAAAAGATCTGGAGATGTATTAACCTTACACAAATGTAAGCTTCCTCCGTAAAATGTAAGCCACTTCGATGGCAGCCGCCGGAGAATTTTCTTATACTGAAACCATAACATAGCGTTTCGGGTAATTCTTACATCAGGTTCGATCGCTTTAGAACATGATGCACGACTCCCTGGATCGCTGTAAATACAGATAAGAAAGGAATTAGCGTATGGCATTACTGGAAGTAACAAATGTAAAAAAGATATACAGCACCCGCTTCGGCGGAAATAAAGTGCAGGCACTTTTCAATGTGACATTTTCGGTGGAAGAAGGAGAATATGTGGCGATCATGGGAGAGTCCGGTTCCGGAAAAACAACACTTCTGAATATTCTGGCAGCCCTGGACCGCCCCACATCCGGCGAAGTGCTTCTGGAAGGAAAAAGCATTACTCACCTGACAGAAAAAGAAATTTCCGCATTCCGTCGGAAGAACTTAGGCTTCGTGTTCCAGGATTTCAATCTTCTGGACACCTTCAGCCTCCGGGACAATATTTATCTTCCTCTCGTGCTGGCAGGGGAAGATTATCAGGAGATGGAGCAGAAGATCCGTCCCATTGCAAAAGCCCTTCACATCAACCAGCTTCTGGAAAAATTCCCCTACGAGGTTTCCGGCGGACAGAAGCAGAGAGCAGCAGTTGCAAGGGCACTGATCACAGATCCGAAGCTGATCCTTGCGGACGAACCGACCGGAGCCCTGGATTCCCGTGCAGCCTCCGATCTTCTTTCCATGTTCAATGAGGTAAATCGGGAAGGCCAGACCATTCTCATGGTAACTCACAGCGCGCAGGCCGCCAGCCACGCATCCAGAGTACTTTTTATCAAGGATGGCGAAGTGTTCCAACAGATCTACCGTGGCACAAAAACAAGACAGGAAATGTACCAGATGATTGCAGATACTCTGACGATCCTTACGACAGGCGGTGAGACCTATGCGTAAAGGAATGTTTGGAAAACTGGCAGTGCAGAACATCCGGAATAACCGGAGCACCTATGTTCCCTATATGCTTACCTGCATTTTCTGCATTGCCATGATGTATATGATGGAATTTCTGCGGGACTGTCCCACATTGGAGAAAGCAGTGCCCCAGGCAGCAGAAGTGAGGATGATCGTAGGAACCGGTGAAGTGGTTGTTGGAATTTTCTGCGTTATCTTTCTGATCTACAGCAACAGTTTTCTCATGAAACACAGACAGAAAGAAATCGGGCTTTACAACATTCTGGGACTGGAAAAAGGCCATATCGGAAAAGTGATGTTTCTGGAAACAATCATGACTTCGCTGCTTTCTCTGACGGCAGGGATCGGGATTGGCATCCTTGGAAGCAAGCTCTCCCTGCTTTTGCTTTTCCGTTTTCTTCATGTTCCGGCAGTGCTGGGATTTTATGTTTCCATTACAGGAATCCTGTTTTGCATCGCAGGATTTGGAGGGATTTTTCTTGTTATTCTGGCACTGAATCTTACCAGAGTAAGGATGAATAACCCCATAGAACTTCTGAGAGGCGGAAACACAGGAGAGAAGGAGCCCCGGGCAAAATGGCTCATGGCACTTCTGGGGATGATTTCTCTTGGAGTGGGATATTATCTGGCAGTAACCACGGAATCCCCAATCCAGGCAATTTTCATTTTTCTTCTGGCAGTGATTTTGGTTCTGGCAGGAACGTATCTTCTTTTTACCGCAGGAAGCATTGTAATCCTGAAACTTTTGCGAAAGAACAAAAAGTTCTACTATAAAACTGGCAACTTTATCAGTGTCTCCGGCATGATCTATCGTATGAAACAAAATGCGGCAGGCCTGGCCAGCATCTGTATTTTAAGTACAGGAGTGCTCCTGCTTCTTTCTATGACTGTGTCGCTGTATTTTGGAATGGGTGACATCATGGTGAACCGGTATCCTTTTGATACGGATGCCATGATTTCGGGCATCAGCCAGGAACAGAGTGAACAGATTCAGAAAGTTTTTGCACAGGCAATCAAAAATGATCAGGTGCCGGCAGAAAAAACAGTGGACGAAACTTATCTCGAGATCGGCTGCAGGCAGGAAAAAAACGGTATTATGATCGGACAGGCTTACAGTTACTCAGAAGATGGAAAATCCGTAGATCTGTATACGATCCGTCAGTCTGAGTATGAGAAACTTACCGGTGAAAAAACAGATCTTCACGACGGCGAGATCTTTGCCTGGTATCCGTCTGAAAAGGAAAAAGACATATTAAAAATTGATGACCGGGATTTTGCAGTAAAAAAATGGCTGGAAAAAGCACCTTTAAGTGCCATGAACAATCTGGTATCCAATATGGCGGCAATTGTTGTGACGGATTCCGATTTCGAGTATATTGACGGGCTTCGGACAAAGATGTATGAAGGTCTTGATGCCTACGAGGCTGGAAAAGATCTCACAGTTCATTTGGGCGTAGATATCCGTGGCAGCGGGGAGGAAAAGATCCGGTATGGCCAGGCTGTTTATCAGGCACTGAAAGATTACTGCAGAAGCGGTGGCTTTTCAGAGAATACCATCGTGATCGGTGGTGTCCGCCAGAGTGAGTACGAAACGTATTATGTAGATAATGGAACGACCCTGTTTATTGGAATCTTTTTGGGAGCACTGTTCCTTATGGGAACGGCGATGATCATTTACTACAAACAGATCTCAGAGGGCTACGAAGATCAGGGAAGGTTCCAGATCATGCAGAAAGTAGGTATGAGCCGCAGAGAGGTGAAAGGAGCTATCCGCAGACAGATCCTTCTGGTATTTTTTATCCCGCTTGTGATGGCAATGGTGCATATTTCCATGGCATTTCCGCTGATCCGCCGGCTCCTGCTGCTGTTCGGAATGGCCAATACAAAATTGTACGTGGGCTGCACTGCGGGAACGGTTCTGGCCTTTGCGCTGGTCTATGGACTGATCTACTCCATGACAGCCAGATCTTACTATAAAATAGTGGAAAAAGCATAAAATCGGTGAAAAAGCACAGCTGTGTTTGCTGTGAAGTATTGAAGTTTTGATATGGCAATGCTACAATAAAGGGGCGTGTCAGGAAGCAGAAAAGTTTCCGGGCACGCTCTTATTTACATGTACAACGAACTATAGCGATGCACTAATTTATTGGATCGCTGTAAGACGAGACGCTGGTGATCGCTGCACAGATCGGAGAAGCCTGCAAAGGTGCTTTTCATAGTTGCGTTTTATAACAGAATGTACATACAATGGAGGAAATCGATGAAAAGAGAAAGTTTCAGAAAAGGTATGAAGGATGGAGTTCCCATCGCTCTTGGATATTTTGCGGTATCCTTTACCTTTGGCATGATGGCTGTTGCCGGCGGCTTGCGTATCTGGCAGGCAGTCCTGATCTCCCTGACCAACCTGACATCGGCCGGTCAGTTTGCGGGACTGGACATTATTTTTGCGGGAGGCTCCATGTGGGAGATGGCAATGACCCAGCTGATCATCAACCTGAGATACTGCCTGATGTCATTTTCCTTGTCCCAGAAATTCCGGCGTGAGGAGTCCGGTATCCTGAAATACATCGCTGCTTTTGGTATCACCGATGAAATTTTCGGGATCAGTGCGGCTCAGGAGGGAAAGGTCAGTGTATTTTATAATTACGGAGCCATGTGCGTGGCAATTCCCGGATGGACTCTTGGAACTCTGGCAGGAGGAATCTCCGGAAGCCTTTTGCCGGATTTTATGCTTAGTGCGTTGAGCGTTGCCATTTACGGAATGTTCCTGGCCATCATCATCCCGCCGTCCAAAAAGAGCAGACCGGTTCTTGGGGTTGTTGCGGCATCCATGGCAGTCAGTACTGTTTTTGCGGTGACACCGGTGTTAAAACAGGTATCATCCGGATTTATGATCATTATCACAACACTTCTGGTAGCAGGCCTGGCGGCTTATTTCTGCCCGCTGGAAGAGAAAGGGGAAGCCGTTCATGAGTCATAATGTATATCTCTATATCCTGGTGATGGCAATTGTCACCTATCTCATCCGTATGCTGCCCCTTGCTCTTGCAAAAAACGAGATCAGAAGCCCGTTTATCAAGTCCTTTCTGTATTATGTGCCATATGCCTGTCTGGCAGCCATGACCTTCCCGGCCATCCTGAAGGCCACAGACAGCATCATCTCCGGTGCAGCAGGTTTCCTGGTAGCACTTATTGCTGCATATAAGGAAAAAAGCCTGATCACAGTAGCCCTGCTGGCATGTGCGGCGGTGTTTATCGTGGAGAGGGTTCTGGTATTTATTTGAAGAGGGGATATGCGGAAATATAATACGCAGGAGGGAGCTTCGAAAAGCTCCCTCCGTTTTCATCTATTCACCTAAAAATCCAAGATCGATCTCTCCGTCAAACACCGTAGTTGCAGGTCCTGTCATATATACAAGGTTTTCATCTCTTTCCCAGGAGATGTTTAAGTCTCCGCCAAGAAGCTGTACAGTAACCGGATTACTGCCATCAACCTTGTCATTGAGGATGGAAGCTACCGTAACTGCGCAGGCGCCTGTGCCGCAGGCAAGGGTTTCTCCGGAGCCACGCTCCCATACACGCATCTTTACGGTGTGGCGGTCGATCACCTGAACAAACTCAGTGTTGACTCTGTCCGGGAAGCATACGTGATTTTCAAAGGACGGGCCGATCTTTTCCAGGTCAAGGCTGTCCACATCGTCTACGTAGATGATGGCATGAGGATTACCCATGGAAACTGCGGTCATGTGATATTCTTTTCCAGCGACAGTGATGGGGGCGTCGATCACCTGCTCGGTTTCGGCAACCACCGGGATCTCTTTTGCAGTGAGAATCGGGGAGCCCATGTTGACTTTTACCATGGAGGCCTTGCCGTCGCGGATGGCAAGATCCACATATTTGATACCGCTTCTTGTGGCGATGCTTAAAGAAGTTTTGTCCACAATGCCGTGGTCATAGACATATTTGGCAACGCAGCGGATACCGTTTCCGCACATGGCACCCTGAGAGCCGTCCAGATTGTACATATCCATCTCGCAGTCTGCGATCTCAGACGGGCGGATCAGGATCAGCCCATCGGAACCAATGCCAAAATGACGGTCGCTGACAAATTTTGCCACTGCGGCCGGATCCTTAACAGTCTCCTCAAAACAGTTTACATATACATAATCGTTTCCAATGCCGTGCATTTTCGTGAATTTCATAATAGTAACCTCCTCTTGTTTCTGAATATTATACTTGTTTTTTCTGTTGGAACACAAGACCCCATGGAAAAAACACGCAGGTTTTTTCCATTTGTTGCCTTTAATAGTATAGTATACTGGACAATTGTTATCGAAAAGTGAATTTTCCCTGTGAAATTCCGGTAAATTAGAAGTGGATTTTCGTATTTATGGATTTTATGTGCTTGCATTTTGTCAGAAACATGGTATCATAAAACAAAGTAATATGCATGGAGATGTATAATTATGCTGTACATTACGGATTGTGCTGTTACAAGCAGAGAGACAGTTAACGTAAAGTACATAGAATTCAGGAGGAAGAAAAAATGAAGAGAAAATTTATGGCACTTGCACTTGCAGCAGCTATGACAGTTTCTATGACATCCGCTGTTTTTGCAGCAGATGAGATCAAGAGCGCAGATGATCTGGAGGGTAAGAAGATCGGTGTTCAGCTTGGAACAACCGGTGATGCAGACGCTACAGAGGTTAAAGACGCAACAGTAGAGAGATACAACAAAGGTAACGATGCTGTTATGGCTCTGAAACAGGGCAAGGTTGACTGTGTAGTGATCGACAGCGAGCCTGCTAAGAAATTTGTTGAGAAAAATGATGATCTTGAGATCGTTGAGGGCGTTTTTGACAAAGAGGAGTATGCGATCTGTCTTTCCAAAGATAATGCAGACCTTACCAAAGAGTTTAACGAGGCTCTGAAGGAGCTGAAGGATGACGGAACTCTGGATTCCATCAGAGATAACTATATCGGTGATGATGCAGGTAAGACACCATATGAGACTCCTAAGGATGCAGATCACTCCAAAGGAACTCTTACCATGGCAACAAACGCAACCTTCCAGCCATACGAATACTATGACGGAGATAAGATCGTAGGTATCGATGCTGATATTGCTCAGGCTGTCTGCGACAAGCTTGGATATGAGCTGAAGATTGAGGATATGGAGTTTGATGCGATCGTAAATGCTGTTAAATCCGGAAAAGCTGATTTCGGTGCTGCAGGAATGACAGTAACAGAGGATCGTAAAAAGAGCGTTGATTTCACTGATCCGTACACAACTGCAGAGCAGGTTGTTATCGTAAAGAAATAATTTTGTACAGAGAAATCAGAGGATTCTGAACGGATAAGCTGAGAAACCGATATCCGTTGCAGGGTTCAGTAGCGAATGATCAGGTTCCGGATATCCGGGTATGTTTTCCGGATTTCGGAACCTGTAGTTTTGGAAAGGGTGGAAATTTTGAGTCTTATTGAACAGTTTCAGTTTAACTTTCTGGACGACAATCGCTGGCAGTTCATTTTATCCGGTCTGAAAAATACCATTATCATTACATTTTTTGCCGTACTTCTTGGTATTTTTCTGGGATTTGTCATTGCTATTGTCCGTTCCACACATGATAAGACAGGTAAGCTTAAGATCCTTAATGTGATCTGTCGTGTTTATCTGACCGTGATCCGCGGTACACCAACGATGGTACAGCTGCTGATCGTATATTATGTTATTTTTGCAACCGTAGATCCAGGTAAGATGGTCGTTGCCATTATTGCCTTTGGTATGAACTCTGCTGCATACGTGGCTGAGATCGTCCGCTCCGGTATCATGTCTATTGACCAGGGACAGTTTGAGGCAGGACGGAGCTTGGGCCTTAACTATACACAGACTATGACCAAGATCATTCTTCCACAGGCGGTCAAGAACATCCTGCCTGCTCTGGGAAACGAGCTGATCGTACTTTTGAAGGAGACTTCCATCAGTGGTTATATCGGACTTATGGATCTGACCCGTGGCGGCGATATTATCCGAAGCCAGACCTACAGTGCATTGTTCCCGCTGCTGGCAGTAGCTGCGATCTATCTTGTGATCGTTTGTTTCCTTACCTATCTGGTAGGAAGACTTGAAAGGAGGCTGAGAACCAATGAGCGTAAGTAATGAAGTGCTTCTGGATGTACAGGGACTTGAAAAGGCCTATGGCGGCAATCAGGTTCTCAACGGGATCACCACACAGATCCGCAGAGGTGAAGTAGTAGCCATCATCGGACCATCCGGATGTGGTAAATCCACATTTCTCCGTTCTCTGAATCTCCTTGAGGAGCCAACCGGGGGAAAAATCCTCTTTGAGGGAACCGACATCACAGATCCAAAGGTGGATATCAACCGTCATCGCCAGAAGATCGGAATGGTATTCCAGCAGTTCAATCTGTTTCCTCATAAGACAGTAAAAGAGAACATCATGCTCGCACCGGTGACACTGAAGCTTATGAGTAAGGAAGAGGCTGAAAAAACGGCACTGGAGCTTCTGGAGCGAGTAGGTCTTCCGGATAAGGCAGATTCCTATCCGGACATGCTTTCCGGCGGTCAGAAGCAGCGTATCGCCATTGCAAGATCTCTTGCCATGAACCCGGACGTGATGCTGTTTGATGAGCCTACATCTGCTCTTGATCCGGAGATGGTAGGAGAGGTCCTGGAACTGATGCAGGAGCTTGCAAGATCCGGCATGACCATGGTTGTGGTAACTCATGAGATGGGCTTTGCCCGCGAGGTGGCAACCAGAGTCCTCTTCATTGATGAAGGAAAGATCCAGGAGGAAAATTCTCCTAAGGAATTCTTTGCAAATCCAAAGAATAAGAGACTTCGTGAGTTTCTTTCAAAGACATTATAAAGACATTATAAATATAAGAATATTAAAAACGGATGCTTTATCCCCCTGTGGAAATGCTGCAGGAGATAAAGCATCCGTTTTTTATAGTTACAGAATAGTGACGTAGTTATTTCACCGGCTGGTTCAGATCACTGTAGGTTACATCCTCAAAGGGGAGAGAGATGCGTTCTCTTCTGGCAGAGGAAAGGTAGATTCCTTTTACCATTTCCAGGGTTTTTCTGCCTTCCAGTCCATCGATGGCAACGGGAAGATCCTCACGGACGGAACGATAGAAGTCACGGATCTGCAGGTGATGGCTGCTTCCCCAGTAATCAGGGCCCACATTTGTGGTCTCATAAGTGTTTCGGATCTCGGCATAGGTGCCGTCCAGCTCGTAATAGCCCATGTCCTGCTTAAGACCCAGGCGTCCTTTTTCTCCGATCAGTTCAATATTGATCGGGGAATCGGCTCCGTAAATGTTGCATGCATATAGATTATAAAGACAGCCGTTTTTGAACATGATAGCAGCGTCTGCGGCATCCTCTACCTTTACAAAATGGTGGACATAATTATGGACACTTCCGTCGATCCATTCCACATCGGAATCCAGCATATATCGAACACGATCAATGCTGTGGATCGCCTGGTCGATGAGAACACCGCCGCCCTCTTTGTCCCATGTTCCCTTCCAGTCACTTCCACTGTAATAGTCGAGCGGACGGTTCCAGGTCAGATAGGAACGGGCGGTAAGGATTTTTCCGAAATCACCCCGCTGGATCATTTCGCGGAGCTTTTCCACACTTTTTGTGTAACGTGTCTGGAAGATAACGCCCAGCTTTACATGAGTTTCTTCGGCGGTACGGATCATTCGGTCTGCATCCTGAAGACAGGTGGCAATGGGCTTTTCGGTAAGGACGTTAATGCCGGCTTTCATGGCTTTGATGGCCATGACCGGGTGCAGGAAATGCGGCAGACAGAGATGTACCACATCAATATCCTTATCCAGGATCTCATCAAAGTCCGTAGTCCAGGAACAGTTAAATTCCTCTGCAAAGGCTTTGGCAAAAGCTGGATCTTTGTCAACGGCATATACTAATTCTACTTCATCGCTGAGACGATGGAATGCATCCGCATAAGAGACGGAAATACGGCCGCAGCCTACAATAGCAGCTTTCAGTTTTTTCATGGCTTCCTCCTTATATCATCCGATAAAAAAATTCGTCGGATCCTGATTTGTAAAAGAATAGTGGATATCAAAAAAGTATTTCATGGCTCCGTTCAGGAACGAATCACTCTGGAGCTGGGAGTAACGGACAGTCACGTTATCTACCATCCTGCGGAACCCGGTTTTTTTCAGGTCTTCCCGTACTTCATTGAGAAAATATTCGCCAAGATCCGGAATCTTTCCGCCAAGAACGATCAGAGATGGATTTACGGTACTGATCAGATTACTCAGGGCGATGGACAGCTCCCATGCCATCTCCTTTACCATAGCAAGAGCGGTTGGATCGCGGAAGGTGGCAGCCTTTCCCAGATCTGAGAAGGTGATTTCTGAAAGTGCGCTTAAGGATGGAATCTGTCCGAATTCCGGGATCCTGTTTTTCAGAGCCTGCTCCGAGATCATAACTTCCAGACATCCGTGATTTCCGCAGATACATTCCGGACCGTGAGGATCAATGGAATAATGGCCGAACTGGGTAAAGGAACCGCTGGCAGTTCCGAGCATACTCCCTTCTGTGAAAAGGGTGGCACCGATGCCGCGGCCGAAATTGAGAAAGGCAAAATTTTTCTCTTTTATATTGCCATAGACCTTTTCTGCATAGGAATAGCAGGCAGTATCATTGAGAAGATCTACCGGGTATCCCGGGAATGCAGTTTTCAGAGATTTAATGATCTGAGTGCTTTCCATGGAAGGCAGATTCAGGGTCGTGGAATATACTTCATTGCTGGAGGCATCGATCATGGCAGACATTACTACACAGATGCCAAGGATACGATCAGGAGCACAGTGTTCCAGAATGGATTCCCGGAAACAGGAGCAGGAGCATGCAACGTGATTTTCATCTTCGGAAAGCTTTCGTGCTTCGTGAAAGACGGAAGTGCCGGCAATGTCTACCAGATAAGCCTCTACAGTATTCTCATGCCAGTTCATGACAACGATGTAGTAGCTGTTCATCCGTACCTGAAGACAGTTCGGCTTACGTCCGATGCTGTCGGATTCTCCGATACCGCTGTCCACGATGAATTCCCTTTCGATCAGTTCGTCTACAAGAGTAGATACGGTTGTCTTGCTGAGCTTCGTCTGTTTGGCAAGGTGTGCTCTGGATATTCCGGGACTGGAATAGATGGAAGTATAGAGCCGTTTCATATTCGTGTTCTTAATAACCTGCTGATTGACAAGTTTCATAGTTTCTTTTCATCTCCAATCCTTTAAAAATAAACGGTACCGAAAAAATGGTAAAGTCTCCGTACTAAATATATCCTATCATAGATGCAGAAAATAATCAACATGTGGCTGTACAAAGAAAATAGTGATTATCATGAAAGGAAAGACAAAAGAAACTGACAATTACAAAGAAAATACAATATAACACAGATATTTTCATCGAGGATTTGCAGAAGAACTGGAATAAATAGTACGGCGAAAGGAGTAATTGACTTTATATGTGAAAAATGCATAAATAAACCAAGAAATATTGTTAATTATACAAGAAATGCACATTAAATGGCGAAAAAGCAGGAAAGAATGTTGACAGATACGGCAAAGGGTGCTATTCTAAATCCAAGCTAAGAGCAGCAAAAAAGAGAGCTTATGGCAAGAAACACAGATGTTTCTGCAGAAAGCTTTTATTTTTTGGAATATTAGTTAGGCCACTGGACAAATAAAGAGAGGTAGAGAGATGAGAATAGGCGTGATTGGATGCGGCGGAATGGGAACGACTCATTACTTATCCCTGAAAGTCTTATCAGAAAAAGAGGATGATGTTGAGGTAGTTGCCCTGTCTGACTGCAGAAAAGAATTTCTGGACAAGGCGGCATCATATTTTCCGGAAGCTGCCACGTATGAATATGGAATGGAACTGCTTGAAAAGGAACAGCTGGATATTGTACATATCTGTCTTCCAAGCTATCTGCATGCAGAACATGCAGTGAAGGCGCTGGAAAAGGGAATGAATGTATTGGTTGAAAAACCGGTATGTCTGACTGAAGAGGATTGCCAGATGCTTCTTGAAGCAGAAAAAAGATCCGGAAAGAAGGTTATGGTAGGCCAGGTAGTACGTTCCTTTGAGGAATATAAATATCTGAAGGAAGCTTACGACACAGAAAAATTTGGAAAGTTGAAATCCATTACTATGGAACGTATCAGCGGAGATGTGAAATGGGGATTTGAGGACTGGTTCCATAAGGAAGAAAAGAGTGGTTCCGTTGTGCTGGACCTTCACGTGCATGATCTTGATTTCCTGCGTTATATGCTGGGGGAGCCGGACAGCTTCCAGGTAAAAGCCAGCAGATTTGAAAGTGGCATGATCAATCATATCATCACGGAGTATGAATTCGGAGATGTTTTTGCTACAGCAGAGGGTATTTGGGATGAGTCGCCGGCAATGAAGTTCCATGCAGCGTTCCGTGCACATTTTGAGGATGCTACGATAGAATTTAACGGTGCCCAGTCACCGAGCCTGACAGTATATAAGAAAGACGGAACTGTGGAGACGCCGGAACTTAAAGCTGAATATGAAGGCGAAAGTGATGTGGCAGGGATCAATGTTTCCAATCTGGGACCATATTATACAGAGATCAAATATTTCCAGGAATGCGTCAGAGAAGATAAACCTGTAGAGGTTGCACCTCTGATCGAAGGAGCAAGATCCGTACAGCTTGGGATTAAAGAGTGGAATGCGGCAAAAGAGTATGTAAACGCACACGAAAACAAATAATGAAATTTTCACTGAAAGACAGTGAGAAAAAATAAAAAAGCTATTCAAAAGGAGGATATGCAAATGAAAAAAAGAGTGATTTCTATTCTGTTATCAGCAGCAATGATCTCATCAATGGTAGTTGCAGGAGGGGTAACTGCACATGCTGAGGAAAATGTAACACTGAATGTATTTGATGCACATGCTTATGGTCTGGATGAATATGACGAGATGGTAAAAGCCTTCGAGGAATCACATCCGGGTGTGACTGTTGATGTACAGCATGCGGCCAACGATTACGACACACTGCTTCAGTCAAGAGTAAACTCCGGTGATACACCGGACGTATTTGATGCTGAGGCCGGAACAAAAGCGAAAATGTACTATGATTACGCTTACGACTGGAGCAATGATACAGAGGTTCTGGACAAATTCAATGAGGACGCTGTAGACCTTGGAAAAGATGATGAGGGAAATGTAAAATCTCTTCCATGGACCTATGAGAACATGGGCCTGATCTACAACAAGGACTGCTTTGAGAAAGCTGGTATCGATAAGCTTCCGACAAACATGGATGAGCTGGAAGAGGCATGCAAGAAGCTGAAGGATGCAGGCATCACTCCGTTTGCACTTGCTGCAAAGGAAACATGGGTATTAGGACAGGTTGCAACACATTTCATGATCGACAAAGACAAAACAGCTGCCGAGACAGTAGATGCGATCAAATCCGGTGAGACAGCATTTGCAGATATGCCTAACTGGGAGAATCTTTACAAGTTTCTTGATCTTGCTGTAGAGTATGGTCCGGACAAGCCACTTGAGGTTGACTGGGAGACATCAGAGAATATGCTTGCAAACGGCGAAGCTGCTATGATTCATATGGGTGACTGGTGCCAGTCTACACTGGATTCCTTTAATCCGGATGCAAATCTTGCATTTCTTCCATTCCCGGTAGGCGCCGGTGAAGATGATGCAACTGTATTATCCTCCTGTAACTGGACTTATATTGTAAATAAAGATTCCAAGAATCTGGATCTTGCAAAAGAGTATTGTGAGTTTATCCTTACATCCGAAGAAGGCCAGAAATGGATGGCAGAAGGTGTAGGAGCTGTTCCTGGTGCAAAGTCTGATATGGAAGTGACCGGCGCTCTTGCAAATGATGCCAAGACCTATATCGATGCTGGAAAGACAAACGGCTGGATCCATACAATTGCTCCTGGCAGCTACACAGATGAGTGTGGTCCGTATCTCCAGTCCTACATGCTTGGGGACATGAGCGCAGATGAAGTAACACAGCTCTTCCAGGATTTCTGGACATCTGCAGAGTAACAAGGAACTCCAGGAGCCGAAGAGAAACAGATTTGTTGATTTTGGGCTGACGGAATGTAACTGACAAAAGAGGGAGACAGGCAGCAGCTTTGCCTGTTTCCCCGATATAAACCAAAGAAAAAATGAATTTCTGGAGGGGATAGGATTGAAAAACAAAAAAACGAAGGATCTGGCAATTTTTGCATTGTTTGTCTTTCCCACCGTCGCTTTTGTACTGTTTGCCACAGATATTCCATTTGTGATGAATCTGTATTACTCGGTATTTAACTGGAATGGAATCGGCAAGAACATGGAATTTGTAGGACTTGCCAACTATGTAAAGATCTTTACTGCTGACCCGCTTTTCTGGAAAGGTGTCAGATTTACTCTTAAATTTGCAGTATTTTATGTTGTTATCGTAAACATCGTTTCGCTTACAGTTGCTATCGTAATGGCACGTGAGAACAAAGTGAACAGTCTTGGCCGTGCCTTTTATTATATTCCTTATATCATCAGTCTGACAGCGATCAGTCTGATCTGGAAATTTATCCTGGGACCTGGTTTTGAGGCTCTTTACAGTGTTACAGGATGGGAATTTTTTAACTGGAGCTGGCTTGGAACACCGAAGCTTGCTTTTTATGTAGTTGTTGTCATGGCAGTATGGCAGAATCTTGGCTTTTACATGGTCAATTATATCGCAGGAATCATTGCAGTTCCGGTAGAGCTTCTGGAAGCGGCAAGGATCGACGGAGCAACCTCTTTCCAGGTATTCCGCAAGATCACAATTCCGATGATCATGCCTGCGATCTCGATCTGTATGCTGACATCAATGACATTTGCATTTAAATTATTCGATATTATCATGGTATTTACAAAGGGCGGACCTGCGAATTCAACTGTTTCCGTTGCGTATAATATTTATAAGGAAGCTTTTGTTAATAGCAAATATGGTCTTGCTACTGCCAAATCTCTTGTATTTGTAGTATTTGTTCTGATCATCACTGCAATTCAGATGAAGATTACCAAGAGTAAGGAGGTTGAGGCATAATGAAGAAGAAACCAAAGAACCTGCGGCAGGTGAATGCACTGACGATCATTATTTTTGTATGTGCGATCTTCTGGCTGATGCCGCTGGTATTGATCTTTATAAACTCATTTAAACCCTACAATGATATGCTGCAGGACTTCCTGGCTCTGCCTAAGTCCTGGAGCCTGAAGATGTATGTTGAGACCTGGACGAAATTCGGTTTCCCGTCTCTGATCTTTAATACATTGCTTTATACATTCTGCACTGTCATCCTGGTAGTGCTTATGGCGCCGATGGCAGCCTATAAGCTCGCAAGAACAAAAAGCAGACTTAGCAAAATATGCTTTGTTCTGATCATCATGCCGATGATGGTTCCGTTCCAGTCTTACATGATCACCTTGACAAGACTGGTTTCCAACGTGAAACTGACTGGAACAAGAACCGGATATATTCTGGTAAGTGTGGGCTTATGTATGCCTCTGGCAGTATACATGATCCATGGATTTGTAAAAAATGTTCCTATCGATCTGGAAGAGTGTGCATGTATTGACGGCGCAGGTAAGATCCGCACCTATTTCAGCATAGTACTTCCGCTTCTGAAACCGATCCTCACGACGGTCGTTGTTTTGGATGCACTGGCAACATGGAATGATATCATCACCAACCAGCTGATCGTTGGCGGAAACACAGTGGCAATGAATATCCAGAATGCACTGTACATGCAGTTTTCCGCACAGACAGCAGACTGGGAGCATGCACTTCCCGGAATCGTAATGTCCATGATACCGAGTCTTATCTTCTTTGTTGTGATGCAGAAGCATATTGTAGGTGGTATTACTGCCGGCGCGGTAAAAGGCTGATCTTGGTGGTATAAGTAGTATAATATGAGATAATACTGGAAGGAGAACAGAACCTATGAAAGTTGGAGTTTTGATCGAATTTACAAGCAATACAGATATTGATGCAAAATTTGCTGAGCTGAAGGAAATGGGTGTGGACAGCTGCCAGCTGGTATGCTGGGATCGTCCGACACTTCAGGATGATGCTATGGCAGAGGCCATTAATAAAGGTCTGGAGAAATACGGGATCCACGCAACCGCATTCTGGTGCGGATGGGAAGGTCGCAGAGTATGGGATTTCTATGAAGGACAGCTGACACTTGGCCTGATCCCGTCTGATTACAGAGTTGAGAGACTGAAGATGCTTATGGAAGGTTCTGACTTTGCGAAAAAGATCCATGTGACAGACCTGGCAACACACGTTGGCTATATGCCGGAAAATCCATACGACCCGAAATACGAGGAAGTATTGGTTGCATGTAAGGCTATTGTGGAAAAATGCAAGGAAAACGGTCAGAACTTCCTGTTCGAAACAGGACAAGAGACTCCTGTAACATTAAAGCGTGCGATCCAGGATATTGAGAAAGCTGTCGGAAAAGGAAATGTGGGAATCAACCTCGATCCTGCAAATCTGATCATGTACGGAAAGGCAAATCCGGTAGATGCTCTGGAGGTTTTCGGCGAGTATGTCATGGGAATTCACGGAAAAGACGGAAAATATCCCACAGACGGACATCATCTGGGTGACGAGGTTCCCCTTGGCCAGGGTAAAGTAAATTATCCTGCATTTATTGCAAAGCTGAAAGAGATCGGTTATCAGGGAGATATTACCATTGAGCGTGAGATCTCCGGTGAGGAACAGAAAAAAGATATCCGCATGGCCAAGGATCTTCTGGATAAACTGATCGCAGAATAAGAGCTGAGGAAAAAACTATGATTATTTATACAGGGAAGGATTATCAGGATGTAAGCAGAAAAGCAGCTAATATCATGTCTGCACAAATTATCATGAAACCGGATGCAGTTCTCGGGCTTGCCACCGGCTCCACACCGGTGGGCATGTATACACAGCTGTTAGAATGGTACAAAAAAGGAGATCTGGATTTTTCCAGGGTGACAAGCGTGAATTTGGATGAGTACAAGGGACTTTCCGGCGACAATGACCAGAGCTATCGCTATTTTATGGATCAGAATCTCTTTAACCATGTAAATATTGACAAAGCACGTACCTTTGTGCCTGACGGACTGGAAGAGGACAGCGATAAGGCATGTGCACAGTATAACGAAATCATCCGGCAAACCGGAGGTGTGGATATGCAGCTGCTTGGTATCGGCGGGAACGGACACATCGGCTTCAATGAACCAGGAGATGCCTTTGAAAAAGAAACCCATTGTGTGGATCTGACAGAAAGTACCATCAGAGCCAATTCAAGGTTTTTTGAAAGCATGGATGAGGTCCCGAAACAGGCCTACACTATGGGAATCGGGAATATCATGGCTGCAAAAAAGATCCTTCTTGTGGCAACGGGAACATCCAAGGCAGAAGCCCTGTATAATTCCCTGTACGGACCGATCACACCGAAGGTTCCGGCATCTATCCTGCAGCTTCACCCGGATCTCACGGTTGTGGCAGATGAAGATGCACTGAGTATGATCCGCGAAAAAATAAAATAAAAATCCGGAATACAACTGCCGGATCAAAAAAGGATGGCTTCCGATTCCTACCTGTGCAGGAACGGAAGCCATCCTTTTTCTTTCCGCTGCTCAGTGGATTTCTTCACCGGCAGTTTTCTGTGCGGCTTTTATTTCGTTGTAACAGTATTTGATGATAGATTTTCTGGTTATGATCCCGATGAAGGAGCCCTGGTCATCTACCACCGGCACGAAGTTCTGATTAATGGCGCGATCCAGGAGATCTTCCATATTGGAATCTGCATGGACCGGTTTGTAGGTGGCGCGGCGTGGGATCGCCATGATCGGGATTCCCTCTGTTTCCTTGATGTCGTGAATATCTGCACGGCGCATGCCCCAGAGGAGATCGCCCTCTGAGATGGTGCCGAGATATTTGCCGTCCATGGTGAGGATAGGAATGCAGGAGTACTTGCGGTGCTCCATTTTTTCGAGGGTCTGGCGAAGCGTTTCATCCTCAAAGATGTAGGCTACTTCGCTTTTGGGAATCAGAAAAAACAGAATGTTCACGTTATTACCTCATTTCCGCAAAAATTATAAATAAATCTGTAAGCTGTTTTTAGAGAAGCTGAAGTCCGTGTGTCTCTGCAGCATCTGTGATCTCCTTCGGCCAGAGAGAGACATGTACTTCTCCGATGTGTGCTTTACGAAGGAAGAACATACAGATCCTGGACTGTCCGATACCACCGCCGATGGTGTACGGAAGCTCTTTGTTCAGGATTGCTTTCTGGAATGGAAGCTCTCTTCGGTCATCACAGCCTGCTTCGGTAAGCTGGCGGTCAAGTGCGTCCTCGTCAACACGGATTCCCATTGAGGAAAGCTCAAGGGCAATGTCAAGTACCGGATAGTATACGAGGATATCACCGTTCAGTTCCCAGTCATCATAGTCCGGGGCACGTCCGTCGTGGCGCTCGCCGTTGGTGAGGGTTTTGCCGACTTTCATAAGGAAGACAGCGCCCTTTTCGCGGGTGATCCGATATTCACGTTCCTTCGGTGTGCAGTCCGGATACATGTCAAGAAGCTCCTGAGTTGTGATAAAGAAGATATCCTTTGGAAGGATCTCCTCGATGTAGTCATACTGTACAGCCATGTATTTCTCAGTTTTACGAAGGACACTGTAAATGGTGCGTACGGTTTCCTTGAGAGTCTCCATGGAACGTTCTTCTTTGGAGATGATCTTTTCCCAGTCCCACTGGTCTACGTAAACAGAGTGGATATTGTCCAGATCTTCATCCCGGCGGATGGCTACCATATCTGTGTAAAGACCTTCTCCGTGAGAAAATCCGTATTTTTTCAGTGCGAAGCGTTTCCATTTGGCAAGGGAGTGTACGATCTCGGCGTTGCTTCCTTCGATAGCCTTGATATCAAAGCTTACCGGGCGCTCTACACCATTAAGGTTGTCGTTAAGGCCGGATTCCGGTGCTACAAATGTTGGAGCGGATACTCGAAGAAGGTTCAGCTTCTGGGAGAGTGTCTGCTGGAAGAAATCTTTTACTGTTTTGATCGCAATCTGTGTGTCATGGAGGTTCAGGTCTGCATGATAGGTTGCGGGGATTGTGATTGTATTCATTATCGGCTCCTCCTGATGATTTTTAGGCTTATTGCTCTGTGGGGTATTATAGCAGAAAATGGGTGGAGTGGCAATATAATGAGAGGGGAAGTCTTTTGGGGGTATCGTAGAAAAATACTGGGTATTAAATGCCTGGTGTGATATACTGAAAAAGAGAATGCTTATGTTTACGACGGAAATATAAATATCCGTTTTGACGGATAGAATGGAGGGAGTTTATGGCAGGTCAAAGGTGTCAGGTTTGTGGGGGTAAGGTTGTAAATGGCAGGTGTTCATTATGTGGGATGCCTTACAGAAATGATGAGGTGTTATATCATCTGAATGAGCCCCGGGAGATACATTATAAACATGCTTCCGCCAAAGTGCGGGATATGATGCGGCAGTATGGACAGGATGCTGATCAAACAACACAACGTAACGGAAACGTAAACCGGAATACGAACGTAAACCGGAATACGAACGTAAACCGGAATACGAACGCAAACCGGAATACGAACGCAAACCGGAATACGAACGCAAACCGGAATACGAACGCAAACCGGAATACAAACATAAACCGGAATACAAATGCAAGCCGCAATACCGATTTGAATCGGAATCTAACCGGAAGCCGGAATACAGGTGCAGCAGCCGGACGTAAGACTGCAGCGGCGGTTAATACCAGGAATAAAACAACGGTGGGCAGAAATCGTGCAGAAGTTTTAGATCAGGGAAAAAAACAGCAAAAAAAAGATCAGAAAAGCAGTGGGGCAGGCTGGATCATATGGTTTATAGTGACACTGGCCATTCTGCTTCCGAAATTATGGGATTTTCTTGCAGACTGGATCGGAACGAATTTGTGAGAATATTTCTGCAGTGAGATCAGGCAGTGCTAAGAGTCTGTATTTTCGTGTATACAGAAATATCCCTTTTCTTTTCTCTTCAGCTGTGTTATACTCATGCCTAGCACAACATATAGATGAAAAACAATATATAGAGGATATAGGTACTATATATAGTATTTTGCGTAGCGACTTATATATAGCACAGGGAGGGATGAGCAATGTTATATGTGATCAAGAAAGACGGGACAAGAGAGGAGTTTAATCCGCAGAAGATCGTGGCTGCCGTGAACAAATCCGCAGAGCGTATTCTTTATACTTTTTCAGACGAGGAGAAGGATTTTATCTGCCGTTTTGCCCAGGAGCATGCGGATTCCCTTGGAAAGAATGAGATCGAGATCCAGGAGATGCACAACATCGTGGAGGGGGCTCTGGAGCGTGTGAATCCGGCAGTTGCCAAGAGCTACCGTGATTATCGGAATTACAAGCTGGATTTTATCCATATGATGGATGATGTCTATACCAAGAGTCAGGCGATCCGTTATATCGGTGATAAAAGTAATGCCAATACAGACAGCGCCCTTGTTGCCACGAAACGAAGCCTGATCTTTAATGAGCTGAACAAGGAACTCTATCGGAAGTTTTTTATGAACCGTAATGAGCTTCAGGCATGTAAGGACGGCTACATTTATATTCATGACCAGTCTGCACGCCTGGATACCATGAATTGCTGTCTGTTCGATGTGGCAGCTGTTTTAAGTGGCGGTTTTGAGATGGGCAATGTCTGGTATAACGAGCCGAAGACTCTGGATACAGCCTTTGATGTTATGGGGGATATCATTCTCAGTACAGCAGCACAGCAGTATGGTGGCTTTACAGTGCCGGAGGTTGATAAGATCCTGGCACCGTATGCAAAGAAGAGCTATGATAAATATATTTCCGAATTTATGAAATACTCGGATGAGAGCTGGAGTGGCCGTGAAGAGAGAGCTATTGAGTATGCTCTTGATAAGGTCCGCAGGGATTATGACCAGGGCTGGCAGGGAATTGAGTACAAGCTGAATACCGTCGGTTCTTCCAGAGGTGATTATCCGTTTGTTACGGTGACACTTGGTCTCGGAACCGAGCAGTTTGAGAAGATGTGTACGATTTCCCTTCTTGAGGTCCATCAGGGAGGACAGGGTAAGGCCGGACACAAGAAACCGGTACTTTTCCCGAAGATCGTATTCCTTTATGACAAAGAGATCCATGGTCCCGGAAAGTGCTGTGAGGATATTTTTGAGGCTGGTGTGGAGTGTTCCTCCAAAACCATGTATCCGGACTGGCTGTCTATGTCCGGCGCAGGCTATATTTCCAGTATGTACAGGAAATACAAGAAGGTCATCAGCCCGATGGGATGCCGTGCTTTCTTAAGTCCGTGGTATGAGCGTGGCGGTATGGAGCCGGCGGATGAGAATGATACGCCTGTTTTTGTGGGACGTTTTAACATTGGTGCGGTAAGCCTTCATCTTCCGATGATCCTTGCAAAGGCCAGAGCGGAGAGCAGAGATTTTTATGAGGTTCTGGATTTCTATCTGGAAATGATCCGTAACCTGCATATCCGCACTTACGAATATCTGGGACAGATGCGTGCATCCACCAACCCGCTTGCATACTGTGAAGGCGGTTTCTACGGCGGACATCTGAAACCGAATGAAAAGATTGGCAAGATCCTGAAGCCTATGACAGCTTCCTTCGGTATCACAGCGTTAAATGAGCTTCAGGAACTTTACAATGGCAAATCCATTGCCGAGGATGGGGCGTTTGCTCTGGAGGTCCTGAAATATATCAATGACAAGGTAAATCAGTACAAGAAGGAAGATGGCTATCTTTATGCGATCTACGGAACACCGGCAGAGAGTCTTTGTGGCCTGCAGGTAGAGCAGTTCCGTAAGATGTATGGAATCATTGAGGGCGTTTCTGACAGACCATATGTGAGCAACAGCTTCCACTGCCATGTAACAGAGGATGTGACTCCGATCGAGAAACAGGATCTGGAGGGACGTTTCTGGGAGCTCTGCAATGGCGGTAAGATTCAGTATGTACGTTATCCGATCGGCTACAATAAGGAAGCTATCCGTACACTGATCCGCAGAGCCATGGATCTGGGATATTATGAAGGAGTGAACCTTTCTCTTGCATACTGTGACGATTGTGGTCATGAGGAACTGGAGATGGATGTATGCCCTGTCTGCGGTTCCAGAAACCTGACCAAGATCGACCGTATGAACGGATATCTTTCCTACAGCCGTGTCCATGGAGATACCCGCCTGAATGAGGCGAAGATGGCTGAGATCGCTGAGCGAAAATCTATGTAAATGCTGGTTGTCCGATCAACTGTGGAACAGTGATCGGACAGCCAGACAGTATAAAAATATCCCGCAGAGCTGCCGGTAAGACCAGCAGCCGTCTGCGGGATATTTTTATGTAAAGTGAAGCTTTATAGTTCACTTTGTATTCCGAGTCCGTAAAATGATTATTTAATGATAGTTCCGGTCTTCTCACGGTAGCCGTCTTTTGCATGGGCCATGTCTGTGATGATGGCACGGCGTCCGGTTCCCTTCTCCACGAAGGAAACACCTGCTTCGATCTTAGGAAGCATGGAGCCTGCCGCAAACTGTTTGCCGGCAATATATTTCTTGGCATCTTCTGTGGAAATAGTATCCAGATAAGATTCGTGATCCGTATTATGGTCAAGGCTTACTTTCTCGACGCTTGTAAGGATCATCAGAGTGTCAGCGTTCAGTTCTTCTGCAAGAAGTCCTGCTGCCAGGTCTTTCTCGATGATGGCGCTGGCACCATTCAGCTGAGTTCCCTGCTCAAGAACCGGGATTCCGCCGCCGCCTGCGGCAATGACGATCTGCTCTGCTGCAGAGAGGACCTTTACGGTTTCAATCTCTACGATCTTCTGTGGCTTCGGTGCTGCAAGGATACGTCTGTACTGGCCCTCGCCCACCTTTGTGACAAAGTTTCCTTTTTCTTCTTCAGCCTCGGCCTCTTCTGCGTTAAGAACACGTCCAATGATCTTCTCCGGCTCTGCAAATGCTTCATCGTATGGATCGATGACAACCTGTGTCAGAACTGTGCTGACCGGTTTGTAGATCCCTCTGGAGATAAGCTCAGCACGGATGGCGTTCTGAAGGTCATAGCCGATATAACCCTGGCTCATGGCGGAACATACGGACATTGGTGCAAATGTATAATCAGGATGTGCCTTACCGAATTCATTCATTGCGGTGTGGATCATCCCTACCTGCGGACCGTTGCTGTGGGAGATCACTACGCGGGTTCCCTCCTCTACCAGATCTGCGATTACCTTCGCTGCGAGTTTTGTGGCTGTTTTCTGCTCTGGAAGTGTGGTGCCAAGTGCCCGGTGGCCTAATGCAACTACTACGGTTTTTTCGCTCATAGGAAATACCTCGTTTCTCTTAAAAATTGGAATGAAATCAGTTACTGTATTCAGTAACGAGTACATCGAAAACGATGCACGAGTATTATATTTTATTATAAAAGACCTATGTGGGAAATGCAATAGAAAATCGAGTGTTTTCCGAGACAGGAAAAACCGCCTGATCCAGTCAGACGGTTTGATTCCTACTATTTTTTGAGGGGGGAGATAGAGAGTGGTTTTTCATCTATCCAACACCTATTATATAGAGAAAATATGTTTAAAATATGTCGTTAATCTAAAAGAAATGGAAAATTTATAAAGAAAGTTTAAACAAACTTTATAATTTTTATATCCGGTTGCGCATGGTCTGAAAATGTGATACATTGAAAAAGTCTTGATCCTGCATTCTGCGGGATCTGTTCACGCATCGTTTCGATGCAGAAATCCATTTTATTTTATCGAAAAAAATATTGATCATGCACCATTTGCCGGGGAGGGATGCCTTTGTCTGTGAAAAAGTAAGCTTCTGTAAAAAAACATGTGTATAAGAAATGCCAGATCAGGCAGAAATGAGGAAGAGACATGAAAAACAGAATATGGAAACAGATGAAGAAAGCCGGAATTGTGACAGTGCTGGCAGGAGCCATACTGGGAGGAACAATAGAACCGGAGCTGACTCTGGGAGCAGATTTTTTGCCGGGACAGGCACCGTTTATCGATCAGAGTGTGTTCTGGAAAGACATAGAATCCGGACAGGCGGAGCTTGGGATCCGGATTCGCGGCCTGAATGAATGGCTGTCCGGGAGAAGGTTTTCGGAGGATAAGGAGAAAAATGAGAAGTGGGACGATGAACTTCAGAAGATTGAAGATCCATCGGTGGAACAGGAAGAAGAGATAGAACAGGAGCTACCGGAGGATGACTTGCAGCAGGAAGAAGAGCCAGAGCAGGAGCTGTCAGAGGATGATTTGCAGCAGGAAAAGGAGTCAGAACAGGAGTTGCCGGAGGATGACTTGCAGCAGGAAGAAAAGACAGAACAGGAATTGCCGGTGGATAAGGTTGTGGAAGGAATCGGAATAGAAATGGAGGAAGCATATGAGCACGTGGAGCAGCTGGCATCCGGGGAAACAGTACAGCCGGAGGATGAAGAGCAGGAGAAAACGGGTCCGCTCACACCGGAAGGAACGTCGCCCGGAGGGGAAAATGTAGGGAATGAAGAGGAAGGTGAGTCTGAGGAGACGCAAAAGCTGACGCTGGTCACGTATATTTCGGAGTATTTTGTTCCGGAAACGGATTCTGTCCCGAAAAATATGGCTGCACAGCAGATTTCTGTAAGGAGCCAGAGCGGTGAAGCTACAGAGATCACAAAGCTGGAAAGCGTGCTGAACGTGGAGCAGAACGGGCAGGATGAGATCTTTTTCCGTATCCCGCTGATTCTGCGGCAGGAATACCGTTTTCCGGCAGAGAAAAGCAGTTATCCTGTGACTCAGGAGGAACCGCTTCAGAAGGACTGTACCGGTGCGGGAACCTTTCTCATGACAGAAGAAAACGGGGAAGAGCTGGTGATCGCAGAGGGAATCTCGCCTATGCTGGACGTGGAGGCTGCTGAGGCTGATATGGAATTGTCGGTAATTGCACAGAATGAAAAAATGAAAGCAGGGCAGACCATCCGTTATCAGGTGGAGATAGCTAATACCGGAAAGCTGGATCTTGCAGATATCCGTCTGACCAGCAGCCTTTCCTGCCCTAAGATCCGGCAGCTGTGGGAAGATGCAGAAGGCCTTCTAACAGAAGGGGCTGTGGCGGAATTTGCAGAATTAAAAGCCGGAGAGCGAAGGAGCTTTTATGTACAGGCGCCGCTTCTGGATGAACAGGAAAAAGATCTGGAGCACCAGGTGGAAGCAGAGGCCAGGGTGAAGGACAGAGTGGAGGAGGTGATCCGGAAGAACGCTTCCACTATAAACGGTCTGGAGGCACTGAAGGCGGATCTTTCTGTAAAGAAAACTGCAGACAAAGAAACCGCTGCACCGGGTGAGACTGTGACCTATCAGATATGTATCGTGAATACCGGTGAAAAAACGCTTCATTCGGTTGTGGGAACGGAGCGCTTTCAGGCGGCTGGGATCCATGCACAGTTTCTGGAGCAGGAAGGTGTAACGCTCAACAGCAGCCGTACAAAGGCAATGATCCAACAGATTCCGCCGGGAGAGGCAGTTTCTCTTCAGGCCGTGGTGAAGATCCCGGAAAAAACAGCGGATCAGAAGCTTTTTAACCAGGTGACGGTCACAAGCCAGGAAACCGGAGAGCGATTGATGGAGGCCTCCGCTTCTGTCATGGTAAAAGGAGAGGTGGGTATTACGCCGGAAGAAGGGCTGCCTTTGCAGGGAGATGACCAGGGTCCGGCTTCCGGTCAGATACAGATGGCAAGAACTGCGTCCACACATCCGAAGACCGGGGATGATACAAGGGCGGATCTGTGGACGCTTCTGGCAGTGACAGCTTTGGTGACTGTGCTGGGCGGCATCTGGCTCCGGAAAAAATATGCGGATATTTATGGAAAAAGCTGATGTTACTGAGAACGGAGTGAACAGTAACAAGCTGATATTTTACAAGGCGGCCGTACCTCAAAGAAACGTTGAAAACAGGGGGGAGGTGTGCTATTCTATATGGTATGTACAGAAAACAAGAACAGTATATTTCCCGCCTCCGGTGTGCTGCCCGTCAGACCGGAAAAAGGGAAGATGGAGGAGAAAAATGAATCTTTTATCCTTATTGGAACATCTTGAATACAAATGCCTTCAGGGAAGTACAGAGCAGGAGGTTTCTTCTGTTGTATATGATTCCCGCAAAGTAGAAGAAGGGAGCCTTTTTATCTGCATCAGAGGTGCGGTCGTGGATGGACATAAATTTATACCTGATGTTGTGGCAAAGGGTGCGAAGACACTCATCGTGGAAGAAGCGGTGGAGGCACCGGAGGATGTGACAGTGATCCAGGTAGAGGATACCCGTTACGCCATGGCCTTTATTTCAGCAGCATGGTTCGGACATCCGGCAGAAAAGCTCAAAACCATCGGTATCACCGGAACCAAAGGAAAAACAACTACAACCTATATGGTGAAATCAATCCTTGAGAATGCCGGATATAAGGTTGGTCTGATCGGAACCATCGAGGCTGTTATCGGGGAGAAGCATATCCCGGCAGCCAACACGACACCGGAATCCTATATGGTACAGAAATATTTTCACGATATGGTAGAAGCAGGCTGCGATGCGGTCGTTATGGAGGTTTCCTCACAGGGACTGATGCTTCACAGGACCCAGGGATTTGTGTTTGATTTTGGAATTTTCACAAATATTGAACCAGATCATATCGGACCGAATGAGCACAAGGACTTTGATGATTATCTGCATTGCAAATCCATGCTTCTCAGACAGTGTAAGGTTGGTATCGTAAATCGTGACGATGAACACTTTGACCGCATTATCGAAGGCCACACCTGTAAACTTGAAACCTATGGATTTTCCGAAAAAGCAGATCTCCGTGCAGAGGACGCCAGACTCGTTGGAAGAAAGGGCTATCTGGGAATTTCCTATCATGTTAAGGGACTTATGGATTTTCCTGTGGAGATCGATATTCCAGGTAAGTTCAGCATTTACAATTCTCTGACTGCCATTGCCATCTGCCGCCATTTTAAGGTATCCGAGGAGAATATCATCAAAGCTCTGAAGGTGGCCAGGGTCAAAGGCCGTATTGAGATGATCAAGGTATCTGACGAATTCACACTGATGATCGATTACGCACATAATGCCATGGCGCTGGAGAGCCTTCTCGGAACACTGAAGGAATATGATCCGCACAGACTGGTATGCCTGTTTGGCTGTGGCGGAAACCGTTCCAAGCTGCGCCGTTATGAGATGGGTGAGGTTTCAGGAAAGATGGCAGATCTGACCATCATTACTTCAGATAATCCGCGAGATGAGGATCCACAGACCATCATCAATGATATCAAGATCGGAATGGCAAAAACAGATGGAAAATATGTAGAGATCCCGGATCGTAAAGAGGCGATCGCCTACGCGATCCATCACGGTGAGCCGGGAGATATCATCGTCCTTGCCGGAAAGGGTCATGAGGATTATCAGGAGATCAAGGGTAAGAAATATCCCATGGATGAGCGTGTACTGATCCGGGAGATCCTGGAAGAAGATCAGAAAGCGTAAATGGATGATCTATGCAGATGTGATCATTGATATTTCTCATGAAAAGCTGGACCGGGATTTTCAGTATCGTGTACCTGAGGAGCTGGTGCAGGCAATAAAACCCGGAGTTGTGGTCACAGTGCCCTTCGGAAAGGGAAATACCCTTCGGAAAGGCTATGTGACCGGGATCTCCGGAACGGCAAAATATGATGCGTCAAAGCTCAAGGAGATCCGGGGAGTGTCCACAGACAGTGAGACAACAGAATCCCGGCTGATCGCACTTGCGGCCTGGATGAAGGAGACCTATGGCTCCACCATGATCCAGGCACTGAAAACAGTTCTGCCTGTAAAAGACAAGGTCCGTGCAAAAGAGAAAAGACTGATCCTTTTTACAGGGAAAAAGGAAGAGGGGCAGGCACTTCTTGGCAAGCTGGAAGGCAGCCGCTTTAAAGCACGTGAGCGGTTCCTTCGGGCAATCCTGGAGGCCGGGAGCCTGGATTATACCTATGCCTCCAAAGAGCTTGGGGCCGGCATTTCCGTTCTTGATTTTTTTGAAAAAAAAGGTCTGATAACTATTGAAAGTCAGGAAATGTATCGCATTCCCGAGGGGCTCGGCCTGGTGAAGGAGAACATGGAGCTGAGTCTGAACCAGGAACAGCTTTTGGCGGCAGAGCAGATCTTTCGGGAATGGCAGGAGCCGGACCCAAGACCTGCACTTCTTTTCGGAGTGACCGGAAGCGGAAAGACCCAGGTTTATATGCGTCTGATCCAGAAGGTACTGGAGGAGGGAAAGCAGGCGATCGTGCTGATCCCTGAGATCGCGCTTACTTATCAGACAGTCAGGCGCTTTTATGCCATGTTCGGAGATAAGGTTTCGGTTCTGAACTCCAGACTTTCCCAGGGAGAACGCTATGATCAGTTCAAAAGAGCAAAACGTGGTGAGATCCAGGTAATGGTAGGACCCCGATCCGCACTGTTCACACCGTTTTCAGATCTGGGACTGATCGTTATCGACGAAGAGCATGAACCCACCTACAAAAGTGAGAATACGCCAAGGTACCATGCACGTGAGACTGCCATTGAGAGGGCACGGATGGAACATGCCCGTGTGGTCATGGGATCAGCCACTCCGTCATTGGAAGCCTACAGTCATGCCTGTGACGGAGAATATCTTCTGGTAAAGTTAAACGCACGTTATGAGGAAAGGCCGCTTCCACAGGTATCAATCGTGGATCTTCGGGAAGAATTAAAGAAGGGGAACCGCTCGGTACTGAGTCTGGAGCTGAAGAGGGATCTGGAGCAGGTCCTTGAAAGAAGAGAACAGGCCATGCTGTTTCTGAACCGGAGAGGATATGCGGGCTTTGTTTCCTGCAGAGCCTGCGGTCACGTTATGAAATGTCCCCACTGTGATGTATCTCTAAGTGAACACAATGGCAATCGTCTGATCTGTCATTATTGCGGCTATGAGACTGTGAAACCGGAAATCTGTCCGTCCTGTGGTTCACCGCACATTGGTGGATTTAAGGCCGGAACCCAGCAGATCGAGAAGGTCATTGAAAAAGAATTCCCGAAAGCCAGGGTACTTCGAATGGATTTTGATACCACAAGGACCAAGGACAGCTATGAGAAGATCCTGGCTTCTTTTGCAAAGCATGAGGCAGATATTCTGGTGGGGACCCAGATGATCGTCAAGGGACATGATTTTCCGAATGTGACTCTGGTAGGAGTGATTGCAGCAGATCTTTCGCTGAATATGGATGATTATCACTGCGGGGAGCGTACATTCCAGCTTCTGACTCAGGCAGTTGGACGTTCCGGCAGAGGGAATCGGCCGGGGCAGGCGGTGATCCAGACATATCAGCCGGAGCATTACAGCATCCAGGCTGCGGCTATTCAGGATTATAAGAAATTTTATAAAGAAGAAATGGGGTATCGGATGCTTCTGGACTATCCGCCGGCAGCCCATATGATGACTGTTTTTGGCGCCTGCCAGGATGAAGAACTTCTGAAAAATGCCATGTATTATATAGAAGTTTTCATCCGCAGGGTAGGTCCGAAGGAAGAGCTTCACATGATCGGACCTGCAGCTGCATCGGTAGGTAAGGTAAAGGATGTTTATCGTCAGGTGATCCGTCTGAAGCACAGGGATATCTGCTTTCTCACAGCAGTCAGAGAGAAGCTGGAGAAATATATAGAGATAAATTCCGGATTCCGGAAAATATACATTCAATTTGATATGAATTAAAGGAGAAGAAAAATGGCACTTAGAACAATCCGTGTACAGGGGGATTCTGTACTGACAAAAAAATCCCGGACAGTAGACAAAATGACACCGAGGATCGGGGAACTGATCACAGATATGCTGGATACCATGTATGATGCAATGGGTGTTGGCCTCGCTGCACCACAGGTAGGAATCCTGAAACGCATCGTTGTCATCGATGTAGGTGAGGGCCCGATCGTGCTGATCAATCCGGAGATCCTTGAGACAAGCGGCGAGCAGACCGGTGACGAGGGATGCCTGAGCGTTCCGGGAATGGCAGGACAGGTAACACGTCCGAACTATGTGAAGGTAAAAGCACTTGATGTAAATATGGACGAACAGATCTACGAGGGAGAGGGTCTTCTGGCAAGAGCGTTCTGTCATGAGATTGACCATCTGGATGGAAAAATGTATACAGAACTTGTGGAGGGAGAACTTCACAAGGTAACTTATGATGAAGAAGACTAAAGGCGGGATACTATGAAGATTATTTATATGGGAACTCCGGACTTTGCGGTGGCGCCTCTTGCAGCACTGGCAGAGAACGGATATGAAGTGGAGGCTGTGATCACACAGCCGGACAAACCGAAGGGCAGAGGCAAAACTATGATGCCTACTCCTGTAAAAGAAGAAGCACTGAAACACGGGATCCCGGTACTGCAGCCGGTGAAGGTAAGAGATCCTGAATTTGTGGAAGAACTGAAAAATCTTGCACCGGACATCATCATTGTTGCGGCATTCGGGCAGATCATTCCAAAGAGTATCCTGGATATGCCGAGATTCGGATGTATCAATATCCATGCGTCTCTGCTTCCTAAATATCGTGGAGCTGCACCGATCCAGCAGGCGGTGATCGATGGTGAAAAAGAATCCGGCGTTACCATTATGCAGATGGGAACCGGTCTGGATACCGGTGATATGATTTCCAGGATCGTGGTTCCGCTTGCCAAAGATGAGACAGGTGGAAGCTTGTTTGATAAGCTCGCACAGGCAGGTGCAGAGCTTCTGGTACAGACTTTACCGTCCATTTTTGACGGAACTGCAACCCGCGAGAAACAGCCGGAGGAGAGTCCAACACCATATGCTGCCATGATCTCCAAAAAAATGGGGCTTCTGGATTTCAGCAAAAATGCGGAAGAACTGGAGCGTCTGGTAAGAGGCCTTGATCCATGGCCAAGCGCTTTTACCTTTATCAATGGAAAAACATTGAAGGTCTGGAAGAGCTCTGTTCTGGAAAAACAGGCACAGGAAGCACCGGGAACTGTGATAGCCGCTGACAAAGGAGGAATCCAGGTAGCATGCGGCCAGAAGGTACTCGTGCTCCATGAAGTGCAGCTGGAAGGCAAAAAACGCATGGAAGCGGATGCGTTCCTTCGGGGATATCAGTTGAAACCAGGAGACATGTTCAGAGATTCCAGGGAGTGATGAGTTATGTACGGATATGGTTATTACGGATGGGGAATGGACCCTACGATTCTTTTGCTCGTGATCGGAATGCTTCTTTCTCTTGCGGCATCCGCGAAGCTGCGCAGTACCTTTGCAGTCTATAAAAAGGTCCGGAGTCATTCAGGTATCACCGGTGCGGAAGCTGCACAGAGGATCCTGAGAGCGGCTGGGATCACAGACGTACAGGTGGTTCCGATCCGCGGAAGTCTTACGGATCACTATGATCCGAGAACGAAAACGGTTTCCCTTTCAGAAGATATTTATGGAAGAAATTCTCTGGCGGCTGTGGGGGTGGCAGCACATGAATGTGGCCATGCGATCCAGGATGCGATCAATTATGCACCACTGAATATCCGTTCAGCCATTGTACCTGCCGCAAATATTGGTTCCCAGCTTTCATGGCCGCTGTTTATCGCAGGACTGATCTTTTCCATTGATCCGCTGGTAACTCTGGGAATTGTTTTGTTCTCACTGGCAGTACTGTTTCAGCTGGTGACACTTCCGGTTGAGATCAATGCGTCTTCCAGAGCGCTTAAAATGCTGGAAAGTACAGGTATCTTAGGTGCAGATGAAAAAAAGGGTGCAAGAAAAGTACTTACAGCGGCAGCGCTTACCTATGTAGCAGCTCTGGCGGCATCTATTCTGCAGCTTCTGAGACTGATTATCCTTGCAGGAGGTAGAGATCGTGATTAGCAGCGGAGTAAATACCAGAGAACTGATCCTTGAGATCCTGTTACAGATCGAGGAGGAGGGTGAGCACAGCCATATTGCGATCCGGAATGCGCTTTCCAAATATCAGTTTCTTCCGAAACAGGAACGTAGCTTTATTACAAGAGTATGTGAGGGAACCCTGGAATACAGGATCTATATTGATTATGTCATCGATTCTTTTTCCAAGGTTTCTGTAAACAAGATGAAACCGCAGATCCGTGAGATCCTGAGAAGTGCGGTATATCAGCTGAAATTTATGGACAGTGTTCCGGACAGTGCAGTATGCAATGAAGCGGTAAAGCTGGCACAGCGAAAAGGCTTTTATAATCTAAAGCCCTTTGTCAACGGGGTGCTCCGTACGATTGCAAGAGAGATCGGTGATCTGGAGCTTCCTTCCAGGGAAGAAAACGAAGTCCGTTATCTTTCTGTGAAATATTCCATGCCGGAATATCTGGTAGAAAAATGGAAAGCAGCCTACGGAGTGAAGACTACGGAGAAGATCCTGGAGGATTTTCTGACAGAAAGACCGATCACAGTACGGTGCCGTACTCATAAGGCGTCTCTGAGAGAGATCGTCACCAGTTTGAAGTCTCAGGGAGTGACAGTAGAACAGGCTCCTTATCTTCCCTATGCACTGAAGATTTCCGATTACAATCATATTTTGATACTTGAGACCTTCCTTCAGGGAAAGATCATGGTGCAGGATGTAAGCTCTATGCTTGTAGCGGAAGCTGCAAGTCCGAAAAAAGGTGACCATATCATCGACATGTGCGCTGCACCAGGTGGAAAAAGCATCCATGCGGCAGACAAAATGGGGGATTACGGAAATGTGGATGCCAGAGATGTAAGTCAGTATAAGGCAGATCTTATCAAAGAAAACATCCACAGGACCGGAGTGATCAATGTGGAAGCCAGAGTTCAGGATGCAACGGTATATGATCCGGATTCCGAACAGGCTGCGGATATTGTGATCGCAGATGTACCGTGCTCCGGTTATGGAGTTATCGGCAAGAAACCGGAAATCAAATACCGGGCAACTCCGCAGAAACAGGAAGAGATCGTAATGCTCCAGAGAATGATCCTGGATAAGGCTGCAAAGTATGTGAAACCGGATGGAACGCTGATCTTCAGCACATGTACCATTGCCCGGGAAGAAAACGAAGAAAATGTATTATGGTTTTTAAAGAATTATCCGTACCGGCTGGAAAGCCTGGATCCGTATATTCCGGAGGAACTGCACTGTAAATCCACGAAGCTTGGCTATCTGCAGCTTCTGCCGGGAATACATAAGACAGATGGATTCTTTATTGCCAGATTCAGAAGGAAATAACAGAAAATGACAGATGTAAAATCCATGACCATGGAGGAATTGAAGGAATTCATGACAAAGATCGGTGAAAAGCCTTTCCGGGCGAAACAGATCTATGCATGGCTTCACCAGCAGCTGGTTACCTCCTGGGATGAAATGACAAATCTTTCCAAAAGCCTCAGGGAAAAGCTTTCGGCTTATCCGATCACAGCACTGACCCAGGCAGATGTAAGGATCTCAAAAATTGACGGAACCAGAAAATATCTGTTCCGGCTGGAAGATGGAAATGTGATCGAGAGTGTTCTCATGCGGTATCACCACGGAAATTCTGTGTGCATTTCTTCTCAGGTAGGCTGCCGTATGGGATGCAGATTCTGTGCATCTACCATCGGAGGACTGACCAGATGCCTGAAGCCGTCCGAGATGCTGGATCAGATTTACCGTATCCAGGCAGATACCGGTGAACGTGTGGCCAATGTAGTTGTGATGGGAACCGGTGAGCCGATGGATAATTATGACAATCTTGTCCGTTTTGTCCGGATCCTTACCGACGAAAACGGTCTTGGGATCAGTCAGAGAAATGTGACGGTTTCTACCTGCGGGATCGTGCCGAAGATGTATGATCTGGCTGAAGAAAAGCTTCAGATCACTCTGGCACTTTCCCTTCATGCTCCAAATGATGAAAAACGACAGGAACTGATGCCGATCGCGAATAAGTATTCCATGGATGAGGTTCTGGATGCCTGCAGAAATTATTTTGACAAAACAGGCCGAAGGATCACCTTTGAGTACAGTCTTGTAGCCGGCGTCAACGACAGTGAAGAAGATGCGAGACAGCTGGCAGGCCGTATAAAAGGCATCAATTGCCATGTAAATCTGATTCCGGTCAATCCCATCAAGGAACGCTCCTATGTGAGGTCTACTCGACAGGCTGTGGAGAATTTCAAAATAAAACTTGAAAAATACGGAATTAATGTTACTATTAGAAGGGAAATGGGCAGCGATATCGACGGTGCCTGTGGACAGCTAAGAAAAAGTTACATGGAAAAAACAGAAAGCGAGAAGTGACATGAGGATATACTCAGCTACTGATGTAGGGCAGAAGCGGAAGATGAATCAGGATTACGTGTTTGCATCTGAAGGTCCGGTTGGAAATCTGCCTAATCTTTTCACAGTCGCGGACGGAATGGGCGGCCATAACGCCGGTGACTATGCATCCTCACATGCAGTACGGATCCTTGTGGATGAAATCCGTGAAGATGCGGATTACAATCCTGTGAAGGTTATTCGTCATGCGATCGAAGCTGCGAACACGGAGATCAGAAACCGTGCGCAGGAAGACGAAAACCTCCGGGGCATGGGAACCACTATGGTGGTGGCGACTATTGTAGATCAGTATGCCTATGTAGCCAATGTGGGTGACAGCCGTTTATATGTGATCCAGGACGGGATCCGCCAGGTCACCAGAGATCATTCCCTGGTACAGGAAATGGTGAGAATGGGCGAGATCAGCGAAGCGGAAGCACGGAATCATCCAGATAAGAACATCATTACAAGGGCACTTGGCGCAGAGAAAACGGTGGATGTGGATTTCTTTGATCTGAAACTTGAAAAAGGATGTACGATCCTGATGTGTTCAGACGGTCTCAGCAATATGGTTGAAGATGAGAAGATCCAGGAGATCATATCCGATCCGGAAGCAGATATTGATCAGAAGGGCAGTGCGCTCCTTCGGGAAGCAAATCAGAATGGTGGTAAGGATAATATTGCAGTCGTACTGGTAGAGCCATTCACGAATGAGGTGGAAGCATGTTGAAGACGGGAATGATCATAGCCGAGCGCTATGAGATCGTAGGAAAAATCGGAACTGGCGGAATGGCAGATGTCTATAAGGCTATGGACCATAAGCTGAACCGTTTTGTTGCCGTGAAGGTCCTGAAACCGGAGTTTCGGGAAGACACCACGTTTATAAAGAAATTCAGAAGTGAGGCCCAGGCGGCAGCTGGTCTTACACATCCGAATATCGTCAATGTATTTGACGTAGGAGATGACGGCGGTGTTTATTACATTGTTATGGAACTGATCGAGGGTATCACTCTGAAGGAATACATCTCCAAGAAGGGAAAGCTTTCCATTAAAGAGGCTACAAGTATCGCAATCCAGGTTTCTATGGGTCTGGAGGCGGCACACAACCATGGTATCGTTCACAGAGATGTGAAACCTCAGAATATCATTATCTCCACAGATGGTAAAGTAAAGGTGACAGACTTTGGAATTGCCAGAGCTGCATCTTCCAATACGATCAGCTCCAATGTAATGGGATCTGTACATTACAGCTCACCTGAGCAGGTGAGAGGCGGATACAGCGATGAGAAGAGCGATATCTATTCTCTTGGAATCACACTGTATGAGATGGTCACAGGAAGAGTTCCTTTTGACGGAGATACCACTGTGGCGATCGCTATCAAGCATCTGCAGGAAGAGATGGTTCCGCCAAGTGTTTATACACCGGACCTTCCGTACAGTCTGGAGCAGATCATTCTGAAATGTACACAGAAAAGTGTAGATCGTCGTTACAGCCGTATGGAGGATGTGATCGCAGACCTGAAGCATTCTCTGATCGATCCCCAGGGCGATTTTGTAAAGCTTACTACAGTTGACAACGATGCCAAGACGGTTGTGATCTCAGAAGAAGAGCTTGGTGAGATCAAACATACACCGAAGCAGATCGCAAAACCGGAGATCACCGCACTTGAGGAAGAAAAATACGATGATAACGATTACGATGATGCAGAGGAAGAATACAGACCGAGATCTGAGCATAGATCCGGAAAGAAAAAGAAGCATCATGGTTCCGGAAGAGGCCTGACTATTGCGGCACTGATCGGCGGGGCAGCCCTTCTGATCGTTCTTGTGGTAGTGCTTGGACGTGCCGCAGGACTGTTTGGAACCGGCAGCAGCGGAGCGGCAGACAGCAGCAAGGCAGAGGCGAAGCAGAAATCAGCAGCTGACGGTCTGGTAACCGTTCCTGATCTTGTAGGCAAGACAGAGGAAGAGGCTAAAACACTTGCAAACGATGCACATCTGGGTGTCCAGATGGCCGGTGAGGAGGCATCCGATCAGGAAAAAGGCAGGATTTCCCGTCAGCAGACAGCTGCGGGAACACAGGTTGAAGCCAACACAACTGTGAAATACTGGGTAAGCACCGGAACAGCACAGGTTACGATCCCGGATCTGGATGGACGTACAGGAATCGATGCACAGCAGACTCTGGAAGATCTTGGACTTCAGGTAAATGTCCAGAAAGAATACAGCGACACAGATGACAACGGATATGCACTGGTAGATCCGGGATATGTTTACAATGTCGAGCCGGCAGCAGGTACTTCTGTGCAGGCAGGCTCTTCTGTGACACTGACAGTCAGCCGGGGGGTTGATTATGGTGATAATGCTGAGGTCCCGAGTGTTGTGGGAATGACCAAGGATGATGCACTTACTACTTTAGGTAAATTTATTGATATCCAGATAACAGAACAGCAGAGTACAGAAGCTGCAGGTACAGTTATCGCACAGGATCCGGAAGCCTATGCGGCAGCGGACCCGGATCAGCCGATCAGCATTACCATCAGCTCCGGTGACAAGGCTCCATCCACAGACAGCGCAGCATCTGCAGATAGTACAGCATCTACAGACAGTACAGCATCTACAGACAGTACAGCATCCACAGACAGTACAGCATCTGCGGACAGCACAGTATCTACAACTACATCTACAGCAGATGTCAATGCAAACACAGGCTGGAAATGTACACAGACACTGGATACCCCGTCCGGCTACAATGGAGGCGCGATCCGTCTGGAACTGATCCAGGACGTAAACGGTGAGCCTAAGGCATCCACCATCATTGACGGACAGAATATCAGTTTCCCGTATCAGCTTGATATCTCAGGTGCTGAGGGCGTTACATCAGGAACTATCTATCTCTATGAAGAGATGAACGGAGATTATCAGCAGCTTGGAACCTACACGGTTACATTCAAGAAAGCTGAGTGATCATGCAGGGAAAGATAATCAAAGGTATTGCCGGATTCTATTACGTATATGCAGAAGACGGTAATACATATGAATGCAGAGCCAAGGGAATTTTCCGTAAGGATAAATTCAAGCCTCTGGTAGGTGACAATGTGGACATTACAGTTCTGGATGAAAAGGAACTGGAGGGAAGTGTGACGGAGATCCACAAGCGGAAGAATTCTCTGATCCGTCCGGCTGTGGCCAATGTAGATCAGGCACTGGTGATATTTGCCATGGATAATCCGAAGCCGAACTTCATGCTTCTGGATCGTTTCCTCATTATGATGGAGAGGAAAGGTGTTCCGGCAGTCATCTGTTTTAACAAAAAAGATCTGGCAACAACAGAAGAGCTGGAATTTCTCTATGAAACATACCAGAGCTGCGGCTATCAGGTGATCCTGTCAAGTGCCCTGAAGAGAGAAGGACTCGACGAGATCGAAGAAGTGCTTCAGGGCAGGACAACTGTGGTTGCCGGCCCATCCGGCGTGGGAAAATCTTCTCTTACAAATTCCCTTCAGGAAGAAGTGGAGATGGAAACCGGTGAGATCAGCCGTAAGCTGAAACGGGGAAAACATACCACGCGCCATGCACAGATCATACCGGTGGCACAGAATACATTCCTTGTGGATACGCCGGGATTTTCCTCCTTATATATTGAAAATATGGAGGAGCAGGAACTGAAGGATTACTTTCCGGAGTTCCGAAGATATGAAGGACAGTGCCGCTTTCAGGGGTGCCGTCACATACATGAACCGGGCTGCGCTGTTAAGGAAGCCCTTGAGAACAATGAGATCAGCAGACTCCGATATGAAGATTATCTGGAGCTGCACCAGGAATTAAAAGAGAAAAGGAGATACTGAGTCATGGAATACCGATTGTGCCCGTCGATCTTATCAGCAGATTTTAACAGACTGGGAGAACAGATCAAAATTCTGGAAAAGGAAGGCGTTGAATATCTGCATATTGATGTTATGGATGGAGATTTTGTTCCCAGCATTTCTTTTGGAATGCCGGTGATCAAATCGATCCGGAAAGAATCCAACATGTTTTTCGACGTACATTTGATGGTAACAGAACCGGAAAGATATATCCGCGATTTTGTAGAATGTGGAGCAGATTCCATTACTGTACATGCGGAGGCATGTGAGGATCTGGAGCGTACACTGGAGCAGATCAGGGCAGCAGGGGTAAAGGCGGCAGTTTCGATCAAGCCATCCACACCGGTAAATGACATCAGCCATCTTCTTGAAGATGTGGATATGGTGCTGATAATGACTGTTCAGCCAGGATTTGGCGGACAGAAATACATGGACGAATGCACGGAGAAGATCCAGGAGCTTCGTGAGCTTATTGATGAAGAAGAGCTGGATGTTGATATCCAGGTAGATGGTGGTATCAATGATGATACACTGGAGACGGTTATGCGTGCCGGTGCAAACCTCATGGTCGCAGGTTCCTGGGTATTTAAGGGCGATGTGGCAGCCAATGTAAGACACATTACAGAAAAAATCCACAATATCAAAAAAGAGCTGGACTGAAAATGATCGATACAATAATAATCAGCGGGGGCAATATCCAGAATGGTTTTGCCCTCGATTTTTTAAAAAAAAGAATAGAAGAAAGCCGGGGAGAGAAAATCACTCTTGTTGCTGCAGATAAGGGGATGGAATGGTTTATGAAAAACCGGGAATTTATTCCGGATCTTGCAATTGGGGATTTTGACAGTCTTTCCGAAGAAGGCCAAAAATATATGGAAAGCCTGAAGGGACCGGAGATCATCAGGCTGAAGCCAGAGAAGGATGATTCGGATACACAGTCTGCGGTAAACCAGATGATCCGCAAGGGTGCAAAGGATATCCTGATCCTGGGAGCTACCGGCACAAGGCTGGATCATGTGCTGGCGAATCTGGGACTGCTTTCCATGGGTAAGGAACAGGGCGTTCGTATTGCGATCGCAGATCAGTGGAATTATATCACACTTGCAGAAAGCGGAACCATACTGCACAGAGAGGAGCAGTTTGGAAAATATGTTTCATTCTTTACTGTGGGAGGTGATGTGACAGGCCTCACTCTGAGGGGATTTAAGTATCCGCTGAACGGATATCATCTGACAGTAGAAGACAGTGGCCTGACCGCCAGCAATGAGATTTCGGAAGAAACCGCAGAGATCCTGTATGAAAGCGGGCAGCTTCTGATGATCATGTCCAGGGACTGACAGTAACAATAAATGCCTCACAGTTGCGATTTCAGGCTGTGTATGGTAATATGGGACAGGAATGGCCTGAAAAACGGAAAGGCCTGTTTAAAGAGTATCTGAAAAATACTGTAAATAAATATATCGAAAGGAAGTATATAGAGAGATGAAATTAGGAATCGTAGGTCTTCCTAACGTAGGAAAAAGTACATTATTCAATTCACTGACAAAAGCCGGAGCAGAATCCGCAAACTATCCGTTCTGTACTATCGACCCCAATGTGGGTGTTGTAACCGTTCCGGATGAGAGACTGAATCTTCTCGGAGATTTTTATAAATCAAAAAAAGTAACACCGGCAGTGATCGAATTCGTCGATATTGCAGGTCTTGTAAAAGGCGCATCTAAGGGAGAGGGACTTGGAAACCAGTTCCTTGCAAATATCCGTGAGGTAGATGCTATCGTTCACGTGGTACGTTGCTTTGAGGATTCCAATGTTGTTCATGTAGATGGAAGCATTGATCCGCTCCGCGATATCGAGACTATTAATCTGGAGCTTGTTTTCTCTGATCTTGAGATCCTCGAGAGAAGAATTGCCAAGGTTACCAAGACTGCACGTATGGATAAGGAAGCTGCCAAAGAGCTTACATTCCTTGAAAAAGTAAAGGCGCATCTGGAAGAGGGACAGCTTGCCATTACTCTGGAAACAGAGAACGAAGATGAGGATGCATGGCTTGCAACCTATAATCTTCTTACTGCAAAACCGGTGATCTATGCGGCTAACGTTGCAGAGGATGATATCGCAGATGATGGGGCGAACAATCAGTATGTACAGGCAGTACGTGAATACGCTGCCAAACAGAACAGCGAGGTATTTGTGATCTGTGCGCAGATCGAGGAGGAGATCTCCGAGCTGGATGAGGATGAGAGAAAGATGTTCCTTGAGGATCTGGGACTGACAGAATCCGGCCTTGAGAAGCTGGTGCGCGCAAGCTATCACCTTCTTGGACTTATGAGTTTCCTGACAGCAGGAGAGGATGAGACAAGAGCATGGACCATCAAGATCGGAACCAAGGCACCGCAGGCAGCAGGTAAGATCCACACAGACTTTGAACGTGGATTTATCAAAGCAGAGGTTGTGAATTATCAGGATCTTCTGGATTGCGGTTCCTATGCAGGTGCCAGAGAGAAGGGCCTTGTACGTATGGAAGGAAAAGAGTACGTTGTACAGGACGGAGATGTGATCTTATTCAGATTTAACGTGTGATCACCAACGTCTGTGAAATACCGGCTGTAAGCTAAAAAATTATAACAGGTGATTTTATGGATATGTCAATTCGGTTTCCCGGATTAAATCTGGTTTTGGATCATGTGCCGAGATCCTTTGAGATCTTTGGCTTTGAGATCACGATCTATGGCGTCCTGATCGCGATAGGAATGCTTCTGGGAATCTTTTTTGTGGTACTGGAAGCCAGAAGAAATCATGAAGATCCGGATGCATATCTGGATCTGGCCATCATAACGCTGCTTTCCGGTGTGGCAGGGGCAAGGCTGCTTTATGCGGCTTTTTCCTGGAGCCTTTATAAAAATGATCCGGGACAGCTTCTGAATATACGGTCCGGAGGACTTATGTTTTATGGCGGACTTCTGGGCGGTGTGCTGGGTGGTGCGGTCTACTGCAGGATCCGAAAGAAATCCTTCTGGCAGATGGCAGATCTTGCCTGCATGGGACTTCTGATCGGGCAGATAATAGGAAAGTGGGGAAGCTTTTTTAACAGAGAATCTTTCGGGGAATATGCAGACAACATTTTTTCCATGCAGCTGCCGCTGACTGCGGTACGGGCAGGAGAGGTCACCACGGCTATGCGTGAAAAGCTTCAAACTGTGGACGGTGGTACCTGGATTTTGGTACAGCCCTTGTTTTTCTACGAAAGTCTCTGGTGTCTGCTTGTGCTTTTGGTGCTTATGATGCTGCTTCGCAAAAAAGTATTTCAGGGAGAGATCTTTCTGAGATATCTGGCAGGCTATGGTCTTGGAAGAGCAGTGATCCAGTGGTTCCGCACAGATAAAATACTGTTTCCGGGAACCGGCGTGGATGTTTCACTGGTGATCTCGGTAATACTTTTTGTTCTTTGTACCGTGGTAGTTGCAGTGAAACGCGTGATGTCCAGAAAGCGGGCAAAAGTACGGATGAGAAGGATCGAGAAAGATCAGCAGGCAGAGAAAGAAGCGGAACAGCAACGGGAAAATGTAGCAGAGAATCTGGAAACAGAGACTGTACAGGGAGAAAAAAATGGATCAGAACGAGATACAGAAGAAAGAGGAAGCTCTTCGGAAAGCGTCACTTTTGCAGCAGCTGCAGGAGGAACGGAAGAAGCTGGACAGCCAGATCAGGAGCAGGAGCGATCTTCTGAAGAATCTGGAGGCCAGCCAAAGAGTTGACCGTATTCTGGAATTATATTACGGAAACTGAGATCAAACAGATATAGGATACAGATGCTTTTGTCTGATGGGTCAGAATATAGGACAGGATACCGGCATTTGGCTGATAAGAGCAGCAGAAAACTGCCCTGCAGGAAAACGTCTTCTACGACGTTTCCGGCAGGGCAGTTTTTGTGCTGTGCAGTAGGAATATATCAGTACATCTTTCGGAAATCCAGAGGAGTTGTGCCTGTGACTTTACGGAACATGGCGATAAAGTGGCTGGCATCGGAAAATCCGGAAGCGCCGGCAACATCCTGGATCTTCATATCCGGTCTGGAAAGCAGAAGCTCCCGGGCGCGGCTGATGCGGTACATGGTAACGTACTCGTAAACCGAGCAGCCCATAAAACGGCGGAACAGACGGGAAAGATACTGCGGAGAGACAAAAACGCTCCGGCTCAGCTGCACTGCAGTGATATCCTGCTGATAACCGGTTTCGATTTCTTTTATTACCGGGATCACATATCTCTGATAGAGAGGATTATCCTGTATCTTCGGAGAAGCTGCACAGTCTGTAAAATTCATAAGAAAATTATAGCAGTCGGAAGAAAGAGATTTCATATCCGGTGTGGGATGATGATATTTACGCAAGGTAGAAGAAATCATTTTCCGGATACTGGCCCCCTGTTCCTTTTCGATAAGGATCACTTCCTGGTTGTCTGTCATGGAAGGAATGCTGCCTGCCAGTGCTCCTGTGAAGGTGGCAAACATCGTGGTCCAGGAAGTAGACTCCCTGTGATAGGAATGAGGGACCCCGGGGGCAATGAGGATGCCTTCGTTGGCTCCGAGAGTATAAAATTTTCCACGGACTTCAATGCGTCCGGTACCCTTTTCAGTCTGGAGGTAATGATAATACGGATATCCGTCCGGACGGAAGATATTAACCTGATTCCAGTGGTTCCCAAGAGATTCAAACATGAAGGGAGCACTGACCGGAGTGTTTCTGAAATAGATCGACATGATATTCACCTGTTTCTAAATGTTATATATTTTGGCGAAACATATTATACCATAATCCGGTGGATTATACTATAATGATCATAGCATAAAAACGAAGGATCCGGCAGAAAAAACAGAATCTGCCGGTCAGGAGGAAAAAATGAAAAAATTTGATCATTCTCTGTTAAAAGATCCCCGGTATTTCAGCGACGGAAGAATGGATGCCCACTCAGATCATACATATTATCGCTGTGAGGAAGAGAGAGAAGATGGGAAAACTTCTTTCCGTCACAGTCTGAATGGTCTCTGGAAGTTCCATTATGCACGGAATTATGCATCTGCTATCCCAGGCTTTGAGGAAGAAGCATATTCCTGTAAGGACTGGGCGGACATTTATGTGCCGGCACATATCCAGATGGAAGGATATGATGCACCGCAGTATGCCAATGTCCAGTATCCGTGGGAAGGCCATGAAGAACTTCATCCGGGACAGATCCCGGAACGTTTTAACCCGGTGGCAAGCTATGTGAGATATTTCCATGTGCCGGAGAGCATGAAAGGAAAAAGAGTATTTGTTTCATTCCAGGGAGCAGAGAGCGGCCTGGCTCTGTGGCTCAATGGAAAATTTGTGGGATACAGTGAAGATTCTTTTACTCCGTCAGAATTCGAGCTTACGGAATATCTGAAGGACGGCGAGAACAAGCTGGCGGCACAGGTGTTTAAATGGACAGCCAGCAGCTGGTGCGAGGATCAGGATTTTTACCGTTTTTCCGGAATTTACAGAGATGTTTATCTGTTTACGGTACCGGATGTCCATGTATATGATCTCAGGATCCGTGCCATTCCGGATGAAACGCTCAAAAAAGCCGAGCTTGAGATCGTGACCAGTACCTGGGGAAAAGGAAAAATGAAGCTTACACTTTCCGGAAAGGGAGAGATCCTTTTGCAGGAGGAAAAATCTCTGAACGGAGAGGATACCTGTACCTGGGAGATTCAGGATCCCCTTCTCTGGAGTGCAGAAGAGCCGAATCTCTATGATCTGGAGCTGGAGATCAGTGATGAAAGCGGAAAGCTCCAGGAGATCATCCCGGAGAAAGTCGGTTTCCGCCGTTTTGAAATGAAGGATGGTATCATGACCCTTAACGGAAAACGTATCGTATTCAAGGGTGTGAACCGCCATGAGTTCAGCTCTGTCACAGGAAGACATGTATCCCGGGAGGAACTGCTCAAAGACATCGTGATCATGAAACAGAACAACATCAATGCGATCCGTACCTGTCATTATCCGGATGCATCTCCGATCTACCGTCTCTGTGATGAATATGGTATTTACATGATCGCAGAAAACAATCTGGAGTCTCACGGAACCTGGGATATAGCAGAATTTACCGGAGATCACACGGATATCGTTCCGCACAACAAACCGGAATGGCTGGGCATGATGCTGGACCGTGTAAATTCCATGTATCAGCGTGACAAGAACCACCCGGCGATCCTGATCTGGTCCTGTGGAAATGAATCCTTTGGTGGAAAAGATATCTTTGAGATGTCTGAGTTCTACCACAAGAATGATCCTACAAGACTGGTACATTATGAGGGGGTTTTCCATGACCGCAGCTACAATGCCACCAGTGACATGGAAAGCCAGATGTATCCTTCCGTAGAAGCGATCCGGGAGTTCCTTGCAAAGGATGACAGCAAGCCGTTTATTTGCTGTGAGTATACCCATGCAATGGGAAATTCCTGCGGTGCAATGCATAAATATACAGATCTTACAGATACAGAACCGAAATATCAGGGTGGCTTTATCTGGGATTACATTGATCAGTCTATTTACAAAAAAGACCGTTACGGTAAAGAATTCCAGGCATACGGAGGAGACTTCGGTGAACGTCCTACAGATTACAATTTCAGTGGAAACGGTATCGCATACGGCGGAGACAGAGATGCTTCACCAAAGATGCAGGAGGTAAAATTCAACTACCAGAATATCACTGCGCAGGTAAGTGAGGATTCTGTTAAGATCATCAACAAAAATCTTTTTGTAAATACGGACACATTCCGATGTGAAGTGACTCTTGCAAAGAACGGTCATGTTCTCCGCACAGAGACACTGGATACAGCGGTGGAGCCTTTAAGCCAGCAGACCTACAGACTTCCATTTGGAAAACAGCAGCGCCCGGGCGAATATACGGTAACCGTAGCCTTCCTTCTCAGAGAAAAAACACTTTGGGCAGAGGCAGGACATGAGGTTGCTTTCGGCCAGTATGTTTATCAGGTGGAAGGAACACCGGAAGCTCCTGCGTGTGGCGTGGAGCTTGTGAGAAGCCTTCATAACATCGGTGTCCGCGGGGAAAATTTTGAAGTGCTGTTTTCCGTTCTCAATGGTGGTCTGGTTTCGTATAAATATGCAGGAAGAGAAATGATCGAAGCGATTCCGAAGCCCAACTTCTGGAGAGCACCTACAGATAATGATTGCGGAAGTCTGATGCAGATGCGCTATGCACAGTGGAAGATCGCCAGCATGTACGCAAGTCATAAGGATTACCGAAAAGGCATGTATGGTCCGGCCAATGCTCCGGAGACAACGGTTCACGAAAACAGCGTGGAGGTTGCTTTTACCTACATCCTGCCAACTACACCTGCCAGTGAATGCCGTCTTGCCTATGAGGTAACCGGAAATGGAAGAGTAAAGACAACGCTGACCTATGATCCTGTAAAAGAGCTGGGCGATATGCCGGAGTTCGGAGTACTCTTTAAATTCAATGCGGATTATGATCATGTTCAGTGGTACGGCCTGGGACCGGCAGAGACTTATGCAGACCGGAAGCATGGCGCAAAGCTAGGCATTTATGAGAATCTCGTGACAGACAATATGGCACGCTATCTTGTGCCGCAGGAATGCGGAAACAAAGAGGAAGTACGCTGGGCAAAGATCACAGACAGAAAGGGCAGAGGAATGCTCTTTGAGATGGATAAAGAAAACGGCCCGATGATGTTCTCGGCACTTCCATATACTCCTCATGAAATGGAAAATGCCATGCATCCCTATGAGCTTCCGGCAATCCATTATACCGTTGTCCGTGCCGCAAAGGCGCAGATGGGTGTTGGAGGAGATGACAGCTGGGGTGCCCGCCCCCATCCGGAATACCTTCTGGATACCAATGGAAAGATGAAATTTTCCTTTGCGTTCAAAGGTCTTTAAAATGTCATAAAATAACAGAACATAAAGTCAGAAAAAAGCTTCCGGCGACTGTCCGGAAGCTTTTTCATTTCATAATAATGCACAGAAAATAAACAGGTTGAAAAAAAACCTGTGGATATTTCATGAAATGAAAAAAAACTTGGATATGCACTTGTTTTTTCATGGTAAATAGTTTAGAATGATTACATAAGTGGTAGAAAGTGGTGAATAGTGGTAGCGAATGGGGATGAGTGGCAGAACACACCATTTGCACCCTGGAAGCACGAAGGGGAGAATCGTGTTTCACGAGAGTAGGTGGGTTTCATGTTCATGGGCGAGTATAATCATACGATCGACGCGAAGGGGCGTCTGATCATCCCTTCCAGGTTCAGGGAACTCTTAGGGGAAGAGTTCGTACTGACAAGAGGGTTGGATGGTTGCCTTTCTATTTATCCGATGGATGAATGGGTTGCTTTTGAAGAGAAACTCCGAGCATTACCACTTACAAATAAAGACGCAAGAACCTTTTCACGTTTCTTTGTAGCCGGAGCTACAACATGTCAGCTGGATAAGCAGGGAAGAATCCTGGTGCCGCAGACGCTGCGCCAGTTCGCTGGTCTGGATAAGGATGTGGTGCTTACGGGTAATCTGAACCGGATCGAGGTTTGGAGCAAAGAGAAGTGGAGCGAGAACTGCAATTATGATGATATGGACAGCATTGCGGAAAGCATGCAGAACATAGGAATCGTCATTTGAGCATAACGCAGGTAGAAATCCCACAGGAGACGGATATGGAATTTAAGCATAAATCTGTATTACTCAATGAGACCATTGACGGCTTAAGGGTAAAGCCGGATGGAATCTATGTGGATGGCACTTTAGGAGGAGCGGGACACGCCACAGAGGTGTGTAAGAAACTTTCTGCCAAGGGGAGATTTATTGGCATAGATCAAGACCAGGATGCGATAATTGCTGCGAGTGAACGGCTGTCAGCCTTTAATCAGGTGACAATCATTCGCAGCAATTATTGTTACATGGCAGATGAGCTGAGATCCCGTGGCATTGAGAAGGTGGACGGGATCCTGCTGGATTTGGGAGTGTCATCTTATCAGCTGGATAATGAAGAGAGAGGTTTTTCCTATCGGTACGATTCTCCTCTGGACATGCGAATGGACAGAAGACAGAGCCGTACAGCCGGTGATATAGTCAACGGTTATGAGGAACGGGAGCTGTATCGGATTATCCGCGATTACGGCGAAGATAAATTTGCAAAAAATATAGCGAAACACATTGTGGCTGCCAGAGAGCAGGCACCGATCCGGACAACCGGAGAACTGACAGAGATCATACGGGGGGCGATCCCCATGAAAATACAGGCTACAGGAGGACATCCGGCCAAGAGGACTTTTCAGGCAATACGTATTGAGCTCAACCGGGAGCTTGACGTGCTCCGGGATTCCCTGGACGGCATGATCGATCTCCTGGATGACGGAGGAAGGATCTGTATCATTACATTCCATTCTCTGGAAGACAGGATCGTTAAGACCATTTTCCGAAAAAATGAAAATCCCTGTACCTGCCCGCCGGATTTTCCGGTCTGCGTATGCGGAAAGAAATCCAAGGGTAAGGTGATCACAAGGAAACCGATCTTACCGGGAAAAGAGGAAATGGAAGAGAATCCGAGATCCAAAAGTGCGAAGCTTCGTATTTTTGAACGGAAAATGTAGTTGAGAGATGGAAGGTAGGCAAATGGCGAAGACAGGAAGAGGGACTACAGCCAGAAGAAATCGAAATACCGTCAGGAACAGCAGAGAAATGTATGTTCAGGGAAATGCGGTAAAACGGCTGCAGGAGGTTCCTCAGAGGACTGATCTGCCCGAGATACAGGAAAGGCGACGGCTGGCTCAGAAAAGAAAACAGAAATCCGCAGTACCTATGACACCGGCAAAACAGGTGGTAAGCAGACAGGCACAGCGGAACCGGGAAAAGGCAATGGCCATGAACAAGGGGTTCGTTCTGTTTCTTACGGCAGTTTCCATCGCGGTACTTTTTACCTGTATCAATTATCTTCAGGTAAAATCCAAAATCACGGCGAGTATGAAAAATGTTGCAAATCTGGAATCTGAGCTTGCACAGCTGAAAGAAGATAACGATGCATATTACAGTCAGGTCACTTCTGCAGTGGATATCAGCGAGATCAAGAAAAAAGCTATCGGCGAGCTTGGAATGAAATATCCTTCGGAGGATCAGATACAGACCTATACCACGGAAGGAAACAGTTATGTGAGACAGTATCAGGATGTGGACACACACAAGTAACAGAAGTACAGTTTTTAAGCAGGTGATCGATTGAGTACAAGAAGGCGCAGGCCGGTAAAAAAAATAAATTACAGTATGAAGAAAAAGCTGGCAGTACTATTTTCCTTAGTGTTGCTGGCTTTAGTCGGTTTGGTGGCAAGAATTACCTATATCAATGCCACCAGCGGAAGCAAATATCGAAAGCAGGTGCTGAGTCAGGCTCAGCAGAAATATGAAAATCAGACACTTCCGGCAAAAAGAGGAGATATCTATGACCGGAACGGGAATATCCTGGCAACCAGCAACAAGGTCTATAATGTGATCCTTGACTGTCTGGAGGTCAATAAGGATCAGGATTTCGTGGAGCCTACCATAAAGGCTCTTGTGGAAGTCCTGGGATTGGATGAAGATGAGATGCGGAAGCTTCTCACCGACAGCAGTACAAAAAAAAGTCAGTATCAGATCGTAAAGAAACAGATCTCCATGGACGACAAAAAAGCTTTCGAAAAATACGAAGATCCGGGAGACGACAGTGAACTGACTGCCACGCAGCTGAAAGAACGTTCCAGGATCACAGGTGTATGGTTTGAGGAAGATTATCTCAGATCTTATCCGTTCAATGAGACTGCCTGTGATACCATTGGATTTACACTTTCCAGAGATGTGGCGGATGCCGGACTGGAAGGATATTACAATGCGACACTTACCGGTGTGGATGGAAGACAGTACGGATACATCAACAACAATTCCGACGTAGAACAGACGATCATCGAACCGACGGATGGCAAAAGCATTGAAACCTCGCTGGATCTGGGACTTCAGCAGATCGTGGAAAAATACGTAAATACCTTTGAAGAAAAGATGGGAGCCAAAAATGTAGGCGTGATCATCGAGGATCCGAAAACAGGAGAGATCCTGGCAATGGACGGCGGTGACCGTTATGACCTGAATAACCCGAGAGATCTTTCAAATGTGTATTCCCAGAGTGAGATCGCTGCCATGAACGATGAGGAAACCGTGAAAGCGCTGAACGGAATGTGGAGTAATTTCTGCGTGACAGATGCCTACGAGCCTGGATCGGTTGTAAAGCCTATCGTTATGGGCTCCGCACTTGAAATGGGAGCGATTTCCGAGAGCGATAATTTTGTCTGTGACGGCGGACAGTCTTTTGGAGCGGAAGGTGCGACTACTTTTATCAAATGTGCGGTATGGCCGGATGCTCACGGGACAGAAGCTCTTTCCGATGTCATTGCCAATTCCTGCAACGATGGTATGATGCAGATCGCAGCAAAGATGGGAAAAGATAATTTTCTTAAGACACAGAGCGTTTTCAATTTCGGAACAAGAACCGGTATCGATCTTCCCAATGAGGGAAGCGGTGTGATCCATACCAGCGATACCATGGGAGAAACGGAGCTTGCATGCTCTGCTTTCGGACAGGGCTATACACTGACCATGATACAGGAGATCAATGCAATGTGTTCTGTGATCAATGGAGGATACTACTATCAGCCTTATCTGGTGACGAAGATCAAGGACAGCAGCGGCGGAATCGTAAAAACGATCTCTCCGACACTGATGAAGCAGACGATTTCCGAGAAGATATCTGCAGATATCCGCTCCTACATGGCTGCCAGCGTAGACCATGGTACCAGCCGTACCTCCAAGGTGCAGGGCTACAGCTCCGGTGGTAAAACCGGTACTGCCGAGAAGCTTCCGCGAGGCAATGGCAAGTATCTGGTATCCTTTATCGGATTTGCACCGGTAGATGATCCGGCGCTTGTGATCTATGTAGTTGTGGATGAGCCTAAGGTAGATGATCAGGCAAGCAGTACGTACGCACAGTACATTGCACAGGGAATCCTTTCCGAAGCACTTCCGTATCTGAATGTACAGCCGGATGAGGCAGAGGATGGAGAAGTTCCGACTACAGAGCTGTGGGAACTTTTTAATGGAATCAGCGATTCTGCAACAGGAACCGGCGCGGACGGGCAGAAGGAGGCAATTTCCGATGAGAATGTACCAAGTCCGCCGGAAGATGAGTCGGAGGACAGTGATACCGAAGATAATAACGATATGCAGAGCGAAGGTCTTACCAACGAGGAGGCCGGTCTGGAATAGATAAAAAGAATACCCTCTCAGAGGAACGTCATATATTACAGTGACGACCTCTGAGAGGGATTTTTTTATGATCCGGACCATGGTTTATCACAGGAAAAAAATATGGATGGTGTTTCTGATCTGCATAATGCTTCTTCTGGGACTTGTGGGAAGACTCTGGTATCTTATGAACGTTCGGGCAGAATATTATTCAAAAAAGGCGGAGGATCTTCATGAGAGGGAACGTGACATAAAAGCAGCCAGGGGAAAGATCCTGGACATCAGGGGAAATATTCTGGCAGATAACCGGACAGTCTGCACAGTATCGGTGATACACAGCCAGATCAAAGATCCTGAAAAAGTGATCCGTGTACTGTCCGGAGCATTGTCTGTAAAAGAAGAGGAAATCCGAAAAAAAGTTGAAAAAATTTCTTCTATTGAAAGAATACAGACAAACGTGGAAAAAAGCATTGGAGACAGGATCCGGGAATATGACCTTGAGGGAGTGAAGGTAGATGAGGATTATCGGAGATATTATCCTTATGGATCTCTCGCTTCAAAAGTACTGGGATTTACCGGAGGCGATAATCAGGGGATCATTGGTCTTGAAGTGAAATACGATGAGATCCTGAAAGGAGAGCCCGGAAAGATCCTCACAGTTACAGATGCACGTGGTGTGGAGATCGATGGAACCGGAGAACGGAGGAAGGAACCGGTGTCAGGAAATACTCTGCGTACCAGTCTGGATGTTAATATCCAGGAATATGTGCAGCAGGCAGCCGGTAAAGTCATGGAAGAAAAACAGGCGGAGAGAGTTTCCATACTGCTTATGAACCCTCAGAACGGAGAAATCTATGCCTGTGTCAATGTACCTGAATTTGATCTGAACGATCCGTTTACTCTGAATACAGAAGAAACAGCAGCAGAGGGAGAAAAGAAGCAGGATCTTCTGAACCGGATGTGGAGAAACCCCTGCCTGAATGATACCTATGAACCTGGCTCGACTTTTAAGATCATCACTATGGCAGCAGGGCTGGAGGAAGGAGTGGTGTCAACAGAGGATCGTTTTTTCTGTCCGGGCTATAAGATGGTGGAGGACCGGCGGATCCACTGTGCAAAGAGAACAGGACATGGTGCGCAGAGCTTTGTAGAAGGTGCCCAGAACTCCTGCAACCCGGTATTTATTGAAGTGGGGCTGAGGCTTGGAGCAGACCGTTATTACAAATATTTTAAACAGTTCGGACTTTTGAAAAAAACAGGAATAGATCTTCCGGGAGAGGCAGGAACGATCATGCATAACCCCAAAAATATGGGAGAGGTGGAGCTTGCCACGGTATCCTTTGGCCAGTCGTTTCAGATTACACCGATCCAGCTTGCAACAACCGTCAGTGGGATCATCAATGGCGGAAACCGGATCACACCTCATTTTGGGATCAGCGTGGAAAGTGCGGACGGAACAAAGGTGCGGACACTGGAATATCCGGTGGAAAGCGGGATCGTGTCCGGTGAGACTTCCCGGACAGTACGTACGATCCTGGAAACTGTAGTTTCAGAAGGCTCCGGAAAAAATGCCGGGATCCAGGGGGTTTCCATTGGGGGAAAAACAGCGACCTCTCAGACACTGCCCAGAGGCTCCGGCAGATATATTTCTTCATTCCTGGGGTTTGCCCCGGCAGAGGCTCCGAAGGTCCTGGCTCTTTGTATCATCTATGCACCCCAGGGTATGTATTATGGTGGGATCATTGCCGCACCGGTGGTACGCAGTATTTTTGAAAATGTACTTCCCTATCTTGGGATCGAGAGGACAGTTACGGAAACTCCATCCGGGGAAAACCGGGCAGATGGGGTTGATTAATGAGGATAAAAGCCTTATACTGTTGAAGAAGTATAAAAAAACGAAAGAATTAGAGGTGTGAGGATGGAGTTTCATGTTGTGATCCCTGTGCTGATCTCATTTGCGATCAGCCTTGTATTAGGACCGATTGTTATCCCTTTTTTAAGAAGACTTAAAATGGGACAGACAGAGAGAGAGCTGGGTGTGCAGTCCCACCTGAAAAAGAACGGTACCCCTACTATGGGTGGGGTGATCTTTCTCATTGCAACAACTGTAACATCACTGTTTTATATCAGAGATTATCCGATGATCATCCCGGTACTTTTCCTGACACTGGGATTTGGACTGATCGGATTTCTGGATGATTATCTGAAGGTAGTTCTGAAGCGTTCTGACGGACTTCTGCCATGGCAGAAAATGGCACTGCAGATCGTTGTGACAGCTGTATTTGCTTTTTATCTTGTAAATTATTCCAACGTATCCCTGACTATGAAGATCCCGTTCTGGAGCGGACATTATCTGAACCTGGGATGGTTTGCGGTTCCGGTACTGTTCTTTGCGGTGATCGGTACAGTAAACGGAGTCAATTTTACGGATGGACTTGACGGACTGGCTTCCAGTGTCACCCTGATCGTGGCAGTATTCTTTACGGTGGTTTCCCTTGGAATGAACAGTGGTGTGGAACCGATCACCTGTGCAGTTGTGGGCAGTCTGATGGGATTCCTTCTGTTTAATGTATATCCTGCCAAGGTATTTATGGGAGACACCGGTTCTCTGGCATTGGGTGGCTTTGTGGCTGGTGTGGCTTATGCCATGCAGATGCCGCTGTTTATCATCCTGGTCGGACTGATCTACCTTGTGGAGGTATTGTCTGTTATGCTCCAGGTATCCTATTTCAAGGCAACACACGGAAAAAGAATTTTCAAGATGGCGCCTATCCACCATCATTTTGAGCTTTGTGGGTGGTCCGAGACACGAGTTGTTGCAGTGTTCTCTGTTGTAACTGCTATTATGTGCCTGATCGCTCTCCTGGCATTATAAGGAGGAACAGAAAAATGGATTTAAAAGGAAAAAAAGTTCTCGTTTTCGGAGCCGGAAAAAGCGGCATTGGAGCAGCTGATCTGCTTGGAAGTGCAGGAGCACAGCCGGTGATCTATGACGGAAACGCAGATCTTGATAAAGAGGCAGTTTTACATAAAACAAACGGAAAATACACCCCGGAGATCTGGGCCGGAGATTTTCCGGAGAGAGCGCTGGACAGTCTTGATCTTATAGTGCTAAGTCCGGGAGTTCCCACAGACCTGCCGCTGGTAAAGAGCTTCTATGAAAAGGGCCTTCCGGTATGGAGCGAGGTGGAGCTTGCCTACCGTACAGGCAAGGGAGAGGTTCTTGCGATCACAGGAACCAACGGTAAGACAACAACAACAGCACTTCTCGGAAAGATCATGGGAGATGCCCGTGAATCTGTATTTGTTGTAGGAAATATCGGAACTGCATATACATCCAAATCATTGGAGATGAGGGAGGATTCCGTAACTGTTGCGGAGATCAGCAGCTTTCAGCTGGAGACTATTGACCAGTTCCGCCCGAAGGTAAGTGCGATCCTCAACATCACAGAGGACCATCTGAACCGTCATCATACCATGGAGGAATACATCCGTGTAAAAGAGCTGATCACCAAAAATCAGGGACCGGAAGATGTATGTGTTCTGAATTACGAGGATGAGGTCCTTCGTAAATTCGGTGAAAATATCGTTCCGAAGGTGGTATATTTCTCAAGTCTTCGCAAACTGGATCGGGGAATCTATCTGGACGGAGACCAGATCATTCTCAAAACAGAAAAAGAAGAGATACCGATCGTAAAAACCGAAGAGCTTAAGATCCTGGGACGTCATAATCACGAGAATGTAATGGCAGCAGCCGCCATGGCATATTATGCAGGCGTTTCTGTGGAGAGTATCCGCAAGAGTGTCTGTGAGTTTGTGGCAGTTCCACACAGGATCGAGTATGTGACAGAGAAAAACGGTGTTGCATATTACAACGATTCCAAGGGAACCAATCCGGATGCGGCCATCAAGGGGATTCAGGCAATGAACCGTCCGACTCTTCTGATCGGCGGTGGCTATGACAAGGAATCCAGCTATGATGAGTGGATAGAATCCTTCGACGGAAAAGTCCGTTATCTTGTTCTCATCGGTCAGACGAAAGAGAAGATCAAAGCAGCAGCAGAACGTCTTGGATTTACAGATATCATCCTCTGCGAGGATCTGAAGGAAGCTGTCCGGGTCTGTGCGGAAAAAGCCAATCCCGGAGATGCAGTTCTGCTTTCACCGGCATGTGCGAGCTGGGGACAGTTTGATAATTATGAGCAGCGCGGTGACATGTTCAAGGAATACGTGAAAGCACTGTAATAATCCGAAAAATACATACATAAGCTGAAATAAAGACCACTGTGGAGGCCATGCATGAAGGCAGGACAGAAACAGACCGGAAAGACAGATACCGTTCTCTGGGTACTGGTTCTGATTCTGGTGGTATTGGGACTTGGGGCGCTTTTTTCGGCAAGTGAATATAATGGCAGAGTACGTTTCCACGACTCTGCCTATTATTTTAAGAAGCAGCTCTTTGCCACGGCACTGGGGCTGCTTGTTATGTATCTGGCATCACGGGTAGATTACCGGCTGTCTGTAAAGCTGGCGCCGGCTGCCTATATTTTTTCGCTTTTTCTGTCTGCTGCAGTCCTGCTTTTCGGACAGGAGATCAATGGATCGAAGAGGTGGCTGAACCTGGGGCCGCTTTCCTTTCAGCCGTCGGAGTTTTCCAAGGTGGCAGTGATATTGTTTCTGGTGTGGCAGATCAGCAATACAAAAAGCAAAACAACCGGATTCTGGTTTATCTGCAGGACTATGATGACTTTGCTTCCGGTAGCAGGTCTGGTGGGCTCCAATAACTTAAGCACAGCGGTGATCATTCTGGGGATCGGTGTGCTGCTGATCTTTGTGGCCAATCCCAGGTATCTGCAGTTTCTCGCACTTGGAGGTGCGGGGATAGGATTTATTGCGGTTTTTCTTGCCGCGGAGAGTTATCGTCTGGAACGCCTGGCAATCTGGCGGAATCCGGAAAAATATGAAAAAGGATTTCAGACCATACAGGGCCTGTATGCAATCGGAAGCGGAGGGATCTTCGGCAAGGGATTCGGGAACAGTCTGCAGAAGCTGGGATTTGTCCCGGAAGCCCAGAATGATATGATATTTTCTGTTGTGTGTGAGGAAACGGGGATACTGGGAGCCTTTCTGACACTTTTTCTGTTTGGTATTCTGATCTGGAGGCTTTGTATTCTGGCATTAAACTGCCGGGATCTGCAGGGAACGCTGCTGTGCGCCGGGATCATGGCACATATGGCGATCCAGGTAGTCCTGAATGTTGCAGTAGTAACGAACACGATTCCCAACACCGGGATCACTCTGCCCTTTGTAAGCTATGGCGGAACTTCTGTTGTTTTTCTTCTGGGGGAAATGGGGCTGGCCTTAAGTGTCAGCAGTCACAGACATGGAAGGATCACATAGAATAACAAGTAAGAGGCCCTTTTAGGAGTGGAATACTTGAATGAGATCGATGAGATCATCGTGACCGGAGGCAGACCGCTGCATGGAAGCGTCCGGATCCAGGGGTCAAAAAATGCGGCACTTCCGGTTATGGCAGCAGCACTCTTAAGCACCGGGACCAGTGTACTGCGGGGATGTCCGAGAATCAGTGATGTATATTTGATGGAAAAGATCCTGAAATATCTGGGGGCAGAAACCTGGTGGGAAGGTCAAGATCTTTATCTGGACTGCAGCCATGCGGACGGCACCATGATACCGGAGTGTTATTCCGGAAAAATGCGTTCTTCCGTGATCTTAATGGGAGCAATGCTGGGGCGGAGCAAAAAGGCACAGACAGGATATCCCGGAGGCTGTGTGATCGGGAAGCGGCCGGTGGATCTTCATATCCAGGTTTTGCGCCGCCTTGGGGCAGCTGTGGTGGAAAACGGCGGGATGATCCGGGCATCCTGTGGAAAACTCCGAGGCGCAGAGATGTTTTTTCAAAAAAGAAGTGTAGGCGCTACAGAACAGGGCATTCTGGCAGCGGTCCTTGCAGAGGGGAAAACAGTCCTTAACGGCTGCGCCTGTGAACCGGAAATTTATTGGCTTTGCCATTATCTTACCGGAATGGGGGCAAAGATCCGGATTCGTGAAAATGGCTGTATCTGTATTGAAGGGGTGAAGAAGCTTGAAGCTGGCGATGGCTGCATTCCACCAGACCGTATTGTCGCCGGAACCTATCTCATGGCAGCGGCGGCAACCAGAGGAGAGATCATCCTGGAAAATCCGCCTCTGGAGGAAATGGATGGAATCCTGGACGTATATCGGAAAATGGGTGGACAATGCCGCAGGGTAGGTGGTAAACTAATAGTCAACGGAAAAAATACAGGTTTTCCCCTGGAGCTTCTGGAAACAGAAGTTTATCCGGGATTTCCTACAGACCTGCAGTCTCCTGCGATGGCGGTACTGGCCACGATCCCGGGAGTGAGCAGGATCCGCGAGAAGATTTTTGAAGACAGATATAAAACAGCTTCAGGGCTCTGTAAAATGGGAGCACAGATCCAGATCCGGGATGGAGTTGCCGTGATATACGGAGGGCAGCCCCTGACCGGTTGTACTGTGGAAGCAGAGGAACTTCGCGGTGGTGCGGCACTTGTGATCGCAGCACTTGCCGCGCAGGGGATTACCAGGATCCGGGGCTGTTGTTTCATAGAAAGAGGCTATGAACATATCTGTGAGGATCTGACCGCACTGGGCGGTCTGTTGATAAAGGACAGAGGAACTTTATGAAAACATCAAAAAAAAAGCCACTGAAAGCAGTTGGCGGACTTCTTGTCCTGCTGCTGGCAGGAATTATTTTCTTTTTTACGTATTATCAGGTAGATGAAGTGCAGGTGATGGGCAGCAGCCATTATTCTGAAAAACAGATCAGGAAGATGGTGCTTAGGGGGCCGCTGGCATCCAATTCTGTTCTTGCACCGCTTCTTTATACTAAGCAGAACACAAAGGATGTTCCCTTTATAGAAGGCTATACCGTAACAAGGCTGAACCGGCACACCATCTGTGTCAGTGTGAAGGAGAAGGATATCGTTGGCTGTATCCCTTATCTGGACAGTTATATTTATTTTGACAGAAACGGTATTTTTGTGGAAGGATCCACGGAACGTAACGAAAAAATCCCGTTTTTTGACGGGATCAAAGTCAAAAAAGTGATCCGGAACGAGAAACTCCCCATCAAGGATGAAACGGTGATGAACACGGCAGTTGCTCTTTCTACTATTTTTGCAAAAAATGATAAGGTTCCGGATCACATTGAATTTAAAGACGACGGGCAGATCAGTCTTGTTTACGGGGATATCACAGTTAAACTTGGAAAGGATGAATATCTGGAAGACAAAATGACCAGAGTTCTGGCTATCCTTCCGATGATTTCCGGAAAAAAAGGAATTCTCCATGCAGAAAATGTAAATGATAATTCCAAGAACATTACCCTGGAGCAGGAACAGGATGAGAGCCAGACTTCCGCAGAAAACTGGACCGGAGGCTATGATGAGGAAGGAAATTACACCGGAGAAGGCGAATACGACGAAAATGGCAACTATGTAGGACCGAAACCGCAGACGGATCTGGAGTATGCGCAGGAAAACTGGGTAGGTGGCTATGATGAAGAGGGAGATTACACAGGCAGTGGTGAGTACGATGCCAACATGACCTATGTAGGCGAAGCCCCCACAGAAGAAACCATGGCAGAAAAAGGAAACTGGAAGGGCGGTTACCGGGAAGACGGAGGCTATGACGGAGTCAGTGAATATGACCGTGATGGCAATTACGTAGGCACTCTGGAGGATTATCAGGCTTCGGCAGAAAGCTCCGGAGACGGAACAGACTCCGAAAATCCAGATGCTCAGAGTACGGATACCGAAGATACAGAAAATGAAGAAGACTCTTCAGACAGCAGTACGGACAGCACCGAGGAAGAGGCTGATTACAGCAGTGATCAGGAAGAAGGAGCTGAGGATTATGATGAAAATTCGTACAGCGATTACAGTGATGAGTCCGATTATGAGTAAAGATAAAAAAGCTTTCTTAATATATAGTACCAGTATTTGGACATTTTGCCAGAGATTGTTTTGTAAATGTTCCGGTTAATAGAAACAGTGCCGAAATTTAGTGAAAAAAGTATAAAAAAACAAAATTAATGGTTGATTAATTACCGAAAAAAATATATGATATAACTATGTGTATATGTAGCTTGGAATAGATTATTACACTGAATCGGATATCAGGTAGAAATAAAGGAGGAAGTACATTGTTAGAGATAATGACGAATGAGGCTGAGTCTTCTGCGAAAATTATTGTAATTGGAGTAGGCGGCGCAGGTAATAATGCGGTAAACAGAATGGTGGAAGAGGCCATTGGCGGAGTTGAGTTTGTAGGTGTTAATACCGATAAACAGGCTCTGACACTGTGTAAAGCTCCGACTGTACTTCAGATTGGTGAGAAAATTACGAAAGGTCTCGGCGCCGGTGCGCAGCCGGAGGTTGGACAGAAGGCAGCTGAGGAGAGCATTGAGGAAGTTAAGAAGATCATCGAGGGAGCGGACATGGTTTTCGTTACCTGTGGTATGGGAGGCGGAACCGGAACCGGAGCTGCTCCTGTGATCGCCGGTGCGGCAAAAGAGATGGGTATCCTGACTGTCGGTGTTGTTACCAAGCCTTTCCGTTTTGAAGCAAAGACCCGTATGAACAATGCACTTGCGGGAATCGAAAATCTGAAGAAAGCAGTTGACACTTTGATTGTCATCCCCAATGACAAATTACTTGAGATCGTTGACAGAAGGACAACCATGCCGGAAGCACTGCGTAAGGCTGATGAGGTTCTTCAGCAGGCAGTACAGGGTATTACAGACCTGATCAATCTGCCGGCTCTGATCAACCTTGACTTTGCAGATGTGCAGACAGTCATGACAGACAAGGGAATCGCTCATATCGGTATCGGTGAGGCAAGAGGTGATGATAAGGCTATGGAGGCTGTACAGCAGGCGGTATCTTCTCCGCTTCTTGAGACAACCATCAAGGGCGCTACTCATGTGATCATCAACATTTCCGGAGATATTTCTCTTATGGATGCCAACGATGCTGCAAGCTATGTACAGGAGCTTACAGGTGAGGATGCAAACATCATCTTTGGTGCTATGTATGATGATTCTGTTGCAGATTATGCGAGAATTACAGTTATTGCTACAGGTCTTACAGACAATAACCTTCAGAACACACCATTTGGAAACAGAGCTTCCAATTCTGTATTCGGAAACACAAAAAAAACAAGCCAGTCACAGCCAGGCGGTATGAACCTTAACATGCCAAGCTTCAGCCTGCCGACTATGAATTCCACACAGTTTGGAACAAAGGCTCCTACAAGCACTGTTCAGAAAAAGGACATCCAGATCCCGGATTTTCTTAAGAACAGATAATAAATGAACATGATAAGATCCGGCAGAGACTCCATCTGGAATGCTGCCGGATCTTTTTGACTTTCTGATCAAAAGAAACAGGAATGTCTGCTCTGTATGGAAACAGGATTTCTGTTCAGGATATCAGCATTCGCAGCTGAAAGTATCACATTTTGTATCACAGCAGCGATGTGCATTGTCACCGGATACATTGATGGAAGCTGCGGTGCATTTGCAGTGCTCATTGTAGGTGCAGTTGTGTGCTTTGCAGTCGATGTTAACGGTCTCACACCCACAGCAGGAATCTGCGGAATTTTTTACAGCACACTCTTCCTGGTCACGGAAGCTTTCACAGGCGGTATCATCTGCATAACGGGCTTCTGCACCTTCGACATTGATGGCTCCCCTGGAGCAGAGAGAATTTTTGTTATAGCAGCAGTTGTGTGCGGAGCATTTAAGACTTGTCATAAAAGTGTCCTCCTGATAATTATGATTTTACCGGAAACCTTCAGCCTGCCGGAATGCGCCTCCTGTCTGATCGTCAGCACTGCGGTAAGGCTTGACAGATTCCGATGTTGCATAGTATGTCCGGAAGAAGAAAAATTTATACTCAAAAATAAATACATAATAATATAAAAAACAGTTGACAAATAGCAGACAACATGGTATCCTCTTAAAGTACGTAGAGAAAAGAAAGCAGAGTTCACTCTCACCTCAGCGCTGAAGACAAGCGACTCAGGTCAATATTGCACAGTACTGCGAACGGATCAACCATCAGTGCGCAGGTGTAATTATTTGAAGTGTGGACATCTGTCTGCGCTTTTTTTGTGCGGCTTAAGCTACATTAATGAGAAAGAAAAAAATAATTCTATCATGTTCATGGAGGTGTACAACAATTAGCGGTTTAATGATTAACGAACAGATCAGAGACAGAGAGGTACGCTTGATTGGTCCGGACGGAGCTCAGCTTGGAATCGTGTCCGCCAGAGAAGCGATGGCGAAAGCGCAGGAGGCAGGACTTGACCTTGTAAAGATTGCCCCACAGGCGAAACCGCCGGTATGCAAGATCATCGATTACGGTAAATACCGTTACGAGCTTGCAAGAAAAGAAAAAGAGGCCAGAAAAAAGCAGAAAACCATCGATGTCAAAGAAGTGCGTCTTTCCCCGAACATTGATACGAATGATTTGAAGACGAAGGTAAATGCAGCAAGAAAGTTCCTTAGCAAGGGCGACAGAGTTAAGGTTACACTTCGTTTCCGCGGAAGAGAGATGGCACATATGTCCAGCAGTAAGCATGTGCTTGATGACTTCGCAGATCTTCTGTCCGATATAGCGACTGTAGAGAAGGCTCCGAAGGTAGAAGGCAGAAGCATGACCATGTTTCTGACTGAGAAACGGTAGATATCTCAGTCTTCACGGCAACAGCCGGGCAGAACGGGATGCTATATAAAATTTAGAAGTACCAAATCAAGGAGGAATTCATAATGCCAAAAATTAAAACTTGCAGAGCAGCAGCAAAGCGCTTTAAAAAAACAGGTACAGGAAAATTAGTAAGAAATAAAGCCTACAAGAGCCATATCCTTACAAAGAAATCTCAGAAGAGAAAGAGAAATCTGAGAAAATCTACTGTTGTTGATTCTACTAATGTAAAGAGCATGAAGAAAGTATTACCATATTTATAAGATAGAGAAGACGAACAGGAGGAGAATTAAGAAATGGCAAGAATTAAAGGCGGATTAAACGCAAAGAAAAGACATAACCGTACATTAAAACTGGCAAAAGGCTACAGAGGAGCCCGTTCCAAACAGTATAGAGTAGCAAAACAGTCTGTAATGAGAGCTCTTACAAGCTCCTATGCAGGAAGAAAACAGAAGAAACGTCAGTTCAGACAGCTCTGGATCGCTCGTATCAACGCAGCAGCAAGAATGAACGGACTTTCCTACAGCAAAATGATGCACGGCCTTAAGGTTGCAAACATCGACATCAACAGAAAGATGCTTGCAGAGATGGCTGTTAACGATGCAGCAGGCTTCACAGCTCTTGCTGAGATCGCTAAGAAAGCAATCGCATAATCGAATAAGGATGTGACGAAGAAGTCCAGGGAGTTATCCCTGGCTTTTTCTGTTTGTGGAAAGTCCGGCGTTTTGCTGAAAAAATGCGCAGACTGTCCCGCGGACAAGTGTCCGCCTTGTGCAATCAGACGAAAAAATGCGAATAGATAAATTCAACCTTGCAATAAAAAAAGTGTGATGCTATAATTTTACCATTGATTAATTAGTAACGCGGTAAAGCGCAGGAGGAGAGATTATTATGAGAAATTGGAAGAAAGTACTTGGTGTTGTATCCGCAGCAGCAATGGCAGCTACAATGATGATGCCTGCATCCGTTTTTGCGGCAAAGGATGAGACATTTAAGATCGGTGTGATCGGACCGATGACAGGTGATTACGCACAGTACGGTACTAACGTATACAACGCAGCAAAGATCGCTGCAGATGAGATCAACGAGAACGGAGGATTCAACGGATATAAGGTTGAGATCCTTGATGCAGGTGATGATCAGGGAGATCCTGAGAAAGCAGTGAACGCATATAATGACCTTCTTGACAAGGGAATGCAGATGCTCTGCGGTACAGTAACCTCCGGTGCCTGCATCGCAGTAGGAGCTGAGGCAGCAGAGAGCACATTCCTCTTTACACCGTCAGCTACAGCACTTGATTGTATCACAGCAGGAACCAATGAATTCCGTATGTGCTTCACAGACCCGGCACAGGGAACAAAATCTGCTCAGTTTATTTCCGAGCACAAGCTTGCTACAAAGGTAGCTGTACTTTATGATTCCGCAGCTGACTACAACTCAGGTGTTCATGATGCTTTTGTTGAGGAAGCAGGAAATGTGGGACTTGATGTAGTTGCAGATGAGGCTTATACAACAGACAGCAACACAGATTATTCCGTACAGCTTGCAAAGATCAAGAAGAGCGGTGCTGAGCTTCTGTTCCTTCCGAACTACTATTCTGACAACGCTCTGATCCTTCAGCAGGCATCTGAGGCAGGACTTGATATTAAATTCTTCGGTGTAGACGGTATGGACGGTATCCTCAACGTAGAGAACTTCGACAAATCTCTTGCAGAGGGAGTTATGCTTCTGACACCATTCTCTGCAACAGCTACAGATGAGAAGAGCCAGAATTTCGTAAAAGCATACGGTGATGCCAACAACGGTGAGACACCGAACCAGTTTGCAGCAGATGCATACGATGTTATCTATGCTATGCAGCTTGCAGCAGATGATGCAAAGATCACACCTGACATGTCAAACGAGGATATCAGTGCAGCAATGAGCGCTTCCATGGTAAACATTGAGCTTGATGGACTTACCGGAAAAGCAAAATGGACAGAGGACGGCGAGTGTGATAAAGAGCCGAAAGCCTTCGAGATCAAAGACGGCGCTTATGTAGAGATGAAATAAGTAATTTCAGTGAACGTTAGGGGTCAGGGGGACGGTTGCCTTTAGTGGGAACCGCCCCCTTTTTTCCTTATCAATAAACTATTAAAAGAGGTGCGTTATGAGTTTTATTTCTTATTTGAAAGACGGCATCAGTCTTGGCAGTATCTATGCGATCATTGCACTTGGATATACCATGGTTTACGGTATTGCCAAGATGCTGAACTTCGCACACGGAGATGTTATCATGGTAGGAGCTTATATCATCCTTACCTGTATCACAAGAGGCGGCATGTCACCGATCCTTGCAGTGATCCTTTCCGTGGTGATCTGTACACTGCTTGGTGTTGTCATTGAGAAGGTAGCTTACAGTCCGCTTAGAAAAGCTTCCTCAAACCTGGCCGTTCTGATCACAGCTATCGGTGTCAGTTATCTGCTGCAGAACCTGGCACTCCTGATCTTTGGTGCAGACGCCAAGAGCTTCGTAGCAGTTATCAAGGTTCCGTCCATCACACTGTTTGACGGAGAGCTTACCATTAAGGGAATCACTATCGTGACCATTCTTGCCTGTATCATCATTATGGTGGGACTTTCCTTCTTTGTAAAAAAGACCAAACCTGGACGTGCCATGCAGGCAGTTTCCGAGGACAGAGATGCAGCACAGCTGATGGGAGTTAACGTTAATGCAACGATCTCCCTCACATTTGCCATCGGTTCCGGACTTGCGGCCATCGCAGGACTTCTGCTCTGCCAGACATATCCGACATTGACTCCATACACAGGAGCCATGCCTGGTATCAAGGCTTTCGTAGCTGCCGTATTCGGTGGGATCGGTTCTATCCCGGGAGCTATGGTAGGCGGTATCCTTCTGGGAATCATCGAGATCTTCGGAAAGGCTTATATTTCTTCTCAGGTTGCAGATGCGATCGTATTTGCTGTCCTGATCGTCGTGCTTCTTGTAAAACCTACCGGACTGTTCGGCAAGAACATCCAGGAGAAAGTGTAAGGTGGCCGATATGAAGAATATGAAAAACAAAACAACAAAAAATAACATGATCAACTACGGAATTGTCATTGTACTCTTTGTGATCGTGCAGGCGCTTTCCTCAACTGGAAATCTTTCCAGACTGCTTATGGGACTTCTGGTTCCTCTTTGCGTTTATACCATCGCATCCGTTTCGCTGAATCTGGTAGTTGGTTTTTCCGGTGAGCTGAGTCTTGGACATGCAGGCTTTATGTGCGTGGGAGCCTTTTCCAGCGCTCTGTTTTCTCAGGTGGCTGCAGATTCTATCCCGCAGGTTCCGCGCTTTATCCTTGCGCTCCTTGTAGGTGCGGCAGTTGCAGCACTGTTCGGTGTGATCATCGGTATTCCGGTACTTCGTCTCCGCGGTGACTACCTGGCTATTGTTACACTGGCTTTTGGTGAGATCATCAAGAACCTGATCAATGTACTTTACATTGGCGTGGATGACAAAGGACTTCACGTTGCAACAAGTGCAGCCGGTCTTCATCTGGAAGCCGGCGGAAAGCAGATTCTCAAAGGTGCCCTTGGTATTTCGGGAACAGCAACTCTTTATAAAGATATCAAGAATTACTTTTTCCTGATCGGCGTGATCCTGCTTCTTCTCACATTGTTTATTGTACAGAACCTTGTAAACTCCAGAAGCGGACGTGCTATTATGTCAACCAGGGACAACCGTATTGCAGCGGAGTCTGTAGGAATCAATATCACCAGATATAAGCTGCTGGCATTTACCATTTCTGCAGCCCTTGCAGGAGTTGCAGGTGTGCTGTATGCACATAACCTTTCTCTTCTTAAGGTTTCTGTATTTGATTACAATATGTCCATCCTGGTACTGGTATATGTGGTACTTGGCGGGATCGGAAATATCAGAGGATCGATCATCGCAACCATTATCCTTTATGCACTGCCTGAGCTTCTCCGCGGATTTGCAAACTACCGTATGCTGATCTATGCCATCGTGCTGATCATCATGATGCTCTTTAACTGGGCACCGGCAGCAAGAGACTGGAGAGCACGTATGGTAGAGAAATTCAAAGGCAAAAAAGAGAAAAAGGAGGTGGCCTGATCATGGCAATGCTGGAAGTAAATAATCTGTCTATCCAGTTCGGCGGTCTTCGTGCTGTTGACGGCTTTAATATGACCATTGAGAAGGGACAGCTCTATGGACTGATCGGACCTAACGGTGCCGGTAAGACAACAGTATTCAATCTTCTCACAGGCGTGTACAAGCCTACAGAGGGAATCATTAAACTGGATGGCCAGGATATCACAGGAAAAAGCACCATTGAGATCAACAAGGCCGGAATCGCAAGAACCTTCCAGAATATCCGTCTTTTCAAGGATATGCCGGTTCTTGACAATGTAAAAGTAGGACTTCACAATCATCATCCATATTCCACACTGACCGGGATCTTAAGACTGCCGAAATATTACAAGGTAGAAAAAGAGATGAATGAACGTGCCATGGAGATACTGAGGGTGTTTGATCTGGATAAGGAAGCAGACACTCTGGCAGGAAATCTGCCTTATGGTAAACAGCGTAAGCTGGAGATCGCCAGAGCTCTTGCCACAGAGCCGAAGCTTCTTCTCCTGGATGAGCCGGCGGCTGGTATGAACCCGAATGAGACACAGGAGCTGATGGATACTATCCGTTTTGTGCGGGAGCATTTTGATATGACTGTTCTTCTGATCGAGCACGACATGAAACTGGTGGGTGGTATCTGTGAGGAACTTACAGTTCTGAACTTCGGTCAGGTACTGATTCAGGGTGAGACATCTGCAGTGCTGAAAGACCCGACGGTTATCACTGCATATCTGGGAGAATAAGGAGGAACGGGACAATGGCAATGTTGGAAGTAAAGGACCTCCAGGTCTATTATGGTGTGATCCAGGCTCTGAAGGGAATTTCTTTTCATGTAAATCAGGGAGAGGTTATTGCGCTGATCGGTGCCAATGGCGCCGGAAAGACAACCACACTTCAGACACTTACCGGAATTCTTTCTCCGAAGTCCGGAAGCATTGTGTTTGAGGGAAAAGATCTCACCAGAACACCGGCGCATAAGATCGTAGAGATGGGTATGGCGCATGTTCCGGAGGGAAGACGTGTATTTGCGGATATGTCCGTTTATGAGAATCTGCTCCTTGGAGCCTATACAAGAAAGGACAAGGCAGAGATCGCAGAGAGTCTTGCAAGTGTATACAAGAGATTTCCGCGTCTGGAAGAACGTAAAGGACAGCGTGCCGGAACACTTTCCGGTGGTGAGCAGCAGATGCTTGCCATGGGACGTGCACTGATGAGCAGACCAAGGATCATTTTGATGGATGAGCCGTCCATGGGTCTGTCGCCGATTTTTGTAAATGAGATTTTTGACATTATCCGCGAGGTAAGTGAGAGCGGAACTACAGTGCTTCTGGTTGAGCAGAATGCGAAGAAGGCTCTTTCCATTGCGGACAGAGCGTACGTTCTGGAAACAGGAAGCATTACTATGGATGGAAAGGCAGAGGATCTTCTGAATGACGAGGCCGTTCAGAAGGCATATCTTGGAGAGTAGGGGGAAAGACATGGATAATTTCGTAATTACCATTGCAAGACAGTATGGAAGCGGCGGACGTACCATCGGAGAGGAGCTTGCAAAGAAATTAGGGATTTCTTACTATGACAAGGATATCATCCGCATGGCATCTGAGGAGAGCGGCATTCATGAGCAGCTTTTTGGAAGGGCAGATGAAAATGTCAGCACAAAGCAGAGATTTTTTGCAAAGTCCGGAATCTACAAGGGTGAGCTGATCCCGCCTCAGAGCAGGGATTTTACATCCGATGAGAACCTGTTTAATTATCAGGCAAAGGTGATCCGGCAGCTGGCAGAAACAGAGTCCTGTGTGATCATCGGACGTTGTGCAAATATGATCCTGAAGGATTATTCCAATGTTCTTCGTGTGTTTGTTTACGGAGACTGGGATTTCCGTATCCGTGAGGCAAGTAAGAAGCTCAGCGGAACTACAAAGGATATTGAGAAATTCATGCAGAAGGATGACAAACGCAAGGAAGATTTCTGCAAACGTTTCATGGGTGTTGACTGGGCAGACATGACGAAATACAATCTGTGCCTGGATAACGGTACCCTTGGTTATGAGAAATGCGTGGAGGAAATCGAGAGTGCACTTGAGATCCTGAAAAAATAAGACATATATCAGAGAATATTCCCCGGGAAAGAAAAGCCAAAAGTCTTTTCCCGGGGATTTTTTCATATATTGTGGAAAAGTATATTTGATCCGGCGGGAAATATGGATAAGCAAAAAAAATATTTTTGTGTAGTGGCAATGGTATTGATCCTGCTCAGCGGATATGGAAAAATCTCAGACAGTGCATTTCGGATGCGGGTGACCAGAATGATCGCCGGTGAGGGGATGCTCCGGCTGGTGGCGGCGCAGTACGGACAAAAGGCAGCAGAACCGGTGGCTGAGACAGCCTCTGACAGAAGCGAAAAAGAGGAGCATCCACGTGTGGCTCTTACCTTTGATGACGGACCGCATGCAACATATACACCGCTGCTTCTGGATGGTCTGCGGAAGCGTGGGATCCATGCCACATTTTTTCTTATGGGAAAAAATATCCGGGGAAATGAGGAGATCGTAACGCAGATGCAGAGAGACGGTCATCTCATCGGTAATCACACGTATGATCACGTGCAGCTTGATAAGATTCCCGGTGATCAGGCCTGTCAGCAGATCATAAAGACGAATAATGAGATCTACGAGATCACCGGAGAGTATCCCATGTATCTTCGCCCGCCCTACGGTGCCTGGCCGAAGGATCTGGAGCTCTGCGTGACCATGCTGCCGGTATTCTGGGATGTGGATACCCTGGACTGGAAATCAAAAAATGTCCGTTCTGTGGAAAATATCGTAAAAAGACAAGTGAAGGATGGCTCCATTATCCTGATGCATGACAGCTTTTCTACCTCTGTGGAAGCAGCCCTGGAGATCGCGGATATGCTTACGGAAGAAGGATATGACCTGGTAACTGCAGATCAGCTGCTTGTAATGTAACTGTGATCTGCCGAAAAGGCAGAAACGATTGCTTTTTTATGTGCAAACAGGTAAAATTATAAAAATAAGGAATCTGTCCGTATGCCGGAAACAAATGAAACGATCGTTGCCGGATACAGATCTATGAAAAGAATACGGATCGTGAATATCCGCTTTTTACAGAAAATACAGGAGTGAAAGCCATGGATTTATTTGAATACGCAAAGTCAAAAACGCTGGATCAGGAATCGCCCCTTGCATCCAGGCTGCGTCCGCGAACGCTGGATGAGGTGGTGGGGCAGCAGCACATTGTAGGAAAAGATAAATTGCTGTATCGTGCTATAAAGGCGGATAAGCTGACATCTGTTATCTTTTACGGCCCTCCGGGAACCGGAAAGACCACCCTGGCAAAAGTCATCGCCAATACCACAAGCGCCAGCTTTACGCAGATCAATGCAACCGTAGCAGGGAAGAAAGATATGGAAGCAGTTGTAAAGCAGGCACAGGACGATCTCGGCATGTATGGGAAAAAGACCATTCTGTTTATTGATGAGATCCACCGTTTCAATAAGGGACAGCAGGATTATCTTCTTCCCTTTGTGGAGGACGGAACCATCATTCTTATCGGGGCCACAACAGAGAATCCATATTTTGAGGTAAACGGAGCGCTTCTTTCAAGATCGATCATCTTTGAACTGAAGTCCCTGGAGATACCGGAGATAAAGGAACTGATCCTGCGTGCGGTTAACGATCCGGAACGTGGAATGGGAAGCTATGGGGCGGTGATCGAGGAGGATGCTCTGGAATTTCTGGCAGATATGGCAGGAGGAGACGCCAGAAGCGCCTTAAACGCCATAGAACTGGGAATCCTCACCACACCCCGTGATACAGACGGTAAGATCCATCTGACCCTTGAGGTGGCTTCTGAGTGTATCCAGAAGCGGGTGGTGCGCTACGATAAGAACGGGGACAATCATTATGATATCATTTCTGCCTTTATCAAGAGCATGCGAGGCTCCGACCCGGATGCGGCAGTCTATTATCTGGCAAAAATGCTCTATGCAGGAGAAGATGTGAAATTTATCGCAAGAAGGATCATGATCCTTGCTTCCGAAGATATCGGAAACGCAGATCCCCAGGCCCTCTGCGTGGCAACGGCAGCAGCACAGGCAGTGGAACGTGTGGGAATGCCGGAGTCCCAGATCATTCTTTCCCAGGCAGTTACATACATGGCCTGTGCACCCAAGAGCAATTCTGCAGTAAATGCCATACAGGAAGCCATGCGCTGCGTGAAGGCGAAGAAGACAACCGTTCCGGTGCATCTGCAGGATGCCCATTATGGTGGCCACGAAAGTCTGGGTCATGGTATCGGATATAAATATGCCCATGATTATCCGAACCATTATGTAAACCAGCAGTATCTGCCATCAGAGATCCAGGGGGAACATTTTTACGAGCTCAGTGATATGGGATATGAAAAGAAACTGAAAGAGCATATGAAGAAGATCCACGAAGAAGCGAAATAAATGAATATAAGTAAAACGGAGGAGCCTCTCAGAGAAGCTCCTCCATTATTTTGTCATAAACATTCTGGTATTTATAAGGCCAGCTTTCACATACAGACTGTGCAGCAGCAAGATTTGGCACATTGATGCTGAGATCAACGATGCTGACGCTGTTTTCGATGATCCGCAGACGTACCGAGTAGCTGCCCTCTTTGGTGGGATAGTAATCTGCAGGAGTCAGGAGATGTTCTTCAATCTTGCAGTGGAGGGAATTGAGATATTCTTCCACTTCTTTCTTGATGTCAGAGGAAAGTTCTTTGGAAAAATATTTCAGAGTGTTTTTTCCCTCGGAGGTCAGTCGATAGTAACTGCGGTTGGACTGTGAAGACATTTCCACCAGATCTGCTTCCACAAGTTCGGAAACTGCCTGCTGGAGCTGAAAATAATTGGTGTATTTCCGGTCCAGGATAAAATCGGTGATCTGGGAATTTGTGAGATCCCCATCGGAATTCTGCAGCATATATAAAATAATAAGCTTATAGGTTGTAAAAGGTGATGCCATAAGAATCCTCCTTTTTACTGGCTGCGGGAAAGGGCTTCGAGAGCTTTTCCCTGAAAACTTGCTCTTTCTTTCATCCGGTGATGAAGAAGGTTTAAAACTTCTCGTTTGCGGCTGGCCCATAAAGGTGCGATCAGCAGATCCTTCGGTCCGTCGCCGGTGACCCGGTGGATCACGATATCCGGTCTGAGATGTTCCAGACAGTCAATGACAAGGTTCAGATACTCGTCCCGTTCATAAGTGCGGAAAAGCCCGGCTTCATGATCAGCGGCAAGATCTGTACCACGCAGTACATGAAGAAGCTGCAGCTTGATCCCCTGGATATCCATGGCGTTCAGATAAGCCATTGTTTCCAGGATATCCTTCCGGCTTTCGCCGGGAAGCCCCAGGATGGTGTGGACGATTACTTCGATGCCGCCTGCGCGGAGATTTTTTACTGCGGTATCAAAACAGGACAGTGGATAGCCGCGCCGTATATATCTGGCGGTATCTTCATGGATAGTCTGGAGTCCCAGCTCCACCCACACCGGTTTGATCTGGTTCAGGGAATCAAGAAGCTCCAGTACATCATCTCCCAGACAGTCCGGTCTGGTACCAATGGACAGTGCCACGATATCCGGATGGGAGATGGCTTCTGTGAAGATCTTACGCAGGTGTTCCACAGGAGCGTATGTGTTTGTATATGCCTGAAAATAGGCGATATATTTATGGATCGGGCGTTTGGAAGAGAGACTTTTGATCTGTGTGTTGATCTGCTCTGTAATGGAAAGAGCGGCGTTTGCTGCAAAATCTCCGCTTCCGCCCTGGCTGCAGAAGATGCAGCCTTTTTTGCCCAGGGTGCCGTCACGGTTGGGACAGGACATGCCGCCGTTTAATGCAACCCGGTAGACCTTTTCGCCGTATCGCTCCCGGAGCATATAGTCCAGAGAATGATAAGGCTTGTCGTTCCAGCGCTTCATTATGCCTCTTTCAGTTCGTTTTTCTCTTCGCCGTTTTCGTCGTTTTCATCTTTCGGTATATAGTTATCGAAGGGGCTGTGAAAAAAGAATAGTCCCCCAAAAAAGAAAGACCAAGAGTTTATAATGAACTCAAGGTCTTTCTTTCTGTTATAATTAACTTGCAATGAAAATTAATAACATAATCTATTCTAACCCAAAACAGGCAGTTTTGCCAATGCTAATTCAAGATTATTTGGACATCTGTGATCCAGTGCTGACTTTTGATAGATTTATGGGAGAAATCGAACTGGAGAAATATCTGAAAAATATTCCTCAACATGATACAGGAAGACTCAGGTATGACCCGGTCAGCATGCTGAAAACAGTTTTGTTTGGATTTATGGCGAATGGCTATATATCATTGCGTGAACTGGAGGATCAGTGTAAAATCAATCTCCGTTTCATGTATCTTATGGATCATCAAGCACCTTCTTACCGTACTTTCGGCTACTTCATCAACGAAGTACTTGCTGATTCCATTGAAGAAATATTTCAAGATATAAACAAAAAAATCTTCGAGACAGAGCATGTGGATCTTCAACATCTATACATTGATGGATCCAAGTTTGAAGCAAATGCGAATAAATACTCCTGGGTATGGAAAAAAGCAACCGAAAAATCCAGATACCGTCTCTTTGGTAAGATCACTACACTCTTTGAAGAAATCAATGAGGAACTTTCATGTACAGGTATGAAACTTTGTATCAATAGTGAGTACGCACCAGAGTATCTGAAGGAAGCTGCTGAACAGTATGCAGAAGTCTGGCAGATTAATGAAGCAATGTTTGTTCATGGCAGGGGACATCGTAAAACTACACAACAACGTCATTATGAGAAACTCAAAGAGTATGCTGCTAAGTTGGAAGAATACGTGGAAAAAATCAAAATCTGTGGAGAAGATCGCAACAGCTACTCGAAAACAGATCATTCAGCCACTTTTATGCGAATCAAGACAGACTACATGGGAAATGACCAGTTGCTTCCAGCTTATAATGTACAGGTCGGTGTTGCAGATGAATATATTGCTGTTGTTGATGTAAATCAGTATCGCTCAGATATGGATTGTTTTATTCCATTAATGAACAAGTTTTATACTACATATGGCTTCTATCCAAAGTACCCAGTAGCAGATGCCGGATATGGTTCTTACAACAATTACATCTTCTGTGAGCAGCAAGGAATGGAAAAATATATGAAGTTTCCCATGTTCAAGAAAGAGACTACTGACAAGAAATACCATGAAGATCCATTTCGTGCAGTAAATTTTCCAATCGGGGAAGACGGAATCATGCGTTGCCCAAACGGGAAAAACTTTAATCTTCAGTATCGAAAAAACGTAAAAGGGAACAAGTATGGGCGACAGGAAGAAGTGTATCAGTGTGAAGACTGCTTCGGCTGTCCATACGCAGAACAATGTAAAAAGACAGACAAAAACCGTACTGTTCGAATCAACCGCGAACTTACAGCGATGCATCAGGAAGTGATAGAAAATCTCGAAAGTATCCAGGGAGCGCTTCTAAGGATGAACAGATCCATTCAGGCAGAAGGTACCTTTGGTATCATGAAAAACGACCGGTGGTACAAAAGAATTGTCCGAAGAGGAATAAAATCTGTATTGCTTGAAGTATTTCTCGTTTCTATCGGACACAATCTTTATAAATATCACAACAAACAGAAAAAAGTTGCAGCTGCCGCATAGGAGTTCATAATAGCATTCTTATGGGGTAAGGGGAACTATACCCTTTTTTATGCAATATAACTATTATCATAACCATAAGCAAAAGGACGCATGAAAAAACTCTCGTTTTTTCACACGCCCTTTGATTTCCAGTAGGCCAGCGTGGAAAATCCCATCAGAATAAAAAGCATGATCAGGATGGATGTAAACTGTGCGTAGCTCATATAAGCAAAAAGCCACATCAGTAGGAGCGGAGACGCAGAGATCACAAGCATCAAAAGTGTCAGCGGAAGATGGCGGACGGACATCAGGAATGCATTTACAAAGGTATTCTTGACGGAATTAAAAAATTTGGAAAGGATCGGATAAATGTACAGAAGGATCATCGCATAGATCAGTGCAAATGCAATGAACAGACTGAAAAGTCCTTTGTACATAGCTCCGCTTCCGGCTCTGGCGATCCGAAGATCGATAAACAGAACAGCAGCGGTGAGGAGCATGATGATATTGATGATGGTCGCCTGTTTGAAGTTCTGTTTGAATGAGCGGAAAAAGCTGCGGGCAATATAAGATTCTTCGTCTCTTGCCATCTTCAGTGTGACATAGTAGAGAGCTGTTATGGAGGCGCCTGCGGTGACGATCGGAATACAGCAGAGGATGCACAGAAAATTCAGAAGAAGCAGGTCTGCTACGCGTCCCATGAACACGAAGAATTTGTTGTCCATGTTGAAAAAACGATTCATTTGATAAGTCTCCTTTTCTTTTGGATATTATTTTAAGTATACCCAATCAAAGCAGAAAAAGCAAATCCCAAATGTTTTCCGGGGCAGTGGAAATGGGAAAATCATGTGTCCGCCATAGAAAGACAAAATAGCGAAATAGTTTATTAAATTTCCCTAAAAGGCTTGCTTATCACGATTTAGAGTGTTAAAATATCAGTATTGTATTAGACGAAATTTATGTATTTTAAAGGAGCGTAACAATGAGCAAAAAAATCAGGACGGAGGCTGTGGATCATCTTTTTGAAGCGATCCTGTGCCTGAAGGACAAGGAAGAGTGTTATACATTTTTTGAGGATGTGTGCACCATCAATGAGCTGCTTTCTTTATCTCAGCGCTTCGAGGTAGCCAAGATGCTTACTGATAAGCGTACATACCTTGATATTTCCGAGAAAACAGGAGCTTCCACAGCTACGATCAGCCGTGTGAACCGTTCCCTGAACTATGGAAATGATGGTTATGAGATGGTATTTGCACGTATGAAGAAGGAGAACGGGGAGCAGGGCGGCGAAGCAGAATAAGGCTTACGTCCATACCGTGATGATAACGGATAATGCTGTAACGAAAAAGAAACAGGCGATCGTGCGTCTGTCTCTTTTTTTTTCGGTGCGCCCGGCGACGCACGTTTATGACCGGATGTGAGCTCCGGATATTATTTGTCTTTTTTTGGGGAATCCGTATCTTTTGAGGAATTCATGTGGTCGATCATGTTTTCGATGATCATTTTTTTCATGTATACGTCGAAGCTAAGAAGACAGATAAAGGAAAACTGGTGAAGGAATTCCTTATCCTCCGGGTCGGCGTCCTCAAAAATTTCTCCGGCACTTTTGAAACGGCGCATAAGATCCTTTTCCAGGTAACGGATCTGTGACTGCTCCATACTGAAAACCTCCTGGTAGATGTAAGTCATGTCCTTTTCTGTAACGGACTTGAAGTATTTCTCGGTGATCGGTCCCAGAAGGGTCTGGATATCACTGATGGAGAGGATATTCTTAAAATAGTAGATAAAGATCAGCATCAGCAGATGCTCCCGGGAATAGCGCTTCTTTTCCGGTGGGGGAAGGAGCCTGTTCTTTGCGTAATTGTTGATCATGGTCTTGGTCAGGATCTTGTCATCATCATGACGCTTGGTGGAAGCGAGATTATCTTCCATAAAGGTTGTGACCTGATCCATGTAAAGAGCAATATTGGGAATTTCATCGGGTTTTATATAATCAAGCTCAGCAATTTTTGCAAAAATGCTGTTCATCATTTCTTTTTCGTTTTCTGTCATCGCATTATCACCTCTGCTCCTTATTATATAGTTTTAAATACTACTTGTAAAGAAACTTTTTTTCAGAGAGGTGGGTTTACCGGAAAGTAAAGTCATGATAGTATATAAAGATACTGTTCATATGGAAAAAGAAATGGAGATCAAAATGAGTATACATGATGCTTTGGACACATTGAATCCTATGCAGCGGGAAGCTGCCGTACATACAGAGGGACCACTTCTGATCCTCGCAGGAGCCGGTTCCGGAAAAACAAGAGTGCTGACCCACAGGATCGCCTATTTAATGGAAGAAAAGGGTGTAAACCCATGGAATATCCTGGCGATCACCTTTACCAACAAGGCAGCCAGTGAGATGCGGGAACGTGTGAATAAAATTGCGGGAATGGGTGCGGAGAGCGTATGGGTCTCCACCTTCCATTCCGCCTGCGTGAGGATCCTGCGCAGACATATTGAGGTGCTGGGCTTTGGCAGTAATTTTACCATTTATGATGCCGACGACCAGAAAACAGTCATGAAGGAAATCTTCCGGAAGTTTGATATCAATACCAAGATCTACAAGGAACGCGCTGTTCTTGCTGAGATTTCCCATGCCAAGGATGAACTGATCACACCGGAAGAGATGGAGCTGAATGCGGGCGGCGACCCGGACGCACGGAAGATTGCCGGTATGTATAAGGAATATCAGTCTATCCTCCGGGGAAACAATGCACTGGATTTTGATGACCTGATCGTGAAGACTGTGGAGCTTTTTCAGCATAATCCGGATATCCTGGACTATTATCAGGAACGTTTTAAATATATTATGGTGGATGAGTATCAGGATACCAATACTGCCCAGTTTAAATTTGTAAGTCTTCTTGCTGAGAAATACAAGAATCTCTGTGTGGTTGGTGATGATGACCAGTCCATCTATCGTTTCCGCGGTGCAAATATCGGGAATATCTTAGGCTTTGAGAAGGTTTTTCCTGAGGCTAAGGTGGTGCGCCTGGAACAGAATTACCGTTCTACCCAGAACATCCTCAATGCAGCCAATGAGGTGATCGTCAACAACACAGAGCGTAAGGAAAAACGCCTCTGGACAGAAAATGAAGAGGGAGATAAAGTACATTTCCGTCAGTTCAACAACGGATTTGAGGAAGCGGAGTATGTTGCAGGAGAGATCATCCAGGGGCGCCGCAACGGGAAATTCCAGTACAGGGACTGTGCAGTACTTTATCGGACCAATGCCCAGTCCCGTCTCTTTGAGGAGAAATTTCTCCTGGCAAATGTTCCTTATAAGATTGTTGGCGGCGTGAATTTTTATGCCCGCAAAGAGATCAAGGATCTGTTAAGCTATCTGAAGACCATTGACAATGCCAGTGATGATCTGGCTGTGCGAAGGATCTTAAATGTGCCAAAAAGAGGGATCGGACTCACCAGCATCGGCCGTGTCCAGGACTATGCGGATATGATGAACCTGAGCTTTTACGATGCGCTCCGCGTGGTGGAGGAAGTACCGTCCATTGGCAGGGCAGCAGGAAAGATCAATGATTTTGTATCCTTTATCCAGGGACTGAAAAGTAAGGCAGAGGCCTATACAGTCCGTGAAACCCTGGAAGAGGTCATTGAGCTTACCGGTTATGTGAAGGAACTGGAGGCAGAGAAAACGGAGGAGGCCCAGGCGAGGATCGAAAATATCGATGAGCTGATCTCCAAGACAGAATCCTTCCAGGAAGCCATGGAGGAGGCCGGACAGCCGGCAACACTTTCTGCATTTCTGGAGGAGATCGCACTGGTGGCAGATATCGATTCTGTTGATCCGGATCAGGATTATGTGCTGCTGATGACCCTTCACAGTGCCAAGGGACTGGAATTTCCAAATGTATTTATCGTGGGAATGGAGGACGGTGTTTTTCCGGGATATGCTTCCATCTGGTCCGGTGATCCGTCGGATATCGAGGAGGAGCGAAGGCTCTGTTATGTGGGGATCACCCGTGCCATGAAGGAGCTGACCTTAACCTGTGCAAAACAGCGGATGATCCGTGGGGAGACTCAGTATAACCGTGTGTCACGTTTTGTAAGGGAGGTTCCACGGGAGCTGGTAGATCTTGGACATACCATTCAGGAGAAAAAGCCCAGAGTAGATGATATCGTATCTCCGAAAAGCGCCTATGCCCAGATGAAAATGAATTTCCAGGCAAAAACCAGCCTTCAGAAGAAGGATTTCACCGTTACCAAGGCAGCGAAGCTGGATTACGGAGTGGGTGATACTGTGCGCCATGTGAAATTCGGAGTTGGTATCGTGAAGAATATTGCAGAAGGCGGCCGGGATTACGAGGTAACGGTAGACTTTGACAAAGTCGGCGTGAAAAAAATGTTCGCCGGTTTTGCCAAGCTGAAAAAGATCTGAGAGGGATCTCTCCGGGCAGACTATTTCTGCAAAAAACTGTAAAAATCCGGCCTCAAGGTTGTAATTGGAAAACCGGTATGTTAGAATCAGTATCAGCGTAATTGAATTGCTGTGAAGTGAACAGTATCACCGGCACATATGCTGCCGGATACTGTGAGAGGGAATCGGGTAAAAAGCCTGAGCGGTTGCGGCCACTGTATACAGAAGAAGGGATTTCACATGCCATTGCAGAAACTCATGTGAGAAGGCGAAATCCCGATGTCAGAGAGATTCTGGAGAAAATTCTGATACATCATTCATGATCGGCTAAAAGATGAATGGTGTATCAGTTTTTATTTTGCGGAGTTTTTTCTGAGTCTGTAAGTCAGGAAACCTGCTTGACAGTATGTAAGTGGGAGCTTCCGTACAAAGTGTTCCGTGCAGATTTTATGAAGCCCCATCTTTTCGGTTACCCATAGGCAACAGGAGATAAAACAGGCGAAAAGAGAGGAAATGAAATGAAAAACAAGTATGTATCCACAAGAATCATGGCAATGGTAATGGCAGCGGCAATGACCGTATCTGCAGCTCCGGCTGTTTATGCCGCAGAGAGAGCAGACTCCGAGGCCATCAAGGAAGACAACCAGCCGGCAGCAGAAGACAGTACAGAGTCTGCAGACACCGAAGATTCTTCCGCAGAGGCAACCAAGACAGAATATCCTCTGACCATCACAACCTATGATTACGATGGAAACGAAATCGAAACTACTTATGAAAAAGCACCGGAAAAAGTCCTTGCTGTATATCAGGGAAGCATTGAGACTATGCTCGCACTTGGTCTGGAAGACCACCTGGTAGCTACCGCAGGTCTTGATAATGAAGTTCCGGAAGATCTCAAAGAAGCATTCTCAAAAACAAATTATCTTGACGAATTTACCCCATCCCTTGAAACTGTAACAATGCTGGAGCCGGACATGATCTTATCCTGGAGCTCTCTTTTCTCTGATAAGAATCTGGGAAATGTAACAGACTGGATCGACAAAGGCTGCAGCACCTACTACAACACCAATACTCGTCCGGACGGCGACAGAACACTGGAAAATGAATTCACAGATATCTTAAATATCGGAAAGATCTTCGATGTACAGGACAAAGCACAGGCTATCGTTGATGATGCAAAAGCAGTGATCGACAAAACTCTTACTGCAACTGCAGATGTAAAAGACAAACCAAGCGTAATGGTATTGGAGCCTCTTGGAGATGACATCACAAACTATGGCGTAAAGAGCCTTGGCGGAGATATGGTAACACAGTTAGGCGCAACTCTTGCAAACCCGGATGCTTCCACCGTTGGAAAAGAGGATATCATCGCAGCCAACCCTGACGTGATCTTTGTGGTTTACATGCCATATGCAGGAGATGATCCGGAAACTGTTAAGAACAGCCAGCTTGCAGTGATCCAGGATGATGAGTCCCTGAAGAGCCTTGACGCAGTAAAGAACGGACGTGTTTACCCGATCATGCTCAGTGAGATGTATGCAAGTGCAACACGTACCCAGGACGGAATCGAAACTTTTGCAAAGGGATTATATCCGGACGTAAATCTTGACTGATCGGAGAAAATGCAGTGAAAGAAACAGCTTCACAGAGAAAAAAAGATAAGGTGCTCAGAACATCCATGTATGTGGCAGTTCTCATCGGACTTGCAGGATTCCTTATTTTTTCCATACTTGCAGCCATCACTTTTGGAAATGCGGATCTGTCACTGAAGGATGTATACAGCGTTATCGCTTATAAATTGTTTCATATAAAAAGTCTGTCCGCCTATGCGGAAGGTGCAGTTCATGATGTTGTGTGGCTGATCCGGCTGCCTAGAGTCCTTCTGGCTCTGGCAGTTGGAATGGCTCTTTCCGTGTGCGGCGTGGTGATGCAGGCTATCGTGCAGAACCCGCTGGCAGACCCGTATGTGCTGGGTATCTCATCTGGTGCATCTCTGGGTGCCACACTGGCCATCATGCTTGGAATCGGAAGCTTTCTTGGCGGAAACTCTGTGGGAATCACAGCTTTCATTGGCGCGATGATCACTTCTTTTGCGGTGATCGCCATTGCAAACATGGGTGGAAAGGCAACTTCCGCAAAACTGATCCTTGCGGGAATGGCGGTCAGCGCAGTCTGTTCTGCTTTTTCCAATTTTGTCATTTATATTACCAATGACAAAAATGCGGCAACAGAAGTTATGAAGTGGAGCATGGGAAGTCTTGCCGGAGCAAGCTGGACCAGAGTGGGTGTAATGCTTCCGGTCACGCTGGTGTGCGTGGCTGTTTTCTGGACGCAGTACCGGAACCTGAATCTGATGCTTCTGGGAGATGACGTATCCATTACCCTTGGAACAGATCTGCACAGACTGCGGACTTTTTATCTGATCGTTGCTTCTGTTATGATCGGATTTGCCGTGTACTGTGCCGGTGTGATCGGATTTGTGGGACTGGTGATCCCTCATGTGGTCCGGATCCTTTTTGGAACAGATCACAGAAAACTGCTCCCCTTAAGTGCGTTTCTTGGTGCATCGTTTCTGATCTGGTGCGATGTGGCATGTCGTGTGATCCTTAAAAATTCCGAGATGCCCATCGGTGTGCTGGTATCCATTATCGGTGCTCCCTGCTTTATTTATCTGCTTGTGCGGAAATCCTATGGATTCGGAGGTGCCCGGTAATGAAGATCACCACAGAAAATATTCAGGTTGGCTTTCACGCCAGACAGATCCTGAAGGGAATCTCCATGGAATCCCAGGATAAGGAACTGGTAGGAATCATCGGACCAAACGGAAGCGGAAAATCCACTTTGCTGAAATGCATTTACCGTATTCTGAAACCAGACGCAGGAGCCGTGTATCTGGACGGCGAGGAGCTTCATTCCATGAGTGTTCGAAGCTCTGCGAAAAAAATGGCCGTGGTGGCACAGCACAATTATTATAATTTTGATTTTACGGTCCGCGAGGTGGTTCTTATGGGGCGTGCGCCTCATAAAAAGACTCTGGAACGGGACAATGCAAAAGATTACCAGATCGTGGATGAAGCGCTGAAAACTGTACAGATGGAGGCGTTTGCAGACCGTACCTTTTCCACTCTTTCCGGAGGAGAGCAGCAGAGGGTGATCCTGGCAAGAGCACTTGCCCAGCAGACCTCTGCACTGATTCTGGATGAGCCTACCAATCATCTGGACATTACCCACCAGATCATGCTGATGGAGCTGGTGAAAAAACTTAATGTAACCGTGATCTCCGCTATTCACGATCTGAATATTGCAGCAGCATACTGTGATAAGATCTATGTACTGAAGGACGGAGTTCTGGAAGGTTACGGAACGCCGGAAGAAGTCCTGACCCCGGAGCTGATCCGCAGGATCTATAAAGTAGAAGCGGAGATCGTTTACGACAGCCGCGGAAAGATGCATATTTTGTTTTTATGATTCTGGCTGTGAGGCGGGATGCATAGAGGGAAAAAGATGAAAAAGATCGGGATTTTGACATGCCTTAATTCCAATGATGTGTGTACCAGGGCAGGATGTCTGTCTGCATTTCGGGAAAGAAGAGATTTTTTTTCCGGCTATCCGGAAGATATGATTCTGGCAGCTGTGATGACATGCAACGGATGCAAAGAAACCAATGCAAAAGAACCTGCTGAAGATGCGGGGATTTTGGAAAAGGCAGACCGGCTGGTCAGTGAAAAGATCAGCGTCATCCATGTCGGGGTATGCCGTCTGAATGAGGAAAAAAAGGAATGTCCGCGGATAACACAGATCTGCGGTCTGATAGAAGAACGCGGGATCAAAGTGATCCGAGGAACCCATAAAGAATAAGAGAAAACCGCCGTATCTTTCCGGAAATGCCGGAAATACGGCGATTTTTTTACAGAATGTTTCTGCGAAAATTTGTGTAAGTTCTGGTAAAACCAGACATATGGTGGTATAATAAGAACATTAAAAAAGGCTCGGGTGCAGCGACCTCAAAAAACGCTGCGCTGCAGATTTACTGACAGAAAGTACAGCCGAACAGAAAGAAAGGATGGTGCAGTGTTATGAATTTAAATACAACAAAACTTGAAGAACTGCTCGCAACACTGAAGAAAAAAGAAGAAGAGAAAGATAAGAACACAGTCCTTTGGGTACTGGCGATCATCGGTGCTGTTGCAGCTGTTGCCGGTATTGCGTTTGCAGTATACCGTTTCTTCGCTCCGGATTATCTGGAAGATTTTGAAGAAGATTTTGATGATGACTTCGATGATTATTTCGAGGATGAGGAAGAGTAAGAACTTTCGCCGCAGAGGCTGTTTTGAGCAGATCAGAATGGCTGTCTGTTATGTATGAATATGAGAAACGGATAATTGAAGCCCCGGCGCGATACCGGGGCTTGATTTTTGAAGACGGATCGTGAAACGCTGGCGTTCAGGAGCAGACAGTAAAGAGGATCCTGAATGTTCGAACTATTGTCTGCTGGTATAGTTATTTCGCTAGTTATAAAACAGAAAGAGGATTTATGAAAAAAGGTGAAATTTACGAAGGTATTATAGAAAAAGTGGAATTTCCAAACAAAGGTTTTGTTTGGGTTGATGACCAGAAAGTAATTGTAAAAAACGGAATCCCGGGACAGAAAGTCCGGTTTATGATCAATAAGAAACGTTCCGGCCGGGCGGAAGGACGTCTTCTGGAGGTCCTGGAGAAATCTCCCCTGGAAACAAGAGAACCTGCCTGTCAGGAGTTTCCGGCATGCGGAGGCTGCATGTACCAGACCATGAGCTATGAGGCACAGAAGGATATGAAGGAACATCAGGTGAGGGAACTTCTGGATGGGGCAGTAAGAGAGAGCCTGGCTAAGATCGGGAAGAACGGTGATGGGACAGAAGAAGCTGAGGCTGCAGATCGTTTATATCACTGGGATGGGATCTACGGCAGTCCCATTGAGTTCGGGTACCGCAATAAGATGGAGTTTTCCTTTGGGGATGAGTATAAGGATGGGCCGCTGTCCCTTGGACTTCACAAGAAGGGAAGCACTTACGATATCCTGAATACGGATGACTGTAAGCTTGTCCATCCGGATATGACGAAGATCCTGGTCTGCGTGCGGGAATTTTTCCTGGAGCGTAATGCCAGCTTCTATAAAAAGCTGCAGCATGTGGGGTATCTTCGACATCTTCTCCTTCGAAGAGGCGTCACAAGTGGTGAGATCCTGGTCCATGTGGTAACCACCACCCAGGAAGAATATGATCTGGAGCCTCTGAAAGAACAGCTTCTTGCACTTCCGCTGGAAGGGAAGATCGTGGGGATCATGCACATTTTAAATGATTCTTTATCCGACGTGGTACAGAGCGACGAGACGAAGATCCTTTATGGAAAGGATTATTTCTATGAAGAACTTCTTGGACTGAAATTTAAGATCAGCACATTTTCCTTTTTCCAGCCAAATTCCCTGGCTGCGGAGATTCTGTATTCCAAGGTACGGGAATATGTAGGAGATACCAGAGATAAGGTAGTGTTTGACCTTTACAGCGGAACCGGCACCATTGCCCAGCTTGCAGCGTCCGTTGCCAGCGAGGTGATCGGTGTGGAGATCGTGGAAGACGCGGTAAAAGCCGCCAGAGAAAACGCTGCACTTAACGGCATCAGTAACTGTCGTTTTATTGCCGGGGATGTGCTGAAGGTTCTGGATGATGTGCCGGAGAAACCGGATATGATCATCCTTGATCCGCCAAGAGATGGCGTTCACCCCAAAGCCCTTCCAAAGATCCTGGCTTACGGCGTAGACCAGATCGTATACATTTCCTGCAAGGTTACAAGTCTTGTGAGAGACCTCCCGGCATTTTATGAGGCAGGATATGAGATGACCCACGCCTGTGCAGTGGATCAGTTCTGCCAGGGCGTTCATGTTGAAACGGTTGTTCTTTTGTCCCAACATCGAGACAAGAGTACTTGTCTCGATGAACGCGGCAGTCGGCAAATCGAGATGCAAGCATCTCAGCTTGCCTCGTTGCTCGCGCAAAAACCAGATGACACGATAGAGATCGACTTAGACCTGGACGAGCTGGATGCCACCAGTGCCGAGTTGAAAGCAACCTATCAGGAAATCAAAGATTATGTGCTGAAAGAATTTGGCTTGAAGGTTTCAAGTTTATATATTTCTCAGATAAAACGCAAATGTGGAATTGAAGTGGGAGAAAACTATAATCTTCCAAAATCAGAAAATGCAAGAGTTCCACAATGCCCGAAAGAGAAAGAAGATGCTATCAAGGCTGCCCTGAAATATTATGCGATGATCTAAGGACATCGCTGATTTCAAGGAGGAATAACACATGAAAAGCACATTTGAAAAAATGGGTGGAACCTACACACTTGGTGCAGACGGAATTTACTATCCGAATCTTGTCAGTACAGATGAAGAACCGCATTATGGGAAATATGGAATGATGCGGAAAACGTATCTGAAAGAGCATCGTCCGGCAATGTATTCACTGTATATGTTGGAAGACAGATTGACAGAACATCTGAATACTGTGGACGATGAAGCACAGGAGAGAATGGATATTCTGGTGCGTCAGATGATGGAGAGGCAGGGCATTACGGAAGAATTGAAAGCTTGTGACCAGATGGAATGGGTCAGAGCGGTAAATGGTATTCGTAATATGGCAGAAGAGATTGTGTTAAAAGAATTGGTGTATATTTAAAGTGTGGAAAGCTCCTTCGGGAGCTTTTTGCTGTTTATAAGATAAATTCTGTCGGAGGTTTTGATTTAATGATTTGATTTATAAAACTGACAATGATACAATTAGCGTAATTTGTAAGAAAGCAGAGAAAATATGAGTGAAAAGTTACTGATTGTTGAAGATGACAAAAAATTAAATGATGGAATCCGTCTGGCTTTAAAGAATGATGCTTATTTCTTTTATCAGTGCAGAACTTTGCAGGAAGCTAGAGAAATCTTGAAAAAGGAAGATATCACATTGGTTTTATTAGATGTGAATTTGCCGGATGGGAATGGGATTGATTTTGTAAGAGAAGTAAGGAAAAACAGTCAGGTGCCGATTATTCTGCTTACAGTAAATAACATGGAAGTAGATATTGTAACAGGATTGGAAGCTGGGGCAAATGATTATATTACGAAACCGTTTAGTTTGATGGTTTTGCGTGCAAGAGTGTCTGTGCAGCTTAGAAATAAAGAGGCAGCAGCTAAAAATTCTATGGAGCTTGATGGCTTTGAGTTCTATTTCGATAAAATGGAATTTTTCAAAGATGGAGAACCTATTGAACTTAGTAAGACAGAACAAAAGCTCCTTAGAGTGCTGTGTGAAAACAGAGGAAAAGTATTGAAACGGGAATATCTGATTGACGAGGTATGGCAGGGAGATACAGAGTTTGTGGATGCTCATGCTCTGACTGTTGCAGTCAAACGCCTCAGAGACAAATTAGAAGATGATACGCAGAAGCCTGAATATATCAAGACGGTTTATGGAATTGGATATACATGGGCGGTGAATGGATGATAGAAACAATTATGTTGATTGTAGTTATATTTGTCCTGAGCGGAGTTTTTTGGTACAGCTTTTTTTATCAGAAAGAAAAAAAGCTTTTTAACCGGTTGCAGCAAATGCTGGATTGTGCAATAGATGGAGAACTGGAACGGACAGAAATATCAGAGGAAAAGTATTCTGCTCTTGAAAACAGCATGAAACAATATATAGACAGTAGTTTTCTGGCAAAAAGAAATCAACAGGAACAGAAAGAAGTGATACAAAAACTTATTTCAGATATTGCGCATCAGACACTGACTCCCATTTCAAATCTGAAAATTTATGGAGAAATACTCTCTGAAGTGAGTAATGAAAATCAGGAGGAGATATCTACCATTTTGGAGCAAACAGAGAAATTAGATTTTTTGATACAATCATTGGTCAAATTATCACGGATGGAGAGTGGAATTATCGCAGTACATTCGGAGGATACTACTATTAAGCAGATGCTTGAATCTATACAGCAGCAGTTTAACGTAAAAGTAAGGGAAAAGAATATTACTCTGAGCCTATGTGACACGGATTTGCATGTTCGATGTGATGCAAAATGGACCGTGGAGGCACTCGGAAATATTGTAGACAATGCGATTAAATACACAGCATGTGGGGGAAATGTTCAGATAAAAGTCGAGCAGTATTCTTTTTTTGTAAAGATTGATATCATTGATGATGGCATTGGAATAGAAAAAGAAGAAATACCAAAGATATTTGGAAGGTTTTATCGGAGTCTGTCAGTGGCAGACCAGCCAGGAGTAGGAATTGGCTTATTCCTTGCAAGAGAGATCATTCAGGCACAAAAGGGGTATATAAAAGTGACATCAAAGAGAGGAAAGGGTTCTACATTTTCTGTGTTTCTTCCGATAGCAAAGAAGGAATAGTATCAAAACTGTGACATTTCAGAAACCAGATGGAGACATTGTTATGATAAAGTCTGTATTGTAAAGATCAATACAGGCTTTTTTGATGGGAGGATGGCATGAATATATTAAAAGCAGTAAATTTACGAAAAATATATGGGCAGGGAGAAACAGAAGTCAGGGCTCTTGATGGTATAAACCTGGAAGTAGAAAAAGGGGAGTTTGTAGCGATTGTTGGAACCTCTGGAAGTGGAAAGTCTACATTGCTTCATATCATTGGTGGTTTGGATAATCCAACATCCGGTCAGGTCATTGTTGACGGACAGAATTTAAGCCATATGCCAGATGAAGAGCTTACTATTTTTAGGCGTAGAAATATTGGATTTGTATTTCAACAGTATAATCTGGTTCCGATGCTGAATGTATGGGAAAATATTGTTCTTCCTGTAAAACTGGATGGAAAAAAGATTGAAAAAGGTTATGTAAATGAAATCATAGATACACTGGGCATTCGGACAAAACTGGAAAATCTTCCAAGTGCACTGTCAGGGGGTCAGCAGCAAAGGGTGGCAATCGCAAGAGCATTAGCGGCAAAACCTGCTATTTTGCTGGCAGATGAACCGACAGGCAATCTGGACTCCAAAACGAGTCAGGATGTATTGGGACTTTTAAAAGTCACCAGTAAGCGTTTTCATCAAACGATTGTAATGATTACTCACAATGAGGAGATTGCCCAGATGGCTGACAGGATTTTACAGATTGAAGACGGAAAAATTGTTTCAGACAGTGGTTTGGTATAGTGAGGGCGATTATATGGTAAAAGTAGAGAATAAAGAAACGTTACGATTATTGACGAAACGTTTTATGAAAATGAACCGAGCAAGAAATATTATTGCTGTTATTGCAATCATGTTGACATCACTGTTATTTACAAGCCTCTTTGTGGGGAGCGTATCCATGATACTTTCCAAAAGAGCAACGGAAATTAAGCAATTTATGGATTCATCCCATGCTATTGCGCAGAATTTGTCAGAAGAAGATGCGGAGAGATTGCAAAAAACAATAGAACAAAGTGATGAGGTGGAACGATATGGAACAGGCATTTTTCTGGGAGCAGGAAGAGATAAACATTTTGGCTTTTCAGTAGAAGTTAGATATGCAGATAAAAATATGGCAGAAAGCTTTAATTGTCTGCCAACTACAGGAAGACTGCCAGAGAAGGAAAATGAGGTAGCAGTCAGCAGCTTGGTACTGAAAGCACTGGGAGTTACACCAAAGATTGGGGAAGAAGTCACGCTGACGTGGGAAGTAAATCCAATGCTGAAACAATACAAAACAGATACATTCCAGATATGTGGATTTTGGCAGGGTGATAAAGCTGTTTTAGGTCAGATGGTCTGGGTATCTGAAGCCTATGCGAAGGAGAATTGTTATCCTGTTACACAGAAAGAATTAGAAAATGGTATCTATAATGGGGGGAAGGAGTATTCTGTCTGGTACAAGAATCTTTGGAATCTGGAAAAGAAAACAGAAAATATATCTAAGACAGCAGGATTTACGAAAGCAGGGACAGGATTGGAGATCAATCCGGCATATAATCTTTTTGAAGAGGATTCATTTTCATTCACTTCCCTTATTGTAATGGTACTGTTTGTGATATTGGCTGGTTACTTAATTATTTATAATATTTTTAATATATCCGTGAAAACGGATATTAGAGCCTACGGATTATTGAAGAACGTGGGAACAACAGGAAAACAATTGAAAAAAATTGTACGTATGCAGGCATGGAAATTGTCAGCAGTGGGGATTCCAATCGGATTGATCTTCGGTTATCTTGCAGGTTTTTGTATGTCGCCGGCTCTGACAGCAGATGCCCAAATCAGTGCACAGGCAGGACAAACTACACAGACAGTAGTATCAGCTAATCCTTTGATTTTTTTTGCAGCAGCTCTTCTGACACTTTTAACGGTGTATTTATCCAGTCTACAGGCTTGTAAAATGGTGGAAAGAGTTTCGCCTGTGGAAGCCCTACATTTGGCAGAAGGAGAGCAGTCACATAGGAAAATAAAAAAGAATACTTCTGTAACCTGGTGGGGGATGGCAGTTCAAAATGTGTTACGAAATTGGAAAAAGGGATTGATTGTTATGCTTTCTATCGCTCTTTCTATGGTAGTGGTCAACTGTATTGTGATGTTGGTGCAGGGATATGATTTTGAGTCTTACCAGAATATATTTTTAGCATCTGATTTTCAACTGGATCAGATGACCGACACTTTATCGAATACAAATTTCAACGGTATTACACCTGAAATCAAAGAGATTCTGAATAAGTGTCCGGAAAGTGAGAAAACAGGATATGTGTATTATTCGGAAGAAAGACATAAGATGGAACCGGCACTTTTGAAAACGTGGGAGACATTGGCAGAAAAAAACAAAGAAAACTGGACAGATTATGAAAAGCAAATCTGGGAGGAAACAAAAGCGGATAATACTGTAAAGGTTCATTTCCTCGGAATTAGTGAAGCGGTGTTTGATATGTTAGAATGGAAAGGGGAAAAATGTTCCTGGGATACGTTTAAAAGTGGGGATTATGTGATTGTGGACTATAGTGATAAATATACAGAACAACCAGTTTCTTATTATCAGTCTGGCGAAACTTTTAAAATGGAGTACGGAAACGGAAAGCAGAAAGATTATGGGGTGATCGGAGAAGCTATGATGCCATATTCCCTGGATTATCCGTATGCAGATTCTGTTTATATTACAGTAATGGTCCCAGAAGAAGAGTATATCACTCAGACAGAAAATCAATCAGCAATGTATGCTACTATTGATGCCAAGAAGGGAGAGGATAAGCAAGTAAAAGAATACATTGATAAAAATGTTTTGAAAGAAAATGATATGATAAATGTTTTTTCTGTATTGGATATGAAGGCGAGCTTTAGGCGGTTTGTCAGTAAATATTATATGATCGGTAGTTTTCTTGTCGTTATTTTAGCATTTATTGGCATTATGAATTTCTTTAATACGACAGCAACTTCTGTAATCAGCAGGAAAAAGGAACTGGCGCTTTTGGAAATTGTTGGAATGACGAAAAAACAGATAGAGAAAATGCTAGTGGCTGAGGGATTCCTATATTTGGGAGGCGCATTTATGATTGCAGTATTGTTAGTTGTGGTTGGAGCAAAGCAGATTTTAATAAATACGCTCGGTACGGCATTTTTCTTCCGGCTGCATCTTACGATAGTGCCATGTGTGCTTATGATTCCAATTTTGGTTGGGATTGCGTATGTGATACCAAAGTATCAGTTTGAAAAGATGAGTCGGGAAAGTGTTGTTGAAAGAATTCGCAAGGAATAGAAACAAGGTATCAATTAGGCGTATGGATTTGCTGATCCATGCGCCTCTTTTTAAAGGAAATTATAATTCCATATCATGTGACATTGTTGTATTTATTCAGTATTGGATTAAAATGATTCATCCAGTCATATTGTGCTTACGTTCTTCATGTACTCTTGTTGTGATTTCATTGTTTTTTATCGTATAATATGGATACTGGAGGTGGTTTGGATGAAATACAAGATTTTAGTTGTTGATGATGATAAAGAATTGGTGAAAATGCTTTGTAGTTATTTTAATATGAAACAATATGAAACCATTACGGCTACAGATGGAATGGAAGCATTAAATAAAATAAAAATGAAACCGGATATTATTTTATTGGATATCAACATGCCACGTATGGATGGGATTGAAGTATGTCGTCTGATACGCAGTAAAGTGTTATGTCCGATTTTGTTTCTGACAGCAAGAGTTGATGAAGATGATAAAATTAATGGGTTGCTTTCAGGTGGGGATGATTATATTACGAAACCATTTAGTCTTCGGGAGTTGGAAGCAAGGATTGTCACAAACATAAAGAGAGAAGAAAGGCATCAACAAAAAACGGAATACCGTTTCATGGATGAAATGCTGATTGATTATTCTGAAAAAATAGTAGCTATAGCCGGACACAGGATGGAGTTCACAAAAATTGAATATCAGATTATTGAATTCTTATCCATGCATCCAGGGCAGGTGTTTGATAAAGAACGTATATATGCACAAGTCTGTGGATATGATGCGGAAGGGGACAGTAGAACGATAACGGAATTAGTACGGCGTATAAGGAAAAAAATAGCGGATTATTCAGAAAAAGAATACATAGAAACTGTATGGGGGATTGGATATCGATGGAAAAAATAAGAAACTTGTCACTGAAAAAAACAATTCTGCTTTATTTTGTGATCAGCTTAACGGCAGCATTTCTGTTATCTGGATTTACAGTTCATTTTGCAAGAAATATGCAGAATAAAATATGGGAAAAATATATTGATTATGCAGATTATACGGACGTGTTTCAGCAATATGGAAAGAAATATGAGATTGAGATATCAAGACCTAATCAATCGCAGATGAATCGTTTGGACTATCATCTTTCGGAAATGTGTGACTTTATGGAAACATATTCGGTACTGATTTTTTCGATTGTTGGGAGTGTTGCTGCGGTATTCTTTTTTTATAAAAATAAGTTAAAGACACCTCTACAGGAACTAAAAGATGCCTCACAAATGATTGCAGATAATGAACTGGATTTTCATGTGTCCTATGAAAATAAAGATGAGATGGGAACTTTGTGTAAAGAATTTGAAATGATGCGAAGTGATTTAGCAGATAACAACAGAAAGATGTGGCGAATGATTGATGACGAGAAGGCTTTGCGGAATGCAATTGCACATGACATACGTTCTCCACTTTCCATATTGCGTGGGTATCAGGAAATGCTCTTAGAGTTTGTTTCTGCTGAGAGTATAAAAACAGAGGATGTTATTGATATCTTGCAAACAGGCATGTATCAGATTGACCGTATAGAGCATTTCACGGAAAACATGAGAAAAATGTCCCATTTAGAACAGAGGGAACTGCAATGCTCAGAGATAGAATTATCGGAACTGGAAAAAAAGATTGAGGCAGAAGCTGCCATGCTGTCCAGGAAGGAAAGTAAATTATGTAAGGTAGAAAGAGTGCAGGAACAAAACATTGTGAAAGTGGATGAGGAACTTGTCATGGAAGTGACAGACAACTTACTGGAAAATGCGGTTCGATATGCACAAAAAAGTATTGCTTTGCAGATAAAGAAAAAGGATGGTTTTCTTATAATTTCTGTTGAAGATGATGGAATAGGATTTGTGGATACTGAGGAAAAAGTAACAGAACCATTTTATCATAAGAATCCACAAGATGATTTAAAGCATTTTGGCCTTGGTATGTATATTTCTCGTATTTTCTGTGAAAAGCATGGGGGAAATTTGAAAATATATAATGCCAGACAAGGCGGTGCTCATGTAGAAGCTCTTTTCAAAGCTGAATAAAAATACTTTATAAGGCTGAAATCACAAATAAAGTGGTTTTAGTCTTTTTTGTTGTGAATTTATTGAGAATTGATTTGTATGATGTTGTTAAAGAAATAAAGAAAGGAAGAGATACAATGAAAACAATCATAAAAAGAAGTATACTTGATTATTTAAAGAACCCTGTTTTGTGGATTGGCTTGATTATTATAGTTGCCAGTATGTATCAATGTCTGTCATCGTATTTGCAAATTCATTATATCAAACAGAATGAACAGATCACACAAAATGACGTAGCATTGGAAGATGCTGATGTCATGGATGGGTACATTCCCACATCTGATGATAAAGAAAGAAGAAGGGAGTGGGAAGATACGATCAAAGAGACGTTAATGGACACCTCCAAAAATGGTTTTGGATTTAGCAGGCAGGAAGCAGATCATGTAATGAAAGAAATTCAGAATATGGATGTAAAGACTGCTTCTGAGTTTTTGGAATCCCAATATGGCTATTATAATGCAATATATGCTTATGAGGACCTTGAAATTCATAAGGGGACAGCAGAAGAAATCAATCATTATATCGAGCGGAAATTATCCGAACATTCTTTTTCCTGGTACTTTGCCAAAAAATTTACGGATTTTGCAGGATTGCATATGGCCTTTTTTGCAACAGTCTTGCTATCATTTTTATTTATTCAGGATACACGAAAAAGTACCTATGAATTATTACATACAAAGCCTGTTACGGCAATCCAATATATATGTGGGAAAGTAATAAGCGGATTCATTAGTATGCTGGGAGTATTAGTGATTTTGAATGTTATATTCTTTATGCTGTGTTTGAAAACGTCTTTAGAATCGGGCTTTCCAGTAACACCAATTGATTTTTGCGTGAATTCTCTGATCTATATTGTTCCGAATCTTTTGATGATATGTTGTGTCTATACAATTACAGCAGTAATATTTAAAAATCCGCTTCCGGCAGCACCAATCTTGTTTTTACACATTATATATTCAAATATGCTGACCATGAAGAATGATATTTATTATATGAGACCGTTCTCTATTATGGTGCGATTCCCTGGCAGATTTTTTGAAACACATGTAGCTAAAATGTCAAACATAAATCAGATTATTCTTGTAATTTCATCAGTTATATTAGTATGTATTTCTGTTACAATCTGGAAAAGGAGGAGGGTTCATTGAAAACGGAACTAAAAAACTGCTTGTCGTTATACAAGATTTTTTATTCATGTGCATTTATACTGATATTGTGTGTTATTCATCCGATTATATACTATGAAGAAATCGGTTCAGCAATTCAGTCTCCAATAGCATTTTTAACAATTATTTTTTGTAGTGACACATATTTGATGGAAGTAAAAAGTAAGCGTGCCGATGTATTTCATTTGTATGATCAAAAAAAGCAGTTAAAAGTAATATCGCAGAGAGTGGGCGTTCAAATATTATATTTATTAATACTTTCTTGTGTTGGATATGTTTTGTTTTTCTGGCAAAAACCGGGCAGTGTAAACGAAGGCATTTCGGGTATTCAGATATTTCTTTTATATTTCATTGCAATGTTTGGAACTATCTGGCTTTGGAGTATATGCTCTGTGATTTTGTGTACATTGCTTCGAAATATGTGGGCAGGTATTGGATGTTTATTTGGAATTGTCATTGGACTTATATCAAAAGCGGGAAGTTCATTTTTCGGAAATCTGGGATTGTTTTCTTTCAGCTTTTGTGAACCTACTCAATTAATGTCCGAGAGTTGGATTTATGGAACGCTTGTGTCTTTTATAGCGGGGCTGTTTTTATTTGCAGTATTACCAATGGCTTTAAAGAAAAGAGGATAGATTATGAGTATTAGAATAAATGATTTAACAGTTAGATTTAAAAATGGTGTAGTTGCAGTAAATAAGGCATCTCTTGAAATACCTAAGGGAATTTATGGACTTTTGGGTGAGAATGGTGCTGGAAAAACCACTTTGATGAGGGTTCTTACAACCGTTTTAAAACAAACGGAAGGAATGGTTTCCCTTGATGGAATTCTGTATAACGAGGGAAATTATGAGAAAATACAGAAAAAGATTGGTTATCTTCCACAGGAAATCGACTTATACCCGAATCTTACGGTGAAAGAATGTCTTGTATATATGGGGGGACTGTCAGGAGTAGCCAGAAATGACCTCGAACAAAGAATTACCTATTATCTGGAAAAGACTTCTCTTACAGAGCATCAGAATAAAAAAATGCGGCAATTATCTGGTGGTATGAAGAGACGTGTCGGACTCATACAGGCACTTCTTAATAATCCGGATTTTTTGATTATTGATGAACCAACAACTGGGTTAGATCCGGAAGAAAGAATCAGGATCCGCAATCTTCTGGTTGATTTTTCAAAGGATAGAACTGTGCTGTTTTCCACTCATGTAGTAGAAGATTTAGCAGCAACCTGTACACAGCTTGCCATTATGAAAAAAGGGAATTTTTTATATTCCGGAAGCGTGAGTGGATTGCTGGAAAATGCAAAGGGCTGTGTTTGGAATTGTACGGTACAAAATGCAGAAGAAGCCCGTTTGTTAGAAGCCAATTATTCTATTTCATCTAAGCAGTATGTAGAAAATGGAATTCATATGAAAATATTAAGCAAAGGAAAGCCAAATGAGAAGTGTGTCCCGGATAATGATATCACTTTGGAAGATGCGTATATTTATTTGACGAATAGTTGAATATAACGGCGGGCAAGTTGCCCGCCGTAAATTGTACTTATTTTGTTAAAAGACCGGATAGATTTTTTCCAATGCAAAATCCAATCTGTGGATATAACTCCTGAATTTCCTGATATTTTGCTTCAATCATTTCTGGTTTATCAGCCCAGATCTTTTCATATATTTTGAAAGCTCTTTTAAAATGTGTTTTGGCTTGCGGAAGATTGGCAGTCATCAGATAAATGGTTCCAAGGGTTTCCTGCACTTTGGCATAATCCAGACAGTCATCGGAATGGTATTCCTTGATGATGCCGGATAATTTTTGCAATTCAGAGATGCCTCTTTCGGGTTCCTGCTGTTCTGTCAGGAACATTGCATAATTGGCAATCTGAGGTATGCTGTCATTTATATGAAGCAGGTTAAATTGGTCAAGCAGTGAGATACTTTTTTCCATGTGTTCTCTTGCAAGATCGGGATGACCGTTCATGCGGTAAAGTCCACCGAGATTGGCATGAAGGTTGGAAACAAGGCGAGCATTGTCAGCAGTGATAGTTTCTATCTGGGCAAGTGCATCCTTTTCCAGTTTTATCGCTTTTTCAGGTTTGGTTTCAAGAGTTGCCTGAAAATCCAGTAATAATGCCCGGTCAGAGTCGGTTCCAATGTTTTTTGTCTTTAACAGCCCCGTTAGTTCCTGAATGATTCCATTCATACCTTTGTGGTAGTTATAGTTATCCATGTATGGAAATGCATTTTTCAGAAAAAGCAGATACTTTGGTATATCATCCTTTTCAATCAATTCTATGATATTTCCGATTGTTTGAAATAGCTTTTTGTAATAAGCTACTTCCATTCCATGCATTAAACATATGTGCTGTAAAGAATCCAGTAATATGTGGCAACGAGTTACAGATGGTTTTGTCTCTGAAAGGGTGATTTCCTGAATCATCGGATGCAGAGAGATAGTGCGACGTTTTGTTGTTTGGACAAAACCAGTCTCAATTAAATCGTTGATCTCATTTAGTGTGGGCAATTCCAGCCATTTGGCAAATATACGGGCAGAAATACCGGTGGAAGGAAGAAAGCACATATTACACATGATATCCTGCTGTTTAAGAGATAAAGTGTATAACGAAAACAGCGTATGGATATGACTGTAATAGGTGGCTTTGCTGCTTTGTCCATCTTTGATTATTTTAATTTTATCTTCGTTATGGAAAGATGCTTTTTCCACCTGAAGTCTTGTTAATAACTGGTCTGGAGTTGAGATTCCATTTTCCAGAAGTTTTGCTGCCAGTTCCACGGCAAAAGTATGAGAGTGAACAGTTTCGATGATCTTTTCAACTGTTGGCCGGTACGTGTCTGCCTCTGAATAAAATACTGATGCCAGCTGGAAGAGAGCGTTCATATCCTCTATTTCTTTTAATGGCAGAGTACAGTATTCATCCAGTTTGCTTCTGGTTGTAAACAAAATCTGACAGCGATATTTTAATACTACTGACAGAAAGCTGTCCTGTGTGGCAGTGACATTAAAATTATCTATGATAAGCAGAGTATCAGATTTCAGGGAACGCAGAAAACGGTTATGTCTTTGAAACCGTTCCTGGTCAGTGCTTTCCGGCGGATCGTCAATAAAATCCATGTCAGTAATATCCTGATGAAGATTGCCGGTATATTCTACATAAAGGATATTGGTGTATTGCTTTATGTACCGCTTTGCGTAGGCTTTGGCAAGTTCACTTTTTCCGATTCCAGCAATTCCGCAAAGAAAAACATGACGGTTTTCCTCAAGCAAGGTATATAATTCTTCCAGTTCTTTATCTCTTCCGATAAAATGACGGCATGGTTTCGGAACCTCACTGTCCATAATATAATCCAGCACAATGGGGGATAAAGCGCCTCCGGCGAGCAGCTTCTGATTTTTGGTATTACGTTTGATGAATTGGCGTTCCATGCCAAAAGAAATCAGTTTTGCAAGAAACAGCAGTCTTGAACTGGCTGGTTTATATAAGGGAGTCAGATTTTTCTTTTTCGCATCTGAGATGCTGTCATCCTGAATGAATAAAGTGTAAATATCTTGTATAGCCATATTACAGTCAGACATCAGTGGAAGAAGATTCTGGTGGATGGTATGGGCTAACTTTTCCTGATTGGATGGCTTGGAATAGTAAGCGGATATTTTAGGACGGATTTTAGCCTGACCAGTCATCCAGCGGCAAACCAGACCGTTATCCATTGAAAAATCCTGATTTACCGGATCATCCATAAAATCTTCAAATAATTCGTATAAAAAATCAGGCTGACTCATTTGATTACTTTCGCTGATATGATTTTTTAAGCAAGTGCTAATAGAAGAAAAATCGCATCGATTCAATAGAAATTCCCCTTTCGTAGTTAAGATTGAGTATATCTATCATAATACGAACATACATTCGATTCAAGAAAATGCGGATATTTTTAAATTGATTGTGTCAATTTACAATCAATTTCTATTCAATGTGGTTTTCAGGCAGGTTCTGTAAAATAAGCTCAGAACAAACAATAACGGGAGGAGCTTATGCAACAGAATATTGAATTTGAGCGGTGCAGTGATTTTCTGGTACGGATGATTGATAAGTACGGCGAAGAAGTCCTCCGGGAGTTGGAGGAAGAAAAACAGAATAAGGAAGAAAAAGAAGCGGCAGTTTCCTGAAATACAAAATGTAAATCAGACTGTCGCTTTTTTCATGTATTTTTAAATCAAATAAATTTTAAAAGCTGATGCAGAGTGTGTGACTCATTATTCTGGGAAGCGGTAATACGAGTATCAAATGGCTTGAAATGATTCTGTGTATAAAAGCTCAGAAGAAATTTATTATCTTCGCATTCAAGAAACTCCATAACGCCGCCTACGGAATATTTGAGACTGGATATGGTTTCCAGTGCAAATCCCAGTAGAATATTTCCAGGAATTCGTTTTTCCTTTGGAAGAGAATAGTTCTTTCCCAACTGGGCAATCAGGTAAGCTGCGGTAGTATAGGATTGTGTTTCTTCATCCAAAATACTGACACGGGACAGCTTTTTTGCCATTGTCTTGCTGATATTTGAAGCACGGACAGAGATGGGTTTTACTGTAAGTGAAAAATAACCAACCAGTGAAGCATCTTCAGCATCAAATACCAGATAAGTGATAGATTGATCTTTTTTGGTAAACTCAATCGCATTATGTAATAAAAAGTATTCCACATCGGGATTTTTGGGACAAGAAAAATCGGAGAGTAAGTCGTAAAGACTTTCCTCTCCGATATATGTCGGTTCGTCTTTATCCAAATATGCCCGAATATTAACGGTAAAATATTTATCAGACATGTTTTTTCTTCCTTTTTGACATTAAAGCTAAGATTTCCTGTGGGTTCGTTAACTGACGTCCGGGAAGTGTCTGCTTTGGTGTGCGGTCACGGTCGGCTTCGTCAATTGCTGCGACAAAACGCTTTACGCTATTTGGATTGGATACGACAAAATTATGAGTAATACTTGAAGTAGCCATACTAACACCTCCTCTTTTTTGGCTTTTTTGTGTATTTATAGTATATGCAATGTGTGATAAAAACACAATATCAAAAACAAAAATAATTTCTAAATAATTTTCAAGCCGGACATTTATTAGACGCTTCCGGTAAGCGAACAATATTTTCGAGCCAATCATTTATAAGTCGCCAATGGTGTGAGGGCAATATTTTGATAACAGAAATGCTCTGTATCTAACTTAATTATACGATTGGCGAAGAAATGCGTCAATACGGAAAATAAGTATTGAAAATAGTTGGAACAAGTACTAAAATAAGGTTGGGACAATGAAACAGAGTTATACTGCGAGGAAGATTATGAAGAATAAAAAGATTAAATGCGATATATATACCAGAGTATCCACAACCATGCAGGTAGATGGCTACAGTCTGGATGCTCAGAAAGAAAAACTCAAGAGATATGCGGAATTTCAGAACATGGAAATCGTAAATGAGTATTCCGATGAAGGTAAGTCTGGAAAAAGCGTAGAGGGCAGACCGGAATTTCAGAGAATGTTGGATAATATTGAGAATGGAACAGATGAGGTGCAGTTTGTACTGGTGTTCAAGCTTTCCAGATTTGGTCGTAATGCGGCAGATATTTTAAATTCTTTGCAGAGGATGCAGGATTTTGGAGTGAATCTGATCTGTGTAGAAGATGGAATTGACAGCTCAAAAGATAGTGGAAAGCTGATGATTTCTGTTCTGTCTGCGGTGGCAGAGATCGAACGAGAGAATATCCTTGTTCAGACAATGGAAGGACGTAAGCAGAAAGCCAGGGAAGGAAAATGGAACGGTGGATTTGCTCCGTATGGTTATGAATTAGTAAATGGAGAATTGCAGATTGCAGAGGACGAAGCAGAGATTATTCGTCTGATCTATGACAAATTTATTCATACCAATATGGGAATCTCTGCGATTGCTGCATGGCTGAACCAGCATGGATACAAAAAGAAAAAACGACAGAATAATACACTGGACGCATTTGCCGCTTCATTTATAAAGGGCGTTCTGGATAATCCGGTATACTGTGGAAAGCTGGCTTATGGACGAAGGAAAAACGAGAAAGTTTCTGGTACAAGAAATGAATATCGCATTGTAAAGCAGGAAAATTATATGCTGCACGATGGTATCCATGAAGGGATTATTTCGGAAACAGACTGGGAGCTGGCTCATCAAAAACGGGAAAAAACAGGTGTGAAATATGAAAAGACACATAGCCTCGATCATGAGCATATTTTATCCGGAATATTGAGATGCCCGTTATGTGGAAGCGGTATGTATGGAAACGTGAACCGAAAGAAAAAGAAAGACGGAACTTTATATAAGGATTATTTCTATTATGCCTGCAAACATCGTCGCCTGGTAGATGGTCATAAATGTGGATATCGTAAACAATGGAGTGAGGAGAAGATTAACAATGCAGTGGAAGAAGTTATTCGGAAGCTGGTGAAGAATCCTAAATTTGAAGAAGCAATTCTGAATAAAATCGGTTCAAGAATTGATACAGAAGAAATAGAAAAAGAGATTGAAAGACTGGAAAAACAGCACAGGCAACTGACCGGAGCAAAAGCAAGACTTGGACAGCAGATGGATAGTCTGGATATCATGGATAAATTTTATGAAAAGAAATATCAGGATATGGAGACAAGGTTATACCGTCTGTATGATGAGATTGAAGGCGTGGAGAACAGTATAGAGGCAGTCAAGAACCGCCTGTTGAATATCCGGCAACAGAAAATATCAGAAGAAAACGTCTATCAATTTCTTTTATATTTTGATAAACTATATGATAAGTTCACCGACTTGGAGAAGAAAGAATTTCTTAACAGCTTTGTAGAACAGGTGGACATTTACGAGCAGGAGCAGCCAGATGGCAGATTCCTGAAGCACATAAAGTTTCGTTTTCCGGTGTATTTTGGAGACAGGGAGACACAGGAACTTTGTTGGGACAACGAAAGTACTGTTGAGACGGTAGTAATGCTTTCCCACAAAAAGCCAGACGGACATATCAACGTAAAAGTTGAGTTTGGCGAGGGTGAGGGAAAAGTTCCCCTTGATAATATCGCTAAAAGAGCCGAAGAATATAAGCCCAAAGAACGAGTGACCTACAAAATGATAAAGGAGTACATAGAAGCTAAATACGGCTTCAAGGTACATACCGCATATATCGCAGAGGTAAAGAGAGATTTAGGCTTGCCAATGTACGATGCTCCTAATGCGGTAGAGGAATTGAAACAGCCGAGGAAGCATCCGACAGCAGAGAAAGTGGAAGCCATAAAGGATGCGTTGAAGCATTTTGAAGTGATTTAATTGTAGCAGGGAAGGGGGGGGGCAAATGAGTATAGATAATGTAATTTCCATAATTATTAGTATATTAGGTTCTTCTGTAATAACGTTGATTTTGTCCACATTTATTTTTCAACCATTGCAAGATAAGAAAAAGTATGTTTTTGAGGAAAAAAAGAGAGTATATGAATCTATAATTGTATTTGCGCAAATTGTACTTTTTCCAGCCGAAGCGAAATTTTCTTTAGGAGTTGCAAGGTATAATATACAAGAGCTATCAGATGATGAAAATAGAAATAATGCAATAAATGATTTGAAGATGGCAATTCCTAAGTTGAAGTTAATTTCAAAAGATGATGGTCTTGTCAAGGAATTAGAAAAATTTATTTACCAGAAAAGTGAGGAACAATTTAATATACTTGTAAATCGATTGAGAAAGGATTTATACAAATAAAACTAGGTGTCTTGCGGAGGTTTTTATGGAACAAAAATTTTATGATGAGATAAAGAACATCTTGATAACAGCAAGAAATAAAGTCTATCAAACAGCCAATTTTGCAATGGTCGAAGCCTATTGGAATATCGGAAAATCAATCATTGAAGAACAGGGCGGTAACGAAAAGGCGGAGTATGGGACAGGTTTATTGAAAGAATTATCGAAACAAATGACTCAAGATTTTGGAAAAGGATTTACTGTTGCCAATTTGAAAAATATGAGGCAGTTTTATTTGACATTTCCAAATGGCTACGCACTGCGTAGCGAATTGAGTTGGACTCATTATCGGCTTTTGATGCGTGTGGAAAATGATAAAGCACGAGAATTTTATATGCAGGAAGCTGTAAAATCACAATGGAGTACCAGACAGCTTGAAAGACAGATAAATTCTTTCTTTTATGAAAGATTATTATCCAGTAAAAATAAAGAGCAGGTTGCGGCAGAAATTCAGACATTGGAGACGGCAAAAAGCCCAGAAGATGTTATCCGTGACCCATATGTACTGGAATTTCTTGGACTGACACCCAATGATGATTTTTATGAAAGTGATTTAGAGCAAGCGTTAATTACACATTTGCAGAAATTCCTTTTGGAACTTGGCAGAGGCTTTTCATTTGTCGCAAGGCAGAAAAGAATAACGTTTGATGGACGCCATTTTAGAATTGACCTTGTATTTTATAATTACATCTTAAAATGTTTTGTATTGATTGATTTAAAGGTTGGAGACTTAACACATCAGGATTTAGGACAGATGCAGATGTATGTTCATTATTATGAGCGAGAGCTTATGAATGAGGGAGATAATCCGCCGATAGGTATTGTGTTATGTGCAGACAAGAGTGAGTCTGTAGTTAAATATACATTGCCGGAAAATGAAACACAAATTTTTGCTTCAAAGTATAAATTATATTTGCCAAGCGAAGAAGAATTGTTGAGAGAATTAAATCAGGAATATCGAGCATTGGAAGCTGGCAAGACAGATGAAGAATATATTGACGGTATGAAAAAAGAATAAATTTTACATCAGGGTGGTGCAAAATTTATGGAACTAATATTTTGTGGGAAAGAGGATGCATGTGCAGTATTAGTACTGTATAACTATTGATCATATTTCTGTGGTTTTGTGGAGATATGTTTTGATTTGGTATGCATGTGGAGACTGTGGTGGGACTACAAAGGAAAGATACCTAGAAATCCTTGAATTTACGCACTTTGTAGAGTTTTTCAGTTTCAACAAAATCGGTGAAAATCACAAGGAAAAGATACTTGTGCAGAGAGTAACCGTAGTTGTTGCCTTAGACCTCGGTACGGGGAACACAAAGAATCTTGAATATGAAAATGAATAGAGAGCTATCAGATCATTGATAGATTATAGGGATACTTGTTAAAAGCGGGTGTCCCTATTTTTTATGGGGCATTCCAGAAATGGAGTGTCTTTTTTATACCAAAATATTAAAAATTCAGGAGGAAAATGAAAATGACAAACACAGCGTTAAGAGCAGAGAATAGCAATTCTCGCACAATTACTTTCAAGAGCAAGGAACACGAAAAATTTTATATGGAATATCTGAAAAAATGCAGATATCAGGATGTTTATCATCAGGCTCTGGTTTATTGCCTGGGTATCGACAGAGACACAAGAGAAAATGTGAATAAAATCTATAATTTTAAAACTGGATGTGTAAAAACGGAATCCCTGCAGGAAGGTTGGCAGACCAGTGGAAGTTTACGGATCGTCCGCATGGCATTTAATCTTTACTGCAATGGGACACCAAGTGTCGGAGATTATGAAGCAGAGGAAGATCAGTTAAAAGAGTGTCAGTATTATACCGTAGAAGATCTGTTTTGCTGCGGATATGCCCGGTATTTTTGGGAAGCCATTAAAATCCGTTATCCAGAGTATTGTTTTTACAAAGACTGGGAGGATATGTATGCTGAAAATTAGATTACAGGGTACTTTAAAGGATATTCAATGGTTCCGTCGTATTTTGGAAAAGCATAAAGAATTGGATGTTCTGGAAGTATCGGATGCTTATGCGAACAAAGGAACAAGCAAATATTTTCGTGTTTATGTTGAAGTAGAAGAAAAAGAGTAAATCGGAGGAAAGTATATGTGTAAAGTAATTGCTATTGCAAATCAGAAAGGCGGAGTAGCCAAAACAACGACAACAATCAATCTGGGAGCCGGACTGGTGAAGTCAGGGAAAAAAGTAGTCCTGGTAGATGCTGATCCACAGGGGAACTTGACAATGGGATTGGGATTCCCTAAAAATCTCAAGGTAACATTAAAAAGCATGATGGAGAACATTATCATGGGACTGGAATTTGATCCGAAAGAAGCAATTCTGCACCATGAAGAAGGTGTTGACCTAATTCCGTCCAATAAATTGCTTGCCGGAATGGATATGTCTTTATTTACAGTAGAGGACAGAGAAAAGGTGCTGAAAGAGTATCTGGAACTGCTGAAGGATGAGTATGATTATATTCTGATTGACTGTATGCCATCCCTGGGAATGCTGACGCTCAATGCTTTGAGTGCAGCGGACAGTGTTCTGATTCCAGTGCAGCCACAATATTATGCGGCAGATGGACTCATGGAATTACTGAAAGTAGTTAAGGGAATCCATCAGAGGTTCAATCCGGATTTACAGATAGAAGGCATTTTATTCACAATGGATAATTGCCGTTACAATAATGCAAAGAGAAACAAACAGGCAATCAAAACTACATACGGAAGTGACATTAGGATTTTTGAGCAGACGATTCCGAGAACAGAAAGCCTTGCAGAAACAGCATCGGAGGGTGTAAGTATCTTTGCCTATGATGGAAAAAGCAAGGGGGCAGACAGCTATCTGGAACTGGTTCAGGAGGTGTTGAAACATGCGTAGACCGAAAAAAGATATTCAGCTTACCTCTTATGATGAATTACTGGGATTAGAGGAAACACCGGAAAAGAGTATGAACCAGGTTGTGGAAATAGATCTGGCAAAGCTCTATCCCTTTAAAAATCATCCGTTCCATGTAAATGATGATGAAAAAATGGCAGAAACCGTAGAGAGCATTAAAACATACGGTGTTTTGACTCCTGCGCTGGTAAGACCTCGACCAGATGGCGGATATGAGATGATTTCCGGGCATAGAAGAAAAAGAGGCTGTGAACTGTGTGGAAAGACTACATTGCCAGCTCTTGTCCGAAATTATACGGATGATGAAGCGGTCATTATTATGGTCGATTCCAACATTCAGCGTGAAAATCTACTGCCAAGTGAGAAAGCTCATGCCTATAAGATGAAATATGATGCAATGAAGCATCAGGGAAGTAAAGGTGAGAAATATACAGCAGATATGGTTGGGGAAGCTGCCGGGGACAGTGGGAGAACCGTACAGAGGTATATCCGTCTGGCGGCATTATCAGATGCTTTGCTGGAATATGTGGACAATAATAAAATTCCTATGATTGTGGGAGAAAAGCTGTCTTATCTGAAGCCAGAGGAACAGGGGTGGCTTCTGGAAGTGATTACCAACAGCAGCATTTTTCCGACAAAACAACAGGCAGAACAGTTAAAAGAATGCAGTGCAAATGGAAAATTAAACCAGAGTTATATCTATGCTGTTTTATTAAAAAAGGAAAGCAGTAAGATCAATGTGACGATTCCGGCAAAAAAAATTGGAAATTATTTTCCGGAGACATATTCTAAAGAACAGATAGAAGAAGTCATTTTTATGCTTTTGGATAAATGGAAAGAAAACAAAGAAGGAGTAGCAGATGCAGAAGATACAGTTTGATTATTTTACAGGGATGGAAGCGGAACAATACAGCTTCTATCGTGTCCCTAAAGTGCTGTTTACAGAATCCTGCTTTAAAACTCTTTCTTGCGAAGCAAAGGTATTATACGGTCTGATGCTGGACCGTATGAGCCTGAGCATTAAAAATAGATGGTTGGATTCAGAGGACAGAGTATACATTATCTTCACTGTGGAAGAAATTGCAGAGTTGATGAACTGCGGAACTCAAAAGGCAGTGAAGCTGGTGAAAGAGCTGGACAGCAGTAATGGGATTGGATTGATAGAGAAGAAACGTCTGGGACTGGGAAAACCGAATGTTATTTATGTGAAAAATTTTATGATCAGAGAGGTTCCAGATCAAAAGCCGACAGGTAATTGTGCAGATCTGCAATCTGAGCAGGAAGATCATAAAAAAATTGCAGATTTGCAATCGAAACAGAAAAGACATAAGGAATGTGCAGATTTGCAACAAGAAGCAGAAAACAAGGGGAAAACAGGCATTTCTCTGAATTGTGAAAATCATCATTCAAGAGTAGTGAAAACCACAATTCAGGATTATGGGGAATCACAATTCCAGAATAGTGAAAATCACAATTCAAGAATGGTGGAAACCACAAATCCAGAATTTCCAGAATCACAATTCAAAAATAGTGAAAATCATCATTCCAGAATAGTGGAAATCACAAATCCAGAATGTCCGAAATCACAATCTAATAATACTGATATTAACAAGACTGATATTAGTGAAACTGAGATAAATCAATCTTATCCAATCATATCAGGTAATTTCCAAAAGAAAAAAGATGTGATGGAGGAGATGAAAGCATATCGTGAGGTGATCCATGAAAACATAGATTATCAATATCATGCCAAGGAAGATGTAGATGAACTGGTGGAGTTGATGATCGAAGTTATGATGATGCCGGAGGACAGTATGATTCGCATTGCGGGAGTAGAAAAACCAGTTGCTTTGGTAAAAAGCAGGTTTATGAAACTGAACTATTCGCATATCGAATATGTGCTGTTCTGTCTGAACCGAAATACGACCAAGGTTGGAAACATTAAAGCATATCTTTTGACTGCCCTGTATAATGCCCCGGCAACGATAAACAGCTATTATCAGGCTGAGGTTAATCACGATATGTATGGAGGATAAAGGAACATGAGAAATATGATAAAAAAAGTTGTTGTGCCAGTACTGGTGATTGCTGTATTGTTTGCAGTGCTGAGACCTCTTTGTATCCAGGATGGGAAGTGCAATTATTTATTGCTGTTGCTTCTGATGGGGATACCGTTTGGAATTGGAAAAATGTGTGTCTGGATGGTTCCAAGAGGTTTTGATCTTGGAGGAACACTGGCAGTATGGACAATGGATTTTCTGATCGGAGGATTGATAGGAAGTGTCGTTCTTCTGGCAATGATTGGACAGGCAATCATTTATCTTAGTGTTTTCCTGCTCACAGTTATTACAGGAATACATAAAATACCGAGAATAAAATGAAATAGATTTTTTGAAAAGCAGCTAAGACAAAATTAGCTGCTTTTTTTCTGGAAACTTTGCGACAAAATGTCGTAAAGCCGGGACAAATTGCAGGAAAGGAGACACCGTATTGAGCAATCGTGCAATTTCCACAGAACTTATTGAATTGGGAGAACGGATCAGAAAACGCAGGCAGAAAATGAAGTTGTCACAGGAATCTTTTGCGGAAAAAGCAGGTATCAGTGTCAATACGGTTAGCAGGATAGAAGGAGGGCAAACGGCAATGTCTGTTGAGATTTTCAGGAAGATGATTGAGATCCTGGAAACAGATGCAAATATCCTGATGGGAAAAGAGAGGGACGATGCAGAAAAAAGAAAGCAGTTTGAGGAAGTATTTTACCGTATTCAGAAGATGGAATGGAAAGAACAGAAAATTATCATGCAGACAATAGATTCGCTGATAGACAGTTTTAATGAGTACAGGTGAAATTTCACCATATATGGGGTGAAAAACAAAAAAACTCCCCATATATGCTAAGGATAATAGGTTTCTGTGTTGCTAAAATGGAAAACAGAGAGAAAGAGACAGAAACAAAGAAGGGAGACAGGATTGATGACCAGACAAGAAAATTTAATCTATAGGAAGCAGTGTCCCTATGATGCAATGGGAGACTATTCTGTTTTGATGGAAAATGAAAAGAACATAAAAACGGAAAGAAATGCAAAGAAGTCTGACCGGGACATCAGACGGAAAATAAAATAGAGGATGCTGTAAATTAGCAGAAAGGGTAGTAAGGAAGTTTCAGGCTCTCGTTAAAAAAAACGGGTGTGCCGGAAGCTGTTTTTTACTGCCCTTTTGCCAGTAAATCAGTAATAATCCTATCCTTTCTGCTGATGGGCACCTGTTGCCAGCAGGCAGAAGGGTGGTAATTATGCTGACATTGCAGGAATTGAAACAGGTTGTAGGTAACAGGGAAGAAAGAAGAAAGGTTCCGTCCGCCAGGTATTTAAGAGAAAACGATGTGGCAGTTGTAAAGCAGAGACTGATAGATGGTGCGGAAATTATTGCATATCAGACAGGATATATTTTCTATTGTGCAGGTGATTATGGAACGGTTTTTCCTTTATTTACCTGTCGAGATTATGTATATGAAGCAGGAAGAAAAATAACAGTTGTTAAGGAAGATTTTTTTGATAATCAGCCCTGGTATGTGCGGTTGATATTAGAAGGTGAAGATCGGCTGTGCAGGAACAGGGAGGTACGAGAACATAATAATTGCATTTCATATAGCCATATTTCAGAAGGCTGGTGCGAATTGGTGGACAAAAGGCAGAATGTACTTGAAAAACTGATTATAGAAGAAGCTATTGGAGAATTCATGGATCTGCTGACTGACCGGCAGAGACAGGTGATCCATCAAATTTATTTTCAGCAACGGACACAAAGAGAAGTGTCACGGGTGTTTGGAATTACAGAACCGGCAGTATCAAAATGTATTTCACAGGCAAAGCAGAAAATGAGAAGAAATGCAGGCAGACTGATCGGAGTGCTTCAGAAGGGAGAATAAAAGATGCGTGGTAAAAAACCAAAGGAAAGACAACGGTATGTGCTGCGTGTAAATGAAACTCTCGTAGAAGTTACCAGAGACGTATATCTGGCATGGTACCAGTCAAGAAGAAAAGAAAGATACCAGCTTGAAAAAATGCAGAAAAATGGTGTATGCGAAATAGAAAAAGTAGGAGAAACGAGTTACAACAGTTATTTGCATATATTATCACCAGAAGAAATAGTCATCAGGGTGTCAGAAATACAAGAGCTGCAGGAAGCCCTGAAATATTTGTCTGAAGAAGAAATGGAATTGATAAGACTATTATTTTTTGAAGAGTACACAGTTAAAAAAACAGCACAGTATTTCGGGTGTTGTACAAAGACAATCAGAAACAGGAAAAACAAAGTATTGCAGAAACTAAAAGACAGGCTGGAAACTTTGTAAGTTTTTGCTGTTTCAAAAAATTTTCTAAAAAAATTTCAAACAGGTTAATTTTTGCCCTTTCACACATGCGGTTAGTGGAGGGGCAAATGTCTATTTTAATTCAAAACAATAAATTCCCCCCTAAAAGTGAACCTTGACAATTTCATATCAGCAGCAAGAGGATACCTGAATTTCCCAGCTACGCATCTGGCGGCGGGCATTCGGTGATAACGTGAAGGGCAATGGATGAGAGGCACCCTTGGCAGGAATGATTACGAATTACCTCTTGCGGCTTAATAGCTCAATCCTGTTTTTATTTAAAAGTCAATCCAAGAAACAAGGGAGGTGGTTTCTATGATTCATTCATGCAGGTGTAAGCCTGAACGAAAGTGGAGTAAATTATCGAAGAAAGAGAGGATTCAGTCAAAATGAAAATGCGATTTAAAAGATTCTTGTCGGGATTTATGGCAGTTGCAACTTTGGCGTCTGTTATCGTTCAACCAGTCACGATTTCTGCTTCTGAATTAGAACCAGAGCCAACTTCATTTGAACAGCAATATCCGGAACTGCAGGATGTGCAGGATACTCTTGACAAAGACGAAATTGTGGAAGCAAAGGATATTGAGATTCCCTATGGAGAAGAATTTGAGGTGGAAGTTGATCTGTCCGGTATAGAGGGCGTGAATGAAAAAAAGGTGAAAGTTTTATTCCATGAAGCAAAGAGTGAAGCCGGTACAGATTTTGACGCACATACACCGGATACCTACAAAGCTGTCTATGCAGTAGAGCCAGTCAGCGGTCACCCAGCTTACAGAGTAAGCAGAAACATTACGGTAAAAGAGCCGGAAACAGAAGCACAGGCAAAGAGTTCTTCTGAAAATACAGCTGGTGAAGGAAATGCCGGTGAAACAGAAGATTCCGGTAATGCGGATGAAGATGCTGATTCGGACGGGTCAAAAGAAATTGTAACTAATCTTACAGATGGACAGGAAGTAACAACAGATGAAGAATCTGGTCTGACTGTTTCAGAAGTAATGGATCAGGCAGAAAATGAAGGAATTGACTTGTATGAGATGGAGCCGGGCGAAACAGTAACATTTATGGCGGCAACAGGAAATGCAAGAAGTTCACAACAGGTTTCAGTGACAAGAGGTGCCGAATACCGATATGCGGATTATGGTTATGGAACTTATCTGACTTATCAGTATACCGTAAAATTCGGTAATGTGTCCGCCACAGCTTATTGTGTACAGCCGTCTAAACCGGGACCTGGCACAGGAACATATACAATCAATAAGGTTGGGGATGGTAAAGCACTGGCTAAAGTATGCTACTATGGCACAAAGGCTTCTGGCGATGATGGATTTTTTACAGAAGAAAATGGCTATGGAAATCTGAGTGCAGGAGCCAGATTTATTCTGGTACATCTTGCTGCGTCGTATGCGAATGGCAGTTCAGATGCTTTTTCTGGTGCAAACACTACTGCACAGAATCTTGCGAAAAAACTTTATAATTATTGTATTTCTCAGCCAGATATTCCGGATGTGGCAATGTCTTTTTCAGATGCAGATGTGACGGCCTATGTAGATGGCAACAGCCAGAGAACAAAGGAGATCACCTTTAAAGCAGATGAACTTCAGAGTATCACAATGAAACTCCCAAGTGGTGTGAAACTCCATAACGTGACAACCGGAAAGACAAGCAAGGCTGGTGAAGCAGTAGAAATCAGTGGTGGAACCAAGTTTTACTTATCTGCACCTCTTACACAGGTACAGGATGTCGCAGGAAGCTGGTCTGCAACGATGAAGGGCAGTGTAACAAAAGATTATTCTGCGTATAAGATCAGTACCGGCTCCGGTTCACAGGACCTGGCACTGGTATTTGGTGAAGGTGTCGATGATGAAAAATATGTGGACTTCAAAGTAACATGGGTACAGTACGCAAGTGTTAAGGTGATTAAAAAAGATGCAAAAGCAGACGCAAAGCTGGCAGGTGCCGTGTTTGGTTTATACAGTGATGCAAACTGTACAAAACTGATCACAAAGTTACCGGCAACCGATGCGAATGGGGAAGCGTCAGTACAGATCATTAAGACACAGGATACCATATATCTGAAAGAGATTACAGCTCCGACAGGATACCGTATCAATGCAACTGCTTACAATGTAAAACTGGAAGTCAGCAAAACAACAACTGTAACTGTTCCGGATGAGGAACAGATGGGACAGCTGACTGTTTATAAAGAAGGTCAGGTTTTGACGGGTGCGGATGTCACCGAGAATGGAACAACATTTAAGTATGAGAAACGCAGACAGAAAAGTGCGATTTATGATGTGTATGCCGGGGCAGATATTAAAACTGCTTATGGTGCAAAGGTTTACAGCAAGGGTGATCTGGTCAAAGAAAATCTGACAACAGATTCCAATGGGGCAGTCATTCTGAAAAACCTGCATCTTGGTACATATATTGTAAAAGAAAAACAGGCTCCGACAGGGTTCTATAATGCCAGAGAAGAAAAGTCTGTTACCCTTTCCTATGCAGGACAGAATGTGGATGTTGTCTTTTCTGAGACAACCTTTACGAACGACAGACAGAAAGCAGAAGTAGTTGTAACAAAGCAAGATAAGGACACAGAAAATCCTCTGGACGGAGGTATTTTTGGACTTTATGCAGCCAGTGATATTACAAATGCAGATGGAACGGTTGTTGTAAAGAAAGGCACTCTGATTGAGAAAGTAACAACTGGCAATGATGGAACGGCGAAGTTCACCGCAGACTTGCCGCTGGGATTTTATTATGATGTAAAGGAAGTACAGGCTCCAGAAGGCTATCTGAGAAATGCGGATGATGTGTATACATTTGCTTTTTCTTATACAAACGATAAGGAAGCGAAACTGACATTTAAGCATACCTTCAAAAATGAGCGTGTGACAGCGAAAATTTCCTTACAAAAACAGGACAAAGAAACAAAGAAGGCAGTTCCACAGGGAGATGCTACTTTAGAAAAGGCAGTCTATGGACTGTATGCCCGTGAGGATATTGTTCATCCGGATGGAGCAACTGGTGTGATCTACAAAGCGGGCGAGCAGATTGCCACTCTTACAACAGATAAGAATGGACAGGCTTCCGTAGATGGATTATACCTTGGTAAATACTATGTAAAAGAGATTACTCCGCCAACGGGTTACCTGGCAGATGAAGAAGAACATGATCTGGTCTGCAACTACGAGGGTGATCTTGTAGCGGAAGTGAATCGTGACTGTCTGTCTCTGGAACAGGTGATGAAGCAGCCATTTGAGATTATCAAGGCAGCGAACAACGGAAAGACAGATGCCGATTTACTGAAAGGTGCAGGATTTACCGCTTATCTGGTATCATCCCTGACAGTAAAAGAAGATGGTAGCTATGACTTTGATTCTGCCAAGCCGGTAGTGATCGGAGAAAATGGTGCAACAGAGATCTTTACGGATGAGAAAGGGTATGCCCGCAGTATTGCGATTCCTTATGGAAGCTACATCGTCCGTGAAACAACCACACCACATAATTATACTCCAGTCAATGATTTCATCGTACAGATTACGGAAAATCATCCGACTACACCGCAGGTATGGAGAGTGCTGCTTGACAAAGAATTTGAAGCGAAGCTGAAGATCATCAAACAGGACGATGAGACAAAGAAAGCAGTCCTTCAGAAGAATACAGAGTTTAAGATTTTTAACCTGGATACAGAAAAGTATGTGGAACAGGTAACAACCTATCCGACGACAGTAAAACATAAATCTTATTTTACAGATGAGCAGGGATACTTAATTCTTCCACAGAATCTGAAGATCGGACATTACCGTATTGAGGAAGTGAACGCACCTTATGGATATACACTCAATGAGAATTACTATGAAGTGGACGTAGATTCCAATACAGCATATCAGATGGACGGAACTTCCGGCGATGTGATCATCGAGATTGCATACGAGAACCATCCGGTTAAGGGAGAACTGAACATCGTAAAACAGGGTGAGGTCTTAAATAGTTACAAAGATGATTTTACTTATCAGAAGGAAACACTGGAGGGAGCAGTTTTTGAGGTATATGCTGCCGAAGATATTTATACAGCAGACTTCCAGAAAGATGATAACGGAAATCGTATCCTGGAGTATGCTTCCGGGGAACTGGTAGGAACTGTTACCACGGATAAGGATGGAAAGGCACAGATCACCGACCTTCCACTTGGAACCTATAAGATTGTTGAAAAAACTGCACCAGAGGGATTTGTGTTAAATGAAGAAGTACAGACAGTAACATTTGAATACAAAGACCAGAAAACACCAGTCATCGAGCAGACAGCAACCTTTGAGAATGACCGCCAGAAAGTGGAAGTGTCCGTAGTAAAACAGGATGCAGAGACAGAAACGGTTGTGGCAGGTGCAGAGTTTGGTATCTATGCAAAAGAAGATATTCTGGCACATCAAGAAGTGATTGTGAAGGCAGATACCTTACTTGGAAAAGCAGTCAGTGGAGAAGATGGAAAGGCAGTATTTGACGTTGACCTTCCATTTAGTACTTACTATATCAAAGAACTTGCAGCTCCGGCAGGGTATGTCTCTTCTTTTGAGACTTTGGAAGTGACTGCCAAATATCAGGGACAGGATGTGAAAGTAGTAGAGCTGGAATCTGTATTTAAGAACCAGCCGACAAAAGTAACCTTTACGAAGTCCGATATTACGACAGGCGTGGAGCTTTCCGGGGCGACGCTTACGGTGCTTGATAAGGATGGAAATGTGGTAGATACATGGAAGTCTGTAAAGGGTGAGGAACATCTGATTGAAAGACTCACAGCCGGGGAGACGTATACCCTTCGTGAAGAAATGGCTCCTTATGGCTATCTGATGGCGGAAGAAGTTTCTTTTACTGTGGATGATACTGCCGAGATCCAGAAGGTAGAGATGAAAGATGCAGTGCCAACTGGAACACTTATCATTAATAAAAAAGGTGAGTTCCTGAAGAAAGTATCTGCACTGGATTCCATTGGCGGATGGATGAAGCATCTGTTTGAATATCTTTCCGGTTCCCTGAAAGATGTTACTTTTGAGGTTTATGCCTTAGAAGATATAAAAGCAGCGGATGGTGAGAGTGAAGATTACTACAAGAAAGATGCACTGGTAGCAACGATCACGACGGATGAAACAGGCATGGCAAAACTGACAGACCTTCCTCTTGGCAAATACTATGTCAAAGAGAAAGAGACAGCAAGTGGATATGTCCTGGATGGAGAAACCCGTGAAGTGGATCTGACTTATCGTGACCAGAATACCGCAGTTGTTACTTATTCCGCTGACTGGCAGAACAAACGCCAGAGGGCAGAAGTAAACGTGTTAAAGAAAGAAAAAGATTCCGACCGTGTGCTGGAAGGGGCTGTATTTGCCCTGTGCAATAAAGAAGATATTGTCAATGCAAAAGGCGATGTGATTCTGAAAGCGGATACGGTTATTGAGGAGCAGGCTACGGATAAGGAAGGAAAATTGACCTTTACGGCAGATCTGCCACTTGGCTATACCTACTATGTGAAAGAAACTTCCCCGGCACCAGGATTTGCGACAACAGATCAGGTACAGGAATTTACTTTTGAATATGGTGGGGCAGATAAGGAAACACTGTCTTATGCGTTTACTTTTGAAGATGAGCCGACAACCGTAGAGTTTACCAAAACATCTCTGACAGACGGAAAGGAGATTGAAGGAGCAAAACTGAAAGTCACAGATGAGAGTGGAAAAACTGTGGATGAATGGACTTCCGATAAAGAACCACATATCATCAAAGAACTGACCGCTGGCAAGAAGTATACCATGACAGAAACACTTCCTGCGGACGGTTATGTGACAGCAGAGAGCATCACGTTTACGGTGGAAGATACCAGTGAAGTACAGAAAGTGGAAATGAAGGATGATGTGACAAAAGTGCAGATTTCTAAGACCGATATTTCTGGTAAGGAGCTGCCAGGAGCGAAACTGACGATCCTTGATAAAGATGGAAAGACCGTGGAAAGCTGGACATCTGAAGAAAAGCCACACTACATTAAGATGCTTCCAATCGGGGAATATACCCTCCGTGAAGAAACTGCACCGGACGGTTATCTGGTTGCAGAGGATGTAAAGTTTACGGTCAAAGATACTGGAGAAATCCAGAAGGTTGTGATGAAGGATGAGGCGAAACCGGAGGAAACTCCAACAGAGACACCGACGGAAACACCAGAAACCACACCAACACCGGAGACGAAAACCACAGAAGAAACAAAGAAATCGACTGCACCAAAGACAGGAGATAATACGCCGATTCTGTTCTGGATTCTGCTTGCAGGGGCTGGAATGGCTGGTCTTGGTGGCACAGTGATTCTTCGCAAAAAGAAAAAATAAGAGATCATAGGATTTCTTGGTAATGGATGAGGGCATTTATGGACACAGGATTCATAGATGCCCTCTTATAAAATTTCAAGAGAAGTGAAGGGAAAAAAGAAGATGACAAAAACAGTATTGATCGTTGCTGCAGCTGCAGTATTTCTGGTATATGGATTTGTCCTTTGGTGCTGTATCAAAGTGGGGGCGGAATCAGAAAAAGAATATATGAAACTGGCAGAAAAGAGAGGAAAGGAGCAGCAATGTGATAAATGAGGACAAGACAGCAGTGAGAGAAGAAAGGGCGTGGTGTGATTGCAGGATGAAGTGAATGAGAAAACAGTCTCACTTTGTATCCGCTGTGGCAAGGTCACTGCCAATCTGCTGAAAGCTGCCATGGTAAAGGCTCTTGCAAAGATGGAGCAGGAGAAAAAACAGCAGGGACAGAAAACAAACCAGAAACAGCCCCAGAAGGAAAAGGAGGATAAGACCTACAAGGGAAAACAGAGCCTTGATAAGCTGATGAAGCAGAATGTACAGCTGTCCAACATTGAGATCACAGATGGAAACATCAAGTCTTTTGAACGGGTAGCAAAAAAGTACAGCATTGATTTCAGCCTGAAAAAAGATGTGACTGCGGACCCGCCAAGATACTATGTGTTCTTTAAGGCAAGGGATGCCGATGTGATGACTGCCGCTTTTAAGGAATACACGGGCAAGTCTCTGAATAAGGACAAAAAACCATCCGTGAGGAAGAAGTTACAGCAGGCGATCACCAAATCGCTTGCAAAGCACAGAGAGCTGGAGAAAACAAAAGGAAAGGAGAAGGAGCCGTCATTATGAGCAGATTACAGAAGTTGCTTGGTGTAGGAAAAGGATACCTGGAGAGATTACCGCCGGTGGATGTACATAAGCTGCTTCGGATTGTTCTGATGAATCTTCCGTATATCGTGATCTTTTATGTTGGAAATAAGCTGGCATGGTTATACCAATACTGTGTAGGTGATTCCATGATAGAAAGACTGATGGTGCTGATCTTAAATTTCCAGATGGCATTTAGCAGGATTCTCCCAAGTATGCATAAAAATGAATTGCTGGTTGGGATTACTGGAGCCGTGGCAGTGAAGCTCATGGTCTACATGAAAGGAAAAAATGCCAAAAAGTTTCGGCAGGGAGTGGAGTATGGTTCGGCAAGGTGGGGGACGGCAAAAGACATTGCACCCTTTATCGCCCCGGTATTTGAGAATAATATCCTGCTGACCATGACGGAACGGCTGACCATGAATGGCAGACCAAAGAATCCGAAATTTGCGAGGAACAAGAACGTGATCGTGATTGGCGGATCTGGCTCAGGAAAGACACGTTTTTATGTAAAACCCAATTTGATGCAGATGGGAAAATACATCAGTTATGTGGTCACAGACCCGAAAGGGACGATCATCATTGAGTGCGGAAAGATGCTGGTACGGCATGGATATAAAGTGAAAGTATTGAATACGATTAATTTTTCCAAGAGTATGCACTATAACCCCTTCCACTATATCCATTCGGAAAAGGATATTTTGAAACTGGTAAATACGATCATGGTGAACACGAAAGGGGAAGGCGAGAAGTCCAGTGAGGATTTCTGGACGAAAGCAGAGAGACTTCTGTACTGTGCCCTGATTGGCTATATCTGGTATGAAGCACCGGAAGAAGAACAGAACTTTGCGACCCTGCTTGAGTTTATCAATGCTTCGGAAACAAGGGAAGATGATGAGACATTTAAAAATGCAGTAGATATGCTGTTTGAGGAACTGGAAAAGGAAGAACCGGAGCATTTTGCAGTGCGTCAGTATAAAAAATATAAGCTGGCGGCAGGAAAGACAGCAAAGAGTATTTTGATTTCCTGTGGTGCAAGGCTTGCACCGTTTGACATTGCAGAGCTTCGTGAGATCATGAGCTATGATGAGATGGAACTGGATATGGTAGGTGACCAGAGGACAGCACTGTTTATTATCATTTCTGATACGGATGATACCTTTAACTTTGTTGTGGCGATGATGTACAGCCAGTTATTCAACCTGTTATGTGACAGGGCAGACGATGTACACCATGGCAGATTGCCATATCACGTCAGAATCTTAGCTGACGAGTTCGCAAATATCGGCCAGATTCCAAAGTTTGACAAGCTGATCGCCACCATTCGTAGCCGTGAAATCTCTGCATCCATTATCCTCCAGTCGCAGTCCCAGTTAAAGACAATCTACAAAGATGCAGCTGAGACAATCCTGGGAAACTGCGACACGATGTTATTCCTTGGCGGTAAGGAAAGTTCGACTCTAAAGGAGATTTCCGAGACGCTGGGAAAAGAAACGATTGATTTATATAACACTTCGGACACCCGTGGACAGAGCCGTTCTTACGGGATGAACTATCAGAAAACAGGAAAGGAATTGATGAGCCGGGACGAACTTGCGGTCATGGATGGCAGCAAATGTATCTTGCAGCTTCGAGGTGTAAGACCATTTTTCAGTGACAAGTTCGATATTACCAAACACAAACGGTATAAGGAGCTGTCAGACTACGATAAGAAAAATGAGTTTGATGTGGAAGCGTATATGCGGCATCGGATGGAAGTGAAACTGACGAGGACACAGGAATTTGACCTGTATGAGTTTTCGGAAGAGAGTCTGGCAGAAGAATTAAATACAGAAAACAAGGAAGCAGAGCATGTGAAAGATTCGGACACATAGCTCTTTTTCTTTGCCCTTTTGGGAGGTGATGGATTTGAGAGATCATGAAAGGCCGCCCGTAAGGGCAGAGCCGGAAAAGACTTCTTAAAGATAGAAACCAGAGAAATACAGAGATTTGAAAGGAGACAACGAATATGGCGTTTTTTAATCAGGCAATCAATATTTTACAGACACTTGTGGTGGCAATCGGAGCCGGACTTGCAGTATGGGGTGTTATTAACCTGTTGGAAGGATATGGAAACGATAACCCAGGTGCAAAGTCCCAGGGAATCAAGCAGCTGATGGCAGGAGGTGGTGTCGTTCTGATCGGCACCCAGCTGGTACCGTTACTGTCCGGATTGTTCAGCTGAGAGAAGCAGGAGGGAGATGACTCATGGATCGGATATTTGAAGCGATTGAAGAATGGATGAGGAATCTTCTGACAGGCATGGTAAGTTCCAACCTGACAACAATGTATACCGACGTCAATGAAAAGACCGGTCAGATTGCTGCTCAGGTTGGGCAGACACCGCAGGGCTGGAATGGCAGCATTTACAGCATGATACAGAATCTTTCCGAGTCGGTCATTGTACCGATTGCCGGTATGATTATCACATTTGTACTTTGTTATGAGCTGATCTCCATGTTGACGGAAAAGAACAACATGCATGACATCGACACCTGGATGTTCTTTAAATACTTTTTCAAGATGTGGGTGGCAGTCTGGATTGTCAGCCATACCTTTACGATTACGATGGCGGTATTTGATGTCGGGCAGTCCGTAGTCAGCCGGGCAGCTGGGGTTATCAGTTCTGATACAGCGATCAATATAGATACGATGATTTCCACAATGGAGACAGCGATGGAATCTATGGAGATTGGTGAACTTGTCATACTGGCACTGGAAACGATGCTTGTAAGCCTGTGTATGAAGATTATCTCAGTCTTTATTACAGTGATTTTGTATGGACGTATGATTGAAATTTATCTCTATTCGTCCGTTGGAGCGATCCCGTTTGCAACCATGTCCAACCGGGAATGGGGGCAGATTGGGAACAACTATCTTCGTGGATTGTTTGCACTGGCATTCCAGGGATTTTTTATGATGGTCTGCGTGGGAATCTATGCGGTCCTGGTTGCAAACATCCAGATGTCAGATAACATACATTCTGCATTGTTCGGCGTGATGGCATACACGGTGATCCTGTGTTTCAGTCTGATGAAAACAGGAAACTTTGCCCGCAGTATCTTTAACGCCCATTAAGAAAGGAGGAACTGGCAATGGCATTTGTATCTGTGCCTAAAGACTTAACCAAGGTCAAGAATAAGATCATTTTCAACCTGACGAAACGGCAGCTGATCTGTTTTGGGATTGCGGCGGCAGTAGGGCTTCCGTTTTATTTCTTAAGCAGGGGAATCATTGGTTCCAGTAACGCAGCGACCGGGATGTGCCTTCTGATGCTTCCGGCATTTTTATTTGCCATGTATGAGAAAGATGGACTTCCGTTAGAAAAGGTCTTAAAAAATATGATCACCGTAAAATTTATCCGTCCTCCGGTACGCAAGTACCAGATGGAAAATATGTATGAGAAAAAATATACCGTGGTCAGAAAGAAGAAAGGGGGAACGAAGGGTGTTAAAAAGAAAAAACGATAGACAGCCGCAGAGCATGGAAGAATTGTATCCGGATGATTACTGGCTGGATGAGGAGGATGGAGAAGAACTTCCAGTCCCCGAAATGAAAAGAAAACCAGTAAGCGGCAGGCTGCACGATGAGCCGATGGTGACAGGATATGAAGCACTGGAACGCCAAAGAGGTGTCCGCAGACCGAACCGGAAACTGACACGCAGGGAAAAGAAAGCCCTCAAAAGGGCACAGAAATATGAAGAAAAACTGCATAAGGAACATGAAAAAGCGGATAAGAAAAATGCAAAAAGGGAAGCAAAGCTGGCAGCCAGGGCAGAAAAGCAGGCAGTGCGTGACGCAAAGAAAAACGCAAAAAAGAAAAAGAGCAGACCTGCCGTAGCACCGCCGGGGCAGCGTCCGGCAGGAAAAGCGGTTTCCGGAACGAGAAGCAGCGGGACAGGAAAGAAAACACCGGATAGTGCCAGAGATAAGAGGATTACTGCACAGCAGTCGATTCCATACCATGAGATGGGAAGGGATGGTATCTGCCGGGTGCAGGACAAGTTTTATTCCAAGACGATCCGTTTTTATGACATCAACTATCAGCTGGCACAGAATGAAGATAAGAACACCATCTTTGAAAACTGGTGTGATTTCCTGAATTACTTTGACAGCACGATTCATTTTCAACTGTCCTTTATCAACCAGCACAGCAACATGGCAGAGTATGAGAAGGTCATCCATATCAATCCGCAGGAGGATGAATTTGATGACCTGCGTATGGAGTTTGCCCAAATGCTCAATAACCAGCTGGCAAAAGGAAACAACGGGCTGATGCGTACCAAATATATCACATTCGGGATTGAAGCGGAGAATATCCGGGAAGCACGACCAAAACTGGAACGTATCGAGTCGGATATTCTGAATAACTTTAAGATTCTTGGGGTATCTGCCTATCCGCTGAATGGGGAGGAACGGTTACAGATCATGTATGAAACCTTTAACCAGGACAGCAAAGTTCCGTTCCATTTCTCTTATGACGATGTACTTCGGACAGGGCTTAGCACCAAGGATTATGTCGCACCGACCAGTTTTGTTTTTAAAAATGGAAAAGATTTTGAGATGGGAGGTACGATGGGAGCTGTTTCCTATTTACAGATCCTGGCACCGGAACTTACCGACAAGATGCTGGCAGAGTTTCTGGAGATGGACAGCAACCTGATGGTGAATTTCCATATCCAGTCTATCGACCAGATGAAGGCGATCAAACTGGTAAAAAGCAAGGTGACGGATATTAACCGTATGAAGATTGAGGAACAGAAAAAAGCGGTCCGGGCAGGCTATGACATGGATATTATCCCTTCGGACTTAAATACATACGGTGGGGAGGCAAAAAGGCTTCTGGAAGATCTGCAGTCCAGAAATGAGAGAATGTTCCTTGTGACAGCATTGTTCTTAAATACTGCACCGACCAAACAGGAACTGGAAAATGTGGTGTTCCAGACTGCCGGTATCGCACAGAAATATAACTGTGCATTGAAACGGCTGGATTACCAGCAGGAGCCGGGACTGATGAGCTGTTTGCCGCTTGCGATGAATTTTGTACCGATCAAGCGGGCACTGACAACGACATCCACGGCAATCTTTGTCCCGTTTACCACACAGGAATTATTTATGGCTGGGGAATCTATTTATTATGGATTAAATGCCCTGTCTAATAACCTTATCATGGCAGACAGGAAGAAATTGAAGAACCCGAACGGGCTGATTCTTGGTACACCGGGTTCCGGTAAGTCGTTTGCGGCAAAACGAGAGATTGCAAACGCATTTATCGTGACGAAAGATGACATTATCGTCTGTGACCCGGAAGGTGAATATTATCCGTTAGTCCGGGCATTTCATGGACAGGTGATCCGTATTTCCCCGACCAGCCACGATTATATCAATCCGATGGATATTAACCTGGATTACGCTGACGATGATGACCCGCTTTCCTTAAAATCGGACTTCATCCTGTCCCTTTGTGAGCTGGTAGTTGGCGGAAAGAATGGACTGGAGCCGGTTGAAAAGACCGTCATCGACCGATGCGTAAGGCTGGTCTATCAGGATTTCCTTTCTGACCCGGTACCGGAAAAAATGCCTATTTTAGAGGATTTATATAATCTTCTCCGTAGTCAGAAAGAGCAGGAAGCACAGCGTCTGGCAACGGCACTTGAGATCTACGTCAATGGTTCCTTAAAAGTGTTTAACCATAGAACCAACGTGGAACTGAGTAACCGTATCGTATGTTTTGACATTAAGGATCTGGGAAAACAGCTGAAAAAACTGGGGATGCTGATCGTACAGGACCAGGTGTGGAACAGGGTAACAATCAACCGTTCTGCAAATAAGAGTACCAGATATTATATTGATGAGTTCCATCTGCTTTTAAAAGAGGAGCAGACGGCAGCATACAGTGTGGAGATCTGGAAGCGATTCCGTAAATGGGGTGGTATCCCTACGGGTATCACACAGAATGTAAAAGACCTGTTAGCCAGCCGGGAGATTGAGAACATCTTTGAAAACTCTGACTTTATTCTGATGCTCAATCAGGCATCTGGTGACAGACAGATCCTTGCAAGGCAGCTCAACATTTCCCCACACCAGCTTTCTTATGTAACGAACAGCGGGGAAGGTGAGGGACTGGTCTTTTATGGCAGTACCATTATCCCGTTCAAGGATAAGTTTGATAATTCCCTGATGCTGTATGCCCTGATGACTTCTAAGCCGGATGAGGTGGAAAAGCGTAAGAAACTTGGTATCGGGGAACGGGACGATTAAAGAAATAAACGAAACAAAATAAAACAGAGTAGAGGATGAGCCGGAGGAATACTTCCGGCAATTTTTCTGCCCGGAAATCATGGAGGATTACAAGATGGAAGATTACAGAAACATGGAGAGATGCAGCGGTGAACCTTGCTGCATATTTGCAGAAAGAATCTGTGCAGACAATGAAAAGGAGATTTTGAAAATGGAAAAGGACACAAAGGAAAAAGTAACGGCTGATGAAATGATGGATGATCTTATTTATCTGGCGGAACTGATTGATTTCATGGGAATTACATCTTGTCTGGCTGTAAGGGGAACTTTAAGTGAGCGAATGACAGACAAGCTGACGGATTCAATTGCAGGGATGGCAGATGAAGTGTTGGAGAAATGGGAGGACTATCAGGATAAGACAGAGTAACTGGGACAAAGCAGTAAAGGGGATGGTCAAAGTTGCAGGAGCATGAGTATAAGGCGAGAGATAAAACCGTCCAGAAGATGAGCCGGGATGGTCTGCGAGAAGAAAACCTCCGGAACAAGGAAGAAAAAAGGATCACCGGACGGGATACAGATACCGAGATTTCCCGCAGTGAAAAGAAAGAAGAACTGGATTTCAGTAAACGCAGACAGGAACGGCTGAAAGAAGAACGGGAAATGGAGCAGCCGGAGCAGAGTTCCAGAAAACCCAGATATAGTAGGGAACATGCAGATATATTGGATGATGAACAAGATATAGCAACTGATGTGGATGTAGAAGAGGGGCTTACAGACGATAGCAGCGAGAACCCCAAATCTGCCTTTCGTACAGAGAGTATCCGTGGACAGCCAAGAGGGGAACGGGCATATCTGGAGACAGTTGCAGACAGCCGGGATCTTCGGAAGAAAAAGATGGTCAGGGATTATGCTGCAAAGGAAAGAAGGAAGGAAAAGGAGACTTCCAGAGAAGAAAAAGCAGCCAAGAGAGAATCTGCCCGTTACCGGGAAACTTCCGAAGTGATGGAAGATTCCCTGGATGAGTTCCACGAGGAGATCAAAGGCAAGTCCAAAAGGGAACGGGTGCTGAAGGAACAGCGGAAAAAAGTTTCCCGCTTGTCTTTTGGTGATGAGGATGACGGCATGGTACATGGTGCCGGGATTGGTATCCGGAATCCGGCATCGGCAGTCAAAGATGCGGCAGTTACGGCAGCACACTGGAAAACGCACGAAGAAGAGGATGAAAATGCGGCAGTGGAAGGGGCACACCGGGCAGAGCTTGCCGGGGAAAGCCTTGCAAGGAAATCCATCTATATGCGGGAACGGCTGAAAGGGCGGAGAGAAGAATCCCGGAGATTAAAAGAAAGCGTTCTGGATGAAGCAGAAAGGAGCCGGCTGGTATTTGAGACTGCCTATGGAAATGAAGCGAAGGACGCAGTGAAAAGAGAAGCAGAGAAGAAAAAGAAATCTGCCCTGCAGAAACTCTTTCAGAAGAAGCGTTACCAGAAGCAGTATCAGGCAGCCAGACAGAGTAAAAAAGTAAAGGATGCAGCGATCACTTCCGCACAGAAGTTTACGGAAAAAGCGAAAGACGCGGTCAAGATGGTGGCAGCACAGAACCGGGGGATTTTTGCCACGGTAGCTGTCTTTGCCTTGATCTTTGTACTGATCGCAGCCAGCTTTACCAGCTGTACAGCATCTTTGCAGGGAGCTTCCTCGGCAATCATTTCTACCAGTTATTCCAGTACGGATGAAGATATTTATGCCGCTGAAAATGCGTACCGTGCCTTGGAAGAAGCACTGAATACACAGATCAACCAGATGGAATCCACCCATCCGGATTATGACGAATACCGGTACCAGATTGATGAGATCGGTCATAACCCATATCAGTTGATCTCTTATCTTACGGTAAAATACGGCGGCTTCACTTACGATGAAGTGGCAGAGGAGATTAAGGAGATCTTCCGACAGCAGTATGGGATCACCACAGACTCTACCAGAGAGACGGTTACGGAAACCAAGACTGTCCGGGTAGGGGAATCCTTGGGACAGGTTGTGACAAGTGGGTACTGTAACTGCCCGATATGCTGTGGCCAGTGGAGTGGCGGGCCGACAGCCAGTGGGGCGATGCCGACAGCAAATCATACGATTGCCGTGGATGCAGCGAACCCATTTGTGCCGATCGGAACCCATGTAGTCATGAACGGTGTGGAATATGTAGTAGAAGATACCGGAGCGTTCGCAAGATATGGGGTACAGTTTGATGTTTACTATGACAATCATGCGGCGGCATCCGCACATGGACACCAGACATGGGAAGCCTACATAGCAGACAGTAATGGAAGCCAGGAAGTGCAGGTCACGACCACAAGAGAAGTGAACCGTCTGGATGTGACGATGACGAACCACAGCCTGGATGCCGTGTTAAGGAGCCGTATGACAGAGGAAGAACAGGAACGTTACGATGCGTATAACAAATATTATGGCAACCGTGATTACCTGTTTGATCTAAACAGCATACCCACCGGAAGCAGTGGATTTGGTTATGACATACCGGCAGATGCTTTATCTGATCCACAGTTTGCAAAAATGATACAGGAAGCAGAAAAATATCTGGGTGTCCCATATGTATGGGGCGGTTATTCCCCAAGTGGTTTTGACTGTTCCGGCTTTGTGAGCTGGGTTATCAATAACTGTGGAAATGGATGGAATGTCGGAAGATGTACTGCCGATGAGCTGCGGTCACACTGTTCGCAGGTATCTCCATCGGAGGCAAAACCGGGAGATCTGATCTTCTTCCAGGGAACCTATGATACAGCGGGAGCAAGCCATGTGGGAATCTATGTCGGCAATAACATGATGATTCACTGTGGCAAGCCTGTCCAGTATACCAGCATTGCAAGTGCTTACTGGCAGGAACATTTTATGGCGTTTGGTCGTCTGCATTAGAGGAGGTGACAGGGCAGATGAACATGAAATTAAAAAAACTTCTGAATGATATTCAGAAAACAGAGGATAAGATTGCGGAATTGCAGGAACACCTGAAACGGCAGAATACATTGAGACAGCAGATGGAAGATATAGAGATTGTCAAGTCATTCCGTTCCATGAAGCTGGACAGCCGCAGCCTGCTTGTCCTGCTTGACAGGATTCAGAAAGGAACCGTTACGATCCAGATGGATGAGGACGGCGGTATCACGGTGGAGGATGCAAAAGCTCCGCAGAAAAAGGAAAACAACGCAGAAGCTCACAGACCACCTGTTGGTCAGATGACAGAAAGAGAGGTTTTAGACGATGAGGAATAAAGTGGTAAAGAAACTGCTTATGATTGCCATGGCAGTCACCATGATCTCCGGGACATCCATTGCTACGGTTTATGCAAATGCAAACCCACCGGTGGAGGAGACAACGACACAAGTAGTAGAAGAAACGGCAACAGAATCAACAGAAGATACGGAGAAAAAAGAGGATACCGGAAGGGTCACCGGGGAAGGGGATAATTCTGCTTTTTCTACTCCGGGAAATGCCCAGCTGGTGGATGATAAGGAAAATGATGATACGAAACAGTTCCTTACCATCCAGACCAAGAAGGGAAATACATTTTATATGGTCATTGACCGTTCCAGCAATACAGAAAACGTGTACATGATGTCCCTGGTCGATGAGAATGACCTGGCAGAATTTCTGGATGAGACAGAAAAGAGCAAAGAAACCGAAGAATCAACCGTAGTGATTCCGGAAACCACACCGGAAACTACCCCGGCAGCAGAGGAGGAAACCGAAGTGAAGAAAGAAGAAAAGACAGGAATGAATGTAAAAGGACTTGGAGCAATCGTACTTGCAGTGATTCTTGGAGTGGCAGGTATCGCCGTTTATAAAAAGCATGGACGTGGCAAAGAGGAGGACTATGTAAGCGAACAGCTGGAGTTTTCTGACGGACCGTATGTAAATGAAGAAGAGGATGAGGAAGAAGAATAAACTTCCATCTCCAAAGAAGCAACAAAAATAATGACAGGGGCAGCCAGAGCAGTTTGGCTGCCTTTTTCAGTAGAAAGGATAGAAAAGCGTATGTCAAAATTTTTAGTGATCGCAGAGAAACCAAGTGTGGCACAGAGTTATGCCAAAAATCTGTCAGCTTATAAAAAAGAGGACGGATATTTAGAAGGGGAGAGCTGTATTATCAGCTGGTGCCTTGGGCATCTGGCAGAGTATGCACAGCCGGAGGAATATGACCCGAAATATGAAAAATGGCAGTTTGATGACCTTCCGATTCTCCCGCAGGTCTGGAAGTTGAAAGTTTCCAGAGATAAGAAGAAACAGTTTGATGTGTTAAAAAGCCTGATGAACCGGGCAGATGTGGACTATCTGGTAAATGGCTGTGATGCAGGAAGGGAAGGGGAACTGATCTTCCAGAGAGTGTATGACCTTGCCGGATGCAGGAAACCGGTGAAGCGTTTATGGATCAGTTCCATGGAAGATACGGCAATCCGGACAGGTTTTCAGACAATGAAAGGAGCAGAGGAATACCGGAATATTTGCATGGCTGCGGTATGCAGGGCACAGGCAGACTGGCTGATCGGAATGAACGGAACCAGGGCATATACGACCTGTTATTTTAAACGTCTGGTTGTGGGCAGGGTGCAGACGCCAACGCTTGCCATGCTTGCGGAACGTCAGGATAAGATTGAGCATTTTCAGAAAGAAGCCTTTTATAAAGTAGCACTGACAGACGGAAGGCTTACGGTAGTTTCTGAAAATATTGCAAATGAGGAAGCAGCCGATCTCCTTGCTTCCTTATGTATGGATTCGGAAGCAGTGATTACACAGGTAAAGAGGGAACAAAAGAAAGCGTTTCCTCCCAAACTTTATGATTTGACCAGTCTGCAAAGGGAAGCAAACCGTTACTTTGGCTATACGGCAAAGAAAACACTGGATATGCTGCAGGAATTATATGAAGAAAAGCTGGTCACTTATCCAAGAACGGACAGCCAGTTCGTGACGGAGGATATGAGGGATACCGTAGAGGAACTGGTAGGGAAAATGCCAGTTTTACTTCCGTTCTTGGATTATGGACAGCTGGGACATAACATCACCAGAGTGATTAACAATGCAAAAGTATCCGACCATCATGCGATTCTTCCAACAAAAGAAGCCGTAGAAAAAGGAATCTCTGATCTGACAGCGGACAAAAAGAACCTGATGATGCTGGTCTGCCAGCAGCTGGTGCAGGCAACAGGGGAAGAGTATCAGTATGAGCAGACGGATATTACGGTCAAATGTCAGGGACATGATTTTACCGCCAGAGGAAAAGTGCCGGTGCAGATGGGATTTAAAGCGGCGGGGAATGCCTTTAAGAACCAGTGCGTGAAAGCCAAGCCGGAAGAAGAAACGGAAAAAGAAACTTCCATTCCATATGGATATGAAGAAGGAATGACGCTTTCTCCGGCAAAGGCAGAAAAGACAGTGCATTTTACTTCCCCGCCAAAACCATTCAATGAAGATACCCTCCTTGCCGCTATGGAAACCGCAGGGAATAAAGACTTTGATTCGGAGACAGAGAAGAAAGGACTGGGGACTCCGGCAACCAGGGCAGGTATCATTGAAAAACTGGTTTCTTCCGGCTATGCAGTCAGAAAAGGAAAGCAGATCTTGCCAAGCACAGAGGGCAGGGAACTGGTGAATGTCATGCCGGCTTATCTGAAATCTGCCGCAATGACTGCCGAATGGGAAAATCAGCTTTTAATGATGGAAAAAGGGCAGATCACCGATACACAGTTTATGGGTGAGATCACTTCTTTAGTCGGTAAGATTCTTTCTGTGTGCAGGGAAATACCGGAAACGGAAAGGAGAAGGTTCCAGAAAGCAAGGGAAGTGATTGGTAAGTGTCCGGTCTGCGGCTCTGATGTCTACGAAGGAAAGCAGAATTTTTACTGCTCCAACAGGCAGTGTGATTTTGCCCTTTGGAAAGAAAACCGTTTCTTAGGAAGCATGGAGAAAACACTGGATAAAAAGATGGCAGTGGAGCTTCTTGATAAAGCCTGCACCCATGTAAAAGGGCTGTATTCCAGAAAAAAAGATATAAAGTTTGACGCAGACCTTTTACTGACACTGGAGGACGGAAAGCCAAGGTTCCATCTGGAATTTCCAAAGAAGAAATAAGGCAAGGAGGTAGGCAGTATGTCGAAATTACAGGACATCCGGGAACTGGCACAGGAACATGCGACATCGGTGAGCAGTTCGCCAAGGGACTGGATGGGTTATATGGATACCGCAGCGAGACTATACCGGTATCCTTTTACAGACCAGTTACTGATCCACGCACAGCATCCACAGGCAACCGCCTGTGCGTCCCTGGAACTGTGGAATGAGAAGATGTTCCGCTGGGTAAACCGGGGAGCTAGGGGAATCGCCCTGCTTGACGAGAATGGTCATAATACCAGACTCCGGTATGTGTTTGATATTTCAGATACGCACATGGTGGCAGGCGGAAGAAGCCCTTACCTGTGGCAGATGCAGGAACATCAGCAGGAAGAGATTCTTACCCATCTGGCAGAAGCGTATGGTCTGGAAGAAAAAGATACAGGGACTTTATCGGATGCGTTGATGGCGGTTGCAAGGGAAATGGTCGCAGACAGTCTGGAAGAATATCTGGACGGCTTGGAATATGCAGCGGAAGGAACGTATCTGGAAGATCTGGATGAAGTTACGGTCCGCAGTGATTTCCGCCAGCTTGCAACGGACAGTGTATATTACATGCTTTGCAGACGGTGTGGTCTGGAACCGATGGAGCTTCTGGAAGAAGAGGATTTTATGCATATTACCGATTATAACCGGCTGTCTGTACTGACCTTTCTTGGAAATGCAGCAAGCCAGATCAGTGAGAGTGTTCTGATTGACATTGGAAGGACGGTACATAAAATTTCTCTGGAAGAAGCCAGAAAAGAGGTTGAAATTTCCAATGAAAGGAATTATAATAACTTTAACACGTTAATGCGTGAAAATAAGGGCGTAGAAAACAACAAAGAAGAAAATATCGAGAATGAAGGAGGAACCGACTATGGAACTGACATATCATCGCAAGGGGGATTACCTGTTTCCGAACCTGACCGTAGAGGAGGAAGAAGTGACAATAGGGAAATACGGGATGCTTCGGAGGACATTCCTGAAGGAACACAAGAACAGCCTGTATCAGAGCCTGTTCCTGACAGGAAAGCTGAACAGCCATCTGGCAGAGATCGAGAAGGCAGCACAGGAGAGGATGGACAGCCAGATGGAGAAACTGCTGAAGAACCATCCGGCACCGGACAAGGAAGCAGACCCGATGGCGTGGACAGCACATATGAACGCACTGATGGCAACAGCGGAAGAGAGCATCTTGACGGAATTGGTATACAGCTAGTTGAAGATACAAGAGAAGATGGACTGAGCAAAGCAGAGGAAGAAATTGCCTCTGCTTTATCTTTGCCCGAATATCCTACAGCAAATGAACAGAAAAGGCAGATTGGTGAAAGAGTAGCTGCTTTTTATGCCGGGGAGATTCCTATTCCGGAAAGTGTTGTGGATGATATTTTACGGACGGGAGGAAACCGGACAGGAAGCCAGCTGCGTATCATCTATAACTTTATGAGTGAACAGTCACCGGGAGAATACACGGAGTTTGTAAAGCGTGAGTATAGAAAAGGCGGCAAAGGTTTTCAGATGGATGGAAGGGAGTATTCCGTCTGGTTTGATGAAACTGGGATGCAGATCGCAGTCGGGCATACGGTGGCAGACCAGATTCTGGATAAAGCCTTTTTATCCTGGAAAGATGTCAGCAGACGTATCCATCAGCTTTTAAATCAGGGAGAATATGCCCCGCAGTCGGTATTGGATGTGGCAAGGGACAACGCATTGAAGGAACACGCACAGGCACTTGCTTATATGAAAGGGGATATGGCAGAAGGTGTGGCAGAGATTGTCTTTGATGAAGCAGATCTGCCGCATCTTCGTAGTATTTATCCGGAAATCACGGATTATCTTACTGAAAAACTGCAAGATCCAGGGTGGCTTTCGGATTTGAATGAAAGACTGGAAGCACTGGCAGAAGCCTATGAGACGGACAACTCTCTTATGCGTTTCCATCATTATAATCCGGTCAATATCTCCAGACAGTTCCAGAAGTTTGCAGATGAAGTGATCCCATACCAGGCAAGAGAGGGATTTGCATGGAAAGAACAGCAGATGTTCATTACACAAGACGAGATCGACGCATTTCTTGTCAGAGGTGGGGCGTATTCCGAAGGCAGACTCAGGACATATTCCTTTTATCTGCTGCATGAGGATGAAAGATCGAGGACAGGTTTTATCAAGGAACAGTATGGGATCGGTGGAAGCAGTCATGCACTGTCTGGTGCCGATGATTCACACGCAAATTATGATGGAAAAGGATTGTTTCTTGCAAGAGGTGCTTATGGAAATCCATATACATCAGTTTTATTATCTTGGAATAAAGTTGCAAATAGAGTAGCTTATCTGATAAAGAATGACCAGTTCCTGCAGGCAGAAGATTATGCTCGTATGCCGGAATATGAACGGGAACAGATGGCAAACAAGGTACTCCGCTTTTATGACCGTCTTCCGGAAGAGATAGACAGACCATTTACGGATGATTTCTTCTGGGAAAAACCAGGAAAAGAAATGGTGGCAGTTTTAGAGAATCCAGAGCAGGCAGAAGAACTGTTACAGAAGATGGATGCAGCATTGGCAGTTCTGCCATTAGATTTTGAGGCATATGGGACAAACTACCAGCAGAAAACAGAACTTCTTTCAGAACTTCACCAGTATGCAGAAGGAACCTATACGATTTTCCCGACACTGGAAGCAGAACCGTCTTTTGCGGAACCATCCGGGCACCAGATGACCATGTTTGATTTCTTGGATACGAAGGCGGTGACAGAACCGACCGTAGTAGATATGTCAGATGTGGAGGAAATAGAAGAGGAAGAGGTTACTGCCAAAGAATATATTCCGGAAAATCAGGAACAGGAAATAACAGAAACTTCTGAGGGACAGGAACAAAAGGAATCAGAAGAAGAGATAACGGAGTCCTGGGATGAAGGTGTTTTTGAGTATCAGGGGTATCATTTTGAAGCAGTAGGGGTATTGCCGGAAGGAATAGAAGGAAAAGATCTGGTTGCACAGACCCGTTCCAATACAGAACTGCATTTATCGACCTACCATACAGAAGATTTCCCAAAGTATTCTTATGATGATTTTTATGCAGTCAGCAATGCACCAACTGCCGATGTGTTCCGGTGTCTGGAAACCGGACACAATTATATTCCCGGAGAAAATGAACTGTTTGGATATGAGGGAGAATTTCAACCATATTTAAAACCGGAAGTAGAAGAGATTGTAACAGAACCGCATAACTTTCGGATTCAGGATAATGACCTTGGAGCAGGTGGTCCGAAAGCAAAGTATAAAGCAAATATGGAAGCCATCCATTTATTGCAGACTCTGGAGCAGGAAGAACGTCTGGCAACACCCGAAGAACAGGAAATTTTATCCCGTTATGTTGGCTGGGGTGGCATCCCGCAGGCATTTGAAGAGAATAACAGTAATTGGACAAATGAGTATCTGGAGTTAAAGAATACCTTATCACCGGAAGAATACAGTGCAGCAAGAGCATCGACCTTAAATGCTTTTTATACATCACCGACCGTGATCCGAAGCATGTATGAAGCACTGGAAAATATGGGACTGAAACAGGGAAATATTCTGGAACCGTCCTGTGGTGTTGGTAACTTTATGGGACTGATCCCGGAGAGTATGAGCAAAACTAATATGTACGGTGTGGAACTCGACCCGGTTTCGGGCAGGATTGCAAGGCAGCTTTACCAGAAAAATAAGATTGCCATACAGGGATTTGAGGAAACAGATTACCCGGACAGCTTTTTTGACTGCGTGATCGGGAATGTACCATTTGGAGCATATCAGGTCAGTGACCGCAGATATGACCGCCACCATTTTCTGATCCATGATTATTTTATCGCAAAATCCCTTGATTTGGTTCGTCCCGGTGGTGTGGTAGCCGTGGTGACTTCCAGTGGGACGATGGATAAGCAGAATCAGGCAGTCAGACAGTATTTTGCAAACCGGGCAGAGTTATTAGGGGTGATCCGCCTTCCAAATAATGCGTTCCAGAGAAATGCCAATACAGGTGTTGTTTCCGATATTTTATTTTTCCAGAAAAGAGACAGGACTTCCATCGAGGAACCGGACTGGATACATCTGAAGGAAACTGCCGAAGGATATTCGGTCAATGCGTATTTTGCAGATCATCCGGAAATGGTGCTTGGAGAGTTTACAACGGAGAGTACCCAGTATGGAAAGCAGGAAGTAACCGTAAGACCAAAAGAGGGAATAACCTTAGAGGAGCAGTTAAAGGAAGCTGTAAAGCATATACATGGTACCATTACGGAACTGGAACTTTCCGATACCGAACTGGAAGAAGATGTGGTGTCCATTCCAGCAGACCCGGAAGTAAAGAATTTCAGCTTTACGGTGGTCAATGAGGAAGTGTATTACCGGGAAAACTCTGTGATGAACCGGATGGAACTTCCGGCAATGACAGCGGAACGTGTCAAAGGGATGGTGAAGATCCGTGATGTTACGAATGAACTGATCCAGTGCCAGATGGAAGAGGGAAGCAATGAACAGATCACAAAGCTGCAGGGAAAACTCAATGAAGAATACGATACCTTTACAGCAAAATATGGTCTGCTTAGCAGTAATGCCAATAAGCGGGCATTTGGCCAGGACAGCAGCTATTGTCTTTTGACTTCTCTGGAATTTCTGGATGATAAGGGAGAACTGAAACGGAAAGCGGATATTTTTACCAAAAGGACAATCCGCAGGGCAGAAACGGTAACTTCTGTAGATACTGCCAGTGAAGCACTTGCGGTTTCTATCGGTGAGAGGGCAGGCGTTGACCTTTCCTATATGGCACAGCTTTCCGGAAAAACAGAAGAGGAGCTTACCGAAGAACTGGCAGGGGTAATCTTTAAGAACCCAATCAGTGAAAAATGGGAGCCATCGGACGAATATCTTTCTGGAAATGTGAGGGAGAAACTGCAGATTGCCAAACAGTTTGCAGAAAATCACCCGGAATATCAGGTGAACGTGCAGTATTTGGAGCAGGTACAGCCAAAAGATCTGGATGCATCAGAGATTGAGGCAAGACTTGGGGCAACCTGGATCTCCGAGGATTACATTACACGATTTATGGCAGAGACATTCCATACACCAAGATATTATGTAGGGAGCAAGGTCAAAGTCCAGTATGCCGAAGTGACCGGACAGTGGAATGTTATGGGAAAGAATGTGGACAGCTACGGAAATGCTCTTGTTACTTCCACTTATGGAACACAGAGAGCCAATGCCTACCGCCTTTTGGAAGATGCCTTAAATCTTAGAGATACCAAGATTTATGACACGGTACAGGATGCTGAGGGAGAACACCGGGAATTAAACCGGAAGGAAACGATGCTGGCACAGCAGAAGCAGGAACTGATCAAAGAGGAATTTAAGGAGTGGATATTTAAAGACCTGCACCGACGGGAAGATCTCTGTAAGATCTATAATGAACGATTTAACAGCATCCGTCCACGGGAATATGATGGAAGCCATATTCAGTTTGTTGGCATGAATCCGGAGATTACTCTGATGCCGCATCAGAAAAACGCAGTGGCTCATGTGCTGTATGGAAATAATACGTTACTGGCTCATTGCGTAGGAGCTGGAAAGACATTCCAGATGATCGCAGCCGGTATGGAATCAAAACGGCTGGGACTCTCACAGAAGAATCTTTATGTTGTGCCAAACCATCTGACCGAGCAGTGGGGCAGTGACTTCTTACGCCTCTATCCGGGAGCAAATATTTTGGTGGCAACGAAGAAAGACTTTGAACCAGCAAACCGAAAACGGTTCTGTTCCCGTATTGCGACAGGGGATTATGATGCGGTGATCATCGGACATACACAGTTTGAGAAAATCCCTCTTTCAAGGGAACGTCAGATTGCCATGTTGGAAGATCAGATTGCAGATATTACGTTTTCCATTGAAGAAGCAGCACATCAGGCAGGGCAGAATTATACCATCAAGCAGTTGGAAAAAACAAAAAAGAGTCTGCAGGCGAGGATGAAGAAACTCAATGACCAGACCAGAAAGGATGATGTAGTAACCTTTGAGCAGTTGGGGGTAGATCGGCTGTTTGTGGATGAAAGCCATAGTTTTAAGAACCTTTTTTTGTATACAAAAATGCGGAACGTGGCGGGTATCTCACAGACGGATGCACAGAAAAGTTCGGATATGTTTATGAAATGTCGGTACATGGATGAACTGACCGGCGGCAGAGGAATCACCTTTGCTACAGGTACTCCCGTATCGAACAGTATGACAGAGCTTTACACTATCATGCGTTATCTCCAGTATGACACACTCATGCGTATGGGTATGGGACACTTTGATTCCTGGGCGGCAACGTTCGGGGAGACAGTGACCGCAATCGAATTATCACCGGAAGGAACGGGCTATCGTGCAAAAACACGGTTTGCCCGTTTTTTTAATCTTCCGGAGCTGATCTCCATTTTTAAGGAAGCTGCAGATATTCAGACTTCTGATATGCTGAATCTTCCAGTGCCGGAAGCAGAGTTTATCAATGAAGTCTTAAAACCAAGCGAGGAACAGCAGGAAATGGTCGGGGCATTTTCGGAACGTGCGGAAAGCGTAAGGGCAGGCTTAGTAAATCCGACCGAGGACAACATGCTGAAAATCACGAATGATGGAAGAAAATGTGCCCTTGACCAGAGACTGTTGAATGAACTTCTCCCGGATGCCGAAAAAAGCAAGGTCAATACCTGTGTGGAAAATGCTTTTCAGGTATGGGATGAGGGAAAGACAGACCGGACAACCCAGCTGATCTTCTGTGACCTGTCCACACCAAAAGGGGATGGCAGTTTCAATGTTTACGATGATGTGAGGGAGAAGCTGGTTGCCAGAGGAATCCCGAAAGAAGAGATTGCTTTTATCCATGAATATAACACGGAGGCAAAGAAAGCGGAACTGTTTACAAAGGTGCGGGCCGGACAGGTGAGAATCCTCATGGGTTCTACACCGAAACTCGGTGCTGGTACCAACGTGCAAGACAGGCTCATTGCTCTGCATCACCTTGACTGTCCGTGGAAGCCGTCTGATCTGGAACAGCAGGAAGGGCGTATTTTAAGACAGGGAAACCAGAATGACAAAGTAAAGATATTCCGGTATGTGACGGAGAACACTTTTGATGCGTATATGTGGGTGCGACACGAAGTCGCTTAATTTAACTGTTTGGCGGTAACTCCGACCAAACCATCCATTCCGTTGGATGAAGCCAATATCCCCGGCTTTGCCAGTAATGGCATTGTTCGGAAGCGGATATAAACGGAACCCTATTTGGAGCAAATCCCGTGAGGGAGAAGCGAAACTGCCAGCTACAAGGCGGTTAGGGTGCAGGCTTTCTGATAGCAAGGTTAATTAACTGAATCACCGTAAGCTTCGTTAAGGCTGAACAAGCCAAAGTAGCTGATAGGCTTGAACCAAAAGGTGTGCAGTTGGATATTCCTCTCCACAGTAGGAATACACGGACATAAGACTGCCGGAGTAGAGGTGGAACCTAAACTATCAATAATTGTTGATTAAGTGGAACGTGTCAAGCCCGTATTCTCGCCTGCAAAGGCAAGCGGACCGTAAGGAAAGCCGTTGGGAATGCGGGTAAAGGATTGCGGAGGAAGCGAATGCCGACCCTGTAATGGGGACGGATAGGGGTTCAAAATTTGCCCCACCCGAAAAGGGAGCAGAATTCCGCAGGGTGCTTAATTACGAGAGAGTTTATAGAATTTTTGAAAGGAGTAAGGCAAATGAACATGAAAATGTGTGCGACTTCTGACGTAGCAAAAGCATGGAACAGCATTGACTGGAACAAAGCTAATGCATACGTTAAAAAACTGCAAATGCGTATCGTAAAGGCTCATCAACAGGGCAGAACCGGCAAAGTAAAGTCTTTGCAATGGCTGCTCACACACTCTTTCTACGGACGTGCTTTAGCTGTAAAAAGAGTAACGAGTAACAAAGGCAAAAAGACAGCAGGTGTAGACAAAATTTTATGGTCTACTCCCAAACTGAAATATGAAGCAATTCTCAGTTTAAAACGCAGAGGCTATAAACCATTACCGTTAAAGAGGGTATATATCCCAAAAAAGAACGGAAAAATGAGGCCGCTCAGTATTCCATGTATGAAGGATAGAGCGATGCAGACATTATATAAATTTGCACTGGAACCGATTGCGGAAATCACTGCTGACCCTAACTCCTATGGATTTAGAGCAAAGAGATGTGTACAGGATGCAATAGAGCAGTGTTTTACCTGTCTGAATAAAGCAAAATCCCCTAAATGGGTGCTGGAGGGAGACATTAAAGGCTGTTTTGATAACATCAGTCACGAATGGATATTGAACCATATCCCAATGGATAAAGATATTCTGCGAAAATGGTTAAAGAGTGGGTATGTCGAGACCGGAAGATTATTTCCGACAGACCTCGGTAGCCCACAGGGTTCGGCTATCTCACCAACTATCTGCAACATGGTACTGGATGGTCTGGAAATCCAGATTAAGAAGAAATACCACAAAACTAAGAGGGATGGAAAAGCATACTTTCCAAAAGTGAACTTTATACGTTATGCTGACGATTTCATCGTCACAGGCGAAAGCAGAGAGCTTTTGGAAGCAGGTGTCCTCCCGATTATCCGGGAATTTTTATCAGAGAGAGGGTTGGAACTGTCAGAAGAAAAGACAGTGATTACCCATATCGAAGATGGTTTTGATTTTCTCGGATGTAATATACGCTGGTATAAAGACAAGCTTCTTACAAAACCATCCAAAAAGAACTATAAAGCCATCGTGAGCAAGGTACGGGAGATTATAAAGCAAAATCCATCTATGAAGCAGGAAGATTTGATAAGAAAGTTAAATCCGGTTATCAGAGGGTGGGTAAATTTCCAAAAGTATAATGTTTCCTCGCAGGCGTTTGAACGGTTTGATTTTGATGTATGGAGATGTCTGTGGAGATGGTGCAAACGTAGGCACCCGAAGAAAGGACACAAATGGATCGCTAAGAAATATTTCAGAAGAGTTGGCACAAGATACTGGACATTCAGTGTAAATATGGCAGACTCGTTTGAATTACATCTGATATACGCTACTGATACTAAAATAGTAAGGTGGCTGAAAACAAAATCAGAAGCGACACCATTTGATGAGCGTTTCACAGAATATTTTGAGGACAGAGACACAAAGAGAATGTTTCGGGAAATCAATGGAAGAAGGAAATTAAATGCACTGTACAAAATGCAGAAAGGCATTTGTCCGCATTGTGGTGAACCTATCACAGTGGAACGGGGATTCCGAATCCATACGGAAATGGGAGCCGACTTTAAAGAAAAGAAAGTCTTATTACATGCTGATTGTCATAGAGAGCTTCATTACTCGAAAAATGTTCATGAACTGGTTCTGCTAACGCAGGGCTTATAAGTGCTTGAGCCGTGTGAGGGGAAACTCTCATGCACGGTTCTTAGAGGGGAAAGCGGTAGTAATACCGCTGACCTACTCGACCAGATTTTGGAGAATAAGCAGAAGTTCATCAGTCAGATCATGACCAGTAAATCCCCGGTCAGGGCTTGTGAAGATGTGGATGATACGGCACTGTCCTATGCAGAGATCAAGGCACTTGCTACAGGCAATCCGTACATTAAGGAAAAAATGGATCTGGATGTGCAGGTGAGTAAGCTGAAACTCTTAAAGGCAAACCATACCAGTCAGATTTACCGTCTGGAATCCGATATTGCAAAGAATTTCCCGGTACAGATCAGTGCATTGAAAGAGCGGATTGCCGGGATGCAGATAGATTCCCAGGTAGTAAAAAGCGTGGATTTACAGGATAATGACACGTTTGCCATGACAGTAGGAAATGTCCTTTATGAAGATAAGAAAGAAGCAGGCGAGGCATTGATCGCTGCCTGTGCAGGACTAAAAACCGTTAGCACCGGTGGAAAGGTCGGGGAATATCATGGGTTTACGTTATCTGCTTCCTACAATATGTTCTCCAATGCATTTGAACTGACGGTCAAAGGGAAATGTTCTTATAAGCTGGAAATCGGAAAAGACCCGGTAGGAAATATGCAGCGTATCCATAACACCCTTTCTTCCATTGACAGGAAGCTGACGGAAAGTGAGCAGAAATTGGAAACCGTACAACAGCAGCTTGCGACAGCACAGGAAGAGGTAAAGAAACCATTCCCGAAAGAAGCAGAGCTGAATGAAAAGATGGAACGGTTATCTGAGTTAAATGCGTTGCTGAACATGGATGAAAAGGGCAATGAGACGATTATGGCAGATGAGGATATTGGCAGAGAAGGAAGTAGCACAGATAGCAGGGATGCTGTAGAAGAAAAAGAACTTCCGGAAACAGCAGACAGAATCCATAAGCCATCTATTCTGGAACGCTTAAAGCAGGAAAAAGCACAGCAAAACGCACCACAGCAGCCGACTGTGCAGAAATCAGCAAAGAAGAAACACGAACAGGAGTTATAAAAAGTTTCCCGTCAGGATATTTTCTGGCGGGAGAAATCCAAAAGGAGGATTTGTTTTATGGCAAATAATATAGAGAAACAGTTAAAGGAAATATCGGAACGGCTGGAACAGGGCGTAAAGGAGATTTTTACTTCGGAACGGTATACGGAATATCTGAATACCATGTCCAAGTTCCATAATTACAGTTTTAATAACACCCTTCTGATCACCATGCAGAAACCGGAGGCTACTCTGGTGGCAGGGTATCAGGCGTGGCAGAAGAAGTTTAACCGCCATGTAAAACGTGGGGAAAAAGGAATCCAGATCATCGCACCGGCACCCATCCGTGAGAAACAGGAGATTGAAAAGATTGACCCTGTAACAAAAGAGCCGGTGATCGGGGATGACGGTCAGCCGGAAACAGAGATCGTGGAGATGGTCATTCCAAGGTTCCGTGTGACAACGGTATTTGATGTCAGCCAGACAGAGGGAGAGCCGATTGCAGAGCTGGAAGTATCGGAACTTACCGGGAGTGTACAGTTTTATGACACATTTATGGAAGCATTGCAGAACATTTCTCCTGTGCCAATCCGCATGATGGAAATAGAAGGGGAAGCAAAAGGCTATTATCATCAGACAGAAAAGTATATTGCAATTCAGGAAGATATGAGTAATCTTCAGACCATGAAAACCGGAGTACACGAAGTAAGCCATGCATTGCTGCATGACCGGGAGGTAATGGATGCGGAAGGAATTTTAAAAGACCGGACAACAAAAGAAGTAGAAGCATTATACCCATGTTTTTATAATGTTGATCTTTTAAATTATTTTCCATAAATCCTCACTTTCTTGTAAAAAAGATGAGCATTATCAGATACGCTATTATCAGGTTTTCCCCTCGAATGGGAAACCGGAAAGGAGCGCATTTGATATGCAAATAAACTATTTAGATGCTATTTCATCAGTTCTCAATATGATGAAACAGCCAGACAGTGCATGTAAAAATATAGACATGCACAGAACCTGTTATGCTACACTCTTCAAGTACCTGATGGATAAGGGCATTCCTTTTTCAATGGATGCCGCACTGGATTGGCTTGAGATTAAAAAACGGGAAATTTCCTATGAGACGTGTTCTCAATATAGAAATGCCCTGTTCCGCCTCGAGCATTACCTGCTCTTTGGAGATATCAAAAGTTCTTTCTGCCGCTCAGAAGACAGTTTTTTCTGCCGGAGCGGAATATCGGAATCCTTTTTTCGCCTGACATATGAGCTGGAAGAATACTATGCGACCACACAGAATCCCTGCTATTACCATACGTATTCTGTTGCCATCAAGGAGTTCTTCAGGCTTGCTACTTCCCTGGGAGTTACAGAGCCGGAAGCAATAACCATAGATACTCTTATCGAATACTGGAATACTTACTGCAAATCCTGTAAATCTCTTGCCAGACGTCAGAACGCCGTATGTGCCATGACAGCACTTATGAAATATCTTCACCGCAGAGGTGATGTGCCAGAGTGTTACCAGCGGGTTCTTTTTGGTGAGAACGTTGAAATACTGCTTGAGATGAGACTTTCTAAAACAGGTACCGCATTTCATCCGAGTATACCTCTCGCTCTTAAAGCTGATGAATATCTTGACGCTTTGGACGATTGGAAATACATGAAATCATCAAAAGCTGTTTATCGCAATGATTTCACATGGTATTTCATGTTCCTGGAACTTAACCATCTGGAACACTCGGCAGAAACTGTGACATCATGGATAGGTATACTCCCGGATTGCCCGAATCAGATCAAAGCCAGCAGTTCCGGATCAGCTCATCGTTCACACACTATCAGAATGTTTGAAAAGTATCTCCAGGGCATAATGGAATCCAATATAATCGCTGAGCCGATGCGTGCATCTGATCATCTTCCATCATGGAGCAAAAGCATCCTTGATGGTTTCATAGAAAGCCGCAGGCGGGATGGAATGACCGATAAGACACTTACCATGTGCAGGGCAGCCGGATGCAGTTTCTTCAAATATCTTGAAGATAATGGAATAGATAATCCAGTCTCCATAACACCCGATGTGGTTAAAGCATTTCATAACCATGATGTCCACTCGACCCCGGAAAGTAAAAATGCATATGGAACCAAGCTTCGTCAGCTTCTACGGTACATGGCTGACCAGGATCTGATTTCACCAACACTTGCTTTTGCAGTATCTGCAAGCTGTGCGCCTCATCGCAGCATAGTTGATGTTCTGAGCGATGCTATAGTCGAGAAAATATATGAATATCGTGAGAGAGCTTCTACTCCCATGGAGCTCAGGGACACAGCCATGGTCATGCTTGGACTTCGAATGGGTATCAGGGGAGCAGACATCCTAAAGCTTCAGGTAAATGATTTTGACTGGAAAAACAAAACTGTTTCCTTCATTCAGCAGAAAACAAGCAAAGCAATAACGCTTCCAGTCCCAACGGATGTAGGTAATTCAGTATATAAATACATCATGAATGGACGTCCGGAATCAGCTGTCACAGGCAACGGTTATATATTTATCCGCCATCAGGCACCATATATTCCGCTTAAAGTTACAACGGCGTGCCGTGGAGCTTTAAAAAGAATACTTGCTGAATATGGATTTGAATTATCTGCTGGTCAGGGCTTTCATATGACACGAAAAACATTTGCCACAAGAATGCTTCGGGCAGACAACAAACTTGATGATATTTCCAATGCTCTCGGACATGCACGTCAGGAAACAGCAGAGGTATATCTTGAACGTGACGAAGATAAAATGAGGCTCTGCCCTCTGGAATTTGGAGGTGTTTTATCATGACATACATTTTTGAGAGCGGTCTGGCACATCATATCGAAGGACTTATACAGCAAAAACGAGCTGATGGATATGCCTATAATTCCGAAGAAAAGCTATTAAAACGCTTTGATACCTTTTGCGTACAGAATTATCCGGAACTGACAACAGTCACCTATGAAATGGCAGCCAAATGGTCAGAAGCCAGACCGGGCGAAGGAGAAGCCTATCATAATCGCTGTATGTCGATGGTGAAGGTGCTGAGTGAATATATCCTTTCCCTTGGTCAGGAAGCATATATTCCTAATTTTTTCTGCAAGGCTTACCGTCCTGTTCTTTACATTCCATCAAAAGAGGAAGTTAAGGAACTGCTGCAGAAAATGGATATCCGCACGTCTCATAATTCAGAGCAATTTAGACTCGATAGAGAGTGCAAGATTCTTTTTCTCCTATATTTTTGCTGCGGTCTGCGTCTGTCAGAAGGGCGATTGCTAAAATGGGAGCACATAGACCTGGATAAAGGAATCCTTACTGTCCTTGGCTCAAAGGGTAACAAGGACCGCCTTGTATATCTTCCGCAGGATAGCCTTCCGGTACTTAAAAACTATAAAGAACGTCAGGAAATGCTTTTCCCCGGAATTGACTGGGCTTTTCCGGGAAAAGATCCACATAAGCCTGTTTCGTGCTCTGGAGTAGAATCAAGTTTTAACCGCCATTGGGCCATGCTTCCGGTTGCCAAGACAGTTGATAAACATCCGACACCCCACTGTTTACGCCATGCTTTTGTAGTGGAGAGATTTAATGAGTGGATGCATCAGGGAATTGATACAAACACTATGCTCCCATATTTAAGCAGATACCTTGGACACAAAAGTCCTGACGAAACGTATTATTACTATCATCTTGCAGAAAAGGCATTTGATACTATCCGAGAGAAAGATTCAGTGTCTGGAAAGGTCATTCCGGAGGTGCTTCCCTATGAAGAATAAATCAGCAAAGATATCGACTGACCAGCTGTTCTTTTCTCACACATGGAACTTTCTAAATGTTTATTTGGTAAAGCAGGTCGGACGCAGTCAGGCTACAGCAGAATCCTACAGAGATTCCCTTACAATATTTAAAAACTACCTTGTAGGTGAATTAGGTAAATCCATAAGCACCTTTCAGTTTTCTGATTGTACCAAAGAATGTATTTATAATTTCAGAGAATATCTGCTTGCAAATGGCAGCCAGCCATCAACTGTAAATGTAAGAGTTGCGGCTATCCGTGCCTATCTGAACTATGCCTCGGATATGGACATATCAGTCCAGTCAGTTGCCCTGGCGATCAGTCAGATCTCACCATGCAAAACCATTAAAAAGGAAAAACCTATTCTGTCCGATGATGCACTTGCTGCAATACTGTCTGCACCGCTGAATACGAAATTCGGTGTACGAGACCGTGCTATTTTGATTCTTCTCTACGATACAGCTGTAAGAGTCAGTGAGCTGCTTAACATCCGCTTATGTGATATCACGGCAGAAACAAAATATCCAAATATTTTCATAACCGGCAAAGGTAATAAAGAAAGAACCATACAATTAACAGCTAAAGCAGTCGAACACCTTAGGGAATATATACGTGTATATCACAGTAATTCTTCCAAAGAAGCATACTTATTTTCCACAACAATAAAAGGTGTAACAGACAGGATGTCCGTTGGAAATGTCCAGCGGATTATAAAAAAATATGCAGCTCTGGTCAGTGAAAAAGGGATTAGTCTTCCAGATTCGGTTCACTGTCACATGTTCCGCCGAACCAGAGCCACAAATCTTTATCAGGATGGAATCGCTATTGAGCTTGTTTCTACAGTGTTAGGACATGCCAGAACTGATACAACCAAAAGCTACTATGCAAAGCCATCTGTTGAACAGCTTAGAGACGCAATGGAATCTGTTCCAACACCTGTATCTGATGAAGCACCAATGTGGGAGGGCAACGAAGATGAAATGGCAAGACTTTGTGGATTGCGCTAACGAATAATGCTCATCTTTTAGTAGAAAAACGTCTTATTTCTCAGCATTCTTTAAAATGATTAACATTTTGGAATGCTGAGTATAATGCTTCAAATGTTAATGTTTCCATTTGAAGCAGAAAGTATTGCCTATATTGTCTGCAATCACTTTGGTTTGGATACTTCAGAATACTCTTTTACCTATATTGCCAGCTGGTGTGAGAGCAAGGATATGAAAGCACTCCGGGCATCTATGGATACCATCCGGAAAACGTCTGCAGAAGTCATTGAGAATATCGAGACACAGATGCACGAACTGGAAATGGAAAGACCGGTGCGGGATACCTTCCATAAGGAAGATTTGATCCTGCATCTTTCAGGCAGCATGGGTTCCGAGTTTACTTATGACCTGATCGAAAACATGAGCAGGGAACAGTTAGAGCAGAATGTGGGGGAATACGTCCGCCTTCTGGAAAGTGGTGAGATAGAGGAGAATGAGAAACCACTGGAAAGTTTTCTGGAGGAAAAAGGTGCTGCCGTCACACCACTCTATGACAGCAGTGGACACGGAGAGAATTATCCGATTGATTTTTATGATGTGGAATATGATGCTGACACAGGCGTTACTTATTTTTCTGACCTTTCTCCGAAAGAGCAGGCAGAGATGTTGGTGCATAAAGCAGAGTTTCCAAGAAATATTTTTTCAGAAGAAGAAAAGGCATTTGTAAATGAATATGCAGAAACTTTCCCCGGACGGGTGGAAAGACTGAATGACCTGGTATGGGACATGAGGGAATCTTACGATGAAGCCGGTTCAAAGCTAGTGTATGAAGTAATCCAGGCAGCAAGGGCAAACTTCCCAGTGAAAGAACCGGAGATTGTAGAAGAAACAGCCATGCAGTATGCTCACCGTCTGATTGAAACGGCAGAAGCTGCAAATACAGGAAATTTCACAGATTCCCAGAGAAATCTTATTGTGAATTTTGCATATAAGATGGATGACAAAGACGAAGTGCTTGGACTGGTGAACCGTATGATGACCGCAATCCGCAGACCGGGAAGTGAATATACGAGAAGCCTTATGAATGAAACACAGGCACAGATTGACAATTTCCCGGATGGCATGATCGGTTTTACGGAAATGCACGAGGCAGGAATTCAGTTAGACCATATGCTCCCGCTTACGAAAGACCGGGCATATGAACTGTACCGTGGAGGGGCAGAAATTTATATCTTACACGGAAATCCAGAGAATCCACAACGGGCAGAACAGATGCTTGTGGAGACGGAAAGTGAGATCCTTGGATATGACGGTATCTTTGGAATCACAGAAACAGAATGGGAAGTGCAGAAAGAGAGAGAAATATCTGCTACAAAACAGGAAGCACTGGTACAGCAGAGTGCAGAAAAGATTGATGAGACACTTCTTCTGCATGGAGAAAGCAGAAGGTTTGCCATTTATCAGATGGATACCGGAGATGAGCATACTTATCAGTTTATGGGAATGGAATCCGCAAAGAGTCTGGGCTATACCATTGACGGAAAGGATTACAGGATGGTTTATGCAGCACCGTGGATGCCAACGATCACGTTAGACAATATATTTGAACGCTTTAACATTGACCGACCGGAAGATTTCCGTGGCCATTCCTTATCGGTAAGTGATGTGATCGTGATAAACAGGGGTGCAGAGATCACAGCCTATTATGTAGATTCTTTTGGATTTCAGGAACTTCCGGAGTTTGTCCAGCAGAGAATGAACATGCTGGAACATAATTCCGTCAGGGCATATCCGCCAGTTTATAAAGGAACATTGGAACAGGCAATGGGAGAACGGGATGTGGATGCTTATCTGGATTCCAGAAAGTTAAACCTGGACTGTAAGAAAGCAATCGAAGAAGCCATCCGGGAGAATTTTGACGGGCTGCACTTAAAGCAGGATGCGGCAAAAGAAGTCGTGGAACGCTTCGGGGAAGAACGTATGAATTTTGTTATGGCAAATACCATCCGTGAACTTTCCCATGATGGAAGATTTTCCAGACAGAACAAAGACTGGGCGGAGCATATCGAAGTCCCGGAAAATGTCAGCCGGGGTAGAAATCTAAACCTGGATTATGTGATCGAAAGCCACCCGGCAGTTTTAGATGGGTTTATCGACATGGCAAGAGCTGAGATCCGGATGCAGAGGATAGAACAGGCGATAGGAGAAAACGAAGTGACAATCACGGCAGAGACAAGAGGATATGAAGCAGAAGGACATAACGGGACATGGCATACGGTTGATGAAAAGGAATATGCGGGGGAGAAGTTCTTCTTAATGGAACATGATGAATTTGGCTCCGATGTGGCAGGGATTATCGTAGCAGAAAATGGACAGCTTGTAGCGGAGGATTTATGGAATGGGTTTGATGCAGGAGCGTTAGAAGCTGTATCAGAATATTTGCAGGAAAATGGAACAACACTTTATGACTTGACGGAATTCCCGAAAGATTCTGTTGTAACCCTGCGGAGTGGACAGACACTTACAATCGAAGAAATACAGGCAGTACAGAAAGATACCTGGGAAGAAACGATGGCAGGAAAAAATGAATCTGGAACGGATGTCCGGTTTAATTTCCATGCAGTCAGTGAGGTGCAGCTGCCAGAAGGCATAAAGTTGAAAATGCCAGAGATTCATTACGTTGATAATTTTTATGTGATGGAAGATGTAAATGCAGAGGGTGTAGTAAAAGTAAACCGGTATGAATCACTGGATGAAGCGATGCAGGAATATTTACGCCTGCCAAATCATCAGGAAAAAGTGCTTGGTATCCAGAATACGGAAACAATGCAGGAAAGCATGGATTTTATCCGATGTGAAAACGGAATAGATCAGCTGACCCATGCATATGAACAGATCGGAGGGTGGCTGAATCCGGAAATATATGAAGCGGTAAATAAAATGGAAAATATGCTGGACTGGAATGAGGTACAGATTGCATATCAGATTGGAAAACAATACTTTACAATCCAGACTGCTGAAGATGGCTATGATTATACATTTTACAATGAAGATTATCAGGAGGATGATGGAGGAATCTATGACAATCCGACAATTTATGTAGATGAAGCTGCCAGTGATATTTTGGAAGATAAAGGGTACTCATTGGAAGACGCAAAAGTAGTGGATTATGAAGAACTGATGGCAGATGTGGAAGAAGTTCAGGAAGAACAGATGCAGCGGATACAATTAGAAAAAAACTGCCCAGCAAGTATTTTTGAAGGATTTCGCAGGGAAGAAGCAATGCAAACCTATGAAGGAATCGCAATGCAGTTTATCAGGAGTAAAGGGTATCTGACCATACAGGCAACAGAAGAAGGATATTCGTTTATTTTTTATGACTCTGATCTGCATGAAATCCAGAGTGGTGATTACGATAATCCAGACGCATCCATTCAGGAAGCTGCTTATGAAATCCTTAAAAGTGAAAGAATGGATGACCTGGAATGTGTCAAAGTGGATTATAAAGAATTTGAAGAAATGACGATCCAGCACTCTAAGGATTTATTGCAGGAGGGGGAACTTCGTGCGACTTCTGAGATTGGAAGAAATGAACTGGCATTAAATAGCTTGAGCAGGGCAGAAGTTGAAAGAGGTGTCCTGTATCATGCACAGGCAGTATTAGAAGATATGGGAATGGAACAGGAGGTAGAGCTGCTTGCTGCAAGAGTGTATGGTTCCAGAAGCAGACAAGACCTCTACCGGGAAGATTCTGACCTTGATGTGGTTCTTTCCTATAAAGGTGATATTCGAGAAGATAGCTTTTTCAATGCCTTAAATGAATCTGGTATAGCGATGGCAGGAATTAAGGTGGATATTAACCCGATTGCAGAGGAGCGAATCACTCTGGCAGAGTATATAAAAGAATCCGAAAAATATCTTGACCAGCAGGAGATTAAAAAGCTCGCTGTGGACCTGGATAATTTTAGCTATGACGTTGATACCTATGAGTATAACGATACAGTTGAAAATAGAGAAGAACAGGTGGAAAAACTCACGGAGGATATTTTGAATAAGAAAACAGAAACTATCAAGGACTGGCTGCTTGAGGTATCCGAGGAATCCGATATAGACAGCGATGTTATAACTGCCCGTTCTTTACTTTCCCGTCTGGAAGATACAGAGCGATTTTCTATTTTTGACAAACAGCCGGAGCAGGAACAGCCAGAAGCCACGATCAGTTTTTATGTCGCAGAGTGCATGGAGTTTCCGGTCATGGGAGAGTACCATAACAACCTCACTTTAGAAGAAGCCATTAAAATATATGAGAGTATCCCAGCAGAGAGACTGCATGGGATTAAAGGAATCGGATTTGATCTGCAAGATGGTGATGAAAATTATTCCGGAGAATATGAGTTGATGAGTGCAGACCGGATACGGCGTGATCTGATAGATATGATTCCACACTATAAAGAAAGCCCTCTGGTGCAGAAAGCAATCGCAGACATGGAAAAGTATCTGGATGAAAAGCATGGAAGGGTAAAGGAAACGGAATATACGACAGAAACAGTAATAGGAAGTGGACAGAAACCTTCTGCGGTTGCGGCAGACAGAAGGGCAGAGCAGGAACCGGTATCTGTAAATCGGAGCCAGCCACAAAAGGCAGAACCTGCAAGCAGAGCAAAAGGTGAAGTGAAGAAATCTGTGCTGCAGTCTTTAAAAGATTTTCAGGCAAGGGCAAAAGCACAGGAGCAGAATAAGACAACGGAGAAATCCAAGACACATAAGAAGGGAGAAGTGGAATTATGATGGATTTGGCGATGAACTTTGATGCGGATGAATGTTTAGTAACAGCAATGTTTGATAAAGGAAACAGAAATGACACGATGGAGGCAATCGATCATATCATTCCTTTTCTGAAAGGCGATGCAGATATGATCGGGCTTGTCTGCAATACCATAAGAAAACTGTTCTGTATGAGCGATGAAGGATATGAAGTTTTTCTTATGGATCTGGAAGAATATAAAATGGAACTGGAAGAGGAGGACGAAGAATGAGTACAAGTCAGTGTGCAGTATATCAGGTAAAAGATACCCCAGAGTACCGGGATGTGCGTTTCCGTTCTTACGAGAAACTGAAAAGCGAAGGAAGAACAGTCCAGATAGAAAACTATCAGCAGGTGTACATTGGAAGAATCCAGCCGGGGGAAACTCCGGCTGATATTAAACTCCGTTTACAGAAGCAACGACCGAAGAACTTCAAAGGTCATTCCATCGGTTGCAGCGATGTGATCATCATTACCGATGATGGAAAAACCACAGCTTACTATGTCAACAAAGATGGTTTTATCATCATTCCGGAATTTCTCACAATCAAAAGTTCTTCCGATACCAGACTTTCCATTGATACGATCGGGTACGAAATCGAAGGAAAGAAAGGGACATGGCTTGCACAGGATTATATCCTGATGAACGAAAAGAAATGGTTTCTGATGGAACATGAGGAGTATGGGACAAGAGCAGCCTATGTGATTCTCAGTGAAGAAGGTACCGTAGTTATGAATGACTGTTACAACGGCTTTGATGAAGAAGCCAGACGGAACATCCAGAATTTCATGCAGCAACAGGCAGAGCAGGCACAGCAAAAACAACAGGAAATGCAGGCACAAGCCCAGACCGGACAGACACAATCTGGAGAAACACAAAAGAAGAAACCAGAGCTGGCAAACTGGCAGAAGGTTATGGATAATGGAGAATATCTTCGCAGTGCAGAGATGGCAGAAGAAGCCAACTATAATATGATTGACGGACTGATGAATAACACTCCAAAGAAAAAGGATAAGAACGCTCCACGGAGATCGGTACTTAAACGGCTCCGAAATCATCAGAAGAAGATAGCCAGTCAAGGGAAAGGACAGCCACAGCAACAGAAGGCGATGGAAGAAGAGATGGAAAGGAAGAAGAAGTAAAAAAGTCTTGCCGGAATTTTTGAGGGCAATATATAAAAAATGGTTGATTTTTTCTCTCAAATATCATATCATAACACTAACAGGACTCCCCGCACCTCTCACGCAAGTGATGTGTCCCATGGGGAGACATTTTTATTTTTGGAGAAATAATGGTGAATACAAGTGAAACTAAAAATGAAAAGTTGCAAAATAATGAAGCAACTGTACAGGTAATGAAACAACCGAAAACCTTTGCTCAACAAGTCGAAATTATTAAAGAAAAGGGTTTTATTATAGATAATGATACAGAATGTATCGGATTTTTAAAACAGGCGAATTATTATAGATTATCTGCTTATTTCCTTCCGTTTAGAAAAAAGGATGGGACGTATTTTTCAAATATAAACTTTCACAGAATTCAAAGAATCTATGAATTTGACAGTAGATTGCGTGGTGTATTATTTAATTATATAGAAAAAGTTGAATTATATTTAAGAACGCAATTAGCCTATTACAGTGGACATGTTCATGGGGCTTTAGGATATATGGATGGGGCTATTTACAATGACAGGCACAATCATGAAAAGTTCGTGAAACTGTTAAATGTATGTATAGAGGAAAATAAAAGTACATCAGTAGTTCAGCACCATAAAGAAAAGTATGGCGGAAATTTTCCTATATGGGTTATTGTTGAATTTTTTTCAATGGGAATGTTGTCCTACTTTTATGCGGATTTGCAGTCTGGTGACCAGAAATATTTAGCAAAAGAATTATATGGTACATCAGTGGCCTGTTTAAAAAGCTGGTTACGTTGCATCACTGATTTAAGAAACCGTTGTGCACATTATTCAAGGCTGTATTATTGGTCATTTCCCGCATTACCCAAAATGCCAAGGGAATTAGAAATGTCACCAAACAGAAAATTGTTTTCACAAATACTTGTATTAAAATTATTATATCCAAATAAAAAAGAATGGATCAACAAAGTCTTGATAGAATTAAAAGCTATTGTAGAAGAATATGAGAATGATATATCATTGAGACATATAGGGTTTCCAGAAGATTGGTATGAGCAGTTAGAAAAATAGAGATATATTTTTAGGGACAGAGGAACAATCTGTCCCTTTTAATGTGTCTCTATAAATTTGGCTCTTTTCTATCATGTAGTTGCTCGTAATTCTTCTTAAGAATCATATCAATATTAGCAGACACAGTGCGAAGTTCCCGTTCATAATCCCGGTGATTAAAAAAATCTTCACGCTGTCTATTCCTCAATTCAACAAGCCGGTCCTTTTCAGCATATAGAGCTTTCATGGAAGGCAATTTATTCCCGCCAGATTTTTCTTTGAGTGTTCGGAGAGCTGTGTCATACAGGGAAAGTTCTGCCTGGTGTTCTTCATAAAATTTCTCCTTGTTTCGGCTTTTGCGATAATCTGCGTACACATTTTTATATGCCAGATATTGTCCGGTAAAATGAATCTGCTCATTCATATCTTTAAGTTGCTGTTCAGTATCTTTTAAAGATTTTCTGGAAGCACTGGTCTGGTCTGATGCTTGATCGAGTGTTGCATGGAAATCATCAAGAGAATCATAGCCATGTTCCTGTATGTAGGCAACAGTCTGAGCCATCTGCTTTAAATTGGTGAGCTTTACTTTTTGAGCATAGGCTTCGCTCTGCTGTGCTTTAATACAGGTTTGCAGATCTATGACAAGCCGGAGATCTGATTTTATGAAAATGAATGGTGCAGGGATAGCAGAAGTATCGGAGAAAGGAACAGTTGGCGAATCTGTGGAAGTATTCGGAGTTTGCTGTTCCAGAATTTCTTCTTTCTGTTCTTTATGGGATTTTGTGTTTTCCTCAAATGTTTTCAAGAGAAAATCTTCTGTGTATCTGGTTCCAAGATTTCTTCCAGTGATATATTTTTTTCTGCCAGGGTGAAGATAGCTGTACCGGTTTCGACTGATTTTGAAGATAATGTGATATTTTTCATCAAGGATTTTTGAAAATTCTTCTGGTGATCGGGCGGTACTTGCAGCATCATCAATAGCGTCACGAAGAAATTGTTTCTCTGTCTGGTAACGAGTTCCCTTTGGAGTGATTCCATCTTCTTTCATTTTCTGATTTAACTTATCGAGTTTTTCCTGTCCCCGGCGTTGTGCCCAATATTCTTTTTCTGTGATTTTTCTTTCAGCAGGAGTGAGCAGATCAACCTGATGTAGTCCTTCTTTTTTACACATATCCATAACTTCCTGTTTTAAATGGATAAGGTATGCTGTGCTTAGATGGTGCTTGTATCCGGCTTTTGCTTCACAGTCAAATTCCATATAGGGTTCTTGTGGTATGTCATATTTACGGAGACTGTTGATTACGATGTGTACATGGATATTTCCACTTTCGTTATGACCATCGGTATGAGTGCAGACTAAAGCCTGATGACCAGGAAAGTTTTTCTTTGCAAAAGTCAATCCGAGTTGCTGGGCACGTTCACCGGTCAATCCACATTCATCTCTGTCTTTCGGGTCGAAGCTAATGATATAGTGATGGGATTTTATCTCATTGAAGTTTTTGTTCTTGTGGTAGTAGCTGTTCAGTTCCTGACATTCCGATGCAAAAGTGAATGGATCACAGTTCAGACCGTCCAGATAACATTCTTCTCTCAATATCATATGCCCTTCTTCATCAAGAATCGGTTTTCGGGTATACTCGTTGTGTTGGAAGATAAGATACCGTTCCGATTCTCCATAGTCAGAGTTTTTGCTTGCGATATGTTTAATTACTGCCACGGAAATCACCTGCCATTTTCATCACTTCATACTTCATTTCATAAATATCCCGAAGGGACTTTCTGATTTCATTTTTCATTTCAGTGGAGATAATTCCACCCTGGTTAAAATACCGGGCAATCTGATTTAAGTTGCTGCCAATCTTACCAAACTCGCTAATAAGTTTTTTTATTTCGGGGACATCTGCGGTAATTTCGTATTTGATGATGACTTTCTGGTTGTCCAGGGCACTTCGGACAAAATCAGAAACCGTCATGCGGTTAGCCTTGGCTCTTTCTGCAAGAAGATCATATTCAGTTTCATTCATGCGTAAATGCACATCTTTAGTTTTTGCAAGAGTTTCCTCTTTCTTAGGTCTTGTCATTGATAACTTCCTTTCTTACGTGGTAGTGGTTTCATAAGAAAATCCAAATTTCGTAGCCTGCTGGGAAAGTGAGTGATGAAAAATTATCGCACTGTGACCATGTAAATGGAAACCAATACACATATCTGTGATTGTGGGCGAGGGTATGGGGAAACGAAATCCCCATCAAGTTGCAAGTGGTCAATAGCCCGGAAAGGGTTATTGTGCTACGTTGCGAAACTTGCTCTGGAAGAGTGGCATCTAATATAAAGCCAAATCGGATGGAAATTTGAGAACAATTTAAAATATAAAAAAACGGAAATCTTATCCCGAATTAGGCTGGAATAATTAGAAAGCATATTGATAGTTCGGAAAAATGATGATATAATAAAGTAAGTTGCGACTAACTAAAAGAGCCGAGGCATGATTATGTCAACAGTTAGTCTATAAATAATTGAAGAAAGGAATTTGCATATATATATTTTATACATAGGCTAGAAAAAACTAATTAAAATTAGCTGCTTCGAACATGCTGATTGTTAATATGAAAGATTATTGAATAAGGAGTGCCGATGAACATTAAATTAGTAAAAAATTATAATCAAATACGTCCAGATAGGGCTACGTTATTTTGTTTTCCCTTTGCTGGAGGAGGAGCGTCTGCATACAACTCTTGGGTTCAAAAAATGAAAGACAAAGTAACCGTTTGTCCGATTCAACTTCCAGGAAGGGAAGAGAGGATTATGGAGAAGCCATATAACAATATGACAGATATGCTGGATGAATTGGAAGAAACTATATGGAAATGCATACGGGGACCATATGCATTTTGGGGACACAGTATGGGCGGAAAGATTGCCTATGAGTTAGAAAAAAGACTGGAAAAGAGAGGAAAGACAGCCCAATGTTTTTTGGTGTCCGGAAGCCGTATCCCAAGTATCCCAGAACGAAATCCAATCTATCATCTTCCTGACGATGAATTTAAAAAAGCGCTCGGAAGATTCGAAGGGACACCAAAGGAAATACTGGAGAATCAGGAACTTCTGGATTTCTTTTTGCCTATGCTGCGGGCTGATTTTACGATGGACGAAACCTATCATGATAAGAAACTTACTGTCTTGCAAAGCCCGATTGAAGCATTTGGAGGACGGAAAGACCGCGAAGCAGATGAAGAAGCGATGAAAGAGTGGAGAAAATATACAAAGAGGGCTTTCCACTGCCATATGTTTGAAGGTGGGCATTTTTACATCCGGGAACAGGAAGAAGATGTCCTGTCAGAAGTACAGAAATGCCTTCTGGGTGTTCCAGATGAAAATTGAATCATACGGAAACCGGGAACTTATGCATATGGGAAAGCTGGAACTGCATACAGGGGAGGTACACATCTGGAAACTCCGATGGAGAGAACTGGAAACATTTTGGGAGTGGCATAAGCCTCTTTTGGAAAAGGAAGAATACCAGAAAGTGAAACATTATCATTTTTATGAAGATCAGATGCGTTACCTTACAGGAAAGATTGCTGTGAGAATGTTATTGAAAGAATATTCAGGCGTGGACAAGATTGTTTTGAGAAAAGGAAAATACGGGAAACTGTACTGGAAAGCGCCGCCTGGACAAAAGGAAATCACATTTAACCTTTCGCATTCTGGAGAATGGGTACTGACAATATTTGCTTGCCAACAGGCTGTGGGAATCGATGTGCAGAAAATAGGAGAAATTCCTGAATATATGGAAATTGCCGAAAAGTTTTTTGCAACAGAAGAAGCGGCGGAAATCCGGGAAGCGGGAAATTCCGAACGGTTCTATCATTACTGGGCAGCAAAAGAGGCATATCTCAAAGCGTTGGGAATCGGCTTAAATCGGGGAATGGGCTTCTTTTCTGTCAGGGGGAACAGGATTATAGAAAATGGAAAAGTAAAATCTGGATGGAAATTATATCCGATTCTGATAAAAGATTATGCCGCATATGCGGCGGTACAGGAGAAAGGAAGGTAATACAAAATGGCAGGCTACAAAAAGAATATGGCACAATATGAAAATCTAGAAGGCTGGGAAAAGTTAAGCCTAGGAATGCAACTTGATAAATGGGCAATACGATATGGAAACAGGATAGCGGTCACAGACAGCGAGGAGGAAATTACCTATTCGGAATTGAATCAGAAAGCAATCGGTACAGGCCAATATTTTATGGAGAAGGGGATTCAAAAAGGAGATAAAGTTCTGGTGCAGTTACCGAACCGGATTTCATTTGTCGTGGTTCTCTTTGCTCTTGCAAAGATTGGGGCAGTACCGATTATGATGTTGCCAGCCCACAGAGAAACAGAATTAGAAGGAATCATAGCGCTTGCAAAGCCGTCAGCATACATTGTAGCTGAAAGATACCTGGGTTTTTATTATGTGGAAATGGCAATGGCTATGCAGAAAAAATTCCCGTGCATACAAAATGTTTTTGTAGATGGAACGCAAAGGGGAGCATGGTATGAGGCGGAAACAGAGAGACAGGGAGTATTTCCGGAAGTAGACAGTTATAGCACGGCAGTATTGCTGTTGTCTGGCGGTACGACCGGTGTTCCCAAGCTGATTCCCCGAACCCATACAGACTATATGTACAATGCAAGAATGTCAGCAAAGCGCTGTCAGTTGGATGAAAGCAGTGTTTATCTTGCGGCGCTTCCGGTAGCGCATAATTTTCCACTTTGCTGTCCGGGGTTGTTGGGAACCTTTGATATAGGAGGAAAAGTTGTATTGGCGCCAACAACCAGTCCGGATGATATCCTGACGGCGATTACTGAGGAGAAAGTAACCATTACAGCCCTAGTTCCGGCCATGGTTACGGTGTGTATGGAAATGCTGGAATACGATGAGGACTATGATATTTCCAGCCTGAAGATTTTACAGGTGGGAGGAGCGATGCTTGAAGACTCCCTTGCAGATAAGATTATAGAAGAATGGCCGTGTACACTGATGCAGGTGTTTGGGACTGCGGAGGGGCTTCTATCTTTTACCAGCCCGGATGATGATGTGACCGTAATAGCAAGATGTCAGGGCACTCCGGTATCTCCTGCAGATGAAGTAAAAATCGTAGATGAAAACGATGAGGAAGTACCGACAGGAGTTTTTGGAGAATTGTTGTCGAGAGGGCCTTATACGATTGACGGATATTATATGGCGGAAGAAACCAATAGGACAAGTTTTACAGAAGATGGCTTCTACCGGACGGGGGACAAAGCCATGTGGACGGGAAAGGGGCACCTCCGCATGGGAGGAAGAATCAAAGAACAGATTAACAGGGCAGGAGAAAAGATCATGCCTGCGGAAATAGAAGCATATTTGTGTAAACACTCAGACATTAAGGAAGCCGCTGTTGTAGGCGTGCCGGATGAGACATTAGGAAACCGGATATGTGCGTTTATTTTGACGGAAAAAGGAAATGCGCTGGATGTACAGGCTGTACACCAGTTTTTGAAAGAAATTGGTGTTGCGTCTTATAAACTGCCGGATCAGGTAGAGATTATAGAAAAATGGCCGTTGACCAGTGTGGGAAAAGTAGATAAAAAAGTGTTAGTACAGATGGCACAGGAAAAACGAGGAGATTATAGAGATGGAATACAGTGAAGTAAAAGAACAGATCAAACAGAAATTGCCGGTACAGAAAGAATTTGGAGATTCTGAAAATCTTTTAGAGCTAGGACTTAGCTCTATCGTGATCATGAGGCTGGTCAACCAGTGGAGAAAACAGGGAGTAAAGGTTGCTTTTGGAACCCTGATGGAGCATCCAACCCTGAAAGAATGGTGGAAGATTATTCAGAAAGGTACGAAGAAAAAGGGAAAGAAAGCAAAAGCAGAAAAACGGGATATCATAATGGAAAGAGATATGCGGAAGCCATTTCCTTTAACAGATGTGCAGTACGCTTATTGGGTAGGAAGAGAGGATAACCAGGTATTAGGGGGAATTGGCTGCCATGCATATTTGGAATTTGATGGATATGGAGTTGTCCCTGAACGCCTTCAAGAAGCTTGGAGTCGGATACAGTATCATCATCCTATGTTGCGAGCTAGTTTTTCTGAAAATGGGATGCAAAAAATAGAGAGTAAACCATACTCTGAAAAGATAAAAATTAACGATTTTTCGTTATTAACAGAGACAGAAGCTGAACAAGAAGCACAGGCTGTAAGACGCCGTTTGTCACACCGGAAATTAAAGATAGAGGAAGGAGAAGTTGCGGGTCTAGAACTTACCTTGCTTCCAGGAAATAAGACAAGATTGCATATAGATTTGGACTTGTTAATTGCAGATGTGCAGAGTCTTCAAATATTATTGCGTGATTTGGCCATGGTTTACAGTGGAGTTGAATTACCGGAAGAATCCAAAGATTGGAATTTTGCTGCCTATTTAGAGCAACAAAATGTGGAAGATAGAGAAGAACGGAAAAAAGCGAAGGAGTACTGGTCTGCTCGTCTTAAAAATTTGCCTCAGGGACCAGATATGCCATTAGCGAAACGACCAGAAGAAGTAAAGAATCCGGTATTTCATAGAAGAGTCGTGAGGATTGGAAAAGAAGAATGGGATTGTTTACAGAGACGGGCAAAAGAGTATCAAACCACACCGGCAATGCTTTTGCTTACTGCATATTCTGCAATTTTAGAACGTTGGAGTAAAAATAAGAGTTTTTTGATTAACATACCATTTTTTAATAGGAAGACAGAATATAAGGGATTAGAGGATGTAATCGCAGATTTTACTACGCTACTACTTTTAGAAATTAATTGTGAGGGGAACCCTACTTTTCTTGAGCTTTTAGACAGGATACAGAAGCAATTACATGAAGATATGAAATATACCACTTATTCCGGCGTACAGGTTCAAAGAGATTTGACACAGATGTATGGGGACATTTCTGCTATTGCACCAATTGTATTTGCGTGTAATCTTGGAACTGAATTGGTAAATAGTACTTTTACGGAAAACTTTGGAAGCTTTTCGTACATGATTTCTCAGACACCACAGGTATGGAATGATTTCCAAAGTTATGAGGATGAAAATGGAGTACAGCTTACATGGGATACGATAGATGAACTTTTTCCAGAAGATATGATAGATGATATGCTGACAAGTTTTGAACAGCTCTTACATAATTTGAGGAAAGAAGATTGGAACCAAAGATTTGATGTACTACCAGAAAGACAGAAGAACTTTGTGAGAAAGGAATGTACAATACCAGCTGCTTCTGAACAGAAAGTATTATTTCAGGAATTTTTCGAAAATGTCGAACGTAGTCCAGAACGTATTGCAATAATAGATACTGGAAAAGAGTTAGAGATTTCCTACAGTAGATTAAAGGAAATGGCACAGAGAGTAGCAGCAGGAATTATTAAGCGGAATATAAAAGAAGAAAGTATAGCAATTACAATACCAAGAGGTTATGAACAGATTGTGGCTGTTCTTGCTGTTCTGATATCAGGAAATGTTTACGTGCCGGTTAGTTGCGAACAACCTTCTGAAAGACGGAAATTAATACATGAAAAAACAGATATTCATTATGTAATTACTACAGCAGAAAAAGAAAAGCAGATAGAATGGCCGGAGAATGTGGAGATTTGGTGTGTAGAAAAGCTGTTGGAAAATGAACTGTTGGAAAATTATCCGAAAATATATCCGGAAGATTCGGCCTATATTATTATGACTTCTGGATCTACGGGACAGCCCAAAGGGGTTGAAATGTCACATGCTAATGCTTGGAATACTATAGAGTATATAAATCGTAAATATTGTGTAGACCAGACAGACGCAATTTTAGCAGTTTCAGCTTTAGATTTTGATTTATCCGTATATGACCAATTTGGTTTATTAAGCGCAGGTGGGAAAATAATTTTAATTCCTGAATCAGAAAGTAAAAATCCCGATTATTGGTTAAAAATGATATTCGAATATCATATTACGCGTTGGAATTCAGTGCCGATTTTAGGAGAGATGTTATTTGAATGCTGGAAAGCTCAAAAAAAGGAAAAAATTCCTTTCCGTACGGCTTTTTATTCAGGTGATTGGACATTATTGTATATGGTTGATATGTTTTATGAGGCTGTAGAAGATGGGACATTGATTGTTTTAGGGGGAACGACAGAAACAGGCATTTGGTCAAATGAACAGATAGTGAAACTGCCACTTCCAGAAAACTGGAAAACTATTCCCTATGGAAGACCGTTAGAGAATCAGGCATATAGAGTAGTGGATGACTTCGGAAGAGATTGTCCGTTTTGGGTAGAAGGAGAATTATGGATTGGAGGTGAGGGAGTAGGAAAAGGTTATAGAGGGGATGAGGTATTAACAAAACAAAAGTATATTATGGATTGCTTTGGACGTTGGTATCGGACAGGTGATAATGGATGCTTCTGGAACGACGGAACAATAGAATATAGAGGAAGGCGGGATTTCCAGGTAAAGGTAAAAGGGCATAGGATTGAATTAGGAGAAATTGAAGCAATCTTAAATAAAATCGCTGGGGTTAAAAAAAGTATAGTGTGTGCAGTAGAACACAATAATCGAAAAAATATGTTGGTGGCAGTTGTTGTAAAAGAGAGCCCCAATATAAATGAGGAGTTCCTTATGCAAAATTTAAAAAGTAAGCTTCCTGTTTATATGCTCCCGACAAAAATAATATTTGAGGATAAACTTCCAGTTGGAAAAAATGCGAAACAAGATAGAAAGGAAGTAGTACGATGGATAAAAGCGCATGAGGATAGAAATATAGAAAATGAGGAGAAGCTTACACCATGCGAAACAAGGATGCTGAAGATATGGAAGCGGTTGCTTGGTAATGATAATATTACGAAAAAGGATAATTATTTTGTATGCGGTGGCGATTCCTTATTAGCGGTTAGAATGACTGCAGAAATAGAGGCAGAATTTGGTGTTAAAGTTAGTATTGGAATCATATTTGAAAATAATACAGTAGAATCCCTAGCAAAAAGAATTTCTAGTATAAAAGAGAAAAGAAAGCCTAATATAGAGGTAGTTCAGCACAACGAGCAGGAACGTTTTCAAGAATTTCTGACTACTGAAATGCAATATGCGTATTGGATAGGCCGGCAAAATGTATATGCATTAGGAAATGTGTCTTCTTATTGTTATTATGAAATAGTCAGCAAAAATCTTTCTATAGAACGATTAGAGAGGGCTTGGAATGAACTGATCATAGAGAACGATGCACTTAGATTGGTCTTTTCAAAAGATGGAAAGAGACAGAAGGTTTTGGAAAGCGTACCTTATTACAATTTAAAAGTATATAATACAGACCTGGATGGCAAAGAAACAGTTGAATCTATTAGGGACGATATGTCGCAACAAATAATGGAAGCATCTCAATGGCCTTTATTTGATATACGTGTTTCTATATGCCAGGATAAGAACATAGTACATGTCGGAATAGATAATTTGATTATGGACGCAAGAAGTGTTTTGTCAATTTTATATCAGTGGACACAGCGATATGTGGGAAATAATAAAAGCAAATTAGAATCCGTAAGTTTTAGAGACTATGTGTGTGCAATGAATGAGAGAAATATGTTGCTTAAAGACCAAGAATATTGGGAAAGCAGAATCAGCCACTTTCCGGCGTATCCGAAAATCCCGACTAAGAAAATGCCACAGGAAATTACTAAGCAAGTCTTTAAAAGGTATACAAAAGAAATGACAAAACATAAATGGGAGCTGCTGAAAAAGATCGGTGAAAAGCAAAACATTACAGCCTCAAATATACTTCTCACAGCATATGCACTTATGTTATGGGAAGAGAGTGGGAGTAATCATTTTGCTTTAAATATTACGATTGATAAAAGATGGAATTTGAGTAAGGAACTAAGACATACTATCGGAGACTTTACAGGAAACATACTGCTTGAAATAAAGATAGATGAGAAAAAGACTTTTATCGAATTGGCTCATGAAATACAGAATCAACTGATGAAAGATCTGGAACATTCTGATTTTAGCGGTATCAAATTCCAGAGGGAATTATCAAAATATGACGGAAAGAAATTCCGGTATGGTATTCCATTTGTGTATACCAGCACTCTAGGTATGGAAAATGAAAATGATAATCTTTTCGGAGAAATTTGTTACAATATTACACAAACGCCTCAAGTGTGGTTGGATTACCAAATCCAAGAGAGACAAGGTGCATTGTATTTAAATTGGGACTATTTGCAAGGATTACTTGATGAAACACAGATAGAAAATATGATATATAAGTATTCTAATCTTCTGGATTGGCTTATAGAAAATGGAGATTTTTTAATAAGTGAAGATAATAATTATCAGGAGGGAATTTTGTGATGCAAGAATTGATAGAAAAAATAAATGAAAGAAAAATAAAATTATGGATTGGTTTAGACGGAGAATTGCATTATAGAGCACCTAAAGGTGCATTATCGTCAGGACTGGCAGGAGAGATACGGCAAAATAAGGTCAAAATTGTAGAATTTTTAAAAAGAAAAGTGTGTGAACGCATAGTGGAGGTTGCGGAGAGAAATGATAAAATAAGAGTAGCAGAAGCTAAATGGGGAGAAGAAGGGCTTCTACTCCAGGTAGAACCAGAGCTGATACGACAGAATTATAAAATATATAATTTGGCTTTTTTGAATGAAAAAATGTCAGAAATTTGGAAAAGCGAAAATGCTGATATCGATGCTACTGTACTAAAGCAATGGATAGAAACGGCAGAAAGAGTAGCTCTTGGCGAAATGTGGAAGGTAATGCTGGAGCATGATTTTTTTGTAGCAGAGGGACAGCACTTCACGGTAGAAGAAATGGAGAGTAAGATAGGGGTTGCTGATAAATACAAACGCTTTTTTAGACGTTGGCTTAAAATTTTCGAAAACGAAAATTTTATCAAGGAAGAACAGGACGGTTTTTGTAGAACCTCTAAAAGTTGGAAAGTTGATGTGGCTGCGGAATGGGATTATTTATGGGGGGTGGAAAAACAACTAAATTATGGAGAAGGTTTTGTAAGGTATTTAGAAAAATGCAGTAAAAGCCTAACGCAATTATTTCGAAATGAAATTGCTCCATTAGAATTACTCTTTCCACATGGTGAAATGACGACGGCAGTTGATACATATCAGAAAACGTTGTCAAGTAAAATACTAAACCACATGGCTGAGTGTGCAGTTTTGGAAGCGTATTCTGAGAAGAAGGGTAAAGTTTTCCGGATTTTAGAAGTGGGGGCAGGGGTTGGTGGAACCAGTGATGGTATTATCGAAAGACTATCAGAGCAAAATGTAGAATATTATTATACAGACGTATCTACATATTTTTTGAATAAAGCGAAGGAACGGTATCGGGGAAAAAATTGGATTAAATATAAAATTTTTGATATTAATAAAGGTGGTATGGAAGAAAACAAGTTTGATCTAATTATCTGTGCCAATGTTCTGCATAATGCTAAAAACGGAATATCTGTGTTGCAACAGTTAAGGGGACTAATAAATGAAGAAGGGCTATTAGTTATTTTAGATGCAATAAAAGAACCTTATTATTTGTTGACATCTATTGAATTTAATGATGGACTGAGTGATTTTGATGATTTTAGGAATGAAGATGATAGTACCTTTTTTGAACGCAAGCAATGGGAGTATATGTTCGGACAGGTAGGGTTAGATATTGTTGCGGCGTATCCTGAAGAAGGAGAGGCTTTTTTCGGTCTGGGGCAGGGAATTTTTGTTTTGGGAGTCCAGAACCATCATATGGAGATAAATACAAAAGAATTGCGTGCGTATTTAAAGCAGCAACTAGAAGAATATGAGTTGCCAAATGAAATTAAAATAGTACCATTTTTAAATAATGGAAAATTAATGAATAAGCTTCCGAAAACAAAAGAGAAAACAGTAAGTGTTGAGCAACCAAAAACAGAACTTGAAATGCAACTAGAAGAAATATGGGGAGAAGTGTTAAATAAGGAAAGCATAGGACGCCATGAAAATTTTTTCGCAATAGGTGGTGATTCGTTATTATTATCTCAGATAATAGCAAAAATGTGGGATAGTCTTCCGGAGACGAAAGCTTGGAGTTGGGGCGACTTGATGAGAGAAATATTAGAAACACCTACAATTGCAGAGATGGCGGATAAAATTGAAACAAAAGAAAAGAGTCATGAGGCGATTACTACTCTCATTGAAGGGACATCTGAAAGCAGGATTGTTTATGTGATTTTTCATGCTGGAACAGGGTCTTTAGTACCCTATCTTGATATGATAAAAATTTTAAGGGAAAGGGAATTTAAGTATACGATACTGGGGATTCCTTGTATAGAACAGGATCAGTATTTGCAACTTCCAGTTGAACATCTATTTGTTGAATTAGGGAAAAAGTATGCTGAGTTGTTAATAAAATACAAGGATTATAAGTTATACTTTATTGGTCATTGTATTGGTGGACTGATTGCGATAGAGACAGCTAAGGAACTTTTAAAACAAGGTACAGAGGTTGATTTGGTTACTATGATTAGTACGAATATTTATGATGGAGATGATAAAAAGCGGGAGGAAAATTTTCAAATATTACAATCGAACTTGATATTAGAAAAGGTATTTGGGCGGCTTATAGGTGCAGATGTCCGTAAAAGTGGATTTACGATAACAGATACCAAGCTTATGGAGGCTATTCGTGTTATTTGTCAAAAAGGAAAGTTTGTAGAAGAAAAATTAGTTGAATTGACAGGGGAGTATCAAGAGGTTGCAAATATGTGTCAAAAATTGTTAGAAAGCTCTCACCAAGAGCGTTTGAGAAGTTTGTTTAGCGCCAGAGAAGGTAAAGTGAGACATGCCGAGAATAAAGAAGATAGAGAGGTACTTTTTGAAATCTTTAAGCATAATTTGTTGGCGGCTTTATATTATGAAGTGACGGATTATTGTGGAAATATAAAGCTTTTAAGGTGCTGTAATCAGACGGAAAATTTTTTTATAAATATGATTGATGGATTTTCAGAAGATGATATGGTGTGGAGAAAATCAAAAGTAAAGGATATAGTGACTGGGGAGGTACAAGGTGACCACATATCCTGTATGGAATTTCCATACATAAAAGAAAACATTAATCTGATAATTGAGGGAATATAAAACATGGAAAGATCACTAATAGGTATTTTAGGTGCTAGTGGTAAAGTGGGACAGTTAGTATGTGATTACTTGGTAAGGAATACAGGGTATATAGTGAAAGCAGGGTATAGGAAAACTATACCCTTCCTTTTTAACGGACGGCTCAGGTGGCAGTTCGTAGATATACAGGATAAACAAAAGTTATTTGAATTTTGCAGAGACTGTAAAATAATAATAAATTGTATAGGCTCTAGTAGAAACATAAATTTAAACCTGGCGTTTATGGCACATGAAGTAGGGGCAATATATATTGATACGTATGGAACAGGCAAATTAAAGAAAGAGCTTGTAAATAGAGATATAGTAAATTCAGGATGCTATATATTAGGAGCAGGGGTTTATCCTGGCCTAACAGGTATAGCAATGAACTATCTGGTAAAGAAATATCCGAGCATTAAGAAGTGGAAGGGCATGGCAGGAAGTTACGAGCCGATAGGCGCTGGAGCAGCAGAAGATTTGCTATATAGCTGTTTATATGGGTTTGGAATAGAAAATGCATATTGGAAACACGGTCAAATAAAAGTGCCTAAAAGAAAAGAGATAGAAGAAATATATATCCCACAACTTCAAAAAACGAAAAATATTGCACTGTTTTTGCCGGATGAAATTCTCCAGATTGCAAAAGAGAATGATTTAGAGACAATACGTTGGTATAATATATTGCCCAATAAAGAGCATATGGCTATTATGAAGAAGGCATATCAGAAGTTGCTACAGAGAAATGATATTGCTACAGAGATCCAAGAGTTTGAAGAAATCACAAGGAAAAGTACGGAGCATTGGAATATTATATCTTTTAATTCAGATGACGCAGAAGTCGGGCAGATATTAGTAAAATTAGAGATATCAAATACCTCTGCGTATAAAATGACAGGAATAGTAGCAGCGTTGCTAGCTATTAGGAGTGCTCAAACAAAAAGAAAAAGCGGAATTTGGAACGCATATGAGACTATTCAGATGCAATATGTATTTGAAAAATTGCAAGAAGAAGGTGTGTTCATAAAGGAAACGCAGGAAGTTTCTGCTGTTTACGAAGAAAGCGAAGAAACAGGTATACTGTGAAAGATAACTCGTGTACCAAAAATATAGTACTCGAAGTACTCGAACTGATGTAAAAGCCAGTTAGAGTACGGTCAAAAGAAAAAGCGTACTCTAACTATATGTTGTGGTGCATAAAGTTATCCTTTCTTCCTTGAATGCCCATGATTTGGGCGAATATAGCCTGTCAAGGGCAAAGCCGCTTAGCGGTGCGTAGCGCCCTTTACAGGGCATGTGAGGTCAAATACCCTACATCTAGGGAAGAAGGAACAGTTGGAGTACGGTGTACTCGAAGTAAAAGTGCCGTGTTTACTGGCTTTGCGGCTGGTATACACGAGATATCATAAGGAGGAGAACTATGTATGTATTAATACATGGAGGTTTTCATAATAATAAGTGTTGGCATGATGTGGAACAGATATTGAGGAAGAATGGAAAAAAGGTCACATCTGTTTTACTTCCAGGACATAATGAAACAGATATAGAACGGTTAAAAGACATCAACGTGACAACTTGTGTAGAAAGTATAATTAATCAAATAGGAGAAACTGATGAAAAATTAACATTAGTATTTCATTCCATGGCGGGAATTTTTATATATGATACATATAAGAAGATTGGAAAAGAACAAATAGAGAGTATCTATTGTGTTGCTTGTTGTATACCAGCTGCTGGAGAAACTATGTCAGATATTCTGAAGGGACCGTTACATTCATTCGCTTCATTTTGTGCAGGAAAAATTCAGGTGGTAAAAAGGTTCCCTAAAATTTTAGCATTAGCCATTTTTGGAAATGGGATGAATAAAAAGCAACGAGAAAAGTTGTATAGTAGCTTATGTGGAGAAAGTACAAATCTGCTTTTTGAAAGAATAAATGAGTGTAAACTAGAAACTTCAATAAAATGGATTTTGCCAACAAAAGATAGGGCTCTAAATCCAAAACAGCAAAGAGTATATATGAATAACATTGGAAATATAAAATCCATTATTAAACTTACGGCGCCACATGATGTTATGATTAGTCATCCAGAAGAAGTTGCAAAAATTTTATTGGAAAATTGAAAAATATACCAAGAGAGGAATGGTATCATGCAAAATGAAGATCGACAAGAAATTTCTGACACACTTAAACTGTTAATTCATAATAACACCAAATGTCAAGATATGTCAGGAAAAAAAATATATGGAAATATACAAAAGGTAGAAAAAAAGAATATTACAGGGATGACTTATCAGCTTTCAAATGAAACTGGACATGGGGAAATTACGGTTTATAGAGTGTTTACAGGAATAGAGCTTTACTATAACGATATGCACATGGAATATTGCAACCAAAACCAGGCCACCGTAAAAAATATGATAGAGATTAACCACTGTTTGATTGGACGTTTCGAGTGCAGTTTTGGTGAAAACAGTTGCTGTTATATGGCGGAAGGCGATCTATCCATCAGCTCAATGATGAAGAAAAAGTCAAATTCGTGTTTTCCGCTGAACCACTATCACGGCATTTCCATTATCATCAATTTGGATGAGTTGTTGCCGGAGGTGCGGCGAATCATGGAGTTACTAAATATTGATTTGCACTACATACAAAAGTATATATGTGAAGGTAACCGCTGCTGCATTATGCGGGCTAACCCGTCTATTGAACATATTTTTTCGGAACTCTATCATGTCCGGGAAAAGAGAAAACCGGGATACATGAAAATTAAAATGCTGGAACTGCTTCTGTTTTTAAGTGACCTCAATACAGCAGAAGAGGTTTTGCAGACGGATTATTTCAATCAAAATCAAGTTGCCTTGATTAAGGCAGTAGCATCATATATCACGGAGGATTTAACGACACACCACACGATTGAGCAGCTTTCTCAAAAATTTAGGATTTCTACAACTGCGCTGAAAAAATGCTTCCGGGGTGTCTATGGAACCTCTGTTTATTCCTATCTCCGTACCTACCGGCTTCAAGTCGCTCAAAAGCTGCTGCTGGAGACAGAGTTGTCAGTGACGGAGATTGCAAGCAAAATCGGATATGAAAATCCGAACAAATTCACTTCTGCCTTCAAGGGAATGTATGGCTGTTCTCCAACAGAGTTCAGAAAGAGTGTCCGTTTGGATAGAAGCGGTCTATATGGAGTGGCGAAGAAGTCTGAGCTATATTAAACTATCCTTTGTCAGATAAAAGCAGAAAGAACGCTTGAAGCTGGCCTATTTTTTGAATAGCCGGTTAGATAGTGCTAACTTTCTAAAAGACAAAGGAGGATTTCCAAATGGAAAATGAAAAATCGACAGGTAACAAATATACTGTCAAAGATGCGGCTATCATCGGTATCTTCTGCGCGGTTATGTTCGTGGTATTTATGGTTTACTCAACCCTGACCGGCGCTTCTCTGTTCTACTCCATGATTTTCAATGCCGCTGGCGCAGCACTTATCCTCGCGCCGTTTTATATTTACATGTGCATGAAAGTCGGCAAGCATGGCCCTGCCCTTGTTTACAATATCATGTGGGCGATTATCGCCGGACTGATGATGGGGCCGTTTATGATTCCGTGGTTTTTGGGCGGCGGCATCATTGCAGAACTTTCCATGTGCGGAAAGAATGCTTACCATGACATTAAGCGTGTGTCTATTTCGTGGGTAATCACGGCGTTGGTTCGTGCTGCACATGGTATGTCAGAAATCTGGTTTTTCAGAGATGCGTTCCTTGCCACTGGTGTCAGCGAGCAGCAGGTTCAGGTCCAGACCCAGTATTACACCGATCCGAAGTACGTCCTTTTGAGCCTGGCTGTTACCGCTATTCTAGCCGTCCTCGGCTGTATGATTAGCAACAAACTGATTGTGAAGCACTTCAGAAAGAGTGGCGCGATTAAATAAGCTATGAACATGAAATTTGATTTCCGAACCAAATTGCTTGTCATAGTTCTTACTATGTCGCTTGTGGCGGTGCTCACAAGCGACATTTTGATATACACGCTTTTGGGAGTTTTAAGTGTGTATCTGATTATTCAGGGCTTTGGCAGGCAGACTATAAAATATCTGATTGTCTGCGGTGTTTTTATTGTACTGAGGCTGATTTCAGGAGGACAAGGCATTACGATTCTTATGCCAGAAATGTTCTTGTTCATGGTACTTCGTATTTTAATGATGGTTATGGCGGCGCAGCCTGTGATTGGTATGTCGCCAGGAGAAGTAGTGGCCGTTTTCAAGAAAATACATGCTCCCGATGGAATTGCTTTACCCGTGACCTTTATGCTGCGCTTCTTTCCCACCGTCCGTAGCGAGTTCGCCGATGTTTTTGCCGCCCTTCGGCTGCGGAAACTACTGTCATGGAAACACCCTCTGGACGCGATGGAGTATATTGTTACACCTGTTATTTTCCGCTCATCCAGAATAGCAGAAGAACTTGCTGCTTCTGCTGAAAGCAGGGGAATATCCAATCCAGGGAAACATACCTGCCGCAGAAAGATAGAATTTCAAAAACGGGATTGGATCATGAGCGTGATTGCTGTTTGCGTAACAGTACTCTATTTTGTGCTGGAAAGGACGGTAGCGTAATGGAAAATTTCAAGACAAGACGATCCGTTATCCAGTTTGAAGATGTATCTTTTGAATATCCGGGAGCGGAAACAGAAAGCATCCATCATATTGACCTTGATGTAAAAGAAGGCGAGTTTCTTGTACTGACTGGCGGAAGTGGTTGTGGAAAGACAACACTAACACGGCTGATAAACGGATTGGCTGAACAATTTTACGAAGGGACGCTGAAAGGGCGCGTTACATTGCTGGGGCGTAGCATATCTGAATATCCTCTGTATGAAATTGGTAAAAAAGTAGGCTCGATTTTTCAAGATCCCAGGAGCCAGTTTTTTGCCAGTATTACAGAGGATGAAATTGCGTTCGGCTGTGAGAATTACGGCGTTCCTTATGAGGAATTGGATGGGCGAGTTTCAAATGCCATCAAACGCATTAACGGAGATATGCTGCGTGGGAAAGAGATTTATCCCATGTCCAGCGGTGAAAAGCAGAAAATAGCGGTGGCCTCCGTCAACGCTGTTGATCCGGAAATTTACGTGTTTGACGAACCATCAGCCAATCTGGATATGTATTCCGTTGAGGCGCTGAAAAATCTGATGCGTGAACTGAAAGAAGAAGGTCACACAATCATTGTCGCTGAACACAGGCTTTATTATCTTACTGGCCTTGCTGACCGCTTCCTCTACATGGAAAACGGGAGCATAAAAGCAGAGTGGACACCTGAAGAACTGCTTTCCATGCCAGAGGCAAAAAGAAAGGATATCGGAATACGGGCTGCGGATTTACGCCACATTGAAGTAGACATTCCTTCCAGGAAAGAAAAGGATGTGACTTTGGAGGTAAAGGGACTGGCTTTTTCCTACCGTAAACATCCGGTTTTCCATGACATATCTTTTCAGGCGTATGCCGGTGATCTGATTGCGATTATAGGACATAATGGAATAGGAAAAACCACTTTGTCAAACATCCTTTGCGGAATGCAAAAAGAAAAAGCAGGACAGATTTTATATAGCGGGAAAGATGTTTCTAAAGGCAGACGAAAAAACTTTGCCTATTTTGTTATGCAGAATACAGATTGCCAGTTATTTGGGGACAGTGTAGAGGAAGAATTACTCTTGAACGGAAAAGGTAGCACGCAGGAGCAGAGGGATGATCTGCTGAAAATGTATGGTCTGTTTGAGTGGAAAGAAAGGCACCCAGCTATCCTTTCCGGCGGGCAGAAGCAACGGCTCACTCTTGCTGTATCTGATTGGATAGATACACCCATTTTGATTTTAGATGAACCCACCAGCGGTCTTGATTACAAAAATATGGTGCGAATATCCGAGCATTTGAAGGCGCTGGCTCAAAAAGGAAAGACAATTTTAATCATTACCCATGACTATGAATTTGCCGCTATGACTTGTAATCGAGTTCTTCACTTCATTGATGAAGGTCATGCAGAAACATTTCCCTTGCAAGGAAGTCTGCCCCGGTTATATTCCTGTCTCATGTGTCAGTGAGTTATGTGTCTGATTGGATAGGCGCGCCCTGTATGGAGTGGCAAAAACAACTGAATGATTTTATAATAATAGGTGAGTTAGAAAATGCTAACCCACCTATTATTGCGAAAGGAGCCTTGCTTATGGATAAGCAAAAAAATGGAGAGCTGTCCAGAATGTTCAGTTACGCAGGGAATTACCATGTTCTGACCATTTTGGGCTGTGTCCTCTCCGGGATTAGTACCATTTTTTCTATGCTGCCTTTTGTTTGTATATGGCTTGTTATCCGTGATTTGATCCAGGCATTCGCTGCGGGGGATATATCTCGTGCAACGGAAAGTACTCGTTATGCGTGGATAGCAGTCGTGTTTGCAGCAGCAAGTATTTTAATTTATTTCATCGCTTTGAACTGTACCCACCTGGCGGCGTTTCGTACAGCGACCAATATGCGGAAAACAGCAATTCACCATATTGTGACACTGCCGTTGGGCTATTTCAGCCAAAATGCCAGTGGACAGCTGCGGAAAATCATTGATGATAATGCAGGACTTACAGAAGGGTTCCTGGCCCATCAGCTCCCGGATTTGACCGGTGCAGCCGTCATGCCGGTTGCGGTTATTGTTTTGATTTTCCTCTTTGACTGGCGGCTGGGAATTTGCTGTCTGATACCTATGGGGATCAGCGTCATCTTTTTGAAACAGATGATGGGTGGAGATAATGCACAGTTTATGGGCAAGTATATGACCGCATTGGAAACAATGAACAAAGAGGCCGTGGAATACATTCGCGGTATCCCTGTTGTAAAGGTGTTTCAGCAGACAATTTACTCCTTCAAAAATTTCCATGCAGCGATAGAAGAATATGAGAAATTTGCTTCCGGGTATGCTTTGAAATGTCGTATTCCTCTTACCGGATTTACAGTAACGCTGAACGGCACATTTGTTTTGCTCATTCCGGTGGTTATGTTTATTCTATCTGGGATCAGCGGACAGGCGGCTTATGAAAATGTTGTACTGGATTTCCTGTTTTATAGTCTGTTTACCCCGGTCTGTGCAACTATGATGAACCGTATCATGTTTGCCAGTGAGCAGCTTATGGCCGCAAAAAGCGCAGTCAGCCGAGTGGACGAAATTTTGCAGGAAAAGCCATTAAAGGAGCCGGAGCATCCTATGATTCCGGCAGACGCTTCGGTTGTGTTTTCGGATGTGTCTTTTTCCTATCCAGGTGCCAAAGAAAAAGCCTTAGACCATATCAGCTTTGTGGTTCCAGCAGGGAAAACGGTTGCGCTTGTTGGAGCTTCTGGCAGTGGTAAAAGTACGGCGGCAAGCCTCATCCCCCGATTTTATGATGTTCAGTCAGGTTCCGTTACGATTGGCGGCGTGGATGTCCGCAATATTGAAAAACGAGAACTGATGAAAAGAGTTGCTTTTGTGTTTCAGAATACCCGCCTGTTCAAAGATACCTTACTTAATAATATTAAGGCGGCCCGTCCAGACGCCACCAGGGAAGAAGTGATGAAAGCGGCCAATGAAGCACAGTGCAAAGATATTATTGACCGGCTCCCGGATGGACTTGATACGCTCGTTGGAACAGGAGGTACTTATCTTTCAGGCGGCGAAAACCAGAGGATTGCGTTGGCAAGGGCTATCTTAAAAGATGCTCCTATTATCGTGCTTGACGAAGCCACAGCATTTGCAGACGCCGAGAACGAACATCAGATACAGCTTGCCTTTGAGCGGTTGACCCAAAATAAAACTGTTCTGATGATAGCCCACCGGCTTTCTACAATACAGGATGCAGACCTCATTCTGGTCTTTAAGGATGGACAGATTGCAGAAAGGGGAACACACGAAGAACTATTAAACTTAAATGGAATTTATTCCTCCATGTGGAAGGATTACCAGACATCAATTGCATGGAAGGTCGGAAAGGAGGGCGAACAGCATGATTAAAGCATTGAAGAACAAGTATGCGTTAAGCAATCAGGGTGCAAAAGACCTGCTGAAAGGAATTATTTATTCCGTACTGGCAAATATCAGTCTTATGTTTCCGGTTATTCTGCTGGCAATCGTCCTTAATCAACTTCTTGCGCCCATTTTGGGAACAACTGCACCGGAGATTAGCGCCGTCGTTTACACGGTGATTGGAATAGTGATTTTAGCCGTAGTTTTTATATTCCACTATTGCCAGTACACTGCAACATATCTCGGAACCTATGACGAAAGCGCACGGCGGCGTATTGGCCTTGCGGAAAAATTGCGTACCCTTCCGCTGACCTTTTTCCATCAGCGCGATCTTGCTGATCTGACAAGTACAATTATGGGGGACTGTGCAAATTTTGAACACGCATTTTCCCATACAGTTCCGCAATTCTTTGGAGCTGTTATCTCAACAGGCATTGTTTGTATTGGCTTGTTGATCTTTAACTGGCAAATGGGTCTGGCCCTTCTTTGGGTAGCTCCGATTTCCTTTGCAATCGTAATCCTGTCCCGGAAATGCCAGGAAAAACTTAGCAAAAAGCACATGAACGCTAGATTAGAACTGGCCGAAGGCATTCAGGAATGTTTGGAAACCGTACAGGATATAAAAGCTTGCAATCAGGAGGAAGATTATCTCCGCAAACTGGATGCGAAGATGGATGCTGCGGAAAAGGCACAGATTTCCTCTGAAATGACGACAGCAAGCCTGCTGACAACTGGACAGATGTTCCTGCGGCTTGGTTTGGCAACGGTAATTGTTGTGGGTAACAGTCTTGTGGTAAATGGAGATACATCCCTGTTTACCTATATCCTGTTTTTGATTGCTGCATCCCGCCTGTATGATCCGCTTTCCGGGGCAATGGCAAATATGGCAGAGCTGTTTTCCGTACAACTTCAAGTGGATCGCTTGAAAGAAATTGAAGAATACCCAGAAGAGACCGGCGAGATTGAGATTCACACAAACGGATACGATATTACTTTCGACCATGTCCGGTTTTCTTATGAAAAAGACAAGCCAGTGCTGCGGGATGTTTCATTTACCGCAAAGCAGGGACAAGTCACAGCATTAGTCGGCCCATCCGGCGGCGGCAAAAGTACCGTTGCAAAGCTGGCAGCAAAATTCTATCCGCTGGATGGAGGAAGAATACTTTTAGGCGGAACCGATATTGCCCCACTCAATTCAACCATGCTGATGAAAAATTTCTCTATCGTTTTTCAAGATGTTGTACTTTTTAACAACACCATCATGGAGAATATTCGTGTTGGCAAAAAAGACGCTACGGACGAGGAAGTGATTGCTGCAGCTAAAGCGGCTCAGTGTGATGAATTTATTTCAAAATTGCCGGACGGCTATCAGACGGTGATTGGAGAAAACGGTTCAACATTATCTGGCGGTGAGTGCCAGCGCCTTTCTATCGCCCGCGCCCTTTTGAAAGATGCTCCTGTTATTCTCCTGGATGAAGCTACTGCCTCTCTTGACGTAGACAATGAAACAGAAATTCAAAATGCAATTTCAAAGCTGGTCAAGGGAAAGACGGTTCTTATTATCGCTCATAGAATGAGAACGGTTGAAGCTGCTGATAACATCGTTGTACTGTCGGATGGCATTGTAGTCGAAAATGGAACCCATGAGGAACTTATGAAGGAAAACGGGCTATATCACAGGCTGGTCGATTTGCAGACGGCTTCTGCAAATTGGAAGTTAAGCGTTTAGCTTGCAATAAGGAGGTACTGATGAAACTTCATGCGTCTGGAGAGGACTATCTGGAAACCATCCTTGTTCTCCAAAAGAAACTCGGTATGGTGCGCTCCGTAGATGTGGCTCGGCACATGGGAGTGTCGAAGCCGAGTGTATGTGTGGCGGTCAATACCCTAAAAGATGGCGGCTTTATCACAATGGACGAAGATCACTTTAGCCATCTGTCCAATGTGGGCCGCAAGGTTGCCGAAAAAATCTACGAGCGCCATTGCTTCTTTACTGAGTAGCTTATCGCCGCAGGCGTTGACCCTGAAATTGCGGAGGCGGACGCCTGCCGGATGGAGCATGTAATTAGTTCAGAGAGTTTTGAAAAAATGAAAGCAGCAGTTAAAAAATGAGTATATTATGGACAGATTCTTTAATTGAAAAGAGAGGATACAGAAAATTGCGAAAAGTTCTTTTAGAATTATACCGAAATTAAAGAAATTTTGCGCTGAAAGGACACAAATAAAATTTATAATATATGTTTGGTTATGTGACAGATTGTGTAAGAACTGCAATCTAAAAGATTTTGAAAATGGGATATAGAGCAAAAGAAACCAGCAGTAATAAGATGAGTCTTTGCACTGCTGGTTTTACTCTAAATTCTCACTGGGATTATGCTGAAGTGTTAGAAGTTGTTCCGCCAGATAATCCAGTGTGTTTAATAGGATCTTTCGATTTTCAGGGATACAGGCTTGGAATTTCCCTATGAACCGCTGGATCTCCTCGTCCGCATCAGATATTTCCGGGTTAAACAAAGTGTTGGCAGAAATACCAAGACGTTTGATTAATGGATAGAGGATCTCGTAGGAAGGATTTATTTTTCCTTTTTCAATCATCTGGATTGTTTTAATCGCCACATGGGATTGATCTGCGAGATCTTGTTGTGTAAGATTACAATCGTTTCTTGCCTGGCGAATACAGTTTCCCAGATAACTCAGTTTATCTTTCGGCATAATCATTCACATCACATATATTCTATCTTGCCGATTAAGGTTTTTACATAACCTTATCTTGCATATTTAATAGGCAATATTATGCTGATATAAAATGAATTTATAGCCCTGGTGAAAGGTCAATTAAAAAAAAACGGCTTTTAAGCGCGGTGAGATAAGAAAACAAGCAAAAACCCTTATATCATCGCGTTTTAAGGACAGCGGGCAAACAGGTTACAAGTGAATAACCAAGCAAAAGGGACGTTATCGAAAGATAGCGTCCCTTTCTGCATACTACGCCGCAGCTTCAAAGAAGTTGTGGCGTTTTTTTATGCCCGCAGGAAAGGAGGCGCAGCCGGAATGTATTTCACAGAGGGCAAGCAGCGGGCGTTTGAACTGCTCATGCAGCAGAAGCCGGGATTTGACCGCTATCAATCCGGTTGTGCCAGAGGTAATGAAGATTGCGGCACTTGCCGTTTCTACCGCCCACAATGGAAATATGAGTTTTGCGTTTTCAAAGAGTGTCCCTATTGCCACGGCAAAAGGACGCGGAAAACGACTACCAGCATGGACAAATAGACGGGCAAAAGCCCTTGTGCCATGCGGCTTTGCAGACGCGAAAACGGCAGAGGGCATATTGCAATACCAAAACCGCCGAAAACGGCTTTCTAATATTCCACGCAGACCAAGAGAGGAAGTGAGAAAATATGGCAGTTTTCAGAGTGGAGCGAAATACGGGATATACTGTTATGAGCAACCACCACTTGCGCAACAAGGAACTCACCTTAAAGGCAAAGGGCTTGTTGTCGCAAATGCTGTCCTTGCCGGAGGATTGGGATTATACCCTTGCGGGCTTATCCCATATCAACCGGGAAAAGATCGACGCAATCCGCGAAGCGGTAAAAGAACTCGAAAAAGCCGGATATATCGTGCGCAGCCGGGAGCGCGACGAGAAAGGACGCTTGCGGGGTGCGGATTATGTCATATATGAGCAGCCGCAGCCGCGAGAGCCGGAAGCAGCTACCAGCGGCGAACAGCCGCCTATATTGGATTACCCTACATTGGAAAATCCAACATTGGATAATCCAACGTTGGAAAAACCTACGCAGGAAAAGCCTACGTTGGAAAATCCAACGCAATTAAATAAAGATATATCAAGTAAAGAACAATCAATTACTGATTTATCAAGTACCCATTCCATTCCTTTCCATTCCCTAAATCCCTTGCCCTTTGCACAGGGCGAAGCGGCTACGCCGCCGGAAAGGAAAAGAACGGAAGCGAAAAGCAATAACGCAGTAGAGATTTACAGGGAAATTATCAAGGACAATATCGAATACGATCATCTCATTCAAAACTGCAAAATTGACAAAGACCGTTTGGACGAGATAGTTGACCTTATGCTGGAAACCGTCTGCACAGCACGAAAGACAATCCGTATTGCCGGGGACGACTACCCAGCCGAACTTGTCAAATCCAAGTTTATGAAGCTGAACAGCAGCCATATTGAGTTTATTTTGGACTGCATGAGGGAGAACACAACCAAGGTGCGCAACATCAAGCAGTATCTAAAAGCGGTGCTGTTCAACGCGCCGAGTACCATTGACAGCTACTATACCGCCCTTGTCAATCACGACTTATACGGCGGCGAATGAGCATAGCCGCATTTTACCGGGAAAGGAGTTGATACCTTGCAGGAGGAAGTAACCCAAAAAACGATTGCCCTATACGTCAAAGTGGGAAAAGGCGCGGCGCGGCTTACCGAACAGGCGTTGCAGAAAGCAATCCAAAAGTTTTTGGAGCAGAAAAGCAAGCCCGCGCATGGGAAACAGACCATGCGGCAGCTTATGAAGCAGAACGCGGGTGTTTCCAACATCGAGATCACCGACAGCAATATTAAAGCCTTTGAGAGTACGGCGAAGAAATACAACATAGATTTTTCGCTGAAAAAGGTTAAGGGCGAGCAGACCCGCTACCTTGTGTTTTTCAAAGGCCGGGACGCAGACGTTATGACCGCAGCGTTTCAAGAGTTTTCCGCAAAGAAGCTGAACAGGGAGAAAAAGCCCTCTATCCGCAAAGCCCTTGCCGCTGCAAAGGACAAGGCAAAGCAGCTTAACGCCGCCCGCGACAAGGTAAAGAAAATGGACAGGGGGCGCGAGATATGAAGCAGATTAACTACAAAAAGCTAATACTTCCGAATATCCCCTATGTGTTCTTTGTCTATCTCTTTGATAAAGTCGGACAGGCGGTGCGGCTTGCCCCCGGCGCGGATATTTCCGCAAAGATACTGAATATCACGCAGGGATTTTCCGCAGCCTTTGAAAGTGCCTTGCCGAGCATTTACCCGCTGGATTTGCTTGTCGGCATTGTCGGCGCGGTGATTATCCGCTTGATTGTCTATGTCAAAGGGAAAAACGCGAAGAAATACCGCAAGGGCGCGGAGTACGGCTCTGCCCGATGGGGAAACGCCGAAGATATTAAGCCCTACATAGACCCGGAGTTTCAAAACAACATCATTTTGACACAGACGGAACGCCTTACCATGAACAGCCGCCCGAAGCAGCCGAAGTACGCAAGAAATAAGAACGTCGTCGTGATCGGCGGCAGCGGCAGCGGAAAAACAAGGTTTTTCGTCAAGCCGAATTTAATGCAGCTTCATTCCTCTTACGTCTTGACAGACCCGAAAGGTACGGTTTTGATTGAGTGCGGGAAGCTGCTGCAACGGGCGGGCTACCGCATTAAGGTACTGAATACGATTAACTTCAAAAAATCTATGCACTACAACCCCTTTGTGTATATCCGCAGCGAGAAAGATATTTTGAAGCTGGTAAACACGTTGATAGCGAATACCAAAGGCGAGGGAGAAAAAAGTGCGGAGGATTTTTGGGTAAAAGCGGAAAGGTTATTGTATTGCGCATTGGTTGGCTACATCTGGTATGAAGCCCCCGCCGAGGAAATGAACTTTATTACCCTGTTGGAACTTATCAACGCCAGCGAAGCCCGCGAGGACGACGAGGAATATCAAAGCCCCGTCGATCTGCTGTTTGCCGACTTGGAAGAACGCGACCCCGACCATTTCGCGGTGAAGCAGTACCGAAAATATAAATTGGCGGCGGGCAAAACAGCAAAATCAATCCTCATTTCTTGCGGTGCGAGGCTTGCGCCTTTTGATATTAAGGAATTGCGCGATCTCATGTCCTACGACGAATTAGAACTTGACACGTTAGGCGACAGAAAGAGCGCACTTTTCCTCATAATGAGCGATACGGACAGCACGTTTAATTTTGTTATCGCTATGCTGCAATCGCAGCTTTTCAATTTGCTTTGCGACAAAGCGGACGACGAATATAACGGCAAATTGCCTGTTCACGTCCGCTTTTTGCTTGACGAGTTTGCGAACATCGGACAGATACCCCGATTTGATAAACTGATTGCCACAATCCGCAGCCGGGAAATGTCCGCTTCTATCATTCTGCAATCGCAGAGCCAGCTAAAAGCCATTTACAAGGACGCGGCAGAAATCATACTTGATAATGCCGACAGCACCTTGTTTTTGGGAGGACGTGGGAAAAATGCAAAGGATATTTCGGATAACTTGGGACGGGAAACAATTGACAGTTTCAACACTTCCGAAAATCGCGGCACGCAGGTTTCTCATGGACTTACTTATCAAAAATTAGGAAAGGAGTTGATGACACAGGACGAAATAGCAGTTATGGACGGTGGGAAATGTATTTTGCAGCTACGCGGTGTACGTCCCTTTTTAAGCGACAAATACGATATAACGAAACACCCGAACTACAAATACCTTTCCGACTTCGACAAGAAAAACGCTTTTGATGTGGAACGGTATATGTCTACCCGCCCGGCAATAGTAAAGCCCGATGAAGCCTTTGACATATACGAAATAGATTTGTCCGACGAGGACGCAGCCGCCGAGGAATAACGGCGGCATTTTCATTTTCAACAACATTTTTTGAGCCGCAAAGCGGCAGAAAGCGAGGTTTATATGGATTTCTTTAACAGCGCAGTTGGTGTATTGCAGACTTTGGTTATCGCGCTTGGCGCAGGTCTTGGCATTTGGGGGGCTATCAACCTCATGGAGGGTTACGGCAACGACAATCCGGGCGCAAATGCTCATGTACGGTAAAGAAGCAAGCAACCGAAAACAAGAGATAGACCGCCAGCACCACACTATTCCGAACAAAAGAACCAAAGACAAGCATTATGGAAATGTGCATAACAGGCTATGGAATCATGGATAACTCTATTCACAGGACATGGAAAAGCTAAGGTGCAGCTTTCCCACGTTCTGTAAGAAGAATTTACTGGGCTTGTATTCCTGTCTGCTGAAGATATGGGATAATGGGAAAGGCTACTGACCTTTTTACTATTGCATATACAATATTTTTGTATTCTCTCTCCCACCATAATAGTATCATACAAATTTCATGATTACAAGACTGTTTATATAGGCAAACGTGTGCTAAACTAGCCTAGCAATGTATCAGTGAGAAATTTTCTGTTGTTTTTATCAAGGAGGGTATTTTTTATGGGAAATAATCAGTTAGAAAGAGAGTACGAAGAAATAAGATTAAAGCAAACTATATCTTTAGCCGAGGAACAATTAAAACAAGCAAAAGAAGCAGCAGAAAAAAAGAAATCACAAATTATTGAAGTAAAAAAAGAAGTTCGTGAAAACGCAGCACATGGAGTTACAAATCTATACACTTCGGACGGATTTGAGGCACTTGTTGAGTTAAGTCAATATATGAACCCTGTTATAGATAAAATTGTAGATTATGAAGAAGAAGAACACAAAATACTTTTACTGGAAAACATGACAAAATCACCATATTTTGCCCGTATTGATTTTAAATTTGATGATGAGGAAGAATTTGAAAAAATATATATCGGACGTTCCTCTCTACGGAAAAACAGTTATCAGGAGATGTATGTTTATGATTGGCGGTCACCGATTGCAAGTATTTTTTACCGCTTTATGAAAGGAGAAGCATTTTATGACGCTCCATGCGGGCGGGTAACAGGTGAACTCAAATTAAAACGTCAGTATGAAATCAAGAATGGAGCGTTAAAATATTTTTTTGATACAGATGTGCAGATTGTTGATGAATTTTTAAGACAACTATTATCACAGAATACCACCGCCAAAATGAAAGCGATAGTTGAAACAATACAACAAGAACAGGACGCTGTTATCAGAGATATGGAAAATGACCTGTTAATGGTGCAGGGCGTAGCAGGAAGCGGTAAAACTTCCATTGCCCTTCATCGGGCAGCTTATCTTATGTATCAAGGATTACAGACAAAGTTGTCCGCAAATAATATTATAATTATTTCCCCTAATGCTATATTTGAGCAATATATTTCTAATGTGTTGCCCGAATTGGGAGAAGATAATGTTATCTCCGTTGTATTTGAGGATATTCTAAATATGCTGTTAAAAGGCAGGAAAATTCAGTCCAAGAATGATTTTTTAGAAAAAATAATTGCTCCCTCACAATACAAAAAACTTTATAAAGACAGTATCGAGTTTAAAACGTCAAAACTTTTTGGGGAAATATTAGACAAATTTATTTATGATATTCCATGTCAATGGATAGAATTTGATGATGTTTATTATGAGGGAACATGTGTTGTAAGCAGGCAGACTTTACAGGATAAGGTATTGGGAAGAACAGAAACTCCATTAGGCATAAAGTTAGCGCAATTAGAAGATTATATTTTAGAACTAATATTTGGAACAGGAAAGGGACGGGGACATAAAGCAGAAAAAAATTTAGTAAAGCAGGAAATACAAAATTTTATAAAAATTGATATATTTGAGTTGTATAAAATATTATTTAGCAATGAATCCTATTTTTTCAGTTTATTGCATAATAATAATTCCTCAGAGAGCATAAAGGAAATCCGGGAATATACGAAAGAAAATCTGGAAGCAGGCTGTATATACTATGATGACGCAATAGCAATGCTTTATTTATATTTAAAAATATACGGAACGAATGAATATAAAAATATCAAGCAGGTTGTCATTGATGAAGCTCAAGACTATTACCCGCTTCAATATGAAATATTCGGCTTATTATTTCCAAATGCTAAATTTACAATCTTAGGGGATATGAAACAAACCCTTGCCAAAAAAGAGGATATATCTTTCTATGAAGAAATTCATAAAATACTGAATAAGAAAAAATCTTCTCTTATCGTGTTAGACAAAAGTTTCCGTTGCACGAATGAGATATTAAATTTTAGCTTAAAATTCATAGAACAAAGTCCACAGATAAAAAGTTTTAATCGGAAAGGGGATAGCCCGGAAGTATTTATTGCGGATAATTCCGAAGTCTTTATTGACAAGATTGTTGAAGAGGTAAAATCATGCCAGGAAAAAGGATTACAGTCAATAGGATTAATTTGTAAAACTGAAAATAATTCGATCTGCTTGTTTAACAAATTAAAGCACAAACTAGATATACAAATAATCAAAAATGGAAGTGCAGCAGAGTTACAAGGTGTATTTATTATACCAGTATATATGTCAAAGGGGTTGGAATTTGATGCTGTCTTAATATGTGATGCAGACAATCAAAACTACTATGATGATGATGATAAAAATCTCTTATATGTTGCCTGTACTAGAGCACTCCATAGGCTTAGCTTATTTTGTGAAAAAGAAGTTAGCCCATTGCTATATGCAACTTCTAAACATACAAAACCAGAGCAGACAGAATAGGTCATGAAAACACATGGATAAATTAATAATAATTCGGACAGATAATCAGAACAACTTATATGAACAAATTATATCGTTAATAACTGCCAATCAAGCTAAAATGGAAACCATGTCTTTTGGTGTTTTTCCTACACTCTTTTTTCCGGGACTGGAAATAAGGCAGCACCAACGCCGGGTATTTAGGGACGGGGAGGAAATAAACCTTACCCGCCTTGAATACAGTACCCTTGTATTCCTTGCTTCCAATCCCGGCAATGTCCTCACACAAGAACAGATTTTTGAAGCCGTTTGGAACATGGATAGCGATAGCTGCCATTCAAGCGTTGTCAACGTGATTTACAACCTACGGAAAAAGATAGAGCCGGACAGCAAAAACCCCACCTACATAAAGACCGTTTTAGGCATAGGCTACAAGTTTGCTTCCGGGGAATGACAACCGAATAACCGCCGCCATTTTAGGCAGTCAGTAAACAGGAAATCAGAAAAAGGTTTCCTGTTTTTTTGCGCCCGTTTTTGTCAAATACTGTTACGAAAACACGAAAAGATTTTCCGGGGGACTTTGCCATATTTTTCTTCCAGTGCGTAGTAATAATGACGGGAAAAATATTGCCGCAAAGTTGGCAGAAGCCCCGCCCTCTCCGTCGAGAGTATCAGCAAAAGCCTACACAGCGGAATCCGTCACTTTTTTAGAGCAAGATTCTACCACAGTACCAAATTTCGCTAATCGCTCATTTTGTCCTGCGGGAATCTTGTTGGGGTTGCCACCCCAAGCCCGCCTTTTTGCGGCTTACGCCGCTTGAAAAAATCCACCCATGAAAGGAGGTTCACAGCCATGAAAAAATACAATACGCCCCACCGCCACCGGGTAATCAAGACACGCTTGACCGAGGAAGAATACCGAAATATGATACCGGGTTACAAGGTCATAGAATACCTGTAAACTCGGCTGTTGTCCCTTGTTCTCGATATTCGCAAGGTAGCGCGGGGAAATATATAACTCGTCGCTTACCTTTTTGCGGCTCTCGCCGTATTCATTTCTCGCGGCTTTTATAGCTGCCCCGAAAGCCTTAAAGTCGTACAATGGTACGGGTCTTTTTGCCATTTTCATTCACCCTGTTACATTTTACAGTTCACCTTTCTTTTTGGATATGTCCACACAATTCATATCATTAGGTTAAATACTTCCTGTTGTGTATTGACAGTAGACTGATTTTCTGATAAAATAAAATTTATGTAAAAGGAGGCGGCGTTTATGTTGCATAGCATGCGTATTAGATAAGCATTGAAAAAAGGATTTTCCCATTTTCAACATGGGCTTTTTTGTCATGCTTATTTTGCGGATGCTATACAAAAAACTAACGACGTATAGATATAGTATAGACATAGTGCAAGCTATGCCTTAGTTTTGTTGTACTGCTCTGTGCATTATAAATGCAGGTCAATGCTCATGTTGAGGATTGACCTGCATTTTTTTGTGTAAAAAGGACGAGTGAAATATAATGCTTAAAAAATATTGGATAAAATGTCCGATTTGTAACGGAAAGACGAGAGTTCAAGTATTTCATAATACTGTATTAAAAGATTTTCCTCTTTTCTGCCCTAAATGCAAATTGACGCATATCATTGATGTAGAAAAATTAGAGATTGTAATCAAAAATACAGAAAAACAAACTTTTATTATTTAGAAGAAAGGATATAAAAATGAAACGTTTACCTAAATATACGCCTGCGGAAGTACGGAATGATCCATACGGATTTACTTACAAAGAAATGTCGGAAGTTATTGGCGAGAATGAAGCAAAAGCCTTATATGAAGAATTATATAAGCAATTACCACGCAAAAAAAATCTATCAATGTTGGTAAAAAATATTTGCAAAAGCAGTGATACTGAAAAGTATGTTTACGAACTGAAAGACAACAAATACATTGAAACGGTTTTTATCAAGCGGCGAGATGGTGGAACTGTTTGCGTGAGCACACAAGTCGGTTGTCCTGTTGGTTGTATTTTTTGTGAGTCCGGGCGAAATGGCTTTGTTCGTAATCTAACATCGTCAGAAATCGTACAACAGATTATATTGTTGCGTCGAAAAGTAAACCGTATCGTTTTTATGGGTATGGGAGAGCCTTTATTCAATTATGACAACTTGATAAAAGCAATCCATATTCTCCGAGATAGATATGGGCTCAACTTTCCAACCGACGGCATTACCATATCAACAGTTGGTCCGGTCGATCAATTAAAAAAATTGCGCGAGGAACATCTTAAAATTCAGTTGACAATATCTTTACACGCAGCAACACAATCTGCAAGAAATCGTATTATTCCTCACATGCGCATATATGCTATTGAAGATGTTGTTAAGCAAGCCTTATCCTATTCTGAAAGGCATAATCGCAAAATTGTCTTTGCGTATTTGCTTTTACCGGGTATAAATGACCGGCCCTCAGATGTAAGACAACTTGCAAAATGGTTTCGGGGCAAAAAAGTTATGATTAACGTGTTACAATACAACCCAACAAGCAATTCAAGAATTAAAGCACCACAGAAACGGGAAATAGTTGCATTCAAACATCAATTAGAGCAAGCAGGACTTGAAGTTACTATGAGAGTTTCTCATGGCAGAGAGATTAACGCGGCTTGTGGACAGTTAGCTAACACATATAATAAATTCAAAAAAAATGATTAAAAGTGCCAGACGCATAGACGCAGAGCCGATAACGCATTAGGTCAAAAAACCTATGTGTTATCGGCTTTTTTATTTAATATTGAGCAAAAGCCGCTGTTCCCTATTATAGAATGGATTGCGGGTAGTGTATTAAAGTCGCCCTTTTTTAAGGATACGGCGGTATCTGGGAGGTATCGTCGTGTCTATTTTTATTTACTGTAACCCGCCTAATGCTTTGCGGTCAAAAAAAGCCATTACCCGCCAGCGGGATATTCCGGCTATGAATACGAACTGTCAGTACATCTAAATATTGCTCACAATTCCTTTGCGCTCGTCCGCGTCTTGCGGGCGGGCGCATTTTGTTTATTTCAATATATTTTTGAAAGGAGCAACAAAGAGCCATCTCCCGAACGGGTACAGAGCGAAAGGGGCAGAGAGGACAAGCCTTTAACTCCCGTCCTCTACTCCACGCGGGAAGGAGGTGAACTCTATGGAGCTATCTTCTTCCGACAAGGAAAGAATACAACATCAGTACGACGCATTAGCAAAGAAAACTTTGGTCGGCGAAGCGAAAAGCCACCGCCGCACTCTTGCGAAACGCGCAGCACGCGAAGTTACTTTTTCGGATTTGAGCGAAAGCGAACTCGCGCAGCTTTTCACAACGGACGAATACGAAAGCGATTATTTCCGTTTTCAAGTGTCCGGCTTTGATGTACTCGTCAAAAATGAACTGCTTGCCGAAGCCCTTAACGCTTTGCCCGAAAGGAAACGCGACATTATCCTTTTGTCCTACTTCTTGGATATGAGCGACGCGGAAATTGGCGAACTGCTGAATGTTGTACGCACGACGGTTTTCCGGCACAGGAAATCCGCGCTTGCGAAAATCAAACAGTATTTGGAGGGAAAAGCAGATGATGAATACCGTTAGGAAGTCTGAAAATCTGTTGCCGTTCCCTGTCATTTCCGCAGCGGCAAACGGCGACACAACCGCCATGTGCGCGATCTTGAAGCACTACGAGGGTTACATAGCGAAACTTTGTACCCGCACGCTGAAAGACGACGCGGGCAATACCTATTCCTATGTGGACGAGGAAATGCGTAACAGGCTGCAAGTGCGCCTTATTACCCGCACCCTTGCTTTTCATGTAGGATAATCTTTTAGCCCATGCGGGGAGCGTGTACCCCTTTCCACGCTTCCCGTTATGGGCTGTTTGTCGTTCCGTAAAAGCATATCCGCTGTTGATGTGCTTTTGCAGGCCGACAAAGCCTTATTGTTCCTTGATAAAGAAAGCCCGCAAGATAACGGCGGTGCAGTATAACAGGCAAACGAATACATACCGCTTATATCGAGCCGAACAGCGGGTACGCCAGGACAGCTTTTCACACAGGGAAAGTCGAGCGAGAAATACCGCGCTGCAAAACAGGTTTAGCAGCTTGTGGGCAACGACATATAGGCGGGACAAAACGCCTTTATAGCCATAGTCCGAGCGTTAAGAGCGTCGCAGGCATTGGGTAAAGCTGCCTTAAATGAGCAGGGGTGAAACTCCCGCGGTGCTGCCGCTGACAGCCGTTCGTTTCTGCCTTTCATTTTTAATCTTTTTGTTATCCCACGAAAGGGGGATTTTACATTATGGAACAAACAAAGCAAACAACAAAATCACCGGTTGTGCGCGAATACAAAATCGGGGATATTACCTATATTGTCAAAGCCGTTGTTAAGGACGGTGTAAAAGAGGACGCCGCGACAAAGGTACGCCGCTTAATCCATAATGACTTAAACCGGGGAAAAAGCCCGGTATAATGCCGAAAATGTAATCCTATTGCAGACGGACGACGGGTTTTGTGGTATAATACATATAACCTGTTTGTCCGGCTGTCGGAATAGGAGGTAACATGAAACAGTCGGATAAATTGACCGCATACTATTTTCGTGCGGCGCAACAAATAGATACTTTGTACCTTGACAATCAAATGCAAAAACTTCTTTACCACGCAAGCCAAAACGGGATTGCCGCCTTTGCGCTGTATGTGGATAACGGTTATAACGGTTTGAACTTTAACCGTCCCGCATTTTCCCTCATGCAGCAGGATATGAGCGACGGGCGCATTAGTAAAATCGTTGCTACGAGCCTTGACCGTATTTCCCGTAACAGTTTAGATGTGCTTGCTTTTGCAGATTACGCCGTTTCTACGGGCATTTCTCTGGAAACAATCAACGGCGACCATGCAACGCTGGATTGGAACAGACAGCTATATGCTGCACTTGCCGCGAAAGGTGGTGAGTGCAAATGACAAAGACCTTTTCTTTTCAGCAGATTGCTGTCCCCAAAGTGTTAAGCGAAGAAGTCCGCGAAGCCATTTCAAATAATGTTTTGCAATTCTATGTGCGCGATCAGCAGCAGGAAGCGCAGGACGAGGGCATAACGGCTTTATATGAACGCCTTTCACAAGAGGACAAATTAGAGGGTGAGAGCAACAGTATTGCCAACCAAAAGAAGATATTGGAACGGTACTGCCGGGAGCATGGAATTACCGCTTATCGACATTATGACGAGGACGACGGGTATTCCGGTACAAACTTCAACCGCCCCGGATTTCAACGTATGCTTGCCGATATAAAAGCTGGAAAAATCAAGCGCGTTATCGTCAAAGATATGTCCCGTTTCGGGCGTGATTATCTGCAAGTCGGTTTCTACACCGATATGCTGTTCCCCGATTTTGGCGTGCATTTTGTCGCGGTTAATGACGGAGTTGACAGTACGCGGGGCGAAAACGAGTTTACCGCAATCCGCAACGTGTTCAACGAAATGTATGCCCGCGATACTTCAAAGAAGATACGCGCTACTTGGCAATCAAAGGGAAAATCCGGCGAACACCTTACTACAATCCCGCCTTATGGCTATATGAAAGACCCCGACAACAAAAAGAAGTGGATTATTGACGAGGAAGCCGCAGCCGTTGTGCAGCAGATTTTCGCATTGTGCGTTTCCGGCATGGGACCGACACAAATTGCAAAATGGTTAGAGAAAAGCGAAATCCTCAATCCTACTTTCTATTGGTTGTCAAAGGGTATGAAAGTCGGCAACAAGCCGAAGCCGGGGGCAAACCCGTACAAGTGGACGAATGAAACGGTTTCCCGTATGCTTGAAAAGATAGAGTATTTAGGGCATACCGTAAACTTCAAGACCCGAAAGCAATCCTACAAGAGCAAAAAGAAGTTGTGGAACGACCCGTCCGAATGGGTGATCTTTGAGAACACGCAGCCGCCGATTGTAGAGGAAAGTGTATTTCTCATTGTGCAGAACATACGCAAATCCCGCCGCCGCCCCACCAAAATGGGCGATATGGGTATTTTCTCCGGGCTGCTTTATTGTGCAGAGTGCGGCGGTAAAATGTATCAATGCCGAGCAACGAACTTCACCGAAGAACAGAAGTATTTTATCTGTTCAACCTATCGGAAAGGCAAAGACTTGTGTACGACCCATTCAATCAAAAATGTTGTTCTGTATGAAATCGTTTTGAAAAACCTACGGGAAGCAATCGACTATGTAACAGAGCATGAAGCCGAGTTTGTGCAGGAAGCAGCAGACAGCCGTTTGCGAGAGCGCGACGCAGAGTTTTCCCGCAAGCGCGAAACACTTTCCAAAGCTGAAACCCGTATTGCCGAGTTGGATAATCTGTTTAAGCATTTATATGAGGACAATGTAACCGGGAAATTGTCTGACGAACGGTTTATCAAAATGTCCCATGATTACGAATTGGAGCAGAGCAATCTAAAAGCTATGGCAGAAGTGCTACGGGAAGAAATCAAGCAGCAGGAAAAACAAAAGACCAACGTTAAAGCGTTTATCAGCGCGGTAAAGAAGTACACCGATATGCAGCAGCTTGACGCTGCTATGCTACGGGAGTTTATAGACCGTATCGAAGTTTCCCATACCGACAAAAAATCCAAGACAAGGGAAATCACGATTGTATACAACTTCATCGGTGCATTTGATTTTGAACGGGCGAAAGAAAAAGCCCAAAATACAACGGAAAAACAGCAAAGAACGGCATAGCCGTTTGGCTACACCGTTCCTTGCTAAAATGTTTTCTTAATTCACCGCCCCATTCACGGCAGGGCTTATTTGTGTTTCCCATCTGTGTTCTGCCGTCAGGAGAAACATGGATGGTTTTGTTTTGAAAAAAAGAAAAAGGCTTAGCCTAGATGATCAGTTAAAAAAATTTTATCTGCGGGTGGACTACCGTACACTCTTCAAAGAGCATTATCATACCTATTTCACTGGCATAAAATCCCATATGAAATAAAGCTAAAAAGTAGCGTCAGGAAGCTCAAAAAACTCCCTGGCGTTATTTTTTGTCGAAATTTGTGGAACTTTCTCCATAAACCACGGAACCGTGGGCCACCAGTCATCGGAAAAAGATTCTGATGAAAGGTTTTGGAGAAGTTGGAGAAAAGTTTTTTTAAATACTTTCCCGCTTTTTCGATTTTTTATCAGTTTACCTCCTGTCCTCGCTGTGAAAGGGAGGATCAGACGTCTTTTACTACGGCTTTAAGCAGAGGGGAGGTGATCCCCTTTGAAACTGAACCGTCAGGAAAAAGAAATCGTGCGGAGAAAATTTTGTGCTTACTGCATTAAAGTTCTGCGTGGTGAGGCACTGAATTATCTTGATGAATTGGAGCGGCAGAGAAAGCGGGAAGTAAATTTTTCTGAAATTCTTCAGAAAGATCTGGAGACGCTGTACTGTTGCGATGATTATGATATGGCAGAGAATTTTACAGTGATGGGAAGGCAGGTTCCAGTCCGTGATGAATGGATATGTAAAGCATTGAAGAAACTTCCTATAAAAAAACGGGAAATTATTCTGATGCTTTATTTTCTGGATATGACGGAAAAAGAAATTGCTGCCTGCCTAAAATTAGTGCAGAGTACCGTACATTATCACAAAGATGATTCTTTAAGGCTTATGAGAAAATTGATGGAGTGAATCTACATATGAGATCTAAGAAGCATAGAGAACCGCCGGAGTTTGAAACCATCCAGGCGGCTATAGAGGGTGACGCCGAAGCAATCAATCAGGTGCTTTCCTATTTTCAGCCATTTATCAACAGTGAGTGTAAGAGAGAATACAAGGATGAATTTGGGAGAGTTCATTATGTGGCTGATGAATATATGAAAAGGCGGATGGAGACAAAGCTGATTACAAAAATTCTGGATTTTAAGATCCGGCTATAACCACAGGACAGAAATATTCCCTTTCTATTTCTGATTCTGAACGCACTGTACATTGAAAACTGAATATTTTATCCTGCAGGACGAAAGGAAACAGTAGAGCCGGGCAGCAGATACGCCAGGATGATTCAATCTCAATTTTCGCTTTGCGACATTATGGCGTAAAGTTCATGTTTATAGACAGATACGGAATTTGAAGATGGATAGGAGCGAAGAAATATCATGCTGCGGGCAGAGTGTGGGAACTTTGTGGCGAAGACACTGTTTCTCATAATGATACTTCCGGGGAGGCTGCTCCGGTCTGAAAAGATGGTGAGATACCAATGAGGCTGTTCCCCGACAGCCGCCTGCAGGATTTTTTGCAGTGGCGAAAGGGGAGAATGAAATGGATATAAAAAAATTACTGCGATATACAATGCAGTTGGCTATGTTAAAACAGCTTTTAACAAAGAAATTGATTGATGAAAATGAGTATTCGTTGATACAGAAAAGACTGATGAAAGATTATGGCATTGTTTCCAATATTACCGCTTGACGAATCTTTTGTGCTGATCTATAATAAAATCAACACTATGATAGGAATACAAAAATAAAGGAGCGGAAAATGGAAATAGAGTTGATTAAGGCAAATGAATTTTCTGAAGGCTCTGCCAGAAAACGTGTCGAGCGATTAAGAGTTGCCGCTTATTGCCGTGTAAGTACGGACGATGAAGATCAAATAAAAAGTTATAATTCTATGGTGAGATACTATACGGATCTCATTCAAAATAACAAAGAGTGGATTTTTGCAGGTGTTTATGCCGATAAAGCCATTACAGGAACTAAAACGGATAAGAGAGATGAATTTCAACGGCTGATTCAGGATTGTATGGATGGGAAGATTGATCTAATCATCGCAAAAAGTATCCCACGATTTGCTAGAAATACGCTGGATACTTTAAAATATGTCCGTATGTTGAAAGAGAGAAATATCGCAGTCTACTTTGAAGTAGAAAAAATCAATACCTTAAAAGACGGCGAATTTCTTATGACGATCCTAAGTTCTGTGGCGCAGCAGGAGGTTGAAAATACTTCTGCTTATGTGAAAAAAGGATTAAAGATGAAAATGAAACGAGGAGAACTTGTTGGTTTTCAGGGCTGCATGGGATATGATTATGATGTAGCAACAAAATCCATTTCCATTAATGAGGAAGGCGCAAAAGTTGTCCGCTATATATTTGAACGGTATGTAGCGGGAGCAGGAAGCACTATGATCGCCAGAGAACTAAATGAACAGGGGATAATGACAATTAAAGGAAATCCCTGGGTGTCATCCAGTGTTATGGGAATTATAAACAACGAGAAGTATAAAGGTGACATTTTATTAGGAAAGACATTTACGGTTGATCCGATCTCGAAAAGGCGGTTGGAGAATTTGGGTGAAGAAGATCGGTATTATATACATGATCATCACGAACCGATTATTTCAGAAGAAATGTTCGCCAGAGCGCAGGAAATCAGAAGCCGTAGAAACGGAAACCGTAAGCATGGTGTTACACCGGGAAAAAGAGAAAAATTCAGCCGACAGTATGCTTTTAGCTGTTTGCTGGAATGTGGATTCTGTGGAGCTAATCTTTCACGCAGACGTTGGCACAGCAATTCAAAGTATAAGAAAACGATATGGCAGTGTGTGAAAGCTACGAAAGATGGTAAGCGTTTCTGTCCGGATAGTAAAGGAATCCCTGAGCAGGTGATCGAGGAAGCTTTTGTTGAGTCATATCGGATGCTTTGCAGAGACAATAAGGACGTATTGGAAGAATTTTTGAAGCGTACCGAAAAGGCTCTTGGAGAAAATTCCGTAGAAGATCAGTTAAACAAGCTGCAAAAAAAGATTGATAATCTTTCATACAAGAGAAAGAAGTTGTTGGATAATTATTTGAGCGGCATTGTTGAGCAGGATATTTATGAAGAAACAGACGTAAGTCTCAAAACAGATTTAAGTAATGCAAAGGCTAAGTTGGAGTATTTTCAACAGCAGGCGGATGAAGAAAGTTCGCTGCAAAAAAGGATTGCAGACTTTAAGAAAGCACTGTCTCATAATGAGGTACTGGAAGAATTTGACAGAGGCATATTCGAGAGTATAATTGAAAAGGTAATTGTTGGCGGTTACGATGAAAACGGAGAAAAAGATCCCTATAAAATAACTTTCATATATAAAACAGGATTTAAGAATGAAATTGGAAACGCAAAGGAACGTTTCGACAAGTCTAAGAGCGTAGGGGACAAAGCTAAAGAATTGTGTTCCCATATCGTAAACGAGGTAAAAGATGTGTGTTCCTATGTTAGTGACAACACATGTGGAGACGGTAGTACTGCTTTCCTGCAAAAAGCCAGACGGACATATCAACGTAAAAGTTGAGTTTGGCGAGGGTGAGGGAAAAGTTCCGCTTGATAATATTGCTAAAAGAGCCGAAGAATATAAGCCCAAAGAACGAGTGACCTACAAAATGATAAAGGAGTACATAGAAGCTAAATACGGCTTCAAGGTACATACCGCATATATCGCAGAGGTAAAGAGAGATTTAGGCTTGCCAATGTACGATGCTCCTAATGCGGTAGAGGAATTGAAACAGCCGAGGAAGCATCCTACAGCGGAAAAGGTAGAAGCAATCAAAGATGCTTTGAAATATTTTGGGGTTATTTAATAGGTAGCCTGTTTATAGAATATCACATGGATTAGTAAAGCAAATAAATGATGGAAAGGGTGAGGATTATGGGTGGAAAAGAAGCATCACGGGGATTTTTATACCAGGGGTTTGCTTCAGTATTAGAGGCCTTAACTGATAAAGGTAACTGGGATAAGATATATGTCGAATTTCCAACATCAAATGATAAGGTTGATATAGCATTAGAGCAGCAAAATCAAATTGTTAAATGCATACAAGTAAAATCAACGATAAATACTTTTACCAAATCAGACATCAAAATATGGCTAGATGACCTTATAAAGGATATAGAAAGTCCTGAATATGAATTATTTTTAATCGGGCAATGTGATAAGTCCGCCAACACATTTATAAAGTCAATCGAAAAGTATTATGGGAAAGTGCTTGATAAAGAAGCAAAATCGTCGCTAAATGGGTTTGATACAGATTTGCTTGATAATAAGAGAATACGGTTTTTTATTTTGCCGTTTGAAATAGAAGTTTTAGAAAAAATTGTAAGAGATTCGTTGCATCAGTATATTTCAGATAGCAATCAAATGATGACGTTTGACCAAATTAGGTTTATTGCTTCAGCGACTGTAAATGATCAGATGATTTCTTCAACACATGGTAAAGGTATTGATAGAAAAGACTTTGATGGAGAAATGGAAAAACGCATTTTTCTTGTTGCCGATAAGTATTCCCCTAAAAGAATATCTATTGGTGTGAAAAGCTTTACCCGTGGAGCAGAAAACTTGGAAAAAGACACAGAGAGTTGTTTATCATTCATTAATAAGTTTGATGGTCGCAATATAAAGGGTGAATACGATTGGAACAAAGATATTTATAGAAATTTGGAGGAATTTTTGCTCACAAATACAAGCAACAAGTATGCATATCAAATATTTTTAGATACACATGCGTCTATAGCCTTTGCAGCAGGAAGAATTCTTGATAGCAAATCAGGTATCAACGTATTTCCGATACAAAAATCGTCGACCAATGGCACTGTATTATGGGATGTGAAACTGTCATCTAAAAGGAACTATACTAATTGGGATATTTCCCACGAAAAGTTTAATGAGAATCAATATGATTCTGCATTAGTATTAAATGTCACTCGTAACATTTACAATGACGTGGTAAAATTCATAAAAGAAAACAATCTATCAATTGGATGTATCATTAATTGTACGCCAAGCGATGTTGGTGCTACAAATTTTTCGATAGAAGATGGAACACATGCAACTGCTTTAGCAAATTCAGTTTATAACGCTATTGGCAGAAGAAGCACTGTGGAACGGCGTGCAACACTACATATTTTTGCTGCTGCTCCAAATGCATTTATGTTTTTCTTAGGTCAAAATTCAGTTGGATTTGGCAAATGTATTCTATATGAATATGATTTTGAGCAAAGGCATTCTTGTACGTATTCACAATCAATAAGTTTTACTAATTAAGGGAGCTTCTTGTATAATTCAAATATAGGGAATTCCGAGAAAGAAGGTTGAGAAAAAAATACCTCAGAGTAAAATAAGATTACTGACTTTGCACGGTTAGTAAAAATCTTATTAAACAGTGAGGTACTTGAAATGAATTATAACACACAGAATGCAAAAATTGCATCTATTACGGAAAAAACTTTAATCATTGGTATTGATGTGGGAAGTGAAACCCATTATGCAAGGGCTTTTAACTGGCGCAATTATGAGTACTCAAAGAAACCGTTTGCTTTCAGTAACGATGAAACTGGATTTGCAGCATTCAAAAAATGGATGAACGATATAGCAGAGAAACATGGAATGGAAGTTATTATTCCAGGAATGGAGCCAACAGGTCACTACTGGCTGAACCTTGGAGCGTACCTGCAGGAACAGGGAATGAAGCCGGTACATGTGAATCCGCATCATGTCAAGAAATCCAAAGAGCTGGATGACAATAATCCAAGTAAAAATGACCGTAAAGATCCAAAAACAATTGCAAGTCTGGTAAATGAAGGAAGATTCTCATATCCATATATTCCAACCGGGATCTATGCAGAGATCAGAAATCTGTCTAACCTTCGAATTCAGACACAGGAAGAAATCACAAGGATCAAAAACAGGATGGCCCGCTGGTTCAGCATTTATTTTCCGGAGATCAAAAACGTTTACAGGAATCCGGATGCAGTAAGCGGACTGATGGTAATCAAACAGGCACCGCTGCCCTGTGATATCAGGGAACTTGGAGTGGAAGGTGTAAACAAAATATGGAGAGATGCAAGGCTGAAAGGCGCTGGGATTAAGAGGGCAACGACCCTGGTAACAGCAGCGGAGCACAGCATTGGAAATACGGAAGCACCAAGAAGTGCCAGAAAAGAGATCCGAAACCTGCTGGAAGATTACGAAGGATATAAGAAACGGATGGATGAACTTATGGAAGAGATAGAGAAAACGCTTTCTGAAATTCCCTATATAGATAAGCTGATGGAGATCAATGGGATAGGGATAAAGACGGTGAGCTGCTTTATTGCAGAAGTAGGAGACATTGGACGTTTTGATAATCCGAAACAGGTGCAGAAGCTTGCCGGTTATGCGATTGTTGCGGACAGCTCTGGGAAACACAACGGAGAAAGCCGGATCAGTCACAGAGGAAGAAAGCGTTTGAGATATGCATTATATGAAGCTGCGATATCCGTGATCGGAAAAAACAAGGAGTTTAAAGAGATCCATAGTTATTACCGGACAAGGGAGAAAAATCCACTGAAAAAGATGCAGTCAGTGATAACGGTGGCATGTAAGCTGATCCGGATATTTTATACGATACTAACCAAAGGTGTGGATTATGATGGTCAGAAGATGCTGAATGACATCGTAAGACCAGAAATACAGCCAGCGGCATAAAGAGAAAGAAACAGTGTATCATGGCCGGTCTGAGCCCTTCAGAGAGGGAAGTGGAAGGCTGAGACCAGCCATGATAGCTGTAATTAAGAAGTAAATGGAATGTAACAGGAAAACGTCCACCGGAAGGTGCTGTTACAGGAAAGAAGTCAGTAATACAACAAACAAAGAATGAGCCAGTAGTCGGCAGGAATATATTCCAGAGGGCATGACCCTGTAAAGGAGCTGAGCTGACACCCTGGTTATGGACAGGCGGGACGAGAGAAGTTAGGACTCGGCATAGACTGATGATCCTGGTAGACATGGGAGGTTCGCTGCCGTAGATGGATGGGTACACACAAGGCCATGTAAAACGAAATAAGAAGACGTTTTACTTCGTGCACCCAAAATCCACTATTTTCGTACCAGATACAGAGAAATGTCCATTCCTATGGCTCCTTCTTCTGAGATATTTATTGATGAAACACTAAAAAATCCTTGATTTTCAAGGAAAAAAGACTTGACTATATAGGGAGGATTATTTATGTCTACTGTACCGTCATATTTTAAAGATTTTCTATCTAATATTCGTTTGTCTGACAATCAAGTGAAGGATTTGAAAACAGGGCATACGACATTAAGAAGGAGATTAGAGGAAGATGAAACATTATCAAAGATTATTATTAGTACTTTCTTACAGGGAAGTTACCGACGTTCCACAGCAGTAAAACCCAAAAACGGCAATAAATCAGATGTCGATGTAATTGTTGTAACGAAATTAGACTCTGAAGAGTTTACACCAGAGGAGGCTTTGGATTTATTTGTTCCATTTTTAGAAAAACATTATAAAGACAAATATAGAATTCAAGGCAGGTCAATTGGTATAAGTTTAAGTTATGTTGATTTGGATATCGTACCTACTTCTGCACCTGGTGAAAGCGAAACAAGAGTACTTCAAGATGAGGCGATTATTTCGGAATATACAATTGAAGATTTCCAACAAAAGTTACTTACAAAATCGTTCAATAATGACTTACTTAAAAGTGCATATAACATATTTTATAAATCAGATAACGAACCTCAATGGAAATCCGAACCGTTGCTAATTCCTGACCGTGAAGCGGAAAAATGGGATAAAACACATCCACTTGAGCAAATTCGATGGACGGTTGAAAAAAACAAGAATTGCAATACCCACTATATAAATGTTGTTAAGGCATTGAAGTGGTGGCGCAAAACACAATATCCAGATATGAAACATCCCAAGAGTTATCCGTTGGAACATTTTATTGGTGATTGTTGTCCAGATGATATTAAAAGTGTTGCCGAAGGTGTTGTATTAACTCTTGAAAATATCGTTTCCCAATACACTAATAAACCTTTTTTAGCTGATAGAGGCGTTCCTGAACATGATGTTTTTGCACGAATTACAGATGAAGAATATTCTGATTTCTACGATACGGTTTGTGATGCTGCTAAAATAGCTCGTGAAGCTTTTGATTGTGAAGAATTATATGATAGTGTTTGCAAATGGAGAGAGCTATTTGGTAATGAATTTCCACCAGCTCCAAAGCCATCAAAATCTAATTCTTCAACGGGATTTACAACCCGTACTGAAAAATCGGCAGCCATTCCAGAAGGAAGATTTGCATAGATGGAGTCAAAACAAATCCTTGATAAATTAAATCAGGCTCGAAGGGCTTTAGATTCATTATCTCAAGTTGAGATAATGGATGAGTGGCAATTTGATAATGAATTAAATGTTTGGTATTTACACTTAAGTATTGTGATTGAATGTGAAACACCATATTTCCCCCAGAAATCTCAATGGTTTTTCGTTGTTGGATCCGAATACCCAAAGGGAAAAATTAAAGTATATCCAGACGTCGAAAACAGTATAAAGGTTACATTGTATCATCAAGCTAACAACTCCAAAATTGAAAGAAACGGATTGTGGAGAAAAGGAGTATTATGCCTTGAGGTGAATACAATACCTAATTATCAATCGGAACCATATAGTGTAGATGAACGCTTGTTGTATCATGCAAAACGAGCAATTTGTTGGCTAGAGCTAGCGGCAAAAGAAAAATTAGTTACAGAAAGCGAGCCATTTGAACTGCCCGAATTTTCTATGAGCAATATTTTAGAAATGCAGTTTGCTTTCTCGGAAGATGTGGTTACCTTCATGCAATGGGAGAGTGTCGAATGTCGGTATGGAATAGCAGAATTAGATGTGTATAAAAGTAAACCATTTGTATACTATGTTAAGGTGTTTAAATCGCTAAGTAACAACATCCAGCATTATACAGAATGGGGAAAATATCTTTCAAAAACAACTATATCACCTCCAATCATTGCCCCGTGGATACTTATGAATCAGATCCCAGTTGTTAATGAGTGGCAAGCACCAGAAACATTTGGCGAATTGTTAGTTGCCTGTGAAAAACAACATATTAATATAAAGTGTATCCTTCAAAATATTGTCTCAAAAATTCGGGACGGAAAACGGCATTTGCTTTTAATTGGTTTCCCTGTTCCCCGAATTTTTGGTGGAGACCCCGAGATAATTTCTTGGAAAGCTCTGTATTTACCGACTGTATCATATGGCAAAAGGACAGCAAAAGGATTCAGAAATAATCAACAGGGATGGTGGATGCGTGATAGATGTGAGGTATTCACTAAAAATGCAAAATTGGATTGGATTGTTTCAGAAAATTGGAACCAACACGAAATATCTCAACGAGGTAAAATGAGCGACCTGTTACTAAGAAAAAGAATATTGCTCATTGGAGCAGGTTGCATTGGAGCATCAATCGCAGAAATATTTGTAAGAGCAGGAGTGTATAATATTACTATTGCAGATTCAGATATATTTGAAGTCGGGAACTTATCCCGCCATATCTTAAATCTAAATAATATTGGTGAATTTAAAGAATTATCGGTATGTAATTATCTTAACTCCCTAAATCCACACGCAAATGTTAAAGTTATAAATGATACTCTTTCAAATGATGACTCTTTTAAAACAAATATTGATTTGGATAGATATGATGTTATTGTTGATTGTACTGGGGAAAATAATGTACTTGATATTCTTCAAAGAACTAATTTTAAGAGAACCCATATTATAGCTTCAGTCTCTGTTGGATTGGGTGCAAAACGATTATATGTTACACTGATGAATGGTAACACTTTTAATTTTAATGCTTTTTATAATTTGATTTCCCCGTACCTACAGGCAGAAAAAGTCTTATATGATGATTACGACTTGCCAAGGAATGGAATTGGTTGCTGGCATCCGACTTTTCCTGGAAGAAGTGATGATATTTGGATTGCTGCTGCAACTTCCGTGAAGGTAATTGAAAATTACATTATATCAAAATCTCAAAAGACGCTTTCACTCATTTACGAGCAAAAAGAGAGCGATGGGATATTTGAAAGCTATGAGGTGGTGGAGAAAAGAGAGAATGGATAATTTGCTTTTTCAAGATAAGAATCAATCATATAGTGTAAAGTTCGACACAAAGGCTTATGAACAAATGCTTTATTATTGTGCTATTTCTAATCCTTATGAAACAGGGGGCATTTTAATTGGAAATTATTCTTCCAACCAAGCAATAGCCAACATTTTGCAAATAACACCACCACCCAAAAATTCTAGACATTCAAAGTGTACTTTTTATAGGGGTATAGATGGATTGAAAAGAATTTTAGACTTGGCATGGGACCAAGGCCAGTATTATTTAGGAGAGTGGCACTATCATCCAAATGTATCGTCGGCACCAAGTAATATTGATAAAAATCAAATGATAGTTTTATCTCAAGACCAAAAACTAAAATGTCCAGAACCTATATTAATTATTGTTGGAGGTTATCAAGACAGTTGGAATATAAATGCTCGGTTATTTGTTAATAAGCAAGAAATTATTCTCAATAAGCGGTAGCACTAGCCTCTTGATAAGACGCAGATTTTTGTGTCAAATTATAAGCTGTACTTGTCGAGTGAGGAAGAATTATTACGAGGATTGAAACAGGAGTATCAATCGTTAGAAGCGGAAAAGATGGAAGAAGATAATGATACTGAAGTAATGAAAAAAAGTAATTGTGCCATAGGCTGTTGCACAATTAGTATGGTGCAAAATTAGTACCATCCATGATTTTGTGGGAAAAGGTTGCACGAACGGTATTAGTACTGTAAAAATATTGTCCAGATATCCATAGTTTTGTGGGGATATAATTTGAATTTGTACGCATGTGGAGACCGTGTGCCTCTTGAGCAACCGAAAAACAGATACCACGGTAAAACTCAGCGTGGATATGGATGATTACTACCGTATTATAAATGGTAAAGATGCAGAATAATGATTTTGTCATAGTGGCTGTGTTGAATTTCTATTCTTTAAATTGTTCACATTGATAATGTATCTGATTTTGGAGGAAAATTAATTTATGGACAAAGAAAAAGCAGATATGATTATTTATACGACAGAGGATGGTCTGACGAAAGTTGAAACTACTTTTGATGGTGATACCGTCTGGTTGTCCATTGATCAGATGGCAGAATTGTTTCAGAGAGATAAATCAACCATTTCCAGACATATTAAAAATATATTTATAGAAGGTGAATTACAGCGGGATTCAGTTGTTGCAAAATTTGCAACAACTGCTTCTGATGGAAAAGTTTACAATGTAGACTATTACAATCTTGATGTTGTTATTTCTGTTGGCTATCGTGTAAAATCAAAACGGGGAACACAGTTCAGAATTTGGGCAACTGGGATTTTAAAAGAATACATGAGAAAAGGTTTTGCTTTAGATGATGATCGTTTGAAAAATCTAGGTGGCGGTGGATATTTCAAGGAATTGTTGGAGAGAATCCGTGATATTCGTGCATCCGAGAAAGTTTTTTATCGTCAGGTTCTGGAAATTTATGCAACGAGCATAGATTATGATCCGAAAGCGGAAATATCCATTGTATTTTTCAAAAAAGTGCAAAACAAAATTCACTACGCAATTCATGGACAAACTGCAGCAGAAGTAATCTATAACAGAGCAGATGCAGAAAAAGAATTTATGGGACTTACTACTTTTAAAGGAAATCAACCAACATTAAAAGAAGCTGTAGTTGCAAAGAATTATTTATCTGAAAAAGAATTACGTGCAATGGGACAGCTGGTATCGGGATATCTTGATTTTGCAGAACGTCAGGCAGAACGGGAACAGGCTATGACAATGAGGGACTGGGCAGAGCATCTGGATCGGATTCTAACAATGAGCGGTGAACAGCTTTTGCAGGGGAATGGAAGTGTATCACACAAACAGGCTGTTGATAAAGCAACGGGTGAATATAAAAAATATAAAGAGCGAACACTCAGCTCGGTGGAAGAAGACTACCTGAATTCAATAAAAATATTGGAGAAGAAAACAGATAAAAAACAGTGAGAGCGTCATCGGAATTAGTGGTCTGGCATTTCCAGTGTATTATGAAGGTTTTGAAGGCGAAGCAATTTGGTTGCTCAACGAAAACACAGTCGAGACGGTTGTCTTACTTTCCAAGGGAATGGTCGACAGCAGGAAAGTGAAGGTTGATTTCTCGTTGGAGGATATGGATCTAGCTGAATTTAAGGGAAAAGCAACTTATGAGCAGATAAAGGCATATGTGTTGGAACAGACTGGATTTAAGGTTTCTTCGCTGTATATTGCACGGATTAAGCAGAAATGCGGACTGGATGTGGGAGAAAACTGGGTAGGTACAAAAGAAGCAGCAGAATTCCTGGGTGTTAAGCCAGCAACAATTCGCGACTGGATTCGTAAGGGTAAAGATATTCCAAGAATGAAGATCGGCAAGGCGTGGAAATTTAAGTATTCAGAACTTGAGGAATGGGCACGTAGTGGTAGAGCTGCCGATAAATAATACTTATAAAATATAGGCACTACAGGAGGAAAACATAATGAATAAACATCAACTTGCATCAACGATTTGGGAATCAGCTAATCAGATGCGGTCAAAGATAGAGGCTAATGAGTATAAGGATTTCATCCTTGGATTCATCTTCTACAAATATTTGTCGGAGTGTGAGCTGAATCTGTTTCAAAAGGAAAAACTCAGTGAAGATGAAATCAAGAAGGTTGACGAAAAGGACGTCAAGTATGCGAAGCACGTGCGGGAGACACTTGGGTATTTCATTGCCTATGACAATTTGTTCTCAACATGGTTGGTAAAGGGAAATGATTTTGATGTGAAGGATGTCAGGGATGCACTGTCCGACTTCGATCAAAATATCGATGAGGTTTACAAGAAGGTATTTGAGAAAATCTTCAATACCCTTCAGACGGGGTTATCGAAACTGGGAGAGACTTCCGGTTCGCAGACTAAGGCAGTGAAGAAGCTTCTGAAGCTGATCAAGAAGATTCCAATGGACGGCAAGCAGGATTACGATGTCCTTGGCTTCATCTATGAATATCTGATCAGCAACTTTGCGGCAAATGCCGGAAAGAAGGCTGGTGAGTTCTATACACCACATGAGGTATCTGTGCTGATGTCCGAGATCGTAGCGGAGCATCTTAAGGACAGGAAACAGATCAAAATATATGATCCTACATCCGGTTCGGGGTCGCTGCTAATAAACATCGGCAGATCAGCGGCAAAATATATTAGCGGTGATGGAAAGATTGATTATTATGCGCAGGAACTGAAAGAGAATACATTCAACTTGACCAGAATGAATTTGGTCATGAGAGGAATCAAGCCTGCCAATATCAATGTGAGAAACGGAGATACGCTGGAAGACGACTGGCCTTTCTTTGAAGAGAACAAGAAAGAGACTACTTATGAGCTTGTGAGGGTGGATGCTGTGGTCAGCAATCCGCCTTATTCCCAGAAGTGGGATCCGAAGGACAAAGAGTTCGATCCAAGATATAAGGATTTTGGCGTTGCGCCAAAGGCCAAGGCGGATTTTGCATTCTTGCTCCATGATCTCTATCACCTAGAAGATGACGGTATCATGACCATAGTCCTTCCTCACGGTGTGCTTTTTCGTGGTGGTGAAGAGGCAAAAATCCGTGAGAACCTGATTGAGAAAAACCGTATTGATGCAATTATCGGTTTGCCGGAGAATATCTTTTTCGGAACAAATATTGCGACAATCATTATGGTTCTGAAGAAGAATAGACCCACTTCGGATGTTCTTATCATTGATGCGTCCAAGGGTTTTATAAAGGCAACAAAAAATAACAAATTGAGAGCGTGTGATATAAAGAAAATCGTGGATGCAGTTAAAAACCGATCAGCTATAGAGAAGTATTCGGTTTTGGTGTCTAAGGAAACGATCAGGGAGAATGAATATAATTTGAACATTCCGAGATATGTAGATTCCACAGATGACCCGGAAAAATGGGATATCCGTGCGACAATGTTTGGCGGTATTCCCGTAAGTGAAGTTGATGAATTTGATGATTACTGGGATGCGTTTCCGGGGCTTAGAGAAGCACTGTTTAAGGAGGCTTCTCAGGGATACCTTCAGCCAAGAACAGAGGATATCAATGGCACGATAGATTCCTTTGAGTCAGTTGAAGCATACAGAGTCGCATTTATCGAAGCATTCGATGGCTTTTACGAGACGCTTCAGGAAGATCTAGTAGATGGTGTGCTGGATGTGGTCGCAGATAAGGAAAAAGAGAAGATTACAGAGGATATTTTCCGAAGAATAGATCCCATCAAGTTAGCGGACAGATATGCAGCTTATCAGGTTTTTGCTGAATACTGGGAGATCATATCTGCAGATATTGAGATGCTTCAGACGGAAGGATTCGAGGTTATTACTCAAGTAGATCCCAATATGGTCATTAAGAAAAACAACAAAAATGATGACGATGATGAAGTGACGGAAGTACAGGATGGATGGAAGGGGCATATCTTACCATTTGAACTTGTACAAGAAATGCTCATGCCAGATGAGGTTGAAGCAATACAAGTTTTGGAAGAACGCTTGTCAGAGATTGCTGGGGAGTATACGGAGATTATTGATTCCCTTGATGAGGATGAAAAACAGGGTAGCTTCTTAAATGATAGTAATGATGCGTTTGTTTCCAAGGAACTGAAAGCGACCTGTGATGAAATATTGCAGGGCGTGGAGAGCGAGGAGATTAACGCTCTGAACAAGTATATGACCATGCCGAAAAAAGAGCAACTGGCATTTATCAAAACCTGTATGGATGCGGACTGGGATAAAATCGAAAAGAACAAGGACGGATCTTGCAAGAAGCCGTCATTAACAAGTCGAATACAGCAACTAAAGATGGAGTATGAGTTCCCAGAAGATTCGTATGAGGGGAAGTTATTATCTGCTCTGCGCTTATCTGATGAAGAAAGCGCCACCAAAAAAGATTTGAAGCAGAAGAGGGAAGCACTTCATATAAAGACAAAAGAGACTATCGAAGGCCTTTCTGAGAAAGAGGCTTTGCAAATTGTGGAGCAAAAGTGGATTGAACCATTGATATGTAATCTGAAAATGCTTTCTTCTAATATTGTTTTTGAAGTCATTTCGTCAATGGAGTATATAGCTAAGAAGTATGCCACTACTTTTCATGAACTGCAGACTGAAAAGATTAGTACAAAGAGTTGTTTAATTGATATGGTTAATATGCTTAAGGCAGAGAGGGTAGCTGATGCAGAAGGTCTCCAAGAATTCAATGCTATCTTAGGGGGGCAATTATAATGAGTGACGATAAAAAAATACCAGAAATAAGGCTGGATGGTTTTACAGGAAACTGGGAATACAAAAAACTTGGCTCTTTATATGAAAATAATAACGAAAGAAATGTTGATTTGATTGGATTTGATAGGACAATTTCTATTGCCTCTATGTCTTTTAAGGATGAGGGAAACGGGGCTTCAGAAAAATCCTTATCAAATTACAAAGTCTTGCGAGAAGGAGATATTGCATTTGAAGGGCATACGAACAAGGAATTTCGTTTTGGGAGATTTGTGGCAAATGATATAGGGACTGGAATAATGTCTCCAAGATTTACTGCTTTAAGACCAATTTCGCCTATACCGGTTTCGTTCTGGAAAAACTATATCCACTATGAACCAATAATGCGAAAAATCCTAATAAATTCAACCAAGGCTGGAACAATGATGAACGAACTTGTTGTTCTAGAGTTCTTGGCTCAGAATATTCTTGTCCCAAACGTAGATGAACAGACTGAAATAGGGGATTTTTTTGAAAACTTAGATCGGCTTGTTGTTAATCATAAGCGTGAAATCGAAAGATTACTGAGCTTAAGGAAGGCTATGCTCGATAAAATGTTTCCTCAAGGAAATGAGAATGTGCCTTCTGTGCGATTTATGGGTTATAAAAAACCATGGCGACACTGCCATTTTTCAGAAATATTCTGGGAACGTCATTGTATAGATACAATTTCGGAAGAATATCCACAGCTTTCATTTACTATTGAGGAAGGTGTAATACGACCGGAAGATAGAAAAACAAATCAACGCGATTTTCTGATTTTGGATAAGAAAAATAAAAAGTACCTGAAGACGGAGTATGATGATATTATCTATAATCCGGCGAATGTAATATATGGTGCGATTCATCGGAATGCTCTGGGCAAGGGATGTGTATCTCCGATATACAAGATTTTTTGCACTGATCAGGATTCAACCTTTATGGAGTGTATCGTAAGACATCCGCGCTTTATCAAGGAAATTTCACGGAGTATGGAGGGTACGGTCAAGAAGCTTAGGACATTGAAGCCGAAGGCATTCCTGGAAATGAGTGCTTATATTGCGCCGACAATAGAGGAACAGCAGCAAATTGGTGAATATTTCCGTCAGATGGATCGGCTTATCGAAATTGAGAAGGAAGAGCTGGAGAAGATAAAGCATATAAAGAGTGCGTGCATGGAGAAAATGTTTGTATAAAGGGAGGTGTCGGACGTGATCTTTGATAAAGAGAGCGATTTTGAAGAAGCCGTCATAGGCGTCTTAGTAGAGCGTGGATGGGAGTCAGAGGTGCTCCGTCATCCATCGGAAGCAGATCTACTTAAAAATTGGGCGGATATTCTGTTCAATAACAACAGACAGAGAAACTGTCTGAATGAGTGTCCGCTGACGGATGGCGAGATGCAGCAGATCATGGAACAGATCATCAATCTGCGGACACCACTGAAGCTGAACAGCTTTATCAACGGTCGGAGTGTATCTATTACCAGAGACAATCCGGATGATGAACTGCACTTTGGAAAAGAAGTCAGTCTGAAGATTTATGACCGTCAAGAAATCGCATATGGTGAAAGCAGATATCAGATTGTACAACAGCCGCATTTCAATACGAAATCGCCTATTCTGAATGACAGAAGAGGGGATCTGATGCTCCTGATCAATGGTATGCCTGTCATCCATATCGAGCTTAAGAGAAGCGACATTCCGGTAAGCGATGCATATAACCAAATTATAAAGTATTCGCATGAGGGTGTGTTCCGGGGGATCTTTTCTCTGATACAGGTATTCGTCGCAATGGAGCCTGAGGAAGCGGTCTATTTTGCAAATCCGGGAGAGGATGGTGTTTTCAATTCGGCGTTCTTTTTCCATTGGGCGGACTTTGACAATGTGCCTATCAATGAGTGGGATAAGGTTATGGCAGGACTTCTAAATATTCCTATGGCTCATATGTTGATCGGATTCTATACGATTGCTGATACAGATGACAACCTGCTTAAGGTAATGAGAAGTTATCAGTATTATGCTGCAATCGGCATTGCCGATCGGGTAACAAAGAGGAACTGGAAAGAAGATACGCCTGAGACTCAAAGGGGCGGACATGTCTGGCATACAACGGGCAGCGGCAAAACGATGACGAGTTTCAAGTCCGCTCAGCTGATTGCAAGTTCGCATGATGCGGATAAGGTTATATTTCTTGTGGACAGAAAAGAACTGGGTATCCAGTCGCTCAAAGAGTACAGGTCATTTGCTACAGAAACGGAGAGCGTACAAGCTACGGAGAATACAGACATTCTGATATCGAAGCTGAAAAGTGATGATCAGGATAATACGCTCATCGTTACATCCATCCAGAAACTCAGCAATATTTCAGAGGATATGGCAGGGTTGAAGGATGCTGACCTTAAAAAGATTAGGTCTAAGAGGCTGGTCATAATAATCGACGAATGCCACAGATCTACTTTCGGTGATATGTTAACGACTATAAAAGATACCTTCAAGCATGCTATTATTTTCGGATTTACCGGTACGCCGATCCAGGACGTTAATATTAAAAAGGACAGCACGACCACAACTATTTTCGGTAGTGAAATCCACAGATATACACTTGCGGATGGCATTCGGGATAAGAATGTCCTTGGCTTTGATCCTTATATGGTCAAGATATATGACGATGATGAGCTCCGTCAGAAGGTAGCCTTGGAAAAAGCCAAGGCCGAAACGGTAGAAGACGTTATGAAGGACGAAAAGAAAAAGAAGGTCTTCTACAAATGGATGGACTCTTCCCAGGTAAAAATGTACGGGAAGAAGGTTGGCGATAAGTGGGTAAAGGGCATTGAAGATTTCATTCCGAATGAGCAGTACCAGACGGATGAGTACATAATGGGAGTTATTTCGGATATTAAGAAGAAGTGGCTTATATACAGCCGTGGTGGTAAGTTCCATGCGATATTTGCTACATCCAGTATCCCTGAAGCGGTACGGTATTGGAGGCTGATGAAAAAGGAAATGCCGGATCGGATGATAACGGCAATGTTTGATCCTACGATTGATAATGAGAGCGGCACCGGCTCTCTGGATAAGGAAGACGGTATCGTGGAGATGTTGGAAGATTATCGGGATCGGCTGGGGCAGACATTTACAATACCGACGTATGACAAGTTCAGGAAAGATGTGAGCCTGCGGCTTGCACATAAGAAGCCGTATGAAAGATTGGAACCGGATCAGCAAATAGATATTCTGATTGTTGTAAATCAGATGCTTACCGGATTTGATTCAAAATGGGTGAACACTCTTTATCTGGATAAGGTGATGGAGTATGAGAATCTGATTCAGGCATTTTCGAGAACCAACCGACTGTTCAATGAATCGGAGAAGCCTTTTGGTATCATAAAATATTATCGAAGACCGAATACGATGGAGAAAAACATCGAAGCAGCGGTAGAGGCTTATTCCGGCAATATTCCTATGGGATTGTTCGTGGACAAGTTGCCGAGGAATCTGCGTAATCTTAATAGGACATTTGAAGAGATTAAGGAAATATTTGATTCTGCCGTCATTAAAGATTTTGAGAAGCTGCCTGAGGAACAGTCCGAGAAACGGAAGTTTGCTAAGGCATTCAATCAATTTGACACCTATCTTCAGGCGGCCAAGATACAGGGCTTCAACTGGAAACAGCGTGTGTATTCTGCTGAAGACGGAACGGACATCGAGATGCTATTCGATGAAATAACATATCTGATCCTATTAGCAAGATATAAGGAGATGGCAGGAGGTGGTGGCGGAGGTCACGGCGGGGATGTTCCGTATGATGTGAAAATTCATATCACGGAGTATGACACGACAAAGATTGACGCCGAGTATATGAATACTCGTTTTGAAAAGTTCCTCAAGCTGATTCAGGGCGAGTATGATCAAGAAACGCTGGACAAGACGTTGACTGATTTGCATAAGTCATTTTCCATGTTGTCAGCAGAGGAACAAAAGTATGCAAAGGTTTTCCTTCATGATGTGCAAGCCGGTAATGCAAGAATCATTCCGGGTAAATCTTTCCGAGAGTATATATCTGACCTGATGAAGGGGGTCGAAAACGCAAGGATCAAGCGGGTGGTTCGCAGACTGGGATGCTATGAGAGGCTCTTGCGCGAAATGCTGGCAAAGAAAGTTACGAAGGAAACCATAGAGGCACATGGTAAATTTGATGAACTGAAGGCGAGCGTGGATAATAGTAAGGCAACAGAATTTTTTACTGTTGTGGAGCACCAGAATTTCCGCCAGTCAAGGCTTGCAATGTTAGTGGATGCTTATCTGCGGTATTTTCTCCTTTCGGGCGGGCAGGATCCATATCCTGAGAATGAATTTGACAGGAAGCATAAGACGAAAGTCGAAACGGTATCTATGGAAACCGACAGTAATTCGAAACCGGTGGGAGTTGTGCTGACAGATGAAGTGATGGAAGGGAAAACTATCACAACATCCGTCAAAAAAGCAAAGCTCAAAGAATGGTATTCAGAGAGTAAGGCCCTTGCCTGCATGGTTGATACCGATTGTTTCGCATATGTGGATAATAAGCTCTGTGTTTATAATAAGAAATATCTGGAACGAGATGATAGGGGAAAACTGTTTTTTACGGAATATGCCAAAGCACATGAGGAAGAATGCTTCCTGCAGTTTGTAATGGATAAAGAGACGGGTGAGCTCCACTACATTACCCTTCCGAGCTCTATGGCAAGCAAGACCTTCAATTATTATGATGAGCTTTCGGCATTGTCGGATGATGAGAAATTGAGCCTTGGTCTTGTGAACGAGATTGCGCGAGAGATGCTTGCTGCGATTAATGGCATGGAATTCGGAGAAGCACTTGCGGCGTTGATGGATAAGAAGATTTGTAATGTATCGTTCCGGACGATTAAGTCGGTAACTGGACTTGATAATACGACTGTCAGCAATATGAAGAAAGGAAAGAATCTCACAAAAGAGAATGTCGTTTCCTGTTGTTTGGGAATTCATATTCCGTTCAGATTAAGTAATAGATTGTTGCAGTTAGCGGGGAGACCGTTGGACTTGACGATTCCGGGAGCTAAGGGTGAAGAGAATACCATATATGACCAAATACTGCATCTGTATTGGGCAGAGGATTATTCTGATACTTATGCAGAACTGGTAGCGATTCATTATGAACATTTAATACATCAACCACCCATCAGATAATGATAATAGATAAGAACAAAAGTAGACTGGAGAAATCCAGTCTATTTTTTAAATTGAAAATTTTTTTGTAGAACTTTCTTCAACAGTCTAATGCCAATTTATAGGGCTTTGCGGAGTAATTAGATTTCGCAGAGCCTTTTTTACATCATTTTTCCGTAGAACTTTCTACAACGGGCAAAAAAAACAAATATGGTAACTTTCAAATGTAATCAATAAAACAAATCTCATTTAGTCCGAATAGCGCTATTAGGACGATGGGATGCATAAGAGTTCCAAACACAGCAATAAAAGCTGTGTTTGAAGCGAAGATGCACCCACCGTTGCTTTTGTGCGCCTATTTCGGCAAATCAGAGCCTGTGGTTCATCTTTAACCACAGGCTCTTTTTGTGTCCCACCGTCCTCCACTCGGACGGAAAGGACACTGCAATGAAGAACAATGAAACAAAGAAGCGCAAGAGAGGGTTTAATCCTAACCGTGGCTGTTATTTTACAGCAGATGGAAAATATTACTGCTACGAACGCTGGGACGATGAGAAGAAGTGCATCGTTCATCATAAACTAGAGGTCGGTAAAGACCTTTCACTTGAACCGACCATCATGCTTGATGTGTACGACCATGAAATGGATTTACAAGATCGATATGAGGATGAACAGCTCAATCCATTGTTTGATACAAAAGTAGTAAATTACAAGGCAAAAAATTCTATGGGAAGAGATGACTATAGGGAAGAACGAGTGAAAAGGGCGGTAAAAAAGTATGGAAAAACACTATGGCATTATACAGATATAAATGCATTATGTGGGATTATTGGCGAAAAAGAGATTTGGTTTGGCAGTGCAGAACATATGAATGATCGAGAAGAATTAATAGGGTTTATAAACGATCTGGAAAAAGAGGTATATGCATGCATTGATTCAGCTAATAAGGAAAAAGCCAATGATGTTTTTGGGCAAATCAAAGATAGATTGCAAAAAGAATATCCATATATATTTTGCGTATCCAAAGCACGTAATGATGCAGCACAATGGGATAGGTATGCATGTGGTGGACAAGGAGTAGCGATTGTATTTAATACAGCAACGTTATTTAAGCTTATTTTTTACAATCAGATCATTATGAATGAAGAATATTATGGTTATTGTGCCAAGCAACATAAAATGAAAGAACTGTTACAAGATTACATTCAATATGATAAGATGGACGATTTTTCGAATTTAAACGGTTTGATTGATAATTTGTTGTTATGTGCAATGCTTCATAAGCATGAAAGTTTTTCAACGGAGCAAGAAATAAGGATTTCTCCACTTTTGGTTAATGAAAATGATAAGCATCTTCAATGTAAAATACTTAATACTATTAGACAGGTCTATATTTTGAATTTAACAGAATTGTGTGAAAAAGAAGGAATAGACTTTGAAGATTTATTCGACTCTATCGTTATTGGACCTACATCAAAACAAACCGTAAGAGATTTGCAGTTTTATTGTAAAAATAACGGGTTGTTGAAACTTGCAAACAAAGTGAAGAAATCAGATTGTCCATTAAGATAAGGGCAAATAAGATGTGCATATATTTAAGAATCATAGAAAACAGAGTTTGTCAAGTAAAGTGTGGGGGAAGAAAGTATTTGTATGTTTTGGTCCATATCAGCCTATGGGAGGACATGGATGTTCAGTAATTGTTATGAATGGTAAAATCTAATCTACTATGGAATGCCTGTTCCGCTACTGCGGAACGGCCATTCCATTTTGTGGTATTATTCAGTTTTTATCTCTCCATCATACTGATAGATTCAATTCCGACACTTCCGCCGCGGACAACTTCGATATGCTTGAACTCTTCTTTGATAAGCTTGATGACCGCGTCATTTTTGGTTGCGGTCTGGACGAATTCCAGAAGGAGGCTGTCTTTTCCATAGTCGATGACACGTGCCTTGAAAGTCTCAGCAATCTGGAAAAGTTCTACTTTATCTTCCGGGGAGCAGCCCTTTACCTTGATGTAAAGGATCTCCTTCATTCGAACGAACACGTCTGTAAAATCAATAACCTTGATCACCTCGATCATACGGTTCAGCTGTTTTTTGATCTGCTCAAAGGTTTCATCATCGCTGACTGTGGCGATGGTCATTCTGGAAACTGTTGGGTCCTCCGTGGTTCCAACTGTAAGACTGTCCAGGTTATAGGACTTTCCGGAGAAAAGACCGGAAATCTTGGAAAGAACACCGACCTGGTTTTCAACGTAGAGAGAGATCCATCTTTTTTTCATTCCTTTATCCATCATTCATTCCTCCTAACAATCCATGATCAGATCAGCCAGGGTGCCGCCCGGCTTGACCATCGGGTAAACCATTTCCTCCGGATCAATGATAAATTCGATGATCGTAGGAGTTTTTGTATTCTTCTTAGCCTCTTCGAAAGCAGCCGCAATCTGATCCTTCTCAGTTACGCGGATACCCTTTGCCCCATAGCTCTCTGCGAGACGGATGAAATCCGGTGTGTATTCCGGATATTCCTGACCGTCTGTGCGGCGGGAGAGTGCACCGGCCTTCAGATTTGTCATGGCGTAACGTTTTCCGTAGAAAAGCTTCTGCCACTGGCGGACCATTCCGAGATATTCATTATTAAAGATACAGCAGATGATCGGAAGCTCCTCCAGAACTGCGGTAGCCAGCTCCTGAATGTTCATCTGCATGCCGCCGTCACCGGAAACGGAGATGACCGGTGTATCCGGATTACCGATCTTGGCACCGATAGCACCTGGAAGGCCGTAACCCATGGTTCCAAGTCCGCCGGACATGATCAGCTGACGGTTCTCGGTGATGTCCGCATACTGGCTCACCAGCATCTGATGCTGACCTACATCGGTAACAAGAATGGCCTTGTCAAACTGGCGGTTGATCTCGCCGATGATATCCAGCGGGCCCATAATACCACGGTCTTTCATGGTAAGAGGATGCTCTTCCTTCCATTCCTGGATCTGCTTCAGCCATTTGCCGGTATTACAGTCCTGTACATATTCATTCATTTTTGTTATTGCCTCTTTTGCATCGGCAACGATGGGGATGTCTACATGGATATTTCTGGAAATGGAAGCGGTGTCAATATCGATGTGGACGATCTGTGCATGTGGGGCAAATTCATGGAGCTTGCCTGTGATACGGTCGTTAAAACGGGTTCCGATGGAAAACAGAAGATCGCATTCATTCACGGCCATATTTGCGGCATAAGCGCCGTGCATACCGAGATTTCCGATAAACAGAGGGTTCTTTGTGGAAATGGCGCCACGTCCCATGACGGTTGTGACAACCGGGATCTGAGTTTTCTCAACAACCTGGGTAAAAATCTCCTGTGCGCGGGAAATGATCACACCGCCGCCAGCAAGAAACAGAGGTTTTTTGGCCTTCTGCAGCATTTTGAGGGCACGCTTCAGCTGTCCGATATGCACGCTGGTGTTAGGCTTGTAGCCACGGATATTGACGGTCTTCGGATACTCAGCACTTCCCAGCTCGGCCATTACATCCTTTGGAAGGTCGATGAGAACCGGGCCTGGGCGTCCGGTGCGTGCAATATAGAAGGCTTCCTTGATGATACGTCCAAGATCCTCACGGTTGCGGACGGTAACACCGTATTTTGTGATGCTTCTGGTGATTCCGACAATATCAACCTCCTGGAACGCATCGTTTCCGATGAGGTGACGGGCAACCTGTCCGGTAAAGCATACAAGCGGAACGCTGTCATAGTTGGCAGTTGCAAGACCTGTAACAAGGTTGGTAGCTCCGGGACCGCTGGTAACGAGACATACGCCAACCTTTCCGGTAGTTCTGGCATAGGCATCTGCTTCGTGTACAAGGGCCTGCTCGTGACGTGGCAGGATGATGTCAATGCCGCTCTGTTTATATAATTCATCGCTGATATCGATGGTGCAGGCACCAGGATAGCCGAACAGAACATCAACGCCTTCTTCTTTTAAGGCTTTTACAAGCAATTTGTTTCCGGAAATCTGTTTCATGAATTGGTTCCCTCCTTTGATGATGTGAAAAGTTAAGCAGATAAGGGCTGCCGCGAGAAATTTTTCCAATAAAAAAGTCCCGGCATATCGGATAAAATATGCTCAGGACGGATGATTCCGCGGTACCACCTGTTTTCAGAGGTAAAACTCTGCTCTCTGCCAGTACAAAATTATACTGCCTCCCTGTAACGTGGGAATGACGATGAAGCCTATTGCATGAAGATCCATGGTTCAGTCCACTGCTCGAGGGCTACTTCCACAGTTCAGTCACGAAGATTCTCACCGGCCATCTTCTCTCTGTGCATCCGGAGACTGTGTACTACTCCCTGTCATTGCATTTAGTAAATATGGGTAAAAATTTTCTATCATTATAATATAAAATATCGGAACTGTCAATCAAAAATCCTGATGACTCAACGGGGGAGCCGGGATTCCGATAACAGTTCCGATATGAATGATATTAAGTATTAAATATTTTTTCGGTACATCAGCTGTTTCTTGTTACGGAGCTGGAGCCTGCTTACTCAGGATTCGGTATTTTCCGGTGTTTCAGGATCTTTTTCCGGAAGGTAGACATGCACTTTCTCGATACGGTTTTTATCCAGCTTTTCTACGATCAGACGGATTCCGTCCTCTGTGATCACTTCGTCACCGGCAACAGGCAGACGATCCAGATGTTCGATGATAAATCCACCCAGGGAATCATAATCCTCGGAATCCAGTTCCGTATCCAGATGATCATTTACGTCATCCAGATGCATGGAACCTTCGATGATATATTCCCGGTCGGAAATCTTCTGGACAAGCTCGTCCTCCTTCTCATCGTATTCGTCATGGATCTCACCCACGATCTCCTCCAGGATATCCTCCAGTGTGATCAGTCCGGCCATATCACCGTATTCATCCAGTACAATGGCAATGTTGAAGGTGGAGTCCTTCATTTCCACAAGAAGATCGGAAATGCTTTTTGTTTCGTAAGTGAAATGCGGCTTCCGGAGGAAATGATCGATAACAAATTCCTCATTTTTGTCGTAAAGAAGAAGATCCTTCATGTTGATGATTCCCACAATGTTGTTCTGGCTGTCCTTATAAACCGGCAGACGCGTGAACTTATCCTCGCGGAAAATATCGATCAGTTCATCATAGGTGGATTCCACATCCGCAAAGGTAACATGTACTCTTGGAACCATGATATCCTTGGCTGTGGCATCTCCAAGATCAAACACATTGTAGATCATTTCTTTTTCGTCGGATTCAATGACACCGTCTTCATGGCTGACGTCCACGATAGTACGAAGCTCCTCCTCGGTCATGGCCTTGCTGGCTGCATCCGGATCCACACGCATCAGGCGCATCACACCTCTTGAAAAGAGATTGATGATGAAGATCACCGGTGTCATGATGGTCATAAGAAATTTAAAGACCGGGATATAGCGGAGGGTGATCTTTTCAGAGTTAATGGTTGCGTAGTTCTTGGGGGTGATCTCACCGAAGATCAGGATCAGAACCGTCAGGATCACCGTCACGATGCTGACCATATAGCCGCCAAAGCTGTATGCAAGTGTGGTTGCAAGGGAAGAAGCCGAAATGTTCACAATGTTGTTTCCGATGAGAATCGCACTGAGAAGCTTGGGTGTCTGGTTCTCCAGGATATCGAGAGCCATGGAGGCACGCTTGTTTCCTTCGTCTGCAAGAGAGCGGAGACGGATCTTGTTTACCGACATCAGCGCGGTTTCGTTAGATGAGAAAAAGGCTGACAATGCCAGCAGAATAAGTAATATGATTATCTGGTAAGTGTCGCTGGGGTCCACTTTCAATATTCACTCCTTTAAAAATAAGATTATTTGGTTAAAAATATACAGATACTCCCACATTATATACGTTTTGACGGCTTTTGGCAAGAGCCGGACCGGTACAGCGCATATAGATATATGGAAAAAATACGAAAATAAGTCTGCTTCTTGACAAAAGAGTAAGTCCAGACTAACATATATGTGTATTCATATATAAAGAAGAAATGTATAGGAATGGAAGGAGAGGTTTATGTTTCTGGAGATAAAAGGAATCAAAAAATCCTTCGGGGCAGGAGAGAGCCATGTAGATGTTCTGAAGGGGATCGATCTTGAGATTGAAAAGGGAGAATTTTGTGTGCTTCTGGGGCCGTCCGGTTCCGGGAAATCCACGCTGCTAAACATTATTGGCGGCATTGACGGAGCAGATGCAGGAAGCATTACCATTCAGGGAGAACAGCTGGAGGATATGAATGAAAAGAAGCTTTCCCTCTACCGCAGAAAACATCTGGGATATATTTTTCAGATGTATAATCTGATCCCCAATCTGACTGTGAGGGAGAATATTGAAGTTGGTGCTTATTTAAGTGACAGACCGATGGATGTGGATGAACTGCTGGAGACACTGGGACTTTATGAACATCAGCGGAAGCTTCCGAACCAGCTTTCGGGAGGTCAGCAGCAGAGAACTGCTATTGGACGTGCCATTGTAAAAAATCCGGATATCCTGCTTTGTGATGAGCCTACCGGCGCTCTGGACTACAACACCTCCAAGGAAATCCTGAAGCTGATCGAAACAGTCAATCACAAATACGGAAATACTATAGTCATGGTTACTCATAACGATGCCATCAAGGATATGGCAGACCGTGTGGTAAAGCTTCGTGACGGGATGATCCGCAGAAACTATCAGAATGAGCAGAAGATTCCGGCTGCTGACTTGGAATGGTAAGGGGGCATGATGAAGAATCCTTTACGTAAACGTATCCCCAGGGAACTGAAGGGGGAATTTGGAAAATATCTGGTGGTTTTCCTGCTGATGGTACTGACCATCGGGTTTGTGTCCGGCTTTCTGGTAGCCGATGGAAGTATGCTGAAGGCTTATAATGGGAGCTTTGATAAATATAACATCGAAAACGGAAATTTCCGTACTGCGGAAAAGATTTACAGTTCTCAGTGGAAGGATATTGAAGCTGCCGGTGTTAAGCTTTATGAGAACTACTATATAGAAGAAGATCTGGATAACGGAAGCACCATGCGTTTTTTTAAAAACCGTGAGAAGGTGAATAAGGTCTGCCTGATGAAGGGAGAAATGCCGTCAGGGCAGGGTGAGATCGCCATTGACCGTATGTATGCGGATAACAACAGTCTTAAGGTAGGAGATACCCTGATCAGAGGTGAAAAATCCTGGAAGATCACAGGTCTGGTGGCACTTTCGGATTACAGTGCCCTGTTTCAGAATAATAATGATTCCATGTTTGATTCTGTAAAGTTTGGTGTGGCGATCGTAACTCCGGAGGAATTTGAAAACCTGGATCAGGAAAAGCTCCGGTACAATTATGCATGGATATATGATCATCAGCCAAAGAACGAAAAAGAGGAGAAGAAGGTTTCCGAAAATCTCATGGAAGACATTGGCAAAGTGGCAGCTCTGGAAACCTTTGTCCCACGTTATCTTAACCAGGCGATCATTTTCACCGGTGATGATATGGGCGGAGACAGGGCAATGGTCATCACGCTTCTTTATATTGTGATCGTGATCATGGCTTTTGTGTTTGGAATTACCATCAGCAATACGATCCGGAAGGAAGCCGGTGTTATCGGTACGTTACGTGCATCCGGTTATACCAGACGGGAGCTGATCCTTCATTATATGACGCTTCCGGTTCTGGTCACGCTGGCCGGTGCCCTGATCGGAAATATTCTTGGATATACCGTATTTAAGGGTGTATGTGCAGACATGTATTACGGGAGCTATAGTCTGCCGACTTATGTGACCGTATGGAATGCAGATGCCTTTCTTCTGACAACCGTAGTTCCGGTCATTATTATGATACTGATCGATCATGCGGTGCTCAGGTACCGCCTGCAGCTTTCGCCTCTGAAGCTCCTGCGAAGGGATTTTTCCGGTAAAAAACAGAAACGTGCAGTGTATTTAAGCCCGAAGATAGGAATTTTTTCCAGGTTTCGCCTCCGGGTGATCTTTCAGAATGTCAGCAGTTATCTGGTGCTGTTTGTGGGAGTTGTTTTCGCAAATCTGCTGCTGTTTTTCGGAATGCTTCTTCCGTCTGCGCTGGATCATTATCAGCTTGAGATCCAGGAAAATATGCTGGCGAAATATCAGTACATGCTTTCGGTTCCGGCAAGTGCCTATTCAGGAAATAAAGCGGATGCCATGAGTTCTCTTATGGAATATTATATGGATACCAGAACAGATAATAAGGATGCGGAAAAATTTTCTACATATTCCCTGAATACCATGCCTGGTAAATATAAAAGTGAGGAGATCACTCTCTATGGTGTGGAGCCGGATAGCAAGTATATCCGTGCAGATCTTTCGGGAGAGGGTGTTTATATTTCCAGTGCTTATGCAGATAAATTCCGGATCAAGGAGGGCGATACCATAACTTTGAAGGAAAAATACGAGAAGGATGAGTATTCCTTTAAAGTAGATGGAATCTATGATTATGCGGCAAGCCTTTGTGTATTTATGGAAAGAGATAAACTGAATGAGGCGTTTGATCTTGGAGATGATTATTTTGGAGGATATTTCTCTGATACAGAGATCAGGGATATCCCTTCAAAATATATCGGCTCTGTCATTGATCTGGAAGCTCTTACAAAAATATCCAGGCAGCTGGATGTCTCCATGGGAGATATGATGGGAATGATGTATGGATTTTCTGTGATCATTTTCCTGGTGGTGATCTATCTGCTTTCCAAGGTCATCATCGAAAAAAATGCCCAGTCGATTTCCATGACCAAGATCCTGGGCTATACAAATGGTGAGATCAGCCGTTTGTATATACTTTCCACATCACTTGTGGTGGTGTTCTGCCTGCTGTTAAGCCTTCCGGTTGAACGGCAGATCATGGAAGTGCTGTTCCGCGAGATGATGCTTTCCAGTATTTCGGGATGGATCACCATGTGGGTGGATCCCATGATCTATGTGAAAATGACAGCGATCGGAATCGCGGCCTATGCAGTGGTAGCAGTGCTGGAATTCCGGAGAATCCGTCATGTGCCCATGGATGAAGCACTGAAAAATGTGGAATAATATGTGACATCTGTATATATATCCGGAAAAATAATTCAGGATATCCGGAAATTTTACAGAATATGCAACAGGATCAGGAGTATGTGTGGTTTAACTGAATGCGGATGCTTTTATCCGCTTGAACAGTTGTCCGTGAATAACCACATATACTCCTTAAATATTCATAAATTTTCCGGAATACTGGAAATATTACTACAAACTTGTTATAATAATCCCATACTTCCCGTTGGCGGGAATAATTCAAACAGGAAATCAGGTGAGGAACATGGCAGGCAGAAAGAAGGATCCGCTGTATAAAAGCTTCGGATATGCGTTTCAGGGGATTTTTACCTGCATCCACAAGGAAAGAAATATGAAGATCCACTGTATGGTGGCAGCGCTTGTGGTGATCGCAGGACTGATCCTTGGGATTTCCGTGACAGAGTGGTGCATCTGCCTGGGGCTGTTCGGAATGGTGATGGCGCTGGAGCTGGTGAATACGGCAGTGGAAGCTGTTGTGGATCTGGTCACAGAGGAACGTCACCCACTGGCAAAGATCGCCAAGGACACAGCGGCCGGAGCAGTACTGATCGCAGCAATCATGGCAGCGATCGTCGGACTGATCATTTTTGTTCCCAAGGGACTTGCTTTTCTGGGAATATGACAGGAACAGGAAGCTTTTGTTTCAGGATAGGGTCTGGTGTCGGACTGTGGTGTGATGGTCCGGCAGCTGCCGGTTTCAGGAAAGGAGAAAATATTATGGAATTAGGTGAAGGACTGAAGAAAATTTTACTTGTAGGTATTGGTACAGCAGCAGTGACAGCAGAGAAATCCAAAGAAATCCTGGATGAACTGGTAAAAAAGGGTGAGCTTACGGTTGAACAGGGTAAGGTTCTTAATCAGGAGCTGAAGCATAACATCAAATCAACGGTTAAGACAGCTGCTGATTCTGTAAAGGAATCTGCAGCCAGAAAGAATGATCAGGAAGAACTGAAGGCAACGATTTCCAGGCTGACACCGGAGCAACTGGCTGCTGTGAAGGCGCAGATCGAGCGCATGCAGGCCGAGGCTGCTGAGGAGAAAGCCGAGACAGCAGAAGAACCGGCAGAGGAAGCTGTACAGGAAGCTTCTGCGGAAACAGAAAATGCAGAAGATACCGGGAGCGAAGAACAGGCAGCAGAGTAACCGACTGCGGATCGCAAATATCCGTCTGACTAAACGACAACGCAGACGAAGCAGTAAATGGAGAAGTTTATGGGCAGAGAAGAAAAGGAGAAAAAAGAGAAAGGCGGATATGGAGAGCGGCTGAGAGAGATTACAGTCGTTTTGAAAAAGCATGCCATTACCCGTGGTGTTTCTCCTGAGAAGCTCCGGCTCATACTGGAAGATCTGGGCCCAACTTATATTAAGTTGGGCCAGATCATGTCTTTGCGTTCCGATATTCTGCCGAAACGATACTGCGATGAGCTGATGAAACTCTGCTCGGATGTGCCGCCAATGCCGTTTTCCCAGGTGATCGAGGTTCTTGAGGAATCCATGGGATGTCCATGGCAGGAGGAATTTCAGCATATTGAGCAGAAACCTCTGGGAGCAGCATCGATTGCCCAGGTGCATCGGGCCACGCTGAAAACAGGTGAAGAGGTTGTGATCAAGGTTCAGCGAAAGGGAATCTATGAGACCATGGCCAGGGATATCGGCCTGATGCATAAAGCAGTGCGCCTGATGCCGCCGGTGAGCATTAAGGGCATGGTGGATCTGAACATGGTTTTAAGTGAACTGTGGACTGTGACCCAGGAGGAGATGAATTTCCTGACGGAAGCTGCAAATATGGCGAAATTTGCAAAAAAGAACAAAGATGTGGCTTTCGTTAAAGTACCGATCCTCTACCGTGAGTATATTTCGCCGCATGTTCTTGTGATGGAATATATTGACGGTTTTGCGGTCAATGACAAGGCGGATCTTCTGGCCAATGGTTATGATCTTAATGAGGTCGGAACGAAATATGTGGATAATTTCATCAAACAGGTGATGGAGGATGGCTTTTTCCATGCGGATCCCCATCCGGGAAACGTGCGGATCCAGGATGGAAAGATTGTCTGGATCGATATGGGAATGATGGGGCGGCTTACAGAGCACGATCGTCAGCTGATTGCAGAAGCTATTGAAGGGGTTGCCATGAACAACATCGGCAAGATCCAGGATGCAGTTCTGGCTCTTGGGGAGTTTAAAGGCAAACCGGATTCCAGCAAGCTTTATGAGGATATCCGCGGACTTATGGAGAAATATGGTACTGCGGATATGGGGAACATTGATGTGGCAGAAGTTATGGTGGATCTGATGGAAGTCATGAAGGAGAATAAGATCATGATGCCTCACGGACTGACTATGCTTGCAAGAGGACTGACCCATGTGGAGGGGGTTCTGGCTGAGATCTGTCCGGACATCAATATGACACAGATTGCTGCGGCAAGGCTCAAGGAGCAGCTGTTCAGCAATGGGAACTGGAAGCGTGAGATCAAAAAAGAAGGAAAAAATCTTGCCTGGTCCCTGAAACGTGCAGTGGATATTCCTTCTCTGGCGGCGGATTTCCTTCAGGGCTGTATGAAGGGGCAGACAAAGATCAATCTGGATCTTCATGCCTCGGATGATCTGGCGTGGCTTTTACGGCGGCTGGTGCGGAATATTGTGATGGGGCTGTGGGTGATGGCGCTTCTGATCAGTTCCAGTATTATCTGTACTACAGATATGAAGCCGAAGCTGTGGGGGATTCCGGCTCTGGGGGCTTTTGGCTATGTGTTTGCTTTTATTATTGTTTTGTATGTGTTTATCAAGCATTTCTTTTCAGGAAAAAAATAAAAGACGGAGATCGTTTGCAAAGTCTGCGGGATGGTTTCCGTCTTTTTTGGCTGTTATGGAATTGTTTCGGTCTGCTGTTATAACTGCGATTAGGAGCTATCATCTTCCGACCGGCTGGTAAAGGACGGAGTGCGGGTGTCTGGTCAGGGGTAGATGGTTCCGCTGTAGGCTTTGCGGAATTCCTTTGGGGTGTAGCCGGTTCCCTGGCGGAAGTAGTTGCAGAAGGAGGGAGCGTCCCGGAAGCCGCAGGAGAGAGCTGCTTCTGTGATGGTGCAGGAGGAGGAGCAGAGAAGCTGGGTTGCCATCTGGAGGCGGTGTTTCAGGAGATATTGTTTTGGGGAGGTGTTTTCATGTTCCATGAAGATTCGGTAAAGATAGGAACGGTCGATTCCTACGTAGTGTGCCACGTCTGAGATCTGGATGGGGTAGGCATAGTTGTTTCTGATGTATTCGGAGGCTTTCTGAAAGTACAGGTTTGAGATGTCGGTCCTGCTTTCGGAGGGCTTTTTTTGCATGTCGGATAGTATCAGGAGGAGGTTTCCTGTGGAGGCAAGGTCGTTTCCGTTGTTTTCGGAAAAGGTGTCAAGTAGGCTTTGCATGTGGGTGAGGAGGCTGTTTTGCCGGGAGGGTGTTTCCGGGGTGAAGATGGGGGTGTCGGAAAATACGGTTTGTTTCAGGATTTCTTTGCAGGCGGAGCCGTCAAAGCCCGCCCAGGCATAGCTCCAGGGGTAGGATGTGTCGGCGCGGTAGTAGATGGAGTCCATGGGGCGGATGAGAAAGGCATCGCCTGCTTTCAGATGGTAGGTGTGGCCGCTGCACTGGTAGATGCCTTTGCCGTGGAAGATCACGTGGAGAAGGTAGTGTGGGCGCATGGCCGGGCCGAAGGAGTGGTTCGGGCCGCAGTCTTCCTGGCCGCAGAAGTAGACGGAGAGGGTGTGTTGGGTTTTGGGTTCCTGGTGTGTGTTTTTCATTTAGGTGGGCCTCCTGGTTTCTTGGGTTATGCAACAAAAACGCAATTTTGGGTCACAAAATGGGGTGGGATGTTGTATGAGGTGATTATACAATATGGGGGTGGGAAGGGCAAGGGCTGAAGTGGAAGGGATTCGGAGAGGGTGGGGTGGATATGCGGACGCTGGCAAGGCGTGTGCTGTCTGACGCCGAGGCTTCGTCGGGGGCTGGCTTCTAAGCCGCTGAAAATCTGCTAAAAGCGTTTTCCAAAAGTCCGAACTCGCTGCGCTCAAACAGCGAACTTTTGAAAAACAACGCAGATTTCCACCAGCCAAGAATCAGCACCCCTCCTGCAGAGCCGTCGTCAGACAGCACACGCCTTGCCAGCTGTTACTTCCAGCCGGAAGGAGTAAGCAATTGACCGGAAGGAAGTTACAGGTAATAAGAACAAATCGTCTCAACGTTACATCACCAACACCGTAGAATCCATCGCCCCACCAGTACACAAACACATTCCCACAACGTACAACAACTGCGTGCCCGGAAAGGGGGAGCGCGAGGGGGAAAAACGGGCTTCGCTAACTCCGAGTGCTTTCCCCCTCGCAATTTCCTTAGCTTCGAAAAGCTAATAAATTTACATCAATACAAAAAAAATAACCTTAACATTTAAACAAAAAAACATAAATTCATATATAGCAGAAAGGAGTTTTGATATGAAAACAACTATATTAAAAAACGAATTCTGGTATGGCGGCGCAGTCTACGAAGGCTACCGCCAGCCCGTAGGCGCAGACGACATTGTGGACTGGGATTTCCGCGAAAACCCAACCCACAATCAGATCATGCCATTATTCCTTTCCTCGAAAGGCCGTTACATCTGGAGCAACGCAGGTTTTCATATCTCTTTTCAAAAAGGTGAGATCCTGGCGGAAGGTCCGGAATCTATCGTTCTGGAAAACGGCTTCAATGATCTGAGAGGTGCATACCTGGCAGCCATGAAAGCGCATTTTCCATTTCATGAGATCAAACTTTCAGACAGATTTTTCAAAGCATCGGTATATAATTCCTGGATTGAACTTACCTATTATCAGACCCAGGAGAATATCCTGAAATATGCAAAAGGTATTCTGGAAAATGGTTTTCCATCAGGTGTTCTGATGATCGATGATGGCTGGTCTCCTTATTATGGAAGGTGGCAGTTCAGGGGAGATAATTTCAAGGATGCGAAGGCGATGATCAAAGAATTGCATGAGATGGGCTTTTCTGTGATGTTGTGGATCTGTCCGTTTGTTACTCCGGATACGCTGGAGTTTCGGAAGGCCAGGGATAAGCATTTTCTGATTGAGACTCCGGAGGGGAAACCTCGTATCCTGGAGTGGTGGAACGGGTATTCTGCGGCTCTGGATCTGACGAATCCGGATGCTTTGAAGTGGCTGAAGGATCAGCTGGATGTTCTGATGGATATGGGGGTGGATGGTTTTAAACTGGATACTGGGGATCCGTGTTATTATCATGCCGGGGATAAGCTGTTCCGGGATGCTTCTACGGATGAGCTGTCCAGGCTTTGGGCTGAGTTTGGGGAACAGTTTGTGTTTAATGAGCTGAGGGTATGTTTCAGGGCCGGTGGTTATTCTCTGATGCAGAGGCTTTGTGATAAGCAGACGAAGTGGGATGAGAGTGGTATTGCGGGATTGATTCCGGATACGTTGATACAGGGGCTTACGGGGCATCCTTTTGGCAGCCCGGATATGATCGGTGGTGGTGAGTATACCTGTTTTTTGAATGGAAATGAGAATGCGTGTACGCCGGAGATGTTTGTGCGGTATGCGCAGATTGCGGCTTTGATGCCGGTGATGCAGTTTTCGGCTTCTCCTTGGAGAGTGCTGCCTGAGGCGGATTTTCAGAAGGTTAAGGATGCACTGGCTCTCAGAGAGAAGTGTCTGCCGGAGATTTTGAAGGCTGTAGAGTGTGCGAAAGTTACTGGTGAGCCGATCGTTCGTTCCATGGAGTTTGTTTTCCCTGGACAGGGGATGGAGAGGGTGATGGATCAGTTTATGGTTGGCGAGGATTTGCTGGTGGCGCCTGTTTGGAAGCAGGGGGAGGTTGCCAGAAGTGTGCGTTTGCCTGAGGGGCAGTGGAGGTGTGTTGGCCTTGGTGAGACTGAGGGTGATGTGCTGAATGGTGGCCGGGATGTGATTCTTGGTGAGAATGAGGGATTGGTTGTTTTGAAAAGAGTGTAGATGAAATGGACGCCCGCAAGGTGTATGCTGTCTGTCGCCGGGGCTTCGTCGGGGGCTGGTAGGAAGGGGAATCAGATGGGGAGAAGTGGTGGGGTGTGAATTCGGTTCAGAGTGAGAAGCAGAGTGGTTTCCCGGGAGTTGGATGGGTCATCAGCGCTGCGCTGGATGACTGGGACGAAAGGCTGAGTTTCCCTGTGGCCTGCAGGGAAAGAATGGGTCGAGGCGCTTCGCCGTCGACTTGGAGGTGAGTTGTTGTGGCGAGATATAGATACAGAGGAATGCATCAGAGCAGGGTTGAGATATCAATACATTGACAATACATCGGCATAGCGCAGCATTATCAATACCGTAGAATACATCGCCGTGCCAATACACTAACACATTCCCACAGCGTACGACAATATAGCGTGCCCGGAAAGGGGGAGCGCGAGGGGGAAAAACGGGCTTCGCTAACTCCGAGTGCTTTCCTCCTCGCAGATTTCCTCCGCTTTGAAAAGCGAAAATACTATATCTAAAAATACTATATCTAAATAAATAACAATTTTCCCAAGCTTTTCATCACAAAAGCGAAATATCCTCCTCCGGAGGAAGCAGCTTCTTAAAAAATCGATACAACAGCATCGAATTTATAAAAGCTACAAGTCCAAATCCAAAGAAAAACCAGCAGCATGCGTAAAGTGGCTGCAGCTTTGCATCGAGATATGTCATATACAATGGAAAGATCGTGATCACCGCAATGGCGATCGTTGTGGGGAAATGCATAAATGCCAGCAGAAATGCATTTCTGCAAAGTGCCCCCAGTGTATTGGCGAAGGTTGCGATCACCGGGAATATGTATAAAGTAAAAATTATCAGCAGAGTCAGAATCCCCACAGAAAGATAAAACAGCATATGTGCAGCGCTTCCTTCTGCATGGAGCAGAAAGCGGATATTCAGGATGATCATGGTTCCGGCAGCAAGGATCAGCAGCCATATGATCAGTGACTGTTTGAAGTTTTCCTTGAAAGCTCTGAAAAATGTTTTCGTTGTGCCGTTGTTATTCCCTTTTACTGTACGCATCATGCAGTGATAAATGGCAGTCAGTGATGGCCCGATGGTGATCACGGGGATGCAGCAGAGAATAAAAAGAAGATTGGCGATCACGATGTCACCCAGTTTGTTGAGGAATACATGAACGACATTATCTTCATTTAAAAGATTCATAAAGAAATACCTCCTTATATAGAAATATAGAAATGAAAAACGGACCATATGGGAAAAGTCCGATACAGCTAATCTTAGCACAGTTTTTGATTGTGTGTAAAGAGAGGGAACGCAGATAAGTATCAGCACGGTTTATGGGACTGTATAAAAAAACATGGAATTTTGCGTGCACATGTAAAAATGATGGCACGCATGGAATTATGTTAGGGGAGGGAAAGTGTATTTTTCGGAAAATGACATTTATACATGTGCTAAGTTAGTAAAAACATACAAAAACAGATATGTAAAAATGTTGGTTTTGCTATAAGGAAATAAATGAGTGCCAAAATATGCTCATAAATAGTGAAAAATATGAAAAAATATGTAAGAAATACAAGAAAACATGTAAAAATGACGAATAATTAACGAAGTATAAATAAAAAATGGATAAAATGAATAAAAAACAACATTTTTCCATGTTAAAATTACAATAATCCATTTATCATTTTTCCATGTGCAATTATAATAATATCAACGGTCAGGGACGTGAAAAAATATAAAAACTGACCAAAGAAAGAGGGAAAATAAGAAAGCTTTAAAAGGAGGAAGAAGTTATGAATTTTAAAAGAGTAGCAGCTTTATTATTAACAGGTGCCATGGTAATGACAGCAGTTCCGGTATATGCAAAAGGTGACGATGTTACACTTTCCGTATCCATCTGGGACACCAACCAGGAGCCGGGAATCAAAGAAATTCTCGCAGACTTCACAGAGAAGACAGGAATCAAGACAGAGATCTCCGTTGTTAAATGGGATGAGTACTGGACAATGCTTGAGGCCGGTGCACAGGGTGGTTCCCTTCCGGACGTATTCTGGATGCACTCCAATGAGAGTGAGAGATACATGTCCAACGATATGCTTCTTGATCTGACCGACAAGATCAAAGACAGCGATCTGATCGATCCGGAGAACTATCCGGAGGATATCTGGGGCCTGTATACATACGATGACAAATATTATGCAGTACCGAAGGACGTAGATACCATCGCTCTCTGGTACAACAAGACATTATTTGATGAGGCAGGACTTGATTATCCGACAGCTGACTGGACATGGGATGATGTTACAGAGGCAGCTAAGAAGCTTACTAAGGATGACGGTTCCCAGTATGGTCTCGGAATGAGAAATGATAACAACCAGGCTGGATACTACAACCTGATCTATGATAACGGCGGACACATCATCAGTGATGACAAGACAAAATCCGGCTGGGATGATGAGAAAACGATCGCAGCTATGCAGACACTGGAAGGATGGATCAAGGATGGCGTGATCCCGTCTCTTGAGACAATGTCCGAGAACAACGAGGACGTACTTTTCGAGGCTGGTAAGATCGCTATGACATGCCAGGGCTCTTGGATGATTTCAGCATTTAAAGAGAATGAGTACACAGCAGCGAACTGTGATTGTGTAGAGCTTCCTAAGAACGCTGAGACAGGCAGAAGAGCTTCCGTATACAACGGACTTGGATGGGCAGCATCTGCTTCCGGTGAGCACACAGACGAAGCTTGGCAGCTGATCGAGTACCTCGGATCCAAAGAGGCTCAGGAGAAACAGGCTGAGCTTGGTGTTACAATGAGTGCATACAAAGATACATCTGATGCATGGGCTAAATCCGCAGACTTCAACCTTCAGGCTTATCTGAACATGATGGATGACATGGAGATCCGTCCATACTCCAAATCTACTGTAACATGGGAGAACGAGGACAACGAGATCCTTAAGGGCGTATACACAGGCGACATCACAATGGAAGAGGCTTGCAAGCAGATGGCTGATCAGATGAACGAGAAGCTGGCTGAGGAGTAAGCATTAAGAAACACCGATAATTAAGTGCAGTAATGAGAGGGGCCGCCGCACTCAGGTGCAGCGGCCTCATACATAGAAGGAATAGAAGGAGTGATTCTTATGGCTAAAACTACCAAGTCACAGGCACGGACAAAGAGAGAGCGCAGTGAGTTCCTCTGGGGCTGGCTGTTTATTCTCCCAACAACCATCGGATTGATCGTATTGAACATCATTCCGATCTTCCAGACTATTTACCAGAGCTTTTTCAAAACAGGAGATTTTGGTAAAGGAAATATCTTTATCGGCTTACAGAACTATCAGAAGGTTTTTGCAGATAAAGAGATCTGGCAGGCACTGATCAACACATTCAAATATGCGATCGTGGAGGTTCCTTTTTCCATTGCTATCGCACTTGTTCTTGCAGTACTTCTTAATAGAAAGATGAAGGGCCGTTCTGTTTACAGAACCATCATCTTCCTCCCGATGGTAGCAGCTCCGGCAGCGGTAGCCATGGTATGGAGATGGCTGTTCAACTCTGATTATGGTCTTATCAATAACGTTTTCCATGTTCATGTAAACTGGGTTTCTGATCCGAAAATTGCAGTATTTTCCGTTGCGATCATCGGTGTATGGTCTATCATCGGTTACAATATGGTTCTTTTTCTGGCAGGACTTCAGGAAATTCCGAGAGATTATTATGAAGCGGCAGAGATTGACGGAGCTACAGGTGTGAATGCATTCTTCAGCATTACGATTCCGCTTCTGTCGCCAACTATTTTCTTTGTACTTGTTACACGTGTAATTGGATCCCTGCAGGTATTCGACCTGATCTATATGGTTATTGACAAGTCAAACCCGGCACTTACCAAGACTCAGTCACTGGTTTATCTGTTCTATAAATATGCATTTATCAATAAGAACATGGGATACGGCGCTACGATCGTAGTAGTACTTCTTATTATCACCATGATCCTGACAGTATTCCAGATGATCGGTCAGAAGAAATGGGTATTCTACAACTAAAAAGGGGGATTAACCATGGATAGTATGGAAACAAAAAAGAAATTAACCACTATTTTAATACATGTCATACTGATCATTGTGTCCATAACGATGCTTGTGCCATTTATCTGGATGATCCTGACAGCTTTTAAAACTGTAACGGAAGCAACATCTGTAGATCCTTTCACCATTTTCCCGAAAATATGGAGAAAAGACGCATTTATTTCTGTTATCAATAACATGAACTTCCTGCTTCTGTACAAGAATACACTGCTTCTGATCTTCTTCCGAGTAGTGTGTGCGGTTCTTACAGCAACTATGGCAGGCTATGCATTTGGACGACTGAACTTCAAGGGCCGTGATCTCTGCTTCAGTCTTGTACTGTTCCAGATGATGGTTCCGGTACAGATCTTCATCATCCCGCAGTACCTGATGGTCAGCAAGATGGGTATGCTGAATACGATCTTTGCCCTTGTATTCCCAGGTATTGTCACTGCGTTCGGTACTTTCCTTCTGAGACAGGGATACATGGGACTGCCGAAGGATCTGGAGGAGGCTGCCAGACTTGACGGATGTAACATCGGGCAGACCTTCCTTTACATCATGGCACCACTTACAAGATCCAGTATGGTCGCACTTGGAATTTTCACAGCTGTATTCGCATTCAAAGACCTGATGTGGCCGATGATCGTTAATACGGATAAGAATATGCTGGTACTTTCTTCCGCACTTGCAAAGATGCAGGGCCAGTATGTATCCAAATTCCCGGAACTGATGGCTGCATCTCTGATCGCCTGCATTCCGATGATCGTGATCTACATGATCTTCCAGAAACAGTTTATCGAAGGTATTGCTACCAGCGGTGGAAAACTGTAATCAGAAATATTACATAAGGTAATACAAGACCGCTGACAATGTATATAACTGAGGATTTGGTTATTGAGGTTGTCAGCGGTATTTTTATCGAAGCAAATGCCAAAATGCACAGTTATTTGATGATTCTTAAGGAAAGAGGCGGATATTTTTATCCGCAGTAAACGAAAAAAGGAGAAAATTATGCCGATCAAATTTCACGAGGGATCAAAGACATTCCATATTTACAACAAACATTTAAGCTATATCATCTGCATCATGGAAAATGGCCAGATGGAGAATCTGTACTATGGAAAAGCTATCCGCGATAAAGAGGATTTCAGTTATCTTCACGAGGAGATCATGCGTTCCCTGATGGCTGTATGTGTTCCGGAACCGGGACTTCTTTCCATGCAGTATACCAAACAGGAGTATCCTGTTTACGGAACCGGTGATTTCAGAAGTCCTGCCCTTACTGTTCGCCAGGAGAACGGAAGCGAGATCGTAGATTTCAAATATGTTTCTCATGAGATCTATGGCGGCAAGAAGAAGCTTGCCGGTCTTCCGGCAACCTACACAGAGAACGAGGAAGAGGCAACATCTCTGGACATTACACTTCATGATCCTGTGATGGACACAGACCTTGTTCTTACCTATTCCGTATATGAGGATTACCCGGTGATCACAAGAAGTGCACGCCTTGTTCAGAAAGGGGATCAGAAGATCCGTCTTGAGAATGTCATGAGCGCGGCAGTAGAATTCCCGGACATGGATTATGAGATGATCCATCTTTCCGGTGCGTGGGCACGTGAGCGTTATGTAAAAACACGCAAACTTGAGATGGGGACACAGGCTGTACAGAGCCTTGCAGGAACCGGTTCCAGCTCTGAGCAGAATCCGTTTATCGCACTGAAGCGTCCTCATACAACCGAAGACACAGGCGAGGTTTTCGGCTTCAGCTTTGTGTACAGCGGCAACTTCCTTGCACAGGTCGAGGTTTCCACCTACGAGATGACACGAGTTATGATGGGAATCAATCCACAGGGATTTTCCTGGGAGCTTTCCAGAGATGAGGAATTCCAGACTCCGGAGGTCGTTATGGTATACAGCGATAAGGGCTTAAATGGAATGAGCCAGGCTTACCACAGACTGTACCGTGACCGTCTGATGCGTGGAAAATGGAGAAATCATGCACGCCCGATCCTCCTCAATAACTGGGAGGCAACCTATTTTGATTTTAATGAGGAAAAAATCCTCAATATTGCAAAAAAAGCCAAAGAGGTTGGGGTAGAGCTGTTCGTTCTGGATGACGGATGGTTCGGAACCAGAAACGATGATTACCAGGGCCTTGGCGACTGGTTTGTAAATAAGAACAAGCTTCCGAACGGAATTTCCGGACTTTCCCGTAAGATCGAGGAGATGGGACTGAAATTCGGTCTCTGGGTAGAGCTTGAGATGGTAAACAAGAACAGTGACTGCTACAGAGCACATCCGGACTGGCTCATCGGAGCACCGGACCGTTTTGAGTCCCATTCAAGACATCAGCATGTTCTTGATTTTTCCAGACCTGAGGTTGTGGATTTCATTTATGATTCCATCTCCAAGGTTATTGAGGAATCTTCCATTTCCTACATTAAATGGGATATGAACCGTTACATGTCCGAGCCTTTCAGCCGTGGCGCATCTGCAGCAGATCAGGGCAAGACCATGCATAAATATATCCTTGGCGTTTATGAGCTGTATACAAGACTGACAGAGAGATTCCCTGACATTCTCTTTGAATCCTGCGCAAGCGGCGGAGCAAGATTTGATCCGGGAATGCTGTATTTTGCACCGCAGACATGGACCAGTGATGACACCGATGCAGCTGAGAGAGAAAAGATCCAGTACGGTACCTCTTTTGTTTATCCGATCGTCAGCATGGGATCTCATGTATCAGCAGTACCAAACCATCAGCTGCACCGTACCACACCGCTTTCCACAAGAGCAAACGTGGCATATTTCGGAACCTTTGGCTATGAGCTGGATCTGAACCTTTTAAGTGCCAAAGAGATCGAAGAGGTAAAGGCACAGGTGGAATTCATGAAGGAACATCGTGACCTGATCCAGGTGGAGGGTGATTTCTACCGTATCTTAAGCCCGTTCGAAGGAAATGATACTGCATGGATGGTTGTTTCCAGAGACAAAAAACAGGCAGTTGCCGGATACTATGAGAGACTGAACAAGGTCAATACTTCCTGGATGCGTCTGCGCTTCAAGGGTCTTGACGAGGATCAGCTTTACAGAGTAAAATGGGAAGATAAGTGCCTGAAAGCTTACGGAAATGAGCTGATGTATGCAGGAATCCCGGTTGATCGTGACTACTGCAATAAGACAAACGGTGATTTCCATTCTGTATTGTATACAATTGAAGCAGAGGACTGATTTCTGTAAATGATGGAATAAAAGCTGTCAGCGAAAAAACATCCGCCTGACCAGAAAAAATAACAGGCCGCCGGATATGGCGGCCTGTTATTGGGTGGCGAAGTAGCTCACGGGCGGAAACATAATATATGACATCAGGGAGGTGACAAGTTGCTTCATACAGTTGGTTTTACAAACTCAGACAGCTATAAATGTCTGGAGAATTTAAAGAAAGGTGCGGTGGATCTCTGTCTTACTTACTGTGGGTGGGAAAGCTGTGATCCGGGACATCGATTTGGACCAAATAAAAGGATCTCTCATGTGCTTCATATCGTGGAATCCGGGACCGGGGTTTTTGAGATGGATGGACACCAGTATCATCTGACCGGTGGAGAAGCATTTCTGATCCCATCCAGTGTGGAGGCCTGGTATGAGGCAGACATGGATAATCCCTGGACGTACCGCTGGGTAGGATTTGAGGGAATGACTGCAGAGGAAGTGATCCATGTAAGTGGCTTCAGCCGGGAAAATCCGGTCCGAAGGATCCACTGCATGGAAAATGCTGCGAAGTATATTGATGCAATGGTACGGACCAACAAGCTTGTTTTTGAAAATGAGCTGAAACGGAACGGACTTCTGATGCTTCTTTTTTCTGACCTGATCACGGATAACCGGGATGCATGTCTGAGAGAAGGCAAGCTTCTCCCATCCCACAGATATCCAAATTCCGTTTATGTGGAGCATGCAGTGGATTACATTGCAGCCAATTTTGACAAGCGGCTTAAGATCAATGAACTGGCAGACCGCATTGGAGTAAACCGGAGCTATCTTACCAGCTCGTTTAAAAAAAGCCTCGGATGCTCGCCACAGGAATATCTTATGAATCTTCGCATCGAGAAGGCAAAGACTCTTCTGAAAAACGGAGATATTCAGGTCAGTGAAGTTGCTGCAAGAGTAGGGTATGGAGATCCCCTGGCTTTTTCCAAGGTATTCAAGGCAAGAACAGGAAGAAGTCCGAGAGAATACAAGGAAGAAAAGAGAAGACTTGTAGTGAATGGAAAGAAGGGCGATTATACGGAATCTGAGGCCTGATCCTGTGATATATTTCACGAAGAAAAAGAACTCTCTGTCTGGTCCGGAATATATAAAATTCTGGTATCGGGCAGAGAGCTTTTTATGTCATAAGAAATGTTATAGAAAATTACTTCTAGGTATCTCATGCAACAAAACAACAATTATTAACATCAAAGTACATATTTTAAACAAGTTTCCGGTAGTATGATAAGCTCACAAGGAAAACGAAGCGGGACTGCACCGCAAAAATAGCAGAAAATCAGGAATTTCAAAGAAAAATACAAGAATTCCGGATAAGAGATCCAACAAAGAGAACAGGAGGAAACGAACATGATCAAAATTACATTTATGGGAGCTGGAAGCACGGTTTTCGCAAGAAATGTACTTGGAGACTGTATGTGCACACCGGCACTTCGCGAGAGCGAGATCGCACTTTATGATATTGACGAGAAGAGACTGGAGGATTCCAGAATTATCTTAAGTGCCATCAATCACAACGTAAACGAGGACCGCGCAGTGATCAAAACCTATCTTGGCGCCGAGAACCGTAAAGATGCGCTTCGCGATGCGGATTTCGTAGTTAATGCCATTCAGGTAGGCGGTTATGAGCCATGTACAGTAACAGATTTTGAGATCCCGAAGAAATACGGCATCAAACAGACAATCGCAGATACTCTGGGAATCGGTGGAATCATGCGTGCACTTCGTACCATTCCGGTTCTGGAAGAGTTTGCCCGGGACATGGAAGAGGTCTGCCCGAACACTCTGTTCCTGAACTATTCCAATCCGATGGCAATGCTTACCGGTTATATGCAGCGTTTCACAAAGATCCGTACCGTAGGCCTCTGCCACAGCGTTCAGGTCTGCTCCCAGAAGCTTCTTGAGGGAATGGGAATGGAAGACAAGATTGAGGGACGTACTGAGCTGATTGCGGGTATCAACCACATGGCATGGCTCCTTGAAATCCACGACAAAGACGGAAATGATCTGTATCCGGAGATCCGCAGAATTGCTGAGGAGAAGAATACCTCCGGTGAGAAGCATGAGGACATGGTGCGTTATGAGTATATCCGTCATCTTGGATACTATTGTACAGAGTCCAGTGAGCACAATGCAGAGTATAATCCGTTCTTCATTAAATCCAAATATCCGGAGATGATCGAGGAGTTCAATATTCCGCTTGACGAATATCCGAGAAGATGTATCAAACAGATCGAGGGCTGGGAAAAAGAGCGCGAGGATATCCTCAAGGATGGCAAGATCGGCCATGAGAGAAGTAAAGAGTATGCTTCTTATATCATGGAGGCTGTTGTTACAAACACACCGTACAAGATCGGTGGAAATGTTCTTAACAACGGTTACATCGATAACCTTCCGTCGGATGCCTGCGTAGAGGTTCCATGCTATATCGACGGAACCGGTGTACATCCGGTAAAGGTGGGCAAGCTTCCTACACAGCTGGCAGCTATGAACTCATCCAATGTCAGCCCGCAGCTCCTTGCTATTGAGGCAGCAGTGACCAAAGACCGCCAGAAAATCTATCAGGCAGCCATGATGGATCCTCACACAGGTGCAGAGCTGAATATCAAAGATATCCAGGCAATGTGTGATGAGCTGATCGAGGCACATGGAGATTATATGAAGATGTACCGCTAAATGAAAGGTATGTCAGGGGACTCCCGAGCAGTTTTCTGAATAGACAGGCCGGATCATTAAAATGGATGTTCCGGCCTTTTTATGATGTAAAATGTTGATGTTTTTTCACAGGAATATTATAATTGGGATATGTATTTCAGCAAATAATACGGGAGGATTTTTACAATGGGAGCAAATGAGGCAAAAACAGCAATTCTTGAGAATCGCACGGCTCTTGGTATTGAGTTTGGTTCCACAAGGATCAAGGCAGTTCTGGTGGACGATAAGAACCAGCCCATCGCATCCGGAGCCTATGAATGGGAGAACCAGTATGTGGATGGTATCTGGACATACAGCCTGGAGGAGATCTGGAAAGGTCTCCAGGGCAGTTACCAGGATATGGCAGAAGATGTTCAGGAAAAATATGGAGTGGAGCTTACAAGCGTAGGTGCGTTTGGTGTCAGTGCCATGATGCATGGCTATATGCCGTTTAATAAAGAGGGAGAGCTGATGGTCCCGTTCCGTACCTGGAGAAACAACATCACAGGAGAAGCCTCTGAGAAGCTGGCAGAGCTTTTCCATTACAATATCCCTCAGAGATGGAGCATCGCACACCTGTATCAGGCGATCCTTAACGGTGAGGAGCATGTAAAAGATATCGATTATATCACCACTCTGGAAGCCTATGTGCACTGGAAACTCACCGGAAAAAGAGTTCTTGGTATCGGTGATGCGGCAGGTATGTTCCCGATCGACAGTGAAACGAAGGACTATAACGAGGAGATGGTTCAGAAGTTCGATGAACTGGTTGCGCCTTATGGTTTCCCATGGAAGCTTCGCGATATTATGCCGAAAGCTCTGGTGGCAGGTCAGGATGCAGGAGTTCTTACTGAGGAAGGCGCAAAGCTTCTGGATGTAAGTGGAAAGCTGAAAGCTGGAATCCCGATGTGTCCGCCTGAGGGAGACGCAGGAACCGGTATGGTTGCCACAAACAGTGTCCGCCGGCGTACCGGAAATGTTTCTGCGGGAACCTCTGTATTTGCCATGATCGTCCTGGAGAAGGCACTTTCCAAACCGTATAAAGAAATCGACATGGTTACCACTCCGGCAGGAGATCCGGTTGCCATGGCACATTCCAACAACTGTACTTCGGATCTGAACGCATGGGTAAACGTGTTTAAGGAATTTGCAGAAGCTATGGGCATGGAAGTAGATATGAACAAACTGTTCGGAACTCTTTATAACAAAGCCATGGAAGGCGACCCGGACTGTGGCGGACTTCTTTCCTACTGCTATTTCTCCGGCGAGCATATGACCGGTTTTGAAGAGGGACGTCCATTGTTTGTACGTTCTCCTGAGAGCAAATTTACACTGGCAAACTTTATGCGAAATAATCTTTACACCTGCCTCGGCGCCATGCGTGTAGGTCTGGATATCCTTCTGAATCAGGAGCATGTAAAGATCGATAAGCTTCTGGGTCACGGCGGCCTCTTTAAGACAAAGGGTGTCGGCCAGCAGATTCTTGCAGATGCGGTAGATGCACCGGTATCTGTAATGTCCACAGCAGGAGAAGGCGGAGCCTGGGGAATCGCACTTCTGGCTTCCTATCTGCTCAACAGGAGAGAAGGCGAAGCCCTTGCGGATTTCCTGGATGAAGATGTCTTCAAAGGAAACGAAGGCAGCACACTGGCGCCGGAAGCAGAAGGTGTGAAGGGCTTCAATGCTTTTATGGACCGGTATATGAAAGGCATTGGCATTGAGCGTGCAGCTGTAGAGTCGGAGGTCTGGTAGGCTTACAGGCTGGCTGCCAGCTTCCTGATATCTTCAAGCTTTGGACAGGCTTTCATGCTGCCTTTATCCAGCATATTCGGGACGGTGATGATTCCTTTATCCTCCCACTTGAGATAAGCGGTCATTCCCTTGTACTGTGCAATGGCCGCGTCAAAAACATGATCAGCGCCTGCGTCAAGAAGAAGTGCAGTTTTGTTAAAATGGAATCCTGTGCTTCCGCAGGCGTACAGACGGTCAATAACGGTCTTAAGCTGTGCGGTCATATCGAACCAGTAGACCGGTGATGCAAAAACAACCATATCGGTGTCGGAAAGCTCTGCGAGAACGTTTTCCATATCGTCATCCTGGACGCACTTTCCGCCGTGGGAGTAGCAGTATTTGCATCCGAGACATCCGCGGATGTTCATATTTGCGATATTAAGGATATTTACGGTGTGACCGTTTTCTCTGGCAGTTTCTGAAAAAGTATCTGCCATGATCTGTGTGTTACCGTTGTGGCGTGGACTGCCGTTTAAGATTGTGATTTTCATTTTGAATTCCTCCGTTTATTATGTATAGCCGAAGCAAATGCAGAAAAAAATCTGCATTTGCTTCGGCTATATTGTAACACAAAAATATAAAAGGAATAAAAAAATTTGGGTATAAGCTGGTTATTATATAATAAATAACCGTATATTGACACTTGCATCAGTGTGGTAATATAATCATTTTATAGATGACTAAAAATGTCAGAAATGGTCAAAAAAAGGAGGAAGCAGATATGAAAAAGTATTTGACAAAGATCAGTGCGGCATTACTGATCATGGCTATGTGCATTATAGGATTTGGTGTAGTTTCGGTACAGGCCTCTATGAACAGTGAATCTATAGACTACAGACTGGGAGAAACCTGTAAGGGAAAACATCATTCAAATGCATATTACAAATTTGTACTTAAACAGAAATCGCATGTCTCATTAAAAGCGACGACATTAGATGGGGAAGTATTGTTTTCAATATATAATTCTTCAGGTAAAGCAGTTATGGTGCCTGGTAATGTAACATTCAAGCAGAATAATGCGACTGGAAAAGGTAGTGCGAGGGTATCCAAAACTTTAAATGCAGGTACGTATTATCTGGAGGTATATGCCTGGGATGATGTTTATAGTGACCGGGAATACTATTTCAAAATCCAGGCAGAACCGTTGATCACTCTTTCACGTGGAAGTATTACATCGCTTAAAAGTAAAAAAGCCGGACAGGCAACGGTTGTCTGCAAAGCAGCATCCAATGCGATTGGATATAGAATTCAGTATTCTACGGATTACCGCTTCCGCAAAAGCGTAAAAACAATATATTCTCCCACAAGAACCAAAACCCTTACCAAACTGGCAAAAGGAAAAAGATATTATGTAAAAGTTTGCCCGTTTACCGTATATGATGATGGTGAATATGTTTTTGGGATGAATTCTTATGTGAAAGCAATATACGTAAGAAAAAAATAAATTTTATTGAAAATAATTCTCCGTAATGATATCATGAGACACGAAAAACACAGAAAAAATAAGAGAAACCGTACATATACAGGAGGAGAAAAAACAATGAAATTAACCATGCTTGGAACCGGAAATGCTCTGGTAACTGAGTGTTACAATACCTGCTTTGTGCTCAGCGATGAGTATGGACATTTTCTGGTTGACGGAGGCGGCGGAAATACCGTGCTTTCCCAGCTGAAAAAAGCAGGCATTGATCTGATGGATGTTCATGAGATCTTTGTTACACATAAGCATGTGGATCATATCATGGGAATCGTGTGGGTGATCCGTATCATCTGTCAGAACATGAAGAAAGGTACTTACCAGGGTGAGGCGAATATTTACGCTCATGACGAAGTGATCGGACTTCTGAAGGACATGGCATTCAAGCTTCTTAATAAAAAAGAGACTCAGTACATCGGTGACAGACTCCACCTCATTGAGGTAAAAGACGGCGAGGAGAGAACCATCCTTAATAAAAAAGTGACATTCTTTGATATCGGTTCCACAAAGGCGAAACAGTTCGGCTTCCAGATGATCTATGGAGACAACAAGGTGCTGACCTGCTGTGGAGATGAGCCGTACAACGAATGTGAGGAGAAATATGCTAAAGGCAGCGACTGGATGTTCCACGAAGCATTCTGTCTGTATGGACAGCGTGATATCTTCAATCCATATGAGAAACATCACTCCACAGTTAAGGATGCCAGTGAGCTGGCTGAGAACCTTGGAGTTAAGAATCTTGTCCTGTATCACACAGAGGATAAAAACATTAAGAAACGTAAAGAGCTTTACGGAGCAGAGGGCAGAGAGTATTATCACGGAAATCTGTTTGTTCCGGATGATCTTGATGTGATCGAGATGTAATAACAGAGCCTACAAGAGGCTGGAAGTACCCTTTTGCAGGTATTTCCGGCCTCTTTTATATACTTCTGTTACTCTAAGAGGAGTGTCAGATCCAATGATCCATTAAAAGAAACTCCCGGATGTTTTTATGCTTAATACCATTCTGGCTCATATCAATTTCATCCATGGAAACAACATATTTGGGAAAATTATCGCGTATGGAATCATAAACACCAAATTCCCGTTGTATCGTTGCTTCAGAAGCAAGCAGGTAAGTGACCTGGATGTAAAGCTTCTGATTCTGTATCTGACATACAAAGTCTATTTCTTTTGTCCCGGATTTTCCAACTGTAACAGAATATCCACGGCGGAGCAATTCCATAAAAACGATATTTTCCAGAATAAGATTGATATCTTTCATATTTCCACCGAATACAGCCTCGCGTAAGCCGTGATCTGCCATATAATATTTTTCATTGGTAGCCAGAATCTGTTTTCCCTGCAGATTCTGACGTTTTACCTGGTAAAAAAGGTAGGCGTTTGTGCAGTAATTGATATAGTTCAGAACTGTTTCCGGTGAGACCTTACGCTGTTCATTTTTCATAAATTTTACAATGGAAGAAGAGGAAAATGTAGAGCCAATGTTTCCAATCACATAAGAGACAATACGGGAAAGCATATCTACATCTCGTATTTTGTTACGTTTTACAACATCTGTAAGGACTACAGAATGGTAAATATCAATCAGATACTGTCTTGCGGGTTCTTCCATAAATCTGAGATTAGCCAGATAGGGCATACCACCTAAGAGCAGATATTTTTGAAAAATGGCGGGGGCAGAAGAATCAGGAAAAACAGAAAGATACAGTTCACGAAATTCAGAAAAGGAGAATGGATATATCGTGAATTCCACATAACGGCCACCTAATACAGTTGCAAGTTCTCCGGAGAGAAGTTTGGCATTGGAACCGGTGATATAGATATCACAATCCAGTTCCAGACGGAATGAGTTGATACATTTTTCCCAGTGTTCCACTTCTTGGATTTCGTCAAAAAAAAGATATATTTTTTCGGAAAAATTCTGTGTACGATGTATTACCTCATCATGGAGAGCCTGGGCCGTACATAAATGAGAATTTCTCATATCTTCAAAATTGAAGGATAAAAACTGCGAAGCGTTGATACCGATACTTTTCAGTTCTTCTTTGATAAGCTCAAGCATAACAGATTTTCCGCAACGGCGGATACCGGTCATAACTTTTACAAGATCCGTGTTGATAAAAGGACGAATACGTTGCATGTACATTTCGCGTTTGATCATGATAAGCACCTCCTTACATATAGTATATCAAAGATACAATGAAAAATTCAAATAAAAATAAAAAGTTTTTCAGTTATAATTGAAAAAAAGAAAAACAATAATTTTATAAGATACAATAAAAAATAATGATTATAAATTCATTAGAAGTGGCGATATGGAAGAAAACACTTGTGCGTGTCAAATTCATAGTTTACAATGTACACGTAACAACGCAGAAATTTCTATAGCGATAAAATAATTTTCAGGAGTACTATAGATTACAAGTATAAAAATATGAGGTGACAGGACATATGACAGGAACAGACAAGATCACTCTTGAGAAAAAATATGAAAAACTTCAGGAGATCCTCCGCTCATTCGGAAGTGTGGCGGTAGCGTTTTCAGGTGGGGTGGATTCCACATTTCTTCTGAAAGTGGCACAGGAGACACTTGGCGATAAGGCCATAGCCATCACTGCATGCCCCTGCTCCTTTACAGAAAGAGAGCGGAAAGAAACCGAGGATTTCTGCAGGGAAAATCACATTCATCAGGAGATATGCAAGCTTAATGAATTTGAGATTCCGGGATTTCGCCAGAATCCTCCGGATCGCTGCTACATCTGCAAAAAAGGCATTTTTACCAGATTATGGGAAGTAGCGAAAGAGAACAACATCAATGTGCTTACGGAAGGTTCCAACATGGATGATCTGGGCGACTACCGTCCGGGAAAAAGGGCTATCCAGGAGCTTGGGGTCCGCAGTCCGCTCCAGGAAGCAGGCCTCTATAAAGAAGAGATCCGGAAGCTGTCAAAAGACATGAATCTTCCAACCTGGAACAAGCCATCCTTTGCCTGTCTTGCTTCCAGATTTGTATACGGCGAGACCATTACCGAGGAGAAGCTTCACATGGTAGATCAGGCCGAGCAGTTTCTGATGGATCTGGGATTCCATCAGTTCCGTGTTCGCATCCACGGTACCATGGCAAGGATCGAGGTTCCGGAAGAAGAGATCCTGAAAATTGCAGATAATGAAACAAGAACAAAGATCACAGAGAAATTTCGCACATTGGGATTTTCTTACGTGACTCTGGATCTTCAGGGCTTCCGTTCCGGAAGTATGAATGAAACACTGGGAAAATAAGTATCAGAAAATAAAATAATCCCCCGGAAATACCGCGCGAGAAGTATTTCCGGGGGATTGCTGCACGAATAGAACCGGAGGCTCTGTTACTGTGTTCAAATCTTAATTTTCGGATTGAGAATATCTGCCTGGCAGGCTGTATATCTTACATATAGTCCTTCAGAACATTATGATCCCGCAGTACTTTCTCAACCACAGTTCCCTTCACAACATTCAGAAGAGGCTTCTTCAGTGCATTCAGAGGTCCAGGGAGCTGGATCTCAAGAGGAGATTTTCCATCCATCAGTTTCACGGAGCTATCAAGAAGCTCACGGATATCGTAAACACTTCCCCATACTTCCGGAACACCACGGTCTACACCTGTGAGGCCATATACAGCCTCCATTGCAGTACGTACGGAATATTCTGTAGTGAAAATAGTATCACGTGGAGTTTCGGCAAACTGTCCGAGGAATGCGAAGTTCACACAGCCATCCGGGATAACATCCGGGCGGTCACCCTTGGCACGCGGCATGAAGAAGGCGGTGATGTACGGCATCATGGTCGGAACGCAGACAGCGCTGTTTTCTGCCATATCGTCGATCTGATCTACCGGAACACCCAGGTGGTACAGCCACTCGGCGGTAATTTCCTTACCGGTACAATCCTTCATCGGCTTCTTGATATAATCACCGGGAACATCTGTGAAAAGTCCGTAAACCCATACGCAGACTTTATCAGGATCCTGCTCCTTGAACTGTCCCTGACGGTTGATGGTCCAGCTTAAGAGCCATTTGGAATCCTGGCAGCTTACGATACCACCGGTAACGACCTTGCCGGTACGTGGATCACGCTGGCAGATGTTGGTGATATAAGGGATGATACGGTCATCCAGTGTGGTGACGGTAGCAGATTCCCAGTTGGTCTTGGCAATGTCCGAGCAGAATTTCTCCGGATGTCCGAAAGACGGATCCTGAGCTGCGATATTTTTCCACAGGGACCATACTCCGCTGGTACGTACCTCTGCATCACCATTCGGTGCATGGTTCTGATCACCGTAGATCGTGCCCTCTGTACAACTTCCGTTTGTGACAAAAACAAGATCATTTTCTGTGAGAAGGATACCCTGCTCAACGCCTTTTACCTTGCACTCAATAGCAGAAGCGATCTTTTTGCCATCCTTGAAATCAAAGATAACATTTGTGACTTCTGTGTTGAACTGGAAGTCAACACCTGCGTCCTCCAGATATTTTTTCATAGGAAGAATCAGAGATTCGTACTGATTATATTTCGTGAATTTCAGGGCACTGAAATCCGGAAGTCCTGCGATATGATGGATAAAACGCTGGAAGTAAAGCTTCATCTCAAGTGCACTGTGCCAGTTTTCAAAAGCAAACATAGTGCGCCAGTACAGCCAGAAGGTGGAATTAAACACCTCATCGTCAAATACATCTTCAATAGTCTTATCGTAAAGATCCTCATCTTTGGTCATGAACAGCTTCATGATTTCCATACAGCCTTTCTGGCTCAGATTGAACTTGCCGTCTGTATGTGCATCCTGTCCACGGTTCACAGTTGCACGGCAGAGAGAGTAGTTCGGATCATGCTTATTCAGCCAGTAGAATTCATCCAGAACGGAAGCACCCGGTTTCTCAAGGGAAGGAATACTGTGGAAAAGATCCCACAGACATTCGAAATGGTTCTCCATCTCACGGCCGCCGCGCATAATGTAGCCTCTTGACGGATCATAGATTCCGTCGCAGGCACCGCCGGCGATATCCATGGCTTCCAGAATGTGGATGTGTTCACCAGGCATCTGTGCATCTCTTACAAGGAAGCAGGCAGCCGCAAGGGAAGCAAGACCGCTTCCTACGATATAGGCATGTTTATCATCAATGCCTTCCGGTTTCTCAGGGCGGGCAAAAGCTTCGTAGTTACCGTTGGAGTAATAAATTCCTTTACTGTTTTTGGCATATTTTCCGCGTTCTGTATTGCGGTAATTTTCGGTAGTTTCCTTTACATGTAAAGTTTCCTCTTCATTGATCTCTTTTGTTTTTTTCATCAGCATGGCTGCGCCGGCTCCGGCTGCTGCAAGTGCTGCAAGTCCCATGAATCCTTTTTTATCTGACATATGACATCCACCTTTCGTAAATGAGATACCTGTTTGTATCGGATTAACTGTTCTTTGTTGCTGTTGAGGCTATGATAGCCCATCCTGAAAAAAGATTCTATTTACAAAATACCGAAAGTGTTCAGTTTTTTATCATTATGTCTGTTTTGATAAGTTTTTATTCTGTATGCATTTCTGCTGTTTTGTTTCTGGCGGCAAAATTACGGATGGCGTTGTCGATGCTTCCGTACAGTGCGGTTGCGGTATCATCTGCGATTTTGCGATAATCTTCACGCATGCCGTTTTTGATCCAGTCCAGCATGATCCCTACAAAGCTGTATTTATACAGATCTGCGATAAAAATTTTCTGTTCATCCGTGATGGGGATGTCTTTTGATTTTTCTGCTGCCACGCCCATAAGAAGATCGCAGGTAAGCTGGAACAGATAATTCTCAATCTGTTCCCGCCCCACGCAGCGGTATACATTTAAGATAAACGGCTTGTTTTCCATCACGGCATCAAAGATCTGCAGAAGCCCTTCGTGCCAGGTGGAAGAGGTTTTTTTGCCCTGAAGAGCAATTCTGGCATCTTCCAGACAGCACCACTCCACAAGATCATAGATATCCTTGAAATGATAGTAAAAAGTCATGCGGCTGATCCCGCAGTCCGTAGTCAGGTCGTTGATGGTGATCTTATCTAAAGGCTTCTTAAGAAGCAGATGTTTCAGGGATTCTTCCAGGGCAAGCTTGGTTGCGTTTGTCATGTCTTACGGCCTCCTTTGGCAATGTTATAGTTACTAATATAACATGAAAGTGCACAGAAAATCCATGCTAAACAGTGACTTTTCTGTGAAATTATGATAAACTGAACCTGGAATATTTTGCGAAACAGAACGGAGCGTACTATGAAGAGAAAATCAGTTTGCATCCTGCTGATCTTTGCTGCCGTGATAGTACTTACTTATGTGACAGGAGAATCCTATTACAGAGGAATCAGTGAAAAAGCAGGGTTGGATAAACAGGAAGAGAAAATATATAAATACCAGTACGACATGATCGTGGACAGCCCCGATTCCCAGTTCTGGCAGGCAGTATATGACAGTGCGAAGAAAAAAGCAGCTCCCAATAATGTACTGATTGAGATCATGGGGCCGGACAGAGAAACATCCTATGATAAACTTGATTATATGAATATGAGCATTGCGGCCAAGGCGGATGGGATTATCCTGCAGTATAATGGAGAAGCCGGTCTGGAAGAAGCAATCAATACTGCAGTAAGAAACGGAATACCGGTGGTTACAGTCATGAGTGATGCGGTGCACAGCCGCCGCCAGAGCTTTGTGGGAGTCAGCGATTATCAGCTTGGCATGGCTTACGGGGAAATTGTTGCCAAATACGTGGATGAGAACACGAAGAAGATCCTGATCCTGCAGAAACGGGACATTGATGATATGAACGAAAGTCAGATATACACTCAGATCAGCAATGCGGTGAAGGTGGCAGCTGGTTCTGAGGATATTGAGATCAAGGGAAGGAATCTTCTGTCAACAGGAACCTTTGAAACAGAGGAGGCAGTTACTGACATTTTTCAGCAGAAGCGGAATGTTCCGGATATCCTTGTGTGTATGGATGAGGAGACAACGGAGTGTGCAAGACAGGCAATTCTGGATTTCAACCTTGCAGGAAAAGTGAAGATCATTGGTTATTATACATCTGAGGATATTCTGGCGGCAGTTGAAAAAGGTGTTATTTCCGTTACCTGTGATGTGGACACGACCCAGCTGGGACAGTACAGTGTGGAGGCAGTTACCAGCTATATAGAAGATGGAAGAACCAATTCTTTCTACAACGTAGACATTAATTTTCTTGACAGAACAGCAGTGGAGAAGATGAGGAGGGAGGCAGTCACAGATGAAAAAGATCCGTTGGAGTGACTTTTCTCTTGTAAGCAAGATCATGATCGAGGTTGGCGTGCTGGCAGTTTTACTGTTCAGCATCAACATGCTGTTTTATGCGCGGATCAACAACTCCATGCAGGAGATGGATGATGTGTATGCCAGCAATGCCCAGATCACAGAGCTTGGGCAGGTTTTTGACGATGTGCATGACAGTATGTACCAGTATCTGAAGGTAAAAAGCTCCCAGGCACTGATGGATTATTATCAGAATGAGGCGAAATACAGGCAGGAGCTGGAGAAGTTAAATGAACGGAATATTGATGATTCCGTAAAACTTCTGGAGAAGAAGATACGTAAGATGTCGGAATCATATCTTTCCTGTACCGCAGGAACTGTAGCTGCCAAGAGAGGCAGGAATGTGGAGAAATATAAGCAGGAATATGATGAAAGTCTGGAGCTTTACAGTTATATCCAGAGTTCTATGGATGAGCTGAACAAGCAGCTTTTTAAAGAAAATTCCCAGACTTATGCAGCTCTCCGGGCGGTTATGAGATATCTGGAGATCAGTAATATGATGATCATGCTTCTGGTGGTGATCTGTGGAATGTTCCTTCTGATCATGGCAACAAGGGAGATGTTCCTGCCGCTGACTAATATGGCAGAAACTGCACAGCTGGTAGGTCAGGGGAATTTTAATGTAAAGATGCCCCCAGCAGATTCCAGGGATGAGCTTGGAACGGTAACAAGAGCCTTTAATACCATGGTGGATAATCTTGGTCTTTACATTGCCAGGACAAAAGCCAGCATGGAAAAAGAACAGCAGATGATAGAGAGGGAGCTTTTGATGGAAACACATCTCAAGGAGGCGCAGCTTAAGTATCACCAGTCTCAGATCAACCCGCATTTCCTTTTTAATTCCCTGAATGCAGGAGTACAGCTTGCAATGATGGAGGATGCAGAAAAAACCAGTATCTTTGTGGAAAAGATGGCAGATTTTTTTCGCTACAATGTAAAGAAGGGTGAGGAAGATGCCACACTGGAGGAAGAACTGGAGGCTGTGGACAATTACATTTATATTCTGAATGTACGGTTTGCCGGGGACATCCATTTTTCAAAAAAAGTGGAATGTGATGTGGAAAATGTACGTGTTCCCAGTATGATCCTGCAGCCGGTTGTGGAAAACGCAGTCAATCATGGAATCCGGAATATAGATTGGGAAGGCCATATTGATCTCAGTGTGGAGAAATGGAACGACCATATTGAGATCAGTGTTCGGGATAACGGACTGGGCATGACCGGAGAACAGATACAAAGAGTACTGTCAAAAAAAGTCCACAGCAGTTCAGGAGAGGGTGATTCCACGGGAATCGGAATGAATAATGTGATCAGCCGTCTGGAACTGTATTATGAGCGGGACGGATTAATGGAAATATACAGTGAAGGTGAAGGAATGGGAACAGAGGTAGTGATCAATATTCCTCTGGAGAGGAGCGAAAAAAATGTACAGAATCCTGATTGCTGATGATGAGGGGATCATGCTGGAATCCCTGAAAAATATTATAAGTTCCAACTATGGAAATGAATGTGAGATCCATACAGCCAAGACAGGCCGTGTGGTTGTGGAGGAGGCGGAGAAATATCCGCCGGATATCTGCTTTATGGACATTCAGATGCCGGGCTTAAGTGGGATCCAGGCAATCCGGGAAATTCAGAAATTTAACAGATCTGTGGTCTTTGTGATCATTACAGCCTATGATAAATTTAATTATGCCAAGGAAGCGGTAAATCTTGGCGTTATGGAATTTCTTACCAAGCCGGTAAACAAAAAGGTGATTCTGGAAATATGCTCCAAAGCTATGGAAAAGGTAGATTCCACAAGACAGAAGCGAAGCGATGATCTCCGTATCCGTGAAAAGCTGGAGACAGTTGTGCCCATGATCGAGAGCGGATATATCAATAATATTCTTCTGCAGGATGATTTTCAGACATATCAGGATAATTACAGGGAGCTTCTGGATATCCGGGAAGAATATGGATATATGATCGTGGCTGAATTCGGGGATTCCACGGAAAATGGCGTTCTTACCAATGCGGTGGGGGCCAGTGTGAAGGCAAACAAATTTTATTCCACATTCCGGGAAATCGCTCAGGGATTTTTTGAATGTCTGGTAGGACCCATTATGGGAAACCGTATTGTACTGCTTGTTCCGTACCGTAATTCCAGGGAGTCCTATGAGGAACGTGTGGAGGTTGTAACAAGAACCAGAAACATGGTACATAAGCTGGAAAGCAGGATCGACAGTAAATTTCGCTGTGGTATCGGCCGGGTGAAGGAGATGGGAAGCACCATGAAAGAATCCTTCAAGGAGGCCATGATCGCACTTCGGGAAAGCACCAGCCATGTGATACATATTGAGGATGTTCCGGCTGCACAGAAATATGACGGCGAATATCCAAGAGATCTGGAACGTCGCTATGAAAAGCGGGTGATGGATAAGGATGTGGCAGGAGCTTTAAGCTGTGCCGAGGAATTTATCAGGTGGATGGAGAAGCAGCCGGGAGTAGATCTGGAGGACATGCGCATCAAGATCCTGGAGCTTGTGATGGGAGTGGAAAAAAAGGCCTTTTTTGCAGGTACCGTGAAATATGCGATCAGCTGCCGCAGAAATTATATTCATGAGATCCAGGAATATACAGATATAGAAGGAATGAAAAAATGGTTCCTGGGCAAAACATCAGAAATCTGCAGTAACATGGAAAGTGCAAGGGAAAAAGAAGCGGTTTCTATTATCGAAAAAGCAAAGTCCTATATCCGGGACAATTACAAAAAAGATATTTCACTGGATGAGGTGTCACGGGAGGTGGATATCAGCCCTTATTATTTCAGCAAGCTTTTTAAGCAGGAGACCGGAGGAAATTTTATCGAGTATCTTACAGAAGTGCGGCTTCGGAATGCAAGAGAACTTCTCAAAGATTCAGGGCTTTCCATCAAGGAGATCTGTGCGGAATCCGGATACAGCGACCCCAATTATTTCAGCAGGATATTCAAAAAATACGAAGGCGTGACACCAAGTGAATTCAGAGAGAGGTTGAGGTAGACAATATGAGCGGGGGGAAAATGATCAGGAAGCTGTTGATCTTGCTGTGTCTGTTGACATTGATGCTGAATGGCTGCGCTTCCGAAAAAACAAAGCAGACAGCTGCACAGGAAAACGATACAGAGGAAGACAGTGGTGAAAAGAAAATTCAGATTGGTCTTACAGTGGATTCCTTTGTTATTGAGAGGTGGATTCGTGACAGGGATGTATTCGTGGCAACCGCAAGGGAATTGGGAGCGGAAGTGAATGTTCAGGATGCGGGAGCAGATACAAAAGAGCAGATCAGCCAGATCGACTATTTTATCAAAAAGCATATGGATGTGATCGTGATCATTGCCAGAGACTGCAAGGCATTATCTGAGGCTGTGGAGCGTGCCCACAATGCAGGGATCAGGGTGATCTCCTATGACCGTATGGTAAATGATGCGGATACAGACATGTATATTTCCTTTGATAACCGGAAAGTCGGAGAGGTCATGGCACAGTCCATGATGGAAGCGATCCCTGATGGCGGAAAGATTTTTATGGTCCAGGGATCTGCTTCAGATAACAATGTGGACATGGTAAAAGAGGGATTTGAAGACACTCTGAAAAACAGTGATCTGAAGGTGGTTTACGAAGCCAACTGTGAGGGCTGGATCGCGGAGCTGGCAGCAGATTATGTGGAGGAGGCACTGGAAGAGTACCCCGATGTAAAGGGAATCATGTGTGGAAATGATGATATTGCCAGCCAGGTGATACAGGTTCTTGCGGAAAACCAGCTTGCCGGACAGGTGATCGTGGTAGGCCAGGATGGCGATCTGGCTGCATGTCAGCGTATTGTAGAAGGAACCCAGTACATGACAGCATTTAAATCTATCGAAGATCTGGCATGCCAGGCAGCTGAATATGCGGTGAAGATGGCAGAAGAGGGAAAGCTTCCGTCAGATGTGACAGATACCATGAACGATGGAAGCTATGATATCCCGGCGAAGGTGCTGGAACCGGTTGCCGTTACAAGGGATAATATTGATGAGGTGATCATTGACGGCGGTTTCCACAGAAGGGATGAAGTATATCTCAATACAGATTATGATACAGAGTAATGCAGAACAGATTGCATACCGGCATATATGTGGTGGTGAAATTCTGCAAGTAATGTGGCAGTGTAGCCATATGTGCAATAATACACAATTATGACAAAAATCAATAGCAGATTTTTGGTACAAAAATGTCTTGCCTGATGCAGGGCATTTTTCTTTTGCAAAAAAATGTCTCTGTCATTGCCAACTATGTCCAGACAGTCCTGTGCTATAGTAACATCATCGAAGGAAACGTGATTCCAAAAACAAATAATGAAACGGAGGATTTTACAATGAAAAGAAAAATGGTATCTGCACTTCTTTGCGCAACAATGGTAGCTGGTATGGTGGTAGTTCCGGCAGCAACAGCACAGGCAGCAGACAAGAAACTGATCGGTGTTACCATGCCGACCAAGGATCTACAGAGATGGAACCAGGATGGCGAGAACATGAAGAAAGAGCTGGAGGCAGCAGGATATGAAGTAGACCTTCAGTATGCATCCAACGACGTAAGCACACAGGTTTCCCAGCTTGAGAACCAGGTAGCAAACGGATGCGACCTTCTGGTTGTGGCATCCATCGACGGAAGCAGCCTTGGCGAGCCACTGAAACAGGCCAAAGAAAAAGGAATTCCGGTGATCTCCTATGACCGTCTTCTTATGAATTCCGACGCAGTAACCTATTATGCAACATTCGATAACTACAAAGTAGGTCAGAAACAGGGCGAGTACCTGGTAGATGCACTGGATCTTGACAATCAGGACGGACCATTCAACATCGAGCTGTTCACAGGAGATCCTGGTGATAATAACTGTAACTTCTTCTTCGGTGGTGCAATGGATGTTCTCCAGAAATACATTGATGACGGAAAGCTGGTAGTAAAATCCGGTCAGACAGAGTTCGAGCAGGTTGCCACAGCTAACTGGGACAGCGCAAAAGCACAGGACAGAATGGATACCATTATCGCTGGTAACTACTCTGACGGAACAAATCTTGATGCAGTTCTCTGCTCCAATGATTCCACTGCACTTGGTGTTGAGAATGCACTGGCAGCTTCCTACACAGGAAAATATCCGATCATCACCGGTCAGGACTGTGACACACCAAACGTTAAGAACCTTGTAGCAGGAAAACAGGCAATGTCCGTATTCAAAGATACAAGAGCTCTTGCATCTGCAGTAGTAAAAATGGTTGACTCTGTCATGAAAGGTGAGGAGCCGGAAGTAAACGATACAAAATCCTATGACAACGGAACAGGTGTCATCCCGACATACCTTTGCGACCCGGTTGTTGTTACAACAGATAATTACAAAGAGATCCTGATCGATTCCGGATACTACACAGAGGATCAGATCAAATAAGTGGATTTTTAAGAACAGAACTTTATCATATGCAGGCGGGGATCATAACCGCCTGCATGAACAGTGGAAAGGGAGGGAAATTAAGTTGGCTAAGATACTTCTGGAAATGAAAAATATCACCAAAACTTTCCCAGGTGTAAAGGCACTGGACAACGTTAATCTCCAGGTTGAGGAAGGCGAGATCCACGCACTGGTAGGTGAGAACGGTGCCGGTAAATCTACATTAATGAATGTATTAAGTGGTATATATCCGTACGGTTCGTATGAAGGAAATATTATTTACGATGGTGAGATCTGTAAATTTAACACCATCAAAGACAGTGAACATAAAGGAATTGTGATCATTCACCAGGAACTGGCACTGATCCCGTATATGACTATCGGTGAAAACATGTACCTGGGCAATGAAAGAGGAAGGAGCTTTTCCATTAACTGGAATGAAACTTATGGGGAAGCAGATAAATATTTGAAAATAGTGGGACTGGAGGAATCCTCCAGAACTTTGATCAAGGATATCGGTGTAGGTAAACAGCAGCTGGTTGAGATCGCAAAGGCACTTGCAAAGAATGCAAAGCTGCTCATTCTGGATGAGCCTACCGCATCACTGAACGAAGATGACTCCAAAGCTCTTCTGGATCTTCTTCTGAAATTCAAGAAGCAGGGAATGACCTCTATCATCATTTCCCATAAATTAAATGAGATCTCCTATGTGGCAGATAAGATCACAGTTATCCGAGATGGATCTACCATTGAAACACTGGATAAAAAGAAAGACGATTTTTCTGAGCAGAGGATCATTCAGGGAATGGTTGGACGTGAGATGACAGACCGGTTCCCGAAACGTCCAAATGTAAAGATCGGCGATGTTTCCATGGAAGTTAAGAACTGGAATGTTTATCATCCGCTGTATACAGAACGTAAGGTGGTAAATAACGTATCCTTTAAAGTACATAAAGGTGAGGTTGTCGGTATTTCGGGACTGATGGGAGCAGGACGTACAGAACTGGCTATGAGTATTTTTGGCAAGAGCTATGGAACTAAAATTTCCGGACAGGTGTTCATGAACGGAAAAGAAGTGAAGCTGAATACAGTTCAGGAAGCCATCGACAACAAGCTTGCCTATGTTACAGAGGATCGAAAAGGAAACGGACTGATCCTTTCCAAGTCCATAAAGATGAACACTACGCTTGCAAACATGTCCGGTATCAGTAATGGAAAAGTGATCGATACGGATAAAGAATACGCAGTTGCTGAGGAATACAGGAAGAAACTGAAAACCAAGTGTCCGACAGTTGAGCAGAATGTCGGAAACCTGAGCGGTGGTAATCAGCAGAAAGTCCTTCTTGCAAAATGGATGTTTGCAGAGCCGGATATTCTGATTTTGGATGAACCTACAAGAGGTATTGACGTAGGTGCCAAATATGAAATCTACTGTATCATCAATGACCTGGTCGCAGCAGGAAAATCTGTGATCATGATCTCTTCTGAGCTTCCGGAAGTGCTTGGAATGTCAGACAGAATCTATATCATGAACGAGGGCAGATTCGTAGGTGAGGTAAGTGGTGAGGAAGCTACATCTGAGCTGATCATGTCCAGAATCGTGAAGTCAGGTAAAGGAGAGTAAGAAGATGGAGAAAAAGATTAGTTTTTCAGAAATATTAAAAAAATATACCATGGTCATTGTTCTGGTATTTGTTGTGATCATGTTTTCTGTGAACACAAAGGGCGTTATGCTTCTTCCGCAGAATGTAAATAACCTGGTAGCCCAGAATGCATATGTATTTATTCTTGCAACCGGTATGCTGTTCTGTATTTTAACAGGTGGTAACATCGATCTGTCAGTTGGTTCTGTTGTATGCTTTGTTGCTGCTGTCGGTGGTAAGATGATGGTTCTCAACAGTATGAACCCGTATCTCACTATGATCGTGATGCTTCTTGTGGGTATTGCCATTGGTGCATGGCAGGGCTTCTGGATCGCTTATGTACGAATTCCTCCATTTATTGTTACTCTGGCAGGTATGCTTGCTTTTCGTGGCCTTTCCAACGTAGTTCTGGAAGGACAGACCCTGGCCCCGATGCCGGATGCTTATCTGGCTCTGTTCAATAACTATATTCCGGACTTCCTTGGTGGAGGTGAAGGATTTAACAGAACATGTTTTGTAGTTGGCATTATTGTCTGCATCGTCTATGTTGCACTTGTTATGAAAAACCGTGCAGACCGTGCAAAAAAAGGCTACAGTGTTGAGTCTTTCGGTGGTGTTGCAGTGAAGATGGTTCTGATCTGTGTAGTTGTTCTTGCATTCATGTTCAGACTTGCTCAGTACAAAGGTATCCCGAATTCCCTTCTCTGGGTTGCAGTGATCATCGCAATCTATACATACATTGCTTCCAGGACTACAACAGGTCGTTATTTTTATGCAGTTGGCGGTAATGAGAAGGCAACAAAGCTTTCCGGTATTGACACAAACAAGGTTTATTTCCTTGCTTACCTGAACATGGGCCTTCTGGCAGCTATTGCAGGTATGGTGACAATGGCCAGACTGAACTCATCCAACCCACAGGCAGGTACAAACTTCGAGATGGATGCGATCGGTGCATGTTTCATCGGTGGTGCTTCTGCTTATGGTGGTACCGGTACAGTTCCCGGTGTTATCATCGGTGCTCTCCTTATGGGTGTTCTGAATCTTGGTATGAGTATCATGGGTATTGACCAGAATATCCAGAAGGTTGTCAAAGGTATGGTTCTTCTTGCAGCCGTTATCTTTGATGTTGTAAATAAGAGAAAATCCTTTATCGTAAAATAATAAAAATGAATGAAGTTTAGCAGCAGGCTTTCGGAATGATCTGAAGCCTGCTGCTTTTTGTATAGGAAATTATTCTGCAACAAGATTCTTCTTTTTGCTGTTGTTTTATGTGAGAGTTTTTTGTCAGATTTTGTGGTTTTATGGGGGATATGCTTGTTTTTGGGGGAGCGTTATATTATAATAAGGGAAAGTTAGTGATTTACGATTTTGTGTTGTCGGGAGGCTGTGATGGGAAATACAGTGACGATTTGTTTTGCGAATAATAAGGGCGGCAGCGGGAAGTCTACCAGCTGTTCCAATGTAGGTGCGGCACTGGCCGGTATGGGGAAGAAGGTTCTTCTTGTGGACGGCGATATGCAGCTGAATCTTTCCCTTTCATTTTTTGATGAAGAAGAAGTTCTGAAAATGGCTGCCGGGGAAAAAAATCTCTACTATGCCATTGGTCATCAGTCGGATCTCAGCGATTTTATCGTGCATACGAAGTATGAGAATCTGGATCTGGTTCCGTCGTCTACACTGATGAGCTCCGTGGAATATGAGCTTTTTACGAAATGGCAGAGAGAATTTATCCTGCGGAAATGCCTGCAGAAGATCAAGGATTCCGGGGTGTATGATTACATTCTCATCGATGCACCGCCGACTCTTGGCGGCTGGGTGATGAATATCCTGTGTGCATCGGATTACGTTCTGGTTCCAGTGGAGGCCAGCCCGTGGGGCATGTTTGGGCTTGCAAATATGTTTGATTTTCTGAATGAGGTCCGTGAGATCGCTCCGGCGCTTCAGGTTCTGGGAATCGTGGTGACCAAGGCAGATGCCAGAAAGAATTATTTCAAACAGACCATGGAGACTTTGAAAGAGATGGAAGGAATCTATCTTTTCGAATCCTTTATCCGTGTGGACAGCTCTATCGAATGGTCACAGGACAGCAGCGAGCCGGTTGTGGAATTCAAAAAAAGCAGCCGCAGCGCAAAAGAATACATAGCATTGGCAGAGGAGGTAATGGATCGTGTCAGTAGGTAAAGCAAGCATTGTAAGAGCAGTAAATGCAGAGAAAACAGCAAAGACAGAAGAGAGAGTTACAGAGGTAAAAGTGACAGAAAAGCCGACAGAAGTAAAGACAGAAACAGGAGAGAAAGCTGCTGAAAAAACAGTCGAAAAGAAAACCACAGCGAAAGCTCCGGCAAAGAAGACCACAGCAAGGAAAGCAGCCACAACAAAAACAACAGCAAAGAAAACCACCACCAGAAAGACGACAACACGAAAAACTGCAGCTAAGAAAACAGCCGCCGCAGAAACCACAACAGGAACCGTAGCTCAGAATGTGATCAGTGGAGGAAACGCCGATGAACTTCAGGCCAAGTTCCTCACCCCAAAGAAAGACGAGCCGGACAACAACCAGCCGGTAGGAATCAAGGATGAGCTTCCGGTTTATCTGCTGTAATATTTACTGAATTTTTTGGAAAATAAGTAACAAACAAAAAAGACTGCCATATATCCACATCATTCTTGATAAGATATACAGCAGTCTTTTATTTTTATCCCATAATAATCCAGTGGGACAGCGAAGCGCCTCCCACGTCCGTCTGCAATCAGTCAACATTCAACCCGTTCCGGCATGAAACACCAAGCGTGCCCAAGAGGGTGGGAGCTCGAGGGAGGGTCTTCGGGCTTCGCAACTATGAGATGACCCTCCCTCGTATCTTTTTACATATTGCAATACGCAGCATACAATCCATTCTTCTCAAGCAGCTCAGCATGTGTACCGCGTTCAGCGATACCATCCTCTGTGATCACAATGATCTCATCCGCATCACGGATCGTAGAAAGCCGGTGCGCGATCGTAATGGTAGTACGATTTTTTGAAAGCTCCTCCAGACTCTTCTGGATCCAACGTTCGCTTTCGTTATCCAGAGCGCTGGTGGCCTCATCCAGGATCAGGATCGGAGGATTCTTAAGGAATACACGTGCAATGGAGATCCGCTGCTTCTGTCCGCCGGAAAGGCGTGTGCCACGTTCTCCGACATACGTGTCGTATTTATCCGGAAGCTCCATGATAAAGTCATGGATACTCGCACATTTGGCGGCTTTGATGATCTCTTCATCGGAAGCTCCGGGCTTTCCGTAGGCAATATTATCCTTGATGGTTCCATCAAAAAGATAGACATCCTGCTGTACCATACCGATCTGGCTTCGAAGGCTCTTAAGAGTCAGCCCGCGGATATCCTTTCCGTCTACAGTAATGGAACCGCCGGTCACATCATAAAATCTGGGCAGGAGAGAGCAGATCGTGGTTTTTCCGCTTCCGGAAGGTCCCACCAGGGCAATGGATTTTCCTGCCGGGATATCAATAGAGATATCGGAAAGCACAGGAGTTTCATCATCGCTGTAATGAAAAGAAACATGGTCGTAACGCACATGTCCTTTCACATCCGTAAGCCCAACAGCGTTGTCTGCATCCCTGATCTCGGATTCTGTTTCCATCACATCCAGGAAACGGCGGAAACCGGAAAGACCCTTCTGCATCATTTCCACAAGCTCTACCAGAATCTGGATGGGGCTGATAAAGATTCCGATATACAGGGCATACATGGCAAGATCTGAAGTCTGCATTTCACCCTGAGCGATCAGATAGCCGCCGTAAACAAGAGTTACCAGGTACATCATGCCCTGGAAGAAAAGATTGGAACTCATGAAGCTTCCCATGCAGTGATAATTATCTCTTTTGGAAACAAGGAACGCTTCATTGCTTTTCTTAAATTTGGCACGTTCGATGTCCTCGTTTGCGAAGGACTGCACCACGCGGATTCCGGAAAGTGTATCCTGAAGACTGGCATTTACATCTCCGATCTTACGACGGTTTTCCATGAAGGTTTCCTGCATTTTGGCATTCTGACGAAAAGAAAAAACAAACATCACGATCACCAGGAGGATCAGCGGCAGTGCAAGCTTCCTGTTGATAAAGAACAGGAAGATAAAAGCACCGACAATCTTTACCAGAGAGATAAAAAGATTCTCAGGACCATGATGTGCAAACTCGGAAATATCAAAAAGATCACTGACCAGCTTGCTCATCATCTGACCGGAATTATTCCTGCTGTAATAGGAAAAAGACAGCTCCTGGTAATGGTCAAAAAGCTCCCGGCGCATATCACGCTCCATCTTTGCGCCCATCATATGTCCCTGACAGGTTACATAATATTTGCAGAGACTCTGCACAATGTACATAACAAAAAGAGAAGCTGCAATCACAGGGAGGGCATGAAGAATCATATCCTTATCCTGTGTAAAGAGAGTTTTTGTCATAGTACGAAGAATCTGGGGATAAGTAAGATCTACCAGACTGATAACGGCTGCACAGATCAGGTCAATAAAAAAGACCGCTTTGTACGGGCCGTAGTAGTGGATGAATTTCTTGATGGCATTCATCGGAAAAGTACCTCCGTTTTTATGAAATGTATAGTGTTGTCTGGGCAAAAAACATTGCTGCCGGACATTCTGTGTTCATCTTATCATAAGTAAGAATAAAGTCAAGATAAGTGAATTTCCAGTCTGTTTCGTTTCTGCATACTTTCTGAGAATAGAAGCTATATGACTGCTGTTTACAGGTAATATTCCGCGAGGGATTGCTGGCAACGGAGCGGATCGCAATACGAAGAGATATCTTTTTTGGAAAAAATCAATTTACTCCTTGACACAGAAGAACAAACCCCGTATAGTGTATTTCAGATTTGGTGTGTAACTGATAAGCAGGCATTAACCAGTCATAAATGTTATTATTTTTATTTGACGTTTATGGGGGTTGGTGTCTTTTTTTGTTGCCCACTTAAAAGACTCCCGCTCCAAAACGTCGAAAGAAAAGGAGAGAAACATGAAAGACAAAATTTTCGGAGTTTTGCAGCGTGTGGGACGTTCCTTTATGCTTCCCATAGCAATCCTTCCTGTGGCAGGCCTGCTTCTTGGCTTCGGCAGTTCCTTCACAAATGAAACGACCATTGCAACCTACGGACTTCAGAAGATTCTGGGAGACGGAACGATTTTACATGCACTCCTGATCATTATGAACAAAGTCGGAAGCGCGGTATTTGATAACCTGCCGCTGATCTTTGCAGTAGGCGTGGCCATCGGTATGGCAAAAAAAGAGAAAGAGGTAGCAGCTCTTTCCGCACTGATCGCTTACTTCGTTATGAATGTAGCCATCAATGGTATGCTGGTAGTAAATGACAAGATCACAGCAGACGGACAGATCGCAAAAAGCGTTCTGGAAGGTACTGTAACCTCTGTCTGCGGCATCCAGTCCTTACAGATGGGTGTGTTTGGCGGTATTATCGTTGGCCTTGGTGTTGCGGCTTTGCATAACCGTTTTCATAAGATCGTGCTTCCAAACGCACTTTCCTTCTTCGGTGGTTCCAGATTTGTGCCCATCATTTCCACCATTGTATATATGTTTGTGGGAATCCTGATGTATTTCGTATGGCCGGCAGTTCAGAACGGTATTTATGCTCTGGGCGGTCTTGTAACAGGTAGCGGCTATATCGGAACTCTGATCTTCGGTATTATCAAACGTGCGCTGATCCCCTTCGGACTTCATCACGTATTTTATATGCCATTCTGGCAGACAGCCGTTGGCGGGACTATGGAGGTTGCAGGCCAGATGGTACAGGGCGGACAGAACATCTTTTTCGCCCAGCTTGCAGATTCCGCAAATGTAGCGCATTTCAGCGCAGATGCAACAAGATATTTTTCCGGAGAGTTCATTTTCATGATCTTCGGTCTTCCGGGAGCAGCTCTTGCCATGTATCGCTGTGCAAAGCCTGAGAAGAAAAAAGCAGCAGGCGGACTTCTTCTTTCCGCAGCCCTTGCATGTATGCTCACAGGAATCACAGAGCCACTGGAGTTCTCTTTCCTGTTTGTAGCGCCTGCATTGTTTGCAGTACAGGTTGTTCTTGCAGGTGCGGCTTATATGATTGCACATATGCTGAACATTGCGGTAGGACTTACCTTTTCCGGCGGTTTTCTTGATCTGTTCCTGTTCGGAATCCTTCAGGGAAATGAAAAGACAAGCTGGCTCAGAATTATCCCGGTTGGTATTATTTACTTTATTCTCTACTATGTGATCTTTACTTTCCTGATCAAAAAGTTTGACTTCAAGACTCCGGGACGTGAGGATGACGACACAGAAACAAAGCTTTATACAAAAGCAGATGTAAACGCGAGAAAAGAAGCCGGAAAAGCCGGTGAAGCAGCAGGAAGCACATCTGCAGATCCGGTAAGTGAAGCCATCACAGCCGGTCTTGGCGGAAAGAAAAACATCAGCGATGTGGACTGCTGTGCAACAAGACTCCGTATCACCGTCCATGATGCAGCAAGAGTCAACGACGACATTCTGAAAACAACAGGCTCCAGAGGAATCGTGAAAAAAGGCCAGGGCGTGCAGATCATCTACGGTCCCCAGGTAACTGTGATCAAATCCAAGCTGGAGGATTATCTGGAGACAGCGCCGAATGAATATTTTGAAGGTGCAAATGAGAAAGAAACAGACAATGCGGAAAATCAGGCTCCGTCTGATACAGAGCGTACAGCAGAAAGTACAGGTGAGGCTGCTCAGAACACAGCTCCGACATCCGAAGCCAGCACGCAGCCGGAGAAAAAGGTTCTCAGAACAGCGATTGTCTACAGCCCGGTAACCGGTATCGCAGCAGATCTTTCTACAGCGCCGGATGAAGGCTTCGCAGAAGGAATGATGGGAGAGGGTGCTGTAGTCACACCGAAGGACCCGGTGATCTGTGCTCCGGAAGACGGCGAGGTAGAGTTTATTTTTGACACAAAGCATGCCATCGGATTCCAGACAGATACAGATCTTCCTATGCTCCTCCATATCGGCATTGACACTGTAAAGCTGGAAGGAAAAGGCTTTGAGATCCTGGTAGAGCAGGGACAGCATGTAAAAAAAGGCGAGCCGTTGATGAAGATTGACATCCCGTATCTTACAGAAAACGCTCCGTCCTTATGTTCTCCGATCCTCTGCACAGAGATCGAGGATAACCAGAGAGTACGCCTTCTTGCCAATGGAGAGATCAAGGCAGGAGAGCCGCTGTTCGCAGTGGAGACTGTGGAAGAATAGGAAATTTTTCAGCAATAATATAGATGATTGGTTTTATGAAAAGCGCGCCTGATGCCCGGGTGCGCTTTTCCTGTAGCAGGAGAAAATAACTGTCTGCCGGAAGGGCTTTACACAAAAGACAGATTCTGTTACGATAAAGAAAATCGACAGCTGCAGACAAAAATGTCGACTGAAAATCCGGGGCAGACAGTGGTGGAATGTGGAAAAGCAGCAGGATATATAAAAATGGTGGGGAAAAAAGATGTACAGAGTGAGCAAGGTATTGAACAATAATGGCATCATTGCCATAAATATGGAAGAAAACCAGGAATATGTGCTTCTGGGGAAGGGGGTTGGATTCGGAAAGAAGGTCAGCCAGCGTTTTGAGGCTCCGGCAGACTGTACCCTTTACAGGCTGGCTCAGGAGACAGAACGTGGCTCAGCAAAAGAACTGGCAAAGAGTGTAGCACCGGAATTTCTGGAGATCGCAGATGAGATATTAAGAGAAGCGGAGAAGACCTTCGGGGATACTATAGATAAAGGGATTATTTTTCCGCTGGCTGATCATATCTCTTTTGCAGTGGGACGTATCCGGAATCATGAGCAGATCAGCAATCCCCTGACGGATGACATCAAGGTGCTTTTTTACAGCGAATTCAAGGTGGCGGAGGTACTGAAGAAGATCCTGAAAGAGCAGATGGACATTGAGATCGATGATCATGAGGTGGGATATGTGGCACTTCATATTCACTCTGCACTGGGAGATGAGAAGGTGTCCGTAGCCATGCAGACAGCAAGAGCTGTCCGGGAATGTATCGCCATGATCGAGATGGCTACAGGAAAGAAGATCGATGTGATCTCCCTGTCCTACAACCGTATGATGAACCATATCAAATATATGGTAGCCCGTGTCTCCACAGGGGAGACACTGAAGCTGGATATGAATGAATATATAGAAGAAAAATATCCGGAATCCTACAGGATCGCGGAGGATGTCTGTGAGAGCCTGGGCAAAAGCCTGGGTAAAGAGCTGGATCCTATTGAAATTGGTTATCTTGCCATGCATATTGAGAGGACAGTGGAACAATAAGCATAAATGGCTGATCAGTCTCAGAGATTTACACAATAAATTCAATGGCTTTTTTGACAGCAGTACTCATGGTAGTACTGCTGTTTGTGACTAAGCAGACTTCCCTCTGGGGGAGCGGCTCTTTGAGCTGAAGGGCAAAAATTTTACCGCCATTGATCACTTCCCGGGCAAGGGGTTCCGGGTAAAAGCCGATTCCCAGATTATGGACGATCATGGGAAGGACCTGGTCTGTAGTTGCTGCCTCGATGTCAGGATGAAAAGAAACACGGTTTTCCATAAAGTAATTCATATACATTTCTCTGGTGCTGGTCCCTTCCGCAAGACCTACAAAGGGCAGGTCCTGAAGCTCATGGATGCTGATGGGGGCAGTGGTCAGATCCTTATATTTGCTTCCGCATACAAGGATCTCCCGGTAACGCAGGAGACTTTTTTTCTGTAAAGGCTTGCGGATGGAAATCGGAGTGGTGACAATAGCGAAATCCACCGCATAATTCTTCAGTGCCTGTACAGCCTGTGGAGTAGAATGGTTAAAGAGGCGCAGACGCACATGGGGATATTGCTCGCGGAACAGCTCCAGCTTTTCCAGAAGGATCAGACGCAGGGCATTTTCGCTGGCGCCGATGGAAACCAGACCATGCTCCAGCTCTCCGTTCTGGCGGATTTCCTCCTCGCCGATGGACAGCTGCTCAAAAGCCAGGGCAACGTGTTCATAAAGCTGGCGGCCTTCCGGTGTAAGTGCGATTCCTTTGTTGGAGCGGAGAAAGAGCGTACATTTCAGCTCCTGCTCCAGGTTGTTCATACAGCGGGTGATATTTGGCTGGTTGTTGTGAAGAGCTCTTGCTGCCTTGGTAAAGCTCTTATACTGGGCTACATAATAAAAGATCCGGTAGTAGTCGTAAGTGATCATGTATTGTCTCCATCCTGTGATATGATTTTAATATGTTTACGATATTAATAATACTTTTTACATTTGCTTCTGAGCAAACTATAATACACCCGAGGAAAAAAATCAATGACAGGAGTGATTTAGAGTGGTTTCAGGAGGCAGAAAGCTGCAGAGCGCAGACCGGCAGATGTCAGAAGCTTTTATCACAAGTGTATTTCTGGCAATGTCCGGCGGATTTCAGGATGCCTACACATACTTCACAAGAGATGAGGTGTTTTCCAACGCCCAGACAGGCAACGTGGTTCTGATGAGCCAAAATTTTATGACAGGACAGTGGGGAGAGGGCTTAAGGTACCTGTTCCCTGTTTTAGCCTTTGCCATTGGTGTTGTAGCGGCCGAGCGGATCCAGAATACCTTTAAATATGCAAAAAAACTTCACTGGAGGCAGATGATCCTGCTGATCGAGATCCTGATCCTTTTTGCGGTGGGATTTATGCCGGGAGAATTGGATATGCTGGCAACCGCACTGGTATCCTTTTCCTGCGCCATGCAGGTACAGACCTTCCGGAAGGTAGACGGTTATTCCTATGCAAGCACTATGTGCATCGGAAATTTACGAAGCGGCACGGCGGCGTTGTCCGTGTATTGTCGTGAAAAACGTCCGGAACAGCTGAAGCAGGCTCTTTATTATTTCGGAATAATTTTCTTTTTTGCCATTGGAGCCGGTGGCGGAGGAAATCTGTCCATGAGGCTGGGGATCCCGGCAATCTGGGTATCGGATGTTTTGCTTCTGATCAGCTTTATTCTGATGTTTTCCAGTAAACATAGAGATTAGAAAGGGTGAGGAATTGTGGAAAACAGTACATTATTCCCAAGAGAGGAAAAGGTGGAGCTTTTATTTGAAAAGATCCTGAAGGATCCGGAGGCGTGCAGACGGCTGACGGAGACCTTCTATGAATCCATGGATGCGGATACAGACATAGAATGCGGATATCTTCCTCCGGAAAAATTCGCCTATGCATTGCTGGACGCATATAAAAACCGTGATTTGACTGCTCTCCTTATGGCGATCTGCCAGAACAGTATGTTTGATCTTCTGCGAAATTCTTTTCTGGCACCGTTCAGGTTCAATGCAGATGGACAGGAGAATCCGGTATTTCTCACAGATGAAAAAGGAAATTTTCTGCGGGAAAAGGGAATCCATGTAAGTGACAGGGATTACGACCGATTTCGCAGGATATACAGGGAGAAACCTGGTGTAAAGATGTATCTGGCGTATGGCTACCGGAAACGACATGCCTATCATGAATCTACCATGGAAGTAGAAGAGTACAAAATGGGCGAACATATCGGTGTGCTGCTGGTGTATGAGCTTCCGGACAGCGTAAAGGAAAAGGAAACGGAGGCACAGGCCTATGCGGCTGTATGGGATATCATGATGGCAATTCAGAAGAAGCTTCCAAGAGCTTTTGTGTATTATGGGCAGGATTCTGTGGAGGATGGTGGCAAACGTTATGACGGACTGGGCGTTTTTCTACCCATCCATAAATTTGCGGACCGCCTGGAAAAAATGATCGGGATCGCTGATGAGATCGTAATGAAATAGAGTGTACAAAAAAGGACTGCTTTTGTATTGCTCCGGTTGTCAGAAGGATAGCTAATGACCGGAAGCTACAGAAAGCAGTCCTTTTTGTATGCCCGTCAGGTGCAGTAGCGGAACATTTTGTCTGTAAGAATCCTGGCGAAAATAAGGCCCAGAGGAAGAGCAACGATGATCAGGATCGCAGCTGCAAACCAGGAGGCGGAAACATTCAGGGACATGATACCCAGATTGTAGATCGCCCGGTAGAGATAAAGCCCGGGAACCATGATCACAATGGATGGTACGGTAATGGAAATCCTGGGATATCCCACTTTTGTTTTGATGAGGGAAGCCAGAAGTCCGGCTGACAGTGCTCCGAGAAAAGCTGCGGCGGCAGGTGGGAAACCGGCAAGATCAACAAGCTCCAGCCGGAAGGTGTTGGACAGTGCACCAATGAAAGCGGCAGCTGCGGCAAGTCGGAAAGGACTGTTGAACATGACTGAAAAACCGAATACCCCGCAGAAGCTTGCCAGAAGCCGGAACAGGATCCTCTGAGCTGCCGAAAGATTCAGAGGCAGGAAATCCACAGGCCTCAGATGAAGAAGCAGTGCCATCAGCCAGGCAGAGACAGCAGCCACCATTACAACAATAATGGCGTAGGCCAGTCGTTCCAGACCGGAACGCATATCCAGCTTGGCAAGGTCGATCCCGCTTGTGATAAACGGAAAGCCCGGAATGATAAACAGCATGGAACAGATGTATCCGGCCTCATGCTGGACGGAAATGTGGAACAGAAGCTCTGCCAGCTTCAGGAAGCCTGCATATACAAGACAGGCTGAGGAAACAGAAACTGCAATGCACATAAACAGAGTAAAATGATGCTTGCCAAGCTTGCAGCGGATGGCGTTTCCGATGCCTGCGCCTGCAAAAGCCAGGATCATTTCCAGCGGGCCACCGCCCAGAAGAAAAGTAAATGCACCACAGGCCAGTGCAGAAGCCAGTCCCAGGGCTGCAGGGGAATAAAGCCCGTGGATCCGCTCGATCTCATCTAACTGACTGTGCAGTGCTTCACCGCTCATATGGATACCCTCCGCAGGAAAATCACTGACAAAATGTTCCAGCCTGTTCAGTCTGGAAGTATTTACGCCGGTGGTAGTCAGACTAAGTGCATGGGAAAAACTGCTCTCACCGTCAAAGCAGGTGTAGCTTACAGACATCAGTCCGATATCTGCGGAACAGGTGATACCAAGTGCTTCTGACAATGTATTCATGGAACTCCGTACCCGCCAGGCACCGGTCCCACAGGAGAGAAGCATCATGCCTGTACGGCCGATCAGGGAAGCTTTTTCGGAAAGAGAAGCCTCGGTGATGGGCTGGCTGTTCCTGGCGCTTACGTAGTTGTGCCAGGGGATTTTCATATGATTACGTTTAACCGGAATATCTGACACAGAAATCACTTCTTTCTATATATTAAAATAGTATAGTTATTATTATAAATATATATAATAACTATAATCAGATATATTGTAGCCATTATTCTGAAAAAGTCAAGCGTAGATGAAATAAAATCTGACAGTACTAAAACGCCACTGTTAAAGATTTATCATTTTTTTGCGGAAAATGAATTTTTTTGGTTGCTTTTACGTACAATTTATGTATAATTGTGGGTAAGGAAATAGGAATGTCCAATAATTCCATTCCTGTGGCAGGATGACGAAAACCTGCAATAGTAGGTGGCTATCATAATTACTATTAAAGAAGAGAGGTAAATGTTAAGATGGCAAAAATCGATTTAACAAAGTATGGTATTACCGGAACAACTGAGATCGTGTACAATCCTTCCTACGAGACATTATTTGAGGAAGAGACCAAACCGGAGCTTGAAGGATTTGAGAAGGGTAAGGTCAGTGAGCTTGGTGCTGTCAATGTAATGACAGGTATCTACACAGGACGTTCCCCTAAAGACAAATATATCGTTATGGATGAGAACTCCAAAGACACAGTTTGGTGGACATCCGATGAGTACAAGAACGATAACCATCCGGCAACTCAGGAAGCATGGAATGCAGTTAAAGATCTTGCCAAGAAGGAGCTTTCCAACAAGAAACTTTTCGTAGTAGATGCATTCTGCGGAGCTAACAAAGACACACGTATGGCTATCCGTTTCATCGTTGAGGTTGCATGGCAGGCACACTTCGTAACAAACATGTTCATTCAGCCGACAGCTGAGGAGCTTGAGAACTTTGAACCGGATTTCGTTGTTTACAACGCATCCAAGGCTAAAGTTGAGAACTACAAAGAATTAGGACTGAACTCTGAGACAGCTGTAATGTTCAACATTACAAGTCGTGAGCAGGTTATCGTTAATACATGGTACGGCGGAGAGATGAAGAAAGGTATGTTCTCCATGATGAACTACTATCTGCCGCTGAAGGGCATCGCTTCCATGCACTGCTCTGCAAACACAGACCTTAACGGAGAGAATACAGCAATCTTCTTCGGTCTTTCCGGAACAGGTAAGACAACACTTTCCACAGATCCTAAGCGTCTTCTGATCGGTGATGACGAGCATGGCTGGGATGACAACGGAGTATTCAACTTCGAGGGTGGATGCTACGCCAAGGTTATCAACCTTGACAAAGAGTCTGAGCCGGACATCTACAATGCGATCAAGAGAAACGCTCTTCTTGAGAACGTAACACTTGATGCTGAGGGCAAGATCGACTTCGCTGACAAGAGCGTAACAGAGAACACACGTGTTTCTTACCCGATCAACCACATCAAGAACATTGTTCGCCCTGTATCTTCTGCACCGGCAGCGAAAGAGGTTATCTTCCTGTCTGCAGATGCATTCGGCGTACTTCCTCCAGTATCTGTCCTGACACCGGAGCAGACACAGTACTACTTCCTTTCCGGATTCACAGCTAAACTTGCTGGTACAGAGCGTGGAATCACAGAGCCTACTCCTACATTCTCCGCATGCTTTGGACAGGCATTCCTTGAGCTTCATCCGACAAAATATGCTGAGGAGCTCGTTAAGAGAATGGAGAAGAGCGGTGCGAAAGCATACCTCGTTAACACAGGATGGAATGGAACTGGAAAACGTATCTCCATCAAAGATACTCGTGGTATCATCGATGCTATCCTTGACGGATCTATCCTTAAAGCTCCGACAAAGAAGATCCCATTCTTCAACTTCGAGGTTCCGACAGAGCTTCCGGGCGTAGATCCTGCAATCCTTGACCCACGTGACACATATGCAGATGCTGCAGAGTGGGAGACAAAGGCTAAAGATCTTGCTGCAAGATTCGTTAAGAACTTTGCTAAATATGAAGGAAATGCAGCTGGTAAAGCACTCGTTGCAGCCGGCCCGCAGGCATAATCAGTCATTCCAACTGAATACAGACCGTAGACTTAACCGGGAGCGGATTTATCCGCTCCCGGTTTTTTGACAAACAACGGAGGATCTGTTATTTGATATAGAACTGTGCAGTGCGAAGCATGTTTCCAGACATGGAATAAACAGAAAGTTGAAGATATCTACCTGTAAAATAAAAAACTTTGGCTTGACTAACATAAGGTTCATGGTGTATCCTTTCTGAGAAGTTAAGCGGGAGACCCGTAAGACTGCAAAAATTCTCTTTGCACTGCATTACATTCGAACAGGATGCGAGATCAACAGTACAAACTGAGCAGGCGATGCTTTTCGGAATCGAAAATATTTATCGAAGGCATGGGGCCGGGCCGCAGGAAGCGGCAGCGGATATGGATTTAAACGTAATTGCAAAGAACCTGCATTCACGGAATATGAGGTGAAGCAGAATGTGACTTTGCTTTCAGACATATCTGCGGGACAGTGTATGTTTCGCAGGTATGTCTTTTTACTGCAAAATATGGATGGAACAGAAGGTAGAAGCTGGGATATCCCTATACAGAAAAGAAAGAACACCGGCGAAAAATCGCACTGCAGCGAGTAGTGAAGGAACCGCCGGTTTTTTCACGGAAAATGTTGTGCCATAAGAAGAACCTGATCATATATTTAAAAGGAGGTCCTGTTTATGGAACACACAGAAAACAAAACAATTATACATGATACAGAAAAAACAGCTTCATGGGAACAGCAGACAGCAATGAAGGTATCCGGGATTAGTATTCTGGTAAACCTTTTATTATCTGTATTTAAACTGATCGCAGGTATTGTGGCACATTCAGGTGCGATGATCTCGGATGCCATTCATTCTGCATCAGATGTGGGAAGCACCTTCATCGTAATTATCGGTGTCCGCCTTTCTGCAAAGAAATCAGACAAAGAGCATCAGTACGGGCATGAAAGAATGGAGTGTGTTTCTTCCATTGTCCTTGCAGGAATGCTGCTTGTTACTGGTCTCGGGATCGGAATTACCGGTGCCCGTGATATCGTAAAAAGCACATCCGGCGGAAGCATTGCCATTCCGGGAACACTTGCACTGATTGCAGCAGTGGTATCCATTGTGGTAAAAGAGTGGATGTTCTGGTATACAAGAGGTGCTGCAAAGAAGATCAATTCAGGAGCCCTGATGGCAGATGCATGGCACCATCGTTCCGATGCACTTTCCTCTATCGGAGCGTTTGTCGGTATTTTAGGAGCAAGACTGGGATACCCGATCCTGGACCCGATCGCCAGTATCGTGATCTGCGTTATGATCGCCAAGGCATCGATCGACATTTTCAGGGATGCCATTGACAAGATGGTAGATCATTCCTGTGATGCAAAAACTGAGGAATCCATGAAGAGAGAGATCCTCAAGGTACCGGGTGTCAGAAGAGTAGACCTTCTTAAAACCCGTCTTTTCGGATCCAAGATGTATGTGGATATCGAGATCGCAGCAGATGGAAATATTTCCCTTTTTGATGCACATGATATTGCGGAAAATGTACATCATATGATCGAGAATAAATTCAAAGATGTAAAGCACTGTATGGTGCATGTAAATCCGATCAACGGATAAAAAAACAAGCTGCCGGAGCGACTGTGATCGTCATCCGGCGGCTTGTTTTTGTATAGAGAAACACCCGGTAGGGGAGCTACCGGGTGTTTCGAGGGGAGTATAAATAATTAAATAAGGGGTTATGTAAAAAAAATTTTTGAAGGGTAAATTCTTTTTACAAGGATAATTATAATATAAACTGGAAAAAAAAGCAATATGATTTTGGCGAATAATCTCCAAACTTTTTGGGATACTATTTCCTGTAATAAAAAGCGGCAGAAAGCTTCGGAAAGCCGTAAAATCAACTTCATCAGGAGGTAATTCAAATGGCGAAAAATTACGAAACAGACAGAAATGAGTCTAATTATGCAGGAAAAAATCACGGGGAAAGTGCTTCCAGAAACTGCGGAAAAAACAGCTCTAAGAACAGTTCGGGAAATTCTTCCAGGAACAGTTCCAAAAGCAGCTACGGAAACAAAATTTCCGATGAATATGATTCTGAGAAGGACAGAGGCTCTGACAGATATTAAAGGATAAGAAAAGCGGGAAAAGTCAGAGATGGCTTTTCCCGCTTAAATACATATAAGGGAACATTCACCCGGAAGCTTCCATATAATATACCAAAAAGAGGAGATTTTTTCCATGTTTCAGATCGAAACTATTTCTGCAAAAATGCTGGATTATTATGTGGAGCGCAGCGACGCTGTTATCATAGATCTCCGGGATCCTGCCGCCTACAGAAGGGGACATGTCCGGAACGCGGTAAATATTCCATACAGAGAGCTGGAGGAATATCTTGAGAAAAAACAGGATCAGAAATATCATTTTCCCAAAGATAAGTTGCTGATATTTTACTGCGATCGCGGCGGCGCCAGCATGCAGGCTGCCCGGAGCCTGGCAAGACAGGGCTGTCGTACCAGGTCCGTGATCGGTGGATTTGCAGCCTACAGAGGGAGAAATCTTGTGCGCGGATAAAAAAGCGGACGATATCAAATCAGATTGCGAATGCATATCTGTAACAAATCTTGTATTTTAAAGGAAATCATGATAATGTAAAGAACAGAGATAAAAACCAACACAAATTACAAGGAGAAAAGCTTATGAAATATATGTTTGCGTCCGATGTACATGGTTCGGCATATTACTGTCGGAAAATGCTGGAAGCATATGACAAGGAGAAGGCGGAGAGACTGGTGCTTCTGGGAGATCTGCTTTATCACGGACCAAGAAATGACCTTCCGAAGGAATACGCACCAAAGGAAGTCATCCGCCTTTTAAATGAGAGAAAAAACCAGATCTATGCAGTACGCGGAAACTGTGAGGCAGAGGTGGATCAGATGGTCCTGGACTTCCCGGTTATGGCAGATTACTGTATCCTTGCCATCGAAGGAAAAACGATGTACGCCACACACGGTCATATCTATAATAAGGATAATCTTCCGCCGATGATGGACGGAGACATTCTGATCCACGGCCATACACATGTGCTGAAGGCGGAAAATATGGGGAATTATATCCTTCTGAACCCAGGTTCCGTATCCATTCCAAAGGAAGGTAACCCGCCGACCTATGCAATTCTTGAGAACGGAATTTTTACCATTAAAGATTTTGAAGGAAATACAGTACGGGAGATCACTTTATGAATCTGTGGGAATTAACGGCGCCCTGTCATTTTGGAACAGAGGCGGTGCTGAAGCGTGAAATCCTGGATCTTGGCTATGAAGTGACCAGGGTGGAAGACGGAAGAGTAACCTTTGAGGCTGATGCCCAGGGTGTGGCAGACGCCAATCTGTTCCTTCGTACCACAGAACGTGTGCTTCTGAAAGTAGGCGAGGTAAAGGCCGAGACTTTTGATGAGCTTTTTGAAAAGACCAAGGCTCTCCCATGGGAGAATTACATACCGAAAAACGGTAAATTCTGGGTAGCCAAGGCAAACTCCATCAAAAGTAAGCTTTTCAGTCCATCTGATATCCAGTCCATTATGAAAAAAGCCATTGTAGAGCGTCTCAAAGGCATCTACGGGATTTCCTGGTTTCCGGAAGACGGTCCGGAATTTCCTATCCGTGTGGCCTTTATGAAAGACGTAGCTCTGATCGGAATCGACACTTCAGGAGTATCCCTTCATAAGAGAGGGTATCGCCAGATGACTGTCAAGGCACCTATCACCGAGACTCTTGCCAGCGCTCTTTTGATGCTTACCCCCTGGAAAAAGGACCGTATTCTTGTCGATCCGTTCTGCGGAAGCGGCACCTTTCCTATTGAGGCGGCAATGATGGCAGCGGATATGGCGCCGGGACTGAACCGTCATTTTCTGGCTGAGAGCTGGGAGCATCTGATCCCGAAGGAATGCTGGGAGGATGCAAGAGAAGAAGCCAGAGAACGTGTAAATCTTGATATTGAAACCGATATCCAGGGCTTTGATATCGATGCAGCTGCCATCAAGGCAGCACGCGCCAATGCAAAAATGGCAGGAGTGGACAGACTGATCCATTTCCAGCAGCGCCCGGTCAGTGAACTCCACCATTCCAAACCCTTTGGTTTTATCGTGACAAATCCGCCATATGGTGAGCGGATCGAAGAAAAATCCAATCTCCCTGCACTGTACCGTGAGATCGGTGAAAGCTATAAGGGGCTGGATCGCTGGTCCATGTATCTGATCACTGCCTATGACAAGGCAGAGAATGACATCGGCCGAAAGGCAGATAAAAACCGTAAGATCTATAACGGAATGATGAAAACCTACTATTACCAGTTTCTTGGACCACGTCCGCCGAAGAAAGGAAGTATTAAAGAATGAAAAAGATCATTTTTGCTACCGGAAATGAGGATAAAATGAAGGAAATCCGAAGGATACTTGCGGATCCTTCTCTGGAGATCCTTTCCCTGAAGGATGCCGGGATCCATGCGGATATTGATGAAAATGGAAAAAGCTTTGAAGAAAATGCCATGATCAAGGCAGAAGCAATCAGTAAAATGACCGGCGAGATCGTTCTGGCAGATGATTCCGGTCTGGAGATCGACTATCTGAACAAAGAGCCGGGAATCTATTCCGCACGCTATATGGGTGAGGATACTTCTTATCATATTAAAAACGCAAACCTGATCCAGCGTCTGGAAGGTGTACCCGATGAGAAACGTACCGCACGTTTTGTATGTGCTATTGCGGCAGCTTTCCCGGATGGCAGAAGAAAGACAGTCCGTGCTGCCATGGAAGGCCGCATCGGCTACGAGGAAAAAGGGGAGAATGGCTTTGGCTATGACCCGATCTTTTATCTTCCGGAATATGGCTGTACTTCCGCAGAGCTTTCCATGGAAGAAAAGAACAGGATCAGCCATCGTGGAAAAGCTCTTTGTCTTATAAAGGAAGAGCTTGTATGAAGGTGCTGATCGTAAGCGATACTCACGGAAGAGATGAAAACCTGGAGATCGCGATAAATCGGGAGGCTCCTTTTGACATGCTGGTACATTGCGGAGATGTGGAAGGCAGAGAATTTTATATCGAAGCCCTTGCAGAATGTCCCTGCAGTATTGTGTCCGGAAATAATGATTTTTTCTCGGATCTTCCGAGAGAAGATGTGATCGAGGTCGAGGGAAATAAGATCCTGGTAACTCACGGTCATTACTACGGTGTATTCATGGCCTTTGATCAGCTGGCAGAAGCTGCCCGCTCAAGGGGATGCAATGCGGCTTTTTTCGGACATATCCACGTACCGGTTGTTGAAAAGGAAGCAGGTGTGCTTCTGGTAAATCCCGGAAGTCTGGCTTTTCCCAGACAACGGGGACACCGTCCAAGCTATGCAGTAATGGAGACAGATGGAAAGGGCGAAATGCACGTAGAGATCCGTTACCTCTGATTCCGGCAGAAAAAACAAATAAACTGTCATAATTGATAAAATTTGTGCCAATATTCAGCATATATTAGTCAAAAACGATTGCGAAAGTCAGCTATGTGCTATATAACGAACAAGTAGTTTTTTTAGTAATATAGAGCGTTCTTTAGGGTACTGACCATGAAGGGGTCTCGTTCCTGAGAATGCAGCAGAGCGGAATGAGAAGGTCCGCTTTACATAAATGAAGGGAGAAAATACACATGACTGCGGTTTATTATAGGGAGTATCGGCTTTTTATGCTGCTTCCTGTATGATCATAACAGTATCCGATTGAAAAAAAGCTTTCTTCATCCGTTTTTTAGCATAGGATGTTTCCTGATCGCAGTGTCAACAGGTCTGGTGATCCGGAGCTGCTGGCCGCGGCGGGGAAGTTCTTTTTTTATTTCTGCTGTTTTTCTGACAGCAGCGATCCTGTTTCTGGGACTGTTGATCTATACATTGTTTTTTGCGTTGCCCTTTGATGAGACATATAGTCAAAGAAAATCATGAAAGGCTGGCCTATACAGGGGGTGTTATGCACTCTGCCGACATCCTGGCGTTCTGTGGTTCGCCGGATTTTATTTTTGCCTGGCCGGATTTCTTGATCTGACAATGCAGGATTACATGAAGATCCAGAATCGCCTGATGGAAGAGCAGATCCAGCTCTGGTCAGACTGTGAACTGGGCAAAAGCATTCTGAAGGGCAGGAGGCCATCCGGGATCGACGAGTTCCGTCGGCTGGTACCTCTTACCACTTATGAGGATTATGCGGATATGCTTCATAATTATGAGGATCCCACGTTCACTCCTCCGACCTATCTTATGGATGAGGTTGTTCCCGGGGAGAAATATGAGCTTGTGATCACTGTGTTGAAGGGCGGAGCCTTTGCCAGGTACCGTGTGGGAGATATGTATCGGTGCGTGGGTCTTACCAACCAGGAGGATCGGACACAGATCCCAAGATTTGAGTACATAGACCGTGTTCCGTGGATCATTGATATCGCAGGCTTTACCAGGATTTCGGAAAATGGTATCAAAAGTGTGATCCAGCTGTCCGGGCAGCCGGTTACGGATTGGATCGCAGTGAAAGAATATAATGAGAAAAAACGCCCATATCTGCATCTTTATATAGAAGTAAAAAAAGAAGCGCTGATGTATCAGGCTATGAGCACGGATATTCTGAAAGAACTTCTGACCACATATTTCGGGAAGGAAAGATCCATCTGGCAGAACCGGCGGAGCTGAAACGGGAAGAAAAAGCATAAAGAATATTAAGATTACGGGTCTGACAAGCTATGTCAGACCCGTTTTTGTGAAGAATATGAAGAAAGCTTTATTTATCATCTCCGGTAAGGCGAAGTACATCCCGGATCTCATCCACATTCATATCCAGGATCACGGCAAGTTCATCAATGGTGAATTTGGTGGCGTCATCATCGTCTGTGAGTTCTTTAACCGCAGCCTCCAGGTTTTCTACCTTGGATACCAGATAGTCGTCACGGAATTTCTGCTGTGTCTGTTCCTCAATGGCATGAAGGATCCCACTGCGGATACGACCACGCATCCAGGTATCGTTTTTCTCCTGTGGGTCTGTCTCTTTGAGAGACGCCAGAAGGGCCAGATTTGCCTCCTGAATGAGATCGGCCAGGTGGATTTCCTCACAGTTCAGTTCAGCGGCCATCTGGGCTGCCTGAGCCATGTAGAACTGTGTCAGTGCACCTTCGGCAGCAGTGTCTCCCTTTGCAAAGGCCTGAAAGAGGGACGCAAGATCATCCGGATCAAGTCCTTCCGGGGAAAAGCTTTCCATATAGTCACTGAGATAGGCCTGTTCCTCGGCAGTAAGAGCAGCACGGGTACCCGGAAGCTCTTCCTTGTCGCTGGATTCGGATGAAACAGCATCTGCTCTGGCAGCACCGGTGCCTTCATCGGCGCCTTCGATGGTGATCCCTTTTAATTTGAGATACTGCAGGATCTTTACAAGCTGTGAAGTGCTCAGATCCGATTCATCGAAATGGTCACGGATCTGCTGCTGGGAGAGCTGCTTATTGTTTTCCTCAGCAATGGCACAGATGTCATTAAGCTTCTGCTGAAATAATTTTATATCCATGTAAAAACATCTCCTTAGTACTTGTTTTTTTTCTTGACTTAAATTATGGTTTCATGATACCATAAGCCAGTCGCAAATGACAAGAAAACCTTTAAATAGGCGGAAAAAACGTGAAAAAAAGTTTTTTTAAAAAAATTCAAAAAAGGTGTTGACATTTGTAGATTGCTATAATATAATATCACTTGTCGTCAGGCAGAAAACGAAAACGAAACACAAACGAAGACGACAACAACTTAATAAAAACCATAAGTAAATGGTACATCGGGGTGTGGCTCAGTTTGGCTAGAGCGCCTGGTTTGGGACCAGGAGGCCGCAGGTTCGAATCCTGTCACCCCGACTGCTGTAAACTTATTACCGCAAGCATGCGGGTGTAGTTCAATGGTAGAACACCAGCCTTCCAAGCTGGATACGTGGGTTCGATTCCCATCACCCGCTTCTCTGAGAAGAGAGCATGTGTCTGTAGCTCAGCTGGATAGAGCAACGGCCTTCTAAGCCGTGGGTCGGGGGTTCGAATCCCTTCAGGCACGTTGTGGTGGGTATAGCGCAGTTGGTTAGCGCGCCAGATTGTGGCTCTGGAGGCCCAGGGTTCGAATCCCTGTATCCACCCTTCGCCCATTGGGCTATCGCCAAGCGGTAAGGCACAGCACTTTGACTGCTGCATTCGCTGGTTCGAATCCAGCTAGCCCAGTCCTTTTTTATGGGGTATTAGCTCAGTCGGTAGAGCACTTGACTTTTAATCAAGTTGTCCGGGGTTCGAATCCCCGATGCCTCATTAGCGGAAAGCATTTGCTTTCCGTTATTTTTTTATCATCAGACAGGATGAAAATATAATTGAATATGCGGATATGGCGGAATTGGCAGACGCGCTGGTTTTAGGTACCAGTGGGCAACCGTGCAGGTTCAAGTCCTGTTATCCGCAGTGATCAAGAGGCTTTCTATAAATCTGATTTATGGAAAGTCTTTTAATTTTTAGAATTATATTCACAGAAAAATGCCACATATGCATAAGGATATGTGGCATTTTGACTCTATCGAATTTCTTAAATGACGTTACAATTTCTCCCCTTCATTCACTTCCTCAATAAATACCTTCCCTTCCGCCTGCTGTTCCCCAAAATGAAATCGCAGTACAGCCTGAGGCCAGTTGAGTGTGATGATGGCTTTTTTGTCCCGTGTCTTTCCTGCGGCCTGGAGGGCTCGTTTGTATACGTCTTCCAATTTGGTGAAGGACAGCTTTTTCTCGCGGTAATAAAAGTGGTTTCCATCGGTGGTTGGTACCTGCGGGATCAGGAACTCGTCGGAAAGCTCCATAAGCCCGTGAAGCATTGCACGGTACACGTTTTGTTTATCTTTCGACATTTTGCCGTAGTAATATTCTTCAGTTTGTTTCATATATAAAAATACGGAGACTCCTTTCCGGAAAAATAGATTTCAATCAAAGATTATAGCATAAAAAAACATGCAGGACTATCAGAAAAGATACACCCTGCATATTTTTGGTATTGAATATTTTAGATCGAAAATAACTGTGAGCCTGGATCAGCCGTTATACAGCTGATAATACCGGCCCTTCTGTGCAAGCAGCTCCCCGTGGGAACCACGCTCGATGATGTGTCCCTGCTCCAGGACCATGATGCAGTCACTGTTGCGTACTGTGGAAAGTCTGTGGGCGATCACAAAGGTCGTCCTGCCTTCCATCAGCTTATCCATACCATCCTGTACAAGCTTTTCGGTACGGGTATCAATGGAGCTGGTGGCCTCGTCCAGGATCAGGACGGGCGGGTCTGCAACGGCTGCACGGGCAATGGAGAGAAGCTGTCGCTGGCCCTGACTTAAGTTTGCGCCGTTTCCGCGGAGAAGGGTATTATAACCCTGTGGAAGCCTGCGGATGAAACCGTCGGCGTTGGCAAGCTTTGCTGCTGCGATAACCTCCTCATCTGTGGCATCCAGCTTTCCGTAGCGGATATTTTCCATAACGGTTGCTGTGAACAGGTTGGTATCCTGAAGAACGATGCCCATGGAGCGTCTGAGGTCATCTTTTTTGATCTTGGTGATGTTGATGCCGTCATAACGGATCTTACCCTTCTGAATGTCGTAAAAACGGTTCAGAAGATTGGTGATGGTGGTTTTTCCGGCGCCGGTAGAGCCTACAAAAGCGATCTTCTGGCCTGGCTGTGCATACATGTTGATGTCATGGAGAACGATCTTGTTGGAATTATAACCAAAGTCTACATCCTCCAGGACCATATCACCCTTCAGCTCGATATAATCAGTGGTACCCTCAGCTTTGTGGAAATGCTTCCATGCCCAGCGGCCGGTACGTTTGTCGGATTCGGTAAGAACACCGTTTTCCTCTTTTGCATTGACGAGAGTAACGTAGCCTTCATCCACTTCCGGTTTTTCATCCAGAAGATCAAAGATACGTTTTGCACCTGCAAGAGCCATAACAATACTGTTGAACTGCTGGCTGACCTGGTTGATAGGCATGTTGAAGCTCTTATTGAAGGTCAGGAAGCTGGCAAGCCCGCCAAGTGTGAAGCTGCCGATGCCGTTGATTGCAAGGATACCGCCCACCATGGCGCAGATCACATAGCTGACATTTCCAAGCTGTGCGACCACAGGCATCAGGATGTTGGCAAAACGGTTTGCATTGTCTGCGCTGGTGAAAAGCTGGTCGTTCAGTTCATCGAATTTCCGGATGCTTTCGTCCTCATGGCAGAAGACCTTGACAACCTTCTGACCCTCCATCATCTCTTCGATATAACCATTGACAATACCAAGGTTGGTCTGCTGCTCCAGGAAATATTTTCCGCTTAAACCTGCAAGCTTCCGGCTGGCAGTCATCATAATGGCAACCATAAGCAGGGTAACTACAGTAAGCGGAACATTCAGGATCAGCATACTTACAAGAACACTGACGATGGTGATCACACTGGAAAGCAGCTGCGGAAAGCTCTGGCTGATCATCTGGCGCAGGGTATCAATATCGTTGGTGTAGATGGACATGATATCGCCGTGTGCGTGAGTGTCGAAATATTTGATGGGAAGCGTTTCCATCGTTGCAAACATATCGTTTCGGAGGTTACGTAAGGTTCCCTGGGAAACATTGATCATGATACGGTTATAAGTATAGGTGGCAATAACACCAATGGCGTAAAAGCATGCCACACGTGCGATGGCTGCAGCCAGAGGCCCGAAATCCGGTGTATCTGCTGAGAGAAGCGGTGTGATATACTGGTCGATCAGGGTTTTCATGAACATGGTTCCCTGTACATTGGCAAGAACACTGACAAAAATGCAGATCACCACGATCACGATATGGATACTGTAGTTTTTAAAGATATAACGGGCAAGGCGTCCCAGAAGCTTTCCCGGCTGCTCCGGTGCTCCCATACCCCTTGGGCCAGGACCGCCCGGGCCTTTCATGTTCTGTTTTTTCAAGCCGGCTCACCTCCCTCGTCAAAATCACCGGCGCCGCCGGTCTGTGAATGAAATACTTCCTGATAAATGGCGTTGGTCTTAAGAAGCTCCTCGTGGGTACCAAAACCGTTGATCTCACCGTTATCCATAACGATGATCCGGTCCGCGTTCTGGATGCTGGAAACACGCTGTGCGATGATCAGCTTGGTGGTATCCGGGATCTCCTCGGCAAAGGCATGGCGGATCCTTGCATCTGTGGCAGTATCTACCGCACTGGTGGAGTCATCCAGGATCAGTATCTTCGGCTTCTTCAGAAGAGCACGGGCAATACAGAGACGCTGCTTCTGGCCTCCGGAAACATTGGAGCCGCCCTGTTCAATGAAGGTATTGTATTTGTCCGGCATTTTTTCGATGAAATCATCGGCACAGGCAAGCTGGCATGCGCGGCGGCATTCCTCCTCTGTGGCATTTTTGTCACCCCAGCGGAGATTTTCCAGAATGGTTCCTGAGAAGAGTACATTCTTCTGAAGAACAACGGAAACCTGATTTCTGAGAGATTCCAGATGGTATTTACGGACATCGATGCCTCCTACGGAAACAGAACCATCCGTTACGTCATAAAGACGGCTGATCAGGTTGACAAGGCTGGATTTTGCACTTCCGGTACCGCCGATGATCCCTATGGTCTCGCCGGAACGGATCGAGAGATTGATATCCTTCAGAACGGGTTCCTGACTGTCTTTCTTATAGCTGAAATTCACGTGATCGAAGACGATACTTCCGTCCGGGACATCTGTTACCGGATCCTCCGGATCTGTGATGTCCGCAGTATCATTGATGACTTCCGTAACACGCTCTGCGCTGGCAATACTCATTGTCACCATAACAAAAACCATGGAAAGCATCATAAGGCTCAAGAGAATGTTCATGCAGTAGGTGAGAAGGCTCATAAGCTCACCGGTAGTAAGGGAGCTGCCTACGATCATTTTGGCGCCGAGCCAGCTGATCCCCAGGATACAGGCATAAACGGTAAACTGCATCAGGGGCATGTTCATGACAACGATCTTCTCAGCACTTAAGAACATTTCGTATACTTTGTTGCAGGCTTTCTGGAATTTACTGATCTCGTAGTCTTCGCGGACATAGGCCTTGACCACACGCACAGCGCCGATGTTTTCCTGGACACTTGCGTTCAGGTCGTCATATTTACGGAATACGGTCTGAAAATATACCGTTGCTTTTCTCATGATAAAGATCAGACAGGCTCCCAGGAAGATAACAGCGACAAGATAGATGCTTGCAAGCTTTGCATTGATAAGAAACGCCATGACCATGGCACAGATCAGACTGGCCGGTGCACGGGTACACATACGAAGGATCATCTGATAGGCGTTCTGCAGGTTGGTCACATCAGTGGTAAGACGGGTGATCAGGCCGGCAGTGCTGTATTTGTCGATGTTGGAAAAAGAAAAGGTCTGGATGTTGGTGTATATGGCTTTTCGGAGGTTTCTGGCAAAGCCTGTGGAAGCCAGTGCTCCGTATTTTCCTCCCATGACGCCGGACCAGAGTCCGCACAGGGCAAGAACTACCATAACTGCACCCATCCGATGGATATGGCCGATATTTCCGGCTTCCACACCCTTATCAATGATGGAAGCCATGGCCAGGGGGATCAGAGTCTCAAAGAGAACTTCCAGGATCATGAAAAAAGGCGTGAGAAACGATGCCTTTTTAAACTCCCTGACCTGGGCCAGAAGGGTTTTGAGCATAAAAAATCTCCTTTCTTTACTGTTCAAAAGACAGCACCACTGGAAAGGATTCCGGGCTGCTATAGAACAGATATATTGTTCAGCTACTATTATCGGGGAAAATATTTTTAATGTCAAGATAAACATGTGCGAAATGCTTGACACAACATCCTTTAAGCGGTATATTAAAAGTTAATATTCGCCTGTAGAACAGGGAAGGAATGGGATTCAGATCCCTTTAGAGGGTCTATATAGAGTTAAATTTTTGCAGGGAGGATTTTATATGGAAATCAGACAGTCAGCGGAGGATTATCTTGAGTCAATTCTGGTTTTATCCAAAAAAGGAGGAGGAGTTCGTTCCATTGATATTGCGACCAGACTTGGTGTTTCCAAGCCAAGCGTCAGTCACGCAATGAAGCTTCTTCGTGAGGATGGTTATATTGCCATGGACCGTTACGGTACCGTGACACTTCTGGAGAAGGGGGCAGAGATCGCCAATCAGATTTATGAGCGTCACATTGTTCTTGCCAGGATGCTGGAGGGACTTGGGGTTCCGGCAGAGATCGCAATGGAGGATGCCTGCAAGATGGAGCACGACATCAGCCAGGAGAGCTTTGAGAAGATCAAGGCACATTATAATAACTTTATTAAGAAGGAAGAAACAGCAGACTAAGAAACATGCAGACAGGCAGCCGGAAGGTAAAATACCAAACCGGCTGCCTGTTTTTTATTTATTATCTTTTTCCTTTTCCGGCAGCTGTGCCAGGATGATGGCTGCAAACATGATGACACATCCAAGGAGCTCTTTTATGGAAAGCTTCTGATCCAGGAGCACCCAGCCTGCAAGCACGGAGATGCAGGATTCAAGAGAAAGGATCAGAGAAGCAACGGTGGGATTCACATTTTTCTGGCCTACGATCTGCAGGGTGTAGGCAACACCGCAGGACATCACACCAGCATACAGGATCGGCAGCCAGGCAGTGAGAATGGAAGAAATCTGCGGATGTTCCAGAATAAGTGCCGGGATCATGGACAGGATCCCGCAGACCAGAAACTGGATACAGGAAAGCTTTACACCGTCTGCCTTCGGGGAAAAATAGTCAATAACCAGAATGTGCAGGGAAAAGAGAAAAGCACATACCAGCACCAGAATATCTCCGAGGCCAATGGAAAATCCGTCTGTGATGCAGAGAAGATAAAGTCCGACCAGTGCCATGACAACGGCTGCCCATATAAAGGGACTGCATTTCTTTTTCAGGAAAATTCCGATGATCGGGACGATGACAATGTAACAGGCGGTGATGAAGCCGGCTTTTCCTACTGTTGTGTACTGGATACCAAACTGCTGGAAGCTGCTGGCAGCAAAAAGAGCAAATCCGCAGGCAATGCCGCCCAGCCACAGGTCACGGCTGTTATATGGCGTGGGGGATACAGCTTTTTCTGAAGGTGCTGATGAGGATTCCGGTATTGCGGAGTCTGTGGCAGCAGAGGATTTATTTCCGGAACGGTTCAGGATAAAGAGCACCGGAACCAGGACAGCGGCACCGATCAGGGAACGGACGCCGTTGAAGGTGAAGGGGCCGACATATTCCATGCCCACACTCTGGGCAACAAAGGCGATTCCCCAGATCGTTGCGGCCAGAAGCAGGCAGAGAGAATTTTTCAGAGGCATTCTCTGTGAGTTCATGATAAAAAATCCTTTCGTTTATTAGGTATTATGTGATCAAAGCAGTATATAACAAAAGACCCCGGGGAACTTATATAGCTTCCCGGGGCATTCTTATGATCTGTCGGAACAATGTCCAACAAAATTAGTTCTGATTCTGGTTATTTTTAACTTCTGCAAGCTTCATGGCACGAACCTTCAGCGGCAGACCGAACAGAGTGATGAATCCGTCTGCATCATGATGATCATACATATCACCGGTTGTGAAGGAAGCAAGAGACTCATTGTAAAGGCTGTACGGAGAGGTTGTACCATTCTTGATGATGTTTCCTTTGTAAAGCTTGAATTTAACCTCACCGGTAACATATTTCTGAGTGGACTCAACAAATGCCTGGATAGCCTCACGGAGAGGTGTGTACCATTTTCCTTCGTAAACAACCTGTGCAAACTGGCTGCCAAGCTTTTTCTTGGCTTCCATTGTCTCACGGTCAAGGATCAGCTCCTCAAGCTGGTCATGTGCTGCCATCAGGATCGTTCCGCCAGGAGTTTCATAAACGCCACGGGATTTCATACCAACAACACGGTTCTCAACAATATCAACGATACCGATGCCGTTCTCACCGCCAAGCTTGTTCAGCTCTGTGATGATCTCGGAAACCTTCATTGCTTTTCCGTTGAGTGTTTTCGGAACACCCTGCTCGAATGTCATGGTGATCTCAGTTTCTTTATCCGGAGCCTTCTCCGGTGTTACACTTAATACAAGCATGTCATCATAGTTCGGAGCCTGGGATGGATCCTCAAGCTCAAGTCCCTCATGGCTGATGTGCCAGAGGTTTCTGTCACGGCTGTAGCTGTGGCTTGCATCAAATGGAAGAGTGATGCCATGAGCCTTACAGAACTCGATCTCATCTTCACGGGACTGCATGGTCCACAGATCTGTCATACGCCATGGAGCAATGATCTTGATGTCCGGAGCGAGAGCCTTGATGCCAAGCTCGAAACGGATCTGGTCATTTCCTTTACCGGTAGCACCGTGGCAGATAGCAACGGCACCCTCTTTACGTGCGATCTCAACCAGCTTCTTGGCAATGACCGGACGAGCCATGGAAGTTCCGAGAAGATAGGAATGCTCGTATACAGCACCAGCCTCTACACACGGCATGATGAAATCATCGCAGAACTCATCGACGATATCCTCGATATATAATTTGGAAGCACCGGACATTTTTGCTCTCTCTTCAAGACCGTCCAGCTCGTTTCCCTGTCCGCAGTTTACACAGCAGCAGACAACGTCATAATCAAAGGTTTCTTTCAGCCACGGGATCAGGGCTGTGGTATCAAGACCACCGGAATACGCTAAAACAACTTTTTCTTTCATAATATATGTCCTCCTGGGATTTTTTTGATTTTGTATCGCTCCGGACATTTCCGGGACGGTGAATTTTTTTACGTTATCTGGAAAAATTATGCTGTTTTATAACTTTACCAGAGTGAATAAATATTCATGTACAACAAAACAAAATTTTCGGCTGCCCTGTCGACATGGCTTAATATACACCAGATTTTATAAATATGCAAGAGATAATTTGAAAAATATGAAAAAAATTTTGCATAAAAATGCATCAAAAAGTAGGCAATATTATAAGAAAATACAGGAAAAACAGAAAAGACCGTGAAAAATCAAAGAAAATGACTATTGCATAATATGCAGAGAAGATGTATAATCTATCCATTGACAAGGCGGACATATGAGCTGGCAGTACAAACAGGGTTAAGATGTCCGTCTGACCTGGGCAGAAGGTTCAGATATCAGAAGACATAAAAAAGAAACATAAATAAGAATAGCAAGCGCTTCTGCAGGGTGTATTAAGCCGTAGGAAAACGGCAGAGGAGGAATGTGAAAGATGATTAAAGCAGGAATTATCGGTGCGACAGGATACGCAGGAAATGAGATCGTAAGACTTCTTCTTGGACACAAGGACGTTGAGATCAAATGGTTCGGCTCCCGAAGCTACATAGATCAGCAGTATGCAGATATTTATCAGAATTTTTTCAGGCTGGTGGATGCCAAATGTATGGATGACAACATGGCTGCACTTGCAGATGAGGTGGATGTGATCTTTACCGCAACACCACAGGGCCTTTGTGCATCCCTTATTACTGAAGAAATCCTTTCCAAATGTAAGGTGATCGACTTAAGCGCAGATTTCCGTATTAAAGATGTGAAAAAATATGAGAAGTGGTACGGGATCGAGCATAAGGCTCCGCAGTTTATCGAGGAAGCTGTTTATGGCCTCTGCGAGATCAACCGTGAGGATATTAAGAATGCAAGGCTGATCGCCAACCCGGGATGCTATCCGACATGCTCCACACTGTCTATTTATCCGCTGTTAAAGGAAGGCCTCATTGATCCGAATACCATTATCATTGATGCCAAGTCCGGAACCTCCGGAGCAGGAAGAGGAGCCAAGGTTCCGAATCTCTACTGTGAGGTAAACGAGAGCATCAAAGCTTACGGTGTTGCCACACACAGACATACACCGGAGATCGAGGATCAGCTTGGATATGCATGCGGACAGGAAGTGATGATCAACTTTACCCCGCATCTTGTTCCGATGAACCGTGGGATCCTGGTAACAGCATATGCCTCCCTGACCAAGGATGTTACCTACGAGGAAGTAAAAGCAGCCTATGACAAATATTATAAAGACGAGTTCTTTGTACGTGTCCTGAACAAGGATGTATGCCCGCAGACAAGAAATGTAGAAGGCAGCAATTTTGTGGACGTGAACTTCAAGATCGATCCGAGAACAAAGAGAGTCATCATGATGGGCGCTATCGACAACCTGGTAAAGGGTGCAGCAGGACAGGCTGTTCAGAACATGAACCTGATGTTTGGATTTGACGAGAACGAAGGACTGAAACAGATTCCGATGTGCCCGTAAAACAGGCAGATCACAAATAAAATATGGGGGATGCCGAAGGACTTTAAACGAATGAACTGCGATATTCGATCCGGCATCACCATTGAGAGGAGATATATAATATGAAGATCATCGACGGCGGCGTTACAGCCGCAAAAGGTTTTAAGGCAGCGTCAACTGCAGCAGAGATCAAATATAAAGGCCGTACCGATATGGCTATGGTATTCAGTGAGGTCCCCTGTGTGGCTGCAGGAACTTTCACGACCAATGTGGTAAAAGCAGCTCCTGTAAGATGGGATCAGGACATTGTATATAATCACCCGGGTGCAAGAGCTGTGATCTGCAACAGCGGAATCGCCAACGCATGTACCGGCGAGGAAGGATTCGGCTATTGCAGGGAAACAGCCAAGGCAGCATCCGAAAGCCTTGGGATTCCGGAAGACAGCGTACTGGTAGCATCCACCGGTGTCATCGGAATGCAGCTTCCCATCGACCGTATCGCAAACGGAGTAAAAGCCATGGCACCGAAGCTTGAGGGAAGCCGCGAGGCAGGCCTTGAGGCAGCAAAAGCCATCATGACAACAGACACCGAGAAGAAAGAGGCAGCGGTAGAGATCGAGATCGGTGGAAAAACCGTAACGGTAGGCGGTATGTGCAAGGGCTCCGGAATGATCCACCCCAATATGTGCACAATGCTTGGATTTATCACCAGTGATGTGGATATCTCAAAGGAACTTCTTCAGGAAGCACTCAGCGAGGATATCAAGGACACCTACAACATGGTATCCGTTGACGGAGATACCTCCACAAACGACACCGTCCTCCTCCTTGCAAACGGCCAGGCCGGCAATCCGAAGATCACAGAGAAAAACGCAGATTATGAAGAGTTCAAAAAAGCTCTTAACTACGTAAACACAACCCTTGCCAAAAAGATCGCAGGTGACGGAGAAGGTGCAACTGCACTCTTCGAGGTCAAGGTCATCGGCGCAGCCACCAAGGCAGAAGCCGTAACCTTAAGTAAATCCGTAGTAACCTCTTCCTTAACAAAGGCAGCCATTTACGGCCATGATGCAAACTGGGGAAGAATCCTCTGCGCCCTCGGCTACTCCGGCGTCCAGTTCGATCCGGAAAAGGTAGATCTCTACTTTGAGAGCAAAGCAGGAAAGATCAAGATCATTGAAAATGGAGTTTCTACAGGCTACAGCGAAGAGGAAGCAACTAAGATCCTCTCTGAAGAGGCAGTGACAGCCATTGCGGATATGAAGATGGGAGATGCATCCGCAACTGCGTGGGGATGCGACCTCACCTATGATTACATAAAGATCAATGCGGATTATCGTTCTTGATGTAAGAGCTCTGTAGAATGTTTTTTATGGTGGATTTTAGTTGTAGTTTTGTTTCAGTTTGTAAGCTGAGAAAACCCTTAGGGGGAGCGAGCTCAAAGTTGCGAAGCCCGCACGCTCCCCCTAAGAACCCCCTCCGTTGGGCACGCTTGGCTGTGGCATGTAGAACTTCAGTCGACGAAGACTGAGTGACGAACGTGAGAACCTGCAGGGCGGGAGCTCTGAAGTTGAGGCGTGTTGAGGTTTAGTTGACGAAAACTGAGTGACGAAGGTGAGGAACCTCGGAGCGGGAGCCCGGAAGTTATGTCGGGTTAAACTTCAGTTGCCGAAGGCAGACTGACGAGCTGTTCGCCTTTGGCGAAAGCGCGTCGGAAGCGGCTGTCTGCGACAGCCTGTCCGCAGCAGGCGCTTTGCCCGCAACGCGGGCAACAGCCCGTTTCCCGTGGCCGGAGGGGAGGAGCGCGAGGAGGGGAAACGGCCTTCGGAACTCCGAGTGCCTCCCCTCCTCGCAAATCCACGGCTGTCAGCTGAGACAAAATTATAATAAAAAAGAAATCCCTCCAACATACAACAACAAAACCTTTTTCAATCCATATCATTTTTCAAAAAAAGGAGACACCCACATGGTAAATCAGAAATATCTTGACAAAGCAGAGGTTCTCATAGAAGCCCTGCCATACATCCAGCGGTTCAACCGCAAGATCGTAGTCATCAAATACGGCGGAAGCGCCATGCTTGATGAAGAATTAAAGCGTAACGTCATCAAGGACGCAGTCCTTCTGAAATTAGTCGGTTTCAAACCGATCATTGTTCACGGCGGCGGCAAGGAAATCAGCCGCTGGGTCGGTAAAGTCGGCATGGAGCCGCATTTTGTAAACGGTCTCCGTGTAACGGACAAAGACACTATGGAGATCGCAGAGATGGTTCTTGCAAAAGTAAACAAGGAGCTTGTTACTCTGGTAGAATCTCTCGGCGTACAGGCTGTAGGTGTCAGCGGTAAGGACGGCGGTCTTCTCCAGTGCAAAAAGAAGCTTTCCAAAGGCGAAGACATCGGCTACGTAGGTGAGGTTACAAAGGTTAATCCGAAGATCCTTCATGACCTTCTGGAAAGAGACTTCCTTCCGATCGTATTCCCGATCGGCTTTGATGAAAATTTTGATTCCTACAATATCAATGCGGACGATGCAGCCTGCGCCATTGCAGAGGCAGTTGAGGCAGAGAAGCTTGCCTTCCTGTCCGATATTGAGGGCGTTTACAGGGATGCAGATGATCCCTCCACTCTGATCTCCGAGCTTCGTGTAGATGAGGCTGAGAATCTGATCGCAGATGGTACTGTGGGCGGCGGTATGATCCCGAAGCTGAAAAACTGTATCGACGCTATCGAGCATGGTGTAAACAGAGTTCATATCCTGGATGGAAGGATCCCGCACAGCTTACTGCTTGAGATCTTTACAAACAAAGGTATTGGTACTGCAATTTTAAAAGATGATGGGGAGAAATATTACAATGAGCATGAATGAACAGATGGAAGAATCTGAAGCCAGTATTCTTCATACATATAACCGTTTTCCGGTAGTTTTTGAAAAAGGCGATGGCTGTTACCTCTATGATTCCGAAGGAAAGGAATATCTGGATTTTGCGGCCGGTATCGCTGTAAATGCCCTGGGATATCATTATCCGGGCTATGATGAAGCACTGAAATCCCAGATTGACAAGCTGATGCATATTTCCAACCTGTACTACAATGAGCCGATCATTGATGCAGGAGCCAGACTTGTACAGACAAGCCATATGGAAAAGGCTTTCTTCACAAACAGTGGTACAGAGGCCATTGAGGGTGCTCTGAAGGCTGCCAAGAAATATGCCTACGAAAGAGATGGCCATGCAGACCATGAGATCATTGCCATGAACCATTCCTTCCACGGCCGCAGCATCGGCGCTCTTTCCGTGACAGGCAATGCACATTACAGAGAACCCTTTGAGCCTCTGATGGGTGGGGTGAAATTTGCAGATTTCAATGATCTTGAGAGTGTAAAGGCTCAGATCACAGATAAGACCTGTGCCATCATCACCGAGACCGTACAGGGAGAAGGAGGTATTTATCCGGCTACAAAAGAGTTCCTGGAAGGCTTACGTAAGCTTTGTGATGAGAAGGATATCATCCTGATCCTGGACGAGATCCAGTGCGGTATGGGACGTACCGGACATTATTTTGCATGGCAGGCATATGGAGTACAGCCGGATATCATGACCTGTGCCAAAGCACTTGGCTGTGGAGTTCCGGTAGGTGCTTTTGTGCTGAACAAAAAAGCAGCTGCAGCTTCCCTGAAGCCAGGCGACCACGGAACCACTTACGGTGGAAATCCCTTCGTATGTGCAGCCGTCAGCAAGGTATTTGATATTTTTGAAAAGGATCAGATCCTTTCCCATGTGCAGGGACTTACTCCGTATTTTGAGGAGAAGCTGGACGAACTGGTTGCAAAGCATGACTGTGCGGAAACAAGAAGAGGCAAAGGCTTCATGCAGGGTATCGTGATCAAGGGACGTCCGGTAGGAGATGTGGTGAAAAAAGCTCTTGCAAAGGGCCTTCTGGTGATCTCAGCAGGAAGTGATGTTCTCCGCCTTGTTCCTCCTCTTGTGATCACAAAAGAGGATATCGACAAGATGGCAGAGATCCTTGACGAGTGTATGGAATAATAAAAAAATAACAGATATAAAAGCAGCAGTATTTTCCGGAAAGGGTAGTGTGCCGATGGAGAATACGGCTGCTTTTTTTGTCAGAGAGACAATATATATAAATTATATAACAGATATAGAAAACAGTATCCGAAAATCTGGTCGTGTGTTTGAAAATAAACAAAAACTGCTATGATACACCGACAAAATGCACAAAAAAGAGAGAGGGTTTGAGGATAAATTGCACATCTACACAGTTGATTTTAGAACGCCATATGTTATAATTTCACTAGTAAAAAAATTTATGTGAGGGGTGAAAATTTTGAAAAAATTATTAACCGTCATGTGTACTTTTCTGACAGTATTTCTGGCATGTCCTGTGGGTGTATGGGCAGCCGGAAACGGTGGGACAGGATCTGGTGTGCCGGTGTGGCTTTGTATCCCTTTTGCGGGTCTTCTTCTGTGTGTTGCAGTGATGCCGCTGGTAAAGGGTGAGTGGTGGGAGTCACATCAGCCCGTTGTGGTTGCATTCTGGATCGTTCTTATGATCATTCCGTTTGCAGTTGTTTACGGTGCCGGAAAAACTGCGGAAACAGTGCTAGAGTGCGTGATCAATGACTATCTTACATTTATCATCCTGCTATTCGGACTGTTCTGTGTATCCGGTAACATTACAGTTGAGGGTGATTTTGCGGGCTCGCCAAGAGTAAATGTAGGACTTCTTGCACTGGGAACCCTGCTTTCCAGCTGTATCGGAACTACCGGAGCCAGCATGCTGATGGTCCGTCCGGTGATCAAAATGAATTCCTGGAGAAAGAGAAAGGGTCATATCATGATCTTTTTCATCTTTATGGTATCCAACATGGGTGGCTGCCTGACACCGATCGGTGATCCGCCGCTTCTGATGGGCTTCATGCGAGGAGTTCCGTTTTTCTGGAGCCTTCATCTTTTTCCGGTACTTATCTTTAATATGGTGATCCTTCTGTTTGTGTTCTATCATCTGGATATGCGCTCTTACAAGAAGGATATCTCAGAGGGACGTAAACCGGATATCAGCAAACCGGGTACCGAGTTTAAGATCGAGGGTCTTCATAATATCATCTTCCTTGTGATGATCGTTGTGGGTGTTATCTTAAGCGGAATGCTTCCCGGTATGCCTGCATTCCAGGATGCGGCCGGAAATGTAAAGGGCCTTCATATTTTTGGTGAGGTTACTTTAGGCCTCCCGTCGATCATTGAGATCGTCCTGATCCTGGCAGCTGCATTTCTGTCCTTTAAAACAACAGATAAAAGGATCCGTGTGCGGAACCATTTTACCTGGGGTGCGATCAAGGAGGTTGCAGTACTTTTCATCGGTATTTTTATCACCATGCAGCCGGCCCTGATGCTTCTGAAAGCAGTAGGACCGAATCTCGGTATCACCGAGCCGTACCAGATGTTCTGGGCGACCGGAGCTTTGTCCAGCTTCCTGGATAATACACCGACCTATCTGGTATTTCTGACAACAGCGGGAACTCTCGGATTTACAAACGGAATCGCAACAACGCTGGGAACGGTTCCTGTAAAGCTTCTTTCTGCGATTTCCTGCGGTGCTGTATTTATGGGCGCCAATACATATATCGGCAATGCTCCGAACTTTATGGTCAAGACACTTTCTGACGAAAATGGTATCAACATGCCGTCCTTCTTCGGATATATGGCATGGTCCATTTGTTTCCTGGTACCGGTGTTCATCATCGATATGCTGGTATTCTTTTTATAAGGGAGGAGGATCAATATGCAGGATAATAACATTCGAGAGAAATGCAGAGAGCTTGCCACCAGGCTTTATGAACTGGATGGCGAGGTTTATGAAAGCGTAGGATCTTCCCTTGGACGTACCTTCACCGGTGACAGAGAAGGCACTATCCGGAACTTAAGTGCTCTGATGTATACCAAACCGGACGGACATCTTCTTCGAAGCGAGATGGCACTGATCAGCAACATGGCCAGGACCATCAAGGATAAAGAAGAAAAAAGCCGTCTCATGAAGAAATATGATGAGATCTTTCAGGAGATCCTGACGCTGCCGGAGACTTTTGTTGCTACGGATATCATGGACAAGGAACGTGTGGCACTGAATCATATGATCAAGCACAGGGAAAAAATCTCTGAGAATGACCATCTGGTCATCTGCATCAGCCGTACACAGGGAAGTGCCGGCAATGATATCGGTTTCGGACTGGCAGACAAGCTTCGGATCAACTATTATGATGTGGAGATCTTTGATCAGGTATTAAGGCGTCTTGAGGCGGAAAAGGGCGCGGTCAACGATGCGGAATATTTTGCGGATTTCAATAAATATGAGAAGAAGCATAAATCTGATCCCAGGGGCTGGTTCCGGGAATTCAACCGTTACCATGGTCTTCCGAAACAGGATGCGGTATTCTTTAACATGAGTGACCTGATCTGCAATCTGGCCTCAAAAGAGGACTGCATCATTATGGGAAGGTGTGCGGATGCGATCCTCAAGAACAACCACATTCCGCATATCAGTCTGTTTATCACAGCTCCTTTTGCTATCCGTGTGCAGCATGTTATGGATGTACGGAAGATGAATATGAAGCAGGCAGTCCGTTTCCTGAAGAAGATGGACAGCCAGCACAGACGGTATTACAATTTTTACGGCGGAGCTCAGTGGGGCAAGCCGGATAACTACGATCTTTGTATCAACAGTGCAAGCTACGGGATCAATGAAACGGAGAATCTGATTCTGAAGCTTTTGGATGATCAGATCCACTAAGAGATAAAAATATGAGCAGCACGGAAGAAAGAAAAAGTTCCGGAAGGGGTTTTTAGCTTAACAGGCTGCAAACAGAAAAAGAATCAGAACAGAGTTCCTGCATTCTGAGGTAACCTTCTGCCAGACAGAAATACCTCAGAATGCAGGAACTTTTTTTATATTTTGTTTATAAAAACTTAATCTTGATTAACTTTTTTCATTTAGGGGATTGACATTTGAAAAAACTTAGTATAAACTAACCTATGAGTTAGAAATAACTAATTAGACGGAGTTAATTAATAGAAAGAAATGGAGGGATTCCATGCAGCCGATTTTATTTTTACAGTCAGGTGATACTGGCACGATCAAGCGTATTTCCGGAGCGGAGGATACAAGAAGATTTCTTGCAGGCCTTGGTTTTGTTGAGAATGCGGAAGTGACAGTTATTTCCCAGTTTGACGGCAATCTGATCGTAAATGTCAAGGATTCCAGAGTAGCAGTCAATAAGGAAATGGCCAGACACATTATGGTGTGACCGGACTGTGCGGCAGTGACCGGTAGTGGATTTGCCCCAAACTGCGGAAGGCGCAGTTGAGGATAGATTAGGAATTGGAATATGAACAGGGAGGAAAAGAGAAATGACTTTACGTGATGCAGCAGTAGGTTCTACAGTAGTTGTTTCCAAGATCACCGGCGACCCGGCTTACAAGCGTCGTATCATGGATATGGGAATCACAAAAGGCAGCGAGGTTTATATCCGAAAGGTAGCTCCTCTTGGAGATCCGGTTGAGATCACCATCAGAGGTTATGAGCTTTCCCTGCGTAAGCATGACGCAGCATGTGTGGAAGTAAAGTGAAATAAGCTTCGAAAAATGACAGAGCGTCAGGCTCTGACCTGAAAAAAGGAGGATGCAAAATGTCTGTAACAATAGCTCTTGCCGGAAACCCGAACTGTGGTAAGACTACAATGTTCAATGCTCTTACAGGCGCGAACCAGTACGTTGGTAACTGGCCAGGTGTTACTGTAGAGAAAAAAGAGGGTAAGCTGAAAAACCAGAAGGATGTAACGGTAACAGACCTTCCGGGTATCTATTCACTTTCCCCGTATACACTTGAGGAGGTTGTCAGCCGTGATTACCTTCTGAAAGAGAAACCGGATGTGATCATCGATCTTGTGGATGCAACAAACATCGAGAGAAACCTGTATCTTGCAACCCAGCTTCTTGAGATCGGTATCCCGGTTGTTATCGCTCTTAATATGGTGGATCTTCTGAAGAAGAACAACATCCATATCAATGTAAAAGGCTTAAGCTCCGCGCTTGGATGCCCGATCGTTGAGACCTCTGCTCTTAAGGGAACAGGCCTTAAAGAGGTTGTCGATGAGGCAATCAAATGTGCGAACCAGCACAGAGTACCATCGAAGCAGATGGAATTTCCGAAAGCAGTAGAAAAAGCTGTAAATGAGATCGAGGGATTTGTTCCTGCAAACATTGCTGAGGAGAACAAGAGATGGTATGCAGTAAAGCTTCTTGAGAGAGACAGCAAGGTAAAAGAAGGTCTGAACCTTCCGGCTTCTGCACAGTCCAGGATCGAGGAGATTGCTTCTGGCCTTGAGAAGGCAGAGGATGATGATACAGAGAGTATCGTAACGGATGGAAGATATCAGTACATCCAGAAGGTTGTTTCTGCAAACGTTAAGAGAAGCGGAAATAAGATGACAGTTTCCGATAAGATCGACCGCATCGTAACAAACCGTGTTCTCGGTCTTCCGATCTTTATCCTTACCATGTTCATCGTTTATTATGTATCGGTAACAACAGTTGGTACCATGGTAACAGACTGGACAAACGACAGCTTTGTGGGAACCATCCAGAGTGTTGTGTCGGATGGACTCGGCAATGCCGGTGTTGCTGACTGGCTGGTAAGCCTTGTATCACAGGGTATCATCGGTGGTCTTGGTGCAGTGCTTGGATTCGTTCCGCAGATGGCGATCCTGTTCCTGTTCCTTTCCATCCTTGAGGACTGCGGTTACATGGTTCGTATCGCGTTCGTCATGGACCGTGTATTCCGTCATTTCGGACTTTCCGGAAAGAGCTTTATCCCGCTTCTTATCTCCTCCGGCTGTGGAATCCCTGGAATCATGGCTTCCAAAACGATTGAGGCAGATAATGACCGTCGTCTGACGATCATGACAGCAACATTTATTCCATGTGGTGCCAAGCTTCCTGTTATCGCTCTTATGGGTGGTATCATGACAGCTTATGTAACCGGTGACTACGTAGCTGCTGGTTTCATCACACCACTGATGTACTTTATCGGTGTTGTAGCAGTTCTTGTAGCTGCGATCATCCTGAAGAAAACAAAACCGTTCTCCGGCAAACCTGCTCCGTTCGTAATGGAGCTTCCACAGTATCACATTCCGTCTGTAAAGACAGTTCTGCTTCATGTTTGGGAGAGACTGAAAGGCTTCATCATCAAAGCCGGTACCATTCTTTTCCTTGCAACCGTTATCATGTGGATCCTTTCCAGCATCGGAAATACAGGAAGCGGAATCGGATTTGTTGAGGACAGCAACGACAGTATCATGGCTATCCTTGGCGGTATCCTTGCTCCGATCTTTGCTCCTCTTGGATTTGGCAAATGGCAGCCGGTTGCAGCCTCCATCTCCGGATTCTCCGCAAAAGAGTCCATTGTAAGTACAATGGGTGTTCTTGCAAACGTAGCTAGTGATGATGCAGAGGATACCATGATCGTTGGTGCAGCGATCAAAACATGGTTCCCGACAGCAGTAGCAGCATTTTCTTTCCTGCTGTTCAACCTGCTTGACTCTCCGTGCCTTGCAGCTATTTCTACAATGGCACATGAGATGCAGTCCAGAAAATGGTTCTGGTTTGCAATTCTCTTCCAGAACATTTTTGCTTATGTTGTAACACTTTGTGTATACCAGATCGGTCTTGTTGTCACAGGTGCCGGTTCCTTCGGAATTGGAACGATCGTAGCGCTGATCCTTGCAGCAATCCTGCTCTTCCTTCTGTTCAGACCAGATCCGTACAAGAACCAGAACGATGTTACAAAGAGATCTGTACAGGCACAGAGTAATTGAAAACCGGTCATACAGTAACGATCCGGTACATATGACAGCTTTGAAATGATGCTGTAAGAACAGCTGAAATGATAAGAAATGCAGGAGACCGGGGATGTAAATACCTGGTCTTCTGTGCTATAATAAACTTGAAGAAATAAGGAAGTTTTTTTACAAAAGTATTCAGCAGAGGCTGGCAGCAGTTCACAGGCTGTACAGCGAAAGAAAGGGTGACAGATATGAGTATGATAGCGGATATTATTGTACTGGCACTGGTGATCGCATATGGCGTATTTGTGATCAGTTATCTCTATTCAAGAAAGAAACAGGGGCTCAGCTGTGTCGGCTGTGCCGGTAACACACGTACAGGAGGCTGTGGCGGCAGCTGCTCCGGTCATTGTTCCGGCTGCTCCGGCTGCAGTGGAATGCATAAGTAACCAGGAGGGAAAGAAATCATGGCAAATGCAATTGTTGTCATCGTTGTTATCATCATTATGCTGTTTGCCGGAAAAGGCGCATATAAACATCTGAAGGGCGAAGGCGCCTGCTGCGGAGGCGGCAGCAAGCCGGAGATCCCGAAGAAGAAGCTGGATGGAACCAAGCTGGGTGAGAAAACCATGAAGATCACAGGCATGCACTGTGAGAACTGTGTGGCCAGCGTCACAAGAGCGATCAACCGCATTGACGGTGCGGCAGCAAAAGTAAGCCTGAAAAAAGGTGAGGCAGTGGTTTCCTACGACAGAGAGATCTCCAACGAAGAGCTTAAGAAGGTAGTGGAAGACAGAGGATATCACGTAGTTTCTATCCAGTAAAGCTTTATCATAAGAATAACTTTGCCGCGGCTTCTGAGCCGGCAGATCAGAGAAGAGACTTCTCGGCGAAATGCTTAAAAATATTTCGCCGGGGGGCCTTTTTTTTATATAAAAAGTCAGAGTTGCAATTGACTCACTAATGTACACCATTGTATAATAAAAACAGAAAAATTCAGACGGAACGAAATATTTTCTTTCTATCCGGATGAGGCATTAAAACAAAATACAGCAGGAAACAGACTTTGACGGCAAGGAATATCCGAGCAGGAATCGTTGTTCATCCGGCACAGCTTAACCGAATCAGCTGCGAAGCAGTTATTCGGTTATGAACAAGCAGCAAATTCGGATCGCGAATATCCGCTTGACTTTGGTTTGTGAGCGGAATACGGGACTCTTTCACCTTGTGCGTGAAAGAGCTTTTTTTATGAAAAATACCTGCGGGAGCGAACAGAATGAATTAGGGAGGATTTTATGCTGAAGGTAGCAGTATACGGAAAGGGCGGTATCGGAAAGTCTACAGTGACGTCCAACCTGGCGGCGGCTTTTGCAGCCATGGGGAAGAGAGTGATCCAGATCGGTTGTGATCCCAAGGCGGATTCCACCATCAATCTTCTTGGGGGAGAACCTCTACGGCCGGTAATGAATTATATGCGGGAAGAGGATGAGGAGCCGGAAAAGCTGGAGGATATTTCAAAGGAGGGCTTTGGTGGAGTTCTCTGCATTGAGACCGGCGGCCCCACGCCGGGACTTGGCTGTGCAGGCAGAGGTATCATCGCAACCTTTCAGCTTCTGGAGGATCTGAAGCTTTTTGAGACCTGGAAGCCGGATGTAGTGCTTTACGATGTTCTTGGAGATGTAGTATGCGGTGGTTTTGCGGCACCGATCCGGGAGGGCTATGCGGAAAAAGTACTCATTGTCACATCCGGAGAGAAAATGGCACTCTATGCAGCCAATAATATTTCCAGTGCTGTGCGGAATTTTGAGGATCGAAGCTATGCGAGGATCTTCGGGATCGTGCTGAATCACAGGAATGTGGAGAATGAAACGGAAAAAGTAAATGCTTTTGCAGAAAAAAATAACATCCCGGTCGTGGGTGAGATCCCGAGAAGTGACGAGATCATCCGATGGGAGGATCAGGGCAAAACGGTGATCGAGGGAGATGAGAATTCTGAGATCAGTGAGAAATTTTTTGAACTGGCCAGGAAGCTGTTGGAAATTGAAGAAACGGAGAAGGAGGATATATGAAAAAGAAAGCATATTTTGCAACTGCAGAAGAATTGGCCCGGGGCGGGCTGGAAGCGATCCCTCCGCAGATGATCTCCGGGAAGCATCTGATCTACAGCTCTCCGGCAACTCTGGCATTTAACTCTCCGGGAGCGGAGGGCTTTGGCGTAAAGCGGGCCGGGCTTGCAGTGCCGGATTCCATTATGCTGATCGTGGCACCGGGATGCTGCGGAAGAAATACCTCTCTTATCAGCTCCCTGCCGGAGTACAATGATCGATTTTTTTATCTGATGATGGACGAGACGGATATTGTTACAGGCCGTCACCTGAAAAAGATCCCGAAAGCGGTAAAAGAGATCTGCGACTGCTGTGAGAAGAAGCCGTCTGTGGTGATGATCTGTATCACCTGTGTGGATGCACTTCTGGGAACGGATATGGAACGTGTCTGCCGGAAGGCAGAGGAAAAGGTGGATATTCCGGTGCGCCCCTGTTACATGTACGCACTGACACGTGAGGGCAGAAAGCCGCCTATGGTCCATGTGCGCCAGTCCTTATACTCACTCCTTGAGCCACAGAAGAAAAAGGGAAATGTGGTCAATCTTCTGGGATTTTTTTCGCCGCTGGTTGATGACTGCGAGATGTATGAGCTGCTGCAGCAGGCAGGCGTAAAGACCATCCATGAGATCTCAGGATGTAAGGATTATGAAGAATATCAGACCATGTCACAGGCCAATTTTAATCTGGTGCTTCATCCGGAAGCAAGGTTTGCAGCGGAGGATTTTCATGACCGGCTGAAGATTCCTTTTATTGAGCTTCGGAGGCTCTACCAGACAGATAAGATTGAAAATCAGTATCGTGCCCTGGGACAGGTCCTTGGAGTCTCTTTTGATCAGGAAGTGTATAAAAAAGCAGCAGAAGAGGCTGTGGAGCGATTCCGGGAGGTCTGTCCGGATGCGTCTTTTGCAGTAGGGGAGTGCATGAACGGAGATCCCTTTGAGCTGGCCCTTGCCCTGGTGCGGTATGGTTTCCGGGTGCCGGAGATCTACGGAACTATCACAGCCGAGAATTTTGTATATATACGGCATCTTGCGGAATTGAGTCCGGATACAAAGGTTTTTTCCAATATGGAACCCACCATGCTGTATTACGATCCGTCCGGGAGCGGAGTGAATCTTACTATAGGAAAGGATGCAGGATATTATCACCGGGATCAGCCAAATGCCGTGTGGAATCAGGACCGGCAGCCCTATGGCTATGCGGGGGTACGCAGGCTGTTTGAAACACTGACAGAGAAAGTTTTGCAGAAGGGAGAAAAGGTATGAGAGGACTTCGGAAATATCTGACACCCTTTGCACCGGATCAGTCCGGAGCTGTGTCAGTGCTGTATGAGCTTGGCGGGATCATCGTGATCTGTGATGCAGGAGGATGTGCGGGAAATGTCTGCGGCTTTGATGAACCAAGATGGTTTGAACAGAAAAGTGCGGTATTCAGCGCAGGACTTCGGGATATGGATGCCATCCTGGGACGGGATGACCGCCTGGTTGCCAAGCTTGTGGATGCAGCAGAAAAGGTGGAGGCAGGCTTTGCAGCCATTATCGGAACACCGGTACCTGCTGTGATCGGAACGGATCATCAGGCACTGCGGCGGATGTGCGAGAAGAAAACAGATCTTCCGGTGCTTACGGTAAATACCAACGGAATGGAGCTTTATGATGGGGGAGAGCGGAAGGCTTATCTGGAGCTTTTTAAAGCCTTTGCCCGGGAAAAGCTGCCTGTGGAGGCTGGTAGGACAGGAGTTCTCGGAATGACACCTCAGGATGTCAGTGACCTGAAAGCAGCAGACAAGATCCGTGAAAAATTCCGTGCCAGAGGACAGAGAGCAGTCTGCTACGGAATGGGAGACGGGCTTGATGAGGTAAAAAAAGCCTCCTCTGCGGAAAAAAATATCGTGGTTTCTCCTGCGGCACTGGAATGTGCCAGATATCTGGAGAAAACCTTCGGAACACCTTATGAGGTGGGATATCCTCTGGCGGAAGAGCTGGTTCCTGATATGGATTATACAGGAAAAAAGATTCTCATCGTGCAGCAGCAGGTGATGGCCGGTTCCATAAGAGAGGAGCTACGGAAACGTGGTGCGGACGGAGAGATCACCGTGGCAAGCTGGTTTTCCATGGAAAAAGATCTCCTGGAGGAGGGCGATGTGTCGTTAAGGGATGAGGAAGATTACATGGAACTGGCAGAGCAGGGCGGATATGACGTGATCTTTGCAGATCCATGTATGAAGCGGATGACAAAGGCTTTTTCAGGCGTGTTTGTGGATGCAGTGCATTTTGCGGTATCCGGAAAATGCAGGTAGTCCATAAGGTCAGGACATAAAGTTACGTGCATGCTGCAGCCGGATCAGTGGAAACAGCTGCAGAGAATGGAGAAACATATGGAGCGGGAAATTACGAAAATGATCCGTGTTTACGGGATCGTACAGGGGGTGGGGTTTCGCCCTACGGTGAGCCGTCATGCTATGGCAAGAGGAATCCGTGGCAGTGTGTCCAATAAAGGACCCTATGTGGAGATTTTTGCTCAGGGTAAGCAGCAGGATGTGGATGCCTTTATCGCAGATATCGGGAATAAGCCGCCGAAGCGTGCAGCTATCCTGAAGCTTCTTGAAGAATCGGTGGAGGAGCCGGAGAAATTTACACAGTTTGATATCATCGAAAGTGAGAAGACAAAGGGGGAGATCTTTGTCTCCCCGGATATCGCGATCTGCGATGAATGTAAGGCGGAGATGTTTGATCCGGAAAACAGGCGGTATCTGCATCCCTTTATCAACTGTACCTGCTGCGGTCCCAGACTGACGATCCTGGATTCACTTCCTTATGACCGTGAACGGACCAGTATGAAGGAATTTCCCATGTGTCCCTCCTGTGCAGATGAGTACCATAACCCGGATACCAGACGCTATGATGCCCAGCCGGTGTGCTGCAATGACTGCGGCCCTGAGGTATACCTGGCGGGAAGAGAGGAACGGGGACGGGAGGCTATCACTTATACAAGGAAGATCATTGCTTCCGGCGGGATTGTGGCCATCAAAGGGATCGGTGGTTTTCACCTTTGCTGTGATGCTACCAGTGAGGAGGCAGTACAGCGGCTGCGGCAGCGGAAACGGCGTCCGGTGAAGCCTTTTGCAGTGATGGCACAGGATATGGAAGCTGTGAAGAAAATCTGTAAGGTCAGCGAGGAACAGGAGAAGATCCTTACCGGTCATCAGAAGCCGATCCTGCTGTTGGATAAGCTGCCGGGAGAAACGAGGCTTTGTGAGAGCATTGCACCCGGGAATCCCAAGGTGGGTGTCATGCTTCCCTATGCACCGGTTCAGCTGCTTCTTTTTCATTACGATGATGGGATCCGGATGCCCGGGCTTCTGGTAATGACCAGCGGAAATACTTCCGGGGCGCCGATCTGCAGAGATGATGAGGAGGCGGCAGAGGAGCTTTCCCATCTCTGTGACTGCATTCTTTCCCACAACAGGAAGATACGTATCCGGGCCGACGATTCGGTGATGGATTTCTATAAGGGTGAACCCTATATGATCCGCCGTTCCCGCGGGTATGCGCCGCTGCCGTTTATGGTTTCCACACCCTGGAAGGGCCAGGTGATCGCAGCAGGTGGAGAACTTAAGAACACCTTCTGTATTGGTGTGGATAACCGTTTTTATCCTTCCCCTTATGTGGGAGATCTGGAGGATCTTCGAACGGTAAAAGCCCTGAAGGAAACGATCGGGCGACTGGAAACACTTCTGGAGGTGCAGCCGGAGGTAGTGGTCTGTGATCTTCATCCTAAATATAATTCCACAGTGGTGGCAGAGGAGCTAGGGCTTCCGGTTCTGAGGGTGCAGCATCATTATGCACACATTTTATCCTGCATGGCAGAAAATGACTGCGAAGAAAAGGTGATAGGGGTTTCCTTTGACGGAACAGGCTATGGAACCGACGGAACCATCTGGGGCGGAGAGCTCCTGGTTGCAGACTGTCAGGGATTTACAAGGTTTGGAAGTATAGAACCCTTTGTCCAGGTTGGCGGAGATATTTCCGCAAAAGAAGGCTGGCGGATCGCCGTTTCCCTGATCTGGCAGAATACGGGAAATCTGGAAAAAACCCTGGACACTGTCCGTAAACTGGGACTTTGCACAGATCAGGAAGCAAAGGTACTGGTGACTATGGCGCAGCGGAAGATCAATGCCGTGACTTCCACCAGTGCAGGAAGACTTTTTGACGGAGTCAGTGCAATCCTGGGGATCCGGAGAGCGTCCACCTTTGAGGGAGAAGCGTCCACAGCACTGGAATTTGCGGCGGAGGCCTGGAGAAAGCAGCGGGAGATGCAGAAGAAAAATCCGGAAGAAAATCTGAAGATACGGATGTCAGAAAAGGAAGACATTCCGGAAAGCACAGGCATCTCAGAAGCGTCTGAAGATGAACGAAAATTTATTTTAAATACAGGTGAGATCGTTGCATATCTGGTCCGGGCAAGGCTTGCAGGAGCGGATCCCGGGAAGCTGGCTTATGGATTTCACCGGGCACTGGCAGATGAGATCCTTGCAGCCTGTGAGGAAGCAGAGCGGCAGACCGGAATCCGGAAAGTGGCATTAAGTGGCGGTGTCTTTCAGAACCGGCTGCTTCTGGAGCTGGTAGATGACGGCCTTACGGAAATGGGGTTTAAAGTTCTGAAGCACAGCCTGATCCCGCCGAATGACGGAGGGATCGCACTGGGGCAGGCGGTGTATGGGATGGCTTATGTGCAGCGATACAGATAAATATAGATGAGATCATGCAGATACGGATCAAAAATGTTTTATGATAATGCATGGAGCATACAGCAGAAATGCAGGATGGGAGGCACAGATATGTGTGTAGGATTATCAGCAAAAGTAGTAAAGATCAGTGACGGAACAGCAGTGGTGGATGCAGGCGGCGCAAAGAGAGAGGTTTCCGCCCAGCTCCTGGGAGACCTGGAGCCGGGGGATTATGTGATGGTGCATGCAGGTGTTGCCATTGCAAAGATCACCGATGATGACGAGGAAGAGACAGACCAGCTGATGGAGGAACTGTTGTGATGGAAGAGAGGAAAAAAACAGCAAGAGAGATCATAGAAGGATATCAGGGACCGCCGGTGCGGATCATGGAGGTCTGCGGAACACACACCCACGAGATCTTCCGTCTGGGGATCCGCAGGCTTCTGCCGTCTCAGGTGGAGCTGATCTCAGGACCGGGATGTCCGGTCTGTGTAACACCGGTAGGATTTATTGACGAGGCCGTTTATCTTGCTCTGGAAAAACAGGTGACGATCTGCACATTCGGTGATCTTGTCCGCGTACCGGGAACAAAAAAAAGCCTTGCAGATGCCAGGGCAGAAGGCGCCAGGATAAGGATCGTCTATTCACCGGCAGATGCAGAAAAATATGCGAAAGAGCATCCAAAAGAGCAGGTGGTATTTCTTTCCGTTGGCTTTGAGACCACCACGCCTGCCGGCTGTCTTTCCGTGAAAAAGGCCGGAGAGGACGGACTTTCCAATTATTCGCTCCTTGTGGCAAACAAGACCATGCCCCAGGCTTATCAGGCATTAAAGGGCAGTGCGGATGTGTTCCTTTATCCCGGACATGTCAATGCGATCACAGGAACTGCGCTCTGCGAGCATCTGGCAGAGGAAGGCATCAGTGGTGTGGTGGCAGGCTTTACAGCGAAGGAGCTGCTTACGGCACTGGCTGTTGCACTGGTACGTTTTCAGGAAGGAAAACCGTTCTTTGTGAATGGCTATCCCCGTGTGGTAAAAAGTGAGGGAAGCCCGGAGGCACAGAAGCTGATCGATGAACTGATGGAGCCCTGCGATTCTGAATGGCGCGGTCTGGGTGTGATCCCGGGATCCGGGCTGGTGCTCCGGAAGGAGTGGGAAGCCTTTGATGCCAGAAAAAAATATGCAGTGCCGCCGATCCAGGGCAGGCCAAATCCGGCCTGTCGCTGTGGGGATGTGCTTCAGGGAAAATGCAGGCCATCAGATTGTAAGGTATTCGGAAAGGTCTGTACCCCGCAGCATCCGGTAGGTGCCTGTATGGTATCCAATGAAGGAGCATGTTCCGCATATTTTATGTACGGAAACGGATGTCCGCTTTAATGGACTGCGAAACATGATACATTACATATAGTACAAACGAAGGATCGTATCCGGAAGATCTGACAGGCTGAAACCGATATGAAATTCCTTTGACCCAGCATAGAAAGAAGATAATATTATGGAAAATAAAACAGTGACCATGGCACACGGTGCCGGAGGCCGTCAGACCTCAGAACTGATCGATGAAGTATTCAAAGCGCATTTTGCAAACCCGGATCTCACAGCCGATGATGCGGCCGTGCTGGTTCCGCCTGCAGGAAAAATGGCAGTATCCACCGATGGATTTATTGTTTCTCCGGCATTTTTTCCGGGGGGAAATATCGGCAAGCTTTCCATCTGCGGAACCGTTAATGACCTTGCCTGTATGGGAGCAAAACCGATGTATCTTACCTGCGCTTTTGTCATTGAGGAGGGTTTTCCCATGGAGAAGCTGGAGGAGATCGCCGCAGCCATGGAAAAAACAGCAAAAGAAGCCGGAGTGCGTATTGTTTCCGGAGATACTAAGGTGGCAGGAAAAGGTCAGGTTGACGGTGTGTTTATTACAACAACCGGAATGGGTGAGATCCAGGAGGGCGTTCAGGTAGGCGGTGAGCTGGCAAAACCGGGAGATGCCATTATTGTAACCGGTGATGTGGGAAGACATGGATGCACCATTCTTCTGGCAAGAGAGGATTTCGGCATTGACGCAGATGTGACAAGTGACTGCGCACCGCTGTGGGGAGCTGTAAAAGATGTACTGGATGCCACCCATGACATTCATGTGATCCGTGATGCCACAAGAGGTGGTGTCGGAACGGTTCTTTACGAGATCGCAGGACAGAGTAACGTAGGGATCCGCCTGGATGCAGCAGCTGTTCCGGTAGCTCCGGAGGTAAAGGGTGTCTGCGGCATGCTTGGCCTGGAGCCTCTTTATCTGGCATGTGAGGGACGAATGGTGATCATGGCACCAAAGGAAGAGGCAGGAAGGATCGTGGAAGCACTGCGTAAATGTCCTTATTCCAGGAACGCAGCCATTATCGGTGAAGTTACGGAAGATCAGCCGGGAAAGGTTGTCATGACTACGGAGATCGGAACGCAGGCACTTCTTCCGCAGCCGGGAGGAGAGCTTCTGCCGAGGATCTGCTGATAATATCGGAAAGGAGAGTCAGATCTTATGGAGACAAGAGTGGCATTGATTTCGATCATTGTGGAAAACAATGACGTGATCGATGATATCAACCGTTTTCTTCATGAAGCGGGAAAATATATTATCGGGAGAATGGGGATCCCTTACCGGGAAAAAGGCATCAATATCATCAGTATTGCCATTGATGCACCACAGGATGTGATCAGCTCCTTATCCGGAAAGATCGGCCACCTCAGTGGAGTTTCCGCCAAAACGGCATATTCCAATGTGATTACAAAAGCGGAGGACAGAAAATGATAAAAGTTGCGGTATACGGAAAGGGCGGCATCGGAAAATCTACTACGGTTTCCAATGTGGCAGTAGCCCTTGCGGAAAAAGGAATGAAGGTGATGCAGATCGGCTGTGATCCCAAGGCAGATTCCACGATCCTTCTCAGGCATGGAAAAAAGGTTCCCACTGTGCTGGAGCTGTATAACGAAAAACGCCAGGAGCTGAAGCTTACGGATATGGTGCAGATCGGATATGGGGGTGTAGTCTGTGTGGAAGCCGGCGGTCCTGCACCGGGGCTTGGATGTGCGGGAAGAGGTATCATTACTGCTCTCGAGAAGCTTAAGGAAAACGGAGCCTATGAGACTTATAAACCGGATATTGTTTTTTATGACGTACTGGGAGATGTTGTCTGTGGTGGATTTTCCATGCCCATGCGAAAGGGGTATGCAGATAAGGTATTTATCATCACCTCCGGAGAAAACATGGCCATCCATGCAGGGGCAAATATTGCCATGGCAGTGGATAATTTCAGAAACAGAGGATATGCATCCCTTGGCGGCGTGATCCTGAACCGGCGGAACGTGCCGGGAGAGGAAGAAAAAGTCCGGGAGCTGGCAGAGGATTTTCATACGCGGGTAGTGGGAACGCTTTCCAGAAGTGAACTGGTCCTGGAAGCAGAGAATCGAGGAAAAACTCTTCTGGAAGCCTATCCGGATTGTGAGATGGCAGAGGAGTACCGGACACTGGCCGAGCAGATCCTGAATGCATGCAGGGAGGAAGGCTCATGTTAAAAAGAGTTGGTAACAGAGAGCTTTTTGGAAAAACAGAAATATTTATAAAGGAAGCCTCCTTTCCGGTTCCTTTTCAGCCGGGGCTGGAATTTAATTCACCGGTCCATGGAAACTGGAATATCGTACATACGGGAATGCTGGTTCCGGAAGCAAGGCAGATCTATGTCTGTGCGGATAACTGCATGCGTGGCGTTGTGCTGACTGCCGCAGAGATGAATGCGGCAGACCGTTTTTCCTTTGTGATTGTGGAGGAAAAGGATCTTCTGGGCGGAAATCTGGAGGATGTGACCATTGAAGGAGTGACGGACATTCTGAACCGGCTGGATGAGAAGCCAAAGGCAGTATTGCTTTTTACCGTGTGTCTTCATCATTTTCTGGGAAGTGATCTGGACCGCATCTACGGCGAACTGGAAGAAAGATTTCCGGAGATCTTTTTTATGCGATGCTTTATGGATCCTGTCATGCAGAAAACAGGTCCGACTCCGGATCAGAAGCTGCGCCGTGCCATGTATGATGCAGTACCGGAGAGGAAAGCAGATCCGGAATGTGTCACAGTCCTGGGCAGTGATTTTGTGCTGGATGAGAGTGCAGATATCTGCCGGATCCTGAAAAAGAACGGAATCCGTCTCCGGGAAGCACCGGCCTGTAAGACCTGGGAGGATTATCAGAGCCTGGGAGAGGGAAGCCTGATCCTTAACTGTTATCCGGCAGGAAAATTCGGAGTACAGCAGCAGGCGGAGAGACTTGGAAGGCCGTTTTTATACCTGCCCGGAAGCTTTGACTATGAGGAGATAGAGACGCAGGAAAAGTATTTGCTGGAGCTGCTGGATCAGCAAAGTGGCGATAAAAATGGCCTGGATATCGAAACGGAGATCCGAAAATGCGAGGAAGCTCTTTTCCATGCACACCAGATCATCGGTGACACTCCCGTAGCTGTGGATTATCTTTTTCATCCAAGACCTCTGGGACTTGCAAAGCTTCTCCTTACGCATGGATTTCAGGTACAGTCCGTTTTTCTGGACAGTATCAGCCCGGAAGAAAAAGAAGTATTTTTCTGGCTGAAGGAGAATTACCCGGAACTCATGTTGATTTCAACTGTCCGCCCGGAGATGAGAGTGCGGCCACGGCAGCATTCCGGAAAACTCCTTGCCATCGGACAAAAAGCAGCCTGGTTTACCGGAAGTCGGAATTTTGTCAATATGGTACAGGGGGGCGGGCTTTGGGGCTTTGACGGGATCAGACGTACTGCACAGCTGATGCTGGAGGCATTTAATGAGGAAAAAGCTCCGGAGGATCTGATTGTTCGAAAGGGATGGGGGTGCGAAAGCTGCATATGAGACAGGCATATCGGATCATACCAATCTACACGGCAGACGTGTCCGGCGTCTGCTCCGCGTTGTATGAGCTTGGAGGAATGACAGTGATGCATGATCCCTCCGGCTGTAATTCTACCTATAATACCCATGATGAGATCCGGTGGTACGACCAGGACAGTCTGATCTTTATCTCAGGTCTTACGGATATCGATGCCATTATGGGAAATGATGAGAAATTTCTTCAGGATATCGAAGAGGCGGCAAAGGAGCTGAAACCGAAATTTATTGCACTTGCAAGTTCACCGATCCCCTTTATGAACGGAACAGATTTTCAGGGACTGGCCCGTGCACTTACAGCAAGGACCGAAATTCCGGTATTTTCGGTTCCGACCAGCGGCATGCACGACTATGTATACGGAGCAGGGCTGGCACTGGCGGAAATCGCAGTACATTTCACAGGAGCAGCAGAGGAAACAGGAAGGTGTTCAGAAGTACCGACGGGATCTGCGGAAAGATCTACAGAGAAGAGAAGCAGGAAATTAAATCTTCTTGGAGCAACACCCCTTGATCTTGGCCCGCAGTCTGCAGTAGATGCCATGAAAAAACGTCTGAAAAACTATGGCTGGGAGATACTTTCCACCTGGGCTATGGGGGATACGCTGGAAGCTTTGTCCCGTGCCGGTGAAGCAGCGGTAAACCTTGTGGTATCCTCTGTGGGAATCCCGGCGGCCAATGTGCTGAAAGAAAAATTCGGTACGCCATTTCTCGTGGGGACTCCTGTGGAAGGTTATGAGGGGCAGATTTCAGATGCACTTGAGCGGATCGCGGATAGATCCTGTGGAGAGTGGGTAAATAAGAAGGATGACTCCGCAGAGGAAAGCGGAGGGCAGATCTTAGGGAAACAGGAGGAACTGTGGAAAGTAACTCCGGAGCAGGTAATCTATTTTCAGGGAAGGAACAGTCTGTCAGCAGTATCTGACCCTTCAGGAGAAAGCAGGGAAATGCCCGACAAAGATGAGGCATTTTTTTCCGTACCGGACATTACCATCATCGGAGAACCGGTTACCATGGGCTCCCTGGCAGCAGTCATAGAGCAGAAATACGGAAAAAAGGTTCAGCTGCTCTGTCCGCTGGAGATCACAGAGGGACTTTTGCGCAAGGGAGATGAAGCCATCTGTGGCGAGGAAGCCATGGAAGAAAAGCTGAAAACAGCCAGGATCATTGTGGCAGACCCACTCTATCGTCCGATCTGTCCGAAAACAGCCATTTTTTATGAGATGCCGCATATTGCGTTTTCCGGAAGGATATATCTCAGAAAATATTTTCCGGAATAAAGAGCGTTTCGTGATCATGTATATAAATATTATGCGGATGAGAAAACAGGGCAGCAGTGTGTATAATTGCAGGAAAATCACATAAACTAAATTATAAGAAACCGTAAAGGCGTTGCAGAAATATGCAGCGCCTTTTTCCGGCAGTAATACCGGAAATGGAGTATATATGGAGGGATTTTTATGTGGGGATTTCTGTCAGCACTGATCTCAGGTGCACTGATGAGTATTCAGGGGGTATTTAACACAAATGTAACAAAACAGACCAGTCTGTGGGTTTCAACCGGCTGGGTACAGTTTTCTGCATTTCTGGTCTGTGTGGCAGCATGGTTTTTCACAGGCAGAGAAAGTATCGGCATGCTGTGGCAGGTAGAGGCTAAATATAATTTACTCGGAGGAGTGATCGGTGCATTTATCACTATCACAGTGATCCGGAGTATGGGAAGTCTGGGGACTGCGCGGGCGGTTATGCTTATTGTCATTTCTCAGCTTGCGGTGGCTTATCTTATAGAACTGCTGGGGATTTTCGGTGTGGAAAGAGCAGATTTTCAGTGGAGAAAGCTGCTGGGAATGCTGATCTGTATTGCAGGTGTGGTTATTTTCAAATGGAAATAGAAATAAAAGTATTGTAATATTTGTAATACTTCGTTAAAATAAGGTATGGTTTTGCATGAGTAACGGGGCACCTGCCGCCACATCGGCGGAAAGGAGTGAACCGCATACCTATGAAAATAAGATCACATATCAGAAGTGTTCGGCTTGTTTTTTCCATATTTTTGTTACAGATCCTGGCAGGGCTGACAGGCTGTAAGGATGACGGAACAGAATTTCTGGAGAAAGAACTGGTGCAGGAAGAAAGTACGGAAGCATCCGGAATGGATGCAGAGCAGGAAGAACCGAAGGATACGGAAAGTGAAGTATCCGGGAAGGAATCCGCAGTGGCTGCGGCAGATATATCACAGAAGAAACAGAATGAGTCTGCGGAAGAACCGGCTCCGGAGGTTGAAAAACAGCTGCCGGAGATCTCAGACACCCCTCAGACCATTTATGTAGATATATGTGGAGCAGTGACCAGCCCGGGAGTCTATGAGCTTCCATATGGCAGCCGTGTTTTTCAGGCTATCGAGCAGGCCGGAGGATATCTTCCGGAAGCTGCGGCAAGCTATCTCAACCGTGCTAAGGGACTTTCCGATGGACAGCAGGTTTATGTGCCTACCCAGGCGGAGGTGGACAGCCAGCGGATCGCAGCTACCCAGGATGGATCGGAAGTCACAGCAGAAAACAGTACCGAAACGGCGAGCGGACAGAAATCCGCCGGAGAGGATTCCGGTGAAGCCGAGACTGCATCTTCCACAGAGCAGAAGATCGATCTGAACACCGCTGATGTATTCCAGCTTACTACTCTCACAGGTGTAGGGGAGTCCAAGGCCCTGGCGATCATCGCTTACAGGGAAGAGAACGGTCCCTTTACTTCAGCAGAGGATATCATGAATGTACCAGGCATCAAAGAAGGAACCTATGAGAAGATAAAGGATAAAATAGCAATAAAGTAAGGAGCGCTAAATGAGCAGGAAAGTATTGGTAGTAGATGATGAGAAACTGATTGTCAAGGGACTTCGCTTCAGTCTGGAGCAGGACGGAATGGAAGTGGACTGTGCCTATGACGGAGAGGAAGCACTGGAAAAAGCAAAAGCAGGAGAGTACGATATCATCCTTCTTGACCTGATGCTTCCAAAAATGGACGGTTTTGAGGTATGCCAGCAGATCCGTGAATTTTCCAATGTTCCGATCATCATGCTTACAGCAAAAGGAGAAGATATGGATAAGATCCTGGGTCTGGAATACGGAGCTGATGATTATGTCACCAAGCCTTTCAACATCCTGGAAGTCAAAGCCCGCATCAAGGCGATCATCCGCCGTGCAGGCAGCAAACAGGACAAGCAGGAGAAGGCCAAGACTGTGGAAGTCGGAGAACTGAAGCTGGACTGCGAAGGACGCCGCGTATTTATCTCCGGAAAAGAGATCAACCTCACAGCCAAGGAATTTGATGTGCTGGAGCTGCTGGTATTCAATCCGAACAAGGTATACAGCAGAGAAAATCTTCTGAATATCGTATGGGGCTATGAATATCCGGGAGATGTCCGTACCGTAGATGTACATATCCGCCGCCTGAGAGAAAAGATCGAGGCCAATCCCAGTGAGCCGAAATATGTACACACCAAATGGGGTGTGGGCTACTATTTCCAGGCATAACCTGTGAAGTTCAAAAAGAACGGCAAATTTTTCAAAAGTCTCCGCTTTCGTATTCTGATCATCCTGATCATACTGGGAATCGTACCGAGTGTCATCGTAACGGAAATGGTCATTGCCAACTATGAAGATCGTGCCATTGCCAACCGTGTGCAGAGCATGGAGAACATCTGTGACATCATGTGCGACCTGCTGATCAAGGAGAATTATCTGAATGACACCAGCTCTCAGACGGTGAACAGCAAGCTGGAATTACTGTCCAACAGCTATGGTGGCAGGATTCTCATTGTAGACAGGGATTTCAGGATCATCAAGGATACCTATGGCGTGGATGAGGGCAGGACTCTGGTTTCCCAGAAAGTATTGAACTGTTTTAAAGGAGAAGATGCCTGCCAATATGATTCTGACAGCCAGAAGCTGATCCTGGCAGTTCCGGTAAAAAGTCCGGATGTAAAACAGGTGCAGGGTGCCATGATGATCATGGCATCTTCCAGTGAGGTGACAGCAACCATCCATGAACTGGAGCAGAAAGGGATTCTGATCATCGGTATCATTGTAGTGCTGGCCATTTTTCTGGGTTATATTCTTTCCACGATCCTGGTGAAGCCATTTGCCAGGGTAACGAAAGCAATCGAGGACCTTACAGACGGATATCAGAATGAGGAGATCTCGGTACCGGATTATACAGAGACAGCTTTGATCACAGATGCATTTAACAAGATGCTTTCCAGAATGAAGACGTTGGATGAATCCAGACAGGAGTTTGTATCCAATGTGTCTCATGAGCTGAAGACACCTATGACTTCAATGAAGGTTCTGGCGGATTCGCTGGTAGGACAGCAGGGGGTTCCGGAGGAACTGTATCAGGAATTTCTTTCTGATATCACAGAAGAGATTGACAGAGAGAACAAGATCATCACCGATCTGCTCTCCCTGGTAAAAATGGACAAAAAAACAGCAGATATGAATATCAGCAATATGAATATCAATGAGCTGCTGGAGAATATCCTGAAGCGTCTCCGTCCTATTGCAGATCAGAGAAGGATTGACCTGATCCTGGATTCGTTCCGACCGGTAACCGCAGATGTGGATGAGGTGAAATTTACCCTTGCCATCAGTAACCTGGTCGAAAATGGTATCAAATACAATGTAGATGAGGGATGGGTCCGCGTAACACTGGATGCGGATCATAAGGATTTCTATGTGACGGTTGCAGATTCCGGCCTGGGAATACCGGAAGATTCCATTGAACGGATCTTTGAGCGTTTTTATCGTGTGGATAAATCCCATTCCAGAGAGATCGGCGGAACCGGTCTTGGACTTGCTATTACAAGAAGTTCTATAGCCATGCATCATGGGATCATCAAGGTATCCAGCAAAGAGGGTGAGGGAACCACATTTACCGTGAAGATCCCGCTGTCCTATATCCCGTCCTAGGAGGTACAGCATGAAAAAAACGATTTTGATCATCTGTGTGGCCGCTGCCTGCATCCTTTTTGGTCTGGTTGCTTTCATAGGTTTGTCGGGAAGAAATAAAAACGAAGAACAGCAGTATAGATTTTATTATATCAACAGCGATGAAACGAGACTGAAAGAAGAAAAATATACTCCGGAGAAGGAAACAACAGAAGTGATGCTGCGCAATTTTTCCGAGAGTCTGAATAACCGTGAGACCCGGGAAGACGGAATCTCACTTTTTCCGGATGGGGTAAAGATTTCTTCTTATTCTATACAGGATGGAGTCCTGAACGTAGAATTCAATGAGGCCTATGATAAAATGTCACGTACCAGAGAACTTCTGGTGCGGGCAGGTATAGTGAAGATCTTTTTACAGGTTCCAGGAGTGGATTCTGTGGAGATCTATGTGGGTAAAAAGCCGCTGACAGATACCAGGGGTGAGGAAGTGGGAGCCATGAACAACGACACTTTTGTGGAGTTTTCCGGGTCCGATGGGGATGTGTACAGCTATGACACCTTTACTTTATATTTCACAAACAAAAACGGAGATAAACTGGTAGCGGAACAGAGAAGTGTCCGCTACAGACGAAATCTTCCGAAGGCTACGGTGGTTCTGGAGCAGCTTGCAAGAGGTCCGCTGGAAAAAGGACATTATCCTACAATACCGGAGAATTCAGAGGTACTTTCCCTGACGAGAGCAAACGGAATCTGCTATGTGGATTATAATTCCGTATTTCAGGATTATGCGCTGGATGTTTCGGAACAGATTGCCGTGTATTCGGTGGTAAATACGCTGATCGCGGCAACGGATGTGGACAAAGTTGAGATTTCCATCGAAGGAAACAAGGAAGTGACCTTTGGCCAGAATATGCAGCTTTATAAGTTCTATGAATGGAACGACAGCCTGCTGGCACACACAAAGGCTAAAAAAGAACAGAAAAAATAAAACATTTCAAAATATCAGAAAACGGGAGAACATTTATGGCGAAAAGGCCGATGTGTCTTTTGTGTTTTCTTATGGTGCTGAGTCTTGGCGCACTGGAGCTTATGGGGATTCCTCTGATCAGTGGGAATCCCCTTCCGTTAAATGTGCAGGAGCAGATCGAAGCGCACCCTGGTTCCATAATCTGCGGGGAGGTGGAACAGTATGAAAACACAGAATTTTCCCAGTCTGTTTATCTGAAAAAAACATATCTTATCCATCAGTCAAAAAAATTTCCAATTGAAAATGTAAGAATATTCCTCAAAAAAGAAGAAGATCTGAAACCGGGAATGAGGATCCTGGTCAAGGGAACGCTGAAAAGAGTGGAAGGTCCTGCGAATCCGGGGGGCTTTGACAGCCAACAGTATTATGCCTGTCGTCATATTTATTATTTTATGAAGAACGCTGTGCTCCAAAAGAAAACAGCCGTGTATTCCGGCTACAGGCAGCTTCTTTTGGAGATAAAAGAAAGCTGCAGACAGATCCTGAAGGAAGCAGCAGGAAAAGATGCACCTGTTTTTTGTGCCATGACGCTTGGAGACAAACAGGAACTGGATCCGGAAACACAGATGCGTTATCAGCTGGCCGGAATCATACATATCCTTGCCATCAGCGGACTTCATATCAGTATTCTGGGAATGGGGCTTTACAACCTTCTAAAGAAGATGGGACTGGGAATCTGGCCTGCCGGGATTTTTTCTCTGGGAGTGATGCTGCAGTATGGGATCATGACCGGAGGGAGTGTTTCCACCATGCGTGCAGTAACTATGTTTCTGATCGCCATGGGAGCCAGGATCACCGGACGGATCTATGATATGATGAGTGCTCTTTCCGTAACTGCCATGATGATCCTTGTGGAATCTCCGGCTTATCTCCTGGACAGCGGATTTCTTCTGTCCTTTGGCTGTGTTCTGGGAATGGGGCTCGCTGCGGAAAAGATCTGTGCCCTTGCAGGAGCGGAGAAAAAATGGACAAAGGCACTGGTAAGTCCTATAGCTCTTCAGCTTGTGACTCTGCCGGTGATGCTGAAGTTTTTCGGAGAAGTCTCTATTGCCGGATTTATCCTGAATCTGTTGGTGCTTCCAAGTGTGGGGGTAGTGCTGACTGGAGGAATGGCGGCGCTGCTGCTGGGAATTCTCAGTATTCCTGCGGCAAAACTGGTAATCCTGCCGGCAAGGGTACTGCTGCTTTTTTATGAATATCTCTGCAGTCTGGCAGGAAGATCAGGATGGAGTACCTGGATCGGAGGGGAGCCGGAAACATGGCAGATCCTGGTATATTATGGCTTTTTGATCACAGTTCTGTTTATGGGGCAGTATATAAAAGAACAGCTCCGGAAGAAAAAAGCAGTCTGTGAGGAAACGGAGCTAGCAGAGGAGCGGGCGGAAGCAGGTTGCCGGAAGCTATATGCTATCCGGATAACTGCCGGTATTTTTCTGGCAGTCGGAATCCTGATACTGGGATATCATCCAGCAGGAAGTCTGAAGGTGATCTGCCTGGATGTAGGACAGGGGGACGGTATTCTTGTGGAGACCCCGGAGGATCACCATTTTCTGATCGACGGAGGAAGCAGCAGCCAGTCGGAGCCTGGAAGATACTGCCTTTTGCCGGCATTGAAAAGTCAGGGGATTTCCTGGCTGGATGGGATTTTTATTTCCCATACAGATCAGGATCATATCAACGGTGTGAAAGAGCTTCTGGAATATATGGGAAAAGGTCTTACAACCATCCGGGCCGGATATCTGATCCTGCCTGCCTGGGCGGAAAGACCAGATGCGTGGAGGGAGCTTGCAGAGGCAGCAAAAACAGCCGGAGTTAAGGTCATGACAGCAGGAAAAGGGGATGAATTGCCTTGCGGCAAAGTATCTTTTTCTGTTCTGTGGCCGGAGAAAAATGCCACAGGAAAAGATGTGAATGAGGAAGCTATGGTGATGGAGCTGTCTTTTGGAGATTTTCAGATGCTTTTTACCGGAGATATCGGTGCAGATACGGAGAAAAAGCTTCTGGCAGTCGGTGGGCTTGAGGATGTTGACTGTCTGAAGGTGGGACATCACGGTTCCCGTTATTCTACCACAGAAGCATTTCTTGAGAAAATAAAGCCGGAAGTGGCGATCATTTCCTGTTCGCTCACCAACACCTACGGACATCCGTCACCGGAAACCGTAGAGCGGCTTAAAGAGGCCGGAAGTCAGGTGGAATACACCATGAAAAACGGTGCTATTACCGTGGAAACAGATGGAAAAAAGCTTAAGATCGGAAGGTTCCGAAAGGATTGAGTTTTTTTTCAAAAACCGAAAAAAACGGTGACTTTTGAACACGTTTGTTGTAAAATAGACAGGGTTTGTGCAAAAACAAAATACTGAAAATGGGCAATACAAGATAAGGAGTTTTTATTTATGAAATATGATGTACTGATCGTAGGAGCAGGTCCCGGTGGAATCTTTGCGGCCTATGAACTGATGAATAATGATCCGGAGAAAAAGATCGCGGTTTTTGAAGCTGGTCATCCTCTGGAAAAAAGAAAATGTCCCATCGACGGAAAGAAAGTAAAATCCTGTATCCACTGCAAAACCTGTGCGATCATGAAGGGATTTGGCGGTGCAGGCGCTTTCTCCGACGGAAAATATAATATCACCAATCAGTTTGGCGGAACTCTGTACCAGCATATCGGCAAGGATACAGCCACAGAGCTGATGGAATATGTAGATAAACTGAACCTGATGCATGGCGGTGAAGGAACCAGGCTTTATTCTACCACAAACAGCGAGATCCGTAAGCTCTGCCTTCAGAACGGCCTGCATCTTCTGGATGCATCAGTCCGTCATCTGGGAACAGATATCAACTATGTGGTGCTTCAGAACCTCTATGAAAAAATGAAAGACCATGTGGACTTCTATTTTGACGCATCTGTTGACAAAGTAGAAAAAACTGAAGACGGTTATGCAGTTTTTGTAGGAGATGAGCGTTACGAGGGAACTTACTGTATCATCTCCGCAGGACGGAGCGGAAGTAAATGGATGGAGACGGTATGTACAGAGCTTAAGATCCCGACTCTTTCCAACCGTGTGGACATCGGAGTCCGTGTGGAGCTTCCGGCAGAGGTTTTCAGCCGTCTGACAGATGAGCTTTATGAGAGCAAGATCGTTTACAGAACTGAGAAGTTTGAGGATATGGTCCGTACCTTCTGCATGAACCCGCGAGGTGTTGTCGTGAATGAAAATACCAACGGTATTATCACAGTAAACGGTCACAGCTACGAAGATCCGGCAAAGCATACCAACAATACAAACTTTGCCCTTCTGGTATCCAAGCATTTCTCAGAGCCGTTCCATGACAGCAACGGATACGGTGAGAGCATTGCAAGACTTTCCAATATGCTTGGCGGTGGTGTTATGGTACAGCGGTTTGGAGATCTGATCCGCGGAAGACGAAGCACAAAAACCCGTATTGAGGAAAGTTTCGTAACACCTACACTTTCTGCGACACCGGGAGATTTAAGCCTTGTTATGCCGAAACGTATCCTGGATGGCATCATCGAGATGATCTATGCCCTGGACAAGATCGCACCGGGAACCGCGGATGACGATACTTTGCTTTATGGCGTGGAGGTTAAATTCTATAACATGGAGGTTGAGATCGACGAAAATCTGGAAACCTGCCACAAGGGTCTCTTTGTTATCGGAGACTGCAGCGGCGTGACACACTCTCTTTCCCATGCATCTGCCAGCGGAATCTACGTAGCCAGATACCTGGAGCAGGAGTATTTTAACAGATAAACTGCAAAGCAGTTTATCTGTTAAAGACAGTCCTTTTCTGATATCAGGGTGATGACAGAAAGGGGCTGGTTTTTATGCAGGATATGCATGAATATTGGAGAAAGCATTCAGATAATAACTGACAGATACAGGGAGAAAACCGGTTACTGTTCACTGGTAATATTTCGCAAGGTGTTTTTTGTGAGCGAAGATCACAGAAAACCGTGAATCGTCTGACATCAATCTTGACAAATTTGCGAGTTTGTGGTAAAAGTTAGATAACCAGGTAAAAGAAAATATGTGCAAATGTTATAATGATAAGGTTGCATCCAGTCGGATGTGCAAAAGAGAATCCGGTGAGAATCCGGAACGATACCGTCACTGTGAAAGGGGAGCTGCTTTTATAACCACTGGGAGACCGGGAAGGGAAAGCAGTGTGGAACCAAGTCAGGAGAACTGCCTTATTGTGAGATCCAGGGATTCGCGGTTTACGAATCGGTATTCTCCATAACAATACAGAACTTCTTTTTATGTATTTGTATTGCGCAGAGAATCATGTGTGAGCAGGCGGCCGCAGAGAGCTGCTGTTTTTTTGTACATATCAGTATTCTGGAAATACATGAAAAGAGGACAATAAGAAATGAAAAGAAAAACAATGTTAGCTCTGATGCTCGCAGTTTCCATGACATGCTCTATGGGTGCGGCTACAACAGCAATGGCAGCAGAGGATTCTGCTACAGAAGAGAACGCTGAGGCAGCTGATACCACAGAGGCTTCTGATGCAGATCAGAAAGCAGCAGATAAGGTAGCAGCTCTGATTGACAAGATCTATGTACAGGAAAGAAACGACACAACAGATGAGGACTGCAAGGCAGCCAAAGAAGCATGGGATGCTCTGACAGACGCTCAGAAAGAACTGGTAGAGGGTGAGAATGCAGATCCGGATTATTTCGGACGTGACACAGGAGATGCTTCCAAGGACGATCCGCGTAACCAGGATGATATCGGTGAGAATGAACTTCTTGTTGTAAGCTTTGGTACTTCCTTCAATGACAGCCGTGCAGAGGATGTCAAGGGAATCGAGGATGCTCTTGCAAAAGCTTATCCGGACTGGTCTGTAAGAAGAGCATTTACAGCACAGATCATCATCAACCATATAGAGGCAAGAGATGATGAAGTGATCGATAACATGCAGCAGGCTCTTGACCGTGCAGTAGAGAATGGTGTTAAGAATCTGGTTGTACAGCCTACCCATCTGATGCATGGTGCTGAGTACGATGAGATGACAGAAGCAATCAATGGCTATAAAGATAAATTCGAGTCTGTAGCTATCGCAGAGCCAATGCTCGGTGAGGTTGGAGACGATGCAACTGTGATCAACGATGACAAGAAAGCCGTTGCTCAGGCGATCACAGATGCGGCTTGCAAAGAGGCCGGGTTTGACAGCATGGATGCAGCAGCTGAGGCTGGCACAGCATTCGTATTCATGGGACATGGAACATCTCATACAGCTAACATTACATACGATCAGATGCAGACACAGATGGAAAACCTTGGATTCAAGAACGCATTCATCGGTACTGTAGAGGGTGAGCCGGAAGATACAGCCTGCGACAAGGTTATCGAGAAGGTAAAAGAAGCAGGATACAAGAACGTTGTTCTTCGTCCGCTGATGGTTGTTGCCGGAGACCATGCAAACAACGATATGGCCGGTGATGATGAGGATTCCTGGAAGAGCCAGTTTGTAGCATCCGGAAACTTCGATAAGGTTGACTGCCAGATCGAGGGTCTTGGAAGAGTCGAAGCAGTTGAGAAGCTTTATGTAGAGCATACAAAGGCAGCCATCGATTCTCTGGGAAGCACTGAGGAGTCCGCAGATTCTGATGCAACAGCAGATACAGAGGCTGATTCTGCTGAGGAGTCCGCAGAGTAATAAATATAAAAATATCTGAGTGAGTTCAGATACCTATAAGAAATCAATGTAACTGCCCGGAAAGATCAGGAAGACTGTTTTCCGGGCAGATTGCTGTATCTATGGAAGGGAGAAGATTATCATGAAAAAACGCTATGTAAACTTAATTCTTGCAATGGCAGGTGCATCAGTCCTGGTGCTGGGCTCTGTGCCTGCGATGGCAAAAACAGATGAAACAAAAACAGAGTCCGGTGAGGAAGCAGAAACTTCCGAAGAAAAGGATACAGATGCAGCCAAAGCAGATACCCTGGAAGATGGCGTTTATACAGCAGAGTTTGATACAGACAGCAGCATGTTTCATGTAAATGAGGCCAATGACAAAAAAGGAGAGCTCACGGTCAAAGATGGTAAAATGACCATCCACGTAAGTCTGGTTTCCAAGAAGATCGTTAACCTGTTTGCGGGAACTGCCGAGGATGCCCAGAAGGACGGAGCAGAGATCATTGAGCCGACCACGGATACAGTGAAGTACAGCGATGGTTATACAGAGGAGGTTTACGGATTTGATATCCCGGTACCGGCCATTGGTGAGGAATTTAACGTGGCGATCCTGGGAGAAAAAGGCAAATGGTACGACCATAAAGTCAGCGTAAAGAATCCTGTAAAAACCTCTGACGACAAAAAATCCGAAGGGAAAAAACCGGAAGAGCTGAAGCTGGAGGACGGAACCTATGAGATGGATGTAACCCTTACAGGCGGATCAGGAAGAGCATCTGTAGAATCTCCGGCTAAAGTAGAAATCAAGGACAAAGAAGCTACGGCAACCATCATCTGGAGCAGTCCGAATTATGATTACATGATCGTGGACGGCGAAAAATATGAGCCGGTGAACAAAGACGGAAACTCCACATTTGAGATCCCGGTCACAGTCTTTGACGCAGAAATGGAAGTGACTGCAGATACTGTAGCCATGAGTACTCCTCACGAGATTGAGTATACCCTGAATTTTGATTCTTCAAGCATGAAAAAGGAAGAAAAATGAAAAAAATAATTTCATACATATTTCTGACGCTGACCCTGATCCTGGGGTGTGCTTTTGCAGTGCAGGCAGCAGAGACAGAACATAAGCCTGCGGATATTCCAGGCCTTACCTTTGACCACAGTATGGAGCTTTCCTACGCAAAGGAATTTAATGTGGATTACTACAACGATGGCTATGCGCTGATCACCATTGATCAGGAAGGACAGTTTCTTGTAGTTCCCGAAGGCAGGAAAGCACCGGAGGGGCTGAATCCTGACATTGCGGTTCTGCAGCAGCCCATAAACAATATCTATCTGGTAGCAACCTCGGCCATGGATCTTTTCCGCGCTATCGACGGGATTGACAGCATCAAGCTTTCCGGAACCAAGGAAGACGGATGGTATATCCAGGAAGCAAAGGACGCCATGGAGCAGAAAAAGATGATCTATGCCGGCAAGTACAGTGCTCCGGATTACGAGCTGATCCTGAACGAGGGCTGTGACCTTGCCATTGAATCCACCATGATCCATCACAATCCGGAGGTACAGGAGAAGCTGGAGCAGTTCGGGATTCCTGTAATGGTAGAGCGTTCCAGCTATGAGAGTCACCCTCTTGGAAGGACCGAATGGATGAAGCTTTACGCAGTTCTTCTGGGAAAAGAAGATGTGGCAGAAAAGGTTTTCAAAGAGCAGACGGACAAGCTGGATAAGGTTCTCACAGCAGATAAAACAGATAAGACCGTAGCGTTCTTTTATATCAACTCCGTAGGTGCGGTAAATATAAGAAAAAGCGGCGATTATGTTTCGGAAATGATCTCTCTAGCAGGGGGAAATTATGTTCCGGAGGATACAGGAACAAATGACAATGCTCTTTCCACCATGAATATGCAGATGGAGGAGTTTTATGCCAAGGCGAAGGATGCAGACTATATCATCTACAACAGTACGATTGACGGGGAACTTAAGACCATTGATGAGCTTCTTTCCAAAAGTAAGCTTCTTGCAGATTTCAAGGCAGTGAAGAACGGAAATGTCTGGTGCACAGGCAAAAATCTCTTCCAGGAAACTACCGGACTTGGAACCATGATCGAGGATATCCACACCATGCTGACTACAGACGATGATTCTCTGGATGAGCTGACCTATATGCATAAACTGAAATAAATTCCAGTGTTCGCTTTAACTCCTTTGCCGGTTTCCACCTGTGAGCAGGAAACGAAAGGACAGGATAACAAAACAGAAGAGGAGTGTACCAGAAAAAATGAATGACAGAAAACGCGCAGTCCGATGCGGGATCTCTTTTGTGATCCTTGCGGTACTTTTGATCTTTTTATTTATATGGAATGTAAATTCCGGAAGTATCCACCTCTCTGTGAAGGAGATCCTGAATATCATATTCCGGCATCAGGGAGATGAAACTTCTTATAATATCGTCTGGGAGATCCGCCTTCCCAGGATACTGGCAGTGATCATCCTTGGCGGAGCACTTTCTGTTTCCGGATTTTTGCTGCAGACCTTTTTTAACAACCCTATCGCGGGACCCTTTGTACTGGGGATCTCTTCCGGTGCCAAGCTGATCGTGGCACTTCTGATGATCTTTTTTTTAAGCAGATCGGTGTCCATCGGTTCCGGTGCCATGATCCTGGCTGCTTTTGCAGGCTCAATGATCTCCATGGGCTTTGTGCTCCTTGTGGCAAAAAAAGTCCACAACATGTCCATGCTGGTCATCAGTGGTGTTATGATCGGCTATATCTGTTCGGCCATCACAGACTTTGTGGTGACTTTTGCAGATGATTCCAACATAGTCAATCTTCACAATTGGTCATTGGGTAGCTTTTCCGGTATGACCTGGGGGAATGTGCAGACTATGGCTGCTGTGGTACTTCTTACCATGGTGATCGTATTTTTTATGTCAAAACCGATCAGCGCCTATCAGCTGGGGGAGACTTACGCGCAGAATATGGGAGTTAATATCAAGGCTTTCCGGATACTTCTGATCCTGCTTTCCAGTATTCTTTCTGCCTGCGTGACTGCTTTTGCAGGGCCGATTTCCTTCGTGGGGATCGCTGTGCCTCATATTGCAAAAAGTCTCCTGAAGACTGCCAAACCCCTGCTTGTGATCCCGGCCTGTTTTCTGGGCGGTGCAGTGTTCTGCCTGTTCTGTGACCTGATCGCAAGAACTGTATTTGCACCGACGGAGCTGAGCATCAGTTCTGTGACAGCAGTTTTCGGAGCACCGGTAGTTATCTATATCATGATTCGCAGACAGCAGAGGATATAAACGATGAAATCATATTTTTTTTATACAGATCAGCTGACCGTAGGCTATGATGGAAAACCGCTGATCAAAGAGATCAATATTCAGCTGAATAAAGGAGAGATCCTGACACTGATCGGTCCCAACGGTGCCGGAAAATCTACTATTTTGAAGAGCATCACAAGACAGCTTTCCCTGATCAGCGGAACGGTATATCTGGAACAGGAACAGATGAGCCGGATGACCAACAGGGAAGTGTCAAAAAAACTGGCTGTAGTACTTACCGAGCGCATGCGACCGGAGCTTATGACCTGTGAGGATGTGGTATCCACCGGACGATATCCCTATACCGGAACTCTCGGGATCCTTTCCGCAGAGGACAAGGAAAAAGTTAAAAGCGCCATGGAGATGGTTCACGCCTGGGATCTGAAGGACCGGGATTTTACAGCCATCAGTGACGGACAGAGACAGCGTATCCTTCTGGCACGCGCCATCTGCCAGGAACCGGAGATCATTATCCTGGATGAACCGACCTCCTTCCTGGATATCCGGCATAAGCTGGATCTTCTTGCCATTTTGAAGAAGATGGTATTGGAAAAACAGATGACGGTGATCATGTCCCTTCACGAGCTGGATCTTGCCCAGAAGATTTCTAACCAGGTGATCTGTGTTCATGGAGATCACATTGAGAAATATGGTGCACCGGAGGAAATCTTTACTTCCGATTATATTCGGAAGCTTTATGGCATCACCCGTGGAAGCTATAATGCAGAATTCGGCTGCGTGGAAATGGAACCTCCGGCCGGAAAACCGGAGGTGTTTGTGATCGGAGGAAATGGAAGTGGGATTCCGTTATATCGGAAGCTGCAGCGACAGGGGATTCCTTTTGTGACCGGAGTTCTCCATACCAATGATGCAGATTATCAGGTGGCAAAAGAACTGGCTGCAAAAGTGATCACGGAGAAGCCTTTTGAATGCATTTCGGAGTCTGCCTTTGAAGAAGCACTGGAGTTCATGGGAAAATGTGAAAAAGTGTACTGTCCGCTGAAGGATTTTGGTATCATGAATGAAAAAAACCGGGAATTGTTGAAAAAAGCAAAAGAAACCGGAAAATTAAACCAGATCAGATAAGTTCTCTGGGAAAATGAGAAAAGCAATAAAACGCTGTCAGAAATGAGTGATATAATTTCCGGAAGCGTTTTTTATATAATATAAATTACAAATATTTCAGCAGCTGTGTTATAATATGGCAAGAACGACAGATCGTGAAGCGCTCGCATTCGTGGAGATGTAAGTAACGAAGAGGAATGTCCGCTTTACACCGCAAAAGTTAAGTAGATACAATCGATCCGAAAAAATATATGGAGGGAAGATCAATGAAGAAAAGAAACATGATCGCAGCTCTGCTCTGCAGTGCATGCCTTGTGGCAGGAAGTGTAAATCCCGTATTTGCAGATGCATCGAAGGTAGTAACACTTGGAGCAGATCTTACGGATGCTCAGAAGCAGACAATGATGAAATATTTTAATGTAAGTTCCGATCAGGTGCAGGTGATGACCATTACAAATGAGGATGAGCATAAACACCTGGATAATATCGCACCACAGTCCCAGATCGGTTCCAGAACTTTGAGCTGTGCCTATGTGAAGCCTACACAGTCCGGCGGGATCAAGGTCCGCACAGCAAATCTGAACTGGGTGACAGGTAATATGATCGCAACGACACTTTCCACATCCGGTGTGAAGAACTGTGAAGTAGTTGCCGCCTGCCCGATGGAAGTATCCGGAACAGGTGCACTTACCGGTATCCAGATGGCATATGAGAAGGCCAGTGGAGAGAAGCTGGATGAGACCAAGACGAAGCTTGCCAACCAGGAGATCGTAACCACCGGTGAGCTTGCAGATAAGGTTGGTAAAAATGAGGCGACAACAGTTGTAAACCAGTCCAAGATGGATGTGATCCAGAACGGAGTACAGAATGCAGATGAGATCCAGAATATTGTCATCAATGTGGCTGAGAAGAACAATATTTCCGTAAGCCAGGACGATATTGACAGGATCGTGTCTCTTCTGAAGCAGATCTCACAGCAGGATTACAATTATGATGATGTGAAGGAAACACTGGAGCAGGTAGATGCCAATACCACAGGCCAGGCCTCTTCCTCTGATGATACACTGGATGGAGAGAGCAGTGATGACACAGTAGATGTGGATGAAGATTCTTCAGATGATATCGTCAACAATGTAAATGACAGCATTCTTGGTGACGATGTGATCCAGAGCTCCACAGAGGACCCGGGTCTTGAGGAAGAAACAGGAGCAGATTCTCAGGATACAAGCAATGAGACCGGAATCCCGGAGGCAAAAGAAGATACAGAATCTTCAGAAAGTACAGACAGCTCAGACCAGGCAGACAGTGCAGAAAACGATACTTCTGTGCTCAGTGAAGAAGCAAAGAACAATTATGACAAATTTGTCCTCTTTGTAAAAGGCGAGTATGAGGGAGATGCAGATTCCCTTCTCGCTGCAACGGGTGATACAGAGACAGTGGCAACGGTAACACTGGATGAGCAGACAGCAAAGAATGTGGCAGAAACTGTTGAGAAGGATTATTATGATATCCTGAAGGATGGTACAGAATCTTATGAGGCAGATGGTACAGAAAAATATCAGAGTACAGAGCTGAATATGATGGATCAGAAGCTGAAGAAGCTGTTCGGTATTGACAGTTCCCAGGAGGACACAGAGGCCACAGACGTGACAGCAGCTATTCTTGCAGATGTTCCCCAGGAAGATAAGCAGACACTTTATAAAGAAACCATGAAATATCTGGCAGGTCTTTACGGCGAGAACACGGACTCTTCTGAGGAATCCGCAGCAGAATAAAAGATTTACAGAAAAAGAGATAAAAAATACCGCAGCAGAGAAAACAACCTCTGCTGCGGTATTTTTTGTCGTGCCGGAAAGATATCATGAAAATTTTGTGATTTACGACAAGGATTTGTGTAAGCACTGGAAAAATGGATTTTTCTGTGATAAAATTGACCGTAAATCGGTTTTGTGGACTCATACATCGCAAACCGTGACAGGGAAACGAGAAAGGGAAAAGGTAGAATTTATGAGCCTGGCAGTAGTAACATTAAAAAAAGGCGAAGGCAGATTCCTGAAATCAGGAGGCCTCTGGGTATATGACAATGAGATTGCAAGCATCATGGGAAGTTTTGTGAACGGAGATATCGTTCTGGTCCGGGACTTTGACGGATATCCGATGGGAAGAGGATTTATCAACACCAATTCCAAGATCACAGTCCGTATGCTTACCAGAGATGAGCGTACAGAGATCAGTCCGAAATTTTTGAAACAACGTGTCCGCGACGCATGGGAGTATCGTAAGAAGGTAGTAGATACCGGAAGCTGCCGTGTGATCTTCGGAGAAGCAGACTTTCTTCCGGGTCTTGTTGTGGATAAGTTTTCAGATGTGCTTGTTGTACAGTCTCTTGCACTGGGAATCGACCGTCTTAAAGAAACGATCCTAGATGCACTGAAGGAAGTCCTTGCTGAGGATGGGATCCGGATCCGTGGAGTCTATGAGCGGAGTGATGCAAAGGTACGCCGCCAGGAAGGAATGGAACTTACCAAGGGATTTATCGGAGAAGAATTTCCGACACTTGTTCAGATTGAGGAGAACGGTGTGAAATATGAAGTAGATATCAGGGACGGGCAGAAGACCGGATTTTTCCTGGATCAGAAATATAACCGTCTTGCTATCCAGAAGCTCTGCAAGGGGGCGAAGGTTCTGGACTGTTTTACACATACCGGCTCTTTTGCCCTGAATGCGGGAATTGCAGGGGCACAGAGTGTTCTTGGTGTGGATGCGTCGGAAACTGCAGTCCTGCAGGCAAGACGAAACGCCAGTCTGAACGGCCTGGACGGAACAGTGAAATTCCTCTGTGAAGATGTTTTTGAGCTTCTTCCCGAGCTTGAGGAGAAGGGAGAGAAATTTGATGTTGTGGTACTGGATCCTCCGGCATTTACGAAATCCAGAAGCTCTGTAAAAAATGCCATCAAGGGATACCGTGAGATCAATCTCCGTGCAATGCGTCTTGTAAAGGACGGCGGATTTCTGGCAACCTGTTCCTGCTCTCATTTTATGACGTATGAGCTGTTTACACAGACCATCGGTCAGGCAGCGAAGAATGTCCATAAGAGACTGCGCCAGGTAGAGTACCGTACACAGGCACCGGATCATCCGATCCTCTGGTCAGCAGATGAGTCCTATTATCTGAAGTTCTACATTTTCCAGGTATGCAATGACCGTTAGGAACTGCCATCCGGATTTTTTTACGGAAATTTTTGGGCAGTGCCGTCTGGCAGTGAAAAGGAGATGCAGATCATATGAGAGACAAATTCAATAAATTTATGCAGGGACGTTATGGAGTGGATGATCTTTCCAGGTTCACCATGGGAGTCGCACTGGTTCTGATCATTCTGGCAATGTTTGCCAATATATTCAGCAGAACTGTCGGCAGCACCCTTGACATTCTCGGGGTCGCAGCGATCGTATATGCATATATACGTATTTTTTCCAGAAATATCCAGCAGCGTTATGCCGAAAATCAGAAATTCCTTCAGATGACGTCAAAGTTCCGTTTTCGCTTTAATAAAGAAAAGGATCTGATGAAGCAGAGAAAGACCCATCACATCTACAGCTGTCCGAGCTGCGGACAGAAGATACGTATTCCAAAGGGAAAGGGCAAGATCGAGATCGAATGTCCGAAATGCCACACAAAATTCGTAAAAAGGAGCTGACATGTTCGGATATGTGACCGTTAATAAACCGGAAATAAAATTCAAGGATTTTGATGTGTACCGTTCTTTTTACTGCGGCCTTTGCAGAGAATTGCGGGAGAGATACGGGATACCGGGACAGATCTCACTGACTTATGATATGACATTTGTGGTCCTTCTTTTAAGCGCTCTTTATGAACCGCCAACGAAGAAGGGAACCTCCAGGTGTGTGGCCCATCCGCTGAAGCCCCAGCCGGTACGTAAAAATACAGTAACTGAGTACTGTGCGGATATGAATGTGATCCTTACCTATTATAAATGTATGGATGACTGGCGGGATGAACATAAACCACTGCACTATGCATATGCAGGAATTCTGAAGAATTGCGGAAATATGCATATGTCCGCTTATCCGGAAAAGATCCAAAGGATCCGAAACGCACTGGAGGAGCTTTCTTCCCTGGAAAAACAGGGGGAAACCGATGTGGACCGTGTAGCCGGGTGTTCCGGACGTATCATGGAAGAGATTCTGGCCTTCCGTAAGGATGTCTGGGAATCGTCCCTGCGCCGTCTGGGATTTTATCTCGGAAAATTTATCTACATCCTGGATGCTTATGATGATGTGGAAAAAGACACAGAAAACGGAAATTACAATCCTTTCCTTGAAAAATATAAGATAGAAGGGTTCGAGGAAGAGGTACGTCGGCTTCTTATGATGATGCTTGCAGAATGCTGCAGAGAATTTGAAAAGCTGCCGATCCTCCGATACGGAGATATCCTTCGAAATATTTTATATTCCGGCGTCTGGTGCCGTTTTGCGGCAATCGGACAGAAGCGCAGGGAAGAACGGGAGAAAGAGAAAAAATGTTAGATCCATACAGCGTGCTGGGAGTTCCCAGAAACGCATCTGATGATGAAATAAAAAAGGCATACCGGAAGCTGAGCCGAAAGTATCACCCGGATGCCAATATCAATAATCCGAATAAGGATCAGGCCGAAGAAAAATTCAAAGAAGTGCAGCAGGCTTACGAGCAGATCATGAAAGAGCGTGAGTACGGAAGCAGTTCCCAGAATGGTTATGGCGGTTACGGAAATTACGGTGGTTTTGGAAATTACGGAAATGCCGGTTCCAGTACCTATCAGGATGAGGAAAGTATGCGCAGAAGGGCGGCCGCCAATTATGTGCAGAGCGGCCACTTTCAGGAAGCTATGAATGTACTGGATTCTCTTGGTCAGAAAAATGGGGAATGGTATTACCTGGCTGCTATGGCAAATATGGGAATGGGAAATAATGTAACAGCTCTGGATCAGATCCGTGAAGCAGTCCGTCAGGAACCGGATAATATGCAGTACCGTATGCTGCTCCAGAGAATGGAAGGCGGTGGCGGCTGGTATCAGCAGCGGCAGGATCCCTTTGGGGGAATGCCGACCGCAGGAGGAGATATGTGTGATGCCTGCTGCAGGACCATGGCTTGTTTCATGTGCTGGCCGGGCGGCTTTTTCTGCTGCTGATGCAGGAACAAAGCGGTCATCGATATCCCGGAATTGAGAATCGGAATATCCCGGGGCAGCATGTCCATATGATTGTAAGGCGGATCAGTCAGATCCGTTTTGCGATATAGATCGCAGAGGGATTTTTCTGACAGAAATTCACAGTGCTGTCCGGAAAATGTCATACTGCAGAGAAAAAGAGGAGGAAATCGTTATGAGTATAAGAATTGGTATTTTAGGTTACGGAAACCTGGGACGCGGCGTGGAGTGCGCCATCAAGCATAATCCGGATACAGAGCTGGTTGCAGTATTTACCAGACGTGATCCGGAGACTGTAAAGATCCTTACAGAGACCGCAAAGGTTTATTCTGTAAAAGATGCGGAGAAGCTGAAGGATGCGATCGATGTCCTGATCATCTGTGGAGGAAGTGCGACAGACCTTCCTGTTCAGACACCGGAGTATGTAAAATATTTCAATGTTGTGGACAGCTTTGATACACATAAGAAAATCCCGGAGCATTTTGCAAATGTTGACAAGGCAGCAGCAGAGAGTGGACATGTAGGAATCATTTCCGTAGGCTGGGATCCGGGAATGTTTTCTCTGAACCGTATGTATGCAAATGCGATCCTTACAAATGGAAACGACTACACTTTCTGGGGCAAGGGTGTCAGCCAGGGACATTCTGATGCTGTCCGCCGCATCAAAGGCGTAAAGGATGCAAAGCAGTACACCATTCCGGTAGAAGCTGCACTTGAGGCAGTAAGAAACGGAGAAAATCCGGAGCTTACCACACGCCAGAAACATACAAGAGAGTGCTTCGTAGTTGCTGAGGAAGGTGCTGATCTTGCACGTATCGAGGAAGAGATCAAGACCATGCCGAATTACTTTGACGAGTATGATACAACGGTACATTTCATTTCCCAGGAAGAGCTGGATCGTGACCACAGCGGTATCCCGCACGGCGGTTTTGTGATCCGCAGCGGAAAGACAGGCTGGAACAATGAGAACAGCCATGTGATCGAGTACAGCCTGAAGCTGGATTCCAATCCTGAGTTCACATCTTCTGTGATCGTTGCCTATGCAAGAGCTGCATACCGCATGAATCAGGAAGGACAGAAGGGCTGCAAGACCGTATTTGATGTTGCACCTGCATATTTAAGCGCCCTGGACGGAGCAGAGCTTCGCAAAAAATTCCTGTAAGGATCTGTAACAGACAGGAGCAAAACTGCATAAAAGATCATATCTCCGGAGCATCAGTGAATATTTCTGATGTTTCGGGGATTTTTTCTGTATAAAATCAACATTGGTAATACCTGGATGATGATTTTTCTGAAAGAAAAGGAAAGAGTTGACGGACAGTAAAGAATGTTATATAATATGGACGTAAAATTGTAACAGAATTGTAATGTTTACGATCAGCCGGACTTAAGAAATAGTAAATATCAATGATCTATCTATCAAAGGAAGGTATGTATGCGAAAATTAAGCAGAAAATGGAAACTCTGGGGACTTTTTTTTGTTCTGATGTTCTTTGCAGCCGGAGCAACTGTACATACAACGGCAACCGATGTACAAGCTGCGGCCAAGAACGGCTTTAAGACCGAAAAAGGAAAATCCTATTATTATCAGAATGGCCAGAAGGTAAAAGGCTGGCTTACACTGAACGGGAAGAAATATTTTTTTAATAAATCCACAGGCGTGCAGATGAAGCGCTGGGCTAAGGATTCCAAGGGCAAACGATATTTTTATAATGTTAACGGTGTCAAGGGCTATATGGCAACAGGCTGGCTTACAGACAGAGAGAACAATACCCGCTATTTTAATCCCACCAGCGGATATATGACAACGAAATGGGCAACGATCAACAATAAGAAATATTATTTCTACAGCGGTAGTGGTGCTGCTGCAAGAAGCGTATTCCTCACAGATAAGCAGAATGTGACCAGATATTTTACCAGCAAATGCTTTATGGCAAAGGGCTGGGCAACAAATAAAAAACAGCAGAAGCGCTATTTTGATCCAAACACGGGAGCTATGTATAAGGGCTTCAAGAAGATCGGCAGCGATACCTATTATTTTTACAGCAAGAGTGGTGTGATGGCTACCGGATGGGTCACAAATTCAAAAAAAGGATATAAATATTATTTCGACCCGTCAACCGGTGTCATGGCTACGGGGACGAAGACGATCGATGGTAAGAAGTATACATTTGGCAGCAACGGTGTCCTGGATACAAATCCAAGCACTACTACAGCTACAAGCTCCAGGACCATCAAGAATTTCCTCGCCAATGCACTGCTTCCGGTAGGAAAGACTCTTTACGTATGGGGCGGCGGTCACAACTGGTCAGATGCGACCAGAAAGGGCGTCAGTCCAAAATGGAAACAGTGGTATGACAGCAATTCCGGCTCCTATAATTACAGATATTATATGGATCTCAGCGAATCTACAGAGCAGAAGGGACTTGACTGCTCCGGCTTTGTAGGATGGTCTGTATATCAGATCATGCAGAGCAGATCCGGTGGACCTATGTACACGGATGTTTCCGGAAATCTTGGATCTTTGTATTCCGGCAAGGGAATGGGTACCGTTGTTTCCCAGGCTCAGCTGGCAAGCTCAAACTGGAAGCTTTATCCTGGGGATATCGGATACAACAGCGGACATACCTGGATCGTTCTCGGGCAGTGTTCCGATAAGAGTGTCGTGATCCTCCACTGTACACCGAATGCCGGCGTACAGATTTCCGGAACACCGACACCAAGCGGAACTTACGGAAGCCAGGCAATCAAGCTGGCAGAAACTTACATGTCCAGGTATCCTGGAGTCAGCAAATATGATTATCATGAATCCAGTGGTAACTATATCCGAAACGGTGCATACTTCAGATGGAACAGAAGAACTCTTTCCGATCCCAACGGATATCTGAACAAGACAGCCAATCAGATCCTTGCAGATCTTTTCTGATCAGGATATGCTGAAAGAAATTTATATGTAACAAATAGCAATAAGAAACGTGAGAGGAGAATCTGAGATAACCCGGGTTCTCCTTTCTTAATGTCAAAATTATTAATAAATGTTACAAAATTTTAAAGTAATTAACAGAAAATCCTTGCAATCCAAATAACACTGTGTTAATATATAAAAAGATTGAAACAAGATATTGCAAAAGTATTACAAAGAAACCAACGAAGCGGATGGTCAGATCCGCTGTATTAATTTAGAATCAGATTGCGAGGGTGAACAGTCATGAAGAAAAGGATATTATGTCTGACACTGGCGCTCATCATCAGCGGAGCACAGGTAGTCAGCGTAAGCGCAACAAGAGAAGATGAGGCAGCACTTCAGCAGGAGATGGATGCGACCAACGAACAGCTGAATGCGACTTATTCCAGATTGGATGAGCTTTCCTCACAGAAGTCACAGATTGAAGGCGAGATTTCAACTCTTGATGCCAATCTTGTAAACGTGATGGTTTCGATCCAGACACTGGAGGGAGATATCTCCAATAAGGAAGCCGACATTGCATCTACACAGACCAACCTTGAGAAGGCCAAAAATGCCAAGCAGAAACAGTATGAGGCAATGAAGAAACGTATCCAGTATCTCTATGAGAAGGGTGGAGACGATGCATGGTTCCAGATGATGCTGAATGCAGAGAACCTGTCTGACCTTCTTACAAGAGCAGAGTACACACAGAAGACTTATGAGCAGGACCGTAAGAGTCTTGAAAAATATTCCAATACGATCCAGCAGGTGGCAAACCTGGAGACACAGTACACACAGGAGAAGGCAGAGCTGGAGGGAATGAAGCAGGAATATGAGGCAGAGTCCCAGAACCTGCAGGCACAGCTGGATGAGAAGCGTGCCACATCCGCAGATTATGATAATGAGATCGCCTACGCACAGCAGCAGGCTACAGATTATGCAAACCTTCTTGCCGAGCAGACTGCAGAGCTTCAGAGATTAGAGGCTGAGCGTATTGCGGCAGAGGAAGAAGCAAGACGTCAGGCCGAGGCTGAAGCAGCAGCGAGAGCACAGGCTGAGGCAGAAGAGGAAGCAAGACGCCAGGCAGAGCAGGAAGCACAGCAGGATGAGGCGGACGCGAGCGAAGACGTACAGCACGATGAGGACGGCGACGTGATCGAGAATGCAGATGAGGATACTGCAGAAGATGACACCGGGGATGTGGATGAAGATGCAGACAATGGTGAGAATGATGATGCGTCCGAGGATACTGAGAATACAGAGGATAATGCAGACGCAGATTACGATAACAGCACAGATGCATCTGAAGAAAGTGCAGAGGACACTTCTGCTGAAGCGGATACATCTTCCGACAGTGACAGTTCTTCTTACGGCAGTGGCTCCGGATCTTCTGTTGTGAATTATGCCACACAGTTTGTGGGAAATCCTTACGTATGGGGCGGAACAAGCCTTACCAATGGTGCAGACTGCTCCGGATTTGTACAGAGCGTCTATGCGAACTTCGGAGTCAGCCTCCCGAGAACCTCCTATGAGCAGCAGAATGCAGGTACAGAAGTATCCTATGCAGATGCACAGCCGGGAGATCTGATCTGCTATGGCGGACACGTGGCTATTTACATGGGTAATGGCCAGATCGTTCATGCATCGAACTCTCAGGACGGGATCAAGATCAGCAATGATGCTACATACAGAACAATTGTATCTGTAAGACGTCTTGTATAATAAGAACGTACAACAGAAAATAAAAATACAGCAGCCCGACAGCAGTTTGTCGGGCTGTTTTTGACGTCGGAAAAAAATATTGAAAACCCATGAAACGGAGTGAACAGTAACAAAATATGCTCAAAAATGTATAAATATTGAAAACAGTATTGACATATAATTAACAGGATGTTATTATAATGTCAGTATAATTCCATATTGAACATAGCAAGTGCTGAGGATAGCTGACAGTTATATATTGATTATCAGAAGTCCACAGAAAAGGGAATCAGGTGTGAAACCTGAGCGATCCGGTCACTGTAACGGCGGAGCGAATCTCATAGTCCATTGTACGTATGTATGAGAAGGAGAGAGGAGCCATGATCCCGGAGCCAGGAAACCTGCTTGTTATGGCGAGGTTAAACTTCCGTGTAAAGTGTAACAACCATTTCAGGGACTCCGCACCCCTGGGACGTTGTCTACTTTTTTACGAGAGTAGGCATTTTTTATGGAATGCGCCTGTTCATATGAATTATACATGATTAAATGGCAGGCGATACTACTCCGGATACATTCGTTCCCTCCGCGCACTCATGAACGGATTATATTTCTACCCCGGGGTGGCATCGCTACCTCTTTTTTATAGGAAAAAATTATGTGTGGTTATGTCAGGAGAGGAGAAAAGAGCCATGGAGAAACCATACTGGGAAGGCAAAGAATACTCTTACTTCAGCCACAAAAACTGTGAGTATTTTCCGTGCCATAAAGGAGCAGATCCGGAGAACTTCAATTGTCTGTTCTGTTATTGTCCTTTATATGCACTGGGAGATAAATGTGGTGGTAATTTCCACTTTACGGAAAGCGGGATCAAAGACTGCACCGAATGCAAGCTTCCTCACAGAAGAGAAAATTTCGGATATGTTACAGGTAAATATAGCGAGCTTGCGGAAATTGTACGGAAGCAGCGGGAAAAATAAAAAACAGGCCAGTTCAGATACAGGAAAATGTATATTCCTGTGTTTGAACTGGCCTGTTTTGTTTGGGGGGACAATATCTGTTATCTGGCGGAAAAGATACAGAAGATCATTCTCTGGTTTGGAGAAAAACCTTGAGTCTGGGAATCTGGTTGTTGAGAATCAGCTGTTCCGGGAACATGGCCTGATGAACAAACTCAGCGGCACAGGTAAAATCTCCGATATGCTCCGGGCCATGGCTGTCACTGGAAAGAAGCAGCGGCAGATCATATTTGCGGCAGCATCGAAGGATCTCGAAACAGTTTTCTCTTGTGTCGCCACGATAGCCATAAGGTGCAAGAGAAGCTTCGTTGATCTCAAAGATCGTGCCGGTTTCCCTGGCAGCCCTTGCAAGCGCATCATAATTAACCGGGTAATGAGTGTTATCACTATGTCCGAGGATCTTTACACAGGGGTTTTTCATTACATTGATATAAGCTTCTGTGTTTTCGGCTCTGGTACCGCAGCGGTAATTCCAGGCATGCATGCTGGCAATGGCGTAATCAAGTTTACGTAATAATTCCTGATCTAAATCTACCGTTCCGCTGCGGTCAAGGATATTCAGTTCAATTCCGTAGAGTAATTCTACACCGAAATGTTTTTTGGGAGAATAGGTAAGGCTGCGGAAATAGGAGGAAGTTCCGGCTGCCAGAGTGCCGGGACCGTGATCCGTGATCCCGAGAAGCCGGAGACCTTTCTCGGCAGCTGCGCGTGCCATGTTTGTGATGGTACATTCCGTGCCGTGACCACTGGCGATGGAGTGGGTATGCATATCAGAAAGATACATAAAAATACACCTCTTTTACTGTTTGAGAACATGTGGCAGAGCGGAATACGAATGTCCGCTTTGCATAAATTTTTTCTGAAAAACAAAGGAATTCCTATATAAATCCAAGTATGGCAGAGCAGAAAAACAAAGTCAATAGAGAAAAACATAAAAATACAAAAAACAAATAAAATCAACAGGACGCAACCGATAAAAACCACAAAAACAGCTAGAAACACATGTTGGATTTCGTTGACATCGAAGTAGGGGTAAGGTATAATAAAACTACATGAGCACATAGCCGGACAGGAGCGGTTCTGGAAGCGCAGAGGCAGACAGATCACCAGAAACAACCGGTTATGAGAAAGGAGAATCATGGAGAAATTTCATATAGCAAATGTTCCGAAAACAGACAGGATCACACATCTTGTAGATAATCTTTATGCAAAGATGCCGGTGATCGAATCCGCCAGAGCAAAACTGATCACAGAGTCTTACAAAGCAACAGAAGACGAGCCGATCATCACCCGCAGAGCCAAGGCATTTGCCCACATCCTGCACAACATTCCGATCATCATCCGTGATGAGGAGCTGATCGTCGGAAGCAGCACTTTGGCGCCGAGAGGCTGTCAGACGTTTCCGGAGTATTCTTTCCAGTGGCTGGAGGATGAGCTGGATACAGTGGCTACCAGAACAGCCGATCCATTTTATATTGCGGAGGAAACCAAGGCGGAGCTCCGTGAGGTACATAAATACTGGAAAGGCAAGACTACCAGTGAGCTTGCAACCTCCTACATGGCACCGGAAGCGATTCTTGCCATTGACCACAATATTTTTACACCCGGAAACTATTTCTACAATGGTGTAGGACACGTAACCGTTAAATATGAAGAAGTTCTGGCGATCGGTTATGAAGGGATCATTGCCAAAGCTCAGAAGGAACTGGATGAGTGTAATGTAGGAGATGGTGATTACGCAAAGAAATCCCGTTTCCTGGAAGCAGTTATCATGAGCTGTCAGGCAGTTATTGACTATGCACATCGCTATGCCGAGCTCGCAGAGCAGATGGCATATCAGTGTCAGGATCCGACCAGAAAACAGGAACTCCTTCAGATCGCATCCAATTGTACACGCGTACCGGCGAAGGGCGCCCGTAACTTCTATGAGGCGTGCCAGTCCTTCTGGTTTGTGCAGCAGCTGATCCAGATGGAAAGCAGCGGACATTCTATTTCTCCGGGACGTTTTGACCAGTATATGTATCCATATTACAAGAGTGATATGGAAGCAGGCAATCTTACCAGAGAATTTGCCCAGGAACTGATGGACTGCATATGGGTAAAATTAAACGACCTGAATAAATGCCGTGATGCTGCATCAGCAGAAGGCTTTGCAGGCTACAGCCTTTTCCAGAACCTGATCGCAGGTGGTCAGAACAAGGATGGCGAGGATGTGACCAATGATCTCTCCTTTATGTGCATCCAGGCGTCTATGCATGTGCACCTTCCGGCACCGTCTCTTTCTGTAAGAGTATGGAACGGATCACCACATGAATTCCTGATCAAGGCTGCAGAGCTTACAAGAACGGGAATCGGACTTCCGGCTTATTACAATGATGAGGTTATCATTCCTGCACTGCAGAACCGTGGCCTTTCTCTTGCAGATGCCAGAGAATATAACATCATCGGCTGCGTAGAACCGCAGAAAGCAGGTAAGACAGAGGGCTGGCATGATGCTGCATTCTTTAACATGTGCCGTCCGCTGGAGATGGTTTTCTCCAATGGTATGGACAAAGGGGTGAAGATCAGTGTTCAGACCGGCGATGTCACAGAGATGAAGACTTTTGACGAGTTCTATGAGGCATATAAGAAACAGATGGAATATTTCATCTCCCTGCTTGTAAATGCCGATAATGCCATTGATGTGGCACATGCGGAGAGATGTCCGCTTCCATTCCTTTCCTGTATGGTGGATGACTGCCTGAAACGAGGCAAATCCGTTCAGGAAGGCGGAGCTGTTTATAACTTCACAGGCCCTCAGGGATTTGGTATTGCAAACATGGCAGATTCTCTGTATGCGATCCGCAAGCTTGTATATGAAGAAAAGAAGATGACCATGGAAGAGCTGAAGGAGGCTCTGGCATGGAACTACGGCAAGGGTATCGATGCACAGTCTGCGGCAGATATCACTACCGTTGTAATGAAGAAGCTCCAGGAGAATGGCATCCGTGTGAATGAGCAGACAGCAACAGCTGTTATGACAGCAGCTCTCGGAACAGAGCCATCTCCTGAGAAGAAAGCAAGATTCGAAGAGATCCACAAGATGATTGAGGAGGTTCCGAAATTCGGAAACGATATCCCGGATGTGGATTATTTTGCAAGAGATGTGGCTTATACTTACACCAAGCCGCTTCAGAAATATATGAACCCAAGAGGCGGACATTATCAGGCAGGACTTTATCCTGTATCTGCAAATGTTCCGCTTGGCGGACAGACCGGTGCAACACCGGATGGCCGTTACGCACATACTCCGGTAGCAGATGGTGTTTCCCCGTCAGCCGGCAAGGATGTGAAGGGACCGACAGCTGCGGCAACTTCTGTATCCCGCCTGGATCATTTTATCGTATCCAACGGAACACTGTTTAATCAGAAATTCCATCCGTCAGCACTTGCAGGAAGAGAAGGACTGGAGAAATTCGTAGCACTGATCCGCGGATACTTTGATCAGAAGGGTATGCATATGCAGTTTAACGTTGTTGACAGAGAAACACTTCTGGATGCACAGAAGCATCCGGAGAAGTACAAACATCTGGTTGTACGTGTTGCAGGCTACAGCGCATTGTTCACTACACTTTCCAGATCTCTGCAGGACGATATCATCAGACGTACTGAGCAGGGCTTCTAAAGGAGTAACGAATGGACTATTTGGATACAAAGGGCAGGATCTTTGATATTCAGAAATATTCAGTACACGATGGACCGGGTATCCGTACCATCGTGTTCCTGAAGGGCTGCGTTCTTCGCTGCCGCTGGTGTTGTAATCCGGAATCACAGGAATACCGGATCCAGAACATGAAGGTTCTGGGAGAAGATAAAGTGATCGGCCGCGACGTGACAGTTCGTGAGACGATCGAAGAGGTGGAAAAAGACCGTGCCTATTATTATCGTTCCGGAGGCGGGATCACCCTTTCCGGAGGGGAATGTATGTGTCAGGCGGACTTTTCCAGAGATCTTCTTCGCGCGGCAAAGGAGAGAGGAATCAACACAGCGGTAGAAAGTATGGCCTGTGCCCCATGGGAAAAGATCGAACAGGTACTTCCCTATCTGGATGTATATCTGATGGATATCAAGCATATGGATCAGGAAAAACATAAAGAGTTCACAGGACGGGCCAACGGACTGATGCTGGAGAATGCAAGAAGGGTTGCGCTCTACGGAAAAACCAGACTGGTGATCCGTGTTCCGGTGATCCCCACATTTAATGATTCTGTGGAAGAGATCCAGGCGATCGCAAGATTTGCAGCATCCCTTCCGGGCGTAAACAAGATCCATCTTCTTCCGTACCACAGACTGGGGCAGGATAAATATGAAGGACTTGGCAGACCCTATTTAATGGAAGGAATCCTTCCGCCTACAACAGAACATATGCAGATGTTAAAGAATGCAGTGCATGCGGTATGCAGCCTGGACTGCCAGATCGGCGGCTGAGAGATACAGGATTACAGAAAAAAGATCCTTTACAAACAGAAAATATAAAAAACAATAAAAACAACACAAAATACAACAAGAAACCAACATAAAACAACGGATTGTCCTTGACTTATTTTGTGGTATGGGGTAAAATGTTCTCAGAAACAAAATAGTGCAATCCAATGCTCAAGGAGGAAATTAAGCATGGTAAACGAGTTTGAAATCAAAAAACAGCTTTGCGACATCGGTAAGAGAATCTACAACCGTAACATGGTTGCAGCTAACGACGGAAACTTCTCCGTTAAAGTGGCAGAGAATGAATATCTTTGCACACCAACTGGTGTATCCAAAGGATTCATGACACCAGAGTTCATTTGTAAAGTAGATGGCAAGGGTAATGTAATCCAGGCTAACCCGGGATTCAAACCATCATCTGAGATCAAGATGCATATGAGAGTATATGAGAAGAGACCGGACGTAGGATCTGTTGTACATGCTCATCCGATCTACGCTACATCTTTCGCAATCGCAGGTATCCCGCTTACACAGCCGATCATGCCAGAGGCAGTTATCGCTCTTGGATGCGTTCCGATCGCTGAGTACGGTACACCTTCTACAATGGAGATTCCGGATAACCTTGAGAAATACCTTCCATACTTCGATGCAGTACTTCTTGAGAACCACGGAGCACTTACATGGAGCACAGACCTTAACGCTGCATACATGAAGATGGAGTCTGTGGAGTTCTACGCACAGCTTCTGTATCAGAGCAAACTTCTTGGCGGCCCGAAGGAATTCGACAAAGAGAACATCGAGAAACTCTATGCAATCCGTCGTAAATTCGGTATGCCTGGAAAACATCCGGCAAACCTCTGCCTGAACAAAGATGGAAAGAACTGCCACAACTGCGGCGGCGCATGCCACAGTGAGGACTACAAACAGTTCCCGGGATATCAGTATGATTTCGTTGGAAAAGACTGTGATTGTGATAAAGATGCAGCTCCTGCAGCAGACGCAGCAAAGAATGATGCAGAGCTTGTAGCTCAGATCACAAAACAGGTTATGGCTCAGCTTGGCCTGAAATAATTTTTTGACGGAATATTAAGGAGGACATCTCATGCCAATAAGTGAGAATATGGTACAGGAAATTGTACAAGAAGTTATGGCAAAAATGCAGATCGCAGATGCTCCGGCCGGAAAACATGGCGTTTTCAAGGATATGAATGATGCTATCGAAGCAGCCAAGAAGGCTCAGCTGGTAGTTAAGACAATGCCTATGGACCAGAGAGAAAAGATCATCACCTGCATCCGCAAGAAGATCAAAGAAAATGCGGAAGTACTGGCACGTATGGGTGTTGAGGAAACTGGTATGGGTAATGTAGGAGATAAAATCCTGAAGCATCACCTGGTAGCAGACAAGACACCTGGAACAGAAGATATTACAACAACTGCATGGTCCGGAGACAGAGGACTGACTCTGATCGAGATGGGACCGTTTGGTGTTATCGGCGCGATCACACCATGTACCAACCCGAGTGAAACAGTTCTCTGCAACACAATGGGTATGCTGGCAGGCGGAAATACAGTAGTATTCAACCCACATCCGGCAGCAGTTAAAACTTCTATTTACGCAATCAATCTTTTAAATGAGGCTTCCCTGGAATCAGGCGGCCCGGATAATATCGCTGTCACAGTTGAGAAACCAACTCTTGAGACAAGCAATATTATGATGAAACATAAAGATATCCATCTGATCGCAGCAACAGGAGGTCCTGGTGTTGTAACAGCAGTTCTTTCCTCCGGTAAGAGAGGAATCGGTGCAGGAGCAGGAAACCCGCCGGCACTGGTTGATGCTACTGCTGATATCCGTAAGGCAGCTCAGGATATCGTAAACGGATGTACATTCGATAACAACCTTCCATGTATCGCAGAGAAGGAAGTTGTTGCAGTATCTTCCGTAGTTGATGAGTTAATGCACTACATGCTTACAGAAAATGACTGCTACCTTGCATCCAAGGAAGAGCAGGATAAGCTTGTTGAAACTGTACTTGCAGGCGGCAAGCTGAACCGTAAATGTGTAGGACGTGATGCGAAGACACTTCTTTCCATGATCGGAGTTCAGGCACCGGCAAATACCCGCTGCATTATCTTCGAGGGACCGAAAGAGCATCCGCTTATCACAACAGAGCTTATGATGCCAATCCTCGGAATCGTAAGAGCAAAGGATTTTGATGACGCTGTAGAGCAGGCTGTATGGCTTGAGCATGGCAACCGTCATTCCGCACATATTCATTCCAAGAATATTGATAACATTACAAAATATGCGAAAGCAATCGACACAGCGATCCTTGTAAAGAACGGTCCGTCCTATTCCGCACTTGGATTCGGTGGAGAAGGCTTCTGTACATTTACCATTGCAAGCCGTACCGGTGAGGGACTTACAAGCGCAAGCACATTCACAAAGAGAAGACGCTGCGTAATGACAGACAGCCTTTGCATTCGTTGATCAGGAGGAACATAAATCATGGATATGAACAATGTAAATATCGAAGAAATCGTTAAACAGGTTCTCTCCGGCATGACAGGAAACGCTCCAGCAGCAGCTGCTGCAAGCACTCCGGCTGCTCCGGCAGGAAATACAATTCCTAAAAAAGCAAGAGTGGCAATGATGACAGAGAAGAAACATTTTGAGCTTCAGGAGTATGATCTTCCGGAAGTCGGTGACGACGACATCCTTGTTAAGGTTGAGGGATGCGGTGTCTGCGGAACAGATGCTCATGAGTACAAAAATGACCCGTTTGGTCTTATTCCGGTAGTTCTCGGACATGAGGGAACCGGCGAGATCGTAAAAATGGGTAAAAACGTTAAGGTTGATACAGCCGGTAAACCGGTTAAAGTCGGAGATAAGATCGTTACATGTATGATCTTCAAAGATGATCCGGAAATCACAATGTTCGACCTCAACAAGAAAAACGTAGGTGGCGCTGACGTATACGGACTTCTTCCGGACGATGATGTTAAATTCAACGGATGGTTCGCTGATTACATCTTCATCAGAGGCGGAAGCTTCGGTTCCACATTCTTCAATGTAAGTGATCTGGATCTTGATTCCCGTATCCTCATCGAGCCATGTGCAGTACTTGTACATGCAGTAGAGAGAGCAAAAACAACAGGAATCCTGAAATTCAACAGCAGAGTTGTTGTTCAGGGCTGCGGACCGATCGGTCTGATCTGTATCGCCGTTCTTCATACAATGGGTGTTCACAACATCTGTGCAGTAGACGGAAACGAGCAGCGTCTTGAATTTGCCAAGAGAATGGGCGCAACTACAACTGTAAACTTTATGAACTTCAAGGGTGTTGAGGCACTTACTGAGGCTGTGAAAGAGGCTCAGGGCGGACATCTTGCAGATTTCGCTTTCCAGTGTACCGGAAATCCTCATGCTCATTCCAATATCTACAAATTCATCCGCAACGGCGGCGGCCTCTGCGAGCTTGGATTCTTCATCAACGGTGGAGATGCAACCATCAACCCGCATTTCGACCTCTGCTCCAAAGAGATCAACCTTGTTGGTTCCTGGGTATACAACCTCAGAGATTATGCAACAACATTTGATTTCCTTAAGAGAGCAAAAGCAATCGGACTTCCAATGTCTGAGCTGATCACTGACAAGTATCCGCTGGAAGAGATCAACGAGGCACTTGAGAAGAACCTGTCAATGACAGGTCTTAAGATCGCGGTTGTTAACAAATAACCTTAACGGGAAAGGAGAAGCAACATGGCAGAAGCTGTAGGAATTCTGGAGGTCTTCGGACTTGCGACAGCCTTTGTGGCAGCTGACGCCGGGTGCAAGGCTGCAAATGTCCACCTGGAGGTATTCGATAAGAATAAACCGGCGAATGCGGACAGCCTGCCAGTACCGCTTCTTGTCTGCATCAAGTACCGCGGAAGCGTGTCAGATGTCACAGCAGCGGTAGAAGCCGGCATGAAAGTCGCAGAGAGCATGACAGGCGTGGTACAGCATTACATAATCCCCAACCCGGAACCAGGTACACAGAAAATGCTGAAAATCAGCGCCCTGGATAAAGATTAAGAGGATTCCGAAGTTCACTTTACAAAAGTGACGGAATCATATATGATAAAAAAGTAACGAATAGGATTCAGGAGGATAGAATCATGGCACAGGAAGCATTAGGAATGGTTGAGACAAGAGGCCTCACAGCTGCGATCGAGGCAGCAGATGCAATGACAAAAGCAGCAGAGGTTGCTCTGGTAGGAACAGAGAAGATCGGTTCCGGTCTTGTAACTGTTATGGTTCGTGGAGACGTAGGCGCTGTAAAAGCAGCAGTAGAGAGCGGAAGCGCAGCAGCATCCAGACTTGGAGAGCTTGTAGCTACACACGTGATCCCGAGACCTCATACAGACGTAGAGAAAATCCTTCCAAAGCTCTGATTCAGGCTTTGAGAGGAATAGAAATTAGTTAAGGAGTTCGCTCATGGGAAAATCATATGGATTTATAGAAATCACTGGTGTAGTTGCGGCGATCAATGCCCTGGACATCATGTGCAAAACGGCAGACGTTGAGCTGGCGTCATGGGAGCGTAAGCTGGGCGGACGACTGGTGACCCTGATCGTACAAGGCGATGTATCAGCAGTTACAGCAGCTGTCAATGCAGCAGTAGAGCAGGCTATCAAGAAGCCTGCCAGCTATGCGGTAATTGCCAATCCCCACGAGGAAATCGTCAAACTGGTTGAGCTGAGTGCAAGCCGATGGAAAAAGAGACAGCAGGAAAATCCGGAAGAAGCACTGGAAAGCAAAAACAGCAGCAAAAAATAACTGCTGCACCAAAATAGTCAGAAGTAAACAGAACAAATAAAGCATTTATAATCCACAAGGAGGATATGATCATGACACAGGAAGCATTAGGAATGGTTGAGACAAGAGGACTTACAGCAGCTATCGAGGCAGCTGACCAGATGTGTAAAGCAGCTAACGTTGCTCTGGTAGGAACAGAGAAGATCGGTTCCGGTCTTGTAACAGTTATGGTTCGTGGAGATGTAGGAGCAGTTAAATCTGCAGTAGAGAGCGGAAGCGCAGCAGCATCCAGACTTGGAGAGCTTGTAGCTACACACGTAATTCCGAGACCTCATACAGACGTAGAGAAAATCCTTCCGGTTCTTAAATAATCTAACTGATCAGTTCCAAGACGCACCGGCCTGATGGCCATTAAGGCTTCCGGCCGGTGTGTTTTGAGTTAAGTTCAGTCATGAAACCGAAAGAAAGCAGGTGTACTCTTGGAAACGAATAATATTGAAATGATCACAAAAATGGTGATCGATGCGATCAACAAAAACGAAGACAAGGGCAATGGTTTCGTTGTTCCTATCGGAGTTTCCGCAAGACATATTCACCTGACACAGGAGCATGTGGAGGCACTGTTCGGAGAAGGCTATCAGCTCACAAAGAAAAAGGATCTGATGGGCGGACAGTTTGCATCCAACGAAACAGTTACCATTGTGGGACTGAAGCTCCGTGCGATCGAGAATGTAAGGATCCTCGGACCTGTCCGCAGTAAATCACAGGTTGAGGTTTCCGCAACAGATGCGATCAAGCTGGGAATGAAGGTTCCGGTACGTATGTCCGGTGATCTTGCAGGAAGTGCACCGATCGCCATCGTCGGACCGAAAGGTGCCATTTATCTGAAAGAGGGATGTATTGTGGCTATGCGTCACATCCACATGGCTCCGAAGGATGCCCAGGCTGCGGGTGTACATGATGGTGATGTTGTTTCTGTTAAAGCTGACAATGAGCGTGGAACGATCTTTAATCAGGTTAAGATCCGTGTTGATGACAGCTTTACACTGGAAATGCATATTGATACAGATGAAGCAAATGCAGCAAGAATTGCCACAGGCAATACAGTTACCATAATCAAATAATATTCCTCCTTCGGGGATGCCGTTTCCGGCATCCCCAGCAGAGGATATAGAGAAAAACGGAGGCTCATATGATCGTAGGCAAAGTAGTTGGGAGTATTGTTTCCACACGAAAAAGTGAAAAACTGATAGGAAATAAATTCATGATCGTGGAGCCGGTGCATCATATGAAAGCCGAGCACAGCCAGATTGTTGCCATCGATATCATCGGTGCGGGAATCGGCGAATATGTATTGGTGGCACAAGGAAGCGCAGCAAGAATTGGCTGCGGCGTAGAAACAGCACCGGTAGATGCCGCAATCGTCGGAATCGTAGATGACGGTGCAGGATTGGAGTAACGCCATGGATATCAAAGAATTACAGAAAATTATGCAGGAGAATGGTGTTGTCGGAGCAGGTGGAGCAGGTTTTCCTACATACATGAAGCTGACAGACAAAGCAGAAATCATTCTCATGAACTGTGCAGAGTGCGAACCATTACTGAAACTTCACAGACAGTTGTTGGAGAAGCACGCATACGAGATCATGAAAACATTCGATATGGTTGCGGAGACGGTAGGAGCTTCCCAGGCCATTATCGGAATCAAAAAATCTTATGTACAGACGATCAATGCTTTAAATCAGCATATCGAAGAATTCCCAAGGGTTAAGATGCATCTTCTTGATGAGGTTTATCCTATGGGTGATGAGGTTGTTCTTATTTATGAGGCAACCGGACGTGTGGTACGGCCCGGAGGACTGCCGATCGAGCAGGGAGTAGCCGTATTTAATGTAGAGACTCTCTACAATGTATACCGCGCGGTAGAAGAACATAAACCGGTCACATGTAAATATGTTTCCGTTGTTGCTGAGGTTGAGAACCCTGTTACAGTGAAGGTTCCGTTGGGATGTACACTGGAAGAGGTTGTTGCCCAGGCAGGCGGTACAACTGTAAAGGATCCTGTATATTTCGTTGGCGGCCCGATGATGGGACGTATCGGAAATGGTTCAGACCCGGTTACAAAAACAACGAATGCAATCCTGGTTCTTCCAAAGGACCATGTTATTGTCATGAAGAAGCAGCGGACTTCTTCTATAGATCTGAAGAGAGCAGCATCGATCTGCTGCCACTGCCATACATGTACAGATCTTTGCCCGAGACATAATCTGGGACACCCGATCGATCCGGCAATGTTCATGATGGCAGCATCCAATCAGGATTTCAGAAATGTAAATCCTTATATCAATTCTGCATTCTGCAGCTCCTGTGGTGTCTGCGAGATGTATGCGTGTCCGCAGAGCCTGGCTCCGAGAACACTGCTTGCAGATATGAAGGGCGGACTTCGTAAGGCAGGGATCAGACCACCTCAGGGTGTTCAGCCGAAGCCGGTTCAGGAGTCCAGAGAATACCGCAAGGTTCCTGAGGAGCGTCTGATGGCACGTCTGGGACTTACCAGATATGACAAGGATGCACCGCTTCAGGAAGAACTTGTAAACGTATCGAAGGTAAAGGTTCTCTTAAGCCAGCATATCGGTGCACCGGCACAGGCAATCGTAAATGTAGGCGATATGGTAACAGAAGGTCAGATGATCGCACAGCCTGCACAGGGATTAAGTGTCGGAATCCATGCAACCATCAGCGGTAAGGTTACAGAAGTGACAGACCGTCATGTTGTAATTGCAAGAAATTAGAAAGGACGTGCACAAAATGAGTAGAGCAATCGGAATGATTGAGTTTAAAACCACACCAGCTGGTATCACTGCAGCAGATGCCATGGTTAAGACATCTGAAGTAGAGATCGTGGAGGCGCAGACAGTATGTCCGGGAAAATATATTGCAATTATCACCGGAGATTTAAGCGCAGTAAAAGCTGCTGTAGACACAGCTGTAACAACATACGAGGACAAATGTATTGACAGTTTTGTACTGGGCAATCCACATGAGTCCATTTTCCCGGCAATCTACGGAACCACACAGGTCGAGGAGATCAGTGCCCTGGGAATTCTTGAGACCTATGATGCAGCATCTATCATCGAGGCGGCAGATCAGGCAGCTAAGACAGCTATCGTTGATCTGATCGAGCTTCGTATCGCCAAGGGTATGTGCGGTAAATCATACATGCTTCTTACCGGCGAGGTTTCTGCAGTAGAGGCTTCTATCGAAAGAGCAAAAGAGCTGGTGGCTGAAAAAGGAATGTACATGGATTCCTCAGTGATCGCTCATCCGGACAGGAGAATGATCGATACGATCCTTTAATATTGTCTTTATATCTGTGGGATATCCTTTTGAAGGGTATCCCTGCAATGACATCTGAAAAGGAGGCATCTTATGCTAGCATTAGAAAGAAGAAATCTGATTCTCGAGAAATTACAGGAAGAGAAAAGGGTTGTTGTAAGTGAACTAAGCCAGCTTTACAGTGTCTCAGAAGAAACCATCCGCCGTGATCTGGACAAGCTGGAAAAAGAGGGACTTGCCACAAAGAGTTATGGCGGTGCGGTGATCAATGAAGATGTCGGTATTGATTTACCATTTAATATTCGTAAAAACCAGAATGTACAGGGAAAGCAGAAAATGGCGGAGATTGCTGCTTCCATGGTGAATGACGGAGATCACATTTTTCTGGATGCCAGCACAACGGCAGTTTTTGTGGCCAAGGCTCTGAAAGAAAAGGAACGTCTTACCGTTGTTACCAATTCTATGGAGATCCTTCTGGAGCTCTCTGATGTATCCGGCTGGAAGATTATTTCCACCGGCGGAGTGATGAAGGAAGGATATCTTGCATTTCTTGGTGCCAGGACCGAGGAAGTGATCCGCTCTTACTATGTGGACAAGGTTATTTTTTCCTGTAAGGCATTAAACGAGGATATGGGGATCATGGAATCCAAAGAAGCCTTTGGAACAACCAAAAAAGCCATGATCAATTCCGGAAAAATGCGTATTCTGGTGGTAGACAGCACGAAATTTGATCAGACTGCTTTTTCCGTGGCAGGACAGCTGCGGGATATCGAGACGATCATCACAGACAAAAAACCGTCTGAAAAGTGGCTGAAGTATTTCAGCGGGCATAAGATCGAATGCATCTACCCGAAATAGACGGAACATATATTGTGAAACGATTATGTTCATGAGCATGCAGTGTATGCGGAATGCGGAGATCCGCTTTACTTTATCCGAACACAGGCAGACAAAAAAGAACTGTGTTTCGGTTTGACGAGAGGGAGCAGTTTCTATGAATACATTTGAAATGAAAACAGCCATCCATTTTGGAGCTGATGCCCTGGGAAGACTGAGAGATATTCCATACAAAAGAGTCCTTGTTGTCACAGATCCGTTTGTTGTAAAAAGCGGAATGATCGATATGATCACAAAACCGCTTCAGGCAGGTGGAAAAGAATTTGATATTTTCTGTGATGTTGTTCCGGACGCTCCGGTTGGAAAAATTGCCGAAGGAGTCAAAAAATTCCTTCAGTATCAGCCGGAAGCGATCGTTGCAGTAGGTGGTGGCTCTGCCATCGACTCCTCCAAGGCAATCCGTGAGTTTGCCCTGAAGATCAACAATTACGGAAAGGTTGGACTGGTTGCCATTCCTACAACAAGTGGTACTGGCTCCGAGGTTACTTCTTTTGCAGTTGTAAATGATACAGAAGCACATGTGAAATATCCGTTGATCTCAGACAGCCTGACAGCCGATGAGGCGATCCTGGATGCTGAGCTTGTACGCAGTGTTCCACCTGCGATCACAGCAGATACAGGTATGGATGTTCTGACTCATGCAATTGAGTCTTATGTCAGCATCAATCACAATGAGTTTACTTCTGCACTTGCAGAGAAATCCATTGAGATCTGTGGTGTATATCTTTACCGTGCATATGTTGATGGTAATGATATGCATGCAAGACAGAAAATGCATGTAGCATCCTGTCTGGCAGGACTTTCCTTTAATGCCGCAGGACTTGGTATCACACACAGTATGGCACATCAGCTGGGGGCTATTTTCCATATTCCTCACGGAAGAGCTAATGCGATGCTGTTGCCGCATATTGTTGAATATAATGCAAATATCAACAAACGCAGCAGAAGCCAGAAAGAATATCTTCCGGCAGTAAAGAGATATTCCAATATTGCACATCTTCTTGGACTGAGCAATTATAACGAAGTTATGAGCGTAAGATCTCTTGTAAACTGGATCCAGTTTATGCAGAAAGAGATGAATATCCCGCTTACCATCGAAGAGATGAAGACGATCACACCGGATGCTTATTTTGCGGCGGTTGATAAGATGGCGGATATGGCACTTGCGGATGCCTGCACAGCGGCAAATCCGCGTGTACCGAAGAAAGAGGATATTGTTAAGATTTATACTAAACTTTGGTCTTTTTGATAAAAGAAAAATCGCAAAGGGTCCGAAGCCCCGGACCCTCTGCACACCCTTCGGGCTTTTTTTAGAGTGCTTGACTGTGGCGGGCGGAAGGTTATTGACTTGTGCCTGTATGCTTGGTTTGTTCCGGGCGTGATGTTGTGCCGATATGGTATTCAATCGTAGTATTGTTGAGTATTGTAAAAGTGGCCTGATATAGATAAGTGTTTATTATCAGGATTTACTGGGAGGTTGAGCGGTGATGGAGGTTTATACCGGGTATGGTGATAAGGGAATGACGGATCTTTCCCATACGAAGAATGTTTCCAAGTCGGATGACCGTATCTGTCTGATGGGGTCTATTGAGGAGCTGTTGAGTCATATTGGGCTTGTCAGGGCTCTGATTGGTGACGGGGATATTGTCCGGATGCTGGAGAAGATCTCGGAGACTTTGAAGAAGATCATAGATGGGGTTTCTGATCCTTATAATCGGGAATTTAAGGTCAGTGAAGACCGGACGGAGCTTCTGGAGGAGGAGATTGGCCGGATGAAAGAGATTTTTTCCGGAGAGAGGCTTCCGATTCTTCCGGGGGATTCCCGAGTTGCGGCTGAGATTGATGTGACAAGAGCTGTGGCGCGGAGGGCTGAGAGAGAGCTTGCGCTGGTCAGTGTGAAGTTTGGATCGGATACCGGAGCCAAGAAATATATGAACCGGCTGTCAGATTATTTTTATGTGCTGGCAAGGTATGTGGATGCGTCGAAGATCAAAGAGAAGAAAAAAGAAGTTTTTGAACGTGTTCAGGGAGCTGCCGGATCAGAAAATACTGAGAAAGAAGTTGCAGGAACTGTTGAAAATAATGCGAATGTTGCAGCAGGTACAGCAGAACCACAGACAGAACAGATACAGCAGAATACATTGATGCAGGCTCAGAATACACAGGAAAATGTGTCTGTGGTGACAACAGCAGGAGGAAATACAGCGATGGCACAGAATGACAGTATGGCGGCAAGCACAGCGATGATCCAGGAAGTGCTGAAGCGCATGGGGATCCAGGGTCGTATCACACTGGATTCTGCCAAACGTCTGATCGAGAAGATCGAGCAGGAAGCCCTGAGAAGAAACAAGCCTTCTGTAATTGCGGTATGCAGTCCGGACGGAAATCCGGTTGCGGTTCATGTGATGGACGGATCTTTTCTTGTAAGTTTTGATATGGCTGTAAAAAAGGCTTATACATCCGTTGCCGTGAAGATGTCAACCATGGAGCTTTCCAGACTGACACAGCCAGGCCAGACATTCTATGGTCTTGGCAAGATGAGCGACAATATCGTAATATTCGGAGGCGGCGTACCGCTGAAAGTCGGAGACACCATTATCGGCGGCCTTGGCATCAGTGGTGGTACTGGCGAAGAGGACAACAGTCTTGCAGAATATGGACTGCAGATTCTGAATGAAGTACTCTGAAAGTAAAGAATTAAATACATGACAATAAAGAAAAGAAAAACAGGTTATGAACGCCATTCATTCATAACCTGTTCTTTTTTGTTTAGACAGATTAGGATTACATAATCTTTCTGAAGAGAGCTTTCAGATCTTCAACGCTTGCATCTTTCGGGTTTCCAGGTGCACATGCATCTGCATATGCGGATTCTGCCAGAAACTGAAGATCTTCTTCTTTGATAGCTTCCAGTTTTGTCGGGATTCCAACATCAACAGAAAGTTTTTTAACTGCATCAATAGCAGCTTTTCTGTATTCTTCCTGGGTCATGGAGTCTACATTTTTAACACCCATTGCACGTGCGATCTCACGATATTTTTCGCCGGTGCATTTCTGGTTGTATTCCATAACGATCGGAAGCATCATAGCGCATGCAACACCATGAGGTGTATCATAAACAGCACCCAGAGTATGAGCCATGGAATGGGCAATGCCAAGACCTACATTGGAGAATCCCATACCTGCGATATACTGTCCAAGAGCCATTCCTTCACGGCCTTCTTTTGTATTATCAACAGCACCACGAAGAGATTTGGAGATCAGTTCGATTGCTTTCAGATGGAACATATCTGTCATTTCCCATGCAGCTTTTGTTGTGTAACCTTCAATTGCATGAGTAAGGGCATCCATACCTGTGGAAGCGGTCAGCCCTTTTGGCATGGAGGACATCATCTCAGGATCAACAACAGCGATGATCGGCATATCATGTGGGTCAACGCATACAAATTTACGTTTTTTCTCAACATCTGTGATAACGTAGTTGATAGTAACCTCAGCTGCAGTACCGGCTGTTGTCGGAACAGCGATGATCGGAACGCAAGGTTTTTTGGTAGGAGCAGTACCCTCAAGGCTTCTTACATCTTCGAATTCCGGGTTTGCAATGATGATTCCGATTGCCTTGGAAGTATCCATGGAAGAACCTCCGCCGATTGCAATGATGTAATCAGCACCGGATTTTTTGAAGGTTTCTACGCCATGCTGTACATTCTGAATAGTAGGGTTTGCTTTGATATCAGAGTAAATTTCATATTCCAGTCCGTTTTTATCAAGGATGTCAGTTACCTTGCTTGTTACGTTAAATTTGATCAGATCCGGATCGGAACATACAAATGCTTTTTTGAATCCGCGGGCTTTTGCTTCATTTGCGATCTCTGCAATTGCACCTGCTCCGTGATAAGAAGTTCCGTTTAAATTAATTCTGTTTGACATGATTATCATTCCTTTCTGCGCTGAATACGCCATATCTTTGATATTATATTAACAATTTCCGGGCAAAAAAGAAAGTTACAGAATCGGTTAAATGTAACGTTTTCTGTAACTTTAGAAGTATTTACCAAAGAAGATGTCGTGTTTTAGTTAAGAATTTCCAATTTTAAGAAAAGGTTCTTAAGCTTCTCAGGCATTGCATCTACCAGTATTAAAGCCATTTCTGCCGGTGTGCACACGATTTCACCGGTTACCCATTGAACGGTCATGTAAATGGAACTGTAGCAGTACATTTCCAGGAGATAGTGGATATTTTTTGACGGAAAATTGTTTGTTTTTTCACAAATCAGATTCTCATAAAAGTCGAGAATCAGTTCGAAATCATGTTGTCGCAGAGAATTCTGTTCATCATATCGAAAAGCGGCAGAAAAAAATGTACGTTCTTCCTGAATGTAGGTGAATTTTTTGACCAGTGCATCGTAAACGTTTTTTCCCTGTCCCATATGTTCGAAAGATTTCGTAAGAAGTTTATCAAAATACCAGTTGATCAGATCGTATTTATCCAGAAAATTTCGATAAAAGGTCTGTCTGGTAAGCCCGCAGTTTTCTGCGATCTGCTTTACTGTGATGCTCTCCACAGAAGAAGACTGCATACATTTTTTCATGGATTTTGCCAGACGGTATTTGGTTTTATTACTTTTCGTCAGTGATTCCTGAGTGATTTTTTCATCCATTTCAGATTCCTCCTTCATTTTGTGTGTGGCCGGCAGATAAAACAGGTTTATCCATCTGCCAAACCGGATAAATCCAATGTTAAAAAAGAATGGGGAATTTGTCAACGGACAGGCAGAAAATAAAGACGTTGCCAGTCACAAAGTAAACAGTAACAATGACACATAAATTGGAAATCACTTTAAAAATATGTTAAAATAAAACATTCAGAAAACAGCAGTTATTTGATTAAAGAAAGGATCATGTCGATTTATGACGAAACAGGAACTTTTAAAGACCCACTTTGGGTATGATACTTTCAGAGAAGGGCAGGAAGCGGTGATCGATGCGCTTCTTGCAGGAAAAGATGTTCTGGCGGTAATGCCTACAGGAGCAGGAAAATCGATCTGTTATCAGGTACCGGCACTGATGATGAAAGGAATCACACTGGTAATTTCCCCCCTGATCTCCCTTATGAAAGATCAGGTACGGAGCCTGAACCAGGCGGGAATCTCAGCGGCATACCTCAACAGCTCCCTGACACAGGGGCAGTATTTTACTGCTTTGCGCTATGCAAAAGCAGGACGTTACTCAATTATCTATGTGGCACCGGAACGGCTTACCACAGAGGCGTTTCTGGATTTTGCGCTGAGTGCGGATATATCTATGATTGCGGTGGATGAGGCACACTGTGTATCTCAGTGGGGACAGGATTTTCGGCCAAGCTATTTGAAGATCGCAGAGTTTGTGGCACAGCTTCCCAAAAGACCGGTGATCGGTGCATTTACAGCTACAGCCACGAAGGAGGTCAGGGAGGATATTGCAAGACTTCTGGGGCTTCAGGATCCCTTTTGCACAACCACAGGATTTGACCGGGAAAACCTTTATTTTGCAGTGAAAACACCGAAAGATAAATATAAGGAAGTACACGATTACATACTGGAGCATCCGGACGACAGTGGGATTATCTACTGTCTCACCAGAAAGCTGGTGGAGGAGGTCTGCGGAAAGCTGATCCGTGACGGCATCACGGCAACCAGATATCATGCAGGACTTTCCGATGAGGAACGCCGGAACAATCAGGATGATTTTATTTATGACCGCTGCCGTGTGATGGTAGCCACCAATGCATTTGGAATGGGAATCGACAAGTCCGATGTGCGTTATGTCATTCATTATAATATGCCGAAGAACATGGAAGGCTATTATCAGGAAGCAGGCCGTGCGGGCCGTGACGGCGATCCTGCGGAATGTATCCTGCTTTACAGCGGGAAGGATGTGGTTACCAATCAGTATCTTATCGAGAGAGGACAGGATAACCAGGAAATGGAAGCGGCAGCCTGGCGCCTTGTCCGGGAGCGTGATCAGGAGAGGCTGAAGCAGATGACCTTTTACTGCTTTACCCATGATTGTCTGCGTGAGTACATCCTGAAATATTTTGGGGAATACGGAAAAAGCTACTGCGGAAACTGCCTGAACTGCCAGACCGAGTTTGAAGAGCAGGATGTGAGCCGGGAGGCCAGGGCAATGATCCGGTGCGTGGAAAGCAGTGGTCAGAGATATGGGGTGACCGTGATCCTGGATACTCTGCGTGGTGCATCTACGGCGAAGATCCGGCAGTATGAGATGGATGGAAATCCGGAATATGGAGTCTGTGCAAAGATTCCGGCACACCGGCTGCGGCAGATCTTTAATTATCTGGTACTGAAGGAATATCTTTATCTGACGGATGACGGATATACGATTGTGAAGCTGACCGCCGCTTCCAGGTCACTTCTGGAGGAGGCGCATATCCTCACAATGAAAATGCCAAAGGAGCAGGAGCCGAAGAAAAAGGAGAAACGGAGCAGACTTCCGAAATCTGCAGTCGGGGAACTGGGAGAGCAGGATGAGCCCCTTTTTCAGAAGCTCCGTGCGCTTCGCCTGGAGATCGCCAGAGAGGAAAAAATCCCCCCTTATATGGTCTTTTCCGACAAAACCCTTATCCATATGTGTCTTCTGAAGCCCGGAAACGAGGAGGAAATGCTGAATGTGACAGGAGTCGGCAGGCACAAGTACGAAAAATACGGAAAAAGGTTTATAGATGCGGTGCAAAAGCTGTAGGAAAGAGACTTTTGCTGTCGGAAAATGAGGAGCGAAATGTTCTGAAATTTCTTGCATTTCAAAGAGGCATTTGTTAGAATAAGACAAGCAGGAAACATCCGGAGGCTATGGTGCGGCCGGATCGTTTTTAACTGTATCATATTTCTGCTGCACGTTCCGGTGCAGCGTACAGGCATTTCGCAAGCAGAGTTCTATGCAGCAGTGGAATCCCTTCGAGTAGATGGACCGACTGTGTGAGATATCCGTTGGTCAGAAGCAAGCAGTGAGGTGGATGATCGTATCCGCTTTCAATTAAGATATAATCTGGTGCTGGTCACTTCGTGAACAGAGATCAGGCTCCTTCACGATCTGCGTCGGCTTTTTCATGCAGAAAATCTGCCCTGCCGGTTTTTTTCGCATACAGAAGAGTAGCATGTATTCATAAAGACATGAACATAGCCCGTCTGCAAAACGGGAATCCGCTCCGGCATGACTGTTCTCCGCCAGGCCGAAAAAGCTGTATTTACATAAAACAGCCCAATTCCTCAAAAAGCAGGATATCCGCAATATGTGCGAAATCCTGCTTTTTGTCATGTAATACTCTGGTATGTGCCATTAAGACGTGGAAAAATATTTCAGCGTCTTTTATATTTGCCGGGGGTGATCCCCTTGTACTTTTTGAAGGTACGGATAAAGTAGCTCAGATCATTAAATCCATTCCGATAGGCAATCTCCGTGATGGAATCATCGGTGGTAGCCAGCTGGCAGCAGGCCTGCTCGATCCTCTGGCGGTTGAGGTAATCCATTGGTGTCTGATGAGTCATCTCGGAAAAGAACCGGCAGAAATATTTGGGAGACATGGAAACCGAAGCGGAAAGCTCCTGCAGGGTAATGGGGCTGGCATAGTTCTTTTCAATAAATTCCACGACCTGCTTCAGCTGGACAATGCGCTTGTAATCTCGTCTGGTTTTCCGCAGACTTTCCAGGTAGTAATGATTACCAAAAACCAATCCGAAAAAGTGGTAAAATTGTCCAAACACAACCAGCTCATATCCTGGCTTTCTCTGCCAGAAAGAATCAAAAAGAGAGTTCACTGATCTCTGGATATCAGGCTGCTTTTCAGTGAAATGGTGATAGATCAGAAGTTCCTGGTGGCTGATCTTCTGCATATATTCTGTGCAGACGGAATTAAATTTCAGAAACATGTTCATATCAAAAACAATGCACTGATAGATACAATCCTGAGGAATTCCGGAATGCAGAACTCCACTGTTGATAAAAATCACATCTCCGGTGTTTGCTGTAAAACTTTTTTCGTCTAAAGTGACGGTGAGAGTGCCCTGTAATACACGCATGATTTCACATTCTACATGCCAGTGGTAGGACATGACATAGCGTGGATGGCTGCTGTCAATGTGGTGGAATTCAAAAGGAAATTCATAGGTACCTCGAAGTCTGTCCTCATTTCTTCCAAGATCGTGCAAAATACAACCCTTCTTTCTTAAATTTTATAGATTTTTTAGGAACTCATATGAAAAAGTGAATATTGTACTGTTTTTTGCTATTATAACACAAGTAATTTAAAAGATGCAATCGTATAATAAAAGCATAGTTCGGACAGGAGTTGTTGGAACGTAAAAAAACTGTAAGTTATAATAGTGAATATAAATTTAGGAGGTAATTGTTACTATGGCAAAGAGCAGATTAGTAGGCAGCTATCCGGTTATCGGTATCAGACCAACCATCGACGGACGTAGAGGAGCCCTCGATGTAAGAGGATCTCTGGAAGATCAGACTATGAACATGGCCAAATCCGCAGCAAAGCTTTTCGAGGAGAACCTGAAATATTCAAATGGTGAGCCTGTAAAAGTTGTTATTGCTGATACCACAATCGGACGTGTTGGTGAGAGCGCTGCATGTGCGGATAAATTCCGTAAAGAGGGTGTAGATATCACTCTTACCGTTACACCATGCTGGTGCTACGGAGCTGAGACCATGGATATGGATCCACAGACCATCAAGGCTGTATGGGGATTCAACGGAACAGAGAGACCTGGTGCTGTATATCTGGCATCCGTTCTTGCTACACATGCACAGAAAGGTCTTCCGGCATTCGGTATCTACGGACATGACGTTCAGGAAGCTGACGACACATCCATTCCGGAAGACGTTAAAGAGAAACTGTTAAGATTCGGCCGTGCAGCAGTTGCAGCTGCATCCATGAGAGGCAAATCCTACCTGCAGATCGGTTCTGTAACAATGGGTATCGGCGGATCTATCATCGATTCTGATTTCATCGAGTCCTATCTCGGAATGAGAGTTGAGTCTGTTGATGAGGTAGAGATCATCCGTCGTATGACAGAGGGTATCTACGATCACGAAGAGTTTGAGAAAGCTCTCAAATGGGCAAAAGAGACCTGCAAGATCGGCTGGGACAAGAACCCGGAAGAGCTTCAGTTCTCACCAGAGAAGAAAGAGGAGCAGTTCGAGTTTGTTGTTAAGATGGCAGTTATCATCAAAGAGCTGATGAACGGCTGTGATAATCTTGCTCCGGAATTCTCCGAGGAAGCAATCGGACACAATGCTCTTGCAGCTGGATTCCAGGGCCAGAGACAGTGGACAGACTTCTATCCGAACGGTGACTTCGCAGAGGCTATGCTGAACACATCCTTCGACTGGAATGGCGCTCGTGAGCCGTACATCCTTGCTACAGAGAACGATGTTCTCAACGGACTTGGAATGCTGTTCATGAAACTTCTTACAGGACGTGCTCAGATCTTCGCGGATGTTCGTACATACTGGAGCCCGGAGGCAGTTAAGAAAGCTACAGGATATGACCTTGAGGGTGTTGCCAAAGAAGCTGGCGGATTCCTTCATCTGATCAACTCCGGTGCTGCTTGCCTGGATGCTAACGGACAGGCTAAAGAGGCTGACGGAACACCAGTTATGAAACAGTGGTGGGATGTTACAGAGGCAGACCAGAAAGCGATCATGGACAATACAGAGTGGTGTATGGCCGACAACGGATACTTCCGTGGAGGCGGATACTCCAGCCGTTATGAAACACGTGCTCAGATGCCTGCAACTATGATCCGTCTGAACCTTGTAAAAGGACTTGGACCGGTTCTTCAGATCGCAGAGGGATGGACAGTAGCCCTTCCGGAAGAGGTATCTGACAAGCTCTGGAAACGTACAGATTACACATGGCCATGTACATGGTTCGCTCCAAGATGCGATGGCAAAGAGGGACCGTTCAAAACAGCTTACGATGTAATGAACAACTGGGGTGCTAACCACGGTGCGATCTCCTACGGACACATCGGTGCAGATCTGATCACAATGTGCTCTATGCTGAGAATCCCGGTATCCATGCACAACGTTCCTGAGAAGGATATCTATCGTCCGGCAGCTTGGAACGCATTCGGTATGGAAAAAGAGGGTGCAGACTTCCGCGCTTGCAAGAACTATGGACCACTTTACAAATAAATCATATTGTTAAGATAACGGAATACCAAATCCTCCGGCATGCATGTGCCGGAGGATTTTTTTGTGCCATAGTATATGGATAGTTGGGAAATATACTGTTCGGATCTACGGAAAAAAGTTATAATAGAAAAAGATATATATGAATACGGGAGGTTACGTAGATGAAATATATACAGCTGAACAATACAGATCTGAACATCAGTCCTATCTGCCTCGGAACAGCAGGATTTGGAGATAAATCAGACCTGGAAAAAAGCTTTGAGATTCTGAATGCATTTGCACGCGCAGGCGGAAATTTTATTGATACGGCAAATGTATATTGCAAATGGCTAAAAGGACATGGAAACTGCAGTGAGCAGATCATAGGAAAATGGCTGAAAGAGAGTGGCATGCAGGGAAAAGTTATTGTGGCAACGAAGGGCGCGCACTATTCCTTTGAGGATCCGGGCCGCAGCAGAGTGAAAAAAGAAGATATCCGCATGGACCTGGATGAGAGCTGCCGCACACTGGGAAAAGATGAGATGGATTTTTACTGGCTTCACAGAGATGATCCGAAGAAACAGGTAGAGGAAATCGTGGATATTCTGGAAGAATTGAAAAAAGAAGGCCGGATCCGTTATTATGGATTTTCCAATTACCGCACAGAGAGGCTGAAAGAAATTGCGCAGTGTCTGAGAGAACGAGATCTTTCAGGGATCACAGCAGTATCCAATCAGTGGAGTCTTGCAGGAATCAATCCCGGAGGAAATACAAATCCGGATCCTACACTTGTGGAGTTTTCCAGGGAAGAATATCAGTGGCACTGTGAGACAGGCGCTGCTGCCGTTCCGTTTTCTTCCACTGCAATGGGATTTTTTTCAAAACTTCAGAAAATGGGGCTTTCCTGTACAGATGCAGAGGTGGATGCATCCTGGATGCGGGAGAAGGAAACACAGATTGCAGGTCTTTCAGAAAGTATGAAAAGATCCTACTGGAACGAGACAAATCTTCGTACCTATCAGAAGCTGTTAAAGCTGCAGAAAGAAACCGGCCACAGCCTGCAGTCCCTGTCTCTGGCGTACTTTTTCCATCAGCCATTCCAGGCTGTGCCTGTAACCGGCGTCAGCAATCCTTCACAGCTAAAAGATGTACTGGATGCCTGTGAGATCGACCTTGCACCGGAACTGTTCGGCGGCTGGGTGAGCGCAGGAGGATGATATAAGTAACTAAATATATTGTAAAAAGATATTAAATGTGTTTAAATATACTTATGGAGGTATATTATGGACACATCAAATATCACAAATTATAAACCAAAAGATTTTGCTGAATTATTAGGTGTTTCTGTAAAAACGCTTCAGAGATGGGACAGAGAGGGAATCTTAAAAGCAAACCGAACTCCAACAGACAGGCGTTATTACACATATGACCAGTATCTTCAATTTAAAGGTATAAATATAGAACATGATAAACGAAAAGTTGTTATTTATGCAAGAGTATCTACCAAAAACCAAAGGGATGATCTTCAAAATCAGACAGCATTTCTGCGTCAGTTCTGTAATGCCAGAGGAATGATCGTAGACCAGTGCATGGAAGACTATGGAAGCGGACTTAATTATAACCGCAGGAAATGGAATGGATTACTGGACGAAGTCATGGAGCAGAAGGTCAAAACCATAGTGATCACGCATAAAGACAGATTTATCCGTTTTGGATACGACTGGTTTGAAAGATTCTGCATGAAATTCCACACAACGATACTGGTGGTGAACAATGAAGAACTGTCACCACAGGAAGAACTTGTACAGGATATTATTTCCATCCTTCATGTATTTTCCTGTAGATTATATGGACTTCGTAAGTATAAAAAACAGATAGAAAAGGATGAGGAGATTGCTGAAGAGCTTCAAGACAGAGATCAATCCTACAGAAGAGCAGAAGATCAAAATACATAAGACAATCGGCACATGCAGATATATTTATAATTTCTACCTGTTTCATAATAAAGAACGTTATGATGCCGGTGAAAGATTTATGAGCGGCAAGTCGTTCAGTGTATGGCTGAACAATGAATACCTTCCAGGGCATCCGGAATATTTCTGGATCAGAGAAGTCAGTTCCAAATCGGTAAAGAATGCAATCGAAAATGCCTGTACCGCTTTTTCAAGATTTTTTCATCATCAGAGTAGTTTCCCGAGATATAAGAAAAAAGGAAGATCTGATGTAAAAATGTATTTTGTAAAGAATAATCCCAAAGACTGTCTCTGTGAACGTCACAGGATCAAGATCCCAACACTTGGCTGGGTAAGGCTGAAAGAAAAAGGTTACATTCCGGCCTCTAAGGATGGATATGTGATCCGAAGCGGGGCAGTTTCCATGAAAGCAGGCAGATATTATGTGTCTGCACTTGTCGATATACCTGCTCCGGAAGCAGATGGAAATTTCACTGATGGGATCGGAATTGATCTGGGGCTGAAAGACTTTGCAGTTGTGTCAAATGGAACTGTATACAGAAATATCAATAAAACAGCACGGATCAGAAAACTTGAGAAACAATTAAGACGGGCACAGCGAAAGCTTTCCCGTAAATATGAGAATTTAAAGAAAGGAGAGACCACTCAAAGAGCAAATATATGCAAACAAAAGCTTAAAGTACAGAAACTTCATCATCGGATAGAAAATATCCGTACAGATCATATCAACAAGGTAATATCTGAGATAGTGAAAACCAAGCCGTCTCATATAACGATCGAGGATCTGAACATATCCGGGATGATGAAGAACCGGCATCTCTCAAAAGCAGTTGCGTCCCAGAAATTCTATGAATTCCGGACAAAATTGAAAACAAAATGTGCTGAATATGGAATCGAACTGAGGGTAGTTGACCGATGGTATCCATCTTCCAGGATCTGCCACTGCTGCAGCTGTATTAAAAAAGATCTGAAACTTTCAGACAGGATCTACAGATGCACATGTGGATATATTGAGGACAGAGATCTCAATGCAGCACGGAATCTGAGAGATGCAGAGACTTACGAAGTTGCATGATCCCGCAAACGTAAGTATGTACCGAAGGCTATTTCGGGAATTAACGACTGTGGAGTGTACTTAGGATCTGTGAGTAGAGATAACTCCGGTTACTCAAAAGCATACACAAAGAAACAGTAAGCGGTATTCGTGAGAATCCGCATTATCTCGATGTGAGTATGTTTAATCACATTTTGAGTGGCAGGTGATCGATGAAACTGATCCATTTATCAGACCTTCACCTGGGAAAACGTGTCAATGAGTTTTCCATGATCGAAGATCAGAAATATATTTTGAATGAAATCCTGAGGATCATTGATGAAGAAGCACCGGACGGGGTTCTTCTTGCGGGGGATCTTTATGACAGACCGGTTCCGTCTGCGGAAGCCGTGCAGCTTTTTGACCGGTTTCTTACGCAGTTGGCAGAAAGGAAGATCCCGATGTATGCCATCAGCGGAAATCATGACAGTGTGGAAAGGATCGCTTTCGGTTCACAGATCATGAGCAGCAGTGGGATCTGCATGTCCCCGGTATACGATGGAAAAACAGAAAAGTACTGTTTAACGGACAGCTATGGAGAAGTGTGGATCCATCTGCTTCCATTTGTGCGTCCGGCAACTGTGAGGCACGGGCTGGAAGGAGAAGAAGAGGTGGATGAGATCCGTACCTACCAGGAGGCCGTGCAGGCGGCAGTTGCACATATGGAGATTGATAAACGTCATCGCAATGTACTGATCGCCCATCAGTTTGTGGTCGGTGCAATGCGCTGCGATTCTGAAGAGATTTCCGTTGGAGGTATCGACCAGGTGGAGGCAGATGTGTTCCGGGATTTTGACTATGTGGCACTTGGTCATATCCACAGTCCTCAGAATGTGGGAAGCGAGCACATCCGCTACTGCGGAACTCCTTTGAAATATTCTTTTTCCGAGGCAGGACAGCAGAAATCCGCGACAGTTGTGGAGCTTCTGGAAAAAGGAAATCTCAAGATCAGGGAGATTCCGCTGAGGCCTCTACGGGATATGCGAAAACTGAAGGGCACATACATGGAAATCACATCACTGTCCGGTTATCAGGACACAAACACAGAGGATTATGTGCAGATCACGCTGACAGATGAAGAAGATATCGTAGATGGAATGCAGAAGCTCCGTACTATTTATCCGAATCTGATGAAGCTGGAATATGATAACCGACGCACAAGAGAAAACCAGGAGATCGCAGGTACAGAAACGGTGAAAAGGAAATCCGAGCTGGAATATTTTGAGGAATTTTTTGAACTGCAGAATAACCAGCCCATGAATGAAGAACAGCGGAAATATTCCGAAGACCTGATCCGTAAGATCCAGGAGGTGAAATAATGAGACCGGAAAAACTGACCATCAGTGCCTTCGGGCCCTATGCGGACAAAACAGAGATTGATTTTTCAAAGCTTGGAGAGGGAGGTCTCTACCTGATCACCGGTGACACCGGAGCGGGAAAAACCACGATCTTTGATGCGATCACCTTTGCGTTATATGGAAGAGCCAGCGGAGAGGTAAGAGAATCAGCCATGTTCCGGAGTAAGTATGCAAAAGATTTCACAGAGACTTTTGTAGAGCTTGTTTTTTCCTATCAGGGAAAAACCTATCACGTGCGCCGGAGTCCGGAATATATGGCTCCGAAAAAAAGAGGCACCGGACAGACTCTTAGAAAAGCTGAGGCACAGCTGATCTATCCGGATGAACGTCAGCCGGTGACAAAGGCAAAAGATGTTACTGCGGCAGTGGAACAGCTTCTGGGACTGAGTTATGATCAGTTCACACAGATCGCAATGATCGCACAGGGGGATTTTCAGAAGCTGCTGCTGGCAGGAACTCTGCAGCGAGGGGAGATATTCCGGCAGATTTTTCATACGGGCCTTTACCAGCAGCTCCAGATAAAGCTCCGGGATGCGGCTATTTCCAGATATAAAGAATATGATGAGATGCGCCGGAGTATCGCCCAGTATCTGGATGGTGTGAAGTTCCAGCCGGATGCAGGGATGGAAGAAGAGGAATTTTCAAGGCTTAAAAAAGCGAAATTCGAAGGAAAGCTGGAACGGAGTCTTGAGCTTCTGAAACTGTTTATTGACAGAGGAGAACTCCGGGAAAAGGAACTTCAGAAACAGGAAAAGGAATTGGAAGAGAAACTCCGGACAATGGAAACCATGCTGAATCTTTCTGCACAGAAACGAAGCCTGGAAGAGAAACGAGCGCTTGCTCTGGAGCAGCTTGAAAAGATTCTTTCGGAACTTGCGAAGGCGTCAGAGGAGGCGGAAAAATATAAAGATGCAGATAAGAGATGTGAGGAACTTGGCCTTCTGATCCGGGAAAAACAGGAAAAGCTGAAGAAATATCAGGATCTGGAGCAACTGCAAGAAGAACGAAGAGAAATTGAAAGACAGCTGGGAAACTGTCAGACGCAAAAGGAAAAGATCATCCGGCAGGAAGAACAGCAGCAGAAAGAAATGGAGCAGCTGAAAACGGAACGGGAGCAGCTGGGAAATTCTGAGCTTGACCTGCAGAAAGCGCTCACAGAGAAAGAAAAACAGACGCGGAGAAAGAGAGAACTGAATGGACTTATTGCTGAGATCCGGAGATTCAGAGGCCTTTATGATGAAACCAAAGAGCAGCAGAAAAAGTATCAGTCTGCCTATAGAGATGCACAGCAGCAGAGGGAATATTATCAGCAGATATTCCACATTTTTCTGGATGCACAGGCAGGTCTTCTGGCCCGGGAGCTTAAGGATGAAATGCCCTGCCCTGTGTGCGGTTCTCTGAGCCATCCACATCCCAGAATGCTTTCAGAAGAACAGACGGTTGACCAGAAAACACTGGATAACGAGAAAAGCAGGCTGGATAAAATGGAGAAGGATTCTGTAGATCAAAGCCTGCAAGCCGGAAGCTTAAAGGAACAGAGCAATGCATCCTGGAGGCAGATCGTAGCCAGTGCAGAAGAGCTTCTGGAAGAGTTTCAGGAATTCCATAAGAAAAATAAAAACGGGAACGGACAGGCAGAGGATTTTCTGACTGTGTGGAAACAGCTGACTTCCATGGTAAACAGAGCGCAGGAACAGTGTGAGGATCTTCTGACGGAAAGTGAGAAAGAGATCAGGAAAGCCCAGGAAAATACAAAAAGAAAGAAAACAGTGGAAAATGCCATGGAGCGTCTTGAAAAAGAAAAAGAGGAGCTGCAGGAAAAAAAGAATTTCTTTGACAGAGAGCAGGCAGGCCTGAGTATGAAAGCATCCGAGAATCAGAAACAGCAGCAAAATGCGGCAGAGGAGATCCGACAGATCCGTCTGGAAACGGAAAAAGATAAGTCCTGTAAAGCGGACAGTACGAAATCGGAAGCCTTGAAAGCAGGAAAAGAAGATCTGGAAAAAGAAATCAGGGAAAAGCAGCAGGAATATGGGGAACTGAAGGAAAACAGCAAAAAAGTGAAAGAAACGCTGCAGAGATTTCAGTCAGAAAAAGAAAGGATAGCTTCCTCTATAGAGACTTTTGAAGCGCAGAAAAAAGAGATCGGAGAGATTCCGGAAGCGGAGATCAGAGAACAGCATGCACAGACTGCTGCGAGGAAAGCAGATCTCACAGAAAAAAGAAAAGAGCTTTTTTCCGTTCAGAGTGGAAACCAGGATATTTTTCAGAAAGTGCAAAAGGGCCGGGAGGAAATGACAACAGCGGAAAAAGAATATGCATGGATCAGGAATCTTTCGGATACAGCCAATGGAAAACTGAACGGAAAGGCAAAGATCGAGCTGGAAACCTATATCCAGATGGCATATTTTGACCGGATCCTGCGAAGAGCCAATCTCCGTCTTATGACCATGAGCAGCGGCCAGTACGAGCTGAAACGCCAGGAACAAAGCAAAAATCAGAAAGAAAAAGCAGGTCTTGATCTGAATGTCATTGATCACTATAACGGAACGGAACGAAGCGTAAAGACATTGTCCGGTGGGGAATCCTTCCAGGCATCGTTATCCCTGGCGCTGGGACTTTCCGATGAGATCCAGGCTTCAGCCGGGGGAATCCGGCTGGATTCCATGTTTGTGGATGAAGGATTCGGTTCTCTGGATGAGGAATCTCTGGAGCAGGCATTAAAAGCGCTGAACAGCCTTGCAGATGGCAGACGCCTGGTAGGAATTATTTCCCATGTTTCCGAGCTGAAGGAACGAATTGACAATAAGATCATCGTTACCAAGCAATGTGGCGGAGAAGGTGTGGGAAGCAGCATCCGGATACAGTAACGCAGAAATAAGATAAAAATAAGATAAAAAAGCTCCGGCCGGGATGACATATATATGTATCGTCCTGGTCGGAGCTTCTTATATAGCTTTTTATTTATACAGCAGGTATGTTATCAGAGAATCAGTCTTTCTGATAGTTTTTCTTCTGTTCCTTCTTGGCTTCGCAGGTAAGCTCAACACCAAGCTTACGGAAGCTGATCACATCCACATCGGAAAGCATTACGGAAGTATGAGCCTGGCATCCACGGAGATTCGGGATCTGTTCCAGGGCAAGGCGTGCGGCATCGCTGGTTGTGGCACTCATGGAAAGGGCGATCAGGATCTCATCAATGTGAAGACGTGGATTTTTGCTTCCAAGATATTTGGTTTTCAGCTGCTGGATCGGATGGATGGCATCCGGAGAGATCACATGAAGTTCGTGATCGATTCCTGCCAGCTCTTTCAGGGCATTGAGAAGAAGCGCAGCGGATGCGCCGAGAAGATCGGAGGTTTTTCCGCATACGATCTTTCCGTCAGGAAGTTCCATAGCGGCGGCAGGGCCATTGGTTGCTTTTTCTTTTTCGAGGGCAGCCGGAACAACCCTACGGTCAGTGATCTCTGCATGAGCCTGCTGGAGAAGAAGCTCGATCTTACGTACCTCATTCTCTGTGCCGGAGCCGGAAACCAGAGCGTTCATGCTCTTATAATAACGGCGGATGATCTCCTGGCGGGAAGCCTCCTGGCATACTTCATCGTCAACGATGCAGTTACCTGCCATGTTGACACCCATATCTGTCGGAGATTTATAAGGGCAGCTGCCCATGATCTTCTCAAACATGGCCTGTACAACAGGGAAAACCTCTACGTCACGGTTGTAGTTGACGGTAGTTTTGCCGTAAGCCTCCAGATGGAACGGGTCGATCATGTTGACATCGTTCAGATCCGCAGTGGCAGCTTCGTAGGCAAGGTTTACCGGATGTTTCAGAGGAAGGTTCCAGATCGGGAAGGTCTCAAATTTTGCATAGCCGGCTTTTACTCCCCGTTTGTATTCGTGGTAAAGCTGGGAAAGGCAGGTTGCCATCTTTCCACTTCCTGGTCCCGGTGCTGTGATCACGACCAGAGGTCTGGTAGTTTCAATATAATCATTCTTTCCATAACCCTCGTCACTTACAATAAAGGAAGTGTTGCTTGGATAGCCGGGGATCAGGTAAAGCTTGTAGACACGGATTCCCAGTTTCTCCAGACGTTTTTTGAAGAGATCGGCACTTTCCTGGCCGGAGTACTGTGTGATGCATACGCTTCCCACATACAGGCCACGGCTTGAAAACTCATCCATAAGACGGAGTACATCTTCGTCATAGGTGATCCCAAGATCGCCACGTACTTTATTCTTGTCAATGTCATTGGCACTGATAACAATAACGATCTCCGCCTGATCAGAAAGCTGCATCAGCATGCGGAGCTTGCTGTCCGGTTCAAAACCCGGAAGAACACGGGATGCATGGTAGTCGTCAAACAGTTTGCCGCCGAATTCAAGATAAAGCTTGTTGCCGAACTGACCGATTCTTTCACGGATGTGTTCTGACTGCATTTTCAGATATTTGTCATTATCAAAACCTATTTTCATTTGTCTGATTTCCTCTCCTCTTTAATTTTCCAATTCACTGGGAACAGTATACTACAACTTTACGTTCACTGGCAATATCCAACGCGGTGTTTTTTCGATGGTATTTTTGTAATCTCGCAGTTGATTTATATGGTTTTTCTCTTTATAATAAAGAAATGACAAGAGGAGGAAAAAAATGAATAATCAACTGAATAATGATCAGGACGGGAAGCGACCTGACAACAAAGATCCCAGGCAGGGATCAGGTAAAAATCATCAGTCGATTCTGGCTTTTCTGATATGCCTCCTGGTCACACTGGTGTGCTTCGCGTTGTTTACCAATATGCTGAAGGATAACAGCAGTGAGATCTCCTATGATAAATTTATCGATATGGTGGATAAGGACCAGGTTAAGGAAGTAACGATCCAGTCCAGTACATTGACGATCGTACCCAAGAAAAAGAATTCCAAGTACGAGGATATGAGCTATTACACCACGAAGACCGAAGACAGTACAGCACTTACCAAGAGACTGGAAGGAAAGGGAATCAAGTTTGAGACCGATCCGCCGGATGTTTTTGGTGAGTTTGTTGCAATGATCCTGAGCGTGGTTCTGCCGACACTGCTTTTGTTCGGACTTCTGATGTTCTCCATGCGCCGCATGAACAAAAGCGGCGGGATCATGGGCATGGGCGTAGGCAAGAGCAAAGCCAAGGCATATGTGCAGCAGGAAACGGGCGTTTCCTTTAAGGATGTGGCAGGTCAGGATGAAGCCAAGGAATCTCTCCAGGAAGTTGTGGATTTTCTTCACAACCCCGGAAAATACACAGCCATCGGAGCCAAGCTGCCTAAGGGCGCACTTCTTGTAGGCCCTCCGGGAACCGGTAAGACATTACTTGCCAAGGCAGTTGCAGGTGAAGCGCAGGTACCGTTCTTCTCTCTTTCCGGCTCGGAATTTGTGGAGATGTTTGTGGGCGTGGGTGCCTCACGTGTCCGTGACCTTTTCGAGGAAGCCAAGAAGAATGCTCCTTGTATCGTATTTATCGATGAGATCGATGCCATTGGTAAAAGCCGTGATTCCCACTATGGCGGCGGAAATGATGAGCGTGAGCAGACATTGAACCAGCTGCTTGCGGAGATGGATGGCTTTGATACATCCAAGGGACTTCTGATCCTTGCTGCGACCAACAGACCGGAGGTTCTTGATCCGGCTCTTCTCCGTCCGGGACGTTTTGACAGACGTGTGATCGTTGACAGACCGGATCTTAAAGGAAGGGTGGATATCCTGAAGGTACATGCCAAGAACGTACTTCTGGATGACACCGTTGATTTTGAAGCTATTGCACTTGCAACTTCCGGTGCGGTAGGCTCTGATCTTGCCAATATGATCAATGAAGCTGCGATCCTTGCAGTCAAGAAGGGACGTAAAGCTGTATCACAGAAGGACCTGGAGGAATCCGTAGAGGTAGTTCTGGTGGGAAAAGAGAAGAAGGACCGTATCTTAAGCAAACAGGAACGCCGGATCGTATCCTACCATGAAGTCGGACACGCACTGGTAAATGCACTCCAGAAGGATGCGGAGCCTGTACAGAAGATCACCATCGTACCCCGTACCATGGGAGCCCTGGGTTACGTTATGCAGGTACCTGAGGAAGAAAAATATCTTAACACCAAGAAAGAGCTGGAAGCTATGCTGGTAGGCTATCTTGGCGGACGTGCTGCAGAGGAGATCGTTTTTGACACAGTCACTACAGGTGCTGCCAATGATATTGAGCAGGCTACCAAGGTGGCCAGAGCCATGATCACACAGTATGGTATGTCTGAGAAGTTCGGACTGATGGGACTTGCCACACAGGAGAACCAGTATCTCAGCGGAAGAGCAGTTTTAAACTGTGGTGATGATACCGCAACAGAGATCGATCATGAGGTGATGAAGCTTCTCCACCATTCCTATGAGGAAGCCAAGAGGATCCTTGGAAGTCACAGAACAGAGATGGATAAGATCGCGGAATATCTGATCCGCAAGGAAACCATTACAGGTAAAGAGTTCATGAAGATCCTCCGTGCAGTTCAGCAGGGCCTGGATATCCCGGAGAATCTGGATGATCTGGTACTTTCCGAGGATGAAAAAGAAGTGTCCAATAAACAGGATATTGAAATGATCGCGGAAAATAACGAGGCTGCAAAAAGTACAGAATCGGTTCAGTTCAGACCGGAGATATCCGGACAGGAACTGACAGAGGATATGCAGGCACCGGAGAAAACAGAAGAATCTGCTCAGATAACAGATAGCGATCATGCAGAAACAGAAGAAAAGCCGGGATCACAGGCATAAAACAGATCATAAGAAAACCGGGAGAAATCCCGGTTTTCTTATTACTGTAATAGTAAAACAGGAGAATAAAGTATGTTCATAATCGAGGAAGAATTAAAGAAGCTTCCGGCAAAACCGGGAGTTTACATCATGCATGGCGAGAAAGACGAGATCATCTATGTGGGAAAAGCCATAAGCCTTAAGAATCGTGTGCGCCAGTATTTCCAGAGCAGTCGTAACAAAGGTGCCAAGATTGAACGGATGGTTACACATATTACCAGATTTGAGTACATTATTACGGATTCGGAGCTGGAAGCCCTTGTGCTGGAGTGTAATCTTATCAAGGAACATCGTCCAAAATATAATACCATGCTCAAAGATGACAAGAGCTATCCGTTTATTAAGGTGACAGTTCATGAGCCATACCCGAGAGTGCTTTTTGCCAGGAGAATGAAAAAGGACAAGGCAAGATATTTTGGCCCCTATACAAGCGGCGGAGCAGTAAAGGACGTGATCGAACTGGTGCGGAAGCTGTATCAGGTGCGCTCCTGCAACCGCAGTCTTCCGAGAGATACCGGAAAGGACCGGCCCTGTCTGTACTATCATATGAAACAGTGCAAGGCACCATGCCAGGGGTATATCAGCCAGGAAGAATACCGGAAGAATATCAATAAGGTGATCAAATTTCTGAATGGAGATTTTCAGGACGCCATTAGTGAGCTGATGGAAAAAATGCAGAAAGCTTCGGAGGAAATGCGCTACGAAGATGCCATGGAATACCGGGACCTGATCAGCAGTATCCGGAAGATCGGGGAACGGCAGAAGATCACCGGCTACGGGCAGGAAGACAGAGACATCATTGCAGTAGCCATGGATGACAGTGAAGACCTCAGGGATCAGGATGCGGTTGTCCAGGTGTTTTTTATCCGGGATGGCAGGCTGATCGGCAGAGATCATTTTTATCTCCGTGTGGCCAAGGGCGATACAAAGGCGCAGGTCCTTTCCAGCTTTCTGAAACAGTTTTATGCGGGAACGCCTTTTATCCCATCTGAGATCATGCTGCAAAGTGAGATCGAAGATGCAGATATCATCGAGGAGTGGCTGTCAGGAAGAAGAAAGCAGAAGGTACACATCCGGGTCCCGAAGAAGGGAACCAAGGAAAAGCTGGTAGAGCTTGCCCTGGAAAATGCCCGTATGGTACTTGCCAAGGACAGAGAACGGATCAGGCGGGAGGAAGGACGAACCATCGGAGCTGTTCACGAGGTGGAAGAATGGCTGGGCTTGAAAAATGTAGTGCGCATGGAAGCCTATGATATTTCAAATATCAGTGGCTTTGAGTCTGTGGGATCCATGGTGGTTTATGAAAAAGGCCGTCCCAAACGCAGTGATTACCGTAAGTTCAAGATCAAATGGGTACAGGGTCCCAACGATTATGCCAGCATGGAAGAGGTTCTGACCCGAAGGTTCACTCATGAGAGTAACGGAGAATTTGACAGCTTTGCAAGGCTTCCGGATCTGATCCTGATGGATGGTGGAAGAGGGCAGGTAAATATCGCTCTGAAGGTGCTGAATGAGCTTGGGATAAGCATCCCGGTCTGCGGTATGGTCAAGGATGATCATCATCGGACGAGAGGCCTGTATTTCAACAATGTGGAGATTCCTATTGATACATCCGGCGAAGGCTTCCGCCTGATCACCAGGATCCAGGATGAAGCCCACCGGTTTGCCATTGAATATCATCGTTCCCTCAGGAGCAGGGAACAGGTCCATTCTATCCTGGATGATATCCCGGGGATCGGTGATACCAGGAGGAAAGCCCTTCTGCGTAAATTTAAATCTGTGGAAAACATCCGGGATGCATCGGAGGAAGAACTGGCACAGACAGAGAGCATGAATGCCAGAAGCGCCCGTCAGGTCTATGAATTTTTTCATAAATCCTGATGCTGCATTGCAGTTTCAGCAGTGATTGTGTATAATTAAAGACAAGGTGTCTCACGCCCCGGTAAAACGGCAGTGAGAATGCAAACTTTCAGCGAAAAGGAGACAAAAGTATGAAGGGTGTACAGTTGATAAAGATGGTACAGGAACTGGAGCTTAATAATCTGACTCCGGAGATCGACCTGTCAGGCATCGTGATCAAGACTGCGGAGATCAACAGACCTGCGCTTCAGCTTACCGGATATCTGGAGCATTTTGCCAATGAACGAGTTCAGATCATCGGATATGTAGAGTATACGTATCTGATGCAGCTTAATGAGGAGGAGAGACGTTTTAAATATGAACGTTTCATTTCCAGCAAGATCCCATGTGTTATTTTCAGTACCATGACCCGTCCGTCTCAGGACATGATCGATCTGGCTGTTAAATATAATGTTCCGACATTCGTGACAGAAAGAACAACTTCCAGTTTTATGTCAGAGATCATCCGCTGGCTGGGCGTGCAGCTTGCACCATGTATTTCTATTCATGGTGTGCTGGTTGATGTTTACGGCGAGGGAATCCTGATCACAGGTGAGAGCGGTATCGGTAAGAGTGAGGCAGCCCTGGAGCTGATCAAGAGAGGTCATCGTCTTGTCAGTGATGATGTTGTTGAGATCCGTAAGGTCAGTGACGTAACACTGGTGGGATCTGCGCCGGATATCACACGTCACTTTATCGAACTTCGTGGTATCGGTATCATCGATGTAAAAACACTGTTCGGTGTTGAGAGCGTTAAGGATACCCAGTCCATCGATCTTGTGATCAAGCTTGAGGAGTGGGACAGAGACAAGGAATACGATCGTCTTGGACTGCATGAGGAGTATACAGAGTACCTTGGAAATAAGGTAGTATGCCATTCTCTTCCGATCCGTCCGGGCCGTAACCTGGCGATCATCGTTGAGGCAGCGGCTGTCAACCACAGACAGAAGAAGATGGGATACAATGCGGCAGAGGCTCTGTACAAGCGTGTACAGGCAAATCTTGCGAAAAAAAGAGAAAATCCGGATGACGAAGAATAAGAGAGGGTAAGAAATGGGAACATATTGTTTTGGGATCGATGTAGGTGGAACAACTGTAAAATGCGGTCTTTTCCGCACGGATGGTACTCTTGTTGAGAAATGGGAGATTCCAACCCGTAAAGAAAACAATGGAGATCAGATCCTTCCTGATGTGGCAGCAGCAGTAAATGCCAAGATGGAAGAAAAGGGTATCTCCAAAGAGGAGGTGGAAGGCGTCGGGATCGGTGTTCCGGGACCGGTAAACTCCAAAGGCGAAGTATCACGTGCAGTAAATCTCTTCTGGGGATATAAGAACGTTGTGGGAGAGATGGAAGAACTTACAGGTCTTCATGCGGAAGCCGGAAATGACGCCAATGTAGCGGCATTGGGAGAGGCATGGAAGGGTGCTGCAGCAGGCTCCTCCGATGTGATCATGGTCACACTTGGAACAGGTGTAGGCGGTGGTATCATTGTTGACGGAAAGATCGTGACCGGACATCACGGAGCTGGCGGTGAGATCGGACATGCCAATGTGGATCATCATGAAACAGAATCCTGCAACTGCGGAAACAGGGGCTGTCTGGAACAGTATGCTTCTGCGACCGGAATTGTCCGCATGGCAAAAAAAGAGCTTGCAGCTTCCGGTGAGAACAGTGTTCTCAGAGATGCCGGAGAGATTTCAGCAAAAGCAGTTCTGGACGCATTTAAGGAGAATGATCCGGTAGCTGCAGCAACCATGGAAAAGGTCGGAGAGCAGCTGGGTGGTGCTCTTGCCATTATTTGCTGTGTGACAGATCCGGAGACCATTGTTATCGGCGGAGGAGTTTCCAAGGCCGGACAGCCGCTTATTGACTGTATCCGGAAATATTACAGAGAGTATGCTTTTGAATCCTGCAAGGATACTCCTATCGTGATCGCGACACTTGGCAATGATGCAGGAATCTACGGTGCAGCCAGGATGGTACTTTAACCGAACCAGGGAAGTCTCCTGCTTCAAATGCGAAAAGTAATAAGCGGTGGGTGGAACTTGCCTGAACTGATAAACTGCGAGACAGTAAGAAGTTATTAAAAGTAAAAAAGTGGTTTCCATATTTCAGGAAACCACTTTTTTTATAGTGCGCCTTGCGGCGCACGTTTCTAATGGGTGAAAGTCCCTAATCCGCCCTAGAGAGGTAATAGACATATAATAAAAAAACAGTAAATATATGATGATAATATAGGAAAAACGATAAAAAATATCAAAAATGAAAATGATTCAAAAAACTATTGCGTTATAAAATTAACAATGATATAATGCAAGCGAACAGAAGCAGTGAGTGCCTTCTGCAGTAACATGTAAACAGACATAATTTTTTAAGGAGATAACAGCAATGGCAAGATTTACATTACCAAGAGACATTTATCATGGAAAAGGATGTCTCGCAGAATTAAAGAACTTAAAAGGAAAGAAAGCAGTTCTTGTTGTAGGCGGCGGCTCAATGAAACGTCAGGGATTCCTGGACAAAGCAGTTAATTATTTAAAAGAAGGCGGAATGGAAGTTCAGCTGATTGAAGGTGTTGAACCGGATCCGTCAGTAGAAACTGTTATGAAAGGTGCAAAGATAATGCAGGAATTCCAGCCGGACTGGATCGTAGCGATGGGCGGCGGATCCCCAATCGATGCAGCGAAGGCAATGTGGACATTCTATGAATATCCGGATACAAAATTTGAAAATCTTATCACACCATTTGGTTTCCCTGAATTAAGGCAGAAAGCAAAATTTGCAGCAATTCCATCTACATCAGGAACTGCTACAGAAGTTACTGCTTTTTCCGTAATCACAGACTATCATACAGGGATTAAATATCCTCTGGCAGATTTCAACATCACACCGGATGTAGCAATTGTTGATCCGGAACTGGTTGAGGGACTTCCTGTAAAACAGGTAGCATATACAGGTATGGATGCATTAACACATGCAATTGAAGCATATGTTTCTACGCTTCACTGTCCGTATACAGACCCGCTTGCACTGCAGGCAATCGAGATGGTTCTGGCATATCTGCCGGCATCTTATAATAAGAATATGGAAGCACGTGAGCAGATGCATTATGCACAGTGTCTGGCAGGAATGGCATTCTCCAATGCACTGCTTGGTATTGTACATTCCATGGCGCATAAGACAGGTGCAGCATTCTCTACAGGACATATTCCGCACGGATGCGCAAACGCAATTTATCTTCCATATGTAATCAAGTACAATGCAAAAGATCCTGTAGCAGCAGAACGTTATGCTGAGATTGCAAGAAGAATGGGACTGGAAGGAACATGCCAGCAGGCACTGATCAACAGCCTCTGCGAGAAGATTGACGAGTTTAATGTAAGATTGAACATTCCAAAGACATTAAAAGACTTCGGAATCCAGGAAGAAGAATTTAAAGAAAAAGTTGCCAAAATCGCAGAGCTTGCAGTTGGTGATGCATGTACAGGCTCCAACCCGAGAGCAATCGATCCTGCAAATATGGAGAAACTTCTTACATGCACATATTATGGTACAGAGGTTGACTTTTAATTAGTCAAGCGGATAAAATCAACCGCTTCACTAATTGCTTGATTTGATTAAATAAAGAGGGCACATTGGCAGATGAGACATATCGCCGATGTGTCCCTTTTGGCATCTGAAGTAATTTCTTGACGAAATGTGCTTTGTTCAATATACTTGAAATAAGTTAGATATAACAAACCGAGAAGGAGAAGCCATATGTCAGGAGTAAAAAAGCAAGTGCTTTCTAATGCAATAGATATATTGTTAAATCAGGGAAATCTACCTGAGAAACTGGATGGCAAAAAACTGTACGGTGAAGCATTAGAAGGTGATGATGCTTTAAAGGCAGATTGCAGAGTATACCAGCTATCCAATGGGACCGGAAACGGACAGATCACGGTATATCAGGTATTTAATGGCATTGAACTGTACTATAATGACATACGCCTAGCATACTGCAATCAGGATCAGGTGACTGCGAAGAACATTATCGAGATTAACCACTGCTATATTGGAAGATATGAATGCAGTTTTGGAGAAAACAGTTGCTGCTATTTGTCGGCAGGGGATTTATCCATTGGTTCTGCGATGAAGAAGAAATCATTTTCCATATTTCCATGCGATCACAGAGTACGAGAAATTTGCTTCCGGATATGCGCTGAAATGCCGAATCCCGATGACTGGATTTACCGTAGCATTAAACAGCACTTTCGTCCTGCTGATCCCGGCTGCAACGATCATTCTTTCCGGACTCAGCGGACAGATTTCTTATGAAGAAACAGTTCTTGACTTCCTGTTCTATGCTTTATTTACACCAGTCTGCACAACAATGATGAACAGAATCATGTTTGCCAGCGAACAGCTTATGGCGGCAAAGATATCTGACGCAGGATTTCACCCTCTGATGGACTGGATTAAGATGCGTTATTTTAGAGGATCACTATAAATATGGAATCTGACAGTAAAGCAATGAATTAATCGAAGTGAAAGGCATTTTATCCTGGCAGCAGGGTGGGGTGCCTTTCTTGCTGTGGAGAATTTGTTTTTCCATTTTCCTATATGCAGAAACTTTTTCTTATGTGCACAGAACAGGGCGAAAAAACAAAACGATTTTTGTGCAATTTCACACTGGAAAAACAAAAGTTAGTCTCATATAATTAAATCACAGTAAAATACTGGGGGTTAAAACAACCCATGAAACAGAGCAGCGGATTTTTTATCCGCCTGACAGGAGAAAGGGAGGATGATTATGTCAGCTCAGTTATTACAGATTAAAGATTTATCCGTAAAAGTAGAAGATAAAGAAATTCTCCACAATGTGGATTTAAATTTAAATAAAGGGGAAACCCATGTACTGATGGGACCCAACGGTGCCGGAAAATCAACGCTTGGATATGCGTTAATGGGAAATCCGAGATATGAGATCACAGATGGACATATCTTTTTTAACGGTAAGGATATTACAGAAGAATCTCCGGCAGAAAGAGCCGGAGATGGAATCTTCCTTTCTTTCCAGAACCCGATCGAAGTTCCGGGTATTACGCTTGGAAATTTTATCCGTACAGCACTGGAGCAGAGAACCGGAAGCCGTATCAGACTCTGGAACTTTCGTAAGGAGCTGAAAAAAGCGATGGATATCCTTCAGATGGATGAGGAATATGCAGACCGTGACCTGAATGTAGGATTCTCCGGCGGTGAAAAAAAGAAAGCAGAAATTCTCCAGCTTCTTATGTTAAAACCATCCCTTGCCATTCTGGATGAGACAGATTCCGGTCTGGATGTGGATGCGGTCCGCACAGTATCCAGAGGTGTGGAAGAATATCAGAAAAATAAAAACGGAGCACTTCTGATCATTACCCACAGCACCAGGATTCTGGAGGCACTTCATGTGGATGCAACCCATATCCTTGCAGACGGAAAGATGGTTGCTTCCGGTGACAGTTCCCTTGTGGATGAGATCAACACCAATGGTTTTGAGAAATATATCCAGCAGTAAAGGAGGCACGGGCTTTGAAAGAGAAAACATATGTGGAAGATATAGACAGAAGTATGTATGACTTTCGCAATGAAGAAAAAGACGCTTACCGTGTGGATGAAGGTCTGACTCCTGCCATTGTAGCAAAAATTTCAGAAGAAAAGCATGATCCTGTATGGATGCAGAACTTCAGACTTCATTCTCTTCAGATTTATAATGAGATGAAAGTTCCGGACTGGGGTCCGTCTATCGAAGGTCTGGATATGAACAACATTGTAACTTATGTAAGACCGAATACTCATATGAGTGCAAAATGGTCAGATGTGCCGGAAGACATCAAAGATACGTTCGAGAAGCTTGGAATTCCCCAGGCAGAAAGAAAATCTCTGGCCGGTGTGGGCGCGCAGTATGATTCGGAACTTGTTTACCACAATGTAAAAGCAGAGGTTGCTGCACAGGGTGTTGTCTATACAGATATGGAAAGTGCGCTGACCGGTCCGTACGCAGACATGGTTCGGAAACACTTTATGAAACTTGTGCCGCCGCAGGATCATAAATTTGCAGCACTTCACGGAGCAGTATGGTCAGGAGGTTCCTTTGTTTATGTGCCGCCGGGTGTTTCTGTGGAGATTCCGCTGCAGTCTTATTTCAGACTCAATGCACCGGGAGCCGGACAGTTTGAACATACACTGATCATTGTAGATGAAGGTGCTTATCTTCATTTTATTGAAGGCTGCTCTGCACCGAAATACAATGTGGCAAATCTTCATGCCGGATGCGTGGAACTGTATGTGGGAAAAAATGCAACCCTTCGTTATTCCACTATTGAGAACTGGTCGAAAAATATGTACAACCTGAATACAAAGAGAGCAAAAGTAGAAGAAGGCGGAACGATTGAGTGGATATCCGGTTCCTTTGGTTCTCATGTATCCTATCTGTATCCGATGAGTATTCTCAACGGGGAGGGGGCAAGGGCAGAGTTTACCGGTGTCACCTTTGCGGGAAAAGGACAGAACCTGGACACCGGAGCGAAGATTGTCCATAATGCACCGAACACTTCTTCCTATATGAATACAAGGTCGATTTCCAAGGATGGAGGCATCAGCACATTCAGAAGTTCTGTAGTTGTAAACAGAAAGGCAAAAGGAAGCAAATCTTCCGTATCCTGTCAGTCATTGATGCTGGATGATATTTCCAGATCAGATACGATTCCGGCCATGGATATCCGTACACAGGATGCAGATATCGGTCATGAAGCAAAGATCGGCAGGATCAGCGATGAGGCAGTTTTTTATCTGATGTCGAGAGGTATTTCCGAGGAAGAAGCAAGAGCACTGATCGTCAGTGGATTTGCAGACAATGTATCCAGGGAACTGCCACTGGAATATGCGGTTGAGATGAACAATCTGATCCGGTTGGAGATGAAAGGCAGCATTGGATAAAGCATGGATGAAACAGCAGAAGGGAGGAAAAGGTATCATGAGTCAGAATTTTGAAATGAAAATAAATCCGTTGCCTGCGAAGACCTGGAACTGGCTTCATATGAACGGAACCGTTCTGAAAGAAGAAATCATTACGGAAAGAGGAACCGTAAAAGCAGACAGGCCAGAAACTGTAACAGAGACAGAATGCAGAATGGAAAACCTGATCAAACCAGAAACTCAGGTCAAATCAGAAACTCAGATTGAAACAGCAGAAGACTGTGCACAGAAGAAAAGGAATCTTTCTCAGATAAAAACAGGCATGGGAACAGAGATGGATGCATTTGCAGATGCAGGAAGTCTGGAATGGCAGGTTTTCACATCCAAATCAGGGAAAAAAGAAAGCCAGCCACTCAGACTCATGTTTTCTTATCAGGATAAGAGCAGAACCATGAACCGCATCGGGATTCATATGCTGCCGGACAGTGAGCTGACAGTGGTCATGGATTTTACATCAGAAAAGGAAACTGAAGGAACCGCAGCCATACAGACGAAAATTTATGCAGAGGAAAATGCGGTGCTTCATCTGATCCAGGTTCAGCGTCTTGGAAGTAAGATGACATTTCTGGATGATTTTGGCGCAGACTGTGAAAAGAATGCAAGAGTGGAAACAATTCAGCTTGTCCTTGGCGGAAAAGATACATATCTGGGAAACCGCACAGCACTCAGAGGTGAAAGCAGTGATCTGGAGTCAGATATTGGATATCTGCTTGGCGGGGAGAGCCGTCTGGATATGAATCTGGAAGCTGTTCATACCGGTAAAAAGACAAACAGCCGAATGGATGCTGCCGGTGTGCTCAGTGGAAAGGCAGTCAAGATATTCAGAGGAACCATTGATTTTCAGAAAGGCTGTGCAGGTTCTGTGGGAAATGAAAAAGAAGATGTGCTTCTTCTGGATGATACCATTGTGAATCAGACCATTCCGTTGATCCTCTGCAATGAGGAGGATGTGGAAGGAAATCATGGCGCAACCATCGGAAAGCTGGATGAAGAACTGCTGCTTTATCTGGAGTCAAGAGGAATCAGCGAAGAGGCTGTTTATGCGATGATGGCACAGGCAAGGATTGACAGTATCTGTCATAAAATTTCTGATGAAGAGATGAAGAAGAAAGTTCAGGAGTATCTGGAAGGAGAACGAGAAGAATGATACAGGAACTGGATGTCCAGAAAATAAGAAAAGATTTTCCCATGCTGCAGAATCAGAATCTGATTTATCTGGACAGTTCTGCCACTTCCCAGAAACCATACAGTGTGATCCGGGCGGTTACAGATTTTTATGAAAACTGTAATGCAAATCCGCTGCGTGGACTCTATGAGACTGCGCAGAATGCAACAGAGAAATATGAGGCTGCCAGAGAAAAAGTCCGTCAGTTTATTCATGCAAAAAGCACAGAAGAGATTATTTTTACAAGAAATGCAACAGAAAGCCTGAATCTGGTTGCATACAGCTATGGACTGATGGCATTTCAGCCGGGAGATGAAATTCTGGTAAGCATTATGGAACATCACAGTGATATGCTTCCATGGCAGCAGGCAGCCAAGCGAACAGGTGCGGTGGTAAAATATCTGGAGTGTGACCGGCAGGGAAGAATTACAGAAGAAGATCTGCGAAATGCCATCACAGATAAGACGAAACTTGTGGCAGTTACGCAGGTGTCCAATGTTCTGGGTGTCAGAAACGATATCCGGGCTTTTGCAAAAATCTGCCATGAGAAGGGAATTGTGATCGTGGCAGATGGAGCGCAGAGTGTTCCGCATATGCCTGTGGATGTACAGGAACTGGATGTGGATTTTCTGGCATTTTCCGGACATAAGATGCTGGGACCTATGGGAATCGGAGTTCTCTATGGAAAAAGGGAATATCTGGAAAAAATGCCTCCGTTTCTTACCGGCGGTGAAATGATTGAATCAGTAAGCAGGGATGGTGCTGTTTTCGCACAGCTTCCGCATAAATTCGAGGCAGGCACCGTGAACGCTGGTGGCGCAGCCGGGCTGGCAACAGCCATTGATTATATAGAAAATATTGGTTTTGAACAGATTCAGAAGAGAGAGGATGCGCTTACTGCACTGGCAATGGAGAAGATCAGAGAGATTCCTTTTGTACACATTATGGGACAGGAAAATCCAGAGCAGCATCATGGGATTATTACCTTTACAGTTGACGGTGTTCATCCTCACGATATTGCAGCCATTCTGGATGCAGATCATATCGCAGTGCGGGCAGGACATCACTGTGCACAGCCGCTTCTGAGACATCTGGGCGTGATGGCCTCCACAAGAGCCAGCCTGATGTTTTATAATACAGAAGAGGAAATCGTGAAATTTACAGAAAGTCTGAAAGAGATCAGGAGGAAAATGGGATATGCCGAGTAATACTTTTTATAATGAAATTCTGACGGATCACAATCTTCATCCGGGGCACAAACATGACCTACCGGACGCGAACCTTGTACTGGAAGGCGTAAATCCAAGCTGTGGAGACGATATCTGGCTGAAACTTAAGGTGGAAGATGGCAGGATCACAGATGGTGCTTTTGTCGGTGACGGATGTGCCATTTCCCAGGCATCCGCGGATATGATGCTGGATCTGATCATCGGGAAATCGGAAGAAGAAGCTATGAAACTTGCGGAAATTTTTCTCCGCATGATCAAGGGCGAAGTGACAGATGAGGAAATGGATCAGCTCGAAGAAGCCTCTGTACTGAAAGACATTTCCCATATGCCAGCCAGAGTGAAATGTGCGGTGCTGGGGTGGCATACGATGGAGGAGATGCTGAAGACGGAAAAAGAATAAATCAGATTACAGAAAAAGGCATTTTGCTCTGATAAAGGGCAGGATGCCTTTTTTCATCGAAAAGAAGCCTTTATTTGTAAGAATGAGTGTTTAAGGCTCACAAGGAAGTGAATCACTGTCTGGCTTGAAATGAATTTTCTCGGTTCCAGCTTTTATGGCAGTTTTATAGTACCAGCATTTATGATTGATATAACAAAACTTTAATGGATGAGTGTGGAATTGAAAAAGTTCCGACAACTTATGAAGAATTCCTATACAGGAACTGTTGACGGAGAACTTCAGCAGCTGTCAATTGATGAAGTAAACAGCTATGTATCCAATGCAGTAGGAAACAGAAAACTTTCCAACAGTGAAGTAGAAACTGCAATTCAGGTAGCTATGCAGAATGTAGCAGCAGGTGCAGATCCGGCAGACGAACTGAAAACAGTTCAGGATGTACAGGACGCACAGTAAAATAATAACGAACCCTTGCCACGAAAAACACATCGGTGATTTTGACGATGTGTTTTTTACATATTATGAAAAATGATTCCGTAATATTCTATTTGGGTGATATGAAAAGAAATCATTCTTTGATGTTTTTCGAATCAGGTAAATTCCGTATTTCAATTGCGAATATGCGCTTGAGTTTTGTGTTTACGATTGAAAATTTCCGTACTGACCAACAGCGCTTATATTATGGAGAAGATGCTCAAGAACAGTAAGGTTTCCAATGTGAGTGGAAGCTATCTTTCAGAAAACAAAAAAGGAACTACAATACTCGGGTCGAGTAGGTGCACCCCTTACGGTCGTACACCCCTCACAGAATTCCGGACGTGCGGCTTTCCCGCATCCGGCTTTGCTGCATCTTTCTTTTGCATAACGCCCGAACTCTATCAGACGGCTCTTTTCTTCTTCAAGGATTAATCCAAAGTGTCCCATTCTATGTTTCAGATGTTCATAGAACCACTCTGCATCCGATTTATACTGGACTGTATGAGTTTTTGCAAAAGCAGAAAAAGTGCAGAAAGAACCTTGAAAAACATTATTCCGTTTATAGAAGGAAAACTATTCCTCAAAGTAAATCGGAAGAAAACAGAGGTGGCTCACATCAATAAAGTCAAATACCTTGGATATACCTTTTATAGATACAAGGGGAAATGCAGATTGAGAGTACACCCAAAGTCAGCCACCAAGATGAAGAATAAAATCAGAGAACTAACAGACAGAAATAATGGCATGAGCAACGCCAAAAGAGAAGAAAAATATCAACAATTCGTGCGAGGATGGGTAAATTACTTCAAACTTGCGAACATGAAGAAGCTTCTCAAAGAAACAGATGAATGGGCAAGGCGCAGAATCAGAATGGTCTATTGGAAACAATGGAAGAAAATCAAAACAAAGTACCGAATGCTTAAAGCGCTAGGACTTAAACATTGGAAAGCAAAAGAACTTGCATGTAGCAGAAAAGGTTACTGGAGAATGGCAAAGGTACTGAACCAAATCTTTTCGAATAAAATAATAGCCAAGCTTGGATAAACATCCATGCTTGACTATTATCTAGCTTATGAAAGATACTTATAATGGAGATCATTCATAATATTCTACCGGATCTTCGCCGGTGTCATCGCCACCGGTATCACCGCTGTTATCATAGCTGCCGTCATCACCACCGGTGTTGTCGTCGGTTCCGGAATTGTCAGTATCATCACCGGTATTATCGGAACCGTCATCGGAATTGTCAGTATTGTCAGTGTCGGTGCCGTCAGTACTGTCAGTACTGTCCGGAGCTGCGCTTGGGATCGCTTCAGCTGCTGCATCGGTATCGGCGTCCGTATCTTCGTTAGAATAATAGTCCTTTTCATCGTAATCGCTGCTGCCGTAGAAATGCTGATCACAGTATTCGGTGGGAAGACTGGAGATATCAAAATACTCTGTGATAGTCGGGCATCCGGATCTGGGAAGAAGACCGGTTTCTGCGCAGACACTGGCTTTTTCCACACTGGAAGGCATATCGAAATCTCTGTCCTCCAGGCCCTCGTGGATACGGGTCATAACCTTTTTCCAGAGGTTTTTGTGGAAGTTACGGGCATCTTCCGGAATTTTTTCGTTGTTGTCATAGCCGGACCATACTGCACAGGTGTAGTACGGTGTGTAACCTACGAACCACAGGTCATTGTAGTCCTCTGTAGTACCTGTTTTTCCGGCTACAGTCATATTGTCCAGCTGGCAGGCGGTACCGGTACCTTTTTTTACAACGTCTTCCATGGCGCTTGTAAGAAGATAAGCGGTACTGTCTTTGATCACAGATCTGGAAACGGAGGAGTTCTCGATCAGAACATTTCCGTCATGATCAAGGATCTGTGTATAATAGATCGGTTTGATATAGTTCCCGCCATTAGCAATGGCTGCATATGCAGCACAAAGTTCCACGTTCTTGACACCTTTGGTGATACCGCCAAGAGCAGTAGCCAGGTTGGCGTCACTCCAGATATTTCCGTTGGCATCTTTATCTGCCTCAGTTCCGTGAGCTAGTGTGGTGAAACCGAAATCATCCAGATATTTAAGGCCGAGAGCCGGGGTAACCTGCTCCAGGCATTTAACAGCTACAACGTTGATGGAATTCTGGATCGCTTTGCGGATGGTGGTCTCGCCGCCGTAGCTTCTTGAGGCGTTGTTGACAGGAGATCCGTCCGGGTATTTGTAAGGCTCATCCATAAAGGTTGTAGCAAGTGTATCGCCTTTTTCGTTCAACGCAGGTGCATAGGTGGAAACGATCTTAAAGGTAGAACCAGGCTGTCTGGTCGTATCAGTGGCACGGTTCAGGGTCAGGCTGGCTGTTTTTTCGCCACGGCCTCCGATCAGGGCTTTTACGTAACCGGTATGCTGGTCAATGACAGTCATGGAAGACTGTGGCTGTGGCGCAAAGTTTACACGCTCAGATACTACGGTGCTTCCGTCTGCCAGGATGTTGGCCTTGTACTGATCCACATACTGCTGACCTTCCTCAGGAGAATCAAAGAGAAGATCAAATTCCGGATCCTGATCACGGAAATACAGCTGCAGCATTTCTTTGCTGTAGTTTGTCTGTTTTCCATCCGGGCTTTGTACAGTCAGTGCATAATCCAGTTCATACTGAACATTGGCCGGATAGTTATCAGGGTTTGCATATTCCTCATCAAGGATCTGCTGCATGTTGGAATCCAGGGTTGTCATGATCTTCAGACCACCGCTGTAAAGAAGATTGGTAGCCTGTGTCTTGGTATATCCTTTAATGTTCATCAGGTCGCTGATGACCTGATTGGTAACCTCATCTTCGAAATACGTGTAAACGGTACTTTCTTCTTCGGTGTTCTCAAGCTGTGCGGCCTGGATACGGGAATAAACGTCATCATTCAGTGCTGCATTATATTCATCCTGTGAGATGTAATTCTGATCCAGCATGTGATCCAGGACTTCCTTCCGTCTCTTGGAGTTTGCTTTTGGATTGGTGATCGGATTGAATTTGGTAGGGTTCTGCGTGATGCCGGCAAGGGTGGCACATTCAGAAAGATTCAGATCCCATACGTCTTTGTTAAAGTATTTTTTGGAAGCGGCCTGTACACCGTAGGAACCTGCACCCAGGTTAATGGTATTCAGATAATTCTCAAGAATCACATTTTTGTTATATTTTTTTTCAATCTGTACAGCAAGGTACTGCTCCTGGAACTTACGTGTGAAACGTTCCAGCTGTGTGGATTCGTTGGTCCAGTCAGTGAAAACATTATTCTTCAGAAGCTGCTGTGTGATGGTACTGGCACCTTCGGAAAAGTTACCGGTGGTGATCGCCTTCATTCCGGCACGTGCGATACCGCGGACATCAATACCGTTATGTTCATAAAAACGCTCATCCTCAATGGCTACCACTGCATGCTGCAGACTGACCGGGATCTGGTCCAGGGAGACCGGAAGACGGTTGGATGTAGGGGCTGAAAGCTGTCGGATCTGTGTTCCCTGGTCATCATACAGGAAGGTTGCATATCCGAGAGGTGAAATATCCACATCGTTGACGTCAGGTGCTCCGGCGATCACGCCCCGGAAGGAGCCGATACCAAGGCAGACAATCATGACGCAGACTGCGATCAGAGCTGTAAATAAAACCCGGATAAACGAAACATGTGCTCTTTTTTCCAGCATGGAAGTACGGGAGATCAGAGCATTCCGCTTCTTGGAAGTGGATCTTTTTCCGTAGTTCATAATATTCCTCCTTTATAATCCGTTTCATTATAACAAATATGAGATGCCAAATAAAGCCTTAAAAAAAATTTCACAATTCATGATATCTTATACATTGTGCAATGAAGATAATTATTATACAATAAAGAAAACTCTGCCTGAAACAGAGGGTTGGATATAGATAACGGAGGCGTAAACCATGCTGGAACATTATAAAACCATATACGAAGGCGGCGAAGGCGAACTTGTGGAAAAAAAATCCCGTTTCATCGCAACCGTCCGTCCTGTGGAAACAGAAGAAGAGGCCCTTGCCTTTATCGAAGAAATGAAAAAAAAATACTGGGATGCACGTCATAACTGCTATGTATATTCCGTAGGGATGAACCGGGAAGCCACCCGCTGCAGTGATGACGGAGAACCATCCGGAACAGCCGGAAGGCCTATGCTGGATGTGCTTCTGGGAGCCGGGATCTATAATGCGGCCATTGTGGTGACCAGATATTTTGGAGGTGTCCTTCTTGGGACAGGAGGGCTTGTGCGGGCATATTCCGGTGCAGTCCAGGCAGGACTGGCGGCAAGTACCGTCATTGAGAAGCATCATGGGATCTCTCTTCAGGTGACGACGGATTACACAGGGATCGGAAAGATCCAGTATATCGCAGGAGAAAGAAGCTTGCCGATCCTGGATTCCGAATATACCGACAAGGTTGTCCTGAAGCTTCTTGTGCCGGATGATCAGGTCGAAGAGGTGAAGAAGGCGATCACAGAAGGAACAAACGGAAGAGCCGGACTTGAGAAGGATGCAGAACTGTATTTTGCGAAAGTAAACGGAGAAGTGAAGACCTTCGAAAAGTAAAAGAAAAGAGAATGTCAGTATAAAAATACCCCGGGAAGAGGGCAGAGGATCTGCGTTACAGTCTGCTCTTCGCGGGGCTTTTTTATTTCAGAAAATTATTCCTGTCAGCATTTCTCCGGTTCCGGATAATCCACACCAAAGGTATCAACAGTCATGGAGCTGATCTTCTGCTCGTCAAGAGGACGGTCACTGTAGTCCGTGTCTGTCTCTGCGATAGCATTTACAACATCCATACCCTCAATGATCTGACCGAATGCAGCATAGCTTCCGTCGAGATGCGGAGCAGCCTTGTGCATGATAAAGAACTGGCTTCCGCCAGAGTTTGGATTCATGGCTCTTGCCATGGAGAGAACACCTGGTGTATGCTTCAGGTCGTTTTTGAAACGGTTCTGGGAGAACTCACCCTTGATGCTGTATCCCGGGCCACCCATACCAGTTCCGTCCGGGCATCCGCCCTGGATCATAAAACCGTTGATGACACGGTGGAAGATCAGGCCGTCATAAAAGCCTTTTTTTACAAGGCTGATGAAGTTATTTACTGTGTTCGGGGCAACTTCCGGATATAATTCCGCTTTCATTACATCGCCATTATCCATTGTGATGGTAACGATAGGATTTGCCATAGTTTTCGCACTCCTTTTCAAAAAGTATTGTATTTCGCTGTTCGCTCTATTATAATATGCAAAGAATAATTGTGCAAGAAAAAGGTGGAAAATATGGTCATAGAAACGCATGATCCTGAGGAAACATTCGAGGTCGGAAGGACGATCGGAATGAATGCGAAGCCGGGACAGATCTACACACTGACAGGCGATCTGGGAGTTGGAAAAACCGTGTTCACACAGGGAGTGGCAGCAGGTCTTGGAATTACAGAACCTGTAAACAGCCCTACGTTTACCATTATCCAGGAATATGAAGACGGACGTCTGCCATTTTATCATTTTGATGTATATCGTATCGGGGATCTGGAAGAAATGGAAGAGATCGGATACGATGATTATTTTTTCGGGCAGGGAATCTGTCTGATCGAATGGGCGGAACTCATTGAGGAGATCCTGCCGGAAAAAAGGATCGAAGTTACCATTGAAAAAGATCTTGAGAAGGGCTTTGAATACAGAAAGATCACCATTGAGGAGAGAGGAGAAAAGACAGAATGAGAGTTTTGGCACTGGACAGTTCCGGAATCGTGGCATCCGTAGCCGTTGTGGAGGACGATACACTGGTAGCGGAATATACAGTTAATTATAAGAAAACACATTCCCAGACTCTTCTTCCCATGCTGGATGAGATCGTGAAGATGACAGAGCTGGATCTGAAGACGATTGACGCTATTGCGGTAGCCAAGGGACCGGGCTCTTTTACCGGACTCCGTATTGGCTCTGCCACAGCCAAGGGACTTGGACTTGCCCTTGACAAACCACTGGTCGGGATTCCGACTGTGGAGGCACTGGCCTATAATCTCTATGATGTAAACGGACTGATCTGTCCGATCATGGATGCCAGAAGAAAGCAGGTTTATACGGGAATCTATCGTTACGAGGATCACAGGCTCATGACGGTAAAGGATCAGATGGCAGTGGGAATTGAGGAGCTTCTTTCCATGCTGAATGAGATGGGAGAAGCCGTAACATTCCTCGGAGACGGAGTCCCGGTATTTAAAGATATCATCGCAGATAAGCTTACCGTACCGTTTTCTTTTGCACCGGCCCATCTTTCCAGACAAAGAGCAGGTGCTGTAGGTGCACTTGGTGTCCTTTATTATAAAGAAGGCAGAACCGAGACAGCGGCTGAGCACAAACCGGATTATCTCCGTGTTTCACAGGCTGAGCGGGAGCGTGCCCAGAAACTGAAAAAAGGATCAGAAGGGGAAAACGCATGATCTTAAGAGAAATGCTTGTGGATGATCTGGATCAGGTTATGGAGATCGAAGAGGAACTTTTTTCAATCCCCTGGACAAAAGAGGGATTTCTGACATTTCTTATGAAAGAGAACGGGATGTTTCTTGTTGTGGAAGAAAAGGACCGGATCCTGGGATATTGTGGTCTTCTTACGGTGCTGGATGAGGGGGATGTGACCAATGTGGCTGTCCGCAGAGACCGTCAGAGAGAGGGAATCGGAAATTTCCTTATGGAAAGTATGATCCGTCTGGCAGAAGAGCGTGGGATCACCATGATCCATCTGGAGGTCCGGGCAGGAAATGAGACTGCGATTCGGCTTTATGAACGTCAGGGATTTGTGCGGGATGGCCTGCGAAAGGGATATTATACAGACCCCACAGAGGATGCTGTTCTTATGACACGCACCGCAGTTTCTGAATAGGCTTACCCGGGAGAGGTACTTGTCTGTACGGGATAAGTATGCTAAACTTTGCCACAGAACAGGAAAAGAGGAAAAATATGTTAGATGTTTGTTTACTTGGCTGCGGAGGAATGATGCCGCTGCCACGCAGATGGCTTACCGCACTGATGACCCGTTATAACGGCAGTAGTCTGATGATCGATTGCGGGGAAGGCACTCAGGTGGCCATTAAAGAAAAGGGCTGGAGCTTCAAGCCTATTGATGTGATCTGTTTTACCCATTATCATGGGGATCATATCAGCGGACTTCCGGGACTCCTTTTGACTATGGGAAATGCAGACCGCACAGAACCGCTGACTCTGGTAGGCCCAAGAGGACTGGAACGTGTGGTAAGCGCACTTCGTGTGATCGCACCGGAGCTGCCCTTTGAAATTAAATTTATCGAGATCACGAAACCGGAGGAGGTTCTGGAACTGAACGGTTACCGGATCACTGCATTTCGGGTGAACCATAATGTTACCTGCTATGGATATACCCTTGAGATACTGCGCCAGGGAAAATTTTCTCCTGACAGTGCCAGTGCACATGAGATCCCGCTGAAATTCTGGAATCCGCTGCAGAAGGGACAGACTGTGGAGGATGAAGGACGGATCTACACACCGGATATGGTGCTTGGTCCGCCGAGAAAAGGAATCAAGCTTACCTACACCACAGATACCAGACCGACAGAGTCTATTTTACGTAATGCAAAAGGTTCCGATCTTTTTATCTGTGAGGGAATGTACGGTGAAGATGACAAGATCGAAAAGGCAAAAGGCTATAAACACATGACGTTTCGTGAAGCGGCCACTCTTGCCCGTGATGCGGAAGTGGGGGAAATGTGGCTGACCCATTACAGCCCTTCTCTGGTACGTCCGGATGATTACATGGATACAGTACGTGAGATCTTTCCGAAGGCATGGCCGGGAAAAGACGGGAAGAGTGTGGAACTGAATTTTGAAGAGGACTGAAAAAATGAAAGATACATTAATTCTTGGTATTGAGAGCTCCTGTGATGAAACGGCAGCTTCCGTTGTAAAAAATGGAAGGACTGTCTTATCAAACGTGATTTCCTCACAGATCGAGATCCATAAACTGTACGGAGGTGTTGTGCCGGAGATCGCCTCCAGAAATCATATAGAAAGGATCAACCAGGTCATCCAGGAAGCGCTGGACGAGGCAAATGTCACTCTGGATGATATTGATGCTATCGGTGTAACCTATGGACCGGGGCTTGTCGGTGCACTTCTTGTAGGTGTGGCAGAAGCCAAGGCTATTGCCTATGCAAGAAATCTGCCACTGGTAGGCGTGCATCATATAGAAGGCCATGTTTCTGCCAATTATATTGAGCATCCGGATCTGGAACCGCCGTTTCTCTGTGCCATTGTATCCGGTGGACACACCCATCTTGTTATTGTGAAGGACTACGGCCAGTTTGAGATCCTGGGCCGAACCAGAGACGATGCGGCAGGTGAGGCATTTGATAAGGTTGCACGTGCCATTGGGCTGGGATATCCGGGAGGACCGAAGATCGATAAGCTGGCAAAGGAAGGAAATCCGGACGCTATCGAGTTTCCACGTGCAAAAATCGGTGAAAATCCATATGATTTCAGCTTCAGCGGCGTGAAGTCCGCAGTTCTTAATTATTTAAACGGGGCAAAAATGAAAGGTGAGGAAGTAAACCGTGCAGATATCGCGGCATCCTTCCAGAAGGCGGTTGTTGACGTACTGGTAGAGCATACCATGCAGGCAGCAGCTGATTTTGGCATGAAAAAGGTTGCCATTGCAGGAGGTGTTGCTTCCAACGGAGCACTTCGCACTGCTATGGAAAAAGCATGTACAGAACGTGGATACAAATTTTACCGTCCGTCACCGATCTTCTGTACGGATAACGCAGCGATGATCGGTGTGGCAGCTTACTATGAATATATCAGGGGAACACGCCACAGCTGGGATCTGAATGCGGTTCCGAACCTGAAGCTTGGCGAAAGATAAAAGAATCCGGGGTAATTGATCATGGGAGAGTGCAGAAATACAGCTATTGTCCTGGCAGCAGGCCAGGGAAAGAGAATGCACAGCAAAATACAGAAGCAGTTTATGGAGCTTGACGGGATGCCGGTGCTCTGTTATTCTCTGCGCTGTTTTCAGGAAAGTCCGCTGATCAGGGATGTGATCCTGGTAACAGGGGAGGAGTATGTTTTCTGGTGCAAAGAAGAAATCGTGGAAAAATATGGTTTTACAAAGGTTTCTGCTGTAGTATCCGGCGGAAAAGAACGGTACGATTCTGTTTATGAAGGACTTCGTGCGTGTAAAGACACAGAGTATGTGCTGATCCATGACGGTGCCAGACCATTTATTGATCATGGGATCATTGAAAGAGGACTTATGGCAGCAGCACAGACAGGTGCCAGTGTTACAGGCATGCCTTCCAAGGATACAGTTAAGATTGCAGATGAGGATGGGAATGTCAGTGAAACTCCGGATCGCAGCAGTGTATGGATCGTCCAGACTCCGCAGATCTTTCAGTACCCGCTGATCTATGGCGCATATACCAGCATTCGGCAGAAGGAAATGACCGGAATTACAGATGATGCCATGGTTGCAGAACATGAGACCGGGGTGAAAATCCGCTTTTCAGAAGGTTCTTATCGCAATATCAAGATCACAACACCGGAAGATCTGGTGGTTGCGGAGGCATTTTTGAAGGAAAACAGAGAGTAGAATAGAGAGTAGAACAGGGTGAAAATCCCGGTAAATATGGACATATAGCAGAAATTGAAGCTATATGTCCAATTTTTTGAAAAAAATATCAAATTTGTTATTGACAGGGGAGATATTTGATGATAGAATACAACATGCGTTGACAAAACAGCACAAAAAATGTTGAAAATCATTATATTATATGGAGAGATATCGAAGTGGTCATAACGAGGCGGTCTTGAAAACCGTTTGTCCGCAAGGGCGCGTGGGTTCGAATCCCACTCTCTCCGTTTGTCAAATACAGAATAAAAACTTTTTAAAAAAGTTAAAAAAGTACTTGACAACATAAAAGATACGAGATATAATATCACCTGTCGCTGAGAACGGCAGAGATAAATATCGGAACTACTTAGTAAGTAGGGCAATTTGGAGAAGTACCCAAGCTGGCCGAAGGGGCTCCCCTGGAAAGGGAGTAGGTCGTTAACGCGGCGCGAGGGTTCAAATCCCTCCTTCTCCGCTTTAATTTTTTTGAAGACGAAATGCTTCAAAAAAATTAAAAAAGTTCTTGACAAGCAGTTGAGAATGAGATAAAATGAACGAGCTGTCTGAGAGACAGGCGCAACAAACCTTGATAACTAAACAGTGAAACACATACGATTCTCGAAAATTTCTTTACATTTAAAGAACGGTTTAAACAAACCAAAAGCAGTAAAAACGAGAGATAGCCAAACGGTTGTCTTGAGTAAACGAATCAAACACTTCTTAAGCCTTTGGCTTAATCAGTGTGAGTCGCAATTAAGTTGATGCGAGCATCACTGAATTGCTAACACATTTTATCAGAGAGTTTGATCCTGGCTCAGGATGAACGCTGGCGGCGTGCTTAACACATGCAAGTCGAACGGGAAACCTTTTATTGAAGCTTCGGCAGATTTAGATTGTTTCTA
>NZ_CP146725.1:3025000-4077864 GCF_051861785.1 Blautia massiliensis (ex Durand et al. 2017)
ACACGAGGAACCTTGTGGGAAGTAAGGGGGACCACCCCCTAAGGCTAAATACTACTTAGTGACCGATAGCGCATAGTACTGTGAAGGAAAGGTGAAAAGGACCCCGGGAGGGGAGTGAAAGAGAACCTGAAACCCTGTGTCTACAAGCTGTGGGAGTGCCTTATGAGCACGACCGCGTACTTTTTGTAGAACGGTCCGGCGAGTTACGCTTACTGGCAAGGTTAAGCACTTCAGGTGTGGAGCCGTAGGGAAACCAAGTCTTAAGAGGGCCAGAGTCAGTAGGAGTAGACCCGAAACCGGGTGATCTATCCATGTCCAGGTTGAAGCTGCCGTAAGAGGTAGTGGAGGACCGAACCCACATCCGTTGAAAAGGGTGGGGATGAGGTGTGGATAGGGGAGAAATTCCAATCGAACCCGGAGATAGCTGGTTCTCCTCGAAATAGCTTTAGGGCTAGCCTCGGTGTGAGTCTTGCGGAGGTAGAGCACTGAATTTCCTAGGGGGCGTCAAAGCCTACCGAAGAATATCAAACTCCGAATGCCGTGTAGATATCACCGGGAGTCAGACTGCACGAGATAAGTTGGGCGGTCAAAAGGGAAAGAGCCCAGACCTACAGTTAAGGTCCCAAAGTGCGCGTTAAGTGGAAAAGGATGTGGGATTTCGAAGACAACCAGGATGTTGGCTCAGAAGCAGCCATACATTCAAAGAGTGCGTAATAGCTCACTGGTCGAGAGGTCCTGCGCCGAAAATGTCCGGGGCTGAAACGCGCCACCGAAACTAAGGAATCTGAAAAGATTGGTAGAGGAGCATTGTATATGGGAAGAAGCAGTACCGTAAGGAGCTGTGGACTATATAGAAGAGAGAATGCCGGAATGAGTAGCGAGATAGAGGTGGGAATCCTCTAGGCCGAATATCCAAGGTTTCCAGGGTAAAGCTGATCTGCCCTGGGTGAGTCGGGACCTAAGGTGAGGGCGAGAGCCGTAGCCGATGGACAACAGGTTGATATTCCTGTACTGCAGTATGACAGAACTGTGGGGACACGTAAGGAGAGCGGGAGCCGGGAATGGAAAGCCCGGTACAAGCGAGGTACCAGTATGGTAGGAAAATCCGCCATGCAATGGGAAGACGTGATGTGGAGCGAAATTTAGTAGCGAAGCCCGTGAGCCATGCGTCAAGAAAAGCCGCTATCGTTCATATTGTACCCGTACCGTAAACCGACACAGGTGGATGAGGAGAGAATCCTAAGGCCGGCGGAAGAAGTATTGCCAAGGAACTCGGCAAAATGGCCCCGTAACTTAGGGAGAAGGGGTGCCTGCGGGAGCAGGCCGCAGAGAATAGGCTCAAGCAACTGTTTAGCAAAAACACAGGTCTATGCGAAACCGAAAGGTGAGGTATATGGGCTGACGCCTGCCCGGTGCTGGAAGGTTAAGAGGAGAGGTTAGCGGTAACGCGAAGCTTTGAATTTAAGCCCCAGTAAACGGCGGCCGTAACTATAACGGTCCTAAGGTAGCGAAATTCCTTGTCGGGTAAGTTCCGACCCGCACGAAAGGCGTAATGATTTGAGCGCTGTCTCGGCAATACATCCGGTGAAATTGAAGTGCCAGTGAAGATGCTGGCTACCCGCGCCAGGACGGAAAGACCCCATGGAGCTTTACTCCAGTTTGGCACTGGGGTCCGGTGTTGCATGTACAGGATAGGTGGGAGGCTGAGAAACGGTAGCGTCAGTTGCCGCGGAGCCGCTGTTGGGATACCACCCTTGTGATATTGGGCTTCTAACCAGCCGCCGTTAGCCGGCGGTGGGACAATGCCAGGCGGGGAGTTTGACTGGGGCGGTCGCCTCCGAAAGGGTATCGGAGGCGCCCAAAGGTTCCCTCAGAATGGACGGAAACCATTCGAAGAGTGCAAAGGCAGAAGGGAGCTTGACTGCGACACCGACGGGTGGAGCAGGTACGAAAGTAGGGCTTAGTGATCCGGTGGTATTAAGTGGGAATGCCATCGCTCAACGGATAAAAGCTACCCTGGGGATAACAGGCTTATCACTCCCAAGAGTTCACATCGACGGAGTGGTTTGGCACCTCGATGTCGGCTCATCGCATCCTGGGGCTGTAGTAGGTCCCAAGGGTTGGGCTGTTCGCCCATTAAAGCGGTACGCGAGCTGGGTTCAGAACGTCGTGAGACAGTTCGGTCCCTATCCGGCGTGGGCGCAGGATATCTGAGAGGAGCTGTCCTTAGTACGAGAGGACCGGGATGGACGGACCGCTGGTGGACCGGTTGGCTTGCCAAAGCCATGGCCGGGTAGCCAAGTCCGGAAGGGATAAACGCTGAAGGCATCTAAGCGTGAAGCCCCCCTCAAGATGAGATATCCCATTCTTATGAAGTAAACCCCCTTGAAGACGACGAGGTAGATAGGGCAGGGGTGGAAGTGTGGTAACACATGGAGCTGACTGTTACTAATCGGGTGAGGGCTTGACCAACAAGCCGAGGAAGCGGGCAGGAAACAGCAGGAATGGATCGGAACAAGCTTGCTTGTGGAGAAGCATTCCTGATGGTTCCTGGACATTTGCGAAGCAAATGACATCGAACGACGGAGTCGTGAGATGACTACCGCTGGAGTATCGGTACGCAGGTTAGAATTGATTCAAAGAGTTTGATTAACGATCAACAAGCATGTATGTAGTTTTTAAGGTATAATCCTTAAATTAAATATTCCTCCTTAGCTCAGTCGGTAGAGCATGCGGCTGTTAACCGCAGTGTCGTTGGTTCGAGTCCAACAGGGGGAGCATGGTGCCATAGCCAAGTGGTAAGGCAAAGGTCTGCAACACCTCTATCCCCGGTTCAAATCCGGGTGGCACCTCTTAGAAAGCCCTGGAAATTTATCTTTCCAGGGCTTATTTTACTAGCTGAAGACAGTGAAGATAATTAAAATGTATTTGAAGAAAGATTTCTGGAAGATCGGACAGCATCCGTAATGAATGCTGTCCGACAGATCAGGAATTTTTTTCTGTAATCAGGATTCTTTGGTTGCACAAGCAGTGAAAAGAGGCCTTAAGGTAGTAAAATTCTTCCCGGCAGAACCGGCAGGTGGAATTTCAATGATCAAGGCTATGGCAGCTCCTTATACAGGAATCCGTTTTATGCCTACCGGCGGGATCAATGCGAAAAACCTTGAGGACTATCTTTTCTGTGACAAAATCCTCTGCTGCGGCGGAAGCTGGATGGTAAAAGGAGATCTTGTGAAGGCAGGAGAATTTGACAAAATATTTGACAAAATAAGAGAGCTGACAGCAGAGGCAAGAAAGCTTGCGGATTCCATAAGAAAGTAATCAGAATTAATACACATATTCAATAAAAAAGCAGAATCCTGCACAACCAGGCAGAGTTCTGCTTTTTTTGTCAATTATTGTGAAAATAGATCAATGAAGCAGGATCAGAAGAAGATTTTTCCGGATCAGCCACAGGATCCGCAGAAGTTTTCCGAAGATCCATTCGGTAAAGATAAAAGATTCCACCGAAGAATCCGGGAATCAATCCGGCGTATCCACCGGTACATAAGATCACAGTCAGTTTCACCATCAGTTCTGTCTGAAGTCCCAGACAAACAAGTAATCCGGACAAAATTCCGGCTGCACTCCATCCAGCTGTCAGAAGTGCAAGAAAAACAGCAGGTGCAGGGGCCTTTTTTTTATTTTGAGCTAATTGATTCCACAGTGTTTTATACATAATCCATTCCTCCCATTTTGATGGAATTATACTTCTGCTGTTGTCAGAAACAGTCAGCCATAATATTGATTTCCTTTATCTGTCTGTATTATAGAAAAGAAATGTAAAATACAAATGCGCAGGAATGAAAAATCTTTGTAAAATATAAGTAGAAATTGCATTTTGAATGAAGAACCGATATACTTATAAATATATTTACAGACATATCGATTACAGATGAAGGGATATTACCAAACAGCTGTGATATTGAGGCGTGGAATAAAAAGGGGGCAAGTAAAAGCCCCCTGAAATTATAGAGAGAGCAAAGAGGAGGATGAGAATGGAGCATACGGAAGGTTATGTGAAGCTGGAGAATGTATCCAAAATCTATGGCTCAAAAGAAGTGAAGATCATAGCTGTGGATGAGATCAGCTTCCGGATAAAAAAAGGAGAATTTGTGGTTGTGGTAGGACCAAGCGGTGCCGGAAAGACAACGGTGCTGAATATCCTGGGCGGAATGGATAAGGCCACATCCGGCAATGTCTGGATCGATGGAAAAAATATTGCAAAATATACAGACCGGCAGCTGACCGGATACCGGCGGGAGGATATTGGATTTGTATTCCAGTTTTATAATCTGGTGCCAAATCTGACTGCATTGGAGAATGTGGAGCTTGCTCTTCAGATCTGTAAGGATCCTCTGGATGCCAGGACAGTTCTGGAGGAAGTAGGGCTGAAGGAGAGACTGACCAATTTTCCGGCACAGTTATCCGGCGGTGAGCAGCAGAGAGTTTCCATAGCCAGAGCGCTGGCGAAGAATCCAAAGCTTCTGCTCTGTGATGAACCTACAGGAGCGTTGGATTATCAGACCGGCAAGGCAATCCTGAAGCTCCTTCAGGATACCTGCAGGGAACGGGGCATGACGGTTATTGTCATTACTCACAACTCTGCATTGACACCTATGGCCGACCGTGTGATCAAGATCAAAAACGGCAAGGTTTCCAGGATGACTGAAAATGCACATCCCACACCAGTGGAAGAGATTGAATGGTAGGTGACGGAATGAAAGCATTACACAAAGATTTCTGGATGGAGATCCGGAAAAGTAAAGCACGTTTTATCTCGATCTTTCTGATCGTGGCACTGGGTGTTGCATTTTTTTCCGGGATCCAGGCGTCTTCTCCGGATATGAGATATTCCGGAGATGCTTATTATGAAGCAGCAAAGCTGATGGATCTGAAGATCCAGGGAACCCTGGGACTGACGCAGCGTGATGTAAAAGCAGTATCGGACATTGACGGTGTGGAACTGGCTGAGGGCGGTTACTCTACGGATGTTATGAGTGGAGAGGACGATGCCAGGAAGGTTCTTCATCTGGAATCCATCAGCAGCAATTTTAATCTGCTCACAGCAGATGAAGGAAGGATACCGAAAAAAAGCGGTGAGATTTTTCTGGACAAGCCATTTGCAAAGAATCGGGGGTACAAAATCGGGGATACCATATCTGTCAGTGAGGATGGAAACAGTGAGCTTCTGAAAAAAACAACCTATACAGTTGTGGGAATCGGAAGCAGCCCTCTTTATATTTCATTTAACAGAGGAAATACGACTCTTGGATCGGGTGAGGTCAGCGGCTTCGGATATATTCTTCCGGAGGATTTTGATCAGGAGGCTTTTACCCAGATCTATGTTATGGTCCATGAATCCGGGGATGTGATCAGCTATACAGATGCCTACGACAATCTTATCAAAAAGATCCGGAAACGTGTGGAAGGCATCGAAAAAGAACAGTGCAGCCTGCGCTACGAGGAGATCGTCGCAGAAGCCAATGAAAAACTGGCTGATGCCAGAAAAGAGCTTGAGGACGGAAAGAAGGAATCAGAGGAAAAACTTGGAAACGCGAAGAAAAGGCTGGGTGATGGGCAGAAGAAGTATGAGGATGGAAAAAAAGAGTACGAAGATGGAAAACAGCAGCTCAGTGATGCAAAAAAGGAGCTGACCGATGGAAAACAGCAGCTTGCTGACGGAAGAAAGCAGATTGAAGATGGATGGTCTCAGCTTAACAGCGCAAAACAGCAGGTGGAAGACGGTCTGTCCCAGTTAAATTCTGCCAGATCCCAGCTTGCCGACTCCGAAGCACAGATAAATGAGAAGCAGGCAGAGCTGACTGCCGGATATGAACAGCTGAATGCCGCAAAACAGCAGGTAAGTGACGGTGAGGTCCAGCTCCGGGAAGCGGAGAAAACACTGGAAAGTAAACAGGCTGAGCTTGACAGTGGAAGAGAACAGTTGGAAACGGGAAAGAATACGATCAAAGAAACAAAGGCTGCTCTCACCAGTCAGAAAGAACAGTGTGAGGCAGGACTTGTACAGGTTTCCGAGGGCGAATCCCAGATCAGTTCCAGTGAAGAAGCCCTTTCCGGGCAGCAGGCACAGCTGGATGAACTGACCAGCCAGAAAGAGGCATTAAGCAGTCAGGCGGCGGAGCTGCAGGCGCAGTATGACGCCGGTGCGGAAGCAGGAAAAACCGAGGAAGAGCTGGCGGAGCTTTTCACGCAGATCCAGACTTTAAATGGTCAGATCAGTGCAATGGAAGAACAGATAAATGCCGGTCAGGCCCAGATCGACGGGGCGCAGGCAGAGCTTACTGCAAAAAAATCAGAGCTGGCCCAGACAAGAGCTGAACTGGAGAGCAGCCTAGGTCAGATCAATGAGGGCTTCCGCCAGATCGAAGAACAGGAAGAGACACTTTCCGGGACAGAGGCACAGCTGAACGAAGGCCAGGAAGAACTGGATAAAGGGAAAAAAGAGCTGGAAACAAAGAAAGCAGAGCTTTCCGCGGCAAAAGAAGAAATTGCGGCAAACCAGGCAACTCTGGATGATGGCCAGAGTCAGCTGGATTCGGCCAGAGTCCAGCTCAGCTCAGGGCGGCAGCAGCTGGAGGAAAAACAGGCCCAGTTAAATGCCGGCCAGGCAGAAATCCAGGCCAACACAGAAAAGCTTACCAGCAGTCAGACTGAACTGGATGCAAATGAACAGAAAATCCTGGATGGTGAAAAAGAGATCCAAGAAAACGAACAGAAATTAAAAGACGCCAAAAAAGACCTGGAGGACGCAAAAAAGAAGCTTTCCGATGGAAAGAAAGAATATCAGGACGGTAAAAAAGAAGCCGATGACAAAATTGCGGAAGCTCAGCAGAAGATCGAGGATGCCCAGAAAGAGGTGGATGATATTGAAACACCGGAATGGATCATCTCAGACCGCAATGACCTTCCGGAATATTCGGATTTTGGTGATAACGCAGAGCGACTGAAAAACATCGGAAAGGTTTTCCCGATGATATTCTTCCTTGTAGCGGCTCTGATCAGTCTTACCACGATGACACGAATGGTGGAGGAACAGCGAACCCAGATCGGAACCATGAAAGCGCTGGGATACGGAAAAGCATCCATTGCATCAAAGTATCTCAGCTACGCATTTCTGGCTACCGTAGGTGGAAGTATCGCAGGAGTACTTTTCGGAGAAAAGGTTCTTCCGTGTATCATTATCCAGGCGTATGGAATCATGTACTGGAATATTGGCGATCACATGCAGCTGGATTATGAGTTACAATATGCACTGATCGCTTCCGGAGCAGCGGTGATCTGTACTATGGGCGCTACACTGTTTTCCTGCGCAAAAACCCTGTCAGAAACACCGGCATCTCTGATGCGTCCGCCAGCACCGAAAGAAGGAAAACGGATCTTTATTGAACGGATCAGCTTTATCTGGAAGCATCTGAGCTTTTCCTGGAAATCGTCCATGCGAAATCTTTTCCGTTATAAAAAGCGTCTTTTTATGACCATTTTCGGAATTGCAGGAAGCATGGGACTGATGCTTGTAGGATTCGGACTTTATGATTCCATTATGGATATTGCGCTTCTCCAGTATGACCAGATCCAGCACTATGATGCCATGGTGATCAATGATGAGGATGCCACAGACAGCCAGGAAAAGGATCTTCTGAAATTTCTGGACGGAAACAGCGAGATCGATCACTATACCCGTGTGCAGCTCACCAAGATGACGGCACCAAAAGAAAAGGGAAGTGTCAGTATCTATGTGTATGTTCCGGAAAATACGGAAAATTTTAAAGAGGATGTAACATTACGTGACCGAAAGTCTCACGAGCAGTATGAGCTTACCGATGATGGAGCGGTGATCTGTGAAAAAACGGCTTCTCTTATCGGTGTGAAAGCAGGAGACAAGATCACCCTGGAGAAAGACAACAGAAAGTATAAAGTAAAGATCACTGCTGTCACAGAGAACTATATGGGACATTACGTTTACATGACCCCATCCTGCTATGAAAAAACATTCGGGGAGAAACCGAAGTATTCAAGTACAGTATATACTATGAAAGAAGATGCAGAGAGTGATCTGGAGACTCTTGGAAATGCGATCCTGAAATATCCGGCAGCTTTAAGTATCAGCTATACAAGCAGCACAGCAGGTCAGGTAGAGCGAATGCTGGGATCCCTCGGAGCGGTGATCTGGGTCCTGATCATTTCTGCCGGAATGCTGGCATTTGTGGTACTGTATAATCTGAACAACATCAATATCACAGAGCGGCAGAGAGAGCTTGCAACATTGAAGGTCCTGGGATTTTATGATGGCGAGGTTTCCCAGTATGTATTCCGGGAAAATATCCTGCTGTCCTTCATAGGGATTCTGGCAGGCGCAGTGTTCGGAATCCTCCTTCACCGGTATGTGATCACAACCGTTGAGGTAGATGCGGTGATGTTCGGAAGAAATATCAAGCCAATAAGCTTTGTTTACAGTGGAATCATTACCTTTGGGTTCTCCATGTTTGTAAATATGGTGATGCATTTTAAGCTGAAAAAGATCAATATGGTAGAGTCACTGAAGAGCGTGGAATAATAGAAGAAAATACTGAAAAACAGTACGAAAATTATGAAAGTGAAAAAATTAAAAAAATAAGGAGAGTATCATGAAAAAAGTATTATACGAGGAATTACTTCCGGAAGAATGTGTACAGAGGATAAAGGAGATGCCGGTTGCCTATCTGCCACTTGGCACACTGGAATGGCATGGTCCGCATATGCCTCTTGGAGCTGACGGGATCCAGTCAAAAGAACTGTTTGTCCGGGTAGCAGAAAAAGTCGGTGGCGTAGTGCTCCCGATGCTGTTCATGGGACCTGACCGTTTATTTGATGATCGGGGAACTGTATTTTATGGAATGGATATCAATACAGAGGGCGCATTGAATACATATTATGCCCAGCAGATGAAGGGCAGTGCCTACTGGATGGAAAAGGGACTGTTTCAGGATCTGCTGCGCAGTATTTTTGCCCAGCTTTCCAGAGCAGGAGTCCGTATCGTTGTGGGACATGGACACGGTCCGTCGACAAATACATTTCAGGAAATGAAGGAAGAGGCAGAAGAAAAATACGGACTGTGCATTATGACAGCATGGACCTATGCGGATGATGAGAGACTGAAATATCAGAATGATCATGCCGGAGCAAATGAGACCTCTATTGTAATGGCTGTTCGGCCGGAGCTGGTTGACTTTGGACAGGTAAAAGAAGATGAGAGTAATCTGATCGGCATTGCAGGTCGTCATCCGGTCCGAGAATCATCGGAAGCATATGGAAATGAAATTCTGGAATATACAATGAAAACACTGATCGCAGGTATTGAAAAGGAGTACAAAACAATAAAAGAAAGATAGATACCTGTCTTGACAAAAAAAGAAAATTTCATTATAGTAGGAACATGGCAAAGGTGTTGAATAAGAGGAGTATGCAGATCTACGCTGACAGAGAGAAATGCACAGACGCAAGAGAAGCGCAGGCTGAAAGGCATTTTCAGATGGAGGACTGCAGAAGGTAGCTTAGGAGCCGGGAAACTGAAAGCAGAAATGCAGAACAGATGCAGATGCTGCTGTGTAGGTTTTCACGTATCCCGCGTTAAGGGACAAGAGATAGACGGGAATAACAGATGTTTTTTCCGGATAATGAAGGTGGTACCGCGAGAATGATCGCCCTTCGCACATTAGTTATTGGCTTTTGTGTGGAGGGCGTGTTTTTTCTTGCAGAGAACAGGAGCGTTCAAAGCTCCCATAATCAGAAAAAACTGTCAGAAAGACAGCTTGATTCCAAAAAGATTCAGGAGGAAAACATGAGCAAAGAACTTGCAAAGACTTATGATCCCAAGGGTATTGAGGATCGTCTGTACAAAAAATGGATGGACAACGGGTACTTTCATGCAAAAGTTAATCCGGACAAAAAACCTTTTACAATTGTAATGCCGCCGCCCAATGTAACCGGACAGCTGCATATGGGACATGCACTGGATGAGACCATGCAGGATATCCTGATCCGTTTCAAAAGAATGCAAGGCTATGAGGCTCTCTGGCAGCCGGGAACTGACCATGCAGCCATCGCTACAGAGGTTAAGGTAACAGAGAAACTTCGTAAGGAAGGGATTGATAAGAACGAGATCGGCCGTGACGAATTTATGAAACATGCCTGGGCATGGAAAGAGGAGTACGGCGGAAAGATCATCAATCAGCTGAAAAAGCTGGGAGCATCTGCAGACTGGGAGCGTGAGCGCTTTACCATGGATGAGGGCTGCTCCAAGGCTGTTCAGGAAGTATTTATCCGCCTTTATGAGAAAGGCTATATCTACAAAGGCTCCAGGATCATCAACTGGTGTCCTGTATGCCAGACCTCTATTTCTGATGCAGAGGTTGTGCATGAAGACCAGGACGGATTTTTCTGGCACATCAATTATCCCATCGTAGGTGAGGACGGACGTTTTGTTGAGATCGCGACCACTCGTCCGGAGACACTTCTCGGCGATACAGCAGTTGCTGTAAACCCGGAGGATGAAAGATATAAAGACCTTGTAGGAAAGATGCTGAAGCTTCCTCTTACAGACAGAGAGATCCCGGTTATTGCCGATGAGTATGTTGACAAGGAATTCGGAACAGGCTGCGTTAAGATCACACCGGCACACGACCCCAACGACTTTGAGGTTGGACGCCGTCATAACCTTGAGGAGATCAACATCTTAAATGATGATGCCACCATCAACAGCCTTGGCGGAAAATATGCAGGTATGGACCGTTACGAGGCACGTAAGGCCATGGTAGAGGACCTGAAGGAGCAGGGACTTCTTGTAAAGGTTGTTCCGCACAGCCACAGTGTTGGTACCCATGACCGCTGCGGTACAACGGTAGAGCCGATGATCAAACCACAGTGGTTTGTAAAAATGGACGAAATGGCAAAAGCTGCTATCAAAACTCTGGACGACGGAAACCTTCAGTTTGTTCCGGCACGTTTTGACAAGACTTACCTGCACTGGCTGGAGAATATCCGTGACTGGTGTATTTCCCGTCAGCTTTGGTGGGGACACAGGATCCCGGCTTATTACTGCGATGAGTGCGGTGAGATGGTGGTGGGAAGAGAGATGCCGGAGAAATGCCCGAAATGCGGATGCACACATATGCATCAGGATGAGGACACTCTGGATACCTGGTTCAGTTCCGCACTGTGGCCGTTCTCCACACTTGGATGGCCGGATAAGACACCGGAGCTTGAGTATTTCTATCCTACAGATGTTCTGGTAACCGGATATGATATCATCTTCTTCTGGGTTATCCGTATGGTATTCTCCGCACTGGAGCAGACCGGTGAGACACCGTTCCACCATGTACTGATCCACGGTCTGGTACGTGACTCACAGGGACGTAAGATGAGTAAGTCTCTTGGAAATGGTATCGATCCGCTGGAGGTTATCGACAAATACGGCGCAGATGCCCTTCGTCTGACACTGATGACAGGTAATGCACCTGGAAATGATATGCGTTTCTACTGGGAGCGTGTAGAATCCAGCCGTAACTTTGCAAATAAGATCTGGAATGCTTCCCGTTTCATTATGATGAACCTGGAGGGCAGGACAGTAACAGCGCCGGAAGACCTGAACGCACTGTGCAACGAGGATAAATGGATCCTTTCCAGACTGAACACAGTGATCCGTGATGTTACTGAGAATATGGATAAATATGAGCTTGGAATTGCCGTACAGAAGGTCTATGATTTCCTGTGGGATGAGCTCTGTGACTGGTATATCGAGATGGCAAAGGTAAGACTGTGGAAGGCAGAGGAAAACCCGGCAGCAGCAAACGATGCACTGTGGACACTCCGCACTGTGCTGACACAGGGACTGAAGCTTCTTCATCCGTTCATGCCGTTTATCACAGAAGAGATCTACTGCACACTGCTTCCGGATGAAGAGTCCATCATGATCTCTGACTGGCCGGTATACAGAGACGAGATGGATTTTGCAGATGCTGAGAAAGCAGTTTCAAGCTTCCAGGAGGTTGTACGTGGAATCCGTAACACCAGAAACGAGATGAACGTACCGCAGAACAGAAAGACCAATATCTACATCGTAGGCAAGGATGCAGAGTGCTGTGCACGTTTTGAGTCCTGCAAGAAGTCCTTTACAAACCTTGCGTTTGCGAAAGAGATCCACGTACAGCAGGATAAGAACGGAATCGGTGAGGATGCGGTATCCATCGTTGTGGCAGACGGTGTGGTTTATCTGCCGCTGGAGGATCTGATCGACCGTGAAAAAGAGATCGAACGTCTCACAAAAGAGCAGGAGCGACTTACAAAAGAGATCGCACGCTGCGAGGGAATGCTGAACAATCCGAATTTTGTGAACAAGGCACCTGCAGCCAAGGTAGAGGCAGAGAAGGAGAAACTTGAGAAATACAAAGAGATGAAAGAGAAAGTGAACCTGCAGTTAACACAGATGGTGAAATAACGAAGGAGTGTTTTAATGAAGTGGTGTAACTTTTTCAATAAGATTTCGCTGATACTTCAGGCTCTGGGCTGTGCAGTCCTGTACTTTTTGATCGAGGCCATATGCAGGCACTCGTTCACAGAGGCGTGGATCTACATGACCACAAAGCCGCTTGTATTTGCTTATAATGCAGCGTTTATCTTTACGACGATGCTGATTGTTTATCTCTTCCGAAAGAGAATTTTCTGGCGTATCTTTGTGGGCAGCTTATGGCTGTTTCTGGGAATCGTAAACGGTGTGCTTCTTCTCAACCGTGTCACACCGTTTACAGGACCGGATGTGAAGAATCTGACAGATGGTCTCAGTATTGCAAAAAAATATCTGACCCATACCCAGATGATCATAGGTGCAGTTCTTCTGGGAATTGCGGTTCTGATCCTTCTGATCATCCTGATAAGGTCGCCGAAGTACAGAGGCAAGCTGAAATATAAGGTGAATATTCCGCTGGTCCTGGTTGGGGTTCTTGCATTTGGAGGAATCACACAGCTTGCTCTGGAAAAAAGAGTTCTTTCCAATTATTTTGGAAACATTGCCATAGCTTATGAGGATTACGGATATCCTTACTGTCTGGCAACGACGATCTTTAATACCGGAATCAGTGCTCCGAGAGACTATTCCAAAAGTGAAATCAAAAGGATCGAGAAGTCGGAAGAAAATCTTCCGGAAACGAAAGAAGGCAGTCATCCGAATATCCTGTTTTTACAGCTGGAGTCCTTTTTTGATCCTACGCTGGTAAATTATCTGGAGCTGTCAGAAGATCCTATCCCGAATTTCAGAAAGCTGATGAAGGAGTATTCCTCCGGATATTATAAGGTGCCTTCCGTAGGAGCCGGAACCGCAAATACTGAGTTTGAATCCATTACCGGAATGAGCCTTCATTATTTTGGACCGGGAGAGTATCCTTACAAGAGTATCCTTAAGGAAACTACCTGTGAGAGCGCACCGTATGTTCTGAAGAATCTGGGCTATACTGCTCATGCAGTACATAATAATGAGGCGAATTTCTACGGAAGAAGAAGTATTTTTCCAAATCTGGGATTTGATACCTTCACTTCGGCAGAGTATATGAAGGATGAAAACCAGAAGAACTCGTTGGGCTGGACCAAGGACAGTGTCCTCACCGATGAGATCATCAAGTGTCTGGATTCCACAGAAGGGCCTGATTATGTATATACTATTTCCGTACAGGGACATGGAGATTATCCTTCAGAACCGGTACTGGAAAATCCGGAGATCACAGTTTCCGGGGCACCTACTGACGAGCTGAACAATAAGTGGGAGTATTATGTAAATCAGATCCATGAGATGGATAATTTTGTCAAAGAGCTGACTGACAGGCTGGCAGATTATCCGGAGGATGTGGTACTGGTCATGTATGGTGATCATCTGCCGACCATGGGACTGACCGTGGAGGATGTGGAGAATAAATATCTGTTCCAGACAGAGTATGTGATGTGGGATAATTTCGGACTTAAGAAAAAGAAAGAAAATCTTGCGGCATACCAGATGGCAGCAGAGGTTATGGACCGTGTAGGTATCCATGAGGGAAATGTTTTCAAGTATCATCAGGCAAGAAGAAACACCAAAAATTATCAGGTGGATCTGGAGACCCTGCAGTACGATCTTCTCTACGGAAAGCAGTATACATATGACGGAGAGAATCCTTTTGAGCGGACAAAGATGCGTATGGGAATCTATGATACCACGCTGGATTCCATTCAGGTTGTGTCTGAGACGGATCACACCTATTATATCCAGGGAACAAACTTTACGCCGTCCAGCCAGGTGAAGATCAACGGAGAATGGTATGATACGGTTTACGTAAATCCTACCAAGCTGATCATTACCGGAAAGGAACTGGATGATTTTGACCGGCTCTTGGTAGTGCAGCGAAGCAACAGTTCCACAAGAAAGGCCATGACAAAGAGCCATGACCGGGCGGTTTATGCGCTGCTCGCTGACAGCAAGTGGAAACTTGACAGTGAAAAGGGCAGTTCTGATACAGGGTCAATGGAGGAAACGGATACAGCGTTAGAAACGGAATCCACAGAAGATTCCGGTGAAGAAAACAGTACAGACAACCAGTAAATGGCATAGAAAAGATACTCCGATACAAAAAATGTCGGATAAAATATTACGATTAGGACTGGACATCTTCCACCACTATTATATAATGGTATCGTAACGAACAGGAGGGGAGAAGCTTTTCTCCCCAAAAGTTCTTTACGAATACATTATAGATAAGTGATGGTTTTTTTTATGAATTACGAAGAAGCAGTTGCGTATATTGAAGATATACCGAGATTTACTACTAAGAACAGCCTGGACCATACCAGAGAATGCTTAAGAAGACTTGGAGATCCGCAGAGGAAATTCCGTGTGATCCATGTGGCAGGAACCAACGGAAAGGGAAGTACCTGTGCTTTTATCACATCGGTCCTTCGGGAAGCAGGATATTCCTGCGGACTTTTTACATCTCCTCATCTGGTGGAGATCAACGAGCGTTTTCAGATCAACGAGGAAGTGATCGATGACGATACTTTCCTTCGTGCTTTTGAAAAAGTTAAGAAGCTTTCCGATGAGCTGGTTGCGGAGGGAAGCTATCATCCCACCTATTTTGAGACACTCCTTCTGATGGGAATGGTGATCTTTGCAGAAGCCGGCGTGGATTATGTAACACTGGAGACCGGTCTTGGCGGACGTCTGGATGCAACCACTGCTGTGGAGGATCCGGCAGCCTGTGTGATCACATCCATCAGCCTCGATCATATGCAGTATCTTGGAAATACAGTTTCCGAGATCGCAGGAGAGAAGGCAGGGATCATGGTGCCGGGTGTTCCGGTGATCTACGATGCAAATGATCCGGATGCAGCCGGAGTGATGCGTGAGCATGCAGAGAAGCTGGGATGTCCATATTATGAGCTGAAACGGGAAGACACAGAGATCCATAAGATCACAAAGGATGGAATCCGGTTTTCTCTTAAGGACGAGACATATGGCGATGCCGTATTTGATATACCGTTTATCGCCCGTTATCAGGTTATGAATGCAGCTCTTGCGGTGAAAACCATTCAGGTACTGGAAGATCAGATTCCGGTATCTCTGGAGGCTCTGAAGGCTGGTATGGCAAAAACACGCTGGCAGGGAAGGATGGAAACGGTTCTTCCGGGTGTGATCGTGGATGGCGCACATAACGAAGACGGTGTTGAGAAGTTTGTAGAGACAGCAGAACATTTCCAGAAGGAATTTCCTCTGACTCTGCTGTTTTCCGCAGTGGATGACAAGGACTATACGGATATGATCCGCACGATCTGTAGCAGGATCCGTTTTCGACATGTGATCGTCACACAGGTAGGCGGATACCGCAAAGTTCCGGTAGAAGAGCTTGCGGAGATCTTCCGTGAAGACGGAGTACCGGAAGTGGAAGCAATAGAGGATGTTCCAGCAGCTTTTGAACGGGCAGTAAAGGAGAAAGGTGAGGATGGAATGCTGTTCTGTGTAGGATCCCTTTATCTGGTCGGTGAGATCAAGGCTGTGATCAGGAGGAAAAAATTATGATCGATTACGAAGAGGAACTGAAGAAATTTGAACCATGTCTGGATGTGGCAGATGTAGAAGGTGTCATTTATGACCGGGAGATCACAGATATCATGGATGTACTCCAGGAGATGCTGCGTGAGGTCAAGAGCAACAGACGTGTAAGATAAGGAGAAGTGGATGAACTGCATAAACTGTGGAGCGTTCCTGACGGATACAGATCTGGATTATTGTCCGCACTGTGGAGCCAATATACTGATCCAGAAGAAGGTGGATTATCTTTCCAAGCTTTATTATAATCAGGGGCTGGAAAAAGCCAGCATCCGGGATCTGTCCGGGGCGATCAGCTGTCTGAAGCAAAGTCTTGCTTATGACAAACGGAATATCCGTGCAAGAAATCTTCTTGGTCTTGTATATTTTGAGACCGGTGAGGTGGTTGCCGCACTGAGTGAGTGGGTCATCAGCAAGAATATCCAGAAGAACCGAAATCTGGCTTCAGAATATATTGCCAGGCTTCAGGCAAACCAGAACAAACTGGAAACAATCAACGAAAGCATCAAGAAATATAACAATGCCCTCGCCATGTGCAGGGAAGGCCATGAGGATATGGCGGCCATCCGCCTGAAAAAGATCCTGTCCCAGAATCCTAAGCTGATCAAGGGGTATCATCTTCTTGCTCTGATCCAGATGAAGAATCAGGAGTGGAATAAGGCGAGAAGAACCCTGAAAAAAGCAGCCAGGATCGACAAGACCAATACCACCACACTTCGTTTCCTGCGTGAAGTTGACGAGCAGACGGGTGTTACCACAAAGATGGAAAAGCAGCGTAAGGGCTTGTTTGGAAATGAAAAAAATGAGAATGATAATATTTCAGGAGAAATCGTTGTAAGGCCGTCGTCTTATAAAGAAAGATCAAAGATATCACTTTTCTTTACCACGGTACTTGGATTTGCGGCAGGGGCGGCAGCATTCTGGCTCCTTGTACTGCCGGCTGTGAAACAGGATATTTACAGGCAGGCCAATCAGCAGATCATACAGTACAGTGATTCTCTTTCCAGCCAGAGCGTGGAGCTTACCAAAGCTCAGGGAGAAGCTGCCCAGTCCAGTGATACGGCAGATGCAGTTGCCAAGCAGGCAGAGGAAGAGCAGAAACGCAGTCAGAGCTATGAGGCTTTGTTTAATGCATATACTGCCATGCAGCAGGAGGATCTGGATACAGCGGCGCTGGAACTACAGAAGGTATATGTGGATACACTGTCAGATTCTGCAAAGGGGATTTACAGTACTATCAGCGGAAAGACCGGTGTAAGCGGGATCGAGAGCGGAGCTTCTGACGGAACGTCCAGTGCTGACAGCAGCACAGATGGAACAGCTGAAGCTGGAGCGGATGCCGCAGCTTCGGCGGGAGAAGATGCACAGAGCTCTGACGGAGATTCCGGAGAAGACAGCAGCTACAGTGACGGAGGATATGAGGATTCCTCTTACGATGGAGGTTATACAGAATAAAAAAGATCATAACTCATACAGAGGAGAAACCTCGGATAAGGGGAATGTGCGTTGGCGCATTCCTCTTTTTTTACCCTTTGGTCATGAAAAATGGAATAAAAAATCAAAAATGGGGGAATGATAGAATGACATCAGGTTTTGAAAAATCCGGAACCGTGCTGACTGTACATCTTCCGGCGGAACTGGATCATCCGGCTTCTGATGAGATTCGGAGAGAATCAGACCGGATTATTGGACATAACTATATAAAAAATATGATTTTTGATTTCTCAGAGACCGTTTTTATGGATAGTTCCGGGATCGGTCTGCTGATGGGTAGGTACCGGGCACTTGGCATGAGGGGGAAATGTGTGCAGGTTGTCAATGTGAACAGTCATATTGCAAAGCTTCTGCGGCTATCCGGAGTGGGAAAATATATTGAAATCTGTGGAATTAAAAAATCGGCAGGTGAACAGGAGGGTGTTTATTATGGAAAACACAAATGAAATGACGATCATTTTTGACAGCAGACCGGTAAATGAAGCACTGGCAAGAGTTGCTGTGGCTTCATTCTGCACACAGCTGAATCCTACGCTGGAGGAAATTTCGGATCTGAAGACCGCAGTATCGGAGGCAGTGACCAACTGCATCATACACGGGTATGAAGGGGAGATACATAAGATCCGGGTAGAATGTCGTCTCCGGGGGCAGGAGCTTCAGGTAGATGTGACGGATCACGGAGCCGGGATCCCGGATATCAAAAAAGCCATGGAGCCTCTGTTTACCACAAAGGCTGATAAAGACCGCTCCGGTATGGGGTTTACATTCATGGAGGCGTTTATGGATGAGCTTCAGGTGGAATCGGAGGTTGGCCGTGGAACTACCGTGCACATGAAAAAGATCATCAGGAGGTAACTATGGATCGTACTCTTGTCCTCATCGGGCGTGCACACCAGGGGGATAAAGCGGCAAGAGATCTTTTGTTTGAGGAAAATACAGGACTGATATACAGTGTGGCAAAGCGTTTTCTGGGACGAGGGGTGGAGATGGAGGATCTGTTCCAGATCGGCAGCATCGGACTTCTGAAAGCTGTGGATAAGTTTGACATGTCCTATGATGTGAAATTTTCCACCTATGCCGTTCCCATGATCATCGGAGAGATCAAACGTTATCTCAGGGACGACGGGATACTGAAGGTAAGCCGTTCTCTGAAGGAAAACCACTACAGGATCTATCAGGTGAGAGAAGCACTGACACGCCGGCTGGAGCGGGAACCTACGACGGGAGAAATGGCAGAGGAAATGGGAATTTCCATAGAAGAACTGGTAATGACCATGGAATCCGGTGCAGAGGTGGAATCTCTTCACAAAACGATCTATCAGGGTGAGGGAACGGAGATTTCTCTGATGGACAAGCTTCCGGAAAAAGAAAACCGGCAGGAAAAAGTACTGGACAGGATTTTTCTGGAAGAGATACTGGGGACTCTGGAGGCAAAGGAGCGGAGGTTGATCTATATGCGGTATTTTCAGAACATGACCCAGATGGAGATCGCCCATGAGCTTGGCGTATCCCAGGTACAGGTATCCAGAATGGAAAAGAGGATCCTGCGCAGTCTGCAGGAATCCGCAGAGAAAAAATAAAAGAGAGCCATGAGAAATGCTGCTGTTTTCTCATGGCTTCTTTTTGTGGGCAGCAGATTTAGTCAGACTGCTGCTTTTTTATGAAAAAGTACATTTTTGTATTTGGAAAGTGCTCCAAGAAGGATCATACCGATCACACCGGCTGAGATAAATTCGCCGGCTCCTACTGTGAGCATCATAAACGGGATAGGAAGGTTAATGCCATATCCGTAACGAAGCACAAGAGGAACGATCACAATGTTGGAAACGATCGGCGGGATCGGGGCTGTCCATTTGCCTGTATTGCGAAGCTTGTAGGTAAAGAATGCACCGATAAGTGTGGCAATGCTTCCGAAAATGATGTCAACCGGAATCGCACCGCCAAGAAGATTGGCAATGATACATCCCACGAACAGTCCCGGGATGGCAGCCGGTGTGAAGAACGGAAGCACGGTCAGCGCCTCGGAAAACCGGATCTGAACTTCACCGAAGCTAAGTGGCGCGAATACCAGTGTCAGGACAACATATACAGCTGCAATGGCAGCTCCCTGTACCAGAAAATGAGTACCTTTGTTTTTCATGTTTTTTATTCTCCTTTAGTTTTGTTTTACGAGTGGAAGGTCACGAACACTCGGCACATTTATAGGCGGTGACCGCCTTGTAAGCCCTGTACGACCTTGGTTTTTGCGGGCTTTTGCAGCGAAACTGAGTATAGCATAAGGGGCGTGGAAATGCAAGGTACGATCTTATTTGCTAACCCTGGACTGTGGGGAAAACTCCTGCGGAGGCAGGATCAGACAGAAGCAAAGGCAGCAGGAACCTTATGGAAACAGGGGCTTTTTTCTTGACAGCTTTTTGGGATATTGATAAAATATATTTCATAGGTTAAAGGGGCATTGGTTTTGATCTAAATCAATGTCTCTTTATTTATGTATCACACACATTATACCAGGGAGGTAGAAAGATGTTAAAAGTATGGATCGCAGGTGCCAACGGACAGATCGGACGGGCACTGAATGATGTTCTGGATCCAATGCAGATCGAGACTCTGAACACAGATCTTGATGAGCTGGATATCACAGACACAGATGAAGTGATCAACTTCGGTTCCATTAACCGTCCGGATGTGATCATCAACTGCACCGGTATCACAGATACCGATGAGTGTGAGAAGAATCCGGAACATGCATACCGTGTCAACGCACTGGGAGCAAGAAACTTAAGCATCGTGGCAAGAAAATGCGGGGCAAAGATCGTCCAGCTTTCCACAGATGATGTTTTCGACGGAAAGAGCAAAAAACCGTATACAGAGTTTGACGATACCAATCCGCTGACTGTTTACGGCCGTTCCAAGAGAGCCGGAGAGAACTATGTAAAAGAGTTTACACACAAACATTTCATTATCCGAAGCAACTGGGTATACGGAAAAGGCGGACATAATTTTGTAAACCGTGTGCTGGAGACAGCAGAAAAAGGCCAGGCGCTTTCCGTTGCTTCGGATCAGTTCGGATCACCGACCAGCGCCAAGGATCTGGCAAGAATGATCCTGTATCTTATCGATACCAACGAATATGGAACTTATCACGTAACCTGCAGCGGTGTATGTAACCGTTATGAGTTTGCAACCGAGATCCTTCGCCTTGCAGGAAAGGAGATCGAACTGAGATCCGTGCCGACAGAGCAGTCAGATCTTTCTTCTGTCAGACCGCCATATGCCGTCCTTGATAATTTTATCCTCCGTATTATTGAAGTGTATGACATGCCGGACTGGAAAGCATCGCTGAAAGAATATATGGATGAAAGAGCGGAGGACTAGAATGAAAGAGAAAAATATAAAAGAAAAAACACAGCAGAAAAAGAAAATGGGCCTTACCACGAAGATCTTTGTGGCGTTGATCGCAGGTGCGATACTGGGAATCATTCTCTGTTACCTGGTTCCTGACAGCAGCTTCAAGAAAGATGTGATCGTGGAGGGAATCCTTTATGTGATCGGACAGGGATTTATCCGTCTGATGAAAATGCTGGTTGTACCGTTGGTATTCTGTTCCCTTGTCTGCGGAAGTATGTCCATCGGTGATACCAAGAAGCTTGGAACCGTAGGTGTGAGAACACTGGTATTTTATCTGGCGACTACAGCTCTGGCTGTTTCGGTTGCTCTGACGGTAGGTAATCTGATCAATCCGGGTGTGGGACTTGATATGAGCTCTATTCAGTCCTCTGCTTCCTCTGTGGAGACTATGGAGGCTACCTCTCTTACGGATACCATCCTGAATATCATTCCGGACAATCCGATCAATTCCCTGGCAAGCGGAAGCATGCTTCAGGTTATCGTATTTGCCCTGATCGTGGGTGTGATCCTTGCGAAAATGGGAGAGCGTGCAGAGACAGTAGCGAACTTTTTCAGCCAGTTCAATGATATCATGATGGAGATGACCATGATGATCATGGCACTTGCACCGATCGGTGTATTCTGCCTTATCAGCAGAACCTTTGCAAACATCGGTTTCAGCGCGTTTATCCCACTGGCAAAATATATGATCGGTGTTCTCCTTGCACTGGCGATCCAGTGCTTCGGCGTATACCAGATCCTGCTGAAGATATTCACAGGACTGAATCCGATAAAATTCATCAAGAAATTTTTCCCGGTTATGGCATTTGCATTCTCAACAGCTACATCCAATGCCACGATCCCGATGTCCATTGATACCCTGTCCAAGAAAGTGGGTGTTTCCAAGAAGATTTCTTCATTTACCATTCCTCTTGGAGCTACTATCAATATGGACGGTACCTCTATCATGCAGGGTGTTGCCGTAGTATTTGCGGCACAGGCCTTCGGTATCCACTTAAGTCCGATGGATTATCTGACAGTTATCGGAACTGCAACCCTTGCTTCCGTAGGAACTGCCGGTGTACCAAGTGTTGGTCTTGTTACCCTGACCATGGTATTTAATTCTGTAGGACTTCCGGTTGAGGCCATTGGTCTGATCATGGGTATTGACCGTATCCTGGATATGACCAGAACAGCGGTTAACATTACCGGTGATGCAGTCTGCACAACCATCGTTGCACACCAGAACGGTGCACTGGATAAAAACGTGTTCAACGAATCAAACTAAATATCCGGTTCAAAAAAAGATCCGACTCTGTCGGGTGAGAAAAAAACGAAAAACGGCTGTACATATCGTAAGAGCGATATGTGCGGCCGTTTTTTTACTGGATCAGGTAAGTCCCCTGCTTATTCCTGTTCCAGAACACCCATGACAGAGGGCAGTTCCAGTTGCTGATAGGTGTGAAGGATCTTTTCCAGCTCAAAGATGGCAGGGGTAAGAAACTTATTCTTGTGATAGACCAGCTTGAATTTCCGGTTCCATTCCCCTGCTTCGTTGCAGAAGACCCGGACTGAACGGTGACGGATCTCATGATGCATAAGACGGATGGACATAACAGAGAGCATCTGGTTATACAGCACTGCGTTCAGCAGTGCCTGCGGACTGTTGGCTTCCCAGGCAGTCCGGATCTTCAGATCATGGCGAAGGGTGTAATCCTCAAAAAGCTGTCTGGTACCGCTTCCATATTCCCGGACTGCAAATTTCTGGTTGTTCAGCTCCTGGTCATGGATGCGTCCTCTGCGGTAAAACGGATGCTTTTTTCCGGCGGCAAGGACCAGACAGTCGTCGATGATGGGAAGAACAACAAGGTCCGGGGAATGGATCTCACCTTCTACCACAGCAGCGTCCAGTTCAGAACGCAGAAGCTTCTGCTCGATATTTTGCGTGTTGGTGACAAAGGAGTAAACGTCAAGGTACGGGATTTTTTTCTGCAGATCCAGGATAATGGATGGGGTCAGGCAGGTTCCCACAGTGAGGGTGGAGCCAAGCTTCAGGGTGGAAGACTGTCCCTGGTTCTGCATCAGCTCTTCCAGCTGCTGAAACTGGCGGATCATTTCACGGGCATGGGGAAGAAGAATCTTTCCCCGTTCTGTGAGATAAAGCTTTTTTCCAAGACGTTCAAAGAGAAGGCCGTTATAATGAGCTTCCAGCTCACGGATGGCCTGACTGACTGTTGGCTGGGAAAGATAAAGATGTTTGGCAGCAGCACTCATGGAGCCCTGTTCCGCAACGGCCGCAAAAACAGTGAGATGGCGGATGGTCATATGGAATCTCCTTTTATTGTAAATTGGTGTATAGGTAAAACCTATCATTTTTATAAAATAATATCATTTTTCAAATACATCTTCAAGTGGTATAGTAGAAAGTACGTGAAAACGATTTCAACATTGCAAAATACAGGGCAACGATACCGTGGGAAAGTATCGGAATGCCGGTGAGACCAGGAGGAGGAAATATGTCAGCATTAACTGTAAGCAAAGAGGAAGAGAAAAGACTGAAGGGGCAGGGGTTTTTAAATAACCGGGGAACCGATGAATTTTCTGCACGAGTGATCACTGTAAACGGAAAGGTGACAGCGGCACAGCACAGATGTATGGCGGAAGCAGCAGAGAAATTCGGCAACGGAAATCTTACCTACACGACCAGGCTCTCCGTGGAGATCCAGGGAATCCCCTATGAAAAGATCGAAGAGTTTCAGGAATTTATTGCGAAGGAAGGTCTGGAGACAGGAGGAACAGGAGCAAAGGTCCGACCGGTAGTATCCTGCAAGGGAACCACCTGTCAGTATGGACTTCTGGATTCCTATGCAATTTCAGAAGAGATTTTCCGGAGATTCTATAAAGGCTACCGTCAGGTTGCACTGCCGCATAAATTTAAGATCGCAGTAGGCGGATGCCCGAATAACTGTGTGAAACCAAATCTGAACGATGTGGGAATCATCGGACAGAGGATCCCGCACTTTGACAGCGAGGCCTGCAAGGGCTGTAAAAAATGTGCCATTGAAGCTGCATGTCCAAACAAAGTGGCGAAAGTCGTTGACGGGAAACTGCACATTGATGAGGAACTTTGCAGACACTGCGGAAGATGTGTGGGAAAATGTCCGTTCCATTCCATCCCGGATGGTATCTACGGATTCAAGATCTATATCGGTGGACGCTGGGGAAAGAAAATTTCCCATGGAAAGGCCCTGAACCGGATCTTTACGTCAGAGGAAGAGGCACTGGATGTTATTGAGAAGGCAATCCTGCTTTTTAAGGACCAGGGATTAAAGGGAGAACGTTTTGCCGAGACTATAGAACGAATTGGATTCGAAAATGCAGAAAAACAATTATTGGAAAAAAATCTTCTGGAAAGAAAAATGGAAATTTTGTCCAAATAGAGATATAAAAAAACTTCCTATTATATAAGCTGTCTGAAACTGAAAAAATGCGAACAATAATATAAAAAAAATATTTCATTTATATAAAATTTTATTGTATCACAATATTAACAAAAAACTAAGTGAAAATTCTATTTGAAATATGTAAAATAATGTGATAAAGTATTAACAATACATGAACGGAGGTAAAAAGAGTGGAAAACTACATGTATTTGGTGCCGGTGGCAGCCGTACTGGCACTTCTGTTCGCAGCATACCTTGCAGCGAAGGTCAGCAAGCAGGATGCAGGAACAGACAGAATGAAGGAGATCGCAGGTGCGATCGCAGAAGGTGCCCGCGCCTTCTTAACAGCAGAGTACAAGATCCTGGTTATTTTTGTAGCCGTACTTTTTGTACTGATCGGAATCGGAGTTGGAAGCTGGGTAACAGCAATCTGCTTTGTAGTAGGTGCTCTGTTTTCAACAATCGCAGGATACTGCGGTATGACCGTTGCAACAAAGGCTAATGTAAGAACAGCAAATGCAGCAAAAGAGGGAGGAATGAACAAGGCTCTTTCCATTGCATTCTCCGGCGGTGCTGTTATGGGTATGTGTGTTGCAGGTCTTGGTGCACTGGGTGTCAGCGTTGTGTATATCATCACAAAGAACGTTGACGTACTTTCTGGATTCAGCCTTGGTGCTTCTTCCATCGCACTGTTTGCACGTGTTGGTGGTGGAATCTATACAAAGGCAGCTGACGTAGGAGCTGACCTTGTAGGTAAGGTTGAGGCAGGAATCCCGGAGGATGACCCTCGTAACCCGGCTGTTATCGCGGATAATGTAGGTGATAACGTAGGTGATGTTGCCGGTATGGGTGCAGACCTTTTTGAGTCCTATGTAGGATCTCTGGTATCTGCCCTTACACTTGGTGCGGTAGCCGGAGCAGTTTCCGGTGTTCTCTATCCGCTGGCTATTGCAGGCTGTGGACTGATCGCATCCATCATTGCAACATTCTTTGTAAAAGGTGATGATAATTCCAATCCGCAGAAAGCCCTCACAAAAGGAAGCTATGTATCTGCAGCACTTGTTATCATCGTGTCCCTGATCCTCAGCAAGACTCTCTTCGGAGATATGAAGGCAGCCATTGCTGTGATCGCAGGTCTTGTTGTCGGTGTCATCATCGGAAACATTACAGAGTATTACACATCTGCAGATTATAAACCGGTTCAGGGAATCGGCGAGCAGTCTGAGACAGGTGCAGCTACAACTATCATCAGTGGTATCGCAGTAGGTATGAAATCTACAGCATTCCCGATCCTGCTGATCTGTGTTGGTATTTTTGTAGCATACGGTGTGGATGGATTATACGGAATCGCTCTTGCAGCAGTTGGTATGCTTTCCACAACAGGAATCACAGTTGCCGTTGACGCGTATGGACCCATCGCTGACAATGCCGGTGGTATTGCAGAGATGTCAGGTCTGGATGAGTCAGTTCGTGAGATCACAGATAAGCTTGATTCTGTAGGTAACACAACAGCAGCTATGGGTAAAGGCTTCGCGATCGGTTCCGCAGCTCTTACAGCGCTTGCTCTGTTTGTATCTTATGCGAATGCAGTAAATCTGGATGCGATCAATATCCTTGCTCCTCGTGTTACGATCGGTATCTTTATCGGTGGTATGCTTACATTCCTCTTCTCGGCCTTCACAATGGAATCCGTTTCCAAGGCTGCTTACAAGATGATCGAGGAAGTAAGACGCCAGTTCCGTGAGAAACCGGGTATCATGAAGGGTATCGAAAAACCGGATTACAAATCATGCGTTGCGATCTCCACAACAGCAGCTCTTCACGAGATGATGCTTCCTGGAATCATGGCGGTCGTTGTTCCGGTTATCGTAGGGGTTGTTCTTGGCGTTGAGGCTCTTGGAGGACTTCTTTCCGGTGCTCTTGTAACAGGTGTACTGATGGCAATCTTCATGTCCAACGCAGGTGGTGCATGGGATAATGCAAAAAAATACATCGAGACAGGTCATCATGGCGGAAAAGGCAGCGAGGCGCACAAAGCAGCCGTTGTCGGCGATACAGTCGGCGATCCGTTCAAAGATACATCAGGGCCTTCCATTAACATCCTGATCAAGCTTATGACTATTGTATCACTGGTATTTGCTCCTCTGTTCTTATCCATCGGAGGACTTCTGTAAATATCATTTCAGAAAAAAAGTAAACCCATATTATATAAAAAAAGCTCTTTGCAGAGAAATCTGCAGGGAGCTTTTTTTGTGCGACAGGCGGCGGAATTGTACGGATATGAGAGTGTGCTCTGGTTATGATTCAGTTTCTGGATTTTCTGTTCGTGCAGCCTGTTCGATCAGTGTCCGGTTTACATCATCCTCATAGGTCCGCATCTGCACCTGCATAGGTGTGGGATCATCGCTTAGCTTCAGATGCCCGAAATGATTAAAGAAGATCAGTACGCCGAGGCCAATCCCGATGGAGTAGGAAATCTCCAGGATGGTAAAGCCGGAGGAACTTTTTCCCGTAACAAGAGTGTAAAACTGGCTAAAAAGGCTGCCCATATCTACGTCATTATTAAAGGTCATAATGGAAAAAGCAGCGCCGAAAAAGGAAACCAGACATACAAAAAAGATTTTTACATACCGGAAAATTTTCCCTGTGGCAGAGCTGATGCGGTAGGTGATGATAAAATCCGTTTCCCCGATGGGAGAAATGTCAATGGAGGGTTCCAGCTTCTGGATCTTTTTCAGAAGATCCGAGGCAGACATCACATAGCGTCCGGGCTTTTTCGCATCCAGAACGATCACAGGCATGACCCGCAGACGATTGAGGATTTTGGGGTCACTCATGGAAAGTGCAGCGATATCCTGAAGATATACATGTGGGTTGGTGACTTCAATGTTCTGATCCAGCTGCAGATAAAGAGTATCACTCATGAGAAAAAACTCCTTTCCCGGAATATTATTTTTTCATTTTTGGACGGAAGAAGAGACTGGCCAGATAAGAGAAGATCAGGGCGGAGGAAACTCCGGCAGCACAGGCAGTGAAGCCTCCTGTAAAAAGCCCAAGGATGCCGTCTTCTTCAATGGCTTTTTTCATACCCTCCCATAATACATGTCCGAAACCGATCAGCGGGACGGAGGCCCCGGCACCTGCAAAATCCACCAGCGGCCGGTAGACGCCAACGGCACTTAACAGGGCGCCGCTGCATACCAGAAGTACCATCACGCGGCCAGGCATCAGCTTTGTCTTGTCCAGAAGGATCTGGATCAGGGCACAGACAAGGCCGCCGAACCAGAATGCGTTAAAGTAATCCATGCTCATACCTCCATATGCTCGATGACAACTCCGTGGGCAATACCCGGAATACTGTCACCTTCATTAAAGCTTACTTTGGAAAGAAGCGCTCCTGTTGGTACAAAAAGGATCCGCTTCCATTCTCCGGATACAATCTTTGGAAGGATATAGGAGGCAAGGACTACAGCAGAACAGCCGCAGCCGCTTCCTCCTGCGTGGGTGTCCTGAGAAGGATCGTCATAGATCAGGATACCGCAGTCTTTATGAATGGGAGAAAGCCGGATATTTTGTTCCTCCAGAAGATCCAGGAGAATTTTCTGCCCGATGATCCCCAGATCCCCGGTAAAGACGGCATCATAATCCGAAGGCGTCCGCCCGAAATCCGAAAAGCTTCGTGCAATGGTATCGCAGGCTGCAGGAGCCATACAGCCTCCCATGTTCATGGAATCCCTGAGACCGTAATCCATCACACGGCCGGCAGTAAGGCCGGTGATAGCAGCACAGCCTTTGCCGGAGCGCAGAGGAGCTTTTTCTCCGGGAGGAGATGTACTTAGGATACAGGCACCGCTTCCGGTTACTGTCCAGGTGGCAGAAAACGGCCGCTGGTTTCCGTATCCCAGAGGAAAACGAAATTCTTTTTCCGCACTTGCGAAATGGCTGGAGGTGGCACATAAGACCCGTGTGCCGAATCCGGCGGTCAGAGCAAGGGAACCGAGAGAAAGTGCTTCCCCTATGGTGGAGCAGGCGCCGTAAAGACCGTAAAAGGGAATTCCAAGTCCAGCGGAGCCGAAACAGGTGGCTGATGTCTGAGCGAGAAGATCTCCGGCGAACATCAGATGGATATCTTCGGAGCTCAGTCCGGCTTTGCCTATGGCCTGAGTGGCAGTTTCTTTCTGCAGTGTGCTTTCCGCAGATTCCCAGGTGTCACAGCCAAACATGGGATCTTCACAGACCAGGTCAAAAAGATCTCCAAGAGGACCGTTCGCCTCTTTCTGACTGACGATGGATGCGGCGCTTTCGATATACAAAGGCTGTGAAAATGCAATGCTGGCTGCGCCAAATCTGAGATTTTTGTTCATGATATCACCTCCAGGATCTTTAGGATATAATAGATCACACCCAGTCCCCAGGCGCTTAAGATGCCGTAGAGGATCACAGGACCTGCAATAGTAAAGATCTTGCACCCTATGCCGAAAACCTGTCCTTCTGCCCGGAACTCAATGGCGGATGCAGCCACTGAGTTGGCGAATCCGGTAATGGGAACAAGACTTCCTGCACCGCCGAATTTGCCGATTTTGGGATAAATACCAAAGCCTGTGAGAAGGACGCTTAAGAGAATGAGAAGGACAGAACACCAGGTTCTGGAATCGGAAGCATCTGCACCGAGAGCCTGTGCTGTGTTTAAGATAACCTGTCCAAGAAGACAGATCAGTCCGCCTGTGAGAAAAGCTTTTGCCATATTCAGTGGCAGACTGTGGGTGGGAGTAAGCTGCTTGACATATTGTTCATATTTTTTTTTGTTGATATTTTGCATATGGAAAATCCTTTCGTGATATGGTAGAGTGACAGTAAGAATTACATCCAGCTCATGGCATAATAAAACAGGGAGCCCAGGGCTTTTCCGGCAGCAATGGAAATTATTACCGGAGAAAGCCCCTGAGAGAGCTTCAGCCGTCTGGCAAAGACGGGAAAGACTTTTGCGATCTCTGCCAGTGCGAGGATCCAGCCGCCCAGGAAAATTCCGAAAAATACTCCGCAGACAGCCAGGAAAAAAGGTCCCAGCGGAATTCTGATCGGAAACAGGGTGACGACGGTTCCGACAACTGTTCCCAGAAGTGTCAGATCTTCATAAAGAAAAATCTGGTCAGCTGTATGCGTGATACCTGCATAGCGGGGAACAATGGAAAGGCCGATCAGCAGTCCGGAGACACCTCCTGCAACGATGATCCCGGCACAGAAACCGATAAAGCACAGAATCAGCTGTTGAAGCATGGACAGAACCTCCTTGTGGGATTGTATGGGAATAGTATGATAAAATATAAATTTTTTATGCGAAAATCTTAAAAAACAAGAATATCTGTACATTTACGGACAGAGATAGTATAATAAAAAGGGATATGGACAGCGGCGGACAGGCGCTGTCTTTCTCAATCAAAAGAAAAAACAGTGTCAGGAGGACGGATATGCAGGATGCTTTTTCACGTATGGAATTGCTCGTTGGAAATACAGGTGTAAAAAAACTCAGCAGGGCGAAAATTGCAGTATTCGGTCTTGGCGGAGCCGGATCACAGGTGGCAGAGTCACTTGCGCGCTGCGGTGTGGGGAGTCTGACACTGATCGATCATGAAAAGATCACATTGACGAATATCGGAAGCCAGGTGCTGGCACTTCATTCTACTCTGGGAATGAGCAAGGTAGAGGCGGCCAAGAAGAGAATCCGGGATATTGATGAGAATATTTTGGTGCATACCTACGAAACCTTTTATAATGAGGAGACTGCGGGAATGTTTGAATTGCGTTCCTTTGATTATATTGTGGATACAATGGGAACACTGTCGTCAAAACTGCTTCTGATCAGCAGAGCAAGGGAGGGACGTGTGCCTGTGATCTCCTGCCTGGACATCGGGAACAAGATAGACCCGTCCAGACTTGAGGTTGCGGATATCAGCAGGACCACAGTATGCCCGGCGGCCAGGATCATAAAAAAAGAACTGCGTAAACAGGGAATACGTAAACTCAAAGTACTGTATTCCAGAGAACAACCGGCAAAAGAAAAGCTTTTCAGACGGAGAAGAACTATGGTGAAGAAGCCTGTCGAAGGAAATATTTCCTTTGTGACAGGGACTGCGGGATATCTGCTGGCGGGAGAAGTTGTGCGGGATATACTGTCAGCCGGAAACGTTTCACACAGCTGACAGCAGATGAGAAATTGAGCGCAGATCACGGACAGATCCAGTTCATGAGCATGAGTCAAGGCGGAACAGTAATGTCTGCTTTACAGAAATAAAATAGAAAGACTGAGGAAATAAAAAGTGAATTCAGAAATCATAAAAAAGTTCTGCGATCTTCTTGGAGAAGAACGTGTTTTTACAGGCGAAGCAATGAGCCGTCATACAACTTTTAAGATCGGAGGTCCGGCGGATTATTTTCTGATGCCGGATAAAGACACAGATGTGGGGCGTATCGTAAAAATCTGTAAAGAAAGTGCGATCCCTTATTTTATCCTCGGAAACGGAAGTAATCTTCTGGTAGGAGACGGCGGTTACCGTGGCGCGGTTATCCAGATCTACAAAAATATGTCTGCCGTTACCGTAGAAGGAACAGAGATCACCGTACAGGCAGGTGCGCTGCTTTCATCGGTGGCAGCAGCAGCAAAAAATGCAGCTCTTACAGGCTTTGAGTTTGCAGGCGGGATCCCGGGAACTATGGGCGGTGCGGTTGTGATGAATGCAGGTGCCTATGGCGGCGAGATGAAGGATGTTCTCACAGAGGTAACTGTGATGGATGAGGAGGGAGAGATCGTTACCCTTCCGGCAGATAAACTGGAACTGGGATATCGTACCAGCATCATCAAAACCGCAGGTTATATCGTGCTGGAAGCAAAGCTGCAGCTGAAGGAGGGAAATCCGGAAGTGATCCGTGAGACCATGAAAGATCTGACGATCCGTCGTACCACCAAACAGCCGTTGGAGTATCCCAGTGCTGGAAGTACCTTTAAGAGACCGGAGGGATATTTTGCAGGTAAGCTGATCATGGACAGCGGTCTTGCTGGATATCAGGTAGGTGGTGCACAGGTTTCTGAGAAACACTGTGGCTTTGTGATCAATGCAGGCGGTGCAACTGCCAGGGATGTCCGCACGCTGCTGGATAATGTCAGGGATATCGTTTATAAGAAATATGGAGTTACGCTGGAACCGGAGGTGAAGTTCCTGGGTGATTTTGAAGCCTGAGGAATGCGTATGTACGCTTTGCATATAACGGAAGAAGAAATGGAAAGGAAGAGAGACTATGCGTTTTGTGATCGTTACAGGAGTGTCAGGAGCAGGAAAAACAGCTGCACTTAAAATGTTGGAGGATATGGGATATTTCTGCGTGGATAATCTTCCGATCCAGCTTCTGGAAAAATTTGCTTCCCTTCTTCCTGAGATGCAGAGCGAAAATGTTAGAAATGTGGCTCTGGGGATCGATGCCAGAAGCGGAAGTGCCCTTGATGAACTGGAAGTAGTTCTGGACCGTATGAAGCAGACCGGGTATGATTACGAGATCCTGTTTATGGATGCAGAGGATTCGGTCCTTGTAAAACGCTATAAAGAATCCAGAAGAAGCCACCCGCTGGCAAGAGCAGGGAGAGTGGATGAGGGAATCCGCCTGGAACGTGAGAAAACAAAATTTCTCCGGAAACGTGCGGATTATATCATTGATACCAGCCATCTGCTTACCAGGGAGCTTCGCCAGGAAATCGAAAAGATCTTTGTGGATGACAGAGAGTTCAGCAATATCATGATCTCTGTGCTTTCCTTCGGCTTTAAGTATGGAATCCCGGCAGATGCAGATCTTGTGTTTGATGTGCGATTTCTTCCCAATCCCTATTATGTGGATGAACTGCGTCCTCTGACAGGCCTTGACGATGAAGTGTTCAATTATGTGATGGCCAGTGATACGGCGAAAGCCTTCGCGGACAAACTGGAGGATATGATCCGTTTTCTGATCCCTAACTACATTAAAGAAGGGAAAACAAGCCTTGTGATCGGTATCGGATGTACAGGGGGAAAACATCGTTCTGTTACGATTGCCAGAGAACTTTTTTTCAGGCTTTCCAAATCGGATGAATACGGCATCCGCCTGGAGCACAGGGATGCGGAGAAGGACAGACTTCTGAAAAAATAACTGCCGCGATGAAAAGGGTGGCAGGAAAACAGTAAAAGAGGGTTCGGGATGTCATTTTCAGGAAAAGTCAAAGAGGAACTTGCAGGACAGCTTAGTCTGGCCAGGCACTGTCAGGTGGCAGAACTGGCGGCACTGCTCTGTGGCTGCGGCCGTGTGGAAAAAATGTCGGATGGAAACAGAAAACTGTGGATCCAGACAGAAAATGAAGCAGTTGCAAGAAAAAGCTTTACATTATTGCGAAAAACCTTTAATATAGAGACAGCGATTGTTATCCGGGAAGGGTCTCATCTCAAACGGGGTAAGGTATATCTTGTTGAGGTTACGGATCCTGCCAGAACAGAGGAAGTACTGCAGGGGACAAAGCTTTCTGTGGATAACAAAACCGGTTTACTTGAAATGGATAATTCGCTTGTGGTTCAGATGAACTGTTGCAAGCGGGCATTTATTCGCGGTACTTTTTTGTCGTCCGGTTCGATCAGTGATCCAGAGAAAGGGTATCATTTTGAGATCGTGTGTCCGGACAGCAGGAAAGCAGAACAATTACAGGGGATTATCCGCAGCTTTCACGTAGAAGCTAAAATTGTGGTGCGCAAGAAATCATATGTGGTCTATGTGAAGGAAGGCGCGCAGATCGTTGACATGCTGGCAGTCATGGAGGCGAACGTAGCCCTTATGGATCTGGAGAACATCCGGATACTTAAGGAAATGCGTAACACGGTAAACCGTAAGGTGAACTGTGAGGCTGCGAATATCAATAAAACGGTAAATGCGGCAGTGAGACAGGTGGAAGATATACAGCTGATCAGCAGAACTATCGGTTTTGAGAGTTTGAGCGATGGACTGGCACAGATAGCCAGGCTGAGACTGCAGTATCCGGATGCCACGCTGAAAGAATTAGGCATGATGTTGAATCCGCAGGTGGGCAAATCAGGTGTGAATCACCGGCTTCGCAAGCTGAGTGAGATCGCAGATGAGCTGCGGGAGAACAAGGAGGAGCTATTATGATTAAAAAACCAATCACTATCAACTTATCCACTGGACTGGAGGCAAGACCTGTAGCACAGCTTGTTCAGGTGGCAAGCCAGTTTAACAGTGAAATTTATGTTGAGATTGGCAAAAAAAGAGTCAATGCAAAGAGCATTATGGGAATGATGACTCTGGGACTTGACGCTGGAGAAGAGATTACACTGTCTGCCAACGGTGATGATGAGAATGCAGCGATGGAGAGCATTGAACAGTATTTAAGCAACCAGTAATCCGTTGGAACAGAGCAGTCCGCGGAAAAGGGTAGATTCCTGCGGATGTGGAATATAAAGGGATACAGACGGAAAGGAAGACCGATTCCCGCTGTATCCCTTTCCGCTTCAAAGTACCTACAAATATGAAAGAGGAAGATTACCTATGTCAAAAGTATTGAAATTTATCGTACATTTTGTTGTGATATGCACACTGATCTGTGTACTGGGACTTGTTCTTCCGCCGTTCTTCGGGGTGAGAACAGTGATCGTGGATAAATCCGATAAGGCAACGAACCTCCCAGTCGGATCTGTTACATATGCGATCCCGGAGAAGAGTTCTGCGATCAGCGCAGGTACTCCGATCCTTGTACAGAAAGATTCCGAGACATATAAATATACGATCACCAAGCTCGATGCCTCCAAGGGAACCGGAACAGTAACAGATCAGTCCGTTTCCGGAGGAAAGACTTTTACCATTAAGGTTGGAGATTATGTTCCGAAAGTTGTAGTTACCATTGGCTATGTGGGATATCTTATGGTGGCTACAGAAAGTATTGAAGGCCTGATCATTCTTGGTCTGGTCGTATTGTTCCTGATCATCCTGTATGTGATCGCAGAGCTCTGGAAGAAAGAGCCGGATGATATTGAGGAAGATGTGAACGATCCGGAACCGGGTTATGTGAAGTCCAGGAAAGAACTGAAGCAGGAAGAAAAAGCACGTGCCAGAAGAATGAAGGAAGAAGAAAAAGAGATCATTCAGGAAGAAAAGACACGAAAACACAAAAATAAAAAAGCAGATAAGCGTAAGGTCCGTACGGGCGGTTTCGTAGATGAGATTGACGAAGAGGATGTTGCAGACTATTCGGAGAATAAAAAGAAGGCTGCCATACAGCAGACTGCACAGACTGCCACAAGTGAAGCTCATGCGGAACTTAAGAAAGAGATTGCAGCAGCCACTTCAGAAGAAGCAGATATGCTTTCCAGACTGGAAATGGCAGAACGTACGGTTGAAGAAAACAGAAAGCCGCATCCGGCCGGAAAGGTCGAAGAGGTTCCGGAAGAGGAAGAGGAGCCGGTTACCATTGGAAGCCTTGCGATGCCGTCTTATTCCGCAGCGCAGCTTGCAAGCCGCGTAAAGAAGGCCGGTGATGCACCGGATATCGTTAAGGATGACATCACGAAGGTTACACTGTTTGATTACTCGGATATCATCAGTGGTGATGTGGACGATATGGAAGAATAAAATAAGTACCTATTATATAAGAAGAAAATGGTTCAGAAATGAGCCGTTTTCTTCTTTTTTAAAAAAAATCAAAAAAATTAAAAAAAAGGCTTGCATTCTGAAGAATCATCGTATATACTAATCCTTGCTGTGACATTGATAGCTATGAAGCGCGAGGTTGCTGCCACACTGGCAGGTTTTCCGTGGAGCGAATGTCAAGTTAGGAAACTGACGACAAGTCACTGTACAAAGTTCAATAACCATCTTGGGATGGGACGTGTGTGTAAATATACCATGACACACACGGAGATGTGTACAGTCGCCGCTTGTCGTACTGCTATATAAGTACGAATAGGAGGAGACTTTTTTTATGGCAAATCAGGTAATGAGAATCACATTAAAGGCATATGATCATCAGCTCGTTGATGCATCTGCAGCAAAGATCATCGAGACAGTAAAGAAGAACGGAGCAATGGTAAGTGGACCGGTTCCGCTTCCTACTAAGAAAGAGGTTGTTACAATCTTAAGAGCTGTTCATAAATACAAAGATTCCAGAGAGCAGTTTGAGCAGAGAACACATAAGAGACTTATCGATATCCTGACACCAACTCAGAAAACAGTAGATGCACTTTCCAGACTGGAAATGCCGGCTGGTGTTCACATCGATATCAAGATGAAAAACCGCTAATAATGTCATTTGACATTAACTATATGATTACCGAATGGTAATCCGCTATAAGGAGGAAGAAAGAAATGAAGAAAGCTATTTTAGCTACTAAAGTCGGAATGACTCAGATCTTCAATGAAGATGGAATGTTAATTCCGGTAACTGTTTTACAGGCAGGTCCTTGCGTTGTAACTCAGGTTAAAACTGAGGAGAACGATGGATACACATCAGTTCAGGTTGGCTTCGGCGAGATCAGAGAGAAACTGGTCAACAAACCGGAGAAAGGCCACTTTGACAAAGCTGGTGTAGCTGTAAAGAGATTTGTAAAAGAGTTCAGATTTGACAATGCCGGCGAGTATGAGGTTGGACAGGAGATCAAGGCTGATATCTTTGCAGCAGGAGATCATATCGATGCTACTGCAGTTTCCAAAGGTAAAGGCTTCCAGGGCGCCATCAAGAGACATGGCCAGTCCAGAGGACCTATGGCTCACGGTTCTAAATATCATCGTCATGCAGGTTCCAACGGCGCTTGCTCCGATCCGAGCAAGGTTTTCAAAGGAAAACATATGCCAGGTCACATGGGACATGTTCAGGTAACTGTTCAGAATCTTGAGATCGTACGTGTAGATACAGAAAATAACTTACTGTTAGTTAAGGGTGCTGTTCCAGGACCTAAGAAATCTTTGGTTACAATCAAAGAGACAGTAAAGTCCTTATAATAGGAAAGGAGGAGCATCAGAATGGCTAATGTAACTGTTTATAATATGGAAGGCAATGAAGTTGGCACAATGGAGCTGAATGACGCAGTATTCGGCGTTGAGATCAACGAGCATCTCGTTCATCTTGCAGTTGTTCGTCAGCTTGCAAATAACCGTCAGGGAACTCAGAAAGCGAAAACTCGTTCTGAGGTAAGAGGCGGCGGAAGAAAACCGTGGAGACAGAAAGGAACAGGTCATGCAAGACAGGGTTCCATCCGTGCACCACAGTGGACAGGCGGCGGTGTTGTATTCGCTCCGGTTCCGAGAGATTATGAAGTGAAAATGAACAAGAAGGAAAGAAGAGCAGCTCTTAAATCCGCTCTGACATCCAAGGTTCAGGATAATAAACTTGTTGTTGTTGACAGCCTTGCACTTGCTGAGGTTAAGACAAAAGAGATGCAGAAGGTTCTTACAAACCTGAAAGCAGAGAAAGCTCTTGTAATCACAGCTGACAACGATCAGAACGTAGTTCTTTCCGCAAGAAACATCGCTGACGTGGAAACTGCAACACCGGCTACAATCAACACATACGATGTTATGAAACACAACACCGTAGTTGTTACAAAGGATGCCGTTGCATCTATCGAGGAGGTATACGCATAATGGCAAGTATTCAGTACTATGACGTAATCATCCGTCCGGTTATCACAGAGAAATCCATGGCAGACATGGGTGAGAAGAAATATACATTCCTTGTACATCCGGAAGCTAACAAAACTCAGATCAAAGAGGCTGTTGAGAAGATGTTCGAGGGAACAAAAGTTAAGAGCGTAAACACCATCAACAGTGATGGAAAGAAAAAACGCCGTGGAATGGTAGTTGGAAAAACTGCTAAGACTAAAAAAGCTATCGTAGCTCTTACAGAAGAGAGCAAAGATATCGAGATTTTTGAGGGACTTTAATTAACAGATAAGTCCGAATATGTGCACGAAAGCACGAGAACAAATTCGAAAGGAGAAACATCATGGGAATCAAAAGCTATAACCCATATACACCGTCAAGAAGACATATGACTGGTTCCGACTTCTCTGAGATTACAGCTGCAAAACCAGAGAAATCCCTCGTTACTTCCCTTAAGAAGAACGCTGGACGTAACAATCAGGGTAAGATCACTGTAAGACATCAGGGTGGCGGAAGCAGAAGAAAATACAGAATCATCGACTTCAAGAGAAGAAAAGATGGAATCCCTGCAACAGTTAAAACAATCGAGTACGATCCGAACAGAACAGCTAACATCGCTCTGATCTGCTACGCAGATGGCGAGAAAGCTTACATCCTCGCTCCAGAGGGACTTAAAGTAGGCCAGAAGGTTTACAATGGTCCGGAAGCTGAGGTTCGTGTTGGAAACTGCCTCCCACTGGAGCTTATCCCGGTTGGTACTATGGTTCACAACATTGAGCTTCATCCTGGAAAAGGCGGACAGATGGTTCGTTCTGCAGGAAACGGCGCACAGCTCATGGCTAAAGAAGGAAAGTACGCAACACTTCGTCTTCCTTCCGGTGAGATGAGAATGGTTCCGATCGTATGCCGCGCAACTGTTGGTGTAATCGGAAACGGAGATCACAACCTTATTAACATCGGTAAAGCCGGACGTAAACGTAACATGGGTATCAGACCTACAGTTCGTGGTTCCGTAATGAACCCGAATGACCATCCGCATGGTGGTGGTGAAGGTAAGACCGGTATCGGACGCCCAGGTCCTTGCACACCGTGGGGCAAACCTGCTCTCGGCCTGAAGACCAGAAAGAAAAACAAACAGTCCAACAAGTACATCGTAAGAAGACGCGATGGAAAAGCATTATCGAAATAATAAGGAGGAGAAAGCATGTCTCGTTCACTGAAAAAAGGACCTTTTGCAGACCAGAGCTTACTTAAAAAAGTAGACGCTCTTAACGCTGCAAATGATAAATCCGTAATCAAAACTTGGTCTCGCCGTTCCACAATCTTCCCGTCTTTCGTAGGACACACAATCGCTGTTCATGACGGAAGAAAACATGTGCCGGTATATATCACAGAGGATATGGTAGGACACAAACTTGGTGAGTTCGTTGCAACAAGAACTTACAGAGGACACGGAAAAGACGAGAAGAAGTCCGGAGTACGCTAGTCATCAGATTTATAACTGCCCGCTGTCAATTTAAGACAGCTGGCAGATAACTTAGATATCGAATTTGAGAAAGGAGGCACTTTAAGATGGCAAAAGGACATAGAAGCCAGATAAAGAGAGCCAGAAATGAGAATAATAGAGAGACAAGGCCGTCTGCAAAGTTATCTTATGCAAGAATTTCTGTTCAGAAAGCCTGCTACGTATTAGATGCGATCCGTGGCAAAGATGTACAGACAGCACTTGGTATCCTGACATACAACCCGAGATACGCTTCCAGCGTGATTAAAAAACTGCTTGAGTCAGCAGTAGCAAACGCTGAGAACAACAACGGAATGAACGCAGACAACCTTTATGTTGCAGCATGCTATGCAGATAAGGGACCTACAATGAAGAGAATTCAGCCGAGAGCACAGGGTAGAGCTTACAGAATCGAGAAGAGAACTAGCCATATCACAGTTGTGCTTGATGAAAGGTAAGGAGGAAAAGCATGGGACAGAAAGTTAATCCGCATGGCCTTAGAGTCGGAGTTATCAAGGATTGGGATTCCAGATGGTATGCAGAAGACAAGTTTGCTGACTACCTGGTAGAAGACTACAACATCAGAACATTCCTTAAAAAGAAATTATACAGCGCAGGTGTTTCCAAAATCGAGATCGAGAGAGCATCTGACAGAGTTAAGATCATCATCTACACAGCAAAACCTGGTATCGTAATCGGTAAGGGCGGCGCAGAGATCGAGAAAGTTAAAGCTGAGCTTCAGAAATACACAGACAAGAAGCTTATCGTTGACATCAAAGAAGTTAAGAGACCGGACAAAGATGCACAGCTGGTTGCTGAGAACATTGCTCTTCAGCTTGAGAACCGTATTTCCTTCAGACGTGCTATGAAGTCCACAATGCAGAGAACAATGAAGGCTGGCGCTAAGGGAATCAAGACTTCCGTATCCGGACGTCTCGGCGGAGCTGATATGGCTCGTACAGAGTTCTACAGCGAGGGAACAATCCCGCTTCAGACACTTCGTGCAGATATTGACTATGGCTTTGCGGAAGCAGACACCACATACGGTAAAGTTGGTGTTAAGGCATGGATCTACAATGGTGAGATTCTTCCGACAAAAGGAACTAAGGAAGGGAGCGATAAATAATGTTAATGCCAAAAAGAGTAAAACGTCGTAAACAATTCCGTGGCTCCATGAGAGGAAAAGCCCTTAGAGGCAATGTTATCAACTATGGTGATTTCGGTCTTGTTGCTACTGAGCCATGCTGGATCAGATCTAATCAGATCGAGGCAGCCCGTGTTGCTATGACCCGTTACATCAAACGTGGCGGTAAAGTTTGGATTAAGATTTTCCCGGATAAACCGGTAACAGCTAAACCAGCTGAGACTCGAATGGGTTCCGGAAAAGGCGCTCTGGAGTACTGGGTAGCAGTAGTAAAACCAGGTCGTGTTATGTTTGAGATTGCAGGCGTGTCCGAAGAGGTTGCCCGTGAAGCATTACGTCTTGCAATGCACAAGTTACCATGTAAATGTAAAATCGTTTCTCGTGCAGACTTAGAAGGCGGTGATAACAGTGAAAATTAATAAGTTCGTGGAAGATTTAAAAGCAAAGTCAGTTGCAGAACTGAATGAAGAATTAGTAGCTGCTAAAAAAGAGCTTTTCAATCTGAGATTTCAGAATGCAACAAACCAGTTAGACAATACAGGACGAATCAAAGAGGTTCGTAAAAATATTGCCAGAATCCAGACAGTAATCACTGAGCAGGCAAACGCTTCCAAATAGGACAGGAGGACATAATCGTGGAAAGAAATCTGAGAAAAACCCGCGTGGGTAAGGTTATCAGCGACAAAATGGATAAGACCATCGTAGTTGCAATTGAAGACCATGTAAAACATCCTCTTTACAAAAAAATCGTGAAGAGAACATATAAATTAAAAGCTCATGACGAGAACAATGAGTGCAACATCGGAGATACCGTTAAGGTAATGGAGACCAGACCGCTGTCCAAGGACAAGAGATGGAGACTGGTTGAGATCGTAGAGAAAGCTAAATAAGGAGGAAACCAGTATGATTCAGCAGGAAACTAGACTGAAAGTTGCCGACAACACTGGTGCAAAAGAAATCCTTTGTATTCGTGTTATGGGCGGCTCTACAAGAAGATATGCAAACATCGGTGACACAATCGTTGCTACGGTTAAAGATGCAACACCAGGCGGCGTTGTTAAAAAAGGTGACGTTGTTAAAGCTGTAGTTGTTAGAACTAAAAAAGGCGCTCGTCGTAAAGACGGATCTTACATCCGTTTTGATGAAAATGCTGCCGTAATTATCAAGGATGACTTAACTCCGAGAGGAACACGTATCTTTGGACCAGTTGCCAGAGAGCTTCGTGAGAAGAAATTCATGAAGATCGTTTCCTTAGCTCCGGAAGTATTATAGGAGGGTGCCGAATGTCAGCTATGAAAATTAAAAAAGGTGATACTGTAAAGGTAATCGCTGGAAAAGATAAAGGTAAGGACGGAAAGGTCCTTGCAGTTAACGTAAAAGACAACACAGTAGTTGTTGAGAACGTAAACATGGTTACAAAGCACGCTAAACCGTCCGCAGCTAATCAGAACGGTGGAATCGTGACAAAAGAAGCTCCGCTTCATATTTCCAACGTAATGCTCGTTGTAGACGGAAAAGCTACAAGAGTTGGATTCAAGATGGATGGAGACAAAAAAGTTCGTGTTGCCAAAGCAACAGGAAAGACAATCGATTAATTAAGAGAGGAGGCATATAAAGGTGAGTAGATTAAAAGATCTTTACAAGAACGAGATCATGGATGCCATGACCAAGAAATTCGGATACAAAAACGTAATGGAAGTGCCAAAACTCGAGAAAATCGTTGTTAACATGGGTGTTGGCGAGGCAAAAGAGAACGCTAAACTTCTTGACGCTGCAATCGCAGATATGGAACTTGTTACAGGACAGAAAGCAATCGCTACAAAAGCTAAAAAATCTGTCGCTAACTTCAAAATCAGAGAGGGTATGCCGATCGGATGTAAAGTTACTCTGAGAGGCGAGAAGATGTATGAGTTCGCCGATCGTCTTATCAACCTTGCTCTTCCACGTGTACGTGACTTCCGTGGTGTTAACCCGAACGCATTCGACGGCAGAGGAAACTATGCTCTTGGTATCAAAGAGCAGCTGATCTTCCCAGAGGTTGAGTACGATAAGGTTGATAAAGTAAGAGGAATGGACGTTATCTTCGTTACAACTGCTAAAACAGATGAAGAGGCACGCGAATTACTGACATTATTCAACATGCCATTTGCTAAATAGGAGGAAAAGATTCATGGCTAAGACAGCAATGAAAATTAAACAGCAGCGTAAAGCTAAATTCTCCACAAGAGAGTATACTCGCTGCAGAATCTGTGGCCGTCCACATGCATACCTGAGAAAATACGGAATTTGCAGAATCTGCTTCCGTGAGCTGGCATACAAAGGTCAGATCCCGGGTGTTAAGAAAGCTTCCTGGTAGGCCGAGGCGAAAGCAACTTTTTAATCATTTAAATAATATTCACACGACATGTAAAGTCTGAAGAAAGAGGAGGAAACTTACATGACAATGAGCGATCCGATCGCAGATATGCTTACAAGAATCCGTAACGCAAATACTGCAAAACATGACACTGTAGACGTACCGGCATCCAAGATGAAAATTGCTATCGCAAACATCCTTGTAGATGAGGGATACATCGCAAAATATGATCTGGTTGAGGATGGAGTTGTTAAAACTCTTCACATCACACTGAAATATGGTGAGGACAAAAACCAGAAGATCATCACAGGACTTAAGAGAATCTCCAAACCAGGTCTTCGTGTATACGCAGGCAAGGATGAGCTTCCGAAGGTTCTTGGTGGACTTGGTATCGCAATCCTTTCCACAAACAAAGGCGTTATCACTGACAAAGAGGCTCGTAAGCTTCAGGTTGGTGGCGAGGTACTTGCATTCGTTTGGTAGGCCGAAGGTCGCTTGACGAAGCAGTCATATAGCTTTTAAACTGAAAACAGAGAGGGCATGGGCCCTCTCCGACAATCTAAGTAAGGAGGACAAATTTATGTCACGAATCGGAAGACTTCCGGTTGCAATTCCAGCTGGCGTTGAGGTTACAGTCGCAGATGGAAACGTTGTAACAGTAAAAGGACCTAAGGGAACACTTGAGAGAGCACTCCCGACAGAGTTAGAGATCAAAGTTGAAGACGGTCATGTAGTTGTAACAAGACCGAACGACTTAAAGAGAATCAAAGCCCTTCACGGCTTAACAAGAAGCCTTATCCACAACATGGTTGTTGGTGTAAGCGAAGGATACAAAAAAGAGCTTGAGGTTAACGGTGTTGGTTACAGAGCTGCTAAGCAGGGCAAGAAACTTGTACTTAACCTCGGATATTCTCACCCGGTAGAGATGGAAGATCCAGAAGGTCTTGAGTCCACAGTTGACGGAAACAAGATCATCGTATCTGGTATCAGCAAAGAAAAAGTTGGCCAGTACGCAGCTGAGATCAGAGACAAGAGAAGACCTGAGCCATACAAGGGCAAGGGAATCAAGTACGTTGACGAAGTTATCAGACGTAAAGTCGGTAAGACCGGTAAGAAATAATTAAGGAGAGTGAGAATATGATTAACAAAGCATCCAGAAGCGAAATTCGCGAAAAGAAGCATAGAAGATTACGTCATCATTTAAACGGAACTGCAACTACTCCTCGTCTGGCAGTATTTCGTTCCAACAAGCACATCTATGCACAGATTATTGATGACACAGTTGGTAAAACTTTAGTATCCGCTTCTACTCTCCAGAAGGACGTAAAAGCAGAGCTTGAGAACACTGATGATGTACAGGCTGCAGCAAAAGTTGGAGCAGTGATCGGTAAAAAAGCTGTTGAGGCTGGTATCGAGAGCGTTGTTTTCGACAGAGGTGGATATATCTACCACGGAAAAGTTAAAGCACTGGCAGATGCAGCAAGAGAAGCTGGACTGAAATTCTAAGAGGAGGAAAAGAACACATGAAACGTAATCTTATTGATGCTAGTCAGTTAGAGTTAGAAGATAAAGTAGTATCAATCAAGCGTGTTACCAAGGTTGTTAAAGGTGGTCGTAACTTCCGTTTCACAGCTTTAGTTGTTGTAGGTGACGGCAATGGACACGTTGGTGCAGGTTTAGGAAAAGCAGCAGAAATTCCGGAGGCGATCCGCAAAGGTAAAGAGGACGCTATGAAGAAGCTTGTTACTGTTGCAAGAGACGAGAACAATTCCATTACACATGACTTCGTCGGAAAATTCGGAAGCGCTGAGATGCTTCTGAAGAGAGCTCCGGAAGGTACTGGAGTTATCGCCGGTGGCCCGGCACGTGCCGTAATCGAGCTTGCAGGTATCAAAAACATCCGTACAAAATGTATGGGTTCCAGAAATAAACAGAACGTAGTTCTGGCAACAATCGCAGGCCTGAGCCAGTTAAAGACTCCGGAAGAGGTTGCAAAGCTCCGCGGAAAATCTGTAGATGAGATTCTGGGTTAAGGAGGATATGGAAATGGCAGATACAATCAAGGTTACACTGGTAAAATCTCCGATCGGTGCAGTACCGAAACACAAAAAAACTGTAAAAGCTATGGGTCTTACAAAGATGCATAAAACAGTTGAGATGCCAGACAACGCTGCAACCAGAGGAATGATTCAGCAGGTGCAGCACCTGGTAAAAGTAGAAGATTAAGGAGGTGCCAGAATGGAATTATCAAACTTAAGACCCGCAGAGGGTTCCAAGCATAGCGATAACTTCAGAAGAGGCCGTGGACATGGTTCAGGAAACGGCAAAACTGCTGGTAAAGGACATAAAGGACAGCTTGCTCGTTCCGGACACAAGAAACCGGGATTCGAGGGAGGTCAGATGCCTTTATACAGACGTCTTCCTAAGAGAGGTTTCACTAACAGAAACTCTAAAGAAATTATCGCAATCAATGTAGACGTTCTCAATCGTTTTGAGGATGGCGCAGAGGTTACAGTTGACAGCTTACTTGCAAGCGGTGCAATCTCCAAGATCGGTGATGGTGTTAAGATCCTTGGAAACGGCGAGCTTACAAAAAAACTTAATGTTAAAGTTAATGCTGTCAGCGAGACTGCAAAAACAAAAATTGAAGCTGCTGGTGGTACAGTAGAGGTGATCTAATGTTTGAGACTCTTAAGAGTGTTTTCAAAGTAAAGGAAATGAGAAGAAAGCTTCTCTATCTGATCTGGATGATATTCGTGATCAGAATCGGATCCCAGCTTCCTGTACCGGGAGTCGACAGTGACTTCTTTAAGCAGTGGTTTGAATCTAATACCGGTGACGCATTCAATTTCTTTGATGCGTTCACCGGCGGTTCCTTTACTCAGATGTCAATTTTCGCATTGAACATCACACCTTACATTACTTCTTCCATTATCATTCAGCTTCTTACCATTGCCGTTCCGGCACTGGAAGAGATGCAGCGTGACGGAGAAGAAGGAAGAAAAAAGCTTACAGCAATCACACGTTATGTAACGGTTGGTCTTGCTCTGTTTGAGTCTGTTGCCATGGCAATCGGATTTGGACGTCAGGGTATGATCCCGAACATGAGCTTCCTTAAAGGAATCGTAGTTGTTGCAAGTTTAACAGCGGGTTCTGCAATGCTTATGTGGCTGGGCGAGCGTATTACAGAGAAGGGCATTGGAAATGGTATTTCCATCGTCCTGACTATCAATATCGTGTCCAGGATCCCGAGTGATATGTCCCTTCTTTATGAGAACTTCGTCAAGGGCAAAACAATTGCAAAAGGAATGCTTGCAGCCTGCATCATTGCTGTGATTATTCTGTTTGTTGTAGTGCTCGTACTTATCCTCAACGGAGCAGAGAGAAGAATTCCGGTTCAGTATTCCAGAAAGATGGTTGGACGTAAAATGATGGGCGGTCAGTCCACAAACATCCCGCTCAAGGTAAATACTGCCGGCGTTATCCCGGTTATTTTTGCTTCCTCTATCATGTCTTTCCCGTCGATCATTGCTCAGTTCGCTGGCAAAGGAAACGGAACGGGCATCGGAAGTGAGATCTTAAGAGGACTTTCCTCCAATAACTGGTGTAATCCAAGTCAGATCCAGTACAGCTGGGGGCTGATCGTGTATGTGGTACTTTGCGTATTCTTCGCATACTTCTATACATCAATTACCTTTAATCCGTTGGAAGTAGCCGATAATATCAAAAAGCAGGGCGGTTTTATCCCAGGCATCCGTCCGGGAAAACCGACTTCAGATTATTTGACTAAAATCCTGAATTATATTATATTTATAGGTGCAGTAGGTCTTGTTATCGTGGCCGTTATACCGTTCTTCTTCAACGGTGTGTTCGGTGCGGATGTTTCCTTCGGCGGTACATCTATCATCATCATCGTAGGTGTTATCCTGGAGACCGTTAAGCAGGTGGAATCTCAGCTGCTTGTACGTAATTACAAAGGCTTCCTGAACTAATTGAAAATGAAGGTTGCGGTGCGAAAGTGTCGCAGCCTTGATTTGTAAACAGGACTGTCTGAAGATCAGGCAGAAAACAGGAAAATGGAGGGTATGCTATGAGAATTATTATGTTGGGTGCACCGGGGGCAGGTAAAGGTACTCAGGCTAAGAAAATTGCGGCGAAATATGGAATTCCGCACATCTCCACAGGAGATATTTTCCGTGCTAACATCAAAAACGGTACCGAGCTTGGAAACAAAGCAAAAACTTACATGGATCAGGGACTTCTTGTTCCGGATGAACTGACCTGCGACCTTGTTGTTGACAGAATCCAGCAGGATGACGCAAGGGAAGGGTATGTTCTGGATGGTTTCCCGAGAACCATTCCGCAGGCAGAATGCCTGACAGAGGCTCTGAACAAACTTGGAAGCAAAATTGACTATGCGATTGATGTGGATGTGCCGGATGATAACATCGTGAAACGTATGAGCGGACGCCGTGCATGTGTGAAATGCGGTGCAACTTATCACGTTGTATTTGCAGCACCGAAGACAGAGGGGGTCTGCGATACCTGTGGTGACAAGCTTGTACTCCGTGATGATGACAAGCCGGAAACAGTCCAGAAGCGTCTGAATGTTTATCATGAGCAGACACAGCCATTGATTGACTATTACACCACACAGGGTGTTTTGAAGACGGTAGACGGAACCAGGGATCTGAATGAGGTATTCCAGGAGATCGTTGACATCTTAGGAGAATAAGAATGTCCGTAACAATTAAGACACAGCATGAAATCGAACTTATGAGAGAAGCAGGCCATCTTCTTGAGAAGGTGCATGACGGTCTGATCCCTTACATCAAACCGGGTGTCAGCACCAAAGAGATTGATAAGATCGGAGAAGAAATGATCCGGTCTATGGGCTGTATTCCGAACTTTCTGAACTACGGAGGTTTTCCGGCTTCTTTCTGCATCAGCCTGAATGATGAGGTTGTGCATGGAATTCCATCCGAGGAGAAGATCATCCAGGACGGGGATCTGGTTAAGATCGACGCCGGCCTGATTTATAAGGGCTACCATTCTGACGCAGCACGTACCTATGCGGTAGGTGAAGTATCCAAAGAAGCACAGCAGCTCATTAAGGTTACAAGAGAGTGCTTTTTTGAAGGACTGAAAATGGCAAAAGCCGGAAATCATTTAAATGATATTTCCAAAGCCATCGGAGCCCACGCAGCGAAATACCGTTACGGTATTGTACGTGACCTTGTAGGACATGGAATCGGAACTCATCTTCATGAGGATCCGCAGATTCCAAACTTCCCGCAGAAGCGCAGGGGCATCAAGCTCCTTCCGGGAATGACCCTGGCCGTCGAGCCCATGATCAACCTTGGTCGTGCGGACGTGGCATGGCTGGACGATGAGTGGACAGTGGTAACCATGGATGGTTCACTTTCCGCCCATTATGAAAACACGATCCTCATCACCGATGGGGAACCAGAGATTCTGACGCTTACGAATCTGTAAGCAGCAATTGTTGTCATGACATAGGAGGTAAAAAATGTCAAAAGCAGATGTGATCGAAGTAGAAGGCACTGTTCTGGAGAAACTGCCTAATGCGATGTTTAAAGTGGAACTGGAAAACAAACATGTGGTACTTGCACATATCAGTGGCAAGCTCCGTATGAATTTTATCCGTATTCTCCCGGGAGATAAAGTAACGATCGAACTTTCTCCGTATGATCTTTCCAAAGGAAGAATCATCTGGAGAGATAAATAAGAAATATTGTAAAAGACGACCTGGTGGCGTTAAGCTGCCGGGTCTTTTTTTGCCTTTTCTGCAGAAAAAGAATTTGAAGTGGAGTTTATCACTCACAAAAGAGACAGCAGCTGAGAGTTCAGATGATAAAGATACGGAAGATGCAGAATAATTGGAAATCAGTGTAAAACTTAAACGTGTTGACAAACTGTGAAGTGAGTGTATTCAGGATATGCAGCAAATCGAAAATCCTGGTTTTACGAATATTATAAGATAAAACATAAAAATCCCTCGGAAATGATTAAAAAATCATTTTTCGGGGGATTTGTTTATGCAGATAATTTTTTATTTTACTTATGCTATCACCTTATCATCCGATCCCGCCCAGCACAACACCAAGGATCAGCACCAGAAAGCACACCGGAATATAAAGATATTTACACACCGGATAAAAATATTTCGTGAATGGTTTCTCACGGCCTTTGCTGATCTGGCTTTCCACATAGCTCCGGCCGAAGATCCAGAAGAACATGATCCCTGCAAGTCCTGCGCCGAGAGGACAGATATAGATGGAAAGCACATCCATCCAGTCAGAAACAATGCCCTGGATAAGAAGCGAAACCACAACGCCGATCACTGAGATCACCATGCAGGAAGGGATCCGGCCAAGACCTGTTTTTTCCTGAACTGTGGCAATAGGAGCTTCATAAAGGTTCATAAGCGAGGTCATGCCTGCAAGGAACACAGCTACGAAAAAGATGATGGCAATGATCCGTCCGCCAGGCATGGTTTTGATCAGGTGCGGCAGGTAGATGAACAGAAGTCCGGGACCGCCCTGGTCAAGCTTGGCACCTGTGGTAGCCATGGCCGGAATGATAACAAGTGCTGCCAGCATAGCAGCCAGAGTATCAAAAAGTGCTACCTTTGCAGCAGATGCAGGGATATCTTCGCTGTCCGGAAGATAAGATCCGTAGATCAGTGTACCGTTGCCTGCAACAGACAGGGAGAAAAATGCCTGTCCAAGTGCGAAGATCCAGGTGGAAGGCTTTGCCAGAACTTCCGGCTCCACGCGGAAGATATAGCGGTATCCGGCAGCAGCTCCCGGCTGAAAGGCAACATAGATGCCAAGGATCACAAACAGTATAAAGAAGATAGGCATCATCACTTTATTGGCCTTTTCGATGCCGCTTCCAACGCCGTACATCAGGATAAACATGCAGATCACAAGAGCAGCCAGCTGCCAGAGATTATTTCCCCAGGCAGAGGCCATGCCTCCGAATTTGGCGCCAAAGGACTCAATATCTGCCGGTGCCAGGGTGGAGCCTGTAAAGGCTCCGAGCATATATCGGAAGATCCATCCCATAACAACGGTATAACCGATAGCCATGGCCAGTGCACCGATCACCGGTATCCAGCCCAGTGTTTCGCCCAGCCTTCGTCTGCCTCTGGTTTCGCAGGCCATGCCGAAGGCGTCAATGGGCCCGGAACGTGTCCCGCGGCCAAAGCTCATCTCACCGATCACCCCGGTAAAGCCGATCAGCGCCACAAAAATAAAATACGGGATCAGGAACGATCCCCCGCCATACAGGGAAACTCTGGTGGGAAACATCCAGATATTTCCCATTCCAACCGCAGACCCGATGCAGGCCAGAATGAACCCCCAGCGGCTGTTAAAAGATTCTCGTTTTTTCATAAAAATAAAATTTCCTCTCTCCGTTGATCGTTTCAGTATAACATAATTTTGGAAAATAGGAAACTGCAGCATCTATACAGATGCAGGCCCTACAGATCCAGGCGGCTATTTGAGAGCCACATTTGTCACCTGCTCATAACCGTATAGCTGCGAAGCAGTTATGAGCCGGGCTCATCGGCGCAGGGCATTATCATAAAATCGAAAATGATCCGGTCTGTGCCGTGACTGGGTATACTCAAACATCACACCGTCACTGTTATAAGTCTGGCTGGACACCACAGCCACGCAGTTATAATCCTTTACATTCAGATGAAGATATTTTTCATCAATTTCTGTAACCTTTTCCACAGTCATGATACGTTTGCTGTTGACAATAGTCATATGAAGCACCTGTTCCAGATATTCATAGATAGAATGACTGGCAATCTCGGCAGTAAGGCCGGGAACGGATTCCTTCAGAAAATAATTATGGTTGATGATCAGCGGGATATCTTCAAGATAATGGATACGCTGAATATAATATACTTCTGCACCAGCGGGAAATCCTGTATAAGCTGACTGATTTTTGCTGATATAAAGCTCTGTAAAAAGAGCCACCTCCGTATGGGCATTCTGACCGTTCCTTGCAGCAGATTCCTTGAAGGTTTCGATCTCTCCGATGGTGAAAGCAGTCTTCTCGTTTGGACGGTAGATATTGCGGACACCTTTTCCCTGCATGGTCTGTACATAGCCGTCACTGACAAGAAGACTGACCGCACGTCGCAGGGTATTGCGGGAGCAGCCGTAAGTCTGGATCAGAGTGTTTTCGGAAGGCAGAAGCTCCTGATAGGCAAAGGTGTTGTCCTCTATTTTCATTTTCAGATCTTTATAGATATCTTCGTAAATACTTTTGGGCATTTCAATTCTCCATTCATGTTCGGTCAAAAATATATAGCAGGATTTATGATTTCTGAAATAATTATAAAAGATTTTTCCGGTAAGTGCAATGTAAATACCACGGAATGTTTAAACAAGTTACAGAGCATATTGATATGTTATAAAGATAGTATGAGAAATATAGATGAAATCAATTTGCGGCCATTCAAAATCATGATACTGGATTTCGAACGCATATAAGCTGTAAGCGTCAGAGGGGCTTACGCGTAAACAAAAAAGGAAATGTGACAGTGTAAAAACAGATCACATTTCCTCTTATTTTATCAAAGCTAAAATAAAGTCAGGCTTCTTTTTTCTTATAGGAAAGATTCCTGAAGCTGCTGCCGTCAGAAGCTGTGCTTCGGGTAACTGCCGGTGCATCGGCTGCGGTATTCCGGTCTGTACTGATCAGCCATACAGCATAGAAGGAAGGAACCAGACAGAGCCATACGCCTGAGAGACTGCAGGTCATATACAGGATCAGAGACAAAGCTGCACCTGTATGAAAAGAAAGCAGCGTCATTCCGTAGAATTTTGCTTTATCGCACTGTGCGCTGTCCTTTTTTATAAGGAACTGAGTGACAGCTGTGGTGAACTGGCGGAGGTTGTTGGTGGAAAAGATCGTGGAGCTGTTATATCCGCCGGGAGCCTTGAAGGTACACCACTGGAAAGGCATTGCAAAGAACACGGGGTAAAGAGCCACAACCGGAGACATTTCGGAAGGAAAGAATCCCAGGAGCAGGATCGCAGAGATATCGATCCCGATACTGATAAAACGAAGATCTGCGGAAAAATGCTCTGGGATCCAGACCGTAAGGATAACAGCAGCCATATATATGAGAAGCGCACCCACACGCAGAAGCATATCCGAAAAATTCCTGCCTATGAGATCCCGCACAACACCAAGAAGATTGGCTGTCTGGGCATTGCCGAAAAGATCAGCTCTTGACACAATGGCATAAAGCCCCAGGTATCCACCGATAAAAGATAAGGTGTAATGTATCAGAAAACGATATTTCATTTCCGTATGCATATGTAAAGATTCCTTTCATTAAAATAGGCAGATTCCATATGTCTGCCGGACTTTGCCACCCATTATAATACAGCCTGTAAAAAAAATCAAAAATTTTTTAAATTTTTTCTTGCATTTCAGGAAAACAGGTGTTAGTATATATTTCAAGCGCGCAAATACTGTGTATGAGTGCGCCTGTGAAACTGCAGATATGAGACTAATTTACGGAAGGAGGATTTCCAGTGAAAGTAAGATCATCTGTAAAGCCGATCTGCGAGAAGTGCAAGGTCATTAAGAGAAAGGGATCCATCAGAATCATCTGTGAGAACCCGAAGCACAAACAGCGTCAGGGTTGATTTCCATATCGGAACTTCTTTGGAATGTTTGTGAAACGTGCGGCTGCAGTATGAAACACCCGGCAGGGTTGTTCTACTGAACAGATAATAAGCATGTATTGCCTAATACCGAGAGGCAACAGCGGTTAAGATCCGCAATTTCGGAAAGGCTGTGATTCGCCAATTACAGCTGGGTGTTTTACCGAGGCACCCCAATTAGGAAACTAGAAAAGAAAGCGGCAGGTCGATATGTCCCATTTCACCTTGCGAGAGCAAGTGACATACGATATGCGGAACTTTCAGAAACAGAAAATGGAGGAAACAGTACATGGCTCGTATAGCTGGTGTAGACTTACCAAGAGAGAAACGTATTGAAATCGGTCTTACCTACATTTATGGAATTGGTAGACCAAGCGCAGACAAAATTCTTGCTAAAGCAGAGGTTAATCCTGACACACGTGTCAGAGATCTGACTGATGACGAGGTTAAGAGACTGAGTGCTGTTATTGATGAGACAATGACAGTAGAAGGTGATCTGAGAAGGGAAATCGCCCTTAACATCAAGAGACTGCAGGAGATTGGATGCTACAGAGGTATCCGTCATCGTAAAGGACTCCCGGTTCGTGGTCAGAAGACTAAGACAAATGCGAGAACTCGCAAGGGACCGAAGAGAACTGTTGCAAACAAGAAGAAATAATTTATAGATATAACTAATTAATTTCAATAAAAGGAAAGTGTAGGTTAGTTTTAAAATGGCAAAAGTTACAAAGAAAACGACAAAACGTCGTGTCAAGAAAAACGTTGAACACGGACAGGCACACATTCAGTCTTCCTTCAACAATACAATCGTCACACTGACAGATAACGAAGGAAACGCTCTTTCATGGGCAAGTGCCGGTGGTCTTGGATTTAAAGGTTCAAGGAAATCTACCCCTTATGCAGCACAGATGGCAGCAGAGACTGCAACAAAGGCTGCTTTAATTCATGGATTAAAAACAGTAGACGTTATGGTAAAAGGCCCGGGCTCAGGCCGTGAAGCTGCAATCCGTGCGCTTCAGGCATGCGGACTTGAAGTAACCAGCATTCGTGACGTAACTCCGGTTCCTCACAACGGATGCCGTCCACCAAAACGCAGAAGAGTCTAATTAGGAGGTAGTTGAAATGGCAGTAAATAGAGTACCTGTTCTGAAAAGATGCAGATCCCTTGGCCTGGATCCGATTTACTTAGGAATTGATAAGAAGTCCACAAGACAGTTAAAACGTGCAAACCGCAAGGTGTCTGAGTATGGTCTTCAGTTAAAAGAGAAACAGAAAGCAAAATTTATCTACGGAGTTCTTGAGAAACCTTTCCGTAACTACTACAAGAAAGCCGACAGAATGCAGGGCCAGACAGGTGAGAACCTTATGGTTATGCTTGAGAGCAGACTTGACAACATCGTTTTCCGTATGGGATTTGCCAGAACAAGAAGAGAGGCTCGTCAGATCGTAGATCACAAGCACGTACTTGTTAACGGAAAATGTGTAAACATTCCGTCCTACCTGTGCAAAGCAGGAGACACAATTGAGATCAGAGAGAAGAGCAAAGGCTCTGAGAGATATAAAGGAATCCTTGAGATCACTGGCGGAAGACTTGTTCCGGAGTGGATCGACGTTGATCAGGAGAACCTGAAGGGTGTAGTTAAAGAGCTTCCTACAAGAGAGCAGATCGATGTTCCTGTAAACGAGATGCTTATCGTCGAGCTGTATTCTAAATAATTAGTAACTGTTTACTGTGTCTACAGTTATAAAAATTGGTAATACCCTCGAATGTTGATTAACCCAGAAGGAGGGAACCTTATAGTGTTTGATTTCAATAAACCAAAAATCGAAATTACCGAAATATCCGAAGATAAGAAGTTTGGAAGATTCGTTGTAGAGCCTCTGGAAAGAGGTTATGGTACTACCCTTGGCAATTCTTTAAGAAGAATTATGCTGTCCTCCCTTCCGGGAGCTGCAGTAAGCCAGGTGAAGATCGATGGTGTACTTCATGAATTCAGCTCCATTCCGGGCGTGAAGGAAGATGTGACCGAAATCATCATGAATCTGAAATCTCTTGCCATTAAGAATCACAGCAGTGATAATGAGCCGAAGACCGCATACATTGAGTGTGAGGGCAAAGGTGTTGTTACAGCAGCTGATATCCAGGCAGATCAGGATATTGAGATCATGAACCCGGATCAGGTGATTGCAACCCTGAACGGTGGAAAAGACTGCAGACTGGCCATGGAGCTTACCATTACCAAGGGACGTGGCTATATCAGTGCAGACAAAGGCAAAACCGATGACATGCCGATCGGTATGATCGCAGTGGATGCGATCTACACACCGGTAGACAGAGTTAACATGATCGTAGAGAATACACGAGTTGGTCAGGTAACTGACTTCGACAAGCTTACACTGGATGTATATACCAATGGAACACTTGATCCGGATGAGGCAGTCAGCCTTGCAGCGAAGGTTCTCAGCGAGCATTTAAGCCTGTTCATTGATCTTTCCGAGAATGCTAAGACCGCAGAGGTTATGATCGAGAAAGAAGACAATGAGAAGGAAAAGGTTCTGGAGATGAGCATTGATGAGCTTGAGCTCTCTGTTCGTTCCTACAACTGCCTTAAGAGAGCCGGTATCAATACGGTTGAAGAATTATGCAACAAGACTTCTGACGATATGATGAAGGTTCGTAATCTGGGCCGCAAATCCTTAGAGGAAGTACTTGCAAAACTCAAAGAGCTGGGACTTCAGCTCCAGCCTACAGAGGAATAATCCGGAAACAGAGTAATGAGTGGGGTGTCAGCAGCAGGGCAGTAAGACCGAACAAGCATGTCCTGGTGTCCCACAGATGGAGGATAATAAAATGGCAAAATATAGAAAATTAAGTAGAACATCTAACCAGAGAAAAGCACTTCTCAGAAATCAGGTTACAAACCTTCTTCATCACGGAAAGATCGTGACAACAGAAGCTAAGGCTAAAGAGATCCGTAAGATCGCTGAGGGACTTATCGCTATGGCTGTACGTGAGAAAGACAATTTCGAGACAGTTACAGTAACAGCTAAGGTTGCTCGTAAAGATGCTGACGGAAAACGTGTAAAAGAAGTCGTAGACGGCAAAAAGAAAACAGTTTATGATGAAGTTCAGAAAGAGATCAAGAAAGATGCTCCTTCCAGACTTCATGCACGTCGTGAGATGATGAAAGTTTTCTATCCTGTAACAGAGGTTCCTGCTAAGGGCGCTGGCAGAAAGAAAAATACAAAAGAAGTTGACATGGTTGACAAGATGTTCAGCGAGATCGCTCCGAAATACGCAGATCGTAACGGTGGTTACACAAGAATCGTTAAGATCGGACAGCGTAAAGGCGATGCAGCAATGGAAGTTCTTATCGAGCTTGTATAATTTACTTCTGACCGATTTAAAGGACATTTGCAGAAATGCAGATGTCCTTTTTTAATATTCTAAAAAACTCGAAAAAATGCATAAATGGTGGGTTTTCGACCATAAATTACATTAAGATATCATAATTTGAATAACAAATCATGGTATAATATATAGAACAAAAAGTAACAACGATGGAGTAAAAGGGGATACATAAATATGACGATGATGACCATTGCCATTTGTGATGATATGCAGACGGATGCGAGAAGACTTCACAAACAGCTTGACGACGGTACATTTTTGCGGTGTCATCAGAGCTTTATCGTAAATATGGAACGGGTCACAGGAGCTGAAAATGACAGCTTCCATATCGGAGAGCATGTAATACCGATCTCCCGATCCTATAATCGGAATGCACACGAGAAATATGATGAATATCTGAGGCTTCAGCAGGAATATGACGAGGAAGAAGAGGATTAACTTGATTATTATCCTTTTTTAGCGTACAATCGGTAATGTATGAAATACGACTACACGTATACGAAAGGATGATAAACATGGTCGGTGGGACTTTTGGTATTACCGGACAGAAACAATATAGGAATGGTTTGGGACAGGTTCCCGGATATGATAAATTTGCAGAAGATAAAAAGGAAAGCAGCGAGGAAATGTTTTCCTTTACGTCTTGTGCATTTTTTTGTTGCCTGAGATGATGCGACGTTTTATACTGACATTGGAAATACTGTTTGTATCGCTTTTTCTTCTGGGAGGAAGTTTCCCGGAAACAGAAACTGCCCGGAATACATCAGGAGGATTTAGCTGGAAGGACTACAGGACCATTGCACATGCTCTGGGAGGTATGGACGGAAAGGATTACCTGAATTCCAGAGAGGGATTTCTGTTCATGTATGAACAGGGAGTTCGTCTTTTTGAATTGGATCTTTCCAGGACATCCGATGGAGTATGGGTCTGCAGGCATAACTGGTATGATTCCATGGGACAGTGGGATGGCAACGGAAAAAAAGTCCTTACAGAAAAGGAATTCAGACAAAGTAAAATATATGGGAAATACACCCCCATGACACTGGAGGATTTTTTCCTTCTTCTGAAAGATTATCCGGATGCATATGTGCTGATCGATTCCAAACAGTATTCTCTTCGCAATTATCAGAGAACACTGGAGGATTACAGTGATTATGTGGAAATCGCCAGGAATGCAGGTGCCGGTGAGACGCTGGACCGGATCATTCCGGAAATCTACAATGAAGCAATGTTTCCCGGAACGGCCATGCTCTATTCTTTTCCTTCCTATGTATATTCACTGTGGCAGGAGTATTCTGTGGAAGAGCTGGAGCATATTGCATCCTTCTGTAAAGAAAAGGGAATTCCGGCAGCAACAGTATACTGGGAGTATTGGTCAGAAGAAACGGAGAAGATCTTTGAAAAAAACGGGATCAGTCTGTATGTTTATACGGTTAATGACCGTGACCAGGCCAGAAGATACATTTCGCAGGGAGCAGAAGGAATCTGTACCGATTTCCTGACAGCGGAAGATCTGTGGTAAGAGAAATAAAAACAAAGGAATCAGAAGATTATGAAAATAAGAACAACCATTGCTGTGATGGCAGCAAAGATCACAGGACATGTCTGTAAGCTTATGGGCCGGCAGGGTGTGACCTGGGCCGGTAAGGTCGCGATGAAGATCTGTCCGGATATCCTGGAAGAGCTTTCTTCTCAGGTAAGAGAAAAAATATTTGTAGTATGCGGAACAAACGGAAAGACTACAACCAATAACATGCTGTGCGCAGGCCTTGAGGCAGAGGGAAAAAAGGTCATCTGCAATCATACCGGTTCCAACATGCTCAACGGAGTTGTGGCAGCCTTTGTATTGGGGGCAAAATTCAGCGGAAAACTGGATGCGGATTATGCCTGTATCGAGGTGGATGAGGCATCCACAAGACATGTGTTCACAAGGATCAGACCGGATTATATGGTTATGACCAATCTGTTCCGTGATCAGCTGGACCGTTATGGCGAGATCGATATCACTATGAACATCCTGGAAGAAATGATGAAAAAGGTTCCGGATATGAAGGTCATTGTCAATGGTGATGATGCACTGTCTGCATATCTTGCCATGGACTGCGGAAATCCTTTTGTAACCTACGGGATCAGCAAACCGGTGATCGAGAACAAAACAAACGAGATCCGTGAGGGCCGGTTCTGTAAGTGCTGTGGAGAAAAGCTGATCTACAGCTTCTATCATTACAGTCAGCTGGGAGACTACAGATGTCCGAAATGCGGCTTTAAACGTCCGGAGATCGACTTTGATGCCACAGATGTGAAGGTGGATGATCAGATCGCCTTTACAGTGGAGGATAAACGGATCGTGGCCAATTATAAGGGATTCTATAATGTGTATAATATTCTGGCTGCCTATGCGGGAATTCGTACCGCAGGCTTTAAGGCGGAGCATTTTAATGAGATGCTCCGGAAGTTTAATCCGGAGAACGGACGCAATGAACAGTTTCGGATCAAGGGCACCAGTGTTGTTCTGAATCTTGCCAAGAATCCGGCCGGTTTTAACCAGAACATTTCAGCTGTGATGCAGGACGGATCACCAAAGGATATCATCATTGTGATCAATGATAATGCACAGGATGGAAAAGATATCTCCTGGCTCTGGGATGTGGATTTTGATCTTTTCGGAGGGGACAATATCAATTCCATCACAGTCAGTGGTATCCGGTGTCAGGATATGCGCCTCCGTCTGAAATATGTGGATATCCCGTCCATGCTGGAAAATGATGTGGAGACAGCCATCCGCAAACGAATCGGGGATGGATGCGGCAATCTTTATGTACTTGTAAATTATACGGCGCTGTTTGGCACCAGAAATATCCTGAAGAAACTGGAGGGTGAGAAATGAAGATAACGATAGGGCATTTATATCCGGATCTTCTGAACCTTTACGGTGACAGAGGAAATATCCAGTGTCTGATGAAGCGCTGTCTCTGGAGAGGAATCGAGGCAGAAACCATAGCTTATGAACTGGATGACAGAATCGATTTTTCCAAACTGGATATCGTACTTCTTGGCGGTGGCTCCGACAGAGAACAGATGCTGGTATGTGAAAAGCTGAAGGAAATCCAGAAGGATTTCAAGGCGTATGTGGAAGACAATGGGGTTGTGATCGCAATCTGTGGAGGGTATCAGCTCCTTGGAAATTATTATAAGACGGATCAGGGGATGATCGAGGGTCTGAAGCTTGTAGATATGAGCACTGAGCAGGGAAAAGGCCGCCTTATTGGAAACATTGTGATGCAGAGCGATCTTTTTGATATGCCCATCGTAGGTTTTGAAAATCATGGAGGGCGTACCACCATCGGAAACAACAGATCCCTGGGAAAGGTTCTGTCAGGATACGGAAATGACGGACAATCCGGTGAGGAAGGGGTTGTATACAAAAATGTGATCGGTACGTATCTTCACGGACCGCTTCTTCCCAAGAACCCGCAGCTTGCAGATCTTCTGATCAGCCGTGCACTGGAAAAGAAATACGGTAAAAAGATCGAACTTGAGAAACTGGACGACAGCGAGGAACAGGAGGCAAACTCCTATATTTTCCATCGCTTTGTAAAAAACGAAGGATAAGAGGGCAGTATGGCAAAATCAAACAATCAGAAGGCGAAGATCCTGTACCTTGAAAAAATGCTGCGGGAAACAGGGGAGCATCGGGTAATATCTATGCAGAAGATCCTTGAGAATCTTGAGAAACAGGGAATCCGTGCAGAGCGAAAGAGCATTTATGATGATGTGGAGGTATTACGTTCTTTTGGAATGGATATCCGTTATACAAGAGAACGGCCGGGTGGGTATTATCTTGCCGGTGAGAGTGCCGGAGAGGAACAGCCGTCTGAAGAACCCGGGCTGACTGCGGAAGCTAAGGAGATTCATGAAACTAAAGATATTCATGAGACCTCTGTGACAGGGTACCGGAAGCTTCTTGAGGCTTCAGCCGGAACCATAAAAAAAGAAATAAAACTTCTCTGTACCGGAGCTGTACAGGCGGAGGTGCGTGACTTTTTCGGCACAGATGCAGAATATAAGATGAAAGATAGCGGAGATCTGACGGTAACTGCAGAGCTTCCGGAAAATGGAAAATTCTACGGCTGGCTGACCGGGATGGGCGGCAGTGTACGTATCCTGAAACCCAAGAAATCTGCAGCCGCCTACAGAGACTATCTGAAATCACTGGCAAAGGACTATAAAGGCTTATAGGAGAGATTTGATCATGAAGAAAAAAACAGCAATCCTGCTTGTGGGAGCTTTTGTCTTTACAGCAGCCTTTTCCGGCTGTGGAAAAAACAAAGAGGCGACAGAGGCAGCCAATGAAAGTGTGGAGTCTGAAGACCCGGAAGGAAAAGCCAAAAACAGCAATGATGCAGAGGAAGAAGAAAAAGAAGAAGCAAAAGAAACTGCGGCAGCAGATAAGAAAGTAGGTGTGTTTCTGCCTTCATCAGCAGATGATCCCCGTTGGTCTGCTGATGGAGAAACTCTTCAGAATACACTGGAAGATGATGGATATGATGCAGAGATATTTTGGGCAGATGAGGACAGTGATACGCAGGTATCACAGATCCAGTCCATTCTGGACGATGAAGAGCTTTCTGCACTTGTCATCGCACCTTCAGATGCTTATAGCCTGAACGATGTGCTGGAGCAGGTGAATGAGAAATCTATCCCTGTGATTTCTTACGATCAGCTGATCATGGATACAGATAAGGTCAACTATTATGTTACCTTTAATACAAGAAAAGCTGGAAAAATGGTGGGAGATTCCATCATAAAAAAAATGGATTTGGAGAAAGCCCGGGAAGAAAAGAAAACTCTGACCATTGAGTTCCTTATGGGCTCTCCGGATGATCGTGACGCACTGTTCTTTTATAATGGCGTGATGGAGAAGCTTCAGGAATATTTCGACGACGGAACACTGGTATGTACTTCAGGAAAGCTGACCTTTGATGATACTGCAGTGATGCGTTCCGGAAGAAATACTGCAAAGAATGATATGGCGGAGATCCTTTCTCAGAATTATACAGAGGGTGCGCCGGATATTATCTGCACAGGTGCCGACGACCTTGCACTTGGGGCTGTGGATGCCCTGGAGGATGCAGGACATGTGTCTGGAGAGGATGGCTGGCCTATGATCACAGGAGGCGGATGTGAGGCAGAAGCAGTGACCGCTGTGATCCAGGGAAAGATTGAGGATGATCTGCTGTTTGATAACCGTGTACTGGCAAATGACTGTGTGACGATGGTGGATGCTCTTCTGAAAGGGGAGAAGCCGGAGATCTCCGATTATGAGCAGTATGACAACGGGACCAAGATCGTGGGAACTGTGACCAGTGATATCCAGCTGATCGATGCAGATAATTATCAGATGCTTGTGGATGACGGATATTATGAAGAAAAAGAGATTATGCCGGAGGCAACTGCCACACCAACGCCGACAGTGACATCGGAAGCTGCGGTGACGGAAGAACCGGATATAGATGAAAATACACCGGAAGCTGCATCGGCTTCATCGGAAAAGGAAGAAACGGAAATTTCCGGAACACCGACACCGGAGGAAACAGTAACTCCGACACCTTCAGAAAAGTCGGAAAAGGGTGCAGATGCATAGATCAGAAATGATATCATGATCTGGCTGTGATAAAAATAAAAATACTCCCGGAAACAATGTATATAAGTTTCCAGGAGTATTTTTTATGATAAATCTTATTCACGGAAAGCAAGTTTGCCATCAGCAATGGAATCAATGATAGCAAGGGATTCCAGATGGATACCCATGTCACGGATGGTCTGTCCGCCGGACTGGAAGCCTTTTTCGATAACGATTCCGGCTCCTTCAAGAGTTGCGCCGGATTTCTTAACGATGTCGATCAGACCGAGAAGTGCACAGCCATTGGCAAGAAAATCATCGATCAGGAGTACGTGATCTTCCGGTCCGAGAAATTTCTTGGAAAGAATCACATCGTAAACTTTCTTGTGGGTGAAAGACTCTACCTTGGTGGTGTACATCGCGCCGTCAAGGTTCACACTCTGTGCTTTCTTGGCAAATACAACCGGTACATGGAAATACTGTGCCGCAATACAGGCAATACCGATACCGGAAGCCTCGATGGTAAGGATCTTGGTGATTGGACAGTGGTCAAAACGTTTCTTGAATTCTTTGCCGACCTCGTTGATCAGGTCAATATCCATCTGATGATTCAGGAAGCTGTCCACTTTTAAAATATTTCCTTCTTTTACTACGCCGTCTGTCAGAATTCTGTCTTTTAAAAGCTGCATGAAATTTATCTCCTTTGATTTATCACATTAATATATGTTTACTGCCCACGGACAGAGCAGTAATATTTTTAATATGTATCATACGACAATATTTGCGTGAGTGCAATTATTTTTGACAAAAAAACATAAAATTATTATAATGGATAGGATGACTAAGAAAGGAACAGGCACAGATGAAAGAGTACGAAGTAATCTGGGAAATTTTTAACAAATGTCCGAGAAATCAGATGCGTGATGTATTTGTGGAAGAAGTGGAGATTGCAGATCCGGAAGCGTATGTGAAACAGAAATTTCAGGGGAAGGATGTCTCCTACGAGAAGACAGTACTGGAAGACGGAACCATCATTTTTGACATTCAGACATCTATGATCCGGCAGCGCTGTTCTTTCACGGAGATCTGAAGGAGGAAATACACATGAAAGAAACACATGTGCACGTTCTCGAGGATGGAACCGTTCTTGAACATACCCACGGGGATCAGGAACATGTGCATACTCACGATGGCACACATCCTCATCATCACAGCCACGCACAGACCAAGGCCGTACTCAACAGACTTTCCAGGGCCATCGGGCATATGGAATCCATTAAGCGTATGGTGGAGGAAGGACGTGACTGCAGCGAAGTGCTGATCCAGCTGTCAGCCGTAAAATCTGCGATCAATAATACAGGCAAGATCATCCTGCAGGATCATATAGAGCATTGCATTGTGGATGCCGTGGAGCATGGAGACAGGGATGCTATCAGGGAACTGGAAAAAGCGATCGACAGATTTATGAAGTAAGGTAAGGAGTTCATAAGAGATCGTGAATGAGAAAAAATATACGGACAGAGAGCCAGTTCTGTCTGTGTAAATACAAAGAATGAGAGGAATCTATTATGGCAAAAGAGTGTAGCAATACATCCTGCAACAAATCAAGCTGTGAAGGCTGCGGACAGAAACAGCCCCAGAGCCTCATGGCAGAACCAAATGTTTTTTCTGACGTAAAACATGTGATCGGAGTTGTCAGCGGAAAGGGAGGTGTGGGTAAATCCTTCGTAACAGGCTCCCTGGCAAATCTGATGGCTTCCAAGGGATATAAAGTGGGCATTATGGATGCTGATATCACCGGTCCGTCCATCCCGAAGATGTATGGCATCAAGGGCAATGCACAGGGCAGTGACAATGGGATCTATCCGATGCCAACTGCAAACGGAATCGAGGTTATGTCTGTAAACCTTCTTCTCCCGGATGAGGAGACACCGGTGATCTGGAGAGGTCCGGTCCTTGCAAATATGGTAAAACAGTTCTGGAGTGATGTGATCTGGGGTGAATTGGATTATCTCTTTGTAGATATGCCGCCAGGAACCGGAGATGTTCCGCTGACAGTATTCCAGTCCCTGCCGATCGAGGGTGTCGTGATCGTTACTTCTCCGCAGGATCTGGTCCGCATGATCGTCAAGAAGGCCTATAACATGGCTGATATGATGAAGGTTCCGGTCCTTGGAATCGTGGAGAACTATAGCTATGTGAAATGTCCGGACTGCGGAAAAGAGATCAAGGTCTTTGGCGAGAGCCATATCGATGAGATCGCTGCAGAACTGAAGGTTCCGGTCCTGGGCAAGATGCCGATTGACGTGAAGCTTGCAGAGCTTGCAGACAGCGGTCTGTTCAGTAAGATCGAGAATGAGTATATCACTGCGGCAGCAGACGTGATGCCGAAGGCTGAAGCGTAAGTAATAAGAATAATATCTGACCGATATCAATAACAGAAAAGACCACCGGAATTGAGTACATAAGGATCGTAATAACCTTATGGCAGATTCCGGTGGCTTTTTTTACTGAATCAGGGAAGTATCCTGCTTCGATCGCGAAAAGCAGTAAGCGGCAGGAACTTGATCGTATCAGATCTGGGAAAAATATTTAAGAAAGCACTGGGCAGCCTGGGAAAGCTGCAGTGCTTCATGATGAGCGATCACGGCACTTCTTGCGGGCAGAGGTGTTTTCAGATGGACAGGTTCCAGACCCGGACGGTTGCGGAGCATATAATCCGGGATACAGGCAATACCAAGTCCGATCTCTGCAAGATCGATCAGCAGATCGTTGCTGTTCAGTTCAACCTCAGGCAGCAGCTTCAGTCCCTGGGCTGCAAACACCTGATGAAGATATTCGCTGGTGGTACTTTTTGGAGCGAGCATCAGGATGGGATAATCCAGAAGATTTTCCATGGAAAGAGGCGATTTGCCCATGGTGAAATAGTCCGGATTTGCCACGAAGATATCCCGGAATTCCAGCACAGTCTGAAGCTTGGTGTGGGCTGAAAGCCGGGAATTCGGGTAGTTGGTGACGATCAGTTCAGCCTGGCCGTTTTCCAGAAGCTCCGCACATCCGATGGAGGTACTGTTGATGATCTTGATCCGTACCTCCGGATGATCCTTGTGGAAACGGCGGAGATAGGGGATGAGAAAATAGCGGCACAGAGTATCGCTGGCACCGATCCGCAGCTGACCGGTAAGATTTCCTTCTCCGGAAAGGACAGCCTCTCCCTCGTTTAGCATGGAAAGGGCCGGCTTTACATGCTGGAGGAGAAGCTCTCCCTCCGGAGTCAGGATGACCCGTTTGGTGCTGCGCACAAACAGAGTATGGCCCAGCTTTTTTTCAAGGTTTTTGACGGCCTGGCTTACTGCAGACTGTGAGATAAAAAGCTGTCTGGAAGCCTCCGAAAAGCTCAGCGTCGTGGCCACGTAATAAAACACTTTGTAAAGTTCAAGATTGATATCCATATGTGAAAAATCCTCCGCTTATAAATGATATAAGATATATTAATTTTACTAATGATATTTCCTATGATACTATATTTTCAGCAGAAAAGAAAGACTGAAATGCTTTCTGCACGTTTACCATCCTTATTATCGGATATAGAGAAAGGAGCCTTCTATGAGCAACGTAAGACGTGTGTATGTAGAAAAGAAACCTGCCTTTGCAGTAAAAGCAAAGGAACTGAAACATGAGATCAAACATTATCTTGGTATCAGCACTGTGACAGCAGTCCGTGAGCTGATCCGTTATGACGTGGAGAATATCTCCGATGAAGTATTTGAGAAAGCCTGCAAGACCGTATTTGCAGAGCCGCCGGTAGATGATCTGTATCTTGAAAAATTTGATGTGGCAGAGGGCGCACGTGTATTTTCCGTAGAATTCCTTCCCGGACAGTTTGACCAGAGAGCCGATTCAGCAGTGCAGTGTGTACAGTTCCTGGATGAGAATGCAGCACCGATCATCCGTTCAGCAACTACTTATGTAATCGAAGGAACCGTTACAGATGCAGAGTTTGAGGTGATCAAACATCACTGCATCAACCCTGTGGATTCCCGTGAGACAGGTCTTGAGAAGCCGGAAACACTGGTAACCGTATTCCCGGATCCTGAGGATGTGAAGATTTTTGACGGATTCAAGGATATGGCTGAGGCTGATCTGAAGGAGCTGTACGCTTCTCTGAACCTCGCCATGACATTTAAGGACTTCCAGCATATCCAGAATTATTTCAGAAATGAAGAGAAACGCGATCCTTCCATGACAGAGATCCGTGTCCTGGATACCTATTGGTCTGATCATTGCCGTCATACTACTTTCTCCACAGAACTTACCAGCGTGAAGTTTGACGAAGGTGATTATAAGACTCCTATTGAAAAAACATACAAAGAATATCTGGATGCCCATAAGGATATGTACAAGGGCCGTGAGGATAAGTTTGTCTGCCTGATGGATCTTGCACTTATGGCAATGAAGAAACTGAAAGCAGAAGGCAAGCTTGCAGACCAGGAAGAGTCTGATGAGATCAATGCCTGCAGTATCGTGGTACCGGTGGACGTGGACGGGAAAGAAGAAGAGTGGCTGATCAACTTCAAGAACGAGACACACAACCATCCGACGGAGATCGAGCCTTTTGGTGGTGCGGCAACCTGCCTTGGCGGAGCTATCCGTGATCCGCTTTCCGGACGTACCTATGTATACCAGGCAATGCGTGTGACAGGTGCAGCAGATCCTACCGTATCCGTAAAGGAAACTCTGAAGGGTAAACTTCCGCAGAAGAAGCTTGTCCGCAGCGCAGCCCACGGCTACAGCTCCTACGGAAACCAGATCGGTCTTGCAACCGGTGCTGTAAAAGAAATCTATCATCCGGACTACGTTGCAAAACGTATGGAGATCGGTGCGGTTATGGGTGCGGCTCCGAGACGTGCGGTCATCCGTGAAAATTCCGATCCTGGAGATATCATCATCCTTCTTGGCGGACGTACCGGTCGTGACGGTATCGGCGGTGCAACCGGTTCCTCCAAGGTCCATACAGAGGCTTCCATCGAGGTCTGCGGCGCTGAGGTGCAGAAAGGTAACGCGCCTACCGAGCGTAAGATCCAGAGGATGTTCCGCAGAGAGGAAGTCAGCCATATCATCAAGAAATGTAACGACTTTGGCGCAGGCGGTGTTTCCGTTGCCATCGGCGAGCTGGCACCGGGACTTCAGATCGACCTCGACAAGGTTCCGAAAAAATACGCAGGTCTTGACGGCACTGAGATCGCCATCTCTGAGTCTCAGGAGCGTATGGCTGTTGTAGTTGACCCGAAAGATGTGGATACTTTCCTGAAATTTGCAAATGAAGAGAATCTCGAGGCAGTTCCGGTTGCAGTTGTAACGGAGGAGCCACGCCTTGTCCTTAACTGGAGAGGAAAAGAGATCGTAAATATCTCCCGTGCATTCCTGGATACCAACGGTGCACATCAGGAGACCTCCGTTGAGGTTGAGATCCCGTCAAAGGACGGAAATCTTTTCGAGGAACGTCCGGATGTAACAGATGTAAAGAAAAAATGGATGGATACTCTTGCTGACCTGAATGTATGCTCACAGAAGGGTCTTGTGGAGATGTTTGACGGCTCCATCGGCGCAGGCAGTGTATTTATGCCTCACGGTGGCAAATATCAGCTGACAGAGACACAGTCCATGGTTGCAAAGGTTCCGGTACAGAACGGAAAAACAGAGACTGTTACCATGATGAGCTACGGCTTTGATCCATACCTTTCCTCATGGAGTCCGTATCATGGAGCTGCCTACGCAGTAACCGAGTCCGTTGCCAAGATCGTTGCAACCGGTGGTGACTATAAGAAGATCCGTTTCACCTTCCAGGAATACTTCCGTCGTATGACAGAAGATCCTAAGAGATGGAGCCAGCCGTTCTCCGCACTGCTTGGCGCTTATGCGGCACAGATCGGATTCGGCCTTCCTTCCATCGGCGGTAAGGACAGTATGTCCGGAACCTTCAATGACATTGATGTTCCTCCGACACTGGTGTCCTTCGCAGTGGATGTTGCAAAGGTAAAAGATGTGATCACACCGGAGCTCAAAAAAGCAGGAAGCAAGCTGGTATGGCTCCGTGCACCGAAGGATTCCTATGATCTTCCGGATTACCCGGCTCTTATGGAGCAGTATGATAAATTACACCAGGATATCCAGGCAGGCCGTGTGATCTCCGCATATGCACTTGACCGTCATGGAATCGCTGCTGCAGTCAGCAAGATGGCCTTTGGTAACGGCATGGGTGTAAAGATTGAGCATAACCTTGATCCAAGAGATTTCTTTGCTCCGGCATTCGGCGATATCATCTGTGAGGTTCCGGATGGAAAAGTCGGTGAGCTTGCCATTACCTATACTGTGATCGGTGAGGTTACGGATAATGCGAAGTTCACCTACGGTGATACAGAGATCACTCTGAAAGAGGCGCTTTCCACATGGGAAGGAACTCTGGAGAATGTATTTAAAACAGCAGCAGGAACCGAGGACGTCAAGGCAGATGACGGTTCCCTTTACAAAGCAGACAGCATCTATGTATGCAAACATAAGGTTGCAAAACCGCGTGTATTTATTCCGGTATTCCCTGGAACAAACTGCGAGTATGACAGTACCCGTGCATTTGAGAGAGCAGGCGCCGAGGTAGACGTAAAGGTATTCAAGAACCTTACAGCAGAAGATATCCATGATTCTGTAGAGATCTTTGAGAAAGCCATCGATCAGGCACAGATGATCATGTTCCCGGGCGGCTTCTCAGCCGGAGATGAGCCGGACGGATCCGCAAAATTCTTTGCTACTGCGTTCCAGAACGAGAAGATCAAGGAGGCAGTTATGAAGCTCCTCAATGAGCGTGACGGTCTTGCTCTTGGTATCTGCAACGGATTCCAGGCACTGATCAAACTGGGACTGGTACCGTACGGTGAGATCTGCGGACAGAAAGAGGATTCTCCGACACTGACCTACAACACCATCGGACGCCACGTATCCAGGATGGTTTACACCAAGGTTGTCAGCAACAAGTCTCCATGGCTTCAGAAAGCACAGCTTGGCGGCGTATACTGTAATCCGGCTTCTCATGGTGAGGGACGTTTTGTCGCAAACGATGAGTGGCTGAAGAAACTCAAGGAAAACGGACAGATCGCAACAGAGTATGTACCGGTAGATGAGACAGGATATGAGGGTGAGTTTAACGTAAACGGCTCTTATATGAACATCGAGGGTATCACAAGCCCGGATGGACGTGTTCTCGGAAAGATGGCACACAGTGAGCGTCGTGACGCAGGCGTGGCTGTCAATATCTACGGAGAGCAGGATATCAAGATTTTTGAATCTGGTGTTGAGTACTTTAGATAATACCAGGATTGCGTGAGCTGCATGCAGTGGCAGGGGATTTCAGACCTCCCTGCCACTGTAAAAATACAAAAAAGAATATATTTTTTAAAAAATTAAAAAAAGTGAAAAAAACTGTTGACACAAGTCACAAACCATTATATAATAGCAAAGCGAGTTGCGGAATGGAAGAGTTCCTAAGACGAATAACTGTTATGGGATCTTAGCTCAGCTGGGAGAGCATCTGCCTTACAAGCAGAGGGTCATAGGTTCGAGCCCTATAGGTCCCATGTTACAAAAAGATATGGCGAGATAGCTCAGTTGGCTAGAGCACACGGTTCATACCCGTGGTGTCGAGGGTTCGAATCCCCCTCTCGCTATTTATATGGGATCTTAGCTCAGCTGGGAGAGCATCTGCCTTACAAGCAGAGGGTCATAGGTTCGAGCCCTATAGGTCCCATGTTACAAAAGAATATGGCGAGATAGCTCAGTTGGCTAGAGCACACGGTTCATACCCGTGGTGTCGAGGGTTCGAATCCCCCTCTCGCTACTTAACAAAAGGTCTGAAGATTCAATTTTATTGGGTTTTCGGACTTTTTTTGTTATAAAATTCCGGCTGCCTGTGGTAAGACCAGATATGAAAAGTTAAGATTGACATTTTACATCGTTTTTTTTATCATAGTAAAAGAATAGACATAACGAATCATTTCGGGAAATGAGGATTGTATAATGAAAAAAAGAATGCTTTTTGTTTTCAACCCCAAAGCAGGAAAAGGAAGAATCAAGATGCATCTGCTGGACATTGTGGATATCTTTAATAAAGGTGGGTACGAAGTGATCATCCGTGCCACGCAGGGACCGAAGGATGCTTATGAACAGGTGAAGGAATATGCAGATCAGGTAGATCTGATCGCCTGCAGTGGAGGTGACGGTACACTGGATGAGGTGGTTACCGGAATCGTGGAAGTGGGCAGCCAGACACCGATCGGGTATATCCCTGCAGGAAGCACCAATGATTTTGCCAACAGTCTGTTTATGCCGAAAAGTATGACTGCAGCTGCCTCCATGATCATGGAGGAGCAGATCTATCACTGTGACATCGGTAAATTTAATAACCAGACATTTGCCTATGTGGCTGCGTTTGGACTGTTTACCAATGTTTCCTATGAGACAGACCAGGATCTGAAAAATATCCTGGGACATGTTGCCTATGTGCTGGAAGGGATGAAGCAGCTTTTTGAGGTGAAATCCTATCATCTGAAGGTAACCTCCGATGAGCTGACTGTGGAGAATGATTTTATCTACGGTATGATCAGCAATTCCAGATCTGTAGGCGGATTTAAGAATCTTACCGGAAAAAACGTGGATATGAATGACGGACTGTTTGAGGTGACACTGATCACCAATCCGAAGAATCCGCTGGAGCTTCAGGAGATCATGACTGCGCTTCTTACTGCAGAGGATAATACAGATCTGATCTATTCTTTTAAGTCTGCGCATGTTGTGATAGAGTCAGAGGAGGCTGTTCCGTGGACGCTGGATGGAGAGTTCGGTGGAGATCAGACCCGTGTGGAGATCGATAATCTTCATGAGGCCATGAACCTTTATCTTACCAGCCGTAAGAAACAGAAAAAAAGCCGGCTGAACCAGAAAATGCAGGAGATTAAGGAGATTACCCAGAAGAGCGAAGAATGATCCGGGTATCCGAAGACAAGGTGATCATACAGAGGTGAAAATGTCTTTCCTCATAAGAAAGACTGGATATACAGGAACGAAAAGGAGGAAGAAATGGGAGATTATATCAACGTAAAGGAAATCTTTGGCTGCGATGTATTTAACGATTCTGTTATGCAGGACCGTTTGCCGAAGAAGGTATACCGCGAACTGAAAAAGACAATAGAAGAGGGTAAGGAGCTGTCCATGGAGATCGCTGATGTGGTTGCACATGAGATGAAGGAATGGGCTATTGAGAAAGGTGCTACTCATTATTGTCACTGGTTTCAGCCGCTGACAGGTGTTACTGCCGAGAAACATGACGCATTTGTCACAGCGCCAAGAGAGGACGGAAAGGTACTCTTAAGCTTTTCTGGCAAGGAGCTGATCAAGGGTGAGCCGGATGCATCCTCATTTCCATCCGGAGGACTTCGTGCAACATTCGAGGCAAGAGGCTATACAACATGGGATTGCACATCACCTGCCTTTGTACGTCATGACGCAGCCGGCGGGATCTTATGTATCCCCACAGCATTCTGCTCCTACACAGGAGAGGCGCTTGACCAGAAAACACCGCTTCTTCGTTCCATGGAAGCGGTCAATACACAGGCACTTCGACTTCTTCGCCTTTTTGGAAATACAACATCAAAAAAAGTAACTCCTTCCGTTGGAGCTGAGCAGGAGTATTTCCTGGTTGATAAGGAGAAATGGCTCCAGAGAAAAGATCTGATCTATACAGGAAGAACTCTTTTCGGTGCTATGCCGCCGAAGGGACAGGAGATGGATGACCACTATTTCGGAACCATCCGTCAGAGAATCTCCGCATACATGAAGGAAGTCAACGAGGAGTGCTGGAAGCTGGGCGTAACAGCAAAGACACAGCACAATGAGGTTGCACCTGCACAGCATGAGCTGGCACCGATCTACGCACCGGTAAATATTGCAGCAGATCACAACCAGATCATGATGCGTATCCTCAAAAAAGTTGCAAGCCGCCATGGTATGCGCTGCCTGCTTCATGAGAAACCGTTTGCAGGAGTTAACGGTTCCGGTAAGCACAATAACTGGTCCCTGACAACGGATGACGGGATCAACCTTCTTGAGCCGGGAAAAACTCCTCATGAGAATATCCAGTTCCTTCTTATTCTCACCTGTATCCTGAAAGCCGTTGATGAGCATGCAGATCTTCTGAGAGAGTCTGCAGCAGATGTTGGAAACGATGAACGTCTCGGAGGAAACGAGGCACCGCCGGCAGTTATCTCCGTATTCCTTGGTGAGCAGCTTCAGGATGTTCTGGAGCAGCTGATCAGCACAGGTACCGCCACACACAGTAAGACCGGCGAGATCCTGGATACCGGTGTTAAGACACTTCCGGATTTCATGAAGGATGCTACAGACCGAAACAGAACATCACCATTTGCGTTCACAGGAAACAAATTTGAGTTCCGTATGGTTGGTTCCCGTGATTCCATTTCCGAGTGCAACGTAGTTCTGAACACGATCTCAGCAGAAGTATTCCGCGATGCATGCGACCGTCTGGAAGCAGCAGACGATTTTGATACTGCAGTACATGACCTGATCAAGGAGTATGCGATCCAGCATCAGCGTATTGTATTCAACGGAAACGGATATGCACCGGAGTGGGAGGCAGAGGCAAAGAGACGTGGACTTCCGATCCTTCCGTCCATGGTAGATGCCATTCCTGCGCTGATTACAGATAAGGCTGTGAAGCTTTTTGAATCCTTTAATGTATTTACAAGAGCAGAGCTTGAGTCCAGAGCAGAGATCCAGTATGAAGGCTATGCAAAGGCCATCAACATTGAGGCCAAGACCATGGTGGATGTAGCTACCAAGCAGATCATCCCGGCAGTGATCCGTTATACAACGGTTCTTGCAGAGTCCATCAATTCTGTGAAGGCAGTGAGCGCAGCGCTTGATGTCAGTGTACAGACAAGTCTTCTGGAAAAATCCTCCGCACTTCTTGCTGAGACCAAGACAGCTATGGATAAGCTTTCCGGACTGATCGCTGAGTCGGAATCCCATGAAGAGGGACGTGACCGTGCTGTATTCTTCAGAGAGAGCGTGGTACCGGCAATGCAGGCTTTAAGAAAACCTGTAGACGAGCTTGAGATGATCGTAGATAAAGATATGTGGCCGATGCCATCCTACGGCGATCTGATCTTTGAGGTATGATCGGTTAAATAAAATACAGGAAATAAGAGATGTTCCCTGGGTGCAGCGGCATCTTTGAAATCAAATGATGGGACAGATATAAGATCTGTCCCGTTTTTTACCTGGCGGAGAAAAAATCTGTAAGCGGTTATCCGTCATAGGATCATATAATAACTGCGGATGAGGATATCTGCGGTATTCAATCAGATTCAGGAGTAAATATATATGATAGAATTAGAATTTTTAAAAGAACAGAACGTTTCCGAAAGCCTGATCCACGGTATCGAGGAGTTTCGAAAAAATTATAACGTTGATGAGGGGGCTGCAGCCAGAGTTACCAGACCGTCCATACCGTTCTACGGAAAAGAAATCCTGGAAATGGCCATTGCAGGACTTCTGGAAGGAGAAAATCTTCTTCTTGCAGGCCCAAAGGCTACGGGTAAAAATATCCTGGCAGAAAATCTGGCATATGCTTTTGGCCGTCCGGTTTATAATGTTTCTTTCCATGTCAATACAAACAGCGGAGACCTGATCGGAACGGATACCTTCGTAAACAATGAAGTCTGCCTCCGAAAGGGCAGCATCTATCAGTGTGCCGAGTATGGTGGCTTCGGTATTCTGGATGAGATCAATATGGCAAAGAACGATGCGGTCTCTGTCCTTCATGCAACTCTGGACTATCGCCGCTCCATTGATGTTCCGGGTTATGACCGGATCAACCTTCATCCTGCGGCACGTTTTATCGGAACCATGAACTACGGATATGCAGGAACAAAGGAGCTGAACGAAGCTCTGGTTTCCCGTTTCCTGGTGATCGATATGCCAGCGCAGACAGAAGAAACCCTGGGATTTATTTTCCGCAAAATGTTCCCGGAGGCAAAGGAAAAGGCAGTGGAACAGTTTATCGGTGTATTTATGGATCTTCAGAAGAAATCCGTAAACAGTGAGATCTCCACAAAAGCGCTGGATCTTCGAGGACTTCTGGCTGCCATGAAGATTGTTCGTGCAGGACTTTCTCCTCTGGCAGCAGTGCAGATGGGAGTGGTGAACAAAACCTTCGATATTTTTGAAAAGGAGATTGTGGACGATGTAGTCCGTACAAGGATCCCGGAAGAGTGGACAAAGGATGATGTCTATGCATAAAGATCTGACCGAAGAACTTTCTATAGAAGATTACAAGATGGAGCTGGAAAACCGGATCCGTAATCTCCTCTGGACGGTAAGCGGCGACTATACACTGGATGTGAAGCCGGATGTATCGCTGTTTCTCCGCTCAAAAGAGATCGCTCTTTACGATGGGATCAAACAGGGGGCTTTTGCCAGATATTTTGACAAAAATCTGCTTGGCCTTTATCTTGTAAAAAAAATCTATCTGGATGCCTCTGAGACGGAGCTGACCGGGCTGACACAGCTCTGTATCGAAGCGGCAGTGGGAGATCGGATCTGTGAAGAGCGCCCCGGGGTTCGCCGCATGAGAAAAAAAGCTCTGGAAGATATCCTGGATCAGGAATATGAAAACCTGCCTTTCTACGATAAGCTGTTGGACAGGCTGAAAATTGCAGTATTCCGTGATGTACTTACAGGAAGTGTACAGCCTCTGGAGAAAAAACTGTCTGCATTCCGGGATCAGATCTATGCCTGCGCAGAAAGCAGAGACACCATGGAACTGATTTGGATCATCGACAGCCTCTATAATGCGGTCATCGATCCGGACTTTGAGAAGAAAAACGGTTCCCTTGAACGGGTAATGGCGGTGACGCTGGAAGAACTGACGGAATTTGGCTGGGAAGACTACCTTAATGAAGAGATGTATGAGGAAGCTCTGGAAAATTACGTGGAGAAGCTCACAGACCGGATGACAGATATTGAAGATTCCTCACTGACACAGGATATGGAAGAAAAACGTAAGGTGAAAAACAAGATCACGGTGATTTCAGAGGAAGCTCTTCAGAAAGCTCATACCTATGTGGAACTGAATTTTGGAAAAACCTATCTCACACCTGCGGAAGAAAAAAGAATGAACCATCTTATGTGCCGGGGAATACACGGAGACTGCAGCCTGTATTTTACAGAAGGAATCCTGAAAAATCCGGTTCGTGATAATTATCAGTACCAGTATGCAAAGCGTCTGCGTAATAAGAACATATGGATCTATCATGACAAGCACAGAATTGCAAAACGAAATATTGCCATATTGACTGAACTCCTGAAAAAAGCACTGGTGATCCGAAGTGAAAACCAGGAAGTCCTATCAGACCGGGGAACTATCGTTCCTTCCAGGCTGTGGCGTATAGGCAGAAGCTGTGAGGCAAATCTTTTTAAGAGGATTCTTCGTGGAGACAATACGGATTTTGTGGTGGATATACTGATCGATGCCAGTGGTTCACAGATGAGCCGGCAGGGAGATGTGGCACTGCAGGCTTATATGATCAGCTCTGCCCTGAGCAATGTGGACATCCCTCATCGGGTTATGAGCTACTGCACATTCTGGGATCATACGATCCTGCACAGGTTCCGGGAATATGATGATCCGGTTTCGGCAGATGAGGATATTTTCAATTATGTGACTTCCTCCAATAATCGGGACGGGCTTGCCATAAAAGCAGCGGGATACAGTCTTTTGCAGAGGGAAGAGGAAAAAAAGATCCTGATCATCTTAAGTGACGGACGCCCCTACGATGTGATCATAAACCGCCCCAATGCAAAAAATCCGGCCCCTTATCAGGGAAAATATGCCATTTCAGATACTGCAACAGAGGTGCGGCGTCTTCGGAGCCAGGGCGTCAGTGTTCTGGGGGTATTTGCAGGTGAAGAGAAGGATCTTCCGGCGGAAAAGAAGATTTTTGGAAAGGATTTTGCCTATATCCGGGATATCGGAAATTTCTCAAAGATCGTAGGGCGATATCTGACAAAACAGCTGGAAGCGGACAACTGAAAAAAAACAGCATTTTTTTTTAAATGTATAATATTCAATTAAAAGGAATAAGGTCACTATGTTAGCATAAAAGCCGCATAGTGACCAATTATTTGCTTATAATTATACAGAAAATTGTAAATAATACATAATATCTCAGATATAATTCCTTGCAAAATACTGCGAAATTTGCTATACTATATAACGTTACTAATTTACTAGATAAAGGGAGAGGAAATATGAACAAAAACACAGAGTTCAAACCTTACATTCCTGCGGAGAAAGTCACTCCGGAGCTCACAGTTACATCTGTGATCATGGGATGTATTCTTGCTGTCATCTTCGGCGCAGCCAATGCTTACCTTGGTCTTCGTGTTGGTATGACAGTATCTGCCTCCATTCCGGCGGCAGTTATCTCCATGGGTGTTATCCGCGTGATTCTTCGCCGAAACTCCATTCTGGAGAGTAATATGGTTCAGACTATCGGTTCAGCCGGTGAGTCTCTTGCAGCCGGTGCTATCTTCACCATGCCTGCACTGTTCCTCTGGGCAGAGGAAGGACTTACAAGCAAGCCAGGCATTGTTGAGATCACTCTGATCGCACTTTGCGGTGGTATCCTTGGTGTACTTTTCATGGTACCCCTTCGTAATGCCCTCATTGTTAAAGAGCATGCAACTCTTCTCTATCCGGAAGGAACTGCCTGCGCAGACGTTCTTCTTGCCGGTGAGGAAGGCGGAGCAAATGCTTCCACAGTATTCTCCGGTATGGGACTTGCTGCCATCTTCAAATTTGTTGTTGATGGACTGAAGCTTCTTCCGGCAGATGTTTCTGCAGCATTTAAGTCCTTCAAGGGTGAGATCGGTATGGAGGTTTATCCGGCACTTCTCGGTGTTGGTTATATCGTAGGACCGAAGATCGCATCCTACATGTTTACAGGTTCTCTTATCGGCTGGATGGTCATCATTCCGCTGATCTGCCTGTTCGGACCTGATACATGGATGTATCCGGCAGCAGAGGGAACGACCATTTCCCAGCTTTACGCAAACGGCGGAGCAGCAGCAATCTGGTCTACTTATGTTAAATATATCGGCGCAGGTGCTATCGCAACCGGTGGTATCATTTCCCTGATCAAATCCCTGCCGCTGATCGTTACAACCTTCCGTGACTCCATGAAGAGTATGAAGGGAAGCAAGAACACAAGCACAGAGAGAACCGCACAGAATCTTCCGATGCAGTTCATCCTTCTCGGTGTTATAGCAATGGTATTTATCATCTGGATCGTTCCGGCAATCCCGGTAACTCTTCTTGGTGCATGTATCATCGTAGTTTTTGGATTCTTCTTTGCAACAGTATCTTCCCGTATGGTAGGTCTTGTAGGAAGCTCCAACAACCCGGTTTCCGGTATGGCTATCGCTACTCTTCTGATCGCTACATTTGCGATCAAGAGCTCCGGTAAAACAGGTATCGACGGAATGACAGCAGCGATTGCGGTTGGTTCTGTTATCTGTATCATCGCAGCGATCGCCGGTGATACCTCTCAGGACCTTAAGACAGGATACCTTCTCGGTGCTACACCTAAGAAGCAGCAGATGGGTGAGATGCTCGGTGTTGTTGTTTCCGGTTTTGCTATCGGCGGTGTTCTGTATCTTCTGGATGCAGCATGGGGCTACGGTACAGCAGAGATCCCTGCGCCACAGGCTCAGCTTATGAAGATGATCGTTGAGGGAATCATGGGCGGAAACCTTCCATGGGGACTTGTATTTGTAGGTGTATTCCTTGCGATCTGCCTTGAGATCCTCCGTATCCCGGTAATGCCTTTCGCAATCGGTCTTTACCTTCCGATCTACCTGAACGCAACCATCATGATCGGTGGTATCGTTCGTGGATTACTTGACCGCAGAAAAGGTGTTGACGAAAAAACCAAGACAGCTCAGGTCACAGATGGTACCCTGTACTGTGCTGGTATGATCGCCGGTGAGGGTCTTGTTGGAATTCTTCTTGCGATCTTTGCAGTTGTCGGTATCAGCCTTGATATGTCCGGCGTTGTAAACCTTGGAAATATCGGCGGTGTTGTGCTGATGATCATCATGATCCTGTCACTGCTTAAATTCTCTATCTGGAGAAAGAAGAAAGCCTGATGAGAAAAAACAAAAAGGATAAGAAACAGGATATCAACTATCTTGATCTGATCCCGGAAACAAACCAGTCGATCCGGTGGCACCGGGACCTGAAGCAGCGGATCATTCTTGAGATAGAGAATAAGGGTATGTTCAATACCATCGCGCAGAAGGTTTTTGGCAAGCCAAGGTTTTCCAAGGTTCATCTTGATGAAATGGGAACTTTTATCTGGCCTGAGATCGATGGAGCCAAAACTGTGCAGGAGCTTGCCCTGCTGGTGAAAGAGCATTTCGGAGATAAGGCAGAACCGCTTTATCCGAGAATCGTAAAATACTTTCAGATAATGGAAAGCTATGAATTTGTTCATTTTATAAATAAAAAGACAGAAAAATAGCATGGAGAACGGGAACGGACGCAGAATAGTGTACGGTCCCGTTCTTTTTATGACACGTCAGTGCGGGAAACTGATGCAGTTGTCATATGATACTATAGCATTTCCGGGATTTTCACAGCGGAATAGAAATATTGAGGACATTTCAAGACAGAAATTCCGGGAATTGCTGTAAAAAATGAAAGGAGCACTTTATGAGTCTTGTGAAAAAAAAGAACTGGTATCTGGATTATCTTCTGATCATAGTAGGAACCGGGCTGATGGCACTTGCTATCAATTCCGTTTTTGATGCAACCGGGCTGGTAACAGGCGGCTTTTCCGGTATAGCGATCCTGGTGAAGTACTGGACCGGTGAGATTATAGATGGCGGGGTTCCGCTGTGGCTTACCAATATCACGCTGAACATCCCGCTGTTTTTTCTGGGATGGCGGATCAAAGGCTTTTCCTTTGTAAAAAAAGCTCTGGTCGGTGAGATCTCCCTCTCAACCTGGCTTGCCATTCAGCCGGTGTGGAATATTGCGGGAGATGATCTCCTTCTGGCTGCTGTATACGGTGGTGTGATCCTGGGAATCGGCATTGGAATGGTTTTCCTTGGACAGGGAACCACAGGCGGAACGGATATGATGGCAGCACTGATCCAGAAGTATATGCGTCATTATTCCATCGCACAGATCATGCAGTTTATTGATGGGCTTATTGTGATCGTAGGAATGTATGTGTTCGGTATCCAGAGGGCTCTGTATGCCATCATTGCGGTTTATCTGGTAACAAAAGTATCCGACAGTCTGATCGAAGGTCTGAAGTTTTCCAAACAGACATTTATCATCACGGAGAAGCCGGATGAGGTTGCCAGAGTCATTATGGAAGACCTGGATCGCGGAGCGACAGGGATCTGTGGCAAGGGGATGTATTCCGGTCAGGAGAAGACGATCATCTTCTGTGTGGTAAACAAAAAGGAAATTGTGAAACTGAAAGAGCTGGTAGATGATATTGATCCCAACGCTTTTGTGATCGTTTCCGATGCAAGAGAAGTTCATGGAGAAGGTTTTATAGAGAAAAATTAGGCGGATTTCAACAAAAATTTGTAAATTTTTTCAGTTTTACTCTTTCATTTTTGGTGATTTTGTATTAAAATAGCCATAGATAGAGAGGGAAAGACAGAAGATAAGCATACACATAAGTGAGAAGGGATTGAACGGAATGATATCGAATCAGGTGTTACAGAATACGCTCGAGGGACTTAAAGAAATATCAAGGACGGAATTTTGTGTCATTGACACAGACGGCAAGGTACTTGCGTCTACCTTTTCTGATTTTGAAATCCAGCCGGCAGATATCCAGGCTTTTGTAGAATCCCAGGCGGACAGCCAGCTTGTCAAGGGATTTCAGTACTTTAAGGTCTGTGATGATTATCAGTTGGAATATGTCCTGGTAGCCCACGGAGATGATGAGGATACTTATATGGTAGGCAAGCTTGCAGCCTTCCAGATCCAGAATCTGATCGTTGCGTACAAGGAGCGTTTTGACAAAGACAGCTTTATCAAGAATCTTCTTCTTGATAATCTTCTTCTGGTGGATATTTACAACAGAGCGAAGAAGCTTCATATTGAAGCAGATGTCCGTCGTGTAGTTATGATCCTGGAACTGAGCCAGGAGAAAGATCACAGCTCTGTAGAGAGCGTGAAAAGCCTTTTTGGCGGAAAGAGCAGAGATTTTATCACTGCTGTTGATGAGAAGAGCATCATTATAGTCAAGGAACTGGAAGAGGGAGAGGGCTATCCGGAGATGGATAAGCTGGCTCATACGATTATGGATACTCTGGATCTGAATAAAGATGGTGAGGATGTCCACATGGCATACGGTACCATTGTCAATGAGTTGAAAGAAGTTTCACGTTCCTACAAGGAAGCGCGTATGGCCCTTGATGTAGGCAAGATCTTCTTCGGAGACAGGGAAGTTATCGCATACAGCTCACTTGGAATCGGACGCCTGATCTATCAGCTGCCTATTCCTCTGTGTAAGATGTTTATCCGCGAGATCTTTGACAACAAATCTCCGGATGATTTCGATGAGGAGACACTTGTCACCATCGATAAATTCTTTGAGAACAGTCTGAACGTATCTGAAACTTCACGTCAGCTGTATATCCACAGAAATACGCTGGTATATCGTCTGGATAAACTCCAGAAGAGTACAGGCCTTGATTTGAGAGTGTTTGAGGATGCCATTACATTTAAGATCGCGCTGATGGTTGTTCGATATATGAAATATATGGAGACATTAGAGTACTAATAGCATTCGGAATGCAGGATGATAGTTTGATACATTAAGGCAACATATTAAAACTTTTAAACTGCCTCTTATTCCTTCCCGGAATAGGCGGCAGTTTTTGTATGAGCGTTTTTCATCATGGAATATTGTGTAAATGTCCCTCCTGTTTGGAAGCATTCATGAAGTGTGTTACTGAGAACGGAGTGAGCAGTAACGAATTCACATGAACTTCACAGATAACATCCATGACTCTATTGTAATTTTGGTATTTTTACGTTAAAATAAATAATTTGAAGAGGGCTGTTGATTACTGTTTACTGGTAATATTCCGCGGAGCGCATTACTGAGAACGGAGTGAACAGTAACGTGAACAGTAACCGTTGTAGGGCCCGGGAAATTTATTCTTGCATTTAAACAGAATATATATTACAATAATGTTACAAAAAAATTAAGAGAATTATGCTTTTATAATATAGAGGAGGATATATATGATCGATCTTGTAGATGTGAGCAAATCTTACGGCCCGGGTCTTCCGGCTGTGAATCATGCGAACTTACATGTTGATAAAGGGGAATTCGTATTTGTAGTAGGAAGCAGTGGCTCCGGTAAATCCACACTGATCAAGCTTCTGATGAAAGAACTGGATTCTACCAGCGGAACGATCACAGTCAGCGGGGAACGTCTGGAGAAGATGAAACACAGACGCGTTGCCAAGTATCGCAGAAAGCTTGGGGTAGTATTTCAGGATTTCCGTCTTTTAAAAGACCGTAATGTATATGAGAATGTAGCATTTGCGCAGCGTGTCATAGGAAGACCCACCCGTGTGATACGCAAACGTGTGCCGGAGGTTCTCCAGGAGGTAGGACTTGCAGGAAAGTATAAGGCATACCCGGATGAGCTTTCCGGTGGTGAGCAGCAGAGAGTTGCTCTTGCCAGAGCACTGGTAAACCGCCCGGACATCCTTCTGGCAGATGAGCCGACCGGAAACCTGGATCCGAAAACCTCCGAAGAGATCATGGCTCTGATGGAGCAGATCAATGACAGAGGAACCACAGTTCTGGTAGTCACCCACAATAAGGACATCGTCAATGCCATGCGCAAGCGAGTAGTCACCATGCACAACGGCAAGATCATCAGCGATGAGAAAGAGGGAGGATATCATGAGGCCTAGTACGATCTGGTATACCCTGAAGCAGGGCTTTAAGAATATAAAAAGAAACTGGATGTTTTCCCTGGCATGTATCATCACGATGGCAGCCTGCATTTTTCTGGTAGGCATTTTCTATTCCATCGTGAACAACGTCGGTAATATTGCCCATAAGGTGGAAGAAGAAGTACCGATCACCGTGTTCTTTGATGAGGGCACTTCAGAGGAAGAGATCCAGGCGATCGGCGATGCTATTCAGTCCAGGCCGGAAGTGGCCAGGATGGACTATCAGTCCGCAGATCAGGCATGGGAAGAATACAAACAGAAATATTTTGGAGATGAAGATGCGGCAGATGGATTTAAAGATGATAACCCTCTTGCCAATTCATCCAATTATCAGGTATATCTCAATGATATCACCAAGCAGACAGAACTGGTGAATTATATCCAGGGGCTGGATCATGTCCGGAAGGTAAATCAGTCTGAACAGGCCTCCAGGACACTGGGTTCCATCAACAAGCTGGTTTCTTATGTGTCGATTGCCGTGATCGCAATCCTTTTGATCATTTCCATATTCCTGATCAGCAATACAGTATCTATGGGTATTTCTGTCCGTAAGGAAGAGATCGGAATTATGAAATATATAGGAGCTACAGATGCTTTTGTACGACTGCCATTCCTTCTGGAAGGTATGATCCTCGGTGTGATCGGTGCGGCGATACCGCTGATCTGCCTGTTTTTCCTGTATAATTCCGCTGTAGAGTTTATTCTGACAAAATTCAATGTACTGACAGGAATCGTGGATTTCATTCCGATCTGGCAGATCTATGAGGGTCTGGTCCCCATGGGACTTGGACTTGGTGTGGGAATCGGTCTTCTGGGAAGCTTTTTCACAACAAGAAAACACCTCAGAGTATAACCAAATAGCAGAGAATCTTATGTATCCGCAAGATGTGTGATCATAAGATATACAGCGGCTGTCGGAATATCGGCAGCCGTTTTCGGTATATAAAAACCGGACGGCGCACAGGGGAGTACAGAAAATCTGTGATCTTATCGGCTTTGCCGGCTGTGCAGAAGAAAGGAAAAATATGAAAAATAAAGAATTCAAAAAAGGTATAGCCATTGGAGTGGCAGCAACGCTGGTTGTGACAGGCGCTGTTTTTACCAGCTATCAGAAAGTACTGTTTCCGAAAGGCAATGCGCTTTCCGATGTGAAAACGGTTCAGAAGCTGAATTACCTGGAAGAACTGATCGATGAAGAATATCTGGATGAAAAAGACGAGAGCAGCCTGCGTGAGGGGCTTTATGCTGGCCTGCTTGCCGGCCTGAAGGATCCGTACTCCACCTATTACACAGCCGAACAGTATAAAGAGCTGAATACTTCCAATGAAGGCTCCTACGTAGGAATCGGTGCCGTTCTTCAGAAGGATGACACCGGAGGGGCAAAGATCATACAGCTTTATGAGGGTGGTTCTGGAGAACAGGCGGGACTGAAAAAGAAAGATGTGATCAAGGCAGTAGATGGAGCTGATGTTACAGACAAAGAAACTTCCGATATTGCTTCCATGGTCCGTGACAGTGAGAAAGCTTCCGTAACGCTGACCATACAGCGGGAAAACGAAGAGAAACCCCGGGATGTCAAAGTGGAGATCCGGGATGTGGAGATTCAGACCGTTTCCCATGAGATGCTTTCCGAAGACACCGGCTATATCCGGATCTCCGAATTTTCTGAGGTGACCAGCGAGCAGTATAAAAAAGCATTTGCAGATCTGAAGGATCAGGGAATGAAGAAGCTGGTTGTGGATCTCCGTGATAATCCGGGAGGCCTTCTTACTGCAGTCTGCGGCGTACTCCGCCAGATACTTCCGGAAGGACTGATCGTCTATACAGAGGACAAAAACGGAAAGAGGGAAGAGGAAACCTGCGACGGAAAAAATGAACTGGACATGCCGCTGGCTGTTCTGGTAAACGGAAACAGTGCCAGTGCATCGGAGATCTTTGCGGGGGCGGTAAAGGACTACGGGATTGGAACGATTGTAGGAACAACTACCTATGGGAAGGGCGTGGTGCAGACCATCCAGCCTCTTACCGATGGCAGTGCGGTAAAGATTACCATCGCAAAATATTTTACGCCAAAGGGCAATGATATCAACAAAAAAGGAATCACTCCGGATGTGGAAGCAGAGCTCTCCGGAGACATCACAGACTGGACAGAACTTACGCATAAAGAAGACGCGCAGCTTCAGACAGCCCTGAAAGAGATCGGACAGAGCTGACGCGTTCGGAGGGGAGAAAAAATGATAACTTTACAATTATTGCAGCAGATCATCGTATTTTTTCTGATGATGTCCTGTGGATTTACAGTGGTAAAATGCGGACTTATCGATGCAAAAAGCAGCAGGACACTTTCAGTCATCTGTATCTACATCATCATGCCCTGTGTAATGATCAATGCTTTTCAGATCGAATATTCAAGAAGCATCCGGAATGGCTTCCTTCTGGCAGTGGCAGCAGCCATCCTGATCCATATTTTTCTTCTGGTATTTGTACAGATCATCGGCAAGCCACTGAAATTAAGTGTGGTAGAAAAAGAATCCATCATCTATTCCAATTCCGGAAATCTGGTGATCCCTCTTGTAACGGTAGTTCTTGGTGAAAAATGGGTGATCTATGCCAGTGCTTTCCTGAGTGTGCAGATGATCCTGATGTGGACCCACGGACAGTCGCTGATGGAGGCGAAGGCCGGCATCAACTGGAAAAAAATACTCTGCAACATCAATCTGATCGCTATTATTCTTGGAATCGTTCTGTTCTTCACGCAGATCAGACTGCCGGTGATCCTTGGAAACACCATGAGCCAGATCTCAGCCACCCTGGGACCTGTATGTATGATCATGCTTGGAATGACCATGACGGAGGTAAAATGGAAAGATATTTTCAGCCATTCCAGGATCTATCTGATCACGATCCTGAAAATGGTGGTGACGCCGCTGCTCATACTGCTGTTTTTGAAGTATCTGCCCTTGGCTTCAATGGTAAAGGATGGAAAAACCATTCTGCTTATCAGTCTGATGGCAGTGATCACACCGTCGGCAACGACGATTGTACAGCTGGCACAGCTCTACGATCAGGACCCGGTCTATGCCAGCACCATCAATGTAATGACAACGCTGGTAAGTATCATAACCATGCCACTGATGGTCATGTTGTATCTTGCCTGAGCATCTCAGGGAATCGTTACGGATAACTTTGTGTCAGGCAACATGCTTTGCGGATATTACCTGTGAACAGTGATCGGAAATCCTGCCCTCATAATTGTAAAAACAAAATAAAAGTGATAGAATCAAATCATATGAGGGCAGAAGAACTACATCTGCTCATAGTGGAAAACATAGCACAGGATCATCAAAACAGGAGGATAGCATAAATGGAACGACATGCTTTTGCAATGAAAGTAAAAGAAGGAAAAATGAATGATTACCGTAAGACCTTAGGTGAGATCTGGCCGGAGCTTACTGCATATCTTGACCGTAACGGCATCCATAATTTCAGCATCTGGAATGCGGCAGACCTGATCTTCGGATATTACGAAAATGCAGACGGAGAGGTGATCTCTCCGGAAGAGGAGAAAGTAAAGGCAGCATTGACTGAAAAGATCGGAGATACCTTTACCTGGATCTCTACTCCTGGAAAAGACATGCGCCTGATGTATCATAATTTTGGTGTTGTGAGAGAAAACAAAGAGCTGATCCGCCACAGAATGTTCATGACAAAATTAAAAGACGGCTGTGAGGAAGAATATAAAGCCCGTCATGACGGACTTGTGGCGCAGAGAGGCGAAACAATAGATCCGGGCCCGGACAGCAACTTCAGCATCTGGAGTGCGGGCGGATATATTTTTGGATATGATGAGATCGACACAACCATGGAAGTGGAAGAAACACCGGAAGCAAGAGAGGCAACCATCGCATGGGAGACACGCCAGCTCGGGATCATGGACTGGATCACCAACGATGTGGACTGGATGACAAAAGAAGTACATCCGTCCAGTGTACGTCTTGCATGGCATAATTAAAAAATGGGAAAATAAAAAGGAAGGAGGCCGGGGCTTTGTTTGGAGGCAGCCCCGGCAGTATGAAAAAGAAAAAAGTGTTATCAAAGGTAGTACCCTTTGCACATCTAATAATATACTCATATTTTGTGGTCATTCTGTGACGTCATTCTGAAAAAAGTATGAACAAAAAAGAAAAAATAACTGAACTCAAATGTTACCAGTGAACAGTAACAACTTAAATCTTAACAATTCTTAAACTTTCCATATTTAGTTGAAACCATACGCCCCGACTGTTATACTGTGACTATCAGATATTAGCAGGAGAAGAATATGTTTTATTCCTGATATCAATAAAATAATGAGGCGTGAATTTATGAAACGTTTTTGGAAATATGTAACAGGGACCGTACCTGCGTACGGGCTTTTTCCCCTTGTTTTTTCATTTGTATTTAACTGTCTTGTATATTCCGGTTCAAGGGCGATTGCAGGCGGTTGGTATCATCACAATATAGAAAGTAATCTTGATCTGCGACTCCCATTTGTGCCGCAGTTTTTGATTATCTATTTTGGCTGTTATGTATTCTGGGCAGTGAATTATATCCTTGCGGCTAGGCAGGAGCGGGAACAGGTTTACCGTTTTTTTACTGCGGATATTATATCCCGTTGTGTGTGTCTGATCATATTTCTGGCATATCCCACTACCAATACAAGACCGGTGATCGAAGGAAACGGAATCTGGGATCTGCTGGCCGGCTGGCTGTATTCCATTGATGCGGCAGATAACCTGTTTCCATCTATCCATTGTCTGGTAAGCTGGTTCTGTTTTCTGGGGATCAAGGATCAGAAAAGAATTCCGACATGGTATAAGGGGGTATCGTTTACACTGGCTGTGCTGGTTTTTCTGTCTACCATTTTTACCAAGCAGCATGTACTTGTGGATGTGGCAGGTGGTGTGATCCTGGCTCAGGTATGCTTTATTCTGGGACAGAAAACAAAACTCTGGCATATTTATGAACGGTTTGGAACTAAAATTGAAAAAAAGATCAACAGCTATACAGAAGGTGTCAAGTGATGAAGAGCAGAAAAAAGATCATATTTAACGGAGTGTTCCTGGCAGTAGTTTTTGCCCTGACTATCTACGGCGTTTTTCACGGAGAAGACCTGTCTTCCATGATGGATGCCATACATAGGGCAGATAAACGGTGGCTGCTTCCGGGAATTGCACTGGTAGCATTTTTTATCTGGGGGGAATCCATCATTATCTGGTATATGATGCGTTCCAGCGGGATCCATCTGAAAAAAAGAACCTGCTTTCTGTTTTCGTCTGTAGGATTCTTTTTCAGCTGTATCACACCATCCGCCAGCGGCGGACAGCCCATGCAGATCTACTATATGAAAAAAGAGAAGATTTCCATTCCGGTGTCAACGGTGATCCTGATGATCGTGACGATTACCTATAAGCTGGTGCTTGTGGTGATCGGTATTGGGATCGCGATTTTCGGAAGAGGATTTCTTCACAAATACCTGGAAGGAATCCTGCCGGTGTTTTATCTGGGACTGATACTGAATATCTTCTGTGTCACTTTTATGACCATTCTGGTATTTCATCCGCTTTTTGCAAAAACGATCCTGGTGAAGGGAATGAAGCTTCTGGAACGGTTTCATCTGATGAGGAAAAAAGAGGGACGGCTGAAAAAACTGGAAGCTTCCATGGATACTTACCGAAATACTGCGGCATATCTGAAGAATAATCCGCTGGTGATCGTTAAAGTGATAGGGATCACTTTTATCCAGCGTATGGCACTGTTTGCAGTGACCTGGTTTGTATATCAGGCTTTTGGACTCCATGGAACCGGTTTCTGGGATATCCTTTTTCTCCAGGCAGTGATATCGGTATCTGTGGATATGCTGCCTCTTCCGGGAGGAATGGGAATCAGTGAGACTTTGTTTCTTACCATTTTCAGTCCGGTATTCGGTGGCCTGCTGCTTCCGGGAATGGTGCTTAGCAGAGGGCTGGGATATTACGGAGAGCTGCTGATCAGTGCGGTGTTTACTGCGGTGGCTCAGCTCACTGTCGGAAAAAAGGAATCCTGAAAAGATTTGATCGAATGCAGATCGCGGAGATCTGTTTGACCCAGATCAGGTAAGTCCCCTGTGGAACTGTGAATATAGCCTGACATGAAAAAGAAAAAAGAGGTGTGCAAATGATAGGATTTTATGATTACACGGTAATAATGACTTACATAAGCGTAGTTTCTTCCATGATCGGAATCTTCTGCGCTGTGACGGACCATATTTCAGCAGCGGTGTGCTGTCTTGCATTTTCCGGACTGTGCGATATGTTTGACGGAAAGATCGCAAGAACTAAGAAGAACAGAACGGAGGAAGAGAAATGCTTCGGGATCCAGATTGATTCCCTTGCAGATATCGTCTGTTTCGGGATCCTTCCCATTGTGCTGGGATTTAAGCTTGGAATGTGTCATATTTACGGAATAGCTATTCTTTTATTTTACGGTCTGGCAGGCCTGATCCGTCTGGCATACTTCAATGTTATGGAGGAAAAACGTCAGAATGAAACCTCCGAAAACCGAAAATATTATCAGGGACTTCCCATCACATCCATGTCTGTGGTCCTGCCGCTTCTGTTTGTGGTATCCCTGCTTTTTCCGGAGTATAAATGGTTTGTGGTGCTCCTTCATATTGCAATGCTGACGGTAGGACTTCTGTTTATCCTAGATTTTAAATTCCGTAAGCCCACCAACAGGGAGCTGGTGATCATTGTTGCGGTAGTTGCTGTGGCAGTTCTTCTTGTACTTTTCTACAACGAAGGATGGTGGAAGTTCAATTATCTCTATAAGCTTTCCATGGAGAGAGGTGGTAATCTATGATCCGGACAGCGGACAGAATGGGGCATATTACAGAGGAGGATTCCTTTCAGAACAACCTTCTGGAAAAAATCTACGGTTCTGTAGCCGGACGCATGCTGATCCGGCCGCTGGTCACTCCCGTTGTTTCCATTGCCATGGGATGGATTCTGGATTCCAGGCTTTCGGCAGCAGTGGTGAAACCCTTTATACGGTTCAATCATCTGGATATGAGTGATTATGAAAAGCGTAAATACATCTCTTACAATGATTTTTTCAAGCGGAAGATCCGGGAGGGTGCCCGCCATATTGATATGGAACCGGGACATTTTATCAGTCCCTGTGACTGCAGGGCGAGTGTGTATCCGGTAGATGAAAAAGCCCGTCTTCATATCAAACAGACCGAATATACCATAGAGGAGCTTCTCAGGAATCCTTCTCTTGGAAAAAGATATCAGGGTGGCTATGTGTGGGTGCTTCGTCTCTGTGTTCAGGATTATCACAGATACATTTATCCGGACAATGCGTTGGAGTCCGGACGCATCAGGATCCCGGGGATCCTGCATACAGTCAACCCCGTGGCCAACGATGCCTATCCGATCTACAAGGAAAACAGCAGAGAGTATTCTCTTTTGAAAACAGAGAATTTCCGTACCGTGCTGATGATGGAGGTAGGTGCTCTTCTTGTCGGAAGGATCGAAAACCGGCCAGGGAAAGCATTTGTGAAACGGGGAGACGAAAAAGGAAATTTTGCTTTCGGCGGTTCCACCATTGTGCTGATCACCGAAAAAAATGCGGTAAAGCCGGATGAAGATATTTTAAACAATTCCCGTGAAGGAATTGAAACAAGAGTATTCATGGGAGAAAAGATCGGAGAATCCTTTTAGAGGGTTCTCCTTTTTGGGCGGATAAAATAAAAAAAATGAAATTACGTTCACACACACAACACAAACCTGTGATATATTATGAGCAGTAGCAAAGCGGAATGGAAATATCCGCTTTAGATGAACCGGAAGTAAAAGCTCAGCTTTTTATAAAGAGGGATGATACAGAGCATTTCGGGTTGTCAACAGCTGCCCGGAACAGCGACTGCGAAACGGAGGAAGATAGAATGGATGCATTAAAAATTCTTGTAGTAGATGACGAGAGCAGAATGAGAAAACTGGTAAAGGATTTTCTCACCAAAAAGAATTTCCAGGTACTGGAAGCCGGTGACGGTGAGGAGGCCATGGATATTTTTTATAAAGAAAAGGACATTGCGCTTCTGATCCTGGATGTGATGATGCCGAAGATGGATGGCTGGGAAGTATGTCGTGAGATCCGCAAAAATTCCAAGGTTCCCATCATTATGCTGACAGCAAGAGGAGATGAGCGTGATGAGCTTCTGGGATTTGAACTCGGGGTGGACGAATATATCTCCAAACCCTTCAGCCCCAAGATCCTTGTAGCACGTGTAGAAGCCATTCTTCGAAGAACGGGACAGAGCAACCCGGATGAGATACTTTCAGCAGGTGGGATTGTCATTGACAAGGCAGCGCATCAGGCAACGGTAGATGATAAACCGATGGATCTGAGCTTCAAGGAATTTGAGCTTCTGACTTATTTCCTGGAGAATGAGGGAATCGCTCTTTCCAGAGAAAAGATCCTGAATTCTGTGTGGAATTATGATTATTTCGGAGATGCCAGAACCATTGATACTCATGTCAAAAAACTGAGAAGTAAAATGGGCGATAAGGGCGAGTATATCAAGACAGTCTGGGGGATGGGCTATAAGTTTGAGGTAGGAGAATGAAAAAACCGAAGGAAAAAATAAAAAAGATCCACAGTCTCCGCCATCAGATCACAGCATACTTTATCGGTCTGCTGTTTTTATCCATTCTGACTATTACCGTGATCAACGGAGCCTTTCTTGAAAAATATTATGTGACAAAAAAGATCGATGTACTTCTGAATCTCCGAACAACTCTGGAAAATACAGATATTGACAAGATGATGAACAGCAACAGCTCGAAAGGTATGGAGAGTATTCCCGATGAGATCCAGAGAGCCTGCTCCAGAAACAATCTTTCCTGGGTTATCATTGACAGCAGCAATACCAGCTGGCTTTCCTGGGGCGAAAATGAAAAAATGCTTCAGAGCAAGCTGTTCGGATATGTCTATGATCTGGATGAGGACGGAGATAAGAGCCGGACCTTGAAGCAGGGTGACAATTATACCATCCAGCAGTCGCATGACCGTTTTGCGGGAATGGATTATGTGGAATGCTGGGGACAGCTGGATGAGGAACGTTATTTTATCATAAGGACACCCCTTGAGAGCATCCGGGAGAGCGCTGATATTTCCAATAAGTTTTACTTTGCGGTAGGTCTGATGATCATAATCTTAAGTGGTCTGGTCATTATGGTCGTGACCAGGAGGATCACCCGTCCCATCAGTGAGCTTACGGAACTTTCCAGAAAAATGTCAGATCTGGATTTTGAGGCAAAATACGAGAGCAAGGTCGGCAATGAGATCGATGTTCTGGGAGATAATTTCAACCGGATGTCCTCACAACTGGAGACTACCATCAGTGAACTGAAATCTGCAAATAATGAACTGCAGCGTGACATTGAGGACAAGATCAAGATCGACAAGATGCGAAAGGAATTTCTGGATAACGTGTCCCATGAACTGAAAACTCCCATTGCCCTGATCCAGGGCTATGCAGAAGGCTTAAAAGAAAATATTTCTGATGATCCTGAGAGTAGAGAGTTCTATTGCGATGTCATTATGGATGAAGCCTCCAAGATGAATAAACTGGTAAAAAATCTTCTCACACTGAATCAGCTGGAATCCGGCAAAGATGCAGTTGTAATGGAGCGGTTTGATATCGTATCCCTGATCCGCGGCGTGCTTCAGACCATGAATATCATGATCGGGCAGAAGAATGCAAAAGTGATCTTTGAGGCGGAGAAGCCGGTTTATGTATGGGCCGATGAGTTTAAGATCGAAGAGGTTGTGACAAACTATGTAAGCAATGCCCTGAACCATCTGGAGGGCGAGAAAGAAATCGAGATCAAGCTGCAGGATGAGGATAACCGTGTGAAGATCAGTGTGTTTAACACAGGGACTCCGATCCCTGAGGCAGATGTACCGAATCTCTGGAATAAATTTTATAAAGTTGATAAAGCGAGAACCAGGGAATACGGCGGAAGCGGCATCGGTTTATCCATTGTAAAGGCCATCATGGAAAGCATGAACCAGGAATATGGCGTGCAGAACTTTGATAATGGTGTGGAATTCTGGTTTACACTGGACCGGAAATAATAAAACTTTACCGTGATAATGTGAAAAAATAGGCGGCAGCAGAGAAAAGTCTTTGCAACCGCCTGTTTTTGCGTTATACTAAAGCAATGTAAATCGAAGGTGAGAGAGGAATATCGAGATACAAAAGAGCAGGAGGAAGCATTATTATGATAGGAATCATTGACTACGATGCAGGAAACATCAAAAGTGTGGAAAAAGCACTTCAGTATCTGGGACAGGAGACTGTCGTCTCAAGAGATCCCCAGGTGCTTCTGAAAGCAGATAAAGTAATCCTTCCGGGGGTTGGAAGCTTTGGTGATGCTATGGAAAATCTCAAAAAATACGGACTTGTTCCGGTAATACATGAGATCGTGGAAAAGGGAACGCCCTTTCTTGGGATATGCCTGGGACTGCAGCTGCTTTTTGAGAGCAGTGATGAGACACCGGGAGTGGAAGGTCTTGGAATCCTGAAGGGGAAAATCCTGCGCATCCCGCCAAGTCCGGGACTGAAGATTCCGCATATGGGCTGGAATTCCCTGCATATTCAGAACAGCGGAAGATTATTTAAGGGTATTCCGGAAAACACATACGTTTACTTTGTACATTCCTATTATCTTCAGGCAGAGGAGGAAGAGATCGTGAAAGCGACCACTCAGTACAGCACATGCATCCATGCGTCTGTGGAGAAGGGAAATGTATTTGCGTGTCAGTTCCATCCGGAAAAAAGCAGCCGGTGGGGCTTGAAGATCCTTGAGAATTTTGCGGCACTTGAGTCAGGCACCGGAAAGGAGGCATAATCATGTTTACAAAAAGAATCATTCCATGTCTGGATGTAAATAAAGGACGTGTAGTAAAAGGCGTGAATTTTGTTGATCTTAAGGATGCCGGAGATCCGGTGGAAATTGCCAAAGCTTACGATGCAGCCGGTGCGGACGAGCTTGTTTTTCTTGATATCACTGCCTCCTGCGAGGAGCGTGATACCGTGGTGGATATGGTAAGAGCTGTTGCAGCCAACGTATTTATCCCGTTTACCGTAGGCGGAGGAATCCGTACCGTAGATGATTTCCGGAAGCTTCTCCGTGAAGGTGCAGATAAGATTTCTGTAAATTCCGCAGCTATCGACCGTCCGGAGCTGATCCATGAGGCCGCACAGAAATTCGGAAGCCAGTGTGTAGTAGTTGCCATTGATGCCAAGAGAAGACAGGATGGCGGCTGGAATATCTACAAACATGGCGGAAGACTGGATACCGGTATTGATGCTCTTGAATGGGCAAAGAAGGTGGAAGAACTTGGCGCAGGTGAGATCCTTCTTACCAGCATGGACTGTGACGGAACCAAGGCCGGGTATGATATTGAACTTACAAGAGCCGTTGCAGATGCGGTTTCCATCCCGGTGATCGCCTCCGGTGGTGCCGGAACCCTGGAGCATTTTTATGATGCACTGACAGAAGGCGGAGCAGATGCGGCACTGGCAGCATCTCTGTTGCACTACAAAGAGCTGGAGATCCGGGAAGTGAAGGATTACCTTGCGGAAAAAGGAATTTCCGTGAGAAGATAAGTTGGATGAGAGGTGATAGATATGGCTCCTATAGCAGGAGACTGGCAGGAGGCACTGAAAGGTGAGTTTCATCAGCCCTACTATGCCAAACTTTATAAAACCGTGATGACAGAATACAGAACAAGAAAGATTTTTCCGCCGCCGGAAGATATGTTCAATGCGTTTCATTTTACGCCTCTGCATCAGGTAAAGGTTGTGATCCTGGGACAGGACCCCTATCACAATGATGGACAGGCTCATGGGCTTTGCTTTTCCGTAAAAAAAGGTGTGGAAACACCGCCATCTCTGGTGAATATTTATAAGGAACTTGAGGATGATATGGGATGTTATATCCCAAACAACGGTAATCTGGAAAAATGGGCAAAGCAGGGCGTGCTTCTTTTGAACACAGTGCTGACTGTACGTGCACATCAGGCCAATTCCCACAGAGGAATCGGCTGGGAACAGTTTACCGATGCGGCTATCCGGATCCTGGACCAGGAGGATCGCCCGATCGTGTTTCTCCTCTGGGGGCGGCCTGCTCAGATGAAGGCATCCATGCTTCATAATCCGAAGCATCTGATCCTGGAAGCACCACATCCAAGTCCCCTTTCTGCCTACCGGGGATTTTTCGGATGCAAGCATTTCAGCAAGGCTAATGAATTTTTGAAAGCCAATGGGGTAGAACCTGTTGACTGGCAGATTGAGAATATTTAAGTTAAGGAAAGTAAAATGGGTAAAAAAAATGATAACACACTTGTGAAAAACGCATCTTTTCTTATGGTTGCGGCGCTGATCTCCAAGATCATCGGAATGCTGTACAAGAGTCCGCTTTCAACTACACTGGGAAGTCAGAGCTTTGCACTTTTCCAGTTTGCACAGAATGTATATTTTATCCTGCTGATGATCGCGTCCTTCAGTATTCCTCAGGCTGTATCCAAGATCATGGCGGAGAAGATCGCTTTTCACAGATATAAGGATGCACAGAAGGTATTTTACGGTGCACTGATCTATGCGGCAGTTGCCGGCGGTATCGTGGCGCTGATCTGTATATTTGGTGCAGGAATCCTGGTTCCGGACAGTATGGCTAACGCCCGTCTGGCACTGCAGATGCTTGCACCCACAATTTTCATGTCCGGTCTCTGCGGTGTATTCCGTGGATATTTCCAGGCATACCGCAATATGATGCCTACATCGATCTCGCAGATCATTGAGCAGATCTTTGTGGCAACCTTTGCGCTTCTGATGTCACATGTATTTATCCAGCATTTTTCCGCAACAGGAGATATGGATCTGATCCATCGCTGGGGTGCGGCAGGTGCTACCATGGGTACCGGAGCAGGTGTGGCTTCCGCGCTGATCTTTATGCTGATCGTTTATGGGGTAAACCGTAAGATCATCCGGAAAAGGATCGTCAATGACCGCCATTCTGTAAATGAGAGTATGGGTCATGTAATGAGTAATATCGTGCTCATCATCATGCCGATCATTCTCAGTGCTTTTATTTATAATGTAAACGGATATATCAACAGCTATATGTATTCCGGTATCATGGATATCAAGGGTGCTGCCAAGGACGTGATCCAGACCTTGTATTCCGAGTACGGATATTATATGACGCTGATCAATATCCCGCTTACCCTGGCAAGTACAGCACCGACATCTATGATCCCTGAGGTTTCCGCGCATTATGCAATGCACGATATTGAAGGTGCAAATATGAAGACAGACCGTGCCACATGGATCAGTATGCTGATCTCCATTCCGGCGGCAGTAGGTCTTGCAGTTCTTTCCGGATCGATCACGAGACTGATCTTCCCGGGAACCAATGGCGTAGGCGGACAGCTTCTGATCCTGGGAGGAATCACCATTATCCTGAATGGCAACTCCAATATCACCAACGGTGTACTTCAGGGAATCGGCAAGCCGAAGCTCCCGATGATCCATGCAGCCATTGCCCTGGTAGCAGATGTGATAGCCATGGCCCTGCTGCTGGTATTTACCAATCTTGGTGTTTATACCATTGTCATCGCCCAGATCGTTTATGCAGTTGTGATGTGTCTTCTCAACGACCGTTCCATCAAGAAATATATGGGCTATAAGAATCCATGGAGAAGTGCTTATTTAAGCCCGTTCCTTGCATCTATCCCGATGGGGGTTGTTGCGGGAGTGGTGTATTACGGTCTGTATGCACTGATCCATTCCAATGTGATCTGCCTAGGTATTTCCGTGATGCTGGCAGCAGGTGTATACCTTATTGTATATCTGTTTGTAAGCAAGCCCGGTGAAGAAGAGCTGGGTATGATGCCTGGTGGAAGATATATGAAGAAGCTGGCGAGAATGATGAAGATCATCTGATCTGTAAGTCCGATCAGTAAACGGCAATACAGTTATTCGGTGCAGAACGCAAAGTGAACACAGCTAGCACAGGAAAAAATACTCACAGATTTGTTCCGGCAGATTTCCAGCCGGAGGATCTGTGAGTATTTTTTTATATCAGGTCTCTGGAAATGCAGGCTTTTGAAGAATGGATTCCTTTTAGACTTTTTTCTGTGAAAACAGTCTTATGATCTCCAGAGTAACGTTCACAGCGGCATCCATTCCTTCTGCTGTAATATGCTCATAAGGCCCGTGATAGGCATGTCCGCCGGTTCCGAGATTCGGGCAGGGCAGTCCCATAAAGCTTAACTGTGCACCGTCTGTGCCGCCGCGGATAGGCAGGATCAGCGGTGTGACACCGCAGCTGTGGCAGGCTTCCTCTGCCAGAGATATCAGCCATGGGCAGGTATCGATGATCTCTTTCATATTGCGGTACTGCTGGGTGATGGTAAGAGTTACGGTACCTTCCCCCCATTTTTCATTGAGGATCTCCGTGATATGTGTGAGCGTTTTCTGACGGATCTCAAAAGAAGCGGCATCGTGATCCCGGACAATATACTGAAGCTCAGCCTGGGAAACATCTCCTTTCATGGAGCACAGATGGAAAAATCCTTCGTAGTCTTCTGTATTCCTGGGCGTATCTGCCGCCGGAAGCATGGAGTTAAATTCCATGGCAACGAGGACTGCGTTGATCATGGTATTTTTGGAAGAACCGGGATGTACATTAACGCCCTGGAAGGTTACTTTTGCACTGCAGGCGTTAAAGTTTTCGTACTGGATCTCGCCTTCCGTATCACCGTCCAGGGTATATGCATAATCCGCACCGAATTTTTTTACATCAAAGTGGGCCGGTCCCATGCCGATCTCTTCATCCGGAGTAAAAGCAACGCAGAGAGGTCCGTGAGGTATTTTTTCCGTAAGGATATGCTCCAGCGCAGTGAGTATCTCTGCAATGCCGGCCTTGTCGTCTGCGCCCAGGATCGTGGTTCCGTCTGAGGTGATCAGGGTACGCCCGGCAAGTGAAGCAAGATGGGGGAACATTTCCGGGGAAAGAGTTCTGCCGCTTGTGCCGAGAGGGAGCTCTTTTCCATCGTAATCTTCTGTGATCATCGGTGTGACTGCATGGTCGCAGAAATCGGAAACCGTATCCATATGAGCGATAAAGCCCAGTGCTTTGCAGTGCTCCAGACCTTCTGTAGCAGGAAGATGTGCATAAACGTAACAGTGTTCATCCAGAGACACATCAGAAATCCCAAGGCCTTTCAGTTCCTCCACAAGAAGCCGGGCCAGGTCAAACTGGCACTGGGAAGAGGGGGAAGAAGAGCTTTCTTCATTGCTGGGTGTGGATATTTTTACATAGGATAGAAGTCGTTGGTATGCTTTCATAGAAGAATATTCCTTTCTGAAAAAATCTATCCGGAACAGGTTATGGCCGCATTTATGAAGCCGTTCTGTTTTTCCGGAGATAATAACAGTATACCACACAGTATCCGTATATTTTCAGAAAAAATCTCCCACGATATGAAAACCTGTGCTATAATCTGTGAGATAATAAAAAACAGGAGGATTTGAGAGTGGAAGAAAGAATCATACAGGTCGAAGAAAAAGTACCTGCAAAGATGCTGATACCGTTAAGTATCCAGCATATGTTCGCCATGTTCGGAGCATCCGTACTGGTGCCATTCCTTTTTGGTATCAGTCCGGCTATTGTGCTTCTGATGAATGGTGTGGGAACACTCCTTTTTATTTTCATCACAAAAGGAAAGGCACCGGCTTATCTGGGCTCCAGTTTTGCCTTCCTTTCACCGGCTCTTCTGGTGATCAGCAAGTATGGATATGAGTATGCCCTTGGCGGTTTCGTTGTTCTGGGTATTGCTGGTATGTGCGTGGCATTGATCGTCCGCCAGTGCGGAACAGACTGGATCGATATCGTGCTTCCTACAGCGGCAATGGGACCGGTAGTGGCGCTGATCGGTCTGGAGCTTGCGGGAAATGCAGCAAGTACGGCAGGACTTCTGGACGGGAAGGTAGATCCGAAGAATGTGATCGTATTTCTGGTCACACTTGGAGTTGCGGTATTCGGGCAGATCCTGTTCCGGGGCTTCCTTTCTGTTATTCCGATCCTGATCGCGATCATTGCGGGATATGTGGCAGCAGGTGCATGCGGGCTTCTGGATTTTACACAGGTAAGGGAAGCGGCATTTTTGGCTCTTCCCAACTTTACATCTCCGAAATTTAATTTTGAGGCCATTATGACGATCTTTCCGGCATTGCTTCTGGTAACCTCCGAGCATATAGGCCATCAGATCGTAACCGGAAAGATCGTTGGAAGGAATCTTCTGAAAGATCCGGGTCTCCACAGATCCCTGTTTGCGGATTTCTTCTCTACCACAGTTTCCGGATGCCTTGGTTCTGTGCCGACAACTACTTACGGTGAGAACATCGGTGTCATGGCAGTGACAAAGGTTTACAGTGTACAGGTGATCGGTGGTGCGGCAGTGCTTTCTATCTGCTGTTCCTTCCTTGGTAAACTGGCAGCCCTGATCAGTACCATTCCCGGTCCGGTGATCGGTGGGATTTCCTTCCTTCTTTACGGAATGATCGGAACCTCCGGCCTTCGTATGCTGGTTGACAATCACGTGGATTACAGCAAGTCCAGAAATCTGACGCTGACAAGCGTTGTCTTTGTTGTAGGTCTTTCCGGAATTGCCCTGAAGCTTGGAAATGTTGAGCTTACCGGTATGGTGTTGGCATGTGTGGTTGCCATGGCATTAAGCCTTGTATTCTATATTCTGGACAAACTGAAGCTGACCAACGATCAGTGACAGGAAATATATTGCATAAAAAGCAGATGAAGAGGGAAATCTTTTTATCTGCTTTTTTGCATTCAGAGAGGAAAAAGAAATCATGTATGGGAAGCCTTTTGTCGGATTTTCAGAGATCCTGTCAACAAAAAAACAGAGGGATTTTCAAGTATCTTATTGACAATCATTCCGTTTTATAATACTATGTAATACAGAAAACACGAACAAAGGTTCGGATTAAAGGAAACCTGATTAGAAAGAGAATAAAGAATAGGAGATTACATAATGATCAGTGAAGAGAAGCAGAAGGCGCTGGAAGCGGCTCTTGGAAATATTGAGAAACAGTTCGGTAAAGGCTCTGTCATGAAGCTTGGAGATTCCAGTTCCCATATGCAGGTGGAGGCAGTTCCCACAGGATGCTTAAGCCTGGATATCGCCCTTGGTGTAGGTGGTGTTCCCAAGGGACGTATCGTGGAGATCTACGGACCGGAGTCCAGTGGTAAGACAACGGTAGCCTTACATATGGTCGCTGAAGTGCAGAAGAGAGGCGGAATCGCAGGATTTATCGATGCGGAGCATGCTCTTGATCCTGTTTATGCCAAGAGTATAGGTGTTGATATCGACAACCTTTATATTTCACAGCCGGATAACGGAGAGCAGGCGCTGGAGATCACAGAGACTATGGTACGTTCCGGTGCTGTGGATATCGTGATCGTGGACTCTGTTGCAGCCCTGGTTCCCAAGGCTGAGATCGAAGGAGATATGGGAGACAGCCATGTAGGTCTGCAGGCCCGTCTGATGTCACAGGCACTCCGTAAACTGACGGCTGTTATCAGCAAGTCCAACTGCGTGGTGATCTTTATCAACCAGCTTCGTGAGAAGGTTGGAGTGATGTTTGGCAATCCGGAAACTACAACCGGTGGACGTGCGCTGAAATTCTATGCATCTGTCCGTATGGATGTACGCCGTGTGGAAACATTGAAGCAGGGTGGTGAGATGGTCGGAAACCACACACGTGTGAAAGTAGTTAAGAACAAGGTGGCTCCGCCATTTAAGCAGGCAGAGTTTGATATCATGTTCGGAACCGGTATTTCCAGAGAGGGAGATATCCTGGATCTGGCTGCAGAATGCTCCATCGTAAACAAGAGCGGAGCCTGGTATGCATATGAAGGGGATAAGATCGGACAGGGACGTGAGAATGCCAAATTATTCCTGAGAGAGCATCCGGAGATCCGCGATGAGATCGAGAAGAAGGTTCGTGTACATTATCATCTGGATCCGGCAGATGAGACAGCAGAAGCAGCAGTACAGACAGAAGATACAGAGAAGGAAGAGTAATCCATGCTGGATCTGGAAGAACGAAACCGTGCAAGAAAGAAAGCCATGCGGCTTCTGGAACATATGGACCGCACAGAGAAAGGCCTGACAGATAAACTCCGTCAGGCTGAATTTTCACCGGAGGCAGTAGAAGATGCCATTGCTTATGTAAAGTCCTATGGGTATATCAACGATGCCCGTTATGCCAGAACCTATATCTCCTTCCGCATGGAATCCAGAAGTCGTCAGAAGATCCTATCGGAACTTCAGTTAAAGGGTGTGGACCGTCAGACTGCCCTGGATGCCTGGAATGAGATGGAAGAGCTTCTGGAACCGGACGAGCGGGAGGTATTACGCAGGACGATCGAGAAGAAATATGCGCCGGACACAGAGCTTGATGAAGGACAGATGCGAAGGCTGTATGGATATCTGGCCAGACGAGCGTTCCGGTATGAGGATATTTCCCATACCCTGGAAGAAATGAACATCCGGGTGAACCGTGATATGGAATAAATCTGCGGAGAAAAAGAGCCAGTTTATATATGCTAACCAAAATCTGCTTTTTCATGAGAAAAACTTGACATAAATGTGAAAAACAGCTAAACTTGTATTGTTGTATTTGTACAATGAAAACTAAATAAGGAGGTGCTCCTGTGGCAGGCACAATTATCGGTGTTATTGTCGCTGTGGTAGTCACGCTGCTTATTGCAGTTCCTGTTACTTGCAAGGTTGCTGTTGACAAGAAAGTACGCAAGGATGCGGAAATCATAGGTACAGCAGAGGATAAGGCAAGGAATATTCTTGATGAAGCATTGAAAGCAGCAGAGACCAAGAAACGTGAAACTTTACTTGAAGTAAAGGAAGAATCTCTGCGAACTAAAAATGAACTGGAAAGGGAAACCAAGGAACGGAGAAACGAGCTGCAGAGATACGAGAAGCGAGTTTTGTCAAAAGAGGAATCTGTTGACAAAAAAGCCAATGCAGTGGAGAAGCGTGAGCTGGAATGTACAGCGAAATTTAACGAGTTACAAGAAAAAGAAAAACGAGTAAATGAACTTGAGGAAAAAGGAGTACAGGAACTGGAACGAGTTTCAGGTCTTACCTCCGAACAGGCAAAAGAAGAATTACTGAAATCTGTAGAAGATGACGTAAAGGTGGATGTTGCAAGACTCTATAAAGAGCTTGAGAACAGAGCAAAGGAAGATGCCAATAAGAAAGCCAGGGAATATGTAGTCAATGCCATTCAGAAATGTGCAGTGGATCATGTTTCCGAGACAACGATTTCTGTGGTACAGCTTCCAAGTGATGAAATGAAGGGAAGGATCATCGGTCGTGAAGGCCGTAACATCCGTACACTTGAGACACTTACCGGTGTGGATCTGATCATTGATGATACACCGGAGGCAGTGGTACTCTCCGCATTTGATCCGATCAGGAGAGAGATCGCCAGAGTGGCTCTTGAGAAACTGATCGTGGATGGACGTATCCATCCGGCAAGGATTGAAGAGATGGTGGAGAAAGCCCAGAAAGAAGTGGAAGCACAGATCCGGGAAGACGGTGAGAATGCTGCCATGGATGTAGGGGTACATGGAATCCATCCGGAACTTCTGAAGCTTCTTGGACGCATGAAATTCCGTTCAAGCTATGGACAGAATGCTCTGAGACATTCAATTGAGGTTGCACAGCTTTCCGGACTTCTTGCAGGAGAAGTTGGTGTGGATGTGCGTATGGCCAAGCGTGCCGGACTTCTTCATGACATTGGTAAATCCATTGACCATGAGGTAGAAGGTTCTCATATTCAGATCGGTGTGGATCTCTGCAAGAAATACAAGGAGTCCCCGATCGTTATCAACACGGTTGCGTCTCATCATGGTGATGTGGAGCCGGAATCTCTGATCGCGTGTATTGTACAGGCTGCTGATGCAATTTCCGCAGCAAGACCTGGAGCAAGACGTGAGACCCTGGAAACCTATACCAATCGTCTGAAACAGCTTGAGGATATCACCAATGAATTCAAGGGTGTAGAGAAATCTTTTGCTATTCAGGCAGGAAGAGAAATTCGTGTTATGGTCATGCCGGATCATGTAAGTGATGCAGATATGGTTCTCCTTGCAAGAGATATTGCAAAGCAGATCGAGGCAGAGCTTGAGTATCCTGGACAGATCAAAGTTAATGTGATCCGTGAAAGCAGAGCGGTTGACTACGCAAAATAAGCTTTCAATGGAAGAAAGTTCTGGAAATACCAAAGGCCGGACAGCTTTTTAGCTGGCCGGTCTTTTTGTCATGTGGAAAAACGGTCATATTACCGGAAAAACAGGCGTAAACTGGTACAGGGTGAGTAAATGGAGAGTAAGACAGAGAACCGGAAGTGGAAAAATGCCGGACGTTTTCCGGCGGAGCTTCTTTTTATGGCCGGATTTTTTGCGGGAAATGTGTTGCCGAATCTGATCTGGAAAATGGAGTGGAAGCAGAAAACCCTGGCTTCTTTTTATCTGATCCGCAGCTTTGCAGGAAAAGATATTTCCGGCGGAGCTTATTTCCTGGAAGTGCTGCGACGAAGAGGAGGTTTTTTTCTTCTGTTGTTTTTATGCGGATTTACAATATTCGGAGTGCCTTTGACGGTCGCATATATGCTGTTTTTGGGAATGGAGACAGGAATGATCCTGGCATTATCGGTTCTGGAATTTGGCATTTATGGCGGTGTGGCCGGCGCCGGACTTCTGATGCCACAGTATCTGGTCTATATTCCGGCGTATTTTTATCTTGCAGGTATCGTATACAGACAATCGTATGGGATCTGGAAAAATTATGGACTTGTGCCGCAGAAAACAGGGGCTTATTTTCGGCAGGGGATCACAGTTTTTCTGCTGTATACAGGAGGAATCCTCGCAGAAAGTTTTCTGAATCCCTGGATCGTAGAAAAAGTTATAAAGGGCCTGAAATTTTTTTGAGGAAAATTTCCACAATATCTAGTAATGGTTTCCATAAAATCTGCGATATTTGGTGGTTTGTGCCGGAAAGTGTTGAAATTGTGCGGTTTTACGATGAAAAACTGTTTGATTTTATGTAAAATTAACAGTATAATTCAGTCATAAACGAGTATGATTTTAGAGAAACGGGATGCAGAGAAATGGACATAGAGATACGGGAATTTATTACATATTTACATAATAGAAAAAGGACGTCACATAATACAGAAGTATCTTACCAGAGAGACCTGAAGAAGATGGCAGTGTATTTTGCAGATCGTGGGATCTATGATATCCGGGATGTAGGAGAACTGGAGCTGGAAGGCTATCTCAGCTATATGGAGAGAGGACAGTTCGCTTCCTCAACGATCTCCAGAAATGTAGCATCTATCCGTGCCTTGTTTCAGTATCTTTATCAGGAGAACAGGATCGGGAGGGATCCGTCTCTGGAACTGAAGCCGCCCAAGGTTGAGAAGCGGATGCCGGAGATCCTTACTGTGGATGAGGTAGACCGCCTTTTGAAACAGCCGGATCTGAATACACCGAAGGGAATCCGGGACAGTGCCATGCTGGAGCTTTTGTATGCTACAGGAATGCGTGTCAGTGAACTTTTGCGGCTGAATCTGGAGGATCTCAATCTGCGGCTTGGTTATGTAGTCTGTCACGATGAGGATAAGGAACGGGTGATCCCGATAGGAAATGTATGCAAAACAGCCATGGAGAAATATCTGAAGGAAGCCCGTGGAAAATTTGTGAAAGAAAATGAGACGGAGAGTCTTTTTACCAACTGTTCAGGAAAATCCATGAGCAGACAGGGATTCTGGAAGGTTCTGAAGGGATATGCAGAGGAAGCCGGGATCCAGCATGATATCACGCCGCATACACTGAGACATTCTTTTGCCGCACATATGCTGCAGAATGGAGCGGACGTGAAGAGTGTGCAGGAAATGCTTGGACATTCGGATATTTCCACCACACAGGTCTATCTGAATTTTGGCGTTGCGAAAATGCGAGACGTATATATGAAAGCACATCCGAGGCATTGATCTGTAAGAAATAATATAAAAAACGCGTTCAAAAAAGAACCGGCAGCTTCCAAAATGGGAGAATGCCGGTTCTTTTTTTGAACATAAATTGTAGAATGATCACAAATGTCTGTTCCCTGAAGTGCAGATCAGACAGAACTTAGCAATTTTCAGCGATCGTGTAAAGCAGCTTCTCAGACTCATCCCAACCAAGGCAGGCATCTGTGATGGATTTTCCGTAGATGTGATCTCCACCGATCTTCTGGTTGCCTGGCTCGATATAGCTTTCGATCATGAGACCCTTTACCATGGAGTGAAGCTCAGGATCTACCTGACGGCTGTGAAGAACCTCACTTGCGATACGAACCTGCTGCTCGTAATGCTTGTTGGAGTTGGAGTGGTTGGTATCCACGATCACTGCCGGGTTGGCAAGGTTCTTTGCATGGTATTTGTCATAGAGAAGACGAAGATCCTCATAATGGTAGTTCGGGATCGCTTCCCCATGCTTGTTTACCGCACCACGAAGGATTGCGTGAGAGAGTGGGTTGCCGGTGGTCTCAACCTCCCAGCTTCTGTAAATAAAACGATGGGCGCCCTGTGCTGCAACAATGGAGTTCAGCATAACGCTGTAGTCACCACTGGTAGGATTCTTCATACCAGCCGGAACATCCATGCCGCTGACAGTGAGTCTGTGCTGCTGATCTTCAACAGAACGTGCGCCTACAGCAACGTAGGAAAGCAGATCAGAGAGATAACGGTAGTTCTCCGGGTAAAGCATCTCATCTGCACAGGTGAAGCCGCTTTCGCGGATAGCGCGCATGTGCATCTTGCGGATCGCGATCAGCCCGGCAAGAAGGTTCGGTTTTTTCTCAGGATCCGGCTGATGGACCATTCCCTTGTATCCTTCACCGGTCGTACGTGGCTTGTTTGTGTAAACACGCGGGATGATAACGACTTTATCCTCGATCTTTTCCTGAACTTTGCGAAGTCTTAAAAGATAATCGCATACGGCATCTTCGTTATCTGCAGAACATGGTCCGATGATAGCGAGGAATTTATCGGATTTTCCGGTGAAAACGTCGCGAATCTCAGCATCGCGTTTCTCCTTGAGCGCCTGAAGTTCAGCATTGAGCGGATACTGATTGCGGATTTCCTCAGGAGTTGGCAGTTTTTTTATGAATTCAAAACTCATAGTACTTTATTCCTCCATAACTATAGACATTTCAATTATTTATTATAAACGATTATTGGCCGATTGTCGATAGGGAAATTTTAGCGCTTTCACGTGTAGAAGAGTAAGCAGAAGCTCACCCAGAAAAATTCCGTAAAAATAGCCTCGGATTCCTGTTGCAGGAATTATAAAAACAACGGAGAAAATACGGATGAGAATGCCGGCAATACTGTGGATCAGACAGAGCCCCGGTTTTCCAAGTCCCTGCAGGATGCTGGTGAGCATGGTGTTTGTATAAAGAAAAGGACAGATAAAAGACAGATACCGTATGTAGGTTCCGGCAGTCTGGCTGTGAAAAAGCAATGTTCCGAGGAATGGGCCAAAAAGAAAGAATCCGCTTCCGCACAGAAATCCCAGGAACATGCACAGAAAAAAGGTCTGATCTGTGACACGGCGGATCTGCTTCTGCTTTCCCAGTGCATCAAGCTGTGCGATGGAAGGCATCAGCATTACAGCGGCGGAAGACGTAAGTGTGGAAGGAAACAGGAGCAGGGGCAGTGCCATTCCTGTAAAAATCCCATAGATTTTCAGTGAGTCTGAGGCTGTCATGCCGGAACGCAGAAGCATCTGTGGGATCAGGACCGCTTCTATGCTGCCGAGAAGTGTCAGAAGGATCCTGTTCAGGGAAATGGGAAAAGACAGTGTGAAAAGGTCCTTTATCAGCGGAAAGATCCTGACGGGAGTCTTTTCGTGTACAGGGTGATTTCCGAAATGAAAGGAAACTACCAGCAGCGACACCAGCGAAGCGGCAGTCTCTCCGGCAAGGGAACCTCCCGCTGCGATCAATGCAGTGATCGGACGTCTTTCAGAAAGAAAAATCAGATACAGGATATAGGTAGTGCCGATCCGTGCAGACTGCTCCGAAAGCTGCACGGCTGCCGGAACAGAGGCTTTTTTCCGGGCATAATAATAGCTGTCAATGCAGGAATGAATGGCACAGAGAGGAATACTGACAGCTGTTATGCGAAGAAGACCGGCAGTCTGCGGTGTTTTCAGAATTGCGGAAGCAAAAAAATATGCGTGCTGAAAAAGCAGAAAACCGGCTGCAGCAGAAAAAAAGACAGCCATAAGTGTTCCTGTGACCAGCGAAAAACGTGCCTCCTTTTTCTCCTGAAGGGCAAGTCTGGACGCGATCAGGCGTGAAAGGGCAGACTGGATCCCTGTATAGGATAAAGCGGCCATAAGTCCCTGGAGAGGAAGAACCAGCTGATACAAACCAAGACCTTCCGCACCAATGGCATGGGAGAGGAATATTCTATAAAAGAAACCTGCGATACGGCTGATAAGGCCTGTGCAGGCAAGAATCAGGGTTCCTTTGAGAAATATATTTTTTGACATGGATAACCTTGAGTCTTTTTTGCCAGTATATGAAGAAGTTAGTCTTGACAGAACCATATGTTTCTGATAGAGTAAACATGAAATCCGAGGAAAACACTGGGAATTGAAAAAAAGAGGTGAGCGGATGAAACTGTCAACAAGAGCAAAATACGGACTTAAGGCTTTGATAGACCTTGGTCTTTACAGTGAAAAAGAAGCGGTTTCGCTTCAGAGTATTGCGGGCCGTCAGAATATATCAGTCAGCTATCTGGAGCAGCTGATGGCACTTTTGAAAAAAGCGGGCCTTGTGAAGAGTGTCCGCGGCGCAGCCGGAGGATACTTCCTTGGAAGACCGGCAGAAGAGATTTCAGTGGGAGATATCCTTCGTGTCCTGGAGGGTGGCCTGGAGGCTGCAACATGTCCGGGAACAGAAGGTGACGGTGGCTGCCAGGGTTCTGATCTCTGCGTGGCTAGATTAGTGTGGAAGAGGATCAACGACAGCATCACAGATGCAGTGGATACCCTGATGCTCAGTGAGCTGATCGAAGAAAGCCGGAGAATACACGAAAAATAATTATCCTGAACAGGAGGAAAAGAAAATGGGAAAAATGATATATCTGGACAATGCGGCTACCACAAAGACCGCACCGGAAGTTGTGGAGGCTATGCTGCCGTATTTTACAGAGTTTTATGGAAATGCTTCAACCGTTTATGATTTTGCGGCAAACAGCAAGGCTGCCATCGCAAAGGCAAGACAGCAGATCGCAGATGTGATCGGAGCCAAAAAAGAGGAGATCTATTTTACAGCAGGTGGTTCCGAGTCTGATAACTGGGCTCTGAAAGCGACCTTTGAGGCATATAAAAATAAAGGAAACCATATCATCACAACAAAGATCGAGCATCATGCCATCCTTCATACCTGCGAGTACCTTGAAAAAGAGCGTGGTGCCAAGGTCACATACCTGGATGTAGATGAGAATGGTTTCATTGACCTGGATGAGCTTCAGAAAGCCATTACACCGGAGACCATCCTGATCTCTGTTATGGCTGCAAACAATGAGATTGGTACTCTTGAGCCGCTGAAAGAGATCGGACAGATCGCACATGAGCATGGAATCCTGTTCCATACAGACGCTGTTCAGGCATTCGGCCAGATCCCGATCAATGTAGATGAGTTCAATATTGATATGCTCAGCTCCAGCGGACATAAGATCAACGGACCGAAGGGAATCGGCTTCCTCTATATCCGTAAGGGCGTTAAGATCCGCTCCTTCGTACATGGCGGAGCACAGGAGAGAAAACGTCGTGCAGGTACAGAAAACGTTCCTGGTATCGTAGGATACGGTCTTGCAGCAGAGCGTGCAAACAAGTCCATGAAAGAGCGTACTGCAAAAGAAATCGAGATCAGAGATCATATGATCAGCAGGATCCTCACAGAGATCCCGTACGTACGTCTCAATGGAGATAAAGTAAAACGTCTTCCGAATAACGTAAATGTAAGCATCCAGTTTATCGAGGGAGAGTCACTTCTTCTGATGCTTGATAATTTCGGAATCTGTGCATCCAGCGGTTCCGCATGTACATCCGGTTCTCTGGATCCGTCACACGTTCTGTTAGCTATCGGTCTTCCTCATGAGATCGCACACGGATCTCTCCGTATGACCTTAAGCGAGGAGACGACAATGGAGGATGTTGATTTTGTAGTAGATAAGCTGAAAGATATTACTGCAAACTTAAGAAGCATGTCTCCATTATATGAAGATTTTATTAAAAAGCAGAAAAAATAATAAAAATACTTGCCAGGAGGAAAAAATAATGTATAGTGAAAAAGTAATGGATCATTTTCAGCATCCACGTAATGTCGGTGAGATCGAGAACGCAAGTGGCGTGGGTACTGTAGGAAATGCAAAATGCGGTGATATTATGAGAATATTCCTTGATATCGATGACGAAACTCATATTATCAAAGACTGCAAATTTAAAACATTTGGATGCGGTGCAGCAGTTGCAACAAGCAGCATGGCAACAGAACTTGTAATGGGCAAGACCATTGAGGAAGCTATGGAAGTAACCAACAAGGCCGTTATGGAGGCTCTGGACGGACTTCCGCCGGTAAAGATCCACTGTTCCCTGCTTGCTGAGGAAGCAATTCATGCAGCTCTCTGGGATTATGCAGAGAAACATCACATTAAGATCGAGGGTCTTTCCAAACCGAAGTCTGATATCCACGAGGGTGAAGAAGATACAGAAGAGGAGTATTGATCCCTTTTATTTACGATCATAACCGGGGCATGAGCAAGCTTCAGTTGAACAGAACCGTAAGCCATTGAAAGGACAGGTAAGTAAGAAGCATGACAGGACTTACGAACGAAGAAGTTCAGGAAAGAATTGCGCAGGGCCAGGTAAATAATAACGAAAACCCCAACACCAGGACATATAAGCAGATCATTCTGGAGAATACGTTTACATTCTTCAATTTTCTGAACCTGGTGCTGCTGGTTCTCGTACTGCTGGTTGGTTCCTACAAAAACTCCATGTTTGTAGGAATCATTTTTATTAATACCGTGATCGGGATCATTCAGGAGATCCGTGCCAAGAAGACGATTGACAAGCTGGCCATCCTGACAGAATCCAAGACGGTTGTTCTGCGTGAAGGAAAAAAATGGAAAATTTCTACAGAGAAGCTGGTTGTCGATGATCTGATATTCCTGAAGGCCGGAGAACAGGTTCCGGCAGATGCGAAGATCCTGGAGGGAAGCCTTGAGGTCAATGAATCACTGCTTACCGGTGAGGCAGACAATCTTCCGAAGAATCCGGGAGATGAGCTTTTTTCCGGAAGCTTTGTGACGGCGGGACAGGCCTGCTGCCAGATCATCCATGTGGGAAGTGACAACTATGCGTCAAGGATCACCAGCGAGGCAAAGGAATTCAAACGCCATAATTCAGAGCTTAGAAATTCCCTGAATGCCATTCTGAAGGTGATCAGTATCATTATCGTACCAATGGGTGCGCTGCTTTTTTATAAACAGTATTATTTTGTGGGAGACAATATCCGGGATTCTGTTGTCAATATGGTTGCAGCGGTCCTGGGAATGATCCCGGAGGGACTGGTCCTTCTTACCAGTGTGGCACTGACTCTGGGGGCGCTGAAGCTGGCCCAGAAGAAGACGCTGGTGCAGGAGCTGTACTGTATAGAAACTCTTGCACGCGTGGATACGCTCTGCCTGGATAAGACAGGAACTATCACAGAGGGTACCATGTGTGTGGAGGCGGTGGAGAGCTATCCGCCGGTGTATGATGAGATTTCAGAGAAAATATCCGGGAAAGATCCTGAATCCGGCGAAGGTGACGACAATGGAACTGAGAGTTCTGCGACTTCTGCAGTTTCAGCAACAGATGCGATCGCAAAGGAGGATGGAAGTGCGAATCTCGTATTACAGGAAAAGTCAGAAGCTGACCCGGAGAAACATAGTCAGGAAGATCCGGAGAAGACCCGGGAGATCGAGCATATCATGGGAAATCTGCTTTCTGTTCTGAAGGATCAGAATGCCACTGCCGATGCACTCAGGGCAAGATTTAAAGTATCTCAGGATATGGAGCTGGATCATGTAATCCCGTTTTCTTCTGACAGGAAGTACAGCGGAGCTGCATTTACAGATACAGGTACTTATCTGATGGGGGCAGCGCAGTTTCTTTTTCCGGAAGGGAACCCGGAGCTGATGGAGTATTGTGGCAGATTTGCAGAGGAAGGTCTTCGTGTGCTGGTTCTTGCCCATAGTGTAAATGTGAGTGAGGGAGCGGAGATTCCGGAGGGACTGGAACCCGTCGGACTTTTGCTTATTACAGATGTGATTCGTGCAGAGGCACCGGATACGCTGGCATATTTCGAAAGTCAGGGTGTTGATCTGAAAGTGATCTCCGGTGATGATCCGGTGACGGTTTCTGCAATTGCCAGACGTGCAGGCCTTAAAAATGCAGCGCATTATATAGATGCGACAACGATCACAACCCAGGAACAGATGGACGAGGCAGTTGCAGAATACAGTGTGTTCGGGCGTGTAACACCTCAGCAGAAGCAGGCAATGGTGAAGTCTTTGCAGGCTCAGAAGCATACGGTTGCCATGACCGGTGATGGTGTCAATGATGTTCTGGCGCTTAAAGAGGCGGACTGCAGTATTGCCATGGCTGAGGGCAGTGATGCTGCCAAGAATATTGCCAATGTGGTATTGCTGGATTCTAATTTTGCAGCAATGCCGGAAATTGTGAATCAGGGACGCCGGGTTGTAAATAATATCCGTACTGCGGCATCTATGTTTCTGATCAAAACGATTTTTTCCGTGCTGCTGTCACTGATCACGATCTTCTTCGGGGATTCCTATCCCTTTGAGCCGATCCAGATGTCTCTGATCAGTGCCTGCGCTGTTGGGATTCCTACGTTCCTTCTGGCGCAGGAGAATAATTATGAGAAGATCGACCATACATTTTTGCGTCATGTATTTATGAATGCATTTCCGGCTGCTGTGACCATCACGGGCTGTGTGTTCAGTGTGATGCTGGTATGCCAGAATGTATACCATTCCAATGCTATGCTGAATACAGCCTGTGTGCTTGTAACAGGATGGAATTATATGGCGGCACTTAAGACAGTTTACGCACCTCTGAATAAGTATCGAAAGGTGATCATTTACAGTATGCAGGTGATCTTTTTCGGTGCGGCGGTGGTTCTGCAGAATCTTCTGACACTGGGATCGCTGGAATTCGGAATGATCATTCTGGTGTTCCTTCTGATGACATTTTCTCCGATCCTGATCGATGTGATCACGGCCTGGCTCAGAAATATTTACAGCCGTTCGCTGGATAGTGGGGAACAGGGGAAATTTGCTGCATTTATTGATAAGCTGAGAAAATAATAATATGGGAAATAAAAAAGGACACTGCCCGTTGAAAATGGCAGTGTCCTTTTTTGCAAATAAACTGTGAAGCAGTTATCCAGTTATCCGGTGCAGAGCTGTGTAGAGAATGAAGATTATGGATATCCGCCTGACAAAGCTATTATTTCGTGTGCATAAGCCAGATAAATCCGAAGGCCGGGATCTCTACAGCCTGTGCGTCTCTCTGAACTCCTGTGAGAAGATCTGTGTAGGTACCGTCCGGTTCGTTGATCCAGGCTACCTTATCCTGGTCGCTGAAGTTGTAGATGCAGATCAGTTTTTCTTCGGAGGTTTCTCTTACCAGGGCAAGGAGAGCTTTTTCCCAGGTTTCCAGTGTATGTGCAGAAACTTCAGGTGCAAATACCGGATGGCTGGCACGGATGGATTCCAGCTGCTCAAGGCTGTTGAAAATGCGTCCCTGGATCGTTTCGGCATCGGCTCTGTTCCGGGCAAGTGCCCAGTTGAAACGTCCATTGTGGAGCCAGCGGGGATCAGCTGCTTTGGAAATGTCTGTTTTATAGGTGTAGTCATTCAGCTGTCCGACCTCGTCACCGCTTCGAAGTACCGGAATTCCGGGGAGGGAAAGAAGCAATGCATGAAGTGCTACGTCATAGCGGATTCCCCGGCTGACACCCTCCATATTTCCTTCATAATCAAAACGCTCTATTCCTGCAAGAGATGCGGTTGTTCCGCAGAGCTCCGATTCCTCGGTTTCCGGATTCACATAAATTTCACCACGGGCAAAGGAATCAGGGAAAATACCTGCCAGGAATTCATTCAGATAATCTCTGTGAGGCCCTTCTGTGATAAAGCTTCCTTTCAGGAAATCATAGTCCAGATTCCAGCGTACCGTGTTGCGGTTACGGAGGTAATTCTGGAATACCGGTGCCTGCGGAAGGTCTGCAGCTCTGTCGATTCCCCGGCGGAGAAGGGCAGTGTCCTTTGTGGCAACGGTATGCCAGAGATCGGACATCAGCTGGGTGCTGTTTACAATGTGAAGTTCCGGCATATCGGAAGTTCCGCCGAATGCAGCAGCCTCTGCAGGTGGGCGGTCTGTTTCGCCAAGGAGAAGAATTCCGGGGCATACGATCTCACACACCATTCGGGTCATACGCAGCAGAGAGTGAAGCTTCCAGAGATTTTCTTCCGGCATCATCGGAAGGACACCAAGGCTGAATACAGAAGCACCTTCATTTGCAAGCTCCAGGATCTGAAGAAGCATTGCATTAAAATAAGCCGGAGTCTGGAGCACGCATGGCGCACCGGACTGTGGGTCATCCACAGAAAGACTTAACGGGATCTCAAGAGCCAGGCGGATACCTGCTTTCCTACAGTTAGCTGCAAGTGTATGCAGATCTTCGGAGGTTCCGATCTCCGGGATAATGCGAAGAGAGCAGTTGGAGGTTGCCTGGAAAAGATCTGTCAGGTACAGAGTGTCTGCATTGCATTCACTGATATAGTCCAGCTTATCAGACAGCCCGGAAAGAGTATCTGCGAAGTCAGCAGGATTTACAGCCATTCCGGTGAAAGTAGTCTTACGGAACCAGTCAGGATCAGCAACGCAGGTCTGGTCAGCTTCCTTCATGGAAAGAGAACGCTCACGATAAATCTCTTTCATTTTTTTTGTGAGGCTTGAGAATGTGCCGGCAACTTCCGGATGATCGCGGAACAGTTCGCAGTAGAGCCATTTCAGATCATTGTAGTAGTATTTCAGACGTTTCTCGTAGAGGGCATCGTAAGCTGTGTCCTCCTTGGAAGTTTCGACTTTCAGAGGCTCAATCTTGGAAGTAGTAACTTTCGCCGGTTCAGTCTTTGAGGTCTCAACCTTGATCGGCTCGGTCTTGGAAGTCTCGACTTTGATCGGTTCGGTCTTGGAAGTCTCGACTTTGATCGGTTCGGTCTTGGAAGTCTCGACTTTGATCGGCTCGGTCTTGGAAGTCTCGACTTTGATCGGTTCGGTTTTGGAGGTTTCGACTTTAAGCGTTTCCTTCTTTACGGTTTCAAGTTTTTTCACTTCGGCTTTAGCATTTTCACCAGATTTGGCAGCACTGGAACTGGTGCCGGCAGCAGAGGTATTTTTTTTCAGCTGCTTTTCTTTTTTTGCCTGCATGACAGCTTTCTTTTTCTGGAGTCTTTTTGTTGACATATAGAGTTCCTCCTTAGATAAAATGATATTTTCAGTATAAAAATGTAAACTCTCTCACCGGAGAGAGAAACAGAGCTACAGCTTATGAAAAACAGGACGGCGGTTTTTAAATACAGCATAATAGGAAAAACCACATTCACGGAGAACATCAGCCGCCTTGTCAAAAGCATAGCCGATCTTATCCGGAGTATGGGCATCTGCACCGATGGTGATGATCTCACCGCCAAGCTCACGGTAACGTCGGATAATATTGACACATGGATTCGGTTCACCAAGCCCGTAGTGATAACCGCCTGTGTTCAGCTCGATTCCCACATTTTTGCGGATCAATGTCCGCAGGATCTCGTCCAGGATCTCCTTATATCTTCCATAAGAATACTGACGGTTCTGATTTGGACCATAACGTACTACATAGTCGATATGTCCGTACACATCCATCTCGTCAAAAGCAGCGATATTTTCCAGGATGGATTCAAAATATTCCATGTAACATGCGGATTCCTTACGGCCCTCAAAATAAGAAGGATAATAAGGATCATATCCGTGCACCACATGGGAGGAACCAATAACGAAATCAAAGGGAACTTCTTTCAGAAGATCGGAAAAAGATTCTGCAAGCTGAGGCTGAAGTCCAAGCTCGATCCCGAAGTTAACCTGGATCTGGTCTTTAAAAGCATCCGCAAGACTCTCAAGTTTCTGGCGGTATGCAGGGATGTTCAGGGAAAAATCAAGATTTTCCGGAGTATCGGGATAATCCGGATCAAAATGTTCAGTAAAACAGATTCCCGTGAGACCCTGGTCTGCGGCAGTCTGGATCATTTCTTCCATCGGTGCATCGGAATCTGCGGAAAAAGAGGAGTGCATATGGCAGTCCCATAAAATTTTCTGGCCCATTTTGTACCTCCATATTCAAGCCTTTATATTCTGTGACAATGATCGTATCTGCCTGTTATGAATCCGGGAAAGTCAAACTCCCAGCGGGAATATAGATATCCGTTTTGGGAATCAGCAGGACAGAACTTTCTATTAGAGAATTATAGCACATTTTTCAGAAATTTTCTTAATATTTATTTTAATGTTCTTTTTTATAAATAGCTCTTGAATTTTTGTTTGGAATTAGGTACAATATGAAACAGGTTGATGTTTCTTTAACAAAGGAACGATTTAATCACCATTCAATTCATAGGAGGAATTTATCATGGCAGTAAAAGTTGCAATTAATGGTTTTGGACGTATCGGTCGTCTTGCATTCCGTCAGATGTTTGGAGCAGAGGGATTCGAGGTTGTAGCAATCAATGACCTTACATCTCCTAAAATGCTTGCTCACTTATTAAAATATGATTCTACACAGGGAAGATACGCTCTTGCAGATACAGTAACAGCAGGAGAGGATTCCATCACAGTAGACGGAAAAGAGATCAAAATCTATGCTAAGGCTAACGCTGCAGAGCTTCCATGGGGAGAGATCGGTGTAGACGTAGTTCTTGAGTGCACAGGTTTCTACACATCTAAAGACAAAGCTCAGGCTCATATCGATGCAGGTGCTAAGCACGTAGTTATTTCCGCTCCGGCTGGAAACGACCTTAAGACAATCGTTTACAACGTAAACCATCAGGGTCTTACAAACGAGGACAAGATCATCTCCGCAGCTTCCTGTACAACAAACTGCCTTGCACCAATGGCTAAGGCTCTTAACGATCTTGCACCGATCAAATCCGGTATCATGTGCACAATCCACGCTTACACAGGCGATCAGATGACACTTGACGGACCGCAGAGAAAAGGCGATCTGAGAAGATCCCGTGCAGCTGCAGTTAATATCGTTCCGAACAGCACAGGTGCTGCTAAAGCTATCGGACTTGTTATCCCAGAGCTTAACGGCAAACTTATCGGTTCTGCACAGCGTGTTCCTACCCCAACAGGTTCTACAACAATCCTTACAGCAGTAGTTGAAGGAAATGTTACAAAAGAGCAGATCAACGCAGCTATGAAAGCAGCTTCTAACGAGTCCTTCGGATACAACGAGGATGAGATCGTATCCAGCGATATCGTTGGTATGAGATTTGGTTCCCTCTTCGATGCTACTCAGACAATGGTACTTCCACTTGAGAATGGCACAACAGAGGTTCAGGTAGTTTCCTGGTATGACAACGAGAACTCCTACACAAGCCAGATGGTTCGTACAATCAAGCATTTCGGAAGCCTTCTGAACGCTTAATTTTCAGCGAACGAGTGTAGAAGAATAGACTCAGAAAGGGTCCGGTCTGAAGAGGACCGGGCCCTTTTTTTCCAAAAGATCAAACAAAAGAATATCTGAGGAAATGACTGTTGACAGAGCGGACAACAATACCGCTCGCCCTTATTGATCTGCTTCCGGCAGAAATAAAAGTTAAGGAGATATAGAAATGCTGAACAAAAAAAGTGTTGACGATATCAATGTAAAAGGACAGAGAGTACTTGTAAGATGTGACTTTAACGTTCCGCTTCAGGATGGAAAGATCACAGACGAGAATCGTCTTGTAGCTGCTCTTCCTACAATCAAGAAACTGATCGCAGACGGCGGAAAGGTTATCCTCTGCTCCCACCTCGGAAAACCGAAGGGAGAGCCGAAACCGGAGCTTTCTCTTGCACCTGTAGCGATTCGTCTTTCTGAGCTTCTTGGACAGGAAGTGAAATTTGCAGCAGATCCTGAGGTAGTAGGACCAAACGCAAAAGCTGCTGTAGCTGAGATGAAGGATGGCGATGTAGTTCTTCTTGAGAATACACGTTACCGTGCAGAAGAGACAAAGAATGAAGATAAGTTCAGCGAAGACCTTGCTTCTCTTTGTGATGTATTTGTAAATGATGCATTCGGAACTGCTCACAGAGCTCACTGCTCTAACGTAGGTGTTACCAAATTTGTTAAGACAGCAGTTGTAGGATATCTGATGCAGAAAGAGATCGATTTCCTTGGAAACGCTGTAAACAATCCGGAGAGACCATTCGTAGCAATCCTTGGCGGTGCTAAGGTTTCCAGCAAGATCTCTGTTATCAACAACCTTCTTGACAAGGTAGATACACTGATCATCGGTGGTGGTATGTCCTATACATTCTCCAAGGCTATGGGCGGACATATCGGAACATCCCTCTGCGAGGATGATTACCTTCAGTATGCTCTCGACATGATGAAGAAAGCAGAGGAGAAGGGCGTGAAGCTTCTTCTTCCTGTAGATAACAGAATCGGTGATGACTTCTCCAATGACTGCAACATCCAGGTTGTAAAACGTGGTGAGATTCCGGACGGATGGGAAGGAATGGATATCGGACCGGAGACTGAGAAGCTTTTCGCAGACGCTGTAAAAGATGCCAAGACTGTTGTATGGAACGGACCGATGGGATGCTTCGAGATGCCGAACTTCGCTCATGGTACAGAAGCAGTTGCCAAAGCTCTTGCTGAGACAGATGCAACAACGATCATCGGTGGCGGTGATTCTGCAGCAGCTGTAAATATCCTCGGATATGGCGACAAGATGACACACATCTCCACAGGCGGCGGTGCTTCTCTTGAGTTCCTTGAGGGAAAAGAGCTTCCGGGTGTAGCAGCAGCTAACGATAAAGACTGATAAAAAATAAAGTGTTCCAGGAACACAAAAAGGAGATAAAACCATGGCAAGAAAGAAAATCATTGCTGGAAACTGGAAAATGAACATGACACCAAGCGAGGCTGTAAAGCTGGTTGAGACTTTAAAACCGCTTGTTGTTAACGACGAAGTTGATGTAGTATTCTGCGTACCGGCTATCGACATCATTCCTGTTGTTGAGGCAGCTAAAGGAACAAACATCCAGGTTGGCGCTGAGAACATGTACTTCGAGGAGAAGGGTGCTTACACAGGCGAGATCGCTCCGGCTATGCTCGTAGATGCTGGCGTTAAGTACGTAGTACTTGGACATTCCGAGAGAAGAGAGTATTTCGGTGAGACAAACGAAGACGTTAACAAAAAAATGCTTAAAGCTTTCGAGCATGGCATCACACCGATCATGTGCTGCGGTGAGACACTTACTCAGAGAGAGCAGGGCGTGACAATGGACTTCATCCGTCAGCAGGTTAAGGTTGGATTCCAGGGTGTTACAGCTGATCAGGCTAAGACAGCAGTTATCGCTTACGAGCCGATCTGGGCTATCGGAACAGGTAAGACAGCTACAACAGAGCAGGCTCAGGAGGTTTGCGCTGATATCCGTAAATGCATCGCTGAGATCTATGATGACGCTACAGCAGCAGAGATCCGTATCCAGTACGGCGGATCTGTAAACGCTGCAACAGCTCCTGACTTATTCGCTCAGGCTGACATCGACGGCGGTCTTGTAGGCGGCGCTTCCCTGAAACCGGATTTCGGAAAGATCGTAAACTACAAATAAGATCCATTTAAAAGGGGCTTCGGCCCCTTTTTTTATATCTGCTTATAGAAAAAATCAGAAAAACTCTCCCTGACACGGATAACACAGCCAACAAAAAAGCTGCATCTGATCACAGTCAGAGAGAGTTTTTCTTATCTTCAGAGTAAGGATTGTTTTTCTCTGAAGCTTTTTCTGTATGTTCGTTCCTTTCGTCAGGCTCGGGAACGTGTTCTACAATGTCCTCGATCTCGCAATGGAGAATGGAACACAGCCTGTCTATGGTATAAATTTCAACATTTTTATTTTTTCGAAGTCTGTCCAGAAGTGAACGGGTGATCTGGTAATGTTCATAAAGATCATACTGAGTGATTCCACGCTCCTTCATCGTGACCCAAAATCTGTCATATTTTATCATATATATATCCTGTCCGATTCATCCTTGAATTAATCTTATTATGAAGGTAAAATTGGAATCACAACAGTGTCCTTATATCGACACTACAGAAAGGAGAAGCAATGAGGAAGTTTTTTAAAATCTTAATTTCAGTGGTGATCACACTGTATTTTTCAGCTACCATGTTCTACTGCTTTGTGGCAGGAACACCGGATGACGGAAAAGGGGCAGTGATCTATATGATGTCAGCAGCAGGCCTGTCGATACTGTTTCCGGCTTTTACCTGCGGCTGCATTCATTACATCATCTATCTCAGAAAAAAAATGGATGAAAGGAGTAAATGATCAGGATTTATGGTATGATAACAATAAATATCTGGCAGGGTATGTCGTTTCAGAAAACGGTTATCTGATAACGGCAGAAACGCATCAGATGGCTGTGCTGTGATGCAGCCGTTACGTATTATAATAGAAAGAAAGCCTGCAGCTGTGCGTAAGACGCTTATATGATCATTTGCGGAGGATTTTATGGGGAATATTCTGAATTATCTTGACTGGAGAGGAGATCTTACCTTTGAGCAGTCACCCTTTAATGAAGTTGACAATCTGATACTGGCGTGTTTTTCCTATCTTGATCTGGATGAGATGGCAGAAGTAAAAAACGGAAATACTCTTTCTGTAGAAGAACTCTTTGCGGCTTTTTCCAGACGGGAAATGAAGAAGGATCTGAAAGCAGAAAGTGCATTTCTGCAGAATACACCGGTGCTCCTTGAAAAAATGGCCTGTTCGGAGAGATTCCGGAAATGTACAGTAGGGGGCTTTGTCAATGAAATCCTTTTCAGTCAGGCTCAGCAGTTTGCGGCAGTGACTATAGGACTGGATGATGGAACCACATATATTTCCTTTCGGGGAACCGATGATACCATTGTGGGATGGAAGGAGGATTTTAACTTAAGCAACGGAGTTGTTCCTTCGCACAGAAAAGCGTTGGAATATCTGGAAACGCATGGAACTTATATACAGTCCATGCTGCGGATCGGCGGTCATTCCAAAGGAGGAAATCTGGCTATGTATACAGCGATGCAGTGCAGTGACATCCTGCAGGAAAAGCTTCTTTCTGTCTATGATAATGATGGCCCGGGTTTTCCGGGAGGATTTTTCAGTCCCGGAAGAGTGGAAAGTGTTTTGCCAAAAGTCACTCGTATCATTCCCGAGGCATCTGTGATCGGTATGCTGCTCAGCCACCAGAAAGATCCGCGGATCGTAGCCAGTACACAGAAGGGGATCCTGCAGCATGATGCTTTTACCTGGGAGGTAATGGGGCCATCCTTTATAGAGAAAGAAAGTTTGACAAGAAGAGCTGCGGCGTCAGATCGAAGTCTTCATAAATGGATCGACCATATGGACGAAAAGCAGAGAGAGCATCTCATCGGGGAACTCTTTTCTGTGCTGGAAGCAACCGGAGCAGATACCATTTCCCAAATCCAGGAAGGTGGTCTGAAAAGTCTGGCTGCCATGGTGCGCCAGCTGGATAAACTGGAACCACAGTCAAAAGCTATGGTGCAGGAACTGATCACCGGACTTTTTGGCAGCTGGCTGGAATTACTTCCTCTGCCGGAACTTGACAAAAAGCGTTTTCTGCCATAACATAGGAGTTACTCTGATAAAAATTGGAAAAAACGGAAAGGGGACATCAGAAAATGAACGAAAAAGTCGTAAATGCGGCCCTTCTTGGTCTCGGAACAGTAGGAACCGGTGTATATAAAGTGATCAAAAGCCAGGAGCAGGAAATGACAGCCAAGCTTGGATGCCAGGTAAGGATCACAAAGATCCTGGTGCGTAACCTTGAGAAAGCGTCCGGGAAGGTAGACGATCCTTCTGTTCTTACAACAGACTGGGCAGATATTGAGGGAGATCCTTCCATTGATATTGTGATCGAGCTGATCGGCGGGATCGAGCCGGCACGTACTTATATCCTTGCAGCACTGAAAGCCGGCAAGAACGTTGTAACTGCAAACAAGGATCTGATCGCAGTCCACGGAAAAGAGATCCTGGAAACTGCCAGGACAGCGCAGAAGGATTTTCTGTTTGAGGCAGCAGTTGCCGGAGGAATCCCGATCATCAGCCCGTTGAAGAACAGTCTTGAGGCCAACCATGTAACGGAAGTTATGGGAATCGTAAACGGAACTACGAACTTTATCCTTACCAAGATGTCCCAGGAGGGAATGGAATTTTCAGATGCTCTTGCTCTTGCTACAGAACTTGGATATGCAGAGGCAGATCCTACTGCAGATATCGAGGGAATTGATGCAGGAAGAAAGGTTGCCATCCTTGCATCAGTTGCCTTTAATTCCAGAGTTACCCTTGATAATGTTCATATAGAAGGAATCACAAAGATCACGGCAAAGGATATCCGTTACGCAAAAGAAATGGGCTGCGAGATCAAGCTTCTGGGTGTTGCACGCTGTCAGAAGGACGGCGTTGAGGCATATGTCTGCCCGATGCTGATCCCGGCAGAGCATCCCCTTGCATCCGTCAATGATTCTTATAATGCGGTTTTTGTACACGGAGATGCAGTAGGAGATACCATGTTCTACGGACGTGGAGCAGGTGAGCTTCCTACAGCAAGTGCGGTTGCCGGTGATGTATTTGAGGTAGTCCGTAATATGAAGGCAGATTGCTGCGGAAGAGTAGGCTGCACCTGCTATAAGACACTTCCGGTAAAAGATATGGCAGATACCCATAACCGTTATTTCCTCCGCCTGCAGGTAGAGGACCGCTGCGGTGTGCTGGCTGAAATCCTGGAGCATTTTGCAAAATATCAGGCAAGCGTGGCACAGATCATGCAGAAAGAAAGCAAGAGACCGGATACCGCAGAGGTTGTTGTGATCACCAAACTTGTAAGCGAGGGCGCTTTCTTTAAGGTTAAGGAAGAACTGGAAAACAGCGCATCTGTAAGGAAGATTTCTTCTATGATCCGTGTATACCAGAAATAATATCTTTCGCGTAAATTTACAGATCAGCCGTATCAGTTGTCGGGAAATTGAAAACAGACAAATTTTTGTCAAAGAAAACGTTGCAAAATTTCTGGATTTTGGTACTATATAAAATGGAAAACAAAAGAATCCTGAATGGTACAGAGGGTTTCAGAATCAGTGAAGAGCTGTGCCGGACAGATTTTCGATCAAAGATAAGAAGGGGAAAATTATGAGCAAAAAACCAACAGTTTTAATGATCCTTGATGGATACGGACTCAATGACAGACATGACGGAAATGCTGTATATGAGGCAAAAACACCGGTTATGGACGGACTCATGAAAGATTATCCGTTTGTAAAAGGCAATGCCAGCGGTCTTGCGGTAGGTCTTCCGGACGGACAGATGGGTAACTCCGAGGTTGGTCATATGAACATGGGCGCAGGCCGTATCGTATACCAGGAGCTTACAAGGATCACAAAAGAGATCCAGGACGGCGATTTCTTCAAGAATGAGGCACTTCTTACTGCTATGAAGAATGCAAAAGACAACGATTCCGCGATCCATTTTATGGGACTTCTTTCTGACGGTGGCGTACACAGCCACAATACACATCTCTACGGACTTCTTGAGATGGCAAAGCGAGAGGGACTCAGGAAAGTTTACGTACACTGCTTCCTGGATGGTCGTGACACACCGCCTGCATCCGGTAAAGAGTTTGTAGAGCAGCTGGAAGCTAAAATGAAAGAGATCGGCGTTGGTGAGATCGGTGTGATCTCCGGACGTTATTATGCAATGGATCGTGATAACCGCTGGGATCGTGTTGAGCTTGCATATAAAGCTCTTACACAGGGCGAAGGCGTAAAGGGAACAGATGCTGCAGCAGCAGTTCAGGCTTCCTATGATGATGGCAAGACAGATGAATTTGTGCTTCCGACTGTTATCGAGAAGGACGGCAAACCGGTTGCAACTATTTCCGATAAGGATTCTGTTGTATTCTTCAACTTCCGTCCGGACCGTGCAAGAGAGATCACAAGAGCTTTTTGTGATGACGATTTTAAGGGATTTGAGAGAGCAAAGAGACTGGATACCACATTCGTATGCTTCACAGAGTATGATGATACCATCCAGAATAAGCTGGTAGCATTCCACAAGGTTCTTCTTCACAATACCTTTGGTGAGTACCTTGCAGCTCACGATATGACACAGGCACGTATCGCCGAGACAGAGAAATATGCACATGTTACATTCTTCTTCAACGGTGGTGTTGAGGAGCCAAACAAAGGAGAGGACAGAATCCTTGTAAAATCCCCGAAGGTTCCGACTTACGATATGCAGCCGGAGATGAGTGCACCGGAGGTTTGCGAGAAGCTTGTAGAGGCGATCAAGTCTGACAAATATGATGTGATCATCATCAACTTTGCGAACCCGGATATGGTTGGCCATACAGGTGTTGAGGCAGCTGCGATCAAGGCTGTTGAGACTGTTGATGCGTGTGTTGGTAAGGCTGTAGAGGCGATCAAAGAGGTTGACGGACAGCTCTTTATCTGCGCTGACCATGGTAACGCAGAGCAGCTTGTAAATTATGAAACAGGTGAGCCGTGGACAGCTCATACAACGAACCCGGTACCGTTTATCCTTGTAAACGCAGATCCGAAATACACACTTCGTGAGAACGGATGTCTTGCAGATATTGTTCCGACTCTGATCCAGCTTATGGGTATGGAGCAGCCGAAGGAAATGACAGGAGAGTCTCTTCTTGTTGAGAAATAAATAAGCTTCACGGAATCCCGGCAGATTTTTACGGATCTGCCGGGACTTTTTTCATCCGATTGTTTCTGTTTCCACACATGAAAAAAAATTTCAAAATCATCTTGTAAAATCATTCCACTTCAACTATAATCCCTCTGATACATAAAAACAGGTAACGTTTGAGCAACTGTAAAGTTACAGAAAGAATAATAAAAAGAATAACAAAAAGCAGCACAAAGTTTATGAACGATCAAATTAAATGGGGGAAAAAAGATTTCATGAAAACAGACATGACACAGGGAAAACCGGTAAAAGTGCTCCTGGGATTTACGATCCCGGTATTTATTGGTAATGTATTTCAGCAGTTCTACAATATGGTAGATGCGGTGGTTGTAGGAAAATTTGTAGGAACAAAGGCACTGGCGGCAGTTGGCTCAACAGGAACTATCATCTTTTTGATCATGGGCTTTCTTCTGGGACTTACTGCCGGTTTTACCGTACTGACTGCACAGAAGTACGGTGCGGGAAAAATGGATGAGATGCGTCAGACCGTGGGAAATGCACTGATCCTGACAGCGCTGATCTCGGCAGTGATGACAGCAGTCAGCATGACAGGTATGCATGCACTTCTGAAATTTATGCATACGCCGGATGATATTTTCAAGGATGCATATGCTTACGTTATGATCATCTGCGGAGGGATTTTTGCCCAGGCATTATATAATATCCTGGCCAGTATCCTCCGTGCACTGGGAAACAGTAAGGTACCACTGTATTTTCTGATCTTATCTGCAATGCTGAATATTGTGCTTGACCTTGTATTTATTATCGTGTTTAAGCTGGGAGCGCCTGGAGCAGCCTGGGCTACCATTATTTCCCAGGGAGTTTCAGGAGTCTTATGTCTGGTATATATCTGGAAGTTTGTGCCGGAGCTCCGTATGAAAAAAGAAGACTGGTATTTCAGACGTAACCTCGCAGCCAAGCAGATCGGTGTGGGAATCCCAATGGGACTGCAGTATTCCATTACGGCGATCGGAACCATGATGGTACAGTCAGCCTTAAATATGCTTGGCTCTTATGCGGTGGCGGCGTTTACAGCAGGAAGTAAGATCGAGCAGATCTTCACCCAGGCTTTTGTGGCACAGGGAACTGCCAGCGCTACCTACAATGCACAGAATATCGGAGCCGGAAAGCTTGAGAGAGTGCGGGAAGGCTTCCGGGCTTCGCATTTTATAGGAATTGTATATTCTGTTGTTGTTGGCGGTTTTCTGTTCTTTGCGGGAAAATATTTCGCATATCTGTTTATCTCAGATAACATTGAAGAAGTGCTTCCTATGGTAGCAATCTATGTAAAATGTGTGGCACTGTTTTTTATTCCTCTGTATTTTGTTAATGTACTGCGAAACGGGATCCAGGGAATGGGATATGGTCTTCTTCCTATGATGGCCGGCGTGGCTGAGCTTGCAGGAAGAGGGATCACCGCTACCATTGCAGCCGGGAAAAGCAGCTATATCGGTACCTGTCTTGCAAGTCCGGTGGCCTGGATATTTGCGTCAGTACTCCTTTGGGTAATGTACTTCTATGTTATGAAAGATATGGCGCGGAAGCTGTACGGTACAAATAAGTTATAAAAAAAACGTGAAATGAGATGCAATTTCCGGAAAGTATGATATAATGAAAAAGCTGGTGAGTAAGACCAGAAAGTATTAATGGAAAGGTGCCTTTTTTGAAGGCACATGAACATAGAGGTGAATAAATATGAGCAACGATGAAAAGAGGGATATTGAGGACAGGATCAATGATGCCATGGCAAAGATCGTCAGTGATACTGCAGGAGAGCCTCAGCCTGAAAATAAAAAAAACAGATCAGCTGCTCACAAGTCGGCAAGACCTTCGAAATCAGCAAGGCCAAGGAAGATCACCTACGTACCTATCGATGAATCTGAATTTGAACCTATTGTTATACCCGAAAAGAAAAAGCATAAGGCACTGAAGGTAACCGGAATGATCGCCGCCATGGTTTTGGTAGTGGCAGGCTGTGCATATGCAGGAGTATCTTATTATTATACCAGTCATTTCTTTGAGGGCACAACGATTAACGGGATCGACAGCTCCAACAGGACTGCATATGAGGTGGAGCAGGAAATCGCAAAAAAAATGGAAGGCTATTCCATCCAGGTAAAGGCCAGAGATCAGGAACCGCAGACTATAGAAGGAACGGATATCAGTTATCGTTATATATCCAGTGGTGAAGTTCTGAAGCTTTTGAAAGCGCAGAAGCCCTATGAATGGGTGAGAGGATTTTTTGAAAAGACGACTTACACGGCAAGTGAGCAGACAGCTTTTGACAAGTCAAAGCTGGAGTCAGCAGTGAAAGCACTGAACTGTGCCCAGAAAGAGAATCAGGTAGCACCGGAGAATGCGTACGTAAGCTTTAATGATTCCGAGTTTACGATCGTGCCGGAGACAGTGGGAAGTGAACTGAAGGTAAAAGAAGCCTATCAGATGATCAGTGATGCTATCAGCAGCGATGACCGGGAAGTAGATCTTGGCAGTAACCCGGATGCTTATGTGAAAGCAGATGTGACCAGCGACAGTGCAGATCTGCAGGCAACGGTGGATGCATATAATAACTTTGCGAGGGCAAGCATCACCTACACATTTGGAGATGAGACAGTAACACTTGATGGAAGCACCATCAAGAACTGGCTGCAGTTTGACGAAAAGGGCCAGCTGATCCAGGATGATGCATCCTTCAAACAGCATATCGTGGATTATGTGGCACAGCTTGCAGCGGATCATGATACAGTAGGTACAGAGCGTCAGTTCCAGACAACAAGCGGAAGAACTGTTTCGGTTTCCGGTTCTGCATATGGCTGGAAGATCGATCAGGACGGAGAGGTGGCACAGCTTACCCAGGAGATCCAGTCCGGAGCTCAGACGACCAGAGAGCCGGTTTATTCCATGAGAGCCAATTCCTATGGTGTGAATGATCTGGGAAATACCTACATTGAAGTGGATCTTACAGAACAGCATATGTGGTATTATCAGGATGGAAATGTGATCTTTGAATCAGATATCGTATCCGGACTTGCAAGTGATCCGGAGAGAAAAACACCTCCTGGAATCTTCACCTTGTACTATAAGAAGAGCCCGGATGTGCTACGTGGCACCAAGAAAGCAGACGGAACCTATTCCTATGAACAGCCGGTAACTTACTGGATGCCGTTTAACGGAGGCATTGGATTCCATGATGCAGACTGGCAGCCGTATTTTGGAGGCGATCGGTATCTAACCGGCGGTTCCCACGGCTGTATCAATATGCCGCCGGATAAAGCGGGAGAGCTTTACAACATTATCCAGTATAATGTTCCGATCGTCTGTTTCTATTGAGCGGATCTGCAGTCAAAAAACAAACAGGAGCCAGCCGGTGATCCGGTGTGTGGCTCCTGTTCTTTAGCAGGAGGAAAATATTATGTTTGATCAGTCATTCAGCTTTATACTTACAATCGCAGCACTGGTAGCAGGATTTATGCTTTTTACCGGACACGGTTCCTTTTTTATGAAAGGCGGAAACACACAGGCCAGAGCCCGGAAGTATGATGAGAAAAAAATGGAAAAGGTTTCAGGAATCTGTCTGATACTTATCGGAGTGGCTACAGGAGTTGACGCATTCACCACAAGTGTAGCAGCAAAGATCGCCTATGTAGTAATTCTGTTTGTGATACTTGCGGTATTTCTGTTTGTACTCAGAACAAAATGTATCAAAAAATGATCAGAAGTATCAGAACTATCCTTTAGGTAAAAAAGCAGAACTCCCCGTGAAACGGTAACCTGTCTGATCAGGCTCCGGTATCCGCGGGGAGTTTTTCTGTCTGTATTTAGTTTAATTTCGTTCGGCTGGTCTGCCGGAATGTCAGAGTAAAGATGATTCCCTTTACGATGGAAGTAAGGGAAAGTGCCCACCAGATACCATTAAGTCCCATTCCCGCATGAGTCAGCAGCATGGCAAGCGGGATTCTGGCCCCTGTCAGGATAATACTGATGATACTGCAGAGCTTGGTCATACCAAGGCCGGACAGTGCACCGATGGTCATCAGCTCAATGGACATGAAAGCCTCACAGAAGCCGATGATGATCAGGTAATTTACAGAAATCCTAAGGGATTCCGGATCATGGAAAAACAGTCCGGAGATCGGGCGTGGGAGCAGCACAAAGGCTGCAGTTATGATAAGGCCCCAGATTGTCAGGATACCAAAGGAAATACGGTAGCCCTGGCGGATGCGGTCGTATTTTTTTGCACCGAAATTCTGTGCGGTAAAAGCATTTAAGGCAGAGGCAAAGCCGTCCGCGGTGTTCCAGGAAACGGATTCGATCTGTCCGCCCACACGCTGGACAGCAATGGCAGCAGCACCGAAGGCGGAAACCATTCTGGTCAGTACCATGGAAATCATACAGTAGAGCATGCTCTGGATAGCGGTTGGAAAACCAATGCGGATGATATTTTTATAAAATTTTCCCGGAAAACGTGAAAAAAGATGAAGTTCACGAAGTACATTTGTTTCCAGCCCGGAAGTAAAGATCCGGAAAATCAGCACTGCAAAAACCAGGAACTGTGCAGTTACTGTGGCAATGGCAGCACCTGCCGTTTCAAGCCGTGGAAAAGGTCCAATGCCAAGGATCAGGAGCGGATCCAGGAGCATATTTCCCACAAGTCCAAGAAAATTGGCCATCAGCGGAGACCTGGAATCTCCCTGGGCTGTAAAAAGTCCGGTGAGAGTCAGGTTCAGGAAGGAAAAAATGATCAGTCCGCAGGTGATCAGCATATAAGATCTGGCAGAAGAATATGCTTCCGGGTCTGTCAGATTAAAAAAACCGATCAGAGGATCAAGAAATATAATACTTGCTGCAGCAAATAAGAGACCGAAGAGAATGGTGATCTGCAGGGCACTGGCCGCGTAGGAACGTGCCTCTTTATAATCCTTCCGGCCGCAGGACTGTGCTGTGTTTACCTGTCCGCCCATTCTCGGAAGGGCTACCAGTCCCTGGGAAAGCCACACATACATGCCGCCCACACCGACACCGGCAACTGCCTTGGAGCCCAGAAGCCCGATCCAGGCCATATCTGTGATATTATAGGCAGTTCCAAGAAGGGAAGATGCCATGATAGGAAGAGCAAGCTCTGAAAGCGTTTTCAGGATCGGACCGGAAGTAAGGTCTATGGATTTTGATCTTTTCATACTCATCTGCATATCTCCGTAAGGTCAAAAGGCCTGGTGATCCGGTAATCCGGTTTATCCACCTGACCGAAACCGTATTCAGCAAAGATAAAAGGAACTCCTGCTTTCCGGCAGGCATTAAAGTCTCCTATAGTATCACCGATATAAACCGGATCGGAAAGATTATTATCCTCGCGGATCTTCATGATATTTTCCGCTTTGGCCATGCCGGTGTCACCGGGACAGAGATGGCCCTTGAAATAGTGTCCGAAGCCTGTGGATTTCAGGAACACTTCAATATATCCGGCCTGGCAGTTACTGACGATAAAAAGAGGAAAACGGCTGGAAAGAATCTTCAGTGTTTTCTCAAGATCCGGATACAGCGGAGCACATTTGCGAAGCAGTGCCTCGTGCTCTGCCTGGCAGCAGCCGTCGATGATACGAAGCTGTTCTGCTTCCGGAAGCTCAGGGAAAAGAGCCTTTGCGATATCCGGCAGCAGCTGGCCGAAAAGCCCCATCAGTCGTTTGGCGCTTACGTCGGTATCCATGTGCTCCGTATGGATAAGGTAATCACTCCAGGCCTCAGCTACGATCCCGGTGGAATCCCAGAGCGTACCGTCAACATCAAAAATAATACTGTCCATCAGAAAAACCTCCCCAAAAAACTATGATATGTAAAAAAAGCAACCCTTTGTACTGGACATAGTACAAAACAAGTTACTGTTCACTCCGTTCTCAGCAATACGCTTCGCGATGCACAGAATTTATGCTAATCCCATAAATTCGCGCGGTATGTCTCGGGTTTTCTGTGACCTTCGCTCACAAAAACACCTCGCAGAATATTACCAGTGAACAGTAATCAAAACAATTCTATATGAGAAAAGAAAAAAAAGCAACTGCGCTTTTGAAGATTTTATGTTATAGTAAGGGTTATGAGGGAAAAACTATGAATTATAAGAATACGATCAGAGGTATATTCAAAGACAGGCCTAACCGTTTTATCGCTCATGTGCAGATCGGGGATCAGCTGGAAACGGTCCATGTGAAGAATACAGGCAGATGCCGGGAACTTCTTGTTCCGGAAGCAGAAGTGATCCTGGAAAAGAATGATAATCCTGCCAGGAAAACGAAATACGATCTGATCAGTGTGAACAAGGAGGGCCGCTGGATCAATATGGATTCCCAGGCCCCAAATAAAGCAGCAGAAGAGTGGGTGGCGGCCGGAAATCTTTTTCCGGAGAAAGTGACTGTCAGGAGAGAAAAGACATACGGAAATTCCCGTTTTGACCTGTATGTGGAATCCGGGAAGCGAAAGGCTTTTATCGAGGTAAAAGGCGTCACTCTGGAAGAAAATAATATCGTGCGTTTTCCGGACGCACCTACAGAACGGGGGATCAAGCATCTCTGTGAGCTGATGCATGCAGCAGCTGACGGCTATGAGGCGTATCTTCTTCTGGTGATCCAGATGAAGGGTGTAAAGTATTTTGAACCAAATCGGGAGACACATCCGGAATTTGGAGAAACACTTAAGGCGGCAGCAGATGCCGGTGTTCACATCCTGGCCTATGACTGTGCTGTCACGGAAGATTCCATGAAGATCTGTGATCCGATACCGGTAAGATTATAGAAAGGAAACGATATGCCTGAAAACATTGCAGAACCTCTTCTGAAATGGTACGATAAAAACAAAAGGATCCTGCCCTGGAGAGATAAAGACAATGCCTATTATACCTGGGTATCTGAGATCATGCTCCAGCAGACCCGAGTGGAAGCGGTGAAACCTTATTTTCAGCGCTTTATCCAGGAACTTCCGGATGTAGCAGCCCTTGCGGCGGCACCGGAAGAGAGGATCATCAAGCTGTGGGAAGGCCTTGGCTATTACAGCCGTGTCCGCAACATGCAGAAAGCGGCTGTTCAGGTCATGGAAGAATATGGAGGCAGGATGCCTGAGGATTTTGAGACACTTCTCTCGTTAAAAGGAATAGGAAGATATACGGCAGGTGCCATTGCGTCCATTGCCTACGGAAAGAAAGTCCCTGCAGTAGATGGAAATGTGCTGCGGGTATACGCAAGACTCACCGAAAACCGTGGAGATATCATGAAACAGTCTGTACGGAAATCGGTGGAAAATGATCTTACAGGGCAGATGTCTGAGGACAGACCAGGGGATTTCAACCAGGCTATGATGGAGCTGGGAGCTGTAGTCTGTGTCCCAAACGGAGCAGCAAAGTGCGAAGAATGCCCGCTGGGGCATTTTTGCCTTGCCAGAAAGCATGGAACTGTAGAAGAACTTCCCGTAAAAGCACCGAAGAAAGCCCGCACCATAGAACAGCGGACGGTCCTTGTGATCCAGGACGGAGTAGGTACAGCGATCCGTAAACGTCCGGATACAGGACTTCTGGCAGGCCTTTATGAGCTTCCAAATGTGGAAGGACATCTGACGGAGAAGGCAGCACTTGCCCGGGTAAAAGCCATGGGGCTGGAACCACTGCGGATCGAAGCACTGCCGGATGCGAAGCACATTTTTTCCCATATTGAATGGAGGATGTGTGCTTATCGTATCGCTGTATCCTCTCTGGAAGAAGCACCGCAGGGGGAGTTCCTGTTTGTGGATAAGAGAGAATCCGATAAAAAATATGCAATACCATCTGCGTTTCGCACATACACCAGATATATGAAGGAGGAAAACTCATGAAACTTTTGAGCGTAGCAATACCATGCTATAATTCAGAGGCTTATATGTCAAAATGCATCAATTCCCTGCTGATCGGAGGAGAGGAAGTGGAGATCATCATTGTAGATGATGGCTCCAGTGACCGTACTGCCGAGATCGCAGATGATTATGCTGAGAAATATCCAACTATCGTAAAAGCCATACATCAGGAAAATGGCGGCCATGGACAGGCAGTCAACACAGGGATCAAAAACGCAACAGGACTTTATTTCAAGGTTGTGGACAGTGATGACTGGGTAAATCAGGACGCCTACTATGAAGTCCTGAAAACACTTTATGAACTGACACGTGGGGCTGAGACCGTGGATCTTCTCATTAGTAATTTCGTTTATGAGAAGCAGGGAGCTGCCCGCAAAAAGGTCATGCAGTACAGACACTGTTTTCCGACAAACCAGATTTTCGGATGGGATGAGGTACGCCACATGAAAAAAGGCCAGTATCTCCTTATGCATTCCATGATATACCGTACAAAACTTCTCCATGACTGTGGAATGGAGCTTCCAAAGCATACGTTCTACGTAGATAACCTGTTTGCGTTTGAGCCGCTTCCCTATGTAAAAAATCTCTATTATCTGGATGTAAATTTCTATCGGTATTTTATTGGAAGAGATGATCAGTCTGTCAATGAGAAAGTGATGATCAAGCGTATCGATCAGCAGATCCGTGTAAACAAACTGATGGTGGACGCCTATCTGAAGGCTAATGTGAGCAACCGCAGACTTCGTGCTTATATGTTCAGCTATCTGGATATCATCACAACCGTTTCTTCGATCATGCTGGTAAGAGCTGCAACGCAGGAATGCCTGGATAAAAAACAGGAGCTGCAGGATTACATCAAAGACCAGAATATGGGACTGTACCGGAAGCTTCGGAGAAGTCTCTTCGGAAGAGTGTCCAATCTTCCCGGAAGAGGTGGAAGAAAGATGTTTGTGGCAGCATATAAGATCTGTCAGAAGTTTTATGGATTTAATTAAAAAAAGCCCCCAACGGGGCTTTTTTATAAATTCTGTTCCGGCTTCTTCTTGCGCATATTGGATAGGGAGCGCTGTTCCTCGTAATTATCCACTCTCTGTGGATAGAACAGGAGATGTCCGAACAGTGCCAGTGTGGTGCCAAGACATACATCAATCACAGAATGCTGCTTGATAAACATGGTGGACAGGACGATCAGAACAGAAAGGATCAGAGCTCCTCGCTGAAGCCATTTCCTGTCTTTCAGTGCCTGGCAGTGATGAATGGCAAAATAAACAGCCAGGGAATTAAATACATGGATACTTGGCAGGATATTGGTGGGAGTATCTGTCCGATAAATCTCAGCCACCAGTCGTGTAAAGATGTTGCTTCTGGGGAATACCGCAGGGCGGAGATACTGAACGTTCGGATAGATGTAGGAAACGACAAGGAAAACCGTCATTCCCATCATCAGGTTGAAGATCAGCTGGAAATATTCCTTTTTATTCTTATTGCGAAACAGGAAATACACAACCGTCATTATCACATATGGAAACCATAAAAGGTACGGAATAATAAAAATCTCGCAGAACGGGATCATATCATCAAAAACAGTATGTACAACATGGTAGGCTCGTACAGGCCGCTGTTCCAGATATCCAAACAGGATAAGATAGGCAACGAAATAAATCGCTATGATAAAACCGTGCCTGTATTTTTTTATTTTACTCAACATTTTGCCGCTCCTTTTCTTGAGGTATGGCTGATGTCAGCCTTAAGCTTCTTTTTTTGTTAAGTATCTACCTGTTACTATAACACAGGCATTATGATTTTTAAAGGTTTCTTTTCAATGGTAACAGAAAATTCACGCTGGATCCCACCGGATTCTCCGTCTTTATGCACAGGAAGGGAATGGGCACTTGTAATATGTACGTTTCTGCACTGTAAAATATGTACACCGCGAATGCGGGTATGTTTTCCCCAGAGAGCGCTCGGCAGGCAGAACAGCATTTTCAGCTTGGAGATTCCTTCAATAACGATCACATCCAGTAAACCATCCTCCGGACTGGCGTTTGGACAGAATTTAAAGCCTCCGCCTTCATATTTCTGGTTCATTACAGCCGCAAACCAGGTCCTGCTGAAGGTTTGTGGCTTGTTCCTGTCAAGTGTTATCGTGACCGGGGACGGAGTAAGGAAGAGAAATTGCTTCAGTGCCACCATAAGGTAGATGAGTTTACCCATATGGAGACGGTTGAGAAATTTTTTGCCAGGTGTGATCAGGACTTCCTGACAGATTGCCGCATCGTAGCCCATTCCTGCACTGATGCCGAAACGGTAGGAATGGCTGCCAAGGTGGAGAACAGGAACATCCATGAAAATGGTCCGTCTGTTTTCAAGGATAGAGCGAAGCGCTTCAAAAGAATCAAAGGGCAGGCCCATACTGCGGCAGAAATCGTTGCCGGACCCGACCGGAATAAATCCGAAAACAACCGAAGACAGATCAATGATCCCGGTAAGTACTTCGTAAATAGTGCCGTCACCACCTACAGTTACCAGAGTTACCGGATCCTCCGGTGTTCCGGCGGCACTGATCCTCTGTGCCAGTACTGTGGCGTGTCCCACATATTCTGTGAGAAAATACTGATATGAGATCCCCTGACTTTCCATGATGCTGCGAAGCCGGTTCCAGACATTACGTCCCTCACCGGATCTTGAATTGGGATTCACAATAAAAGAATACATAATAAAAAACCTCCAAACAACTCTCTGCTTTATCATAACATTGACGTTCGGCTTTTACAAATTAAAATTTCTTAAGGATTTCTATATTTTACATAAACTTAACCTTTTTTCTATGTTGGATTTTACGAATGCACTTTATACTTGCACGTATCAGATGAAAAATGAAACTGGAGGAAAATTATGATATATCTTGTGGAAGATGATGAAAGTATCCGTGAACTTGTTGTATATACATTAAACAGTCAGGGTCTGGAGGCACAGGGTTTTGAACGGCCATCACTTTTCTGGAAAGCGCTGGAAAAAGAACTGCCTTCACTGGTGCTTCTGGACATTATGCTTCCGGAGGAAGACGGACTGTCTATTTTAAAAAAAATCCGTATCCGTCCGGATGTGCGGAAACTTCCGGTGATCATGCTTACTGCAAAAGGAAGTGAGTTTGATACCGTGGTAGGTCTGGACAGCGGTGCAGATGATTACATTCCGAAGCCGTTCCGCATGATGGAACTGATCTCCAGGGTACGTGCCCTTCTTCGGAGATCAGAGGACAATGGCGCAGAGGAGTATCGTATGGAAAATCTTTATGTATGTCCGGGAAGACATGAGGTAACTGTTGATCAGGAGCCTGTGAATCTGACACTGAAAGAATACGAGATGCTTTGTCTCCTTCTGAAAAACAGTGGTACGGTTCTTTCCAGAACACAGCTTTTAAATCAGATCTGGGGATATGAATTCGACGGGGAGAGCAGAACCGTAGATGTACATATCCGTACCCTTCGCCAGAAGCTTGGCCCGGCAGGAGATCTGGTGGAAACAGTTCGTGGAGTGGGCTATAAGATCAGCGGAAAATGTGCATGAACAGCTGCTGAGAGTAATATGAAAGTAAAGAGCATTTCGACGGAAAAAGGCTTCGGCCCTTTTCTGGACGAAGTGCTTTTTTCATGCTATAATAGTTGAACCCCGGAGCTCTGAAAAACAGGCTCCAAAGAGTAAGAGGTGAAAGAAAAAATATGAAATCATTAGTAATTGCGGAGAAGCCCTCCGTTGCCAGAGACATTGCCAGAGTCCTCCACTGCAGTCAGAAGGGGAACGGAACCCTGGAAGGAAAAGACTATGTAGTGACCTGGGCCCTGGGACATCTGGTAACACTGGCAGATCCGGAAGAATACGATAAAAAATATACCAAATGGGAGCTTTCCACGCTTCCCATGATGCCGGAGAAAATGAAACTGGTGGTGATACGCCAGACCTCCAAGCAGTACAATGCGGTGAAAACCCAGCTTTACAGGAAGGATATCGGGGAGATCATCATTGCCACAGATGCCGGACGTGAGGGAGAACTGGTAGCAAGGTGGATCCTTGCAAAGGCAGACTGCCATAAACCTGTTAAGCGTCTGTGGATTTCATCCGTAACGGACAAAGCAATCCGTGACGGCTTTGCCCACCTTAAAAACGGCCATGATTATGATGATCTTTACCGTGCGGCACAGGCCAGGGCGGAGGCGGACTGGCTGGTGGGAATGAACGGGACCAGAGCGCTGACCTGTAAATACAATGCCCAGCTTTCCTGCGGACGTGTGCAGACCCCCACTCTTGCCATGATCGCAAGAAGAGAGCAGGAGATCCGGGAATTTAAGCCGGAGGATTATTACGGGATCACTCTGCAGGCGGGAAATGTACGCTGGACCTGGCGTGACGGAAAAAGCGGAAGCCTCCGCACCTTTAAGAAGGAGCGTGCCCAGGAGATCCAGACAAAGGCAGGAAAAAGCAGCCTTACCATAACAAAGGTTTCCAGAAAGCCGAAGAAGACCTATGCGCCGGGGCTTTATGACCTGACCACTCTTCAGAGAGAAGCCAATCAGAAATACGGCTTTTCTGCAAAGGAAACTCTGAATATCATGCAGAGGCTCTACGAGAACCACAAAGTCCTTACCTACCCAAGAACGGATTCCAGATATATAGGAAAAGATGTAGTTCCTACCATTAAAGAGCGTCTTCAGGCATGCGGGACAGGTCCTTATCGAAAACTTGTCGGTGCGCTGGTCAATAAACCGATCCAGACCAGTGCTGGCTTTGTGGATGACAAAAAAGTCAGTGACCATCATGCCATCATTCCTACAGAACAGTTTGTACAGCTGGATCATATGACCAACGAGGAACGGAAGATTTACGATATGGTAGTACGCCGTTTCCTGAGCGTGCTGTATCCGCCGGCTGTATATGAGCTGGTAAGCATGGAAGGAATTGCAGCAGGAGAAACTTTCGCTGCAAGCGGACGTATTGTAAAAAGTGCAGGGTGGAGAGAGGTTTATGAAGGCGGCTGGCAGGATGAGGATGAAGAGGAATCCGGTGATAAGCTGAAAGACCAGAAGCTTCCGGAGCTTACGGAAGGTCAGATACTTACTGTGGAAGGAGCAGCTCTTACAGCAGGCAAAACAAAACCACCGGCCAGATTTACAGAGGCCACGCTGCTGGGAGCCATGGAGAATCCGGTCCACTTTATGGAAAGCCACGACAAAAAAGCGGCAAAAACTCTTGGTGAGACCGGTGGACTTGGAACAGTAGCCACAAGAGCGGACATCATCGAGAAGCTTTTCAACAGCTTTATGATGGAAAAAAGAGGTAATGAGATCTACATTACCTCCAAGGCGAAACAGCTTCTGGAGCTGGTTCCGGAAGAATTGAAAAAGCCGGAGCTTACCGCAGACTGGGAGATGAAGCTCAGTGATATTGCAAACGGAAAGCTCCGTCAGGATAAATTCCTCACAGGGATCCGTAAATATGCCTGTGAGATCGTAGATGAGATCAAAGGCGGACAGGGAACCTTCCGTCATGACAATATGACAAACAAGAAGTGCCCCAACTGCGGCAAACATCTCCTGGCAGTCAACGGAAAGAATGCCAAAATGCTGGTGTGCGAGGACCGGGAATGCGGATACAGAGAGACAGTATCCAGGACCACCAATGCGCGCTGTCCGAAATGCCATAAGCGTATGGAGATGCTTCTGAAGGGAAAAGAAGAGACCTTTGTATGTCAGTGCGGCTATAAAGAAAAGCTTTCATCCTTCCAGGCAAGACGAGCCAAAGAGTGTGCAGGTGTGAATAAGCGTGATGTGCAGCGTTATCTCAAGAAACAGCAGAAAGAGGCCAATGAGCCGGTGAACAATGCATTTGCACAGGCGTTGTCAGGAATTAAACTGGATTAAATAAATTGCCTGTCCAGATATCCGGGGTTCGGATGAGCGGAGGACCGGATGCAGATACGTCGGTGGGAGAAATGTGTCTGGCAGAACAGGACAGCAGAAAGAGAGGAAATCGGTATGGGATTACAGGATGACAGAATGTCAGGAAATATTCAGGATATCGCAAGACTGATCACAAGACTTCTTCTTCAGGGAGATATGCCGCAGTATACACTTCCTGCAGCAGAGGCAGATTATACAGAGGCAGACCGGCTTTTTAAGAAGGTTATCGGACTTGCTGATGCGGGTGATATCAACGGAGCGGAAAATGAGCTTCTTATAAATATGGAGGACGATGATCCGGATTATCTGGAACTTGCCCTTACCTTTTATCTGTATCTCAATGATATGGATGTAGATTACCTGGATGATCACGATTATTCCAGGGAGGAGATCCTGGACGGGTTGAAAAGCCTGGCTGAGGACTGGGGAGTTACAGGACTGGAGGCACTTGTCTGATGCGGCGGGAGGTTACATTGGAGGAAATTTCCGACGGCCGTTTATACGAGGCAAATGACATGGTAAAGGCAGACTGTCAGGACTGTAAGGGCTGTTTTGACTGCTGTACAGGAATGGGAGATTCCGTTGTACTGGATCCGCTGGATGTATGGCGCCTGAGCCAGGGACTTCACTTAAGTGTGGACCAGCTGCTTGCCGGAAAAATAGAGCTTGGCGTCACAGACGGAAATATCCTGCCGCATCTCAGGATGACAGGGGCAGAGGAACGATGCGTATTTCTGAATGGCAACGGAAGATGCTCCATCCACAGCTTTCGTCCGGGCTTCTGCCGTTTGTTCCCGCTGGGAAGATACTATGAGGATGGTGGTTTTAAATACATCCTTCAGATCCACGAGTGCAAAAAGACCAGCCGCAGTAAGATCAAGGTCCGGAAATGGGTAGATACTCCGGATTTTCGAAATTACGAAAAATTTGTCTGTGACTGGCATTATTTTCTTCTGGATGTCCAGGCGGTTCTCTATGAGAGCAAGGACAGTGATCTGATCCGAAACCTGAACATGTATGTGGTGAACCAGTTTTACAGGAAGCCTTATGATGAGAAGCGGGATTTTTATGAGCAGTTTTATGAGAGACTTGCGGCGGGAAAAGAACTCCTGAGCCTTGGAGTGTGAAACAGACCAGGCAGCGAGGTGTCTGAGCTTACCTGCCTGAAAGTCTCGCGCGCGGAGGAAAGAAAGGATTTTTTGACATATGAACTTAAATCAGCTCACATATTTTGTGACTCTTGCCCAGATCGAAAATTATACCAGAGCAGCCAAGAGGCTGGATATAACCCAGCCAAGTCTGAGCCATGCGATCTCCAACCTTGAAAAGGAACTGCAGGTTCCACTTTTTGAGCGTCACGGAAGAAATGTGACCATGACCAAATACGGGGAAATGTTTCTGAAATATGTGCAGGACTCTTTACATATCCTGAATCTTGGTGTGGAGAGGATACAGGAAGCGGCAAGGATTCCGGGAGGAAGTATTTCCATCGGGTATATCCATACCCAGGGACGCAGATTTATCCCGGAGCTTGTCCGGGGGTTCCTTAATGAACAGGAGGGGAAGAAGATTGATTTCCGTTTTCAGAATGCAGCTACCGGAAGTCTGATCAGGGGTCTGAAGGAAGAGAAATTCGACGTGATCTTCTGTTCCCGGGCAGAGGGCGAGAAGGAGATCAGCTTTGTGCCGGTGTCAGAAGAAAAGCTGGTGGCTGTAGTGCCTGAGAACCATGCTCTTGCAGACCGAAATTCAGTGACCATAAAAGAGCTGGGGCAGTATCCGCAGGTGACCTTTACCCCTGCAAGCGGACTGTATTTTGTGATCCGGGAGCTTTTCGAAAAGGAAGGACTTTCACCGGAGACGGCCTTTGAGGTAGAAGAGGATGGTGCACTGGCAGGTATGGTGGCGGAGGAATTTGGTGTAGGCATTGTGCCGGATGTACCGGTGATCCATACACTTCCTGTGAAAATCTTAAATATCGAGAATCTTCACTATCGCCGATATATATATATATGGGAATGATGAAAAACCGGTACCCAAGTGCGCTTGTGGAGCAGTTCCGGGAGTATATATACAAGCATTACCGGATTTATGAAGTGATACAGTAGAATCTTGGCGATAAAATTTCTGTAAAAAATCTCTGCTTCTGTAATAGGGCGGAGATTTTTTTGACACAGATCCTGGCATGAATACTATAGCAATTCCATAAAAATAATCTATAGATCACATGTGTAAATTCAATGAAAGTTTGGGTTGAGATAAAAATGACCAGTTGGTATAATAAGGACAGACATTTGATTTAAAGTGGTAAAGTGATGACGGAAATCCGTGATAAAATGAACGAAGTAAAGGAGACATTATGAACCAGTTAGAAGTATTAAGAGAGAGCCTTGGACAGTGCGATGAGATCATCCTGGATGCACTGCTTATGAGAAACAGAATCGTTGAGGACATCATGGTATACAAGGAAGCCAATGATCTTCCGGTACTTCAGCCGGAACAGGAGGTGAAGCAGAAAGGATGGCTGGAAGCCAGAATGGAAGGCAGACGTCATAAGAAAGAGGTCAATGATGTTTTTGCAAGTATCATCCAGAACAGTAAGAGAATACAGTCCAGAAATCTTTTCAATTATAATATCTTCCTGATCGGATTTATGGGAGCTGGTAAATCTACGATCTCCGATTATCTGAAGAATGTTCTTGCCATGGATGTTGTGGAGATGGATCAGTGTATCGTGGAGAGACAGGGAATGAGCATTTCCGATATCTTTGAGACTTACGGTGAAGAGTATTTCCGTGAGCTCGAGACAAATCTTCTGATCGAGATGCAGTCCAGATCTAATGTTGTAGTATCCTGTGGCGGTGGTGTTCCGATGCGGGAGCGCAATGTTGTCGAGATGAAAAAAAATGGCCGTGTTGTACTTCTGACTGCAAAGCCGGAAACTATTCTGGAACGTGTAAAGGATAATCATGACCGTCCGTTACTTGAGAACAACAAAAATGTTTCATTTATCGCTGACCTGTTGGAAAAACGTCGCGAGAAATATGAGGCAGCAGCAGATATAGTTGTTGAGACAGACGGAAAGAGTGAGCTTGAGATCTGCGAGGAGCTGATCCACAGACTTCGTGAGGCAGAGGCAAATAAATAACTGCTGATCATAAAACAGAATAGTTTTACATATAAAAGGGACAGCTGTCCGATAAACCGTACAGAAACAGAACGGAGATCGGGCAGCTGTTCTTTATGATATAAAAGATCCGGACCATATATTTGCAGATGAACAGATCGTTTAATTGGTCTTATAAAAAATTTCCCTCAAGGTTTCCTCAATCACAAATTTTTTAAAGGCTTCCACGACCGGCGGATGGTATACATCCTTCAGCATGGCCATGTAGAAATTCCGCTGCCAGCTTGGAGAAACAAGGGGCAGGATCTTAAGGTTCAGAGAGTGAAGGATCGGGATATCCGGTGCAATGCAGATGCCGAAATCATTGGCAACAAATCCTGCGGCAACCTGATCCTCATCGATCTCAAAAGCCACATCCGGGTACTGACCGATGCTCTTAAATAACTGGTATGTGTGAATTATTTAACGTAAAACAGATCAACTGCGGACTGATGGAGAACTATTCCGTAGAGTACACAGCACAGAAGCTTCGTGAGCTTTGCCACAGAGCAGGCAAATACATCATCGGTGTTGAGCCAATGCCATACAGAGGTTATCAGCGATGCAAACCTTGAAAAAGGTATGGATTACTGCAGAACAGACCGTGACAAGATGATCGCAGGTGTTATGGCAGCTGTGCTTGCAACACAGGGAACTGCATGGGCATCCGCATGTGCCCTGGCTGTAGGCTTCGGCCTGAATATCTTCCTTTCAAACTGGGACCCCAGAAAGAAAGAAAGAAGAGAATGCCAGCGAGGATAAAAATTGATCAGAGGAATAACAAAGATATAAAAAACAGAAAAAGAAGAAGTGTGCTGGATGGGTCAGCACACTTCTTCTTTTTGTCATGAGATTTGTTGTTTTTAATTATTATTTTAATAGATTTGCTATTATGGGATTAAAATTGCAAAAATTTGTTACATCAATTGGGATTAAAAATTGGTTTATAATTCGCGTTCTGTTACAAAAATCTACCCTAGATCCTTTTTATGGGAGGTTACAGGATCACAGGCTTTTGTGGATAATGTCAAGAACCTGCGCAAGCTCGTTGACATTGATCTGTCCCGGTGCGGAAGCTTTGGTAGCTGCACCGAAGGTAAGGGCGGAACCGAAGGTTTCGCCAGCGAGACGGCTGACAACACCTGTACCTGCCATGGCCATGGTAATGATCGGGCGGTCGGCGAACTGCTCGGACATTTTCAGCGTGGCACTTAAGAGTGTAAGCACGTCCTGTTTGTTTCTTGGCATAACAGCCATTTTGGGGATATCTGCGCCATAGTCCTGCATCATGCGAAGACGGCGCACGATCTCATCCTTCTCAGGAGTTGCGTCAAAATCATGGTTGGAAGCGATGACCTTTACGCCATAGCTGTGTGCTTCCCGGATCATGCTTTTTACGATCTCCTCATCTGTGAAGGCTTCTACATCAATGAGATCTACATAGCCGCTTTTTGCGACAGCCATGTTGAGTGCTTTGTAAGCTTCGTTGGAGATTGCTTTTTCTCCGCCTTCTTTTGCAGTACGGAAGGTGAAGAGGATCGGAGTGTCCTTTAAAACGGCCTGGAGATCTTTTGCCACATCCAGAACCTTGTCTGTGTCAAAAACGTCCTCAAACCAGTCAACACGCCATTCCACAATGTCTACGGGGATCCTTGCGAAGGTCCCTGCCTCAAGGAAGATATCATCCTTTGTCTGTCCCACGATCGGGACACAGATCTTCGGTCTTCCTTCTCCGAGTGTGATATTTCTTACCTGAACTGTTTTCATAATAGTCCTTTCTGATACGACAGGAACAGATAGCAGTTTAGTCGCCGTATCTGATGTTAAGAATCTCTTTCATATGCTCGATCGGCATCGGTTCGCCGGTCCACAGTTCAAATGCAGCAGAGCCCTGGAAAAGCATCATGCCAAGGCCGTTCATTGTCCTGCAGCCAACTTCCTTTGCCATAGAACGCATAGCAGTTTCAAGAGGGGAGTAAGGCACGTCAACAACGATAAGCTCCAGGCGGAAGTAAGACTTGTCCGGAACAACGGACTGACCTTCCAGTGGTTTCATTCCAACACCTGTCGCATTTACGAAAATATAACTGTCAGCCATTTCTTTTTTCAGCTGATCAAGATCTGCCAGATCATAGAGAACAGCATGGCTTGAAGTTCTGGTGTTGATCTTTTCTACCGTAGATACCGCACGGTCCCAGAATTCATCTTTGCGGTTGAAGATCACGATCTCGCCTACACCGTCAAGCGCTGCCTGGATCTCGATAGCAGTTGCAGCACCACCTGCACCTACGATGGTCATTTTCTTTCCGATGGCGTCGATGTTATTGTCCTTCAGTGCTGCCATAAATCCGATACCGTCTGTGATATGGCCTGTAAGATGACCATGATCATTAACGATGGTGTTTACAGCGCCGCACATTTCTGCTGCCGGTGAAAGCTCATCAAGGTACTGGCCTACCAGAGTTTTGTTCGGCATGGAAACGTTGGAACCTCTCATTTTCAGAGTACGGATGGCTTTTACAGCATCTTCGATCTCGTCTGCACCAACCTCAAATGCAAGATATGCATAATCATAGCCAAGCTTTGCAAAAGCTTCATTCTGCATGGCAGGAGAGCCGGAGTGGCGGATCGGATATGCCATAAGACCAATCAGTTCGGTATGTCCTGTGATTCTTTCTGACATGGTAATAACTCCTCTCATTGGTAAAATCTGGATGAAGATTTGTCTTTTTTAAACCTCCCGCCACATAGATCTGAAGAAGTTGCGGACATTCTCCGGACGGCTGCGGGGGAGGAAGACGTGGAAAAACTATGTTACGGATCACCGAGTGAACTGTAACAGATCTATATACACTTTCCGGTAGAAGGATTGAAATGTTCCCGGAAAGGGTATAGCGGAAAATATTAAAGGTATCCCTTCTGCTCAAGAATGGTAAGGATATTGCGTCCTTCCTGGGTACCGTCAATGATTCGTCTTGCTCTCTGGCTGTCGCCGATGTTCATGATCTCAACATCCTCAGAAGAAAATTCCTCTGTGAGGTTCTGGTAAAGCTGTCCCTGAGCTCTCATTCCCAGACATACGAAGCCGTACTCAAATGGAAACTCATAAGGCTCACCTTCGCCCCTGACAAGGAAGGAAGAATCCTTAACCTCAAGGAGAGCAGTTTTTGTAAGCTGATGTACATTGTGTTTTTCATCATGGTCTTTGTGTCATTTTTGCTTACCGGGTCAAGATCACGTCCGATCTGATCCATCATCTCAACAATAGAGATGTCTGCGTTTCTGTCAGCAAAGAATTCCACAACATCAAGACCTACAGCACCGCCGCCTACAACAACAACCTTTTTTCCTTCCAGATCCTTCGGAAAATCATTAATATGGCTGATTATACCAAGAATAGAATAAATATTATGGTTCTCGTTGTCAATACGATCCTTCAGTCCTGCGATCGGAGGCAGAAGCGGAGCGGAGCCGGTGGAGCTTACGATGATATTCGGATGGAACTTGCGGATGTTTTCCGGTGTTCCTTCGCAGTGCCGCCGCCGATAACGACCACGTTGCAGTTTTTATTTACATGTTTTTTCTTATATACATCGCCCTCAAGAACAGATGGGTTTACAGTACAGCGGATCGGACGGTTTCCGGCACAGCCAACGTTACAGGAGATACATTTGCGGAGGTCACACTCATGACCTGTGGCAACCTTGTTTACCCATGCAGGGTCTGCAATCAGACCTCGGCCCATACCGATCAGGTCTGCATCACCGTCAGCCAGGATACGCTCAGCAACCTTCGGGTCACGGGCATTACCCATGGAGATACATGGCTTGTTGAATTTTTCTCTTACGGCCTTTGCCATGTAGGAACGCCATCCGTCCGGGAGATAATTTGCATCGATCTGGTACTGGATGGAACCGTTAAGTCCGCAGGAAACATCGAAGATATCAACCTCTTCCTGAAGATAATCCAGGTATTCCAGAGTATCCTCCAGTGTATTTCCACCCTCCATCAGCTCATCCGCACTGAGACGGAGCATGATCGGGAAGAAAGGTCCTACCTGTTTTCTTACCTCATCGATGACCATACGGCAGAAACGGGTACGGTTCTCAACAGATCCGCCGAACTCATCGGTACGCTTGTTTGTGATCGGGGAGAGGAACTGACTGATCAGATAGGAGTGTCCTGCATGGATCTCTACCGCGTCAAAGCCAGCTGTCTGTGCACGTTTTGCAGCCTCACCGTATTTTTTTACGATGTGAAGGATCTCGTCTTTGGAAAGAGGACGCGGGATCTCGCCGCCTTCTTTAGATGGAACGTCAGATGCGGAAACCGGCTGCATGTTGATCCTGGAAGAAACAGCGGAAGCTCCGGCATGGTTGATCTGGATCGCGATCTTTGTTCCGTATCTATGAATATTTTCACAGAATTTGAAAAGACGTGGCAGATAGTTGTCATGATCGATGCGCAGCTGTGTGGTTCCGTTGGAGCCCTGCGGGGAATCGATGCTTGCGTTCTCTACGATGATGAGACCTGTGCCACCCTTTGCACGCTGCTCATAATAATTGATATGAAGAAAACTCATTTCGCCGTTCTGTTCACCGTAGTTGGTGCCCATCGGCATCATAACAATACGGTTCTTGATAGTCATATTTTTAACGGTTAATGGGGAAAAAATATGCGGATAATCATTCTTCATTTGGAAAAACCTCCCTGGTTATTTTAAATAGAATCGTTTGTTTGTGTTAATTATATAACAGAATAATCTATAAAACTAATTCATAATACGAGCAATATAATAAAAATAGTCTATAGATTTTTCGCATATCATCTTTCAGGCTGCAGGTACTTGCGTGCTTATAATATAAAAAAAACAGATGTAGAAAGCTAACTGGTTACTGAGAACGAAGTGAATAGTAAAGATAACTGGAAAATGGTACCGGATCCAGGGGTTTACATATATGATTTTAACGTGTTATCATAACAAATAAAAAGATACAGAAAACGGAGAAACGGGCAGGCTGAAACGGATCAAATGTAAGACCGTATTTCCGCGTTCTGTAAAAAGACAGGAGGATGATATAAGTAACTAAATATATTGCAAAAAGATATTAAATGTGTTTAAATATACTTATGGAGGTATATTATGAACACATCAAATATCACAAATTATAAACCAAAAGATTTTGCTGAATTATTAGGTGTTTCTGTAAAAACGCTTCAGAGATGGGACAGAGAGGGAATCTTAAAAGCAAACCGAACTCCAACAGACAGGCGTTATTACACATATGACCAGTATCTTCAATTTAAAGGTATAAATATAGAACCTGATAAACGAAAAGTTGTTATTTATGCAAGAGTATCTACCAAAAACCAAAGGGATGATCTTCAAAATCAGACAGCATTTCTGCGTCAGTTCTGTAATGCCAGAGGAATGATCGTAGACCAGTGCATGGAAGACTATGGAAGCGGACTTAATTATAACCGCAGGAAATGGAATGGATTACTGGACGAAGTCATGGAGCAGAAGGTCAAAACCATAGTGATCACGCATAAAGACAGATTTATCCGTTTTGGATACGACTGGTTTGAAAGATTCTGCATGAAATTCCACACAACGATACTGGTGGTGAACAATGAAGAACTGTCACCACAGGAAGAACTTGTACAGGATATTATTTCCATCCTTCATGTATTTTCCTGTAGATTATATGGACTTCGTAAGTATAAAAAACAGATAGAAAAGGATGAGGAGATTGCTGAAGAGCTTCAAGACAGAGATCAATCCTACAGAAGAGCAGAAGATCAAAATACATAAGACAATCGGCACATGCAGATATATTTATAATTTCTACCTGTTTCATAATAAAGAACGTTATGATGCCGGTGAAAGATTTATGAGCGGCAAGTCGTTCAGTGTATGGCTGAACAAAGAATACCTTCCAGGGCATCCGGAATATTTCTGGATCAGAGAAGTCAGTTCCAAATCGGTAAAGAATGCAATCGAAAATGCCTGTACCGCTTTTTCAAGATTTTTTCATCATCAGAGTAGTTTCCCGAGATATAAGAAAAAAGGAAGATCTGATGTAAAAATGTATTTTGTAAAGAATAATCCCAAAGACTGTCTCTGTGAACGTCACAGGATCAAGATCCCAACACTTGGCTGGGTAAGGCTGAAAGAAAAAGGTTACATTCCGGCCTCTAAGGATGGATATGTGATCCGAAGCGGGGCAGTTTCCATGAAAGCAGGCAAATATTATGTGTCTGCACTTGTCGATATACCTGCTCCGGAAGCAGATGGAAATTTCACTGATGGGATCGGAATTGATCTGGGGCTGAAAGACTTTGCAGTTGTGTCAAATGGAACTGTATACAGAAATATCAATAAAACAGCACGGATCAGAAAACTTGAGAAACAATTAAGACGGGCACAGCGAAAGCTTTCCCGTAAATATGAGAACTTAAAGAAAGGAGAGACCACTCAAAGAGCAAATATATGCAAACAAAAGCTTAAAGTACAGAAACTTCATCATCGGATAGAAAATATCCGTACAGATCATATCAACAAGGTAATATCTGAGATAGTGAAAACCAAGCCGTCTCATATAACGATCGAGGATCTGAACATATCCGGGATGATGAAGAACCGGCATCTCTCAAAAGCAGTTGCGTCCCAGAAATTCTATGAATTCCGGACAAAATTGAAAACAAAATGTGCTGAATATGGAATCGAACTGAGGGTAGTTGACCGATGGTATCCATCTTCCAGGATCTGCCACTGCTGCAGCTGTATTAAAAAAGATCTGAAACTTTCAGATAGGATCTACAGATGCACATGTGGATATATTGAGGACAGAGATCTCAATGCAGCACGGAATCTGAGAGATGCAGAGACTTACGAAGTTGCATGATCCCGCAAACGTAAGTATGTACCGAAGGCTATTTCGGGAATTAACGACTGTGGAGTGTACTTAGGATCTGTGAGTAGAGATAACTCCGGTTACTCAAAAGCATACACAAAGAAACAGTAAGCGGTATTCGTGAGAATCCGCATTATCTCGATGTGAGTATGTTTAATCACATTTTGAGTGGCAGATAGATAAAATGGAATTCTGGGATATTTACGATGCAGATAAGAAACCGACAGGACGAACTATGAAGCGCAATGACTGGTGTTTAAAGGATGGAGAGTATCATCTGACAGTTTTGGGTGTGGTAGCAAGACCGGACAAGACCTTTCTTATTACCAAACGTGTGATGACAAAGGCCTGGGCTCCAGGCTGGTGGGAGGTTTCCGGCGGTGCAGCCCAGGCAGGAGAGGCTTCCCGTGATGCAGTACTCCGTGAGGTGAAAGAGGAGACCGGACTGGACGCCAGTGAGGCAGAGGGCGGATACCTTTTTACATATAAAAGAGAGAATCCGGGGGAAGGAGATAATTACTTTGTGGATGTGTACCGTTTTGTCATGGATGTGGAGGATAAGGATCTGAAGCTTCAGACAGAAGAGACAGACGGATATATGTTTGCAACCCTGGAGCAGATCCGGGCGTTTGCCGCAGAGGGAAAATTCCTACATTATGACAGTATTAAGAAGGTGTTTGAGTTCTGAGCAGATTTCTGACTGGTTTTCCGCAAGGATTTGAAAATAAATGTTGTTTTTTGTGGATTTCTATTTTTAAAAACGTTGTTTTTTGACTTGTTTTCGAAGAATTGTCTTGACATTAAAATTGGTAAATAGTAAAATTAAGTCAGATGAACTGCCAGACGGTTTTTTGACCATGAGCAGGTAGCAGAGCGGATTTCAAAGATCTGCCTGACTTTAGGAAGCTGTAAGCCGGATGAATGAAATCCGGCTTATAAAATTATCCAAATACTATCAGATCGAGAATAATATAAATTTTTGAAAGCGAGGAATCATCAATGGCGGATGAACATAGAGATCAGATCAGAATCGTACAGGAAACCGTAGCCGGTAAGGAGATCACATTTGCCCATATCATGGGTGGTCCGGCACCTATCATATATCAGAAGCTTGGACTGAATCCGCAGGTGGACTATGGATCATCTGCAATTGGTATCATGAACATGACACCTTCCGAGTCTGCTGTGATCGCATCCGATATTGCTGTGAAGAGCGGTAATGTGTATCTTGGATTTGCAGACCGTTTTACAGGAACACTGATCATAACAGGAGAGATTTCCGATGTGCAGACTGCAATGGAGGAGATCGTGGATTATTTCCGTGATACTCTGGGATATGTAGTATGCAATATCACCAAGAGATAAGGAAGTGTACCATGGAAGAACGGATAACAAAGGAAGAACTGCTGGAGAGGCTGTTTCATGATGATTATGAGAACCTTAAGGGAAGAAGACTTCGGCTGACCCGGGTGAGAGTACCTGGAAAGGAGCTTTCCTTTGCACATGTTTTTACACCAAATGACAGATCGATATATGAGAATCTTGCGTTACATATCGGTGTTCATGAAGGTGAGGATCACAGAGGAGATGCCATCGGCATGGTTCGTGTCACACCCTGGGAGGCAATCGTGGTTGCGGCAGATGTTGCAGTGAAGGCAGCTCATGTGGAAGTAGGATTTATGGATCGTTTCTGTGGGACGCTGATCCTGACAGGCGGTTTTACGGAAGTGATGACAGCTGTGGAGGAAGTGGTACGATTTTTCCATGAGACATTGAAATTCGATGTCTGTAAGATCCACAGACGCTGAGGCAGGACGGGATAAAAAATGAAAAAAATTTTTCTGATGGGTCGAAGTGAAGCCGGCAAAACATCCCTGACACAGGCGCTTAAAGGGGAAGAGCTTCATTATCATAAGACTCAGTATACCAATACAAATGAAGATACTATTGATTCACCGGGAGAATATGCGGAATCCAAGCATTTCAGCGTAGGACTGGCCTGTTTTTCCTTTGAGGCGGATGTGATCGCCATTGTACAGGCAGCCAATGAGCCCTTTAACCTGTTTAGTGACGGCAGCAGGAATTTTCTACTACGGCCGCTGATCGGGATCATCACCAAGGTGGATTCTCCCCGTGCCAACATTCCCATGGTCAGACAGTGGATGGAGAACATGGGCTGTGAACGGATCTTCATGGTAAATAACAAGACCAGGGAAGGCATCAGTGAGCTGATGGATTATCTGCAGGATGATCTCCCGAAGCTTACGCTTGAACAGGCGAAATTCAAGCAGAGCCTTGGCCTTAACGAATGGGATTCCATGCCGGAAGGGGTGGAGTATCCGGAATCCATACGGTAAAATAGTAATATTCACGAAAAATGAATAAAAATACAAAAATCAAACAGAAAAAGTAGAAATTCCTCCGGAACTGTGATATACTGTCATTGCTTGGAAGATTCGTGGGCTGAAATGTAAGATCCCCAGAGCATGAAGATAAAGAGGATAGAAACGGGGCTCGCAGATATATGGCAGAAGAGCTGTATGTCGGGAACACCGGGTATCCGTATCTGACTTCATGTTCCGGGGATTTTTTATATTCCATACACAGATTTTCCGAATGGATGCAAAAGACAAACAATAAGAAGGACAGGAGAGGAAAAGATGTTTGAATTATTTGAAAATCTGACCAACTGGCTCTGGGGACTGCCGCTGCTGATCACGATCCTCGCTACAGGCGTATATCTGACAGTACGTTCCGGTTTCTTCCAGTTTCGCCATTTTGGTTACATTGTGAAAAACATGTTCAGTAAAGAACGTCGCCAGGAAGGCGGAGATGACGGAAAGAGCCTGACACCGTTCCAGGCTATTTCCATTGCGATCGGAGGTACTGTTGGTGTATCCAATATGTCCGGTGTTGCAACGGCTATTGCAACAGGAGGACCTGGGGCATTATTCTGGCTCTGGATCGCAGCGCTTCTTGCCATGGTCATCAAGATGGCAGAGGTAACACTTGCTGTATACTACAGAGAGAAACAGCCAAACGGTGAGTACCAGGGAGGCCCGACCTACTACATGCAGAAGGGTCTTGGCGGAGAGAAAAAGCTTCCCTTCTGGAAACTTTTTGCAGTACTGTTCGGCGGCTGTATTTTCATGACATGGTTCATTACTTTGCAGAATTATACAGTATCAGAGGCTGTCGGAAGTACCTTCCACCTGCCGTACATCGTACCGTCACTTTTGTATGTGGCAGCGATCTATCTGATCATCATCGGCGGTGTAAAGAAAGTCGGCGTGATCTCTTCCTATATGACACCGATCATGTGCATTCTTTACATTGTAGGCTCTCTCGCAATACTGGTAGTGAATTTTGACAAGCTGCCGGAAACCTTTGGACTGATCTTCAGGGGTGCATTTACAACACAGGCGGCAGTCGGCGGATTTATGGGAGCCGGTGTTGCAACAGCAATGCGTCTTGGCTTTGCCCGTTCCGTATACAGCAACGAGGCAGGCTGGGGAACATCTCCTATGATCCATGCTTCCGCAAAGACAGACCATCCTGTAAAACAGGGACTGATGGGAGCATTTGAGGTATTTGCAGACACCATCGTAGTCTGCTCCATGACAGGTCTTGTTGTTATCATCACCGGCTACTGGAATTCAGGACTTCAGGGATCAGAGCTGACACTGACAGCATTTGAGTCTGGAATGGGCTCCATTGCGAGAGCACTGATCGCGATCAGTATTTTTCTTTTTGGATTAACAACATCAACCGGATGGTTCACCTATTACAGCGTGATCCTGAAGCACTGGCTGAAAAATAATCAGAAGGTTCTGAAGATTGCAGAGAAGGTTTTTATCCTTGGAACACCATTATGGGGGCTTCTGGTCACAGTGCTTACTGTTTACGGAAACGGAACACCGGCGCAGCTGTGGGTAATTGCAGACTTTACAACCGTATTCCCTACATTTGTAAATGTTGCCACATTATTTATCTTAAGTGGTACTTTCTTTAAACTGCTGAAGGATTACAAGGCGCGTTACATGGGAATCGGAACGGTAGACAAGGATATGGCACTTTTCTACGACGATAAAAAAGAAAAAGAGGAAAAATAAACAGTGGATACAATTTTTTTTAACGGATGTATAAGAACACTGGATGACAGTGAAAAAGTGGCAGAGGCTGTGGGAATCGAAAATGGCCGGATCGTTTTTGTGGGAACTGATAAAGAAGCGGAAGCTTTTTCCTGCAAAAAGCGGATCGACCTTAAGGGAAGGCTGATGCTGCCCGGTTTTGTGGATACACATATGCATATGCTGCATTATGCATTTGTGGAAAGATCTGTAAAACTGTTTGACTGCGCAAGTGTTGAGGAAATGCTTGCCGCAGCAAAAAAAAGACTGGAGGAGAGCAAAGGTCAGAAGCTGACCTGGCTCTACTGCAGAGGCTGGAATGAGGAACATTTTGATAAGCCACGCTATCCGCACAAGGATGAGCTGGATGCGCTCTCAACGGAAATCCCCATCATTATGGTGCGTGTCTGCGGGCATGTGGCTGTGTGCAACAGCTGCGGTCTGGAGCTTCTGAAAAAAATTCCGGAGTTTCCGGAGATTGAGAAGGAAGTTGATATGTATACCGGACTTCTGAAGGAGAATGCAGTACAGTTTTATTCTTCCGTATTGGAAGCACCATCCCAGGAAGAAGTGGAAGACTACATCAAATACAGTGCGAAGAAGCTGAATGAATGTGGATTTACAGGTGTACAGTCCGATGATCTTGCCTCCCTTCCGGGAAAAAACTGGCGTCGGATCATGGCCTCCTACAAGGCATTGGATGCCAGAGGAGAGTTGAGTATCCGCCATTATGAGCAGTGCCTTTTTGAGAGGGCGGAGGATGCGAAGGCTTTTATTGAGGAAGGATATCGTACCGGGCAGAGGGGAGATCACTTTACTGTCGGACCGATGAAGCTGATCCAGGATGGTTCCCTTGGTGCAAGAACAGCGGCCATGAATGAGCCTTACGAGGATTCGCCGGGAAATACCGGGATCATCACATTCAGTCAGGAGGAGCTTGACGATCTGTTTGCTTTTTTTGACCGGCATCAGATGCAGGCAGCGGTACACTGTATCGGCGATCGTGCCATGGATATGGTCATTGAGGCAGCAGCGAAATCTCCTTACCGGAAGGATAATAAAAAGGGCAGACATGGTATCGTACATTGCCAGATCACCAATCCGCGTATTTTGCAGGGGATGAAAGACCAGGATCTTCTGTCATATATCCAGCCGGTATTTATTGATCTGGATATGAACACAGTGGAACCTGCCATCGGCGCACACCGTATGGATAAGGTGTATGCATGGAAGAGCATGCTGGATATGGGAATCCATACGTCCGGCGGTTCGGATGCTCCTGTGGTAAGCTTTGATGCCATGGAGAATATTTATTTTGCAGTCACCCGCAAAAATATCAGTGGTCAGCCACAGGAAGGCTGGATCCCATCCGAAAAAATGTCTGTAGATGAGGCGGTGAAGCTTTTTACAAAAAACGCAGCTTACGCTTCCTATACAGAAGACGAGAACGGAACCATCGAAGTGGAAAAAAATGCAGACTTCGTAGTTCTGGAGAAAGATATTTATAAGATTGATCCGGATGAGATCAAGACCACGAAAGTGGATATGACAGTTCTTGGCGGGGAGATCGTTTATGAGAGAAAAGTAGAAGAATGACGGCAGTATAAAAAGAAAAAAGTGAGAGGCAGAGTCTGAGTGGAGCAGGCTCTGCCTTTTTGTGTGGTGCAGTAAAAAGTACAGAACAAATATTCGATTGTCCTATACTTTTTTTACGCTGAATGATATACTGTAAAAGCAACAATAATAAAGATAAAAGCACTCTCTTTACATATATTGCCACAATACGTCAAATATGATAATCCGAATTATCTGAGGACAAGGATTAAGCTAGGTGTATGTGAACTTTGTGGTGAAAACACAGGTGACATATGCATGCACCATGTAAGATCATTGAAATCAATCCAAGCAGACAATGAATGGAATACTATTATGTTGGCTAAGCATCGCAAGACACTTGCAGTTTGTCCGAACTGCTATGCTAAAATCACGAAATAACTGAAAGACTATGGTAAATGGGAAGCCGTATACATCGAGAGGTGTACGTACGGTTTCGGGGCGAGGCTATGGAAACCTGTCTTGGAGACAAGGCAAGGCGCTGTGGTCTTAGCCTACAATCTTCAAAGAGAAGAAATCTTACCATCAGAAAAAGCATTTGCTTATAAAATGAAATTAGAAGCAATGAGCAGGCAGGGGAAACGATTAGATATTACTTGTGCACCAGAGGAGCACAAGTTAAAAGGAGTAAAATCAAGAGACATTCTTGCAGAACAAAGTGGGGAAAGTCGAGAAACAATCCGCTGATATATCCGCCTTACAGAACTTATCCCGGAAATCCTTGAAATGGTCGATGACAAAAAGATTTCTATGCGTCCGGCGGTGGAGCTGTCTTATTTGCTGAAAGAGGAACAGGAGATATTGTACGACACCATGGAGTCGGAGGCTTGTACCCCAAGTCATGCACAGGCAATTAAAATCCGCAAATTTTCAGCAGAGGGCAGGTTGAATGAAGATGTTTTGCTGTCGATTATGTCAGAAGAGAAGCCGAACCAGGTAGAGCAATGGAAAATCCCGAAGAACCGACTGAAAAAATACTTTCCATCGGGAACTACACAGCAGAAAATGGAAGAAACCATTATCAAAGCACTGGAATTATACCGGAAACGGGAAAAAAGCAGGGAACGATAGGCATTTTGACACCAAGGGAGAAGTCTATCCGTTGGCGGTCAATGAGAAATCAGTCTTTTTGTGTTTCCCCTCCCCACACCCTCCCCCTTTTGTTTACCAGCAGATTACCAGCCGAAAAGACAATAAGGAGCCGGGAGCCTCTTCCCTTTCGGCAGGTCAGAGATTCCCATACCCTGCATGACAGCAGGGAGCAAACAGCATAAAGCAACGGCAGGCGTTCCAGACGGACGTCTTTTTTGATTGAAAAGAAAGGAATTGTAGAAAATGAAGAAGATATGGAAACGAGTGTGTACAGGGATTCTTGCCCTGACCACGATTTTAACTGCATTACCGACTACATCGGTTCACGCAGCAGAAACACAGTATTGGACAGAGTCCTCAGAGAGAGTCGGATATATTGAACATGTGATGAATGATGGAACCATTCATTCGACATTCAATGAAGGTCACATGAAAGTAGAGGGCGAAACAGCCTATTGTGTAGATATTAACACCGGATTTAAAAATGGATATAAAACCAGACACGATGCAAGTGCCAGCATGAGTGCTGCACAGATCGAAGATGTGGCATTGTCACTGGAATATGTAAAGCAGTATAGGGAGTTTCCCATAGTTAAAGATACCACATCCAATATCACAAACTCACGCTTAAACAATATTCCTTAGTCAACCACATACAATAACAAATACAAAAAAGCTGGAAGCAGACTTAATTTTGCTCCCAGCTTTTCTTTATTGTTTTGATGAAGTCGTTCAATGATACTTGTTTTTGCTATCTGCTTACATAATGTGCATACTTGTCACTTGTGTTCTGATATATCTGTCCCTCTTATTGCCTAAACTCATATTAAGGGTGTGATATATCCAAGTGCAATAGCCTTGTTATAGGCTTCGATAGCATTTTTAGCCCCCAGCTTATCATAGATGCTTTGGATATGGTTGTAAAGTGTCCGTTCACTGATATACAGTTCTTGCGCTATTTCATGCTTTGTTTTCCCTGTTCCAATCGCCTTAATAATTTCCGCTTCACGATCTGTCAGGGGATCTAATAAAGGGGGCGTAGTGGATTTGTGACCTTTACTAATAGCTGTAAGTTTTTTTACCAGCTCATCAGCAGAAGCCGACTTGTCAATATAACTTACAGCACCTCTTTTAAGTGCCTCCTGTCTATAAACCGGCATATCATAAGAGGATAGCATAGCCACTTTTGTTTTTGGCTTTTTGTTATATATTTTTTCTATCAGGTCAATGCCAGAATTTTTTGACTGATCTCTTAGGTTAACATCCAATAATACAATGTCCCATTCGTCTACGGAAAGAATATTCCAAAACTCTGTTTCATTACTTACATAGTGACAGATTGAGATTGCGTCCCAATCTTCCAGAAGTTTGCTTAAACTCTCTCCAAATATCCTGTGGTCATCAAATAGTAATATCTTCATTTTTTCTCCCCAAAACTGCCGTTGCAGTTAAAATACCATCTTTCTCTAAATACTGAATGTTACCATCATTCCCATTTATCAACACCGTCAAGAACAGCATACCACCTTTGGAAGAAAGAATATTTTCAATGTCATTTGGTTTCGCTCCATCATTTTGACAGGTAATTATGAGTTTACTTTCTTCATTTAACGCGATTTCCAAATGGATAAAAGTAGCGGCAGCGTGTTTATAAACATTGTTGACAAGCTCTTTGATTATCTGCATAGTCTGTTCCAAACTGTTATCTTTTTTCAAAGCAATCCTTGCTTCGCTGTCAATGGTAAAATCTATAAATATATTTTTCTTTGGGTACAGCTTCTTAATGGCGTCAAGCATATATTCAATATGTTCCCATGAAGCATACCCCGAAAAGATATTAGACGAATAGAAATTCATCATATTTCTTATTCGCAGTTCCAAATCAGATAATATCCTTTTTGTTTCATCAATAGCTGGTGAGCGAAGCGACAGAAGATTTTTGGCACCTCCAATATCTTGAAGCACATCGTTGTGAAGTAGCATTGAAAAATCTTCCCTCTCACTTGCAATATAGTTCGTTAATTCATAATACTTTGTCAGCTCGTTGTAACGAGCTTCCATGTCGCCAAGATGAATGACAGCAAAGGCCTCAAATAAAAGCATTATAAGCTGAAAAAACACATTGACTTGCAGGGTGGACAAATCAAAGCAATAAAGTACGATTGTAAGCAAAGGAATCATGAAAACAAGGACATATCTTGCTTTCCTCTGGGCAATCGGAAGAATATTAACCTGTTTCAAATTTATATATTTATAATCAAGGAAAATTCCCACGAACATTCCAATTAACATAGTTATCGCAGGTAGAATTTGGAAATTGAAAAACGACAGTATGATAGACGCAATTCCAAACAGCAAGCGAACCATTTTTCCCCGGCTTGCGTCAGTTCTTACAAGCATTATTCCGATAATCAATGCAAAAACCAGAAATGCACCCGTGTATAAGGTGGAAAATCCATCATACATCAGCGCCGCAATAAAGGAAACAGAAAGCAGGTTCCAGCCACATTCGGATATTGTTGCTTCTCGCTGTGATGTCATTACATGAAGATAGAGCAGATTGAAATAACAAAGCAAGACGGCAATCGACAATAAGTTGATGACTCCATCATTCGCAATCCCTTTATGTATTCTATCCAATATAACCCATAAAGTCACAATACCCGCATGAAGAAACAGATACGGATAGAAGCGTATATCCTGCATAGGACACCCCTCCTTTCAGCTAAAATTCATTATGTTAGTAATATGATGATATGATCCGTTCTTTAGTCATCAGACATAAACCACACGCAGTCAAAACTATTATACTCACTGGAGAAAATAGTAGCAACATCCACACATTATTCGTTTTCATAAATATCCCACATTTTAAGAAAACCAGCAAAATATGAAGCAGTGTTGCAAAGATAGGAATACTCTTAAACCAGTTCATATTTCTAATCCAGAGAATCAAAACATTTATAAATGCCGAATACAATATGCTAAGGATCAGAAAATAGGTGCCTGATAACAAGATAAGGTTTGGCAGACGAATGGAAATCATCAAAAGCAGAGGAAACAAAAGGATCAGCGTTCCAATCCATAGTGATAGCAGATTCTCTTTAACAATACTTGAGATTTTAATACCATTAGCAAGTTTCCATTCTATTCTCTTTGTAATTTTTTCTTGCTGCAACATATCCTTACTTATTTCTCCGGCAAAAAAGATAAATAAGCACAGGTAGCCATCAAGCATAAAATACTTTATATCAACGCCAAATACAATGTTCTCTGAAATATCCCCAAAGTTCATCAGAGAGATCATGCCGAAGATAGCTGCTACCGCACTCATAAATATAAAATTCCAGTTCAATACCCTTTTAAGGTTTAAGGTTATCAAACCCATTCGCCATCCCTCCTGATAACTGTTTCGTTGCTCATGTGCCGAGCCTTAAAGAAACTTAATAGTGCAAACATCATGCAAAGTGCAACATCAACCACAATAATCAAATAGTCAATTCCTATATGATGTTGATTCACAAGCTCTGTAATTCGTTCTGCCGACATCGCAATCAAATAAACCAGTGCAAAATTACCAAAGAACAGAACATTTTTGAACAGTTTTACTCGTTTCACATCCAGTACAATGATATTCAAAGCGACAATCTCACAAAAACTAAGTACAAGAATACTAAGATAAACGCATACGATCCGCCCAAAGCTCATTGTCCAGTCGGTAAAGTAATAGCAACTCATAAAAACAAAGAACGGGATAATACCAGAAAAGCGGAAAATCTGTATCGAATACTGTTTTATAATCTCTTTTACCGCAATTCCAGAAGCTGCAAAAAATTCAATCCTCCGGCTTAACTTATCCTTTGCTGTCAAATCTACAATCATAGCACCGGATTGCAGGGAGGTAAGACCCAAAATAACCGCATAGAGCATTAAGACTAAATAATCCTCTCCCTTAGACTGCAAGGCGCCCATCTGCATTGCAAAGCTCATAAAAGTTGCCAGAATGGCAACAATCGCAGTATCAATTAGGAGGCTTTTGCTTCTGGTAAGATAGTAGACTGCGCCTTTTCCCATGTTACTCATACCGATTGCCCTCCTTAATAAAGATTTCTTCCAATGATTGTCCTTGCATTTCTTGAATACCCATATCAAACAGCAATCTGCCATTTTTAATCATAGATACATCATCAGCACACTTTTCAATCTCGCTAAGGTCATGTGATGTAATAATAACCGTTTTTCCGTCAGCTTTTAGAGCCTCTATCAAACTACGGATTTCTACTCTGGATATGGGGTCTACACCCGATGTTGGTTCATCCATGAGCAGAATATCCCGTCCCATCATAATAACAATCAAGAGGGACAGTTTCCTTTTCATCCCTTTAGAATAAGTGCTAACACGCTTTCCTAAATGCTCGGTCAATCCTAATTGCGTACAATAACTGTCTGAACGATCATTTATTTCAAATCCAAAGTATTTCCCAAAAATTCTCAAATTTTCAAGACCAGTCTGTTCTTCATACAGATAGTCATTTTCAAGCTGCATTGCATATTTCCCTGCAATGTTGATTGTCCCTGCATTTGGCTGGTATACCCCTGTAATCAAGCGTAGCAGTGTTGTCTTTCCAGAACCGTTCGGGCCAATAATCGCATGGATTGTATTTGCTTTTACATTCAGACTAAAATTCTCAAACAAAACTCTGCCACCAAAACCTTTTTTTAAGTTCTTTACTTCAATCGCATTTTGAATCTCAGACATATTTTTTGCTCCTTTCATTTGGTGCTCCACCATATAGGTATAGTGTATAAAACGAAGAAGCATTTTGCATGAGTAATTACTGCAATTTCGAGACTGCCATCAGGCAAATGTCACAGAAACCTCACAACGAGAAAAAATTTAGTATTCAGTCAGCTTCACAATTACATTACTCTGCTGATACAGCCAGTCCGTAAATTCTTTCGGGCTGGCCGTTCCTGTTTTTACAGCTTTTTTTCTCTGCAAGGCTTCTTTCTTAAAGTCAGCAAAGGCAGCCTGTTTTTTTTCCAGACGGTCAGCCGGAAAGCCTGCGGTATTTTTTACCCGGTTTATTTTGTTGCGCCAGTTCTGGCATTCATTTTTATAAAGCAGGTCATAGTTATTTTCTCTTGCCCTCTCGTCAAATTCCCGCTTGTTTTGAAGCGCCTGTGCTTTTCGGCACTTGTCGCTGCACAGCTCATACCGCTGGCTCTTTGCCAGAAAATATTTTCCACAGACCTTGCACCGCCGGAAGCAAAGCCCCCAGTCATTCAGCCTGTTCAGATAATAGGTAATCAACGGGTAGAGGGACGCATAGGCAGACACACATTCTTCTGTGCGCCGGTTGTCCGGGAACCAGAGGTCAAGCCGGGTATCTTCTGACGGTGCGCCTTTGAAATAAAGGCTGCCAGCTTGAAAATGTTTCGGTTTTCCTGTCTCCCTGTCAAAGCTCATGGCTTCGTTATGGAATACCCCGGTCAGGCTGCTCATTTTATCCATGAAGCGGTCACAGGCAGCGTTACGGTCACGGGGTTCTCTGGCAAGCAGATAGTTGTTCCAGATACGGAACGCCACATACATTTTCAGAGGGTCATTGCTAAGATATTTTCCCCAGAGAAATTCGCTTGCCGCCTGCTCCAGCTCCGGCTGTTTCCGTCGGTTGGAGCAGAGGGCTTTCCGGCGTTCCGCAGGGGCAGGCTTATCAAGGTCAGCAAAATTGCTTTCTTTGAATGGATGGCAAAAGGCTCCGAAACCGTACCGGGAAGCGACAAATAAGCGTGAGTTATCATTCCCCGACTGCAATACTGCCGCACTTTACAAAGGGGTATACAGAGGGAAAAAACCTTAAAAATGATACCGAAACGCTACACCAAAACAGCCTATCTGCGTACATCAGATAGAAACGGAGAAAGGAGCCGGTTATGGCAAGAATGAGCAACAAGCGACGGCTGGAATGGTCTTTCTTCTTAAATGACCGCAGCCGTATCACTTACAACGAACTGTGCCGGAAATGCCAACACGAATGTAAACAGGGCTTCCGGGCGGTTGTGGTTGACTGCCCGAAGTATCTTTCCAAGCGTTCCAAGAAAAAGGACAAAACTGCCGGAAACGGCAAAATCCCTTAGGAACTAAGGGCGCACTTCTATACATAGTCTCAAGACCATGTATCGTGCGTCCTGCGGAGCTTACCTCTATAAAATCAGCAATCCGAAGTCTGCGTTCGCTTCGCTCCGACAAGGTGGCTGCACCCCCCCTTGCGCCGCTAAAGCGGCTATCTCCTGTGTACCCGCCGCAAAGAGAAATCCACTCTGCGGTTTTCCCTTTTCATCGGGTTTTATAGAAGCACTGACACACAGACTGTCTGCGGATGGTCTTTCTTTATCTTATCAGCAAAGGATGTGAGAACATGGAAAAATCTTTGGAATAGTTAAAGCAGGAATATGAAAAAACCACTGTCCTGCTGGAAAGGGAAAAACGGAAAATGCAGCGTTTGAAAAACCGGCAGGCGTATCTGGAAAGCGGTTCCCGAAAACAGAGGACGCACCAGCTGATTACCCGTGGGGCAGCCGTTGAGAGCATTGCACCACAGACAAAGGGGCTGACCGAAACGGAATTTTATTCCCTCATGGAAAGCATTTTGAATCTGCCGCAGGCGGAGCATTTCATCCGGTCTGCCGCAGAGAACCACGCCCGTATTTCCGGGCAGGAGAAAGGCGGTGACTAAGGATAGCACTTTATCATTTTTCAATCGCACAGATAAAGCGCAGCGCCGGTCAGAGCGCCATTGCCAGCGCAGCCTACCGAGCCGGGGAGCGTCTTTACAGCAGCTACTATGGAGAAGTCAGCGACTACACCAAAAAGGGCGGCGTGATCGCTTCGGAAATCATGCTGCCGCCCCATGCGCCGGAAATATATCTTGACCGGGTGACCCTCTGGAATGCTGTGGAGAGCTGCGAGAAACATCCAAAAGCACAGCTTGCCTATTCCTTTGATATTGCCATGCAGAATGAATTGACGCTGGAAGAAAACATGGAACTGGCGAGGAAGTTCGTGCAGGAGCAGTTTGTGGCAAAAGGCATGATTGCCGATCTTGCTTTTCACAGCCCGGAGAAAGAGGACGGCGGTATCCCTAACCCGCATTTCCATGTGATGACAACCATGCGCCCTTTGAACCCGGATGGCACATGGGGACAAAAACAGCGGCGGGAATATCTTCTTGATGAAGATTGGAACCGAATCCGGGATAAAAACGGCGATTATATGTTTAACGCTGTCCATACAACAGACTGGCATGAGCCGGAAACGCTGGAACACTGGCGGGAGCAGTGGGCGGCTGCCGTTAATACAAAATTTGAGGAAAAAGGGCTGGATGTGCGTATCGACCACCGTTCCTATGTGCGGCAGGGACTTGACCTGATACCTACTGTCCACGAGGGCGCTAATGTCCGGCAGATGGAAGCAAAGGGCATCCGCACCGAGAAAGGGGAACTGAACCGCTGGATTAAAGCTACCAACCGGCTCATGCAGGATGTGAGGAAGAAGATCAAAGCCCTGTTTGTCTGGATGGAAGAGGTAAAAGAAGAACTTTCCAAACCCCAGACACCGAGCCTTGCCGACCTGCTGATCGCTTATTACAACCAGCGCAACGCAGGGGCATGGAGCAATAAAGCCAGAACCGGAAACTTAAAGCAGTTTGCCGAAGCCGTCAATTATCTGACGGAAAACAAGCTGCTCACATTAGAGGATTTGCAGGAGCGTCTTTCCTCTGTCAGTGAAGAATTTGAAGCATTAAGCGGCTCCATGAAAAAGAAATCTGCCCGGATAAAGGAATTGCAGGAATTGATACGGGGCAGTCACAGTAACCTGAATGCGAATCAGGGATATCTGCTGGAACAATGTGTAGTATGGCAGAGACTCAGTGAACAGTTGGGCTGGAAGTGTGATAATGTCCGAGCTGCATATTCTGAGATTTCACAGGATATTCAGAATGAAGTGTATGCAGGAGCGAGAGCATTTGTACAGGCAAACAAAGGTCGCTATAAATGTGGCGGATATATCTATACTGGTGAAGGACAGGATCTTGGACAGTTTTGGGCAGAACTGAATGTCGGAAATGCGAAGGTAAAAAAGACAACTGCAAATGAGATTGTCACAAATGGAAATGCGATGTATTCCATTGTTGGAGCGACCTTTGGCATATTTTTAGACCAGAATTGTAGTAATCAGATTGGAACACTTACAACAAATGAAAATGGCGATACGAATGAAGTTGAAGTGACTGCAGGGACTGTTTATATCAAAGAGCTTTCTGCACCGAAAGGATATAAGCTGGATACGACAGTACGCAGTCTGAAAGTTGAAGCCGGAAAGATAGCCGTATTAAATGTTTCCGATGTTCCGAAAGTAACAGAGACACTGGTAGATCTGTTCAAGATTGATATGGAGACAGGAAAAGCAACCGCACAGGGTGATGCAGCACTGTCAGGAGCAGAGTTTACCTGGCATTATTATGACGGATTTTATACAAAAGATAACTTACCAGAGAAAGCAACACGTACCTGGGTTACAAAGACGGTAGCTGAAAAAGACAGTAATGGAAATATTCATTATGTGACAAAACTGGCAGATGCTTACAAAGTATCAGGAGATACATTTTACACCCAGAATGAAAAAAGCGTATTGCCACTTGGAACACTGACTGTTGAAGAAACCAAAGCACCAGACGGATATTTACTGGACGGAGCTTATATGCAGGCAGGGGACAGTACAGAGCAGATCGAAGGAATGTATCTGACACAGATCACAGAGGACGGAGAACTTGTAGTTCTTTCCGGAAGCAACCAGTATTCCGTATCTGATCAGGTAATCCGAGGTGGTGTGAAGATTCAGAAACGTGATATGGAGACAAAAGACACTAAGGCACAGGGAAGTGCCACATTAAAAGATGCAGCATTTGCGATTATTTCTCTGAACGAGAATCCGGTTCTGGTAGAAGGAAAACTGTACAAGAAAAATGAGACAGTTAAGACAATTCAGGCAGGAATTGACGGAGTAGCAACAACATCGGAAGATTTACTTCCATATGGTAAATACAAACTGGAAGAAACCAAAGCACCGGAAGGTTATCTGACTGACGGGGCAAAAGCGATTGAATTTTCGATTACGGAAAATGGAAAAATAGTGGATTTAACAGGCGAAAGCCATTCCATTTACAACCAGATTAAACGTGGAGATTTGGAGGGAGTAAAGATTGGAGCAGGCACACATAAGAGACTTGCCAATGTTCCTTTTAAGATTACGAGCAAAACAACCGGAGAGAGCCATATCGTAGTAACAGATAAAAACGGTCAGTTTTCAACTGCTTCCGATTGGGCGTCTCATAAGAAAAATACAAATGCCGGAACATCCAGTGAGGACGGTATCTGGTTCGGAATTTCTGAGCCGGACGATAGCAAAGGTGCATTACTTTATGACACTTATGAGATTGAGGAGTTAGCTTGTGAATCCAACAAAGGCATGAAGCTGATTCCGGCATTTGAAGTTGTTGTCAGCAGAAATAAAGTAACTATCGACCTTGGAACACTGACTGATGAGTATGAAAAAGAGATTACCATTCATACAACTGCAACAGACAAGAAAACAGGCGAAAAAGTAATTGTTGCAGGAAAGAAAGTAACGATTGTGGATACAGTTACTCTGGACGGTCTGGAAGAAGGCAGAAAGTACCAGTTAAAAGGCTGGCAGATGCTGAAAGAGGAAAATGCAGAACTGCTCATTGATGGAAAGCGTGTGGAGAGTGATTACACTTTTGTTGCTGACAGCGAGAAAATGAAAGTAGAGATTTCTTATACGTTTGATGCATCAGAACTTGGCGGACAGAATCTGGTTACATTTGAAGAATTATATGATCTGAAGAATCCGGAAGAACCTGTAAAAGTTGCAGAGCATAATGACATCAACGATGAAGGACAGACCGTAACCATCAAAGAAGTACCGGAAACACCAACCCCAGAGACACCGGGTACTATTACAAAGACCAGTAACCCTCCGAAAACAGGAGATACGGAAAATGTAGCTTTATGGATAGCCATTCTGGTATTATCGGCAGCCGGAATCACGGGAGTTCGTATCTGGAATAAAAAGAAACAGGTTAAGAGATTAGGAATTAAAGAAAAGAAAGAAGAGGAGGAGTAAAACAGAGGGTGGCGATAAGCCACCCTTTGATGCTGAAATGGGAAAGAATCAGAAAGCAATAAAAGTATTACAGCGTTTATTTGATGCCGGATACGGAACGGAAAAAGAGATTGTCAATATGACGATGGATGAGATGCTTGCTTTGCCAGGAGTGAATGTAGCAGATCTGTGTATTATCAGTGAGTTACAGAAAAGCATTAAGGCAAACAAAGTGATAAGCTATTTGTCAAAGAAAACAGAAGCAAAGGAAGAAACGAAAGGAGCAGATTATGGTGGAACAACCTAAATATTTGGAAATGACATTATCACAATTGAAATCATATGTGGAATCTTCAGATAGTAATGTCCTTCTGGTTGTAGAATTTCCAAAAGGAGATCAGAACAATGGAGAATGAATTGGAAGTTGTGAATATCCGTCTGGTAAGAGAACCATCTCTTTATAGTGAGCAGATATTGGATAGTCCACAGGCTGTTGTAGAATTGATGGCGAAGGAGTTATCCCAATATGACAGAGAAGTATTTTGTATCCTGAATATGAAAAATAATGGACAGGTAATCAATATGAATCTGGTCAGTGTTGGAACAATCAATGCATCTTTGGTAATTCCCAGAGAAGTTTTTAAGAGCAGTATTCTGGCAAATGCTTCTGCAATCATTGGACTTCATAATCATCCCAGTGGTAATGTGAAACCATCAAAAGAGGATATGATTGTTACGAGAAAGCTGCAGAAGTGCGGACAGCTATTGGGGATAGAATTGCTGGATCATATCATTGTCGGTGGAACTAATGGAAAGATGCTCAGCTTCCGAGAAGAAAAGATGTTGAATGTGACAGGAAGGATGGATTGGGAAAGATAGGGCAAGCGGTGGAGAGTCAGGGAATCTATGATATAAAGATTCCTTGACTTAACAAAAATAAAATGATTTTGAAGAAAAAATGCAAAATAAGAATAAAAAATTGACTCTATCATACAATAAGACTATAATATAAATATGATTTTGTTAAAAACAAGCAGAATGGAGGTAATAAAATGCTTCTTGAATTTAAAACAAAAAATTATAAATCTTTTGTAGAAGAGGCAAGCTTTTCAATGGTAGCTGCGCCAAAACAAAAGGGATTAGATTATAGTCTTATGAAGACAAAAATAAAAGGAAAAGAGATAAAAGGGTTAAGTTCTTCGGTTATTTATGGACCGAATGCGGCAGGAAAAACTAATATTATTGGTGCGATGGATGTATTGCGGGCAATTGTTTTGAGAGGAAATATCAGAAATTCTGAAGAAAAATCATCACCAAACCCAGCTGCAGCAGCATTAGAATTGATTCCAAATAATAATGAAATGGAATCAAAACCGGTATGTTTTGAAATAGAATTTTATGAGGAAGATGGAGAAGATCATAAATTTAAAATACACTATGAATTAGAGGTTGATCTTGGAACCTTTCTTGAGGAGGAACATCAAAGAAAAATCCTTGCAGAAGTGCTGGAGGTCAATGGAGAAAGAGTATTTGAACGTACGCAAGATCTGAAAATAGAGAACTTAAAGGTTATTAAAGATTATTTGTCGGATATAACAGAACAGAACGCAGACAGTGTAAATGAAATTGCGAAAAACAGTTTGAATCAAGAAGAATTATTTTTAACGAATGGTTTTAAGTTGATTTTTTCGCCTAAATTCACAAAGCTGATTGTTGATTGGTTTACGAATAAGTTTATGGTGATTTATCGTGCGGATTCGATGCAACTGATTAAAAGATTTGCAGATCCAAAAAAGAAAGCAATCTATGTTGAAAAAACAACAGATGAAGCTGCAAAATTATTTGGAATCAATTCTAATGCAGTAGGATATGTTGTGAGTGATGACGAGCCTGATGCAAAATTATATTCTGTATTTAAAAATATGAAAAACAAAAAGACTACAGCGGTTGCCGCAGATATTTTTGAGTCATATGGGACGATTCGATTTATCAATATGTTTCCTCTTGTAATTAAAGCGATGCAAACGGGTGGAACATTGGTGGTGGATGAATTTGATGCATCCATTCATCCGATGGCATTGATGAGTATTATCAATGTATTTCATAATGATGATGTAAATATCCATCATGCACAGCTTATATTTAATACTCATAATCCGATATTTTTGAATTCAAATCTTTTCAGAAGGGACGAGATTAAGTTTGTTGAGCGTGATGATGATACACATGACAGCGTATTATATGCATTATCTGATTTTGGCACAACAGGTGATAAGGGTGTTCGTAAGCACGAAGATTATATGAGCAAATATTTCATCAGCCAGTATGGAGCAATAAAGGATATTGATTTTACACCAATCTTTGAAGAAATCTTATGTGATGAAAAAGAGGGATAGGGATGGCAAAGAGAAAACCAACAAATAAATATTATTTCAGTGTTGAGGGAGAAACAGAACAGTGGTACTTAAAATGGCTGCAGGACACGATAAATAATACTGAAAAAACTGCATGCAAGGTGTCCATTGATTGTCCGGTAAGGAAGAATCCATTAAAGCATGCGAAGTCATTGATCGTTACCAGAAAGATTGAAATCTATCATTTTTTTGATTACGAAAGTGATGAACCGCTTCATGTCAGAGGCTTTCAAGAAGCTCTGGACAATATGAAGAAGGCAGAAAAAATAGGAAAACAGATAAAATATAAATCTGGATATAGTAATTTTACTTTTGATTTATGGATCATTCTTCATATGACGAACTGTAATGCGTCATTTTCACATCGAAAACAGTATATTACACCGATTAACCGGGCGTTTGGAGAAAAATTTCAAAATATGGACGAATTCAAAGAAGAGAATAATTTCAAGAGATGTCTTAAGAAAATGGACTTGTCCAATGTAATTGAGGCTGTTGATCGGGCAAGGAAAATCATGCAGAGAAATCAAGAAAATGGATATACTTTGTATCAATATAAAGGGTATCAGTATTATAAAGAGAATCCTTCATTGGCTGCATGGGAGGCAATTGAGAAGATATTGAAGGATTGTGAATTAATAGGAAAGTAAAAGATACATGCTGTTACTAAAAATAAAAATGCAATGGGAGTATATATGTATAAATTTAGAATAGATAAATTAGAACTAAATACTATAGATGGAGTAATAGATTTTGAACCTAGACGGATCAATGTAGTTATTGGACCCAATAATTCTGGCAAAAGTAGATTTTTGAAAGAATTAAGAGATTGGCTTAGTGGAGATAAAACAGATATTAAAATTATCAATCAAATTGAGTATTCTTATCCAGAAAGCTATCAAGAGGTGGAAGAGTCTTATAATGTCAAAAATAAAATGACAAAAGATATGTATGGAAATTGGATTTTAAGAACATATTTAAATAAATCAAATCAACCTTGGGACGTAAATACTACGTTTGAAAGTTATTTTACGAGAAGTTTAAATTCTGTTGCTCCAGAGTGGGAAGATTTTTTCAAAAATATTGTACGAGAAAAAAATGAGATATCATTTTTTCAGTATTTTGGACCATTATTTTTTCGATATTTAGGAACAGAAGAAAGATTAACAATTTGCAAAATGCAAAAAAACTATGGATTAGATAGTACTAATACAAATTATCTTACATCTTTTAAATTTGAAGATAAAGTGTTGCAGGAATTGTCAGCTAATGTTAAACGAATATTCAAGAAAGATATAATATTAGATACACAAACATTAGGTGATAGATTAGGTTTTCGTGTTGGTGAAGATTTTGGATATTTGCGGGGGACATTTGAGCAAGAAAAAGAGGGAGTTTTACAATTATTTAATGAGAAATTATTAGATGATCAAGGGGATGGATTGAAAAGTTACGTATCTACTTTTTTGTCATTAAAAACAAAAGAAAATGATGTATTGTTAATAGATGAACCGGAAGCTTTTTTACATCCACCATTAGCACGTCAATTGGGGGAACTTATAGGAGAGTTTGATGAAGATAAACAAATATTTGTTTCAACACACAGTGTGGAAATTTTGAAAGGGATACTATCTAAAAATACAGATATAAATGTAATAAGAATTACACAACCGGAATCATTGAAAAATAGTATAGATTTAGTTGATAAGGGAGTGTTACAGACAATTATACAATCTCCTCTTTTAAGAGTCTCGAGAGTATTGGAAGGTTTGTTTTGTGAAAAAGTAATTGTGACGGAAGCAGAGGCAGATGAGTTGGTTTATCAAGAATTAATAGAAAAAGTGTTTCCACAGTCAGGTCTGTATTTTGCACATGGACAAAATAAACAAACTTTAGCGGAAATAGCAGAAATGTATAAAGCTGTAGGTATAAGATATGAGGTTATTACAGATTTTGATATATTAAGAGTAAATGATGAATTTAATAAATTTATAAAAAAAATGTCAATTGATGAATCTGAAAGACAACGATATAGAGGATATATTGGCAAATTGAGGGATAAGATTGATGAAGAAATAAATGCTGATGGAATGGATGCTGATGAGAAGAAAAAAGCTTTAAAAGCAAATAGAGATCAGGTATATCATCAAGAAGGAATAAGACATTTAAATGAAGGGGAATTAAAAGAAAATATTGAAGAATTATTAAAAAAAATGGGAGAAAATCATTTACATATATTACACACAGGAGAATTGGAAACATTGTTGCTGCCTTTCGATATTCCATATACGAATAATAAAAGTCATTGGGTTGTATCTGCAATAAATAAAATTGCTTCATTAAGTAAAAAGGATGTAGAAGAAAATGAAAATATATATAAATTTATAGAAGAAATAGTGTTGTCGTAGGTCACTAAAATTTACAAAAAGGAATTACATAGCCAGATGGTTCCAGCTCAAGGAATCACCTGGCTATTTTCAAGCCCGGATATTATCACAATAATATCAATCTAAGGTAGGAAAGGAGATGAAAATTATGCCATATATACCACCATCAGTTGTGCAAGAGGTCAAGCGGATGGATTTGCTCACGTACTTGAAAAATTATGAACCATACGAATTGGTTCACTTTTCTGGCAATACCTACACTACCAGAACACACGATAGTTTGAAAATATCAAATGGGAAATGGATGTGGTGGAGTCAGAGAACCGGTGGCAGATCAGCACTGGATTATCTGATCAAAGTAAGAGGATACAGTTTTTTAGAGGCGGTTGAATTGCTTGCAGAACGGGCAAATATTCAGCCGCCTCTTTTTGTATCTGAGAATGTTCCGATGGAGAAACAGTTACTGTTGCCAAAGAAAAATCAAGATGATCAGAAAGTGATTGCGTATCTTTTAGGACGTGGGATTGATAAGGAAATCATTCAGTTTTGTTTGGAGTCTGGAAGAGTTTATGAAAGTGCATTTCATCATAACGTAGTGTTTGTAGGGATGGATGAGAAAGATAATCCGAAATATGCAGCTCTTAGAGGAATCGGAACCAGCTTTATAGGAGAAGCAAATGGAAGCGGTAAGAATTATTCTTTTTCCATTTTTGCAGAGAAATCCAATGATACGGTGCATCTGTTTGAGTCAGCCATTGATTTGTTATCCTATGCGACGTTGCAGAAATTAGACGGGAAAGAGTGGAGGAGAGAACATTTATTGTCACTGGCAGGTGTCTATCAGCCAGCAAAAGAAATTGAAAAAAGTAAAGTCCCTGCAGCGTTGGCCAGGACATTAAAAATGCATCCAGAGGTGAAGACAATCGTTCTGCATTTGGATAATGACCGTATTGGAAGACTTGCCACAAAAGCAATTTCTACAGTACTTCCGAAGCAATATCAGATAAAAGATGTACCGCCAAAACAAGGAAAAGATTACAACGATCTGCTCTGCATCAAGTTAAATCTGGCAATTACAAAGAGAGAAAAAAGCATGAAAAAGACTATGTCTGGTCATGAAAAATGTGAGAGATAGAAGGTGACAAAAGATATGAAAATTGCAAGATATGAGCTGAAGGTTGTGTATAAGAAAGGACTGATTTTGATGATGGAAGACGATATAGACAGCGAAGATCTGTTGAAGATTTTTCTGGAAACACAGTTGAAAGAGGAAAAAGAACAGAGTGAATTACTTGGAATTATTGCTGAAAAAGTGTCAGAAGAAAGCTGTACGGAGCAGTGTGAAAGTTGTCAAAAGTATTGTCCGGCAAGTGAAGAATGTATGGCAACTGATGAAAATGTACGATGCACAAAGTGTGAATACTTGTGTGAAACTTGCGGGATTTGTGAACTGAAAGAATAAAAAAAGCAAGTGCTTTTTCGGCAAGTAAATCTTCTGATACCCGGAGCAGTGAGACGGGTGCAGAAGAATACACAATACCAGCAAGCAACGCCTTTGGATTGCCACACAGGTTTCCTGCCTGGCAGTCTGCGGCAGCTTGTCAGGGAGAAAGGTGTTTCGCATTTATTGGGACATGCCAAGGAAATCATATCAGTAGATGTCTATGGAGATACGCAGAAAATCATAGAAGACTGTCTGGATGTATTGGAACCATTTATTGAAGAAGTTATTCCAAAAGAGCGGAAAAATCAGTATTATGATTATTCAGAAGTGATTGAAATAGACTTAATCCTGGAGGAATATTTCAACGCAGCATGATAAAAAATAGAATAGTAGTAAGATAGAAAAGTACAAATGAGAATCGAACATTTGTACTTTTTTCTTACCTTCATCTATATACTTTCAAAAAAATGTTTGATATAATAGGGACTGTTACAAGAACAAACAGTAAAAATATGACAGAACCGGAGCCTGGTGTCATCAGGTATTTCCGAGTGCTGTTTTATCCGCAAATATGAATTTTGTGACTTTTATTCGTAACGAGATAAAAATGACCTCTATTCGAGACAAAAATAGGCATTTTGTTACGAATCTGATTACGAATTTTTGGCTGATAATGGTCATAGTAAAAGTCACAAATGGAGGGATTTACCATGAATGAGTTCAAATTAAAAGCCCCATATAAGCCAACCGGAGACCAGCCACAGGCGATTGCAGAGCTTGTGAAAGGGTTCAAGGAAGGCAATCAATGCCAGACTTTACTAGGGGTTACGGGTTCTGGAAAGACTTTTACGATGGCAAATGTGATTCAGCAATTACAGAAGCCGACACTTGTCATCGCTCATAATAAAACACTTGCAGCTCAGTTATACGGAGAGTTCAAGGAGATGTTCCCCGATAACGCAGTGGAATACTTTGTCTCCTACTACGATTACTATCAGCCGGAGGCTTATGTCCCGTCCACAGATACCTACATCGCCAAGGACGCATCCACTAACGATGAGATCGATAAGCTCCGTCTCTCCGCCACAGCAGCCTTATGTGAGCGCAAGGATGTGATCGTGGTCTCTTCTGTATCCTGTATCTACGGCTTGGGTGCGCCGCAGGAATTTTTTGACATGATGATCTCTCTTCGTCCGGGGATGGAGAAGGACCGTGATGAGGTTATCAAACAGCTGATCGATATCCAGTACACAAGAAATGAGATGGATTTTCACCGTGGAACCTTTCGTGTCCGGGGTGATGTGCTGGAGATCTTTCCGGCGAATTCTACAGACCGGGCAGTACGGGTGGAGTTTTTCGGAGATGAGATCGAGCGTATCACAGATATCGATGTTCTTACCGGAGAGATCAAAAGTGTGGAAAGCCATGCAGCGATTTTCCCTGCATCTCATTACGTTGTGCCTCAGGAGCAGATCCGTCGTGCAGCAGATGCCATTTTGGAAGAGATGAAGCAGCAGGTGGAATACTTTAAAAGTGAGGATAAGCTGATCGAGGCTCAGCGAATTGCGGAGCGTACCAACTTTGATGTGGAAATGATGAAGGAAACAGGATTCTGCTCCGGGATCGAGAACTACTCCAGGCACCTGACAGGGCTTGCGCCGGGGCAGCCGCCGTATACACTGATGGATTACTTCGGAGATGATTTTTTACTTATTATAGATGAGTCCCATAAGACAGTTCCCCAGGTTGGTGGTATGTATGCCGGTGATCAGAGCCGTAAACAGACACTGGTGGATTACGGCTTCCGACTTCCATCTGCCAAGGATAACCGTCCATTGAGCTTTAATGAATTCGAGAACAAGCTTGACCAGGTACTGTTTGTATCTGCGACACCGGGAGAATATGAATATGACCATGAGCTTCTCCGCGCAGAGCAGATCATCCGTCCTACAGGGCTTCTTGATCCGAAGGTGGAGGTGCGTCCGATCGAAGGACAGATTGATGATCTTGTAGCAGAAGTAAATAAGGAAATTGAAAAGAAAAATAAAGTCCTGATCACGACCCTGACCAAACGTATGGCAGAGGATCTTACCGATTATATGAAGGATCTGGGAATCCGTGTCCGATACCTTCATTCAGACATTGACACTCTGGAACGTGCGGAAATCATCCGCGATATGCGCCTGGATGTGTTTGATGTGCTGGTCGGGATCAACCTTCTGCGAGAAGGACTGGATATTCCGGAGATCACGCTGGTAGCGATCCTGGATGCAGATAAGGAAGGCTTCCTTCGTTCGGAAACATCCCTGGTACAGACTATCGGCCGTGCTGCCCGGAACAGCGAAGGCCATGTGATCATGTATGCAGATAATATGACAGAATCCATGGAAAAAGCAATCTCAGAGACAGAAAGAAGGAGAGCGATACAGGAGGCTTACAACAGGGAGCATGGCATCACTCCAACCACGATCAAGAAGGCGGTCCGTGATCTGATCGCTGTTTCGAAGAAGGTGGCAGAGACAGAAGTGAAGCTTAAAAAGGATCCGGAATCCATGAACCAAAAAGAACTGACGAAGGTGATCGCTCAGGTAGAGAAGCAGATGCGTGCTGCGGCAGCAGACCTGAATTTCGAGCAGGCAGCTGAGCTGAGAGACAAGATGCTCAAATTAAAAAAGAATCTGGAAGAATTAACGGAATAGGCTGCAAAGCAGCTGACAGTACAACACCCCTGGCTGTAATAGCCAGGGGTGTTGTCGGGTATGCTCGATTTGTTTTTGGGAAAAGCTTATTTTGTAGTTGAAAAGCCCAGGGAGCGCAGGGTGATGCCGGAGCCCTTGAGAAGATCAGTCCAATATGGAACAGCCATATCCAGAGTGTCGTTGGCAAGCTCGGAAGCATCTTTTTGTGTCAGGATTTCATAAGGATCTGTAAGCTTCTGGAAGTGGAAGGATAAATTAGAGGATTCATTCCTGATGGCGGAAAGCGGAGCGGAGCTGCTCATAGTGGCGATCAGTGTACCGGATTCATCATCAGGAAGTATGCTCATGTAAAAGTAAAAGTTTAAGGAAGCCGCAGTAGAATTCATTGGGAAAGTCAAAGTAATATCACTTTTTAAATCATCATGGCTGGAAAACCGGAAATAGAATTTAAAACTGTTGTTTTTTGGAATGTATGTGATACTTCGATATTCATCTACGGAAACCTGCATAGAAGAAGATGACGAACCCAAACCGCCTAAATCCATATCGATTTTTTTTGATTCATCGTGTGTGTTAAGCTCGATTTTTACGCTTCCATCACTGGCCTTTTTGCCTTTGCTCAGGATGTGATTTTTTAATTTTATGCCGGGCTTCGGAGCGATTCCGTTTACCTGAGCAGTAATTGTAGCATTTCCTGCAGATTTTGCAAAAAGCTTGCCAGCTTTGTTTACAGCGACGATCTTGGAATTGCTGCTCTTCCAGGTGATTTTCTGCCCTTTTTTGAGACCGGTGATCTTCAGTGTTCTGCTCTGCCCCTTGATCATGGTAAGCTTGGAAGAACTGATCCTGGGAGCGGCCTCTGTAACACAGACTGTGCCAGGCAGAATTGCCGATTCTGCCGGAAGCATGGCCAGTACAAAGACTGTTATCAGAGATATCAGGATTTTTTCCATTTTTTCATAGAAATCCCTCCTTCGAAAAAAATAGGATGGTTCTCTTTATTGATTATAAGTAAAATTCCGGAGAAGGGCACTGGCATTTGTGACAGTAACTTGGTTATAGAAAAGAGAAAGTTATGTATGCTGTTCCCGATAGGCAGAAGGGGTGATCCCCATTTTCTTTTTGAAGCTGGTGCTGAAATAATATTGATTGGCATAACCACATTTCAGGCTGATCTCCTTCAGACTCATAGTAGTCGTAGTCAGGTAACGGGCGGCTGCGGAAATTCGCTGAGATGTGATAAAGTCACTGAGACTGATTCCCTGATTTTTTTTGAAAAGAGCACTTAAATAAGCAGGGCTTACATTGGCAGAGGCAGCAATATCATTGAGGCAGAGCGTATTGTCAGTGTAGTGTTCGTTGATATAGGAAATCACCAGTTCGCAGAGCTTCTGGTGATAATCATTCATGGAGGAATCAAGCTTCCGGCATAAAAGATGGCACAGATCCTTCAGCCATTGACATAGCTCTTCCGTATTATGAAACTCATTTATGTGGTTGTAAACATACAAAATTTTAGCTTCAAGGTCATGCGTATCCAGATTTAATTCATAGAAAAATTTCAGGATCCGGCCAAGAAGAGAATAAATCTGTATGAAAGCGAAATTCTTTGTGCGAAATTTCTGAGTGAGCCAGTCGGAAAACTTCTGAAACCAGAGATCTATGGCAGCGGTATCCTTTTTGCAGAGAAGCCGGATCAGTTCATCCTCCTTTGTATCTGAAAAATCTGCAACAGACAGATCGGAACCCAGAGCCTCTCTTCCGTCAAAGATATTCTGATGCGGGAAAAAGAATCTGTATTCCAGTGCATGTACGGCGCTTTTATAAGAATGGTTCAGGTTCCAGAAATCCTGGACAATTGTTCCGATACCTGCATTGAGAGAAAGTCCCAGTGGCTGGCAGGCATCTGCGATTGAGGAAATAAGTCCGCTGGTAAGCTGGCGGAAGCTGTTGGACTGACAGCCGCTGTGTCCCAGAATGCACAGATAGCCATCCATATCCGGGAGAAGATACACAAAATCAAGAGAAGCGGTTTCCTCAGTTATCAGATCCTGAAGGTTGAAAAGCTCCATCTGAAACTTTTCAATCCCGTAAACAGCTTTTAGATCCGGAGCATTTTCAAGCTCCAGAATAACAACTGCATAAAAATCATAATTCAGCTCCAGGTTCAGATACTTAAGATAAGGCTTCAGTCGGTAGGCTGCTTCAGAAGACGGAAGGTGTGTGATCTCGCGGAAAAATTTTTCCGTAAGAAGAGGCCTGCTTTGTTTCAGAAGCTGGAGATTTTTCTGTTCCTTTTCCATCAGTGCAAAAGCGTTTTTTACCTTCTGGATAAGATAGGCATAATCCAGAGGCTTTTCGATATAATCCAGAGCACCGAGGAGCAGAGCGCGTCTTGCATATTCAAATTTATCATAGGCACTGATCAGGATGATCTTCACCATAGGATTGATCTCAAGAGCCTGACGGCTCATGGAAATACCGTCAAGATCAGGCATTTCAATGTCAGAAATGATCAGATCTGCCGGTTCTTTTTTCATGGCTTCGATAGCAGAGGTTCCATTGTAGCAGACATGGATGATCTCTGCATTCAGCGTTTCCCAGTCTATGTTTTTTTCGATACCTTCTGCAGATAAGTAATTATCATCTACGATCATTATTTTTTTCATCGATATCTTCCTCCATCTGTTCGAATTCAATGGTGACGTATGTGCCGTTTCCGGGGTTGCTGCGGATCCTTACGGAACCGTTTCCGTATAATGGGTTGGAAATACGGGAACTTACGTTGGAAATTCCAAAATGCTTCTCATAATCAATAACATTATGCTCAATAGCATGGCGCAGCTGTGCAAGGGTTTCATAGTCCATGCCGGCACCGTTATCCTCAATGGAAATCACAACCGTATCATCGCCATAAAGAACATGGATCGAAATGAAAACAGCTGGTGTGCCTGAAGAAATCCCGTGCAGAATGGAATTTTCGAGAAATGGCTGAAGTGTAAACTTGCAGATCAGGAAATTTTCGATTCCATCTTCTGCTTCGATCTCCCAGTCCAGATTATCTTTATGACAGAGCTTTTCCATTTCCAGATAAAGCCGGGCAATTTCCAATTCATCTTTAATAGGAATAAGTTCCTTTGATTTACGCAGGGTAAGACGGTAAAAGGCAGTCAGATCTGCGATCATCTGATCAGCAATGTCAAGCTTTCCAAGGGACTGGCAGGTACGGATCGATCCCAGGATATTATAAAGAAAATGCGGATTGATCTGTGACTGGAGCAGCTGGTATTTCAGACGCTCTTCGTTTACGGAAAGATTTACAATGGACTTCAGGTTTCCGGCTATTGTGTGCTGCATATCTTCAAAGGTGATGCCCAGTCTGTCAATCTCATCATACCTGGAAGGGTCATCCGGGTGGGGAACAGTAACGATAGACAGATGTTCCGGGTCATGTCCCAGCTGAAAGGCTTCCATTGCATAGGAAAGTGCAGTGATCTTCCGGGTTAGATTTTCGGAAAACAGGATCACGATGATAACAGTAAGGGGCAGAAAAATAAGGACAGTGATCAGTAAGGCACGGATCAGGATGTGTGTGTTGCCCCTAATGTAGCTTTCAGGGATTTCGGTAACATGGAGCCAGCCATTGCTTAAGGTGCAGCAGTTATAATATTTGTCGCCGCTGTGAAAAGAAGAATCTGCATTTTCTTTGAGTTTCTGAAACTGTGCTTTGGAAATTTCGGATAAATTCAGTGAGGATGTATTTTTCGCTGCAATCTCTCCGTGATCTGTGAGAATGTAGCTGTATATGCGGGAATCCAGAGCAGCAGGCTGCAGATAAGTGGTAAGCTCTGAGGTGTCCAGAGCAATGCCGTAGGCGTATTCCAGAATACCGGTGGCCTGATTTTTCAGTGCCCGGACGCAGAGGATCACATCGGCGGATGATTTTTTTGTGGACAGTATTTTAGGCAGCGGCATATTGGAAACCGGTATCCAGACAGAGGAAAAGCCTGAACCGGAAACAGTATTTTTATCCAGACCATATGCAGAAAGCTCATCTGTGGAAAAGAAGTACAGGCCTTCTTTTGAACCGAGCTGAGCGGGCTGCAGAAAAACATATATATGGAAGAAATCGAATGTGGATTTATACAGCGAAATATTGTTTTTCACAGCGGTGAATTTTTTCAGTGCATCTACCTTATTAGAGGAAGGCTGATTTAGGGAGTACATTTGAAACTGTATGGTATCTGCTACATTTTCAACCTGACCGAGGCGGTCGTTCAGCTGAGAGACCAGCTGCTTGTCAGTCATTACGGCAGAATCGATGATACGATCTCTGGCAATGTTATAGGAAATGTGATAGCTGATGAAGGTCAGGGAAATCAGAGGTACCATAGTTGCAATCAGAAATGCGAGCAGGAGCTTATAGCGAAATGAGGAAAAACTGGGTGGGATACATTTGTGGAATTTCATAGTACATATTCTCCTTTATGTCAAAAACAAATTAATGAAACCGAATTCAGCTGTGAAAAAAGCCGTTACAAATATAGATTATATAAAAGGATTATAAAAAATTAACAACAAAAATACAAGAGAACGAAAAATAATATAAATAAATCATAAAATATTGTATTTAGAATGAGGGGGCTCTCTGGTATCCTTAAACCATCAAAAACAGGTGTGGACAAACACGAAAATGTCCAGAAAGGAAGAAAGATATGAAGAAAAAAGTAATGAGTGCAGTTTTGGCAGCAGCGATGGTTGTGGGTATGGCAGGTAACGTGGTTACTGTTTCCGCAAAGGAAAAATATGATCTTACCTTATACAGCGTCAACACCACAGACCCGGATTTTGAGGACTGGCTTGCAAATGTGGAAGATGCCACGGGCCTGAACATTAATGTAATTGCGGCACCTACAGATACAGATACCCGTCAGCAGAAGATCACCACAATGCTTTCCACAGGAGATACTTCCGTGGATGTCATTGAGATCAACGATGAGATGAGCGCGGCATTTAAAAATTCCGGATGGCTGGAAGGACTGAATGATACAGTAATGACAGATGATATCATTGATCAGTTTGCTCAGGGATATGTAAAGGATATGATCACAGATAAGGACGGAAACATCGTCGGTGTTCCAGGCTATACAGGATATCTTGCATTCTGGGTAAATCAGGAGATCATGGATGAGGTCGGAATCAAATCCATTGATACAAAAGAGGATTTCATGAAGTATATGAAGGCTGTTTCCAAGGACGGAAGATTCGGCTACGGCGGTTCCTGGGAGAAAACCTATGCATTTAACGAGCTTGCACAGTTTGTAAACATGTTCGGCGGCGATTATTTTGACTGGACCAAAGAGGAAAACAAGGAAGCAGTTCAGTTCCTTCACGATCTGGTTGCTAATAAAGAAACATCCATCGAACAGATTGCAGATAAATATGACCAGATGAATCCGAAGATCAATGACGGAAAATACGGATGCTGGTTCATGTGGGGCCTTGGAACAGATTATGCAAAGGCAGATATGCTTGGCGCAGATAAGATCCACATGGAAATGGTACCGGATTTCAGCGGTAAGGGAGAGCGTGCAATCTTTACAGATTCCTGGAACTATGTTCTCAACAAAGCATCCAAGAATAAAGATGCAGCTGTGAAATTCCTCCAGTATATGGCTGATGAAGGCGGAATGGAAGCTTCCTATAAAGCATTTGACAGATATCCTGCAAGAAAGGATGTTGCAGAGAAGGTAGTTCCGGATTCTGACCCGGCAAAAGAAATGTACAGCAGATATGCAAATGAATGCAATGTACAGGGACGTCCGATGGTGGCACAGACAATGGAATTTATCAGCGATATGGGAACAATCTTCCAGTCCTGTATGAAAGACGAGATCACAGTTGATGAGTTCTGCAAGAAGGCTCAGGATGTGGTAGATATGTATAAGTAAAAGATATAAAAAAACAGCAATGTAAAGCAGAGGTAAAAGTCTGCTTTACATTGCCTGATGAACAGGGAGGAAAGTTCCATGACAATAAGCAAAAAAACTATGAAGTGGATACCGTGGCTTTTGATCCTGCCAGTTGTACTGATTCGAGGTTTTACAACAGTATATCCCATTCTGATGACTGTAAAAAACAGCTTCTTTAATATCAGTATCCTTGCAGGTATCAATGAATTTATAGGCTTCAAGAATTACCTGAAGGTATTTTCTGATCCTAAAGTGCTCACATCGATCAGCTTTACGGCAATATTTGTGGTTGCTTCCATGATCCTGCATGTGCTCCTCGGAGTTATCCTGGCACTGATCCTGAATATGAAATTCAAAGGTCGCCGTTTTCTGAGGACCATCGTGCTGATCCCGTGGGCTATGCCTGCAGTAGTAGCCGGTATGGCTGCAAAATGGGCATTTAACAATGATTATGGTCTGATCAATGATTTTATCCGCTGGTTTGTACCGGGTTACCAGAACAGCTGGCTGATCAATACAGGTACTGCAAGAGCAGCGGTAATTGCAATGGACCTGTGGAAGGACCTTCCGTTCTTTGCAATTCTTGTACTTTCCGGACTTCAGTTTATTTCCGGCGATATCTATGAGGCAGCAAAGGTAGACGGTGCAAACGGGATCCAGAGCTTTTTCCGGATCACACTTCCGCTGATCACAAAAAATGTCCTGACTTTATGTATTCCGTTCACACTCTGGAGACTGACAACCTTCGATCTGGTTTATTCCATGACATCCGGAGGCCCTGGAGAGGATACTGCGCTGATCGCATACAGAATCACAACAGAAGCATTTACAAATCTAAACGTAGGATATGCTTCGGCGCTGGCTATGCTGCTGTTTGTTGTAATGGCGATCTTCAGCTGGCTGAATATACGTGTTATGAATAAGTTTGACAGTTAGGGGGAATTATCGTGAAGAATACAGGAAAATATAATGTTTATCATGGAGTGGTAGCCGTTGGAAGATGGGTTCTGTTTGCAGTCGTGGCTTTTCTGATTCTGTTCCCGGTCTACTGGATCTTTATTTCTTCGATCACACCGGCTGGAGAACTGTTTAAAACACCGATCGATTATCTTCCGGATCATCCTACACTGGAAAGCTATAAATTCCTGATACAGAATGTAGGACTGCTTTCAAAGATCGGAAATACAGTTCTGATCGTCGGCCTTACACTTGTGATCAGTACCGTGCTGTGTGCAATGGCTGCCTATGGTTTCTCAAGATTTAATTCAAAGGGAGTTTCTGTTGCATTTGCATTTGTTCTGGCTACCATGCTGATCCCTGAGGTTGTCACAGCCCGCCCGCTGTATGAGTTTATGCAGAAGGTAAAGCTGTATGATACATATCCGGGACTTATCCTTCTTTATATCAGTACCGTTATACCGTTTACGGTTCTGATCCTCAGAAACTTTGTCGGTGAGATCCCAATCTCACTGGAGGAGGCAGCTGCTATTGACGGCGCATCTTTTTCACAGAGACTGTTTACGATCGTTCTGCCGCTGATGAAGCCGGCGATCGCTACGGTTTGCATTATCAACTTTATTACCTGTCTGAATAACTTTTTCACACCGTTGTTTTATTCAAACGGTATTCAGGTACTTTCCGTTTCCATCGTACAGCTTCCGTTACGTGACAATATGTATGGAGTTCCGTGGGATCTGGTCAGCGCCATGGGATGGATCATCCTTCTTCCGATCATTATCTTTGTAGCTGTTTTTGAGAAACAGATCATGGATGGTATCATGGCAGGTGGAGTAAAAGCGTAAATATTTTTAATTTCCAAAAGAGAGGAGAAAACAGATATGTATCAGGCATTTACAGGCGGACTGGGAGGAATCGCACTTGCAAAGCATGGAAAAAGCCGTGCGATCAACGCGGAAAATCCGCATGGAGAAAAAGGCAGAGGCGGTATGGCTGCAAGTCATCTGGGACCATCCAGAAAAGGAAGCCCGTGTCTTAAGGATATTGAGCCGGGAACTGTGGTAACTCTGGCAGAAATGGAAGGACCGGGACAGATCAATCATATCTGGATCACCGTTGATAACAAGACTACAGAGGCAGATTGCTTTGTACTGAGAGATCTTGTGATCCGTATGTACTGGGATGACGAGGAAACTCCTTCCGTGGAAAGTCCTCTGGGTGATTTCTTCTGCTGCGGATTCGGAAGAGAATGTTTTGTAAATTCTGTTCCGGTGGCTGTTGTTCCAAACAGGGGCTTTAACTGCTATTTTCCGATGCCGTTTAAGAAGAAAGCAAAGATCACACTGGAAAACCAGCATGCAAATAAAATCCCGGCTTTCTTTTATCAGGTAGATTACTGTCTCTATGATGAGCTTCCGGACGATATTGCTTATTTCCATGCGCAGTGGAGACGGGAACGGTTGACAGAAAAAACAAAAGATTATACAATTTTGGATGGAGTAAAAGGAAAAGGCCATTATATAGGAACCTATATGGCACTTACCACACTGGAACGTTACTGGTGGGGCGAGGGAGAAATGAAGTTTTATATTGACGGAGATGAGGAGTATCCGACCATCTGCGGAACAGGAACGGAAGATTACTTTGGAGGTTCCTGGAGCTTTGCCAAACAGGTGGATGGAAAAACCGTGGAACAGAATTATAACACACCATATCTGGGATATCCGTATTATTCTGCCCATGACGAACTGATCCACAATTTTTATCATAATGATGACTGCCCGCCAATGCGAGGCTTTTACAGATGGCATTTACAGGATCCGATCTGCTTTGAAGAGGATCTTCGCGTTACGATTCAGCAGATAGGTGTCGGATACCGTGGCCTGTTTGAACGACAGGATGATGTGGCAAGTGTAGCGTACTGGTATCAGACACTTCCTCATGCACCGTTCCAGCCGTTGATGTCAAAAGAGGATAGATGGCCCAGATAAAAAGGGTGGTAGAGATTGAAAAAACAGGTATTTTGCGGGGTATTTGCCCTGGCTCTGGCAGTGACAGGATGTGGAGCCCAGAAGAAGGAGACTGCATCTGATATTGTGCCGGAGAATAGACAGGAACTGACGATCCTTCATGTGGATGCAGACACAGAGGGCTTTGATTCTTTTATCAGTCAGGCGGAAAAGGATCTTGGAATAGAGATCCATATCGAAAAATGTCCGTCTAATGCGGACAATCGCCAGGCCAAAATAGCAACTCTTCTGACATCAGGAGATGATTCTGTTGATCTGATCACAGTAAATGATGAGATGATATCCGAATTTAAGCATAAGGGATTTCTTCTTCCGCTGGAAGATACGGTTATGACAGAGGAGACAGCGGCGAATTTTCCACAGGAATACCTGAAAGAAATATGCATGTCAGACGGACATATTTTTTCGGTACCGTTCAGGATGGATATCATGGCATTCTGGGTGAACCAGGGATTGCTGGATCAGGCTGGTCTGGACAGACTCTCCGGTTTCAGTGATCTTGAGATCCTTCAGAAAAAGCTTCAGAATACGGGAAAATATGCATACGGGGATGCATGGGAGATTTCCTACATATATAACAGTATCAGCGAGTATGTCAATTTTTTCGGAGGAGATTATACAGACTGGACGGATCCGAAAACCAGAGAAGCGGCAGAATATATGAAGCGAATGCTGGATACAGGGATGATATCAGAGGAGAATCTGATCGACCAGCATGATCAGCTGAATGAAAAATTTATAAACGGCCAGTATGGATGTATGTTCATGTATACCGGTGCGTTGAGGACCTTTCAGAATGCAGGCGTATATGGAAAAGATAAGATCCATATGGCACTATTTCCGGAATTTGCCAAGAAGGTGACCAATGTCGCAACCTGGCAGTATGTACTGAATAAAAATTCTGATCATAAAGAAGCAGCTCTGAAGTTCCTTCAGTATGTGTCCGGATATGAGGCCAGTAAAAATTACGGACAGCTGACAAAAATGTGTCCGGCAAGACTGGATGTGATCGAGGATAAGAATTTTGATCTGGATGGCATTGAAATGATCCGGCAATATCTGAAAGATTATAAGCTGAAGGCAAGACCACTGTGTGCCGATTCCATAGAAGCTGTTTCGTCCATGGGAACGGAATTTCAGAAATATGTGCTGGGACAGAAAACAGAAGCGGAATTTTTTGCCGGGGCACAGGACTGCATAGACCAGTATTACAAAAAAGCATCGTACTGATGCTTTTTTTGTTTTGAAAAAATAAGAACTTTTTTTCAAAACATATTGACAAATATTTTACATGGTGATATCTTAAAGACTGTAGATGTTAGCACTCCACTAAAATGAGTGCTAACAGATATAAAAAAAGAATCAACATCCGTCAGGAAAGAATAAAAAGGAAAGGAGATGGCTTCATGGAAGAGGTGTTGGATGAGCGCAAGCAAAAAATCTTAAAAGCAATCATCAAGACCTATATGGAGACCGGAGAACCGGTTGGTTCCAGGACCATTTCCAAGTATGCGGATCTCAATGTAAGTTCCGCAACGATCCGAAATGAAATGTCAGACCTGACAGATATGGGCTATATCGTCCAGCCTCATACCTCAGCAGGAAGGATTCCTTCAGATAAGGGCTACAGACTTTACGTCAATGAGCTGATGAAGGAGAAGGAAGCAGAGGTTGCAGAGCTGCGAGATCTGATCATTGAGAAGACAGATAAGATGGATAAGGTGCTTAAGAAGGTTGCGAAGGTTCTTGCTTCCAATACCAACTATGCTACCATGGTTTCCGTTCCGCAGTACAGCGGCAACAAGATCAAGTTCATCCAGCTGTCGAGAATGAGCGAGCTTCAGCTTGTGGCAGTGGTTGTCAGTGACAACAACACAGTCCGGAACCAGATCATCAATCTGGATGAGGAAATGGACGACCAGACGATCCTGAAACTGAATCTTCTTCTTAACACCAATCTCAATGGGATCCCAATCCAGGATATCAACCTTGGGATGATCGCCAGACTGAAGGAACAGGCAGGCAGCCACAGCGGTGTGGTGGCAACGGTTCTGGATGCAGTGGCAGCCACCATTCATGTGGAAGAGGAAGATATGGAGATCTATACTTCAGGTGCAACGAACATCTTCAAGTATCCGGAGCTTGCCGATAAAGAGAAGGCAACGGAGCTGATTTCCGCATTTGAGGAGAAGCATGAACTTGCCGATCTTGTAAAAGAACAGATGTCAGATGGAGAGAATACAGGAATCCAGGTTTACATCGGTGATGAGATGCCGATCCAGACCATGAAGGACTGCAGCATTGTAACTGCCAGATATGAACTGGGAGACGGAATGTACGGAACCATCGGGATCATCGGTCCCAAACGAATGGATTATGAGAATGTAGTGGACAGTCTGAAGGAACTGAAGAATCATCTGGATGACGTTTTGAAAAAGAAGAAAACTTAGAAAGGCGGTAGAAAAAAAGTGTCGGAGGAGACAAAGAAAACATCCGAAGAGCAGGAAGCGGAGAAGGAAATCCCCGTAACTGACGGAGATCAGGAAGAAGAAAACCTGACACCGGAGGGAGAAGATCTGCCGGAGGAAGAAAACAATACTCCAGGCGAAGAAGCTGCCTCAGAGGATAAAAAAGAAGAAAAATCAAAAGCTTCCTTCTTCGGAAAGAAGAAAAAAGATAAATCTGAGCAGAAGGTGGAGGAACTTACCGATCGCCTGAAGCGTACCATGGCTGAATTTGATAATTTCCGTAAAAGAACGGAAAAAGAAAAATCCAGCATGTACATCATCGGAGCAAAAGAGATCGTTGAAAAGATCCTGCCGGTTGTGGATAACTTCGAAAGAGGTCTTGCACAGGCACAGGAAGGCGATGCTTTTGCAGATGGAATGAAAATGATCTACAAGCAGCTTACCACAACACTGGATGAGCTTGGTGTGAAGCCGATCGAAGCAGTTGGAAAGGAATTCAACCCGGATTTCCATAATGCAGTGATGCATGTGGAGGATGAAGAGGTTGGAGAGAACATCGTGGTGGAAGAATTCCAGAAAGGTTACACTTATAAGGATTTTGTAGTACGCCACAGCATGGTAAAAGTTGCTAACTGATTAATTGTTAACAAGTTGTAATTTTACAGATACAGACTAAAACAGGAGGAAAAAATCATGGGAAAGATTATTGGTATTGACTTAGGTACAACAAACAGCTGTGTAGCCGTAATGGAAGGTGGACAGCCGACAGTTATCGCAAATACAGAAGGCGCAAGAACAACACCATCCGTTGTAGCATTCACAAAAACAGGAGAGCGTCTGATAGGTGAGCCTGCAAAACGTCAGGCAGTTACAAATGCAGACAGAACGATCTCCTCTATCAAAAGAGAGATGGGTACCGATTACCGTGTAACCATCGATGACAAGAAATATTCTCCACAGGAGATCTCAGCAATGATCCTTCAGAAACTGAAAAAGGATGCAGAGGCATATCTTGGTGAGAAAGTAACAGAGGCAGTTATCACAGTTCCGGCTTACTTCAACGATGCCCAGCGTCAGGCTACCAAAGATGCAGGTAAGATCGCAGGTCTTGATGTAAAACGTATCATCAACGAGCCTACAGCAGCAGCTCTTGCATATGGTCTTGACAATGAGAAAGAGCAGAAGATCATGGTATACGACCTTGGCGGCGGTACATTCGATGTATCCGTAATCGAGATCGGTGATGGCGTTATCGAGGTTCTTTCCACAGCTGGTAATAACCGTCTTGGTGGAGATGACTTTGATAAGAAGGTTACAGATTACATGCTTTCCGAGTTCAAGCGAACAGAGGGCGTAGACTTAAGCAACGACAAGATGGCTCTTCAGAGACTGAAAGAGGCAGCTGAGAAGGCTAAGAAAGAGCTTTCTTCTGCAACAACAACAAACATCAACCTTCCGTTCATCACAGCTACAGCTGAGGGACCGAAGCATTTTGATATGAACCTTACAAGAGCTAAATTTGATGAGCTGACACATGACCTTGTAGAGATGACTGCTGAGCCGGTTCGCCGTGCACTGTCTGATGCAGGTATCACAGCTTCCGAGCTTGGCCAGGTACTTCTGGTTGGTGGTTCTTCCCGTATCCCGGCAGTACAGGATAAGGTAAGACAGTTAACAGGCAAAGAGCCGAGCAAGAACCTGAATCCGGATGAGTGTGTTGCACTTGGTGCTTCCGTACAGGGTGGTAAACTTGCAGGTGATGCAGGTGCCGGTGATATCCTTCTTCTGGATGTTACTCCGCTGTCTCTGTCCATTGAGACAATGGGTGGTATCGCAACTCGTCTGATCGAGAGAAATACTACAATTCCTACAAAGAAGAGCCAGATCTTCTCCACAGCAGCAGACAACCAGACAGCTGTAGATATCAACGTTGTACAGGGTGAGCGTCAGTTCGCAAAAGACAACAAATCCCTCGGCCAGTTCCGTCTGGATGGAATCCCGCCAGCACGTCGTGGTGTTCCGCAGATCGAGGTAACATTTGACATCGATGCCAACGGTATCGTTAATGTATCTGCTAAGGATCTTGGAACAGGTAAGGAGCAGCACATCACGATCACAGCTGGTTCTAACATGTCCGATTCCGATATCGACAAAGCTGTCAAAGAAGCAGCTGAGTTCGAGGCTCAGGATAAGAAACGTAAAGAGGCAATCGATACAAGAAACAATGCAGACTCCATGGTATTCCAGGTTGAGAATGCTCTGAAGGAAGCAGGCGACAAGCTTGATGCAAATGATAAAGCAAGTGTTGAGGCAGACCTCAATGCACTGAAGGATCTTCTTGCACAGACAGCAAATGCACAGGAGCTTACTGATTCTCAGGTTGCAGACATCAAAGCTGCACAGGAGAAGATGATGGAGAGCGCTCAGAAGCTGTTTTCCAAGATGTATGAGCAGACTCAGGGAGCTCAGGGTCAGGCTGGTCCTGGACCGGATATGGGTAACATGGGCGGAAACGCTGGTGCCCAGGGCGGAAATGAAGCAGGATACGGCGATGATGTTGTAGATGCTGATTACAAGGAAGTCTAAGACAAGTAGGAAATAATTACAATGGCTGATAAAAGAGATTATTATGAAGTCTTAGGTGTGGATAAAAACGCCGATGACGCAACATTAAAAAAAGCATATCGTAAGCTGGCCAAGAAATATCACCCGGATGTAAATCCGGGTGATAAAGAGGCTGAAGCGAAATTCAAAGAGGCGACAGAGGCTTACTCCGTTTTAAGTGATGCCGACAAGAGAAGACAGTATGATCAGTTTGGTCATGCGGCATTTGAAAACGGCGGTGGAGGCGGAGCCGGCGGCTTTGGCGGATTTGACTTCAACGGCGCAGATATGGGAGACATCTTCGGAGATATCTTCGGAGACCTTTTCGGCGGCGGAGGCAGAAACAGACGGGCCAACAACGGACCGATGAAGGGCGCCAACCTTCGTGCACGTGTGAACATTACTTTTGAGGAAGCGGTTTTCGGATGCGAGAAAGAGCTGGAGATCGTTCTGAAGGATGAGTGTACCACATGTCACGGAACCGGAGCGAAACCTGGAACATCACCGGTCACATGTCCGAAATGTAAAGGCCAGGGTCAGATCGTTTACACTCAGCAGTCCATGTTTGGTATGGTACGTAATGTTCAGACCTGTCCGGACTGTAATGGAACCGGTAAGGTGATCAAGGACAAATGCAATGCCTGCCATGGAACCGGATATACCTCTTCCAGAAAGAAGATCCAGGTATCTGTACCGGCAGGTATTGATAATGGTCAGTGTATCCGTATCCGCGAAAAAGGCGAACCGGGAACCAACGGCGGACCGAGAGGAGATCTCCTGGTGGAGGTAAATGTAGCCCGTCATCCGATCTTCCAGAGACAGGATATGAATATCTTTTCAACAGCTCCGATCACATTTGCACAGGCTGCACTTGGCGGGGAGATGCGTATCAATACGGTAGACGGTGAGGTTGCCTATGAGGTGAAGCCGGGAACACAGACTGATACAAGGATCCGTCTGAAGGGCAAAGGTGTTCCGTCATTACGTAACAAGAATGTTCGTGGTGATCACTATGTAACCCTGGTAGTCCAGACTCCGACTAACCTTAATGAGGAGGCAAAGAAAGCTTTGGAGGCTTTTGATGCGGCATGCGGCAACCGTCCGGCAGCAGACAGTACAGCCGAGACTTCCGAAAAATCTGAAAAAACAGAAAAGAAGAAAAAAGGTTTCCGTGAGAAAGTAAAGGAAATATTTGAGGAATAAATGAACATAAAACAGGAAAGAGGCGCAAAAAGCCTCTTTCTTTTTTTTCTGTATTCGTGTATATTAAAAGAAGTGCCCGTTTTCGGGACAATAGAAAACAGGCGACAGACTGGAATGAAAATCCGTAAATGTGTATACAGCATAAGGAGATATAAAATATGAAATGGAACCGTTTTACACTTAAGACAAAAACAGAGGCAGAGGATATTGTGATCTGTACACTTGCCGAGGTGGGGATTGAAGGTGTGGAGATTCAGGACAAGCAGCCGCTGACCGATGAGGATAAGGCACAGATGTTTGTGGATATCATGCCGGAGGGACCAGCAGATGACGGGATCGCATATCTGAATTTCTATCTGGAAGAGGATGCAGATACAGAAGCCATCCTGAAAGATGTAAAAGAAGCCCTGGAAGATTTAAGAAGCTTTGTGGATATCGGAGAAGCCACTATCACAGAGTCCCAGACAGAGGACAAGGACTGGATCAATAACTGGAAACAGTACTTCCATCAGTTCTATGTAGACGATATTCTGATCGTACCGTCCTGGGAAGAAGTGAAGGCAGAAGATAAGGACAAGATGATCCTCCACATTGATCCGGGAACTGCCTTTGGTACAGGAATGCATGAGACCACACAGCTTGTGATCCGTCAGCTGAAGAAATTTGTGAAGCCGGGAATGGAGATCCTTGATGTGGGAACCGGAAGTGGAATCCTGGGGATCGTTGCACTGAAGCTTGGTGCAGGTCATGTGGTTGGTACAGATCTTGATCCCTGTGCAGTTCCGGCAGTATCTGAGAACAAGGAGGCCAACCAGATCGAGGAGAAATCCTTTGACATGATGATCGGAAATATCATCGATGACAAAGAAGTTCAGGATCAGGTCGGATATGAGAAATATGATATCGTAACTGCAAACATTCTGGCAGATGTTCTGGTACCGCTGACACCGGTGATCGTTGCACAGATGAAAAAGGGCGCTTACTACATTACATCAGGCATTCTGGATGTAAAGGAGGATGTCGTAGTGAAGGCTGTAAAAGACGCCGGACTGACGCTTGTTGAGGTGACTCATCAGGGCGAGTGGGTATCTGTGACAGCAAGAAAGGACTGATCTCATGCAGCGATTTTTTGTGGAACCTCATCAGATCGACAGGGACAGACATGAGATCCGTATCACAGGAAATGATGTCAATCATATTGTCAATGTGCTCCGCATGAAAAAAGACGAGGAGCTCTGGATTAGCGATAAGGAAAAAGAATATCACTGTGTGATCGAAAACGCAGGGGAGAATGAAGTCCTGCTTCATATCCTCTATGTACAGGAGCCGGATTATGAGCTGCAGAACCGTATTTATCTTTTTCAGGGACTGCCGAAGGCTGATAAGATGGAGCTGATCATCCAGAAGGCAGTAGAGCTTGGAGCATATTCTGTTGTTCCTGTTTCAACCAGGCGCTGCGTGGTAAAACTGGATAACAAAAAAGCAGAAAAAAAAGTATCCCGCTGGCAGCAGATCGCAGAAAGTGCGGCAAAACAGTCCAAGCGTATGCTGGTGCCGGAGGTACATTCTGTGATGACCTTTAAAGAAGCCCTTGTCTATGCAAAAGAACTGGATGTTCTATTGATCCCTTATGAGCTTGCAAAGGGAATGAAAGAGACGAAAGAACTGATCCGGTCGATCGAACCGGGAAAAAGCATAGGTGTCTTTATCGGCCCTGAGGGTGGCTTTGAAGAGCAGGAAGTGGCAGATGCCATGGAAGCCGGTGCGAAACCCATCACCCTGGGACACCGGATCTTACGGACAGAAACCGCGGGGCTCGCAGTACTTTCTGTTCTGATGTTTCAACTGGAGGATGAATAGATTATGGAAGCATATTTTGACAATTCCGCGACAACGAGATGCTTCGATGAAGTAAAGGATATTGTCTGCAAAACCATGACAGAAGATTTCGGAAATCCTTCTGCCATGCATAAAAAGGGAATGGAAGCGGAGAATTATGTCCGCAGAAGTGCCCAGACCCTTGCAAAATTACTGAAAGTGAATGAAAAAGAGATTCTTTTTTCCTCCGGTGGAACAGAATCGGATAACCTTGCTATCATCGGTGGTGTGGAAGCTAACAAGCGTATGGGAAACCATATCATCACAACTGCAGTAGAGCATGCAGCAGTGGCCCAGCCTTTTGCTTATCTGAAGGAACAGGGCTATGAGGTGACCATTCTTCCTGTGGATCATCAGGGCGTTGTAAAGCTGGATGCACTGGAAGCGGCTCTTCGTCCGGATACCATTCTGGTGTCTGTGATGTACGTGAACAATGAGGTGGGAGCCGTGATGCCGGTAGAAGAGATCGGAAAGCTTGTCCATGAAAAAAGTCCGAAAGCACTTTTTCATGTAGATGCCATCCAGGCGTTCGGAAAGTATCGTATCTATCCGAAAAAGCTGGGGATCGATCTTCTTTCCGTGAGCAGCCACAAGATCCATGGACCAAAGGGCGTAGGCTTTCTCTATATTAACGAAAAAGTAAGAGTACAGCCGCAGATCCTTGGCGGCGGACAGCAGAACGGTATGCGTTCCGGAACAGACAATGTGCCGGGAATCGCAGGCCTTGGCGTTGCCGCAGATATGGTATACACAGATTTTGATAAAAAGATACAGCACCTCTATGCTCTGAAGGAGCGGATGGCAGAGGGACTTTCAAAGCTTGGCGATATCACTGTCAACGGAATGCCGTTAATGGAGGGAGCGCCACACATCATGAGTGTAACCTTCCACGGAGTACGGAGTGAGGTTCTTCTCCATACGCTGGAAGAATTCGGAGTATATATTTCCGCAGGAAGTGCATGCTCCAGTCATAAGAGAAAACCAAGTGCAACACTGACAGCTATAGGCTTGAGCAGAGCCGATGTGGAAAGTACCGTCCGCATCAGCTTCTGTGAGGAAAATACCTTTGAAGAGGTAGATTACTGCCTGGAAGCACTGGGAAAAACAATTCCGATGCTGCGCAGGTATGCACGTCGATAGAGAATACAGAAGAAAGGGATTTTTATGTTAGTACATGCATTTCTGATCAAATATGCGGAAATTGCCCTTAAGGGAAAAAACCGCTATCGTTTTGAAGATGCTCTCGTACATCAGATGGAGATCGCACTCTCCAAGATCGAGGGAGATTTTGAAGTAAAAAAAGAGCAGGGAAGAGTTTATGTATTCTGCCCGGAGAATTATGATTACGATGAGGCTGTAGATGCGCTGCAGCATGTATTCGGTATTGTAGGCATCTGTCCGGTTATGATCTATGAAGAACAGGGCTTTGAGAAGCTTGCCGAAGATGTTGTGGGTTATATGAAGCAGTGGCATCCGGACTTTAACGGAAGCTTCAAGGTCTGGACACGCCGCGCAAAGAAATCCTATCCGATCAGCTCCATGGAAGTCAGCGCTGAGCTTGGCGGACGTATCCTGGATGCGTTCCCGGAGGCGAGTGTAGATGTTCATCATCCGGAGCTGGATCTTTCTGTTGAGATCCGTGACAAGATTTACGTATATTCCCAGACCATTCCGGGCGCAGGCGGAATGCCCATCGGAACAAACGGAAAAGCCATGCTTCTTCTTTCCGGTGGGATCGACAGTCCGGTTGCCGGCTATATGATCGCAAAACGTGGTGTCAAGATCGATGCGGTATATTTCCATGCACCGCCCTACACCAGTGAGCGCGCAAAACAGAAGGTAGTGGATCTTGCCCGCCTGGTAGCCAAATACAGCGGACCGATCCGTCTCCATGTAGTTAACTTTACAGATATACAGCTTTATATTTATGATCAGTGTCCTCATGATGAGCTTACTATTATCATGAGAAGATATATGATGCGTATTGCCGAGCATTTCGCTAAAAAAGACCGTTGTCTCGGACTTATTACAGGTGAGAGCATCGGACAGGTTGCAAGCCAGACCTTACAGAGCCTTGCTTCTACAAATGAGGTCTGCACACTTCCGGTATATCGTCCGGTGATCGGCTTTGATAAAGAGGAGATCGTCCGTATTTCCAGAAAGATCGATACCTTTGAGACTTCTATTCAGCCGTTTGAGGATTGCTGTACCATCTTTGTAGCGAAACATCCTGTAACAAAGCCGAATCTTAAGGTGATCCGCCGTTCTGAACAGAAGCTTTCTGAGAAGATCGATGAGCTTATGGAAACGGCTCTGAATACCACAGAGATCATTGAAATTCAGTGATCCGTTTTAGATAAGAAAAAACAAACAGGGAACCTCGCTGCAGAGGTTCCCTGGAATTACCGATATATCAGGAAAAGGGAGTTCATTGAGAACAGAAGAATTCTGAAAGCATGAAAAAAGAGGAACTGTATCCGATACAGTTCCTCTCAAATATACAGTATAGATTAGTCGATTGTATATTTGGAAATAATCTGCATTACGTTATCCAGAGCAGCGCCATCTGCATGGATGTTGAGGTCGATCGGCTTGGAAAGATCCAGGCTGAAGATACCCATAATAGATTTTGCATCGATCACATATCTTCCGGATACTAAATCAAAATCGCAGTCGAATTTGCTGATCTCGTTTACGAATGCTTTCACCTTATCGATGGAATTCAGTGAGATTTTAGCTGTTTTCATTATAATAACCTCCCTTGATAAATTTTTGTTGTTTTACAGCTTTCATCTTACCTGTCAGTACCCAAAAAGTCAAGGTGAAAAGAGATAAAAATTGTTCTAATAATTAGTTAAAGTGTAAAAAAAGTGAGGAAAAATGGGAAATAAAGTTGCATTACACAATCTGGGCTGCAAAGTAAATGCCTATGAGATCGAGGCCATGCAGCAGCTTCTGGAGGAGGCGGGATATGAGATCGTGCCTTTTGAGCCGGGAGCGGATATTTATGTGATCAATACCTGCACAGTAACCAATATTGCAGACAGAAAATCAAGACAGATGCTCCACAAAGCAAAAAAAATGAATCCGGAAGCGATCGTGGTGGCAACGGGCTGTTATGTACAGACCGGTGGCGAGAAACTGGAAAAAGACGAAGCTATTGATCTTGTTCTGGGAAATAACCAGAAGATCAATATTGTGGAGGCACTGTCCGAATATGCGGAAAACAAACCGGGCCATGGTTCCCATGTGATCAAGATCAATCAGACAAAAGAGTATGAGGAACTTTCCATTGATCATACAGCAGAACATGTAAGGGCATATATCAAGGTTCAGGACGGATGCAATCAGTTCTGTACGTACTGTATCATTCCCTATGCAAGAGGCCGTGTCAGAAGCCGGAATATTGAAAGTGTGCTGAAAGAGGTCCGTGCACTTGCGGAAAAAGGGTATAAGGAAGTGGTCCTTACAGGAATCCATTTAAGCTCCTATGGAGTGGATTTCCCGGAGGAGAAAAAAGAGACACTGCTTTCTCTGATCCGTGCTGTGCATGAGATCGAAGGAATCAGGCGTATCCGTCTGGGATCGCTGGAACCGGGAATCGTTACAAGAGAATTTGCGGAAGGGATCGCGGCGCTGCCGAAGGTATGCCCGCATTTCCATCTTTCCCTGCAGAGTGGCTGTGATGAGACCCTGGAGAGGATGAACCGCAGATACAGAAGCGGGGAATACAGAGAGCGCTGTGAGCTTTTAAGAGAAGTGTATGGAAATCCGGCACTGACAACGGATGTGATCGTAGGCTTTCCGCAGGAATCGGAGGAAGAATTCCGGAAATCCTATGATTTTGTGGACAGCATCCGTTTTTACGAGACTCATATCTTCAAATATTCCAGAAGACAGGGAACAAAGGCGGCTGCCATGGACGGACAGCTGACAGAGGCGGAGAAATCCTTCCGCAGTGAGAAGATGATCGAGCTGCATCATCGTCATGCAGGGGATTATGAGAAATCCATGCTTGGCAAAAACCTGGAGGTACTGATCGAGGAAGAGTATACAAAGGATGGACGGACCTGGTATCTGGGACACAGCCGGGAGTATATAAAAACTGCTGTACCGAAATCGGAAGCTTATGGCGTAAATGATATCGTAATCGTAAAGGCAGAAGGCTTTCTTGAAGAGCATATCATGACCGGTGAAGCCGTGGAGTGAAGAACGGGATCGTATGTTGAAAGGTTGTTTGTTCACTGGTAATATTTTGCGAAGCGTGTTACTGAGAACGGAGTGAACAGTAACGTTGACAGTTTGTATTCGCAATCCTCGTTAAATTTAAGATTGTAATTTATGTAAATTTATATTAAAATAAAAAAGAATATATTTTAAGGACGTGAGAGACAATGGCAGAGAATAATCTGGGAAATACACAGTATTTCAGAACAAAACCGGATCAGGAGCTTCAGGTAAAAGAAGTCCTGGATCTGGTGTACAATGCAATGGATGAGAAGGGATACAATCCGGTGAATCAGATCGTAGGATATATTATGTCGGGAGACCCGACCTATATCACAAGCCACAAGGGTGCGAGAAGCATGATCATGAAGGTGGAGCGTGATGAGCTGGTAGAGGAGCTTCTCACCGAGTATATCAAGAATAAGTCCTGGGAACGGTAATATGAGAGTACTGGGACTGGACTATGGCTCGAAGACCGTTGGGGTTGCAGTGAGCGATCCCCTTGGTCTGACAGCCCAAGGTGTGGAAACCGTATGGCGCAAGCAGGAAAACAAGCTTCGTCGTACACTGGCACGTATTGAAGAGATCATTTCGGAGTATCAGGTTACGGAGATCGTTCTGGGATATCCGAAGAACATGAACAATACCGTAGGAGAGCGGGCCGAGAAATCTCTGGAATTCAAGGAAATGCTGGAGAGACGTACAGGCCTGCCTGTTATTATGTGGGACGAAAGACTGACTACCATGGCGGCGGACCGCACCCTGGAAGAGACCGGCGTGCATAAGGAAGACCGCAAGCAGTATCTGGATCAAGTAGCAGCAGTCTTTATTTTGCAGGGATATCTGGATGCTGCCGCACATAAGAAAGAGCAGCAGGAAGAATCGGAATCATAACCCGGAAATACAGATATTTTTACAAGAACGGATAAGGAAGAATTAAATATGGAAAAAATAATATTTCAGTCAGACGACGGCACAACTGCTGAGTTTTACGTAGAGGGGCAGACCAACATTGCGGGTGTGACTTATCTTTTGGTGTCCGATTCACAGGATGAGGAAGCAGACGCATATATTCTGAAGGACATTTCCGCTCCGGGAAGCACGGAAGCCTGCTATGAGATGGTTGAAGATGAGGGTGAGCTTCAGGCCGTGTATGCGGTTTTTCAGCAGATGCTGGATGACGTGAATTTTGAATGGAGGAGCGATTTTTGAAAAGCGAGAACAACGAGGACAACAGAAACGCAGAGAGCAGAACAGTAAGTTCCGCAGGCGGCACCAGAAGACAGGTGCCAAGACAGAAAAATGCCGGATCAAGGACAAGACAGTATCGTGGAGGTAAAAACCGCCAGGATAAACCATTCCGCCCGTCAGTGAAGAAAACAGCCGCAGGCGGTGCTGTAAAGAACAGCAGCAGAAACACACAGAGACCGGTTAAGAACAGCGGCAGACCATCCGGACGGAAAAACAGCCGCAGATCATCCTCAAAACTTAAGATCATACCACTTGGCGGTCTGGAACAGATCGGAATGAACATCACCGCTTTTGAGTATGAAGACAGTATTGTAGTGGTAGACTGTGGACTTTCTTTCCCTGAGGATGATATGCTGGGAATCGATCTGGTCATCCCGGATGTAACCTATCTTAAGGAAAATATTTCCAAGGTTAAGGGATTTGTGATCACCCACGGACACGAGGATCATATCGGAGCCCTTCCTTATGTACTGAAAGAGATCAATGTTCCAATCTATGCTACAAAGCTGACACTGGGACTGATCCGCAACAAACTGAAAGAGCACAATCTTGTGCGTTCTACGAAACTGAAAGAAGTAAAACACGGACAGGTGATCAATCTCGGAGATTTTGCTGTGGAATTTATCAAGACCAACCACAGTATCCAGGATGCATCCGCGCTTGCCATTTACTCTCCGGTAGGAATCGTGGTACACACAGGAGACTTCAAGGTAGATTACACACCGGTATTCGGAGATGCCATCGATCTGCAGCGCTTTGCAGAGATCGGAAAGAAAGGTGTACTTGCATTGATGTGTGAGAGTACCAATGCGGAGAGACCGGGATTTACCATGTCTGAGCGTACGGTGGGACATGTATTTGATAATCTTTTTAATGAGTACCGTACATCCAGGATCATCATTGCGACTTTTGCGTCCAATGTGGACCGTGTGCAGCAGATCATCAACACTGCATACCGTTTCGGAAGAAAGGTTGCGGTGGAAGGCCGCAGTATGGTCAATGTTATTTCTGTAGCATCAGAACTTGGATATCTGCAGATTCCGGAGAATACTCTGATCGAGATCGATCAGGTGAAGAATTATCCGGATGACAAGGTAGTTCTGATCACAACCGGAAGCCAGGGTGAGTCCATGGCGGCACTTTCCCGTATGGCAGCCAATATCCACAAGAAGATTACCATCAAACCGAACGATACCATCATCTTCAGTTCCAATCCGATCCCCGGAAATGAAAAAGCAGTTTCCAAGGTTATCAATGAGCTGTCCATGAAGGGCGCCAAGGTTATTTTCCAGGATGTCCATGTTTCCGGACATGCCTGCCAGGAGGAAATCAAGCTGATCTACTCCCTCGTAAAACCGAAATATGCCATTCCAATCCATGGTGAGTACCGTCATCTGACTGCACAGAAGCACATTGTGGAAGATCTGGGAATTCCGAAGGAGAATATTTTTATCCTTTCTTCCGGAAATGTTCTGGAGTTGGACGGACAGGATGCCAAGGTGACAGGAAGCGTTCATACAGGGGCGATCTTCGTAGACGGACTTGGTGTTGGCGATGTGGGAAATATCGTACTCCGTGACCGTCAGCATCTGTCAGAAGATGGAATCATGATCGTAGTTATGACACTGGAGCGCCACAGTAATGTGGTTCTTGCAGGACCGGATATCGTTTCCAGAGGTTTTGTGTATGTAAGAGAATCTGAGGATCTTATGGAGCATGCCAGACAGGTTGTGGAAACTGCGCTGGATTCCTGCCTGGAGAACAATATCACTGACTGGGGCAAGATCAAAACCGAGGTCAAGGATGCCCTTGGAGAGTATCTGTGGAAACGGACCAAGAGAAATCCTATGATCCTGCCTATCATTATGGAGGCGTAGGTTCATGGATGAGATCAGCATGGAGATCGAGAAGCTTCTCGATGCTGTGCACAGAAGCGGTGAATATCAGGAATATCAGAAGCAGGCAGCCCAGCTTGAAACGGATCCTGAGCTGAAGGCCAGAGTGATGAAATTCCGTGGAGATAATTTCAGACTGCAGAATCAGTCAGATAAGGATGAGCTGTTCCAGATCGAGGAACAGCTCAACCAGGAGTCTGCAAGTCTGAGACAGAACCTGAAAGTAAATGCCTATCTCGATGCTGAGCTTGCACTGTGCAGACTGATGCAGCGGATATGCAGGACGCTGGTGGACGGGATCGACATACAGATTCCTGACTTATAGGAGGAAAGACTATGGCAGACACAAGAGACAAGGTTGGCAGGGCCGGCGTTTTTCTGGCTGGAGGGGTGTTTAAAGCAGCTGTATATATCTTTATTATCGTATTTCTGATCTGGGTTGGAAAATCAGCATATCAGTTTGGCTACGATGTGTTTAACCAGCAGGCTATGAGCCCGGGAGAGGGACAGCAGGTCACGGTAGTCATAAAAGAAGGTGCCTCTGCATATAAAGTAGGCAAGACACTGGAGCAGAAGGGGCTTATCAAGGATGCGCTTGCATTTACCATACAGGAAAGAATGTCCGCATATCACGGACAGATCAAAGCAGGTACATACCTTCTCAGTACAGCTTATACACCGACCAGGATCATTGCAGTGCTGTCAGGAGAAGAGAGCAAGGAAGGATCGAACAGCCAGTGATCGTAGAAGAACGCATGCAGACCTATATCAATTCACTGGATATGGGGAATACTCCATTTCTGCAGGAGTTGGAGACAAAGGCACTTGCAGACCGGGTGCCGATCATCCGGAGAGATATGCAGAGCTTTATGAGGATGCTTCTGGCACTGAAACAACCGAAGCGCATTTTGGAGGTGGGGACTGCCGTAGGCTTCTCCACACTTCTTATGTGTGAGTATGGGCCGGAAGATATGGAAATTGTTACCATAGAGAATTATGAAAAAAGAATTCCTGTCGCAAAGGATAATTTCAGGCGCGCAGGAAGAGAGTCACAGATCACGCTTCTGGAGGGAGATGCCGGAGAGATCCTGAAGAATCTTACCGGAACCTTTGATATGATCTTCATGGACGCAGCCAAGGGCCAGTATATCCACTGGCTTCCTGACGTGCTGAGACTGATGAAAGAGGGAAGCGTGCTGGTATCTGACAACGTGCTGCAGGAAGGGGATATTATTGAATCTCATTATCTTGTGGAACGGCGTAACCGTACAATCTATAAAAGAATGAGAGAATATCTCTGGCAGCTGACTCACAGTCCGGTGCTTCGTACATCGGTGCTTCCTCTTGGAGACGGAGCGGCTGTAAGTGTAAAAACAGGAGAACAGGTTTATGAAACGACCAGAACTATTGGTTCCGGCGAGCAGCCTTGAGGTTTTAAAGGTTGCCGTCATATATGGTGCAGATGCTGTTTACATCGGTGGAGAAGCTTTTGGACTTCGTGCAAAGGCTAAGAATTTTTCAAAAGAAGATATGTGTGAGGGAATCGCATTTGCCCATTCCCATGGTGTAAAGGTTTATGTGACAGTAAACATCCTGGCGCATAACCGTGATCTTGAGGGTGTAAGGGAATATCTTCAGGAACTGAAGGAGATCGGACCGGACGCACTGATCATCGCAGATCCGGGAATCTTTATGTATGCAAAGGAAATCTGCCCGGAGATTGAGCGTCACATCAGTACACAGGCAAATAATACCAATTATGAGACTTACCGTTTCTGGTATAACCTTGGTGCCAAACGTGTGGTAAGTGCAAGAGAGCTTTCTCTGGAAGAGATCCGGGAGATCCGGGCACATATTCCGGAGGATATGGAGATTGAAACGTTTATCCACGGCGCCATGTGCATTTCCTATTCCGGAAGATGTCTTCTCAGTAACTTTATGGCAGGAAGAGATGCCAATCAGGGAGCCTGTACCCATCCCTGCAGATGGAAATATTCTGTTGTGGAGGAGAAGCGTCCGGGAGAATACATGCCGGTATTTGAAAATGAGAGAGGAACTTTTATTTTTAATTCCAAGGATCTCTGTATGGTAGAACATATGGAAGATATCCTTACAAGCGGTATTGACAGCCTGAAGATCGAAGGACGTATGAAAACAGCTCTTTATGTGGCAACGGTGGCAAGAACCTACCGCAAAGCCATTGACGACTGTATGGAAAGTCCGGAAAAATATCATGCGAATATGCCATGGTATCAGGAGCAGATCTCAAACTGTACTTACCGTCAGTTTACCACCGGATTTTTCTACGGAAAGCCGGATGAGAATACCCAGATCTATGACAGCAACACGTATGTAAGAGAATACACATATCTTGGATTTGCAGAAGAGATCGATGAGAGAGGTCTGGCAAGACTGACACAGAGAAACAAGTTTTCTGTAGGAGAGACCATCGAGATCATGAAACCGGACGGAAGGAATATTCCGGTCACAGTGGAAGCCATTTATAATGAAGAGGGCGAAGCTATGGAGAGTGCACCACATGCTCAGCAGAGGATCTATGTGAAACTGACTGAGATGCCGGAGGTATTTGATATTCTCCGAAGAGGTGAATGATCCGAAAGGGTGGATAAGAGAGTAAAGGGGAGAACGAAAAGAACGTTCTCCCCTTTACTGATTTTCAGGAAAAAGAGTACGGAGTTTTCGAAGAGCGTTCTTTTCGATACGGGATACATAGGAGCGGCTGATGGAGAGATTTTCAGCAATCTCTCGCTGGGTCAGTGGCTCCTGGCCATTCAAACCGTAGCGGCAGCAGATCACCTGGTATTCCTTTGGGGAGAGTACTGTCCGGATATAACGGAGAAGATAGGAAATGCTGTCCCTTTTGAAACAATCATCCACAACATCAACGGGTGGACTTTCAATGATATCGAGAAGGCTGATCTCGTTGCCTTCCCGGTCTGTGCCGATGGGTTCATAGAGAGAAACTTCTCTGGAACGTTTCCTGCGGGCACGGAACATCATGAGAAGCTCATTGTCAATGCACCGTGCAGCATAAGTGGAAAGCTTGGAAGTCCGGCTGGGATCAAAGGTGGAAATGGCTTTGATCAGACCTATGGTGCCTATGGAGATCAGATCATCCGGATCCTCGTCACATCCCTGATATTTTTTTGCAACATGTGCTACGAGGCGGAGATTGTGTTCGATAAGGATATTTTTTGCTTCCGGATCGCCCCTTTGGAGCTGCAGAAGATAGAACTGCTCTTCCGCAAAAGAAAGCGGTTTCAGAAAGGTTTTCAAGGGTTCACCTCAAAGGGGATTTCCTTATAGCTTATGAGCCGGACGTGCTTTTCGTGCTTTTCCAACAGAAACTTTATAAAAAGGACAGAGGCGAACACCTGTTGCGCCACATTCTGATCTGGTGTATAATCATAAAATACGAGTGACAACAATCAGTGTATATTGATGAGGAGTATATATTTTGAAAAAGAGGATAGAACAGCTTCTTAACGGAAAATTTATTTATGAACAGCCTGGGCTTCTGTTTTCACAGGACCGTATTTTCGCTACGCTGAAGGCAGGAGAGACTACAAAGGATGAGATTTATTTCGGTACCGATGACAACCGCAGGATCAGTGGCTTTGTGACTTCATCTGACCGGAGACTGGTGCCCGGATTTGACCGCTTTTCCGGAACCACAGTGCGCATGCCTTATGGGGTAGATGCAGAGGGAATGAAGCCGGGAGAGAGCTTTGAAGGCTGGCTGTGTTTTACTACCAGTATCGGAGAATATAAGCTGCCGTTCACTGTACAGGTACAGACGGAAGAGGTGAAGAGTGCAGGCAGAAAGGTATCTTCTCTGGAAGAATTTCTGCACATTGCAAAGGAAGATTTCCATGAGGCTTACCGGATCTTTACAGAACGACATTTTTCCCTGATCCTGAGTGATCAGAGTGAGAAGATCCGTTCTCTTTATGCAGGAATGTCACAGCAGCCGGTGACCTATCAGCATCTGGAGGAATTTCTGATCGCAGCCGGTGCCAAGGAAAAGGTGACATTGAGTCTGAACAGAGAAGAGGCCGGTTTTTATGATGTCAGTGAATCTGTTCAGGAATCCCTTTATATCCACAGGAGCGGATGGGGACACCTGCGGGCAGATATTGAGGTAAACGGGGATTTTCTGGAGGCAGGCAAGCATGTGGTCACAGAAGAGGATTTTATCGGAAGTACCTGTGAAATAAACTATGTGATCCGCCAAGAAAAACTGGGAAAAGGAAATCAGTACGGCGAGATCATTGTAAAAACCCCATACCAGAAACTGGTATATCACGTTCTTGCATCCAGAGGAACTGAGAGTGCCGTGAACCTGGATCTTCTGGAAAAACAGTACAGGATAGCTCTGATGAAGGAATACCTGGGATATCTCTGTAAAAGAACAGATTTTCAGGCCTGGACAGCCTCTACTCATGAGAAGCTTGACCGTATGGGCGAAAACGGATTGAAATATCCGGAATATCAGCTTCTGGAAGCCTATCTTCTTCATCTGGAAGGAGAAGATGACCAGGCTTCAGAAATCCTTGAGCGTTATCAGAATAAATCCTTTCATCACAATGAACTGGAACTGGCAGGGATTTATTTGTATCTGTGTACACAGACCGGGCTGTACCGGGATAAGGAACAGGCCCTCCGCAAGGTACAGAATTTCCAGATGCAGAAGGAAGACAGCTTTATCCTTCTGAAACTGGTATTTGAAATGGATCATACGCTTTCTCCGTCAAAAAAGATCTTTCTGATGGAGGAACTTTTTGAGCGGGGATGTACAAGTCCTTTTCTGTATCTGGAAGCATGGAACCGTATTTGTGCAGATATGTCTCTGCTGCATCGAATCAATGGGTTCTGGGCCCAGGTATTCCTTTTTGCAGGAAAAGAACAGATGCTGACGGAAGAGCTGGTCATGCGCCTGGCATATCTTTCCGGTTATGAGAAAGCTTTTAGCGAAAGTCTGTACCGTGCTATGGCCATGGGATGTGAAGCCTTTCCGTCGGATGATACCGTGGAAGCTATCTGTAAATATATTATGAAGGGAAATCCAAGAAAACCGGAATATTTTCAGTGGTTTTCCGCTGCCGTGGACCGCGGGATCCGGATCACACGGCTGTATGAATATTATGTGGAAACACTGGATACTTCTTATCGGAGAGTCCTGCCGAAACCGCTTTTGATGTATTTTACCTATAACAACAATACTCTCGGTGATTCCAAGCGTGCCTATCTGTATGCATGCATCATTGCAGGGAAGGAACGTGATCCACAGACATACGAAAGTTATCGTGAAAGCATGGAGGAATTTGCTTTCCGTAAGTTACGGGAAGGTCGGATGAATGAAAATTATGCCGCTGTTTATCAGGAATTCATGCGGGAACCATCGGACAGCGAAAAAGCGCAGGTGATCGCCTCCAGAATGTTTACCTGCCGGCTGTATACGGATGATCCGAAGGTCCGCAGTGTGATCGTCCGTCACAGACAGATGAAACAGGAAGAAATCTATCCGTGTATCCATGGGATCGCTTACCCAAGGATCTGCAGCGAAGATGCGGCCGTTGTATTTCAGGATGAAAAACAGAGACGTTATGTTGCTACGGTAGATTATAATCTGACACCACTTTTTGATGATCGTGAGATGGTTCCGGCAGTGTTGGAAAAAGGGGCGGATGAACCGGCTGTGCTTTTGTATTACTGTCAGGGTCAGGAGATCAGTCGTAAGAATCTGGGAATTTTTCAGAAACTGGTCCTTTCACCGGCGTTTACCGATGAATATAAGAGGCTGATCCGCAAAAAGATCCTGGATTATTATCAGGATCACGTGCAGGGAGAAGATCTGGATGCCTGTCTGGAGATGATGGATTATCGGGAATATGCCATGGTCGACCGGAAAACCCTTCTGGAGATCCTGATCCAGCGGGGACTGTTTCCGCAGGCTATGAGCGTGGTGGAAGCATTTGGATTTGAAGGAGTAGAGGAGCGTGCTCTTCTGAAGCTGGTAAGCCGTATGATCATCCGCTGTGACTGTGCGGAAGACGAAGAGCTGATCGCACTTTCCTCTCATGTATACCGACAGGGAATCTATGATGAAGTGATCCTCATGTATCTGATGAAATTCCGGTTTGGACCTGTGGATGAACTTCTGGATATCTGGAAAAGTGCCTGTGGGTTTGATATGGATACCTATAATCTGGAGGAGAGGATCCTTTCTCTTCTGATGTTTAACTGGGATTACCGGCCAGAGGGTGAGGATATCCTGAAAGCATATATCCGCCATTCCGGAAAAGAGAGTGTGATCGGTGCGTATCTGACTCTGATGTCTTACGGAATGTTTGTAAAAGAAATGCCGGAGATGCCTGGACTTAAGGAGTATCTGAAAAATCGCAGAGAAAAGGAGTGGCCCGGAGACCGGATCTGTGACCTGACCCTTCTGAAACTGCTTTCCGAAGAAAAAACTTCTGATGAAGAAAATCTGGAAATGGAGGAAAAAATCCTCTCTTCCTGTGTAAAGGAAGGAATGATATTTGAGTTTTTCCGAAATCTGGATCAGAGTATCCTGCGACCGTATCAGCTGGATGATAAGACTTTTGTAGAGTATCATACTTCACCGGAGGCTTCGGTCACACTGTATTATTGCCTGGATACAGGTCTTGGAACTGTACCGGACTATAAAAGTGAACCGCTCAAAAATATCTATGAGGGAATTTTTGCCAGAGCATTTACATTGTTTTATGGAGAGACCCTGCGATATTATTTCCAGACAGAAGATGAAACCGGTGTACACAAAACGGAAGAAAAAATACTGACCATGAACCAGAGTAATGACCAGGCATCCAGCAAATATCAGCTGATCAATCAGATACTCTGTGCAAGGAAACTGGAGAAAGACACGGAAGTGAAGGAGAAGCTGGCACAGTATCTCCGTCAGGAACAGTACGTTAATGAAATGTTTGTCATAGAGAAGGAACCGGAAAGATGAATGAAATTCGTGACTTGATCATAGGAATTGATATTGGAAAAGAATACACACAGATCTGTTATTATGACAGAAAAGCAGAAGAAGCCCGTTCTCTTTCCATGAAGGTAGGAGCCAGTCAGTACGAAGCTCCGGGCTGTATCTGCTATCGTACCGATCACGGTGATTACTGCGTAGGCCTGGAAGCAGAGTATTTTGCCAGGGAAAAGGGCGGGATCATGATCGGAAATATTTATGATATCTGTCAGAAGGAAGAAAAGATCCAGGTGGCAGGAGAGGAAAAAGAGCCGGCAGAGCTTCTGGCACATTTTCTAAGGGGAATCTTGAAATTTCTGGGAATCCAGGATATCGTAAAGAATACCCGGTGTCTTTGTATCACATCGCCGGAGCTTAATACACTTCAGGTACGGAATTATCAGAAGGCCTGCAGCCTTGCAGGTTTTTCCCGTGAGAAATATATGCTTATGGACTATGGCGAGAGCTTTTATTATTATGCACTGGGACAGAAACGGGAAACCTGGAATCGAAGTGTAGGCTGGTATGCCTTTGCAGGCAATACGGTAACTTTCCGGAAGCTGACCATCAACGGCTCTTCCAGACCGGTGCTTGTAAAACTGGAGGATCCGGTCAGTACAAAGCTTGAACCGGAAGATGAGATCCGTGATGTGGAATTTTACCGTTTTATCAGTAAGACTCTCGGCAAAGAGCTCTTCTCCAGTGTGCAGATTACGGGAGAAGGATTTGACCAGCAGTGGGCACAGCAGTCTGTAAAGCTCCTGTGTCATCAGGGACGGAAGGTTTTTTACGGAAACAATCTTTTTGCAAAGGGAGCCTGCATAGCCGGTAAGGACAGGCTGGAGGATAAAAAACTCAAAGGTTACCGCTATTTAAGTGATTCGCTGGTGACTGCGGACGTAGGAATGGATATGCGGGTGATGGGCTCTCCGGCTTACTATCCGCTGATCGAAAGCGGCAGCAACTGGTATGAATGCAGTGCATCCTGCGAGCTGATCCTGGATGATACCAGTGAACTGGTATTTGTAGTAAGTATTCCGGAAGAAACCGAGAAGAAACGTGTGGCCATGGCACTTGAGGGTCTGCCAAAGCGGCCTAATCGGACTTCAAGGCTTTCCCTCACGCTGAAATACGTATCGCCGAGAGACTGTGAGATCACAGTAGAGGATCTGGGCTTTGGCGAAATGTATCCTTCCAGTGGGAAGATCTGGAGGGAACTGGTACGATGGGATGAGCAGGAAGAAAGGAAGCAGGAATGAGCGGATATATTTTATGTCAGGTAAAAAAGGCTGAGAAGCCGTTTTATATCGAAAATATCAGTACCAATATCTATTCTATAGAAGAACTCTGCTATTATCTTTATAACAATCTTTATCTTGTGGACAGCTCATTGATCAGCAGTAAGCTCTGTACCTGGCTGGAGGAAGAACTGGAGCTTCCGAAGCTTGCGGCCAAGCTGAAACCTTATATTGGAAGAGAGGCCGGACTTGAAGAAGTACTGTATCCGATATTTAAAGAGATCAATTATCTGGCTTATGAAGAGCTTAAGACCTTAAACGGGCGCATTGAAGCCAGAAAACGTGAACCTGAAGAAATACGGGAGAAACGCAAAGGTGATGCGCTGATGGAGAATCGGATGTATGTGAATGCACTCCGTGTTTATCAGAAGCTTCTGGAGCATGGCGGGAAAGAAATCACCGGAGAGATGCGTGAAAGGATCCTGCATAATCAGGGATGCGCATACAGTTACCTGTTCCAGATGGATAAAGCGCTGGATTGCTTTTGGAAAGCATGGAAGGAGAATCATTCAGAGAAAGCGATGAAGGTTTATCTTCTGGCCTACCGCAGTGTTCACAGTGAAGAAGAATACAGGAAACGACAGGAAGATCTGAAGACAGATGAAATGGTAAGGCAGGAAACAGACCAGGCTCTGAAAGGCTTTGCAGGTCTCCCGGAGCAGCATATCGCATCCGGAGAAACCGACAGGATCCTGGAGGATCTCACAAGAGAATATCACAGAAGTACCGGCTCTTAAAGCTGTTCAAGAAGTCCCAGCAGGATCTGCCGGGCTTCTTTTTTTGTATATACGGATTCTTCCTCAGACAGGGAACAGAGGTAATCATTCAGGGCCTGTCCGATACTGGTCTCTTTCAGATAGATACAGAGAAAAGTATCTTTTTCGGAAAGAAAGCAGAGAAAAACGGAATAGTCAGACAGAACTTCCAGATGGATTCCGGTTTCAGGAAGTACGGAAGGCTTCAGGATCCTGCATTTTTCATGTCCCATATCTGTGTCAAGAAGATGCTTGAGGGCTTTTTTTCGTTCTTCTTTCGGAAGAGGGGTCTGATGGTAGGAATAAGGTCCGTCAAGGAGTCCGGTACGGGCAAATTTCCGGATCCCGCTCAGTGTAAAATAATTGCAGGAAAAGGCAGCTTCTGTAAAAGAAAAGGAAGGCTGGTTCAGAACCGCTGCCAGCTGGGTATAGACCGGATCGGAAAGATCGATATCCCGGTTATCAAACAATGACTGAATAAAGCCCGGACCATAGGACATCAGTGCAAGGCAGGGATGAGATTCCAGTGCAAAATTTGTTGAGATCTTTGTCTGCATGATAGAACCAAAGATATTAAGGATCCTGTCCGGAGAATCCGACTGCAGGAAGAATTGGCTGGAATTCTCAAGAACCCGCCGGAATTCCTGTTGATATGCGTGGATCGCTTCCGGATTTTCAGTAAAAATACAGGTCATCATATCCGAGGATAACAGCAGCAGCTTTTTTTCAGTGAGTAAGAAAAAAGGAAACAGTTCATAGCTGGAAAACTCTCGGCCTGTCTGAGTATAGTAATAATATGGCTGGTAGCCCACAAAACCTGACAGGATCGGAAGGAGTGTGCAGAGAAAGGTTTCCAGATTCATGTTGTAATCCGGTGAGGCGGACGGGTTCTGGTGAAGCGGCAGGATCTGGATCACCGGTGGCAGTTTCTCATATTTGGGATAAAGATGGGAAAAGATCTGTACAAGAAGCCGGCAGTTGGCCGGAAGGTTGGTACGGATCGTTTCAGAAGAACCGGAAGACAGGATATCCTCAAAAAGGCTCAGGACCTTCTTTTCCACATCAAGAGAAAAAGTTCCACGGTAAAAGGGAAAGGATGGAAGCCTGAGAAAACCCTCCCGGGAAATGACCTGCTGGGAGCTGATAACACCCAGAAGCTCCTGTATATATTTGCGGTTGTAATATATTTCTTTTCCGATTTTTTCTATTTTATATAATTCCATCAGTTCCCTGCGCTGGGAAGGATTGATCCGGAGGGAATCGCAGAACTGGCGCACAAAATCAATACCGGGAAGACGTTTCCCTGTGATCATACGCTGTAGCGAGGTACGGTCAAGTCCCGAAGAAGCAGATAACTGATAAACGTTTTCTCCTGTATCCTTTAGGTATTCCCGGCATTTGTTGCTGAAATCAGACATAGTAGTACTCCTTTTGGTGCTTATATGACATTATTATACGAAAACAGATCATGAATTGCAATAATTTGTAAAAAAACAAGGCACAATTAGAAGCACATATTGCGCAGGTCTTTCTTTAAAAATAAAATGTTAATATCAGAAAGAGCATGAGGGAGGAAAACACGGCAATGGCAGTGATGACGATCGCGATATGTGATGAAATACGAAAGGATGCACAGAAGCTGTACAGGCAGCTTTCCACACTGGTCCCTGATGCAGAGCTCCTTCTGTATCGGACAAGAGAGAGTCTTCTGAAAGGACTGGCAGAGGGACACAAGATCTGCGATCTGATATTTCTGGGGCTGGATGGTGATCAGGGCAGGAGTCTGGAAACTGTACGGACAATGCGCCTGAAAGGACATTATATCCCGGTTGTGCTGGTGGCAGAGAATGAAAAATTCTATAAAGAAGCATTTGAAGTGTTTGCCTATAACTATCTGGTCAAACCGGTTGAAAGTGGAGAACTGGAACATGTTCTGGCACATATCCTGGAGGTATGCAGGCGTGAAGGCGGAAGAGCGCTGTATTTTCGCTACAGGACACATGTTTATACACTGCAGCACGATCATCTGGCATATATATCCAGTAGTCTTCACAGTGTGACATTTCATCTTACCGATGGAAAAAAGATCAGCTGCAGAGCCAGGCTGGGGGATTTTTCGGGACAGCTGTCAGACAGCAGCTTTCTGAGATGTCATCAGAGCTTTTGTATCAACATGGAGAAGGTAACTTCACTTAAGAAGAACAGTTTTGTGGTCGGACAGACGGAAATCCCAATTTCCAGAACATATCTGAAAACGGCCAGAAAGAAATACAAAGATTATCTGGCAGAGCAGAAGGTTTGCTCTTGACAGCTCCTTTTGGGTATGTTACTATAACCATGCGCTTTCGCGTGGTAGAGTGACCATGTGATAAAGAGATAACCGAAAAAAGGAGAATGACCATGAAAAAAAGAACAGTTGCAGTAGTAATGGCGGCAGCGATGACAATAGGAATGATGGTAACAGGAGTGAGTGTACAGGCAGGTGTTGAGGATAAGACCCTGATCGTAGGATTTGATGCTGAATATCCTCCGTTCGGATATAAGGATGATAACGGAGAATATGTAGGATTTGACCTTGACCTTGCCCAAGAAGTATGTGATAATCTTGGCTGGGAACTTGTTAAGAAGCCTATCAACTGGGATTCCAAGGATATGGAGCTGAACTCCGGAACGATCGACTGTATATGGAATGGATTTACTATCAACGGACGTGAGGATGACTATACATGGAGTGATCCATACATCAACAATGAGCAGGTGATCGTAGTTGCCAAGGATTCCGGAATTGAGAAGCTTGCGGATCTTAAGGGCAAGAACGTAGTTGTACAGGCTGCATCCGCTGCACTGGACGCATTGAACAGCGATGACAATAAGGAACTGAAGGACAGCTTTGCATCTCTTACAGAGAATCCGGACTACAACACTGCATTTATGAATATTGATTCCGGAGCTGCAGATGCTGTTGCTGTTGATATCGGTGTTGCTAACTATCAGCTTTCCCAGAGAGGCAAGGATAAATATGTGATCCTTGACGAGCCAATCCAGAACGAGCAGTATGGCATCGGATTCAAGAAGGGAAATGATGAGCTGAAGGATCTCGTATGGGATGAGGTCAAGAAGCTTGACGAGTCCGGTGAGGTTGACAAGCTTGCAGATAAGTATGAACTGGATAAGAGCATGCTCTGCATCAGCGAGGACAAGGATAAGACAGAGAATTCTGATTCAGCAGAAGCTGACACAGAAGAAAGTGCAGACAGCACAGAGAAAGAAACCGATTCTGAATCCAAATGATCCGGTACAGATCCGGCACAGTAAAAGCTGTGAAGATATTTTTTTACGATATTCGACAGCAGTAGAAATAAGAAACATAGCAGAAGCTTTTGAAGCTTCCGCATAAAAAGGAAATGAGGGTGCTTCGGCGCAGAAAGAGCTGCCGTGCACGCTCATTTCCTGTTGTTTACAGGAATTACAGGTATCAGCCCGATAAATGGGACTGATACTCCGAACCAGGAGGAAAAAAATGAGTTTTAATGTAATGCTCCAGCAGCTGGCAGGAGGAATGCTGGTCTCTATTGAGATCTTTTTTATAACCTTGCTGTTTTCTCTGCCGCTGGGACTTCTGATCTGTTTTGGCAGAATGTCCAGAAACAAAGTGATCCGTACCATTGTATCCGGTTACATATCCATCATGAGAGGAACGCCGCTGATGCTGCAGCTGATGGTTGTATATTTCGGCCCTTATTTTATCTTCGGGATCCGTATTTCCATGGGATATAGTCTGATCGCTGTATTTATCGCATTTGCCATCAACTATGCAGCTTACTTTGCAGAAATCTACCGCGGCGGCATTGAATCCATGCCGGTGGGACAGTATGAAGCTGCAAAGATCCTTGGATACAATAAGGTACAGACATTTTTCCGCATCATCCTTCCACAGGTGATCAAGAGGATTTTGCCGTCTATTACGAATGAGGTCATTACGCTGGTCAAGGATACTTCCCTTGCGTTTGTTGTGGCAGTTGCGGAGATGTTTACCATTGCCAAGCAGATCGCAAGTGCACAGACAACAATGATGCCATTTGTGATCGCTGCGATATTTTATTATGTGTTCAACCTGATCGTGGCTGTTGTGATGCAGAAGGTTGAGAAAAGTATGAATTACTACCGCTAACCGGAATGGAGAGTATAAAATATGAAATTATTTGAAATGAAACATATCAAAAAAAGCTTTGACGGACTGGAAGTTCTCAAAGATATCTCTCTTGACGTGGAAGAGGGAGAAGTTTTAAGTATCATCGGTCCTTCCGGTTCCGGCAAGTCAACCATCCTGCGTTGTGCCACAGGACTTGAGACGCCGGACAGCGGCGAGATCATCAAAAACGGTGATGTGGGACTGGTGTTCCAGCAGTTCAATCTGTTTCCGCATTTTTCCGTACTGAAAAATATAGTGGATGCACCTCTGAAGGTGCAGAAGAGAAAGAAAGATGAGGTTTACGCCCAGGCAAGAAGCCTTCTTAAGAAAATGGGCCTTGCAGACAAGGAGGAGGCATATCCTTTTCAGCTTTCCGGAGGACAGCAGCAGCGAGTTTCCATTGCCCGTGCGCTCTGTATGAATCCGAAGATCCTGTTTTTTGATGAACCTACATCTGCACTTGATCCGGAACTGACCGGTGAGATCCTGAAGGTTATCAAGGATCTTGCTCAGGAGCATATCACCATGGTGATCGTTACTCATGAAATGAATTTTGCAAGAGATATTTCCGACCGTATCATCTTTATGGATAAGGGTGTGATCGCAGTGGAGGGAACGCCGCAGGAGGTATTTTCTTCCGAAAATGGCAGAATGAAGGAATTTTTGGGAAAATTCCATCAGGGTATGGAGTAACAAACGGTTGCTTTTAAAGAGGCAATGTTATATAATTTCAAGAGGCGTGAATTAACCAGAACCGGGCAGATAACGGATCTTTCGCCATTCCGGCCCGGAGGTATGTGATCAGGAGGTAGTAATGAATACAGACAGATATGTTAGCCCGCTGTCAGAGCGGTATGCAAGTAAAGAGATGCAGTATGTTTTTTCCCCGGACATGAAGTTCCGCACATGGAGAAAGCTGTGGATCGCACTTGCTGAGACGGAACGTGAGCTTGGCCTTAACATTACTCAGGAGCAGATCGACGAAATGAAGGCTCATGCGGATGATATCAATTATGATGTGGCTAAGGAGCGTGAGCGTCAGGTTCGCCATGATGTAATGTCTCACGTGTATGCGTTTGGCGTACAGTGCCCGAAGGCAAAAGGCATCATCCATCTGGGAGCAACCTCCTGTTATGTAGGAGATAATACGGATATCATCGTTATGACAGAGGCGCTGAAGCTTGTCCGCAAGAAACTTGTGAACGTGATCGCAGAGCTTTCCAAGTTTGCAGCGCAGTATAAGGACCAGCCAACTCTGGCGTTTACTCATTTCCAGCCGGCACAGCCTACAACTGTAGGTAAGAGAGCAACTCTCTGGACTCAGGAATTCCTGATGGATCTTGAGGACCTTGAGTATGTATTAAGCACTATGAAGCTTCTTGGCTCCAAGGGAACAACCGGTACACAGGCTAGCTTCCTGGAACTTTTTGACGGGGATCAGGAGACCATCGACAAGATCGATCCGATGATCGCAGAGAAGATGGGATTCAGATCCTGCTATCCGGTTTCCGGACAGACCTATTCCAGAAAGGTTGATACCCGTGTGCTGAATATCCTTGCGGGAATCGCTGCAAGTGCACATAAGATGTCCAACGATATCCGTCTTCTTCAGCATCTGAAGGAAGTAGAGGAGCCATTTGAGAAATCCCAGATCGGATCTTCCGCTATGGCATATAAGAGAAATCCGATGAGAAGTGAGAGAATCGCTTCCCTGTCCAGATATGTGATGATCGATGCACTGAACCCGGCGATCACATCTGCAACACAGTGGTTTGAGAGAACTCTGGACGACTCTGCAAACAAGCGTCTCAGCGTTCCGGAAGGATTCCTTGCGATCGACGGAATCCTGGATCTCTGCCTCAATGTTGTAGACGGACTGGTTGTTTATCCGAAGGTTATCGAGAAGAGACTGATGTCTGAGCTTCCATTTATGGCAACGGAGAATATCATGATGGATGCAGTTAAGGCAGGCGGAGACCGTCAGGAGCTTCATGAGCGTATCCGTGAGCTTTCCATGGAAGCAGGAAAGAACGTGAAGGTAGAGGGTAAAGATAACAATCTTCTTGAGCTGATCGCAGCAGATCCGGCATTTAACCTGACTCTTGAGGATCTTCAGAAGGCCATGGAACCGTCCAGATATACAGGACGTGCCAAAGAGCAGACAGAAGCTTTCATTGCAAATGTGGTACAGCCGGTGCTGGATGCGCATAAAGATCTGCTTGGCGTTAAGGTTGAGATCAACGTATAATGCTGTAAGCATAAAAAGAACACAGACAGGAATGTCAGTTTTCTGTGGATGATATACAGATAACATGGCATTCCGAATAATAGAGAAAGACACAAGGAGGAACTGTGTTATGGTAACTGCAGTAGTAGGAGCAAACTGGGGAGATGAAGGTAAAGGCAAGATCACAGATATGCTTGCTGAGAAAGCCGATATCATCGTAAGATTTCAGGGTGGAGCCAATGCGGGCCACACCATCGTAAATGATTACGGTAAATTCGCACTTCATACACTTCCGTCAGGTGTGTTTTACGGACATACGACCAGTGTCATCGGAAACGGTGTTGCACTGAACATTCCTGTATTCTTTAAAGAGTACAATGAAGTGGTAAGCCGTGGAGTACCTGCACCGAAGATCCTGATCTCCAACAGAGCACAGATGGTAATGTCTTACCACATTCTGTTTGATCAGTATGAGGAGGAGCGTCTTGGCGGCAAGGCTTTCGGTTCCACAAAATCCGGAATCGCTCCGTTCTATTCTGACAAATATGCAAAGATCGGCTTCCAGGTAAGTGAGCTTTTTGATGAGGAAGCACTGAAAGAGAAGGTTGTACGTATCTGCGAGACCAAGAACGTAACACTTGAGCATCTCTATCATAAGCCTCTTCTGAAACCGGAAGACATCATGAATGAGCTGATGGAATACAAGAAGATGGTTGAGCCATACGTATGCGACGTATCGCTCTATCTCTGGAATGCACTGAAAGAGGGAAAACAGGTTCTTCTTGAGGGACAGCTTGGAACTTTAAAAGACCCGGATCACGGAATCTATCCGATGGTTACATCCTCTTCCACACTGGCTGCTTATGGTGCCATCGGTGCAGGCCTGCCTCCATATGAGATCAAGAAGGTCGTAACCGTATGCAAAGCTTACTCCAGTGCGGTTGGAGCAGGTGCATTCGTTTCTGAGATCTTCGGCGAGGAAGCAGATGAGCTGAGAAAACGTGGCGGTGACGGTGGTGAGTTCGGTGCTACTACAGGCCGTCCGAGACGTATGGGATGGTTCGACTGTGTTGCATCCAAATACGGATGCCGTCTCCAGGGAGCTACAGACGTTGCTTTTACAGTACTGGATGTTCTGGGATATCTGGATGAGATCCCGGTTTGCACAGGCTATGAGATCGACGGAGAGGTAACAACAGAATTCCCGACAACTGTGCAGCTTGAGAAAGCAAAACCGGTTATTGAGAAGCTTCCGGGATGGAAATGCGATATCCGTGGAATTAAAAAATATGAGGATCTTCCGGAGAACTGCAGAAAATATGTAGAGTTCGTAGAAAAACATATTGGATTTCCGATCACAATGATCTCTAACGGACCAGGAAGAAGCGACATCATTTACAGATAATTATTTTTACAGTATCAGGATTATGACAATAGGAAGCGCCGGGGAAAAATTTCTCCGGCGCCCTTTTGGTTCAAAGAGATATTCAGTTAAAATAACAGATAGAATAGCTGATGTATTATGTGAAAGGAAGCTCAATGAAAAATTTTAAAAGAATCGCGGCACTTGCAGGTGTTGTCATATTACTTCTTATATTCTGCCTTCCAATGGCATTTGCCTGGGGAAGCAGTGAAAACGCCCAGGCTTTGTTCCGGGGGGCTTTTGCGGCAGCCGTTCTGGTACCGATCGTAGCGTATGTTTTCTGGATGGCGTACCGGATCTGGGGAAATAAGAAGCCGAGAGAGGATGAAAACCGTATGATCGAGAATATTATTTTTGATGTGGGAAATGTGCTGATGGGCTATGACTGGGAAGAGTATCTTCGGAGCTATGACTTCCCGGAAGAAAAGTATCAGAAAATCGCAGATGCAGTATTTCGAAACCCGATCTGGGAGGAACAGGACCGTGGACAGCATGAGGAGTCCTGGTATGTAGATAAATTTGTGGAAAGTGCACCGGAATATGAAGCAGATATCCGTGAGGTGGTACGACGTGATCCGGAGTGTATGCATCTGTATGATTATGCGGAAACCTGGGTGAAATATCTCAAAAATCAGGGATATCATCTCTATGTCCTTTCCAACTACGGAACTTATATGCTGGATCGTACAAAGCAGGATATGTCTTTTCTGAAATATATGGACGGAGTGGTATTTTCCTGTGATGTGCAGCAGATCAAGCCTGAGGTGGATATTTACAAAACACTTCTGAAGCGTTACAGCCTGAAACCGGAGAAGTCGGTATTTCTGGATGATCGTGCCGTGAACTGTGAGGGAGCCGGAAAAGCCGGTATCCATACCATCCAGTTTGAGAATCTGAAGCAGGCGGCGAAGGCGCTTGAGAAGCTTGGTGTGAAATGACCTTCAGTGTGAAAAGAGAAACGCAGAGGGCCTGCACCATCGCGAAGCCCTCTGCATTCTAAAGGGGAGGATATGATAAGTATCTCCCGGAACGGCATCTGCTATACAGAAAATATATAAGATCTTGTAATCTTTTATTCCCTGTTCTTCTTCCGGTATTCACCGGGAGTCATTCCATATGTTTTTTTAAAAGTACGCATGAAATGCTCCGGACTTTCATACCCTACAAGTTCACAGATCGCAAGATTGCTGAGAGAGGTTTCACGCAGAGCATGACATGCCTGGTTCAGTTTGATATCCCGGATGATCTGTAAAAATGTCCGTCCGGTACTTTCCTTGATCAGAGTACTGAAGTGGGAAGTACTATAGCCAAAATGCTTCGCAGCTTCACGTAAGGTAACACTCTGGTAGTGACGGTTCAGGTAGCTGAGGATTTCCGTTACAGAATTTCCGGTGCTGTCCTTTGTAAGGATGGATTCAATATCATTTTCGTGAAAACGCAGCAGCATGGCCCAGAATATGACCAGCATGGAGTTGAGAAAGGTGCAGCTGTATTTTGCGTGGCCGAGATATTCGATATAGAGATTTTCCAGCATGTCATGGATCTGTGCATCATTTCCACTGTGAAAGATCAGATAATTTCCCACGGTCTTGCGGTACAGCACATGGGCAAAAAACTGCGTCAGGGCACTGTCAGCAGTCAGTGACTGGAAGAATGTGGAATGAAAGGTGGAGCTACGTACCAGAATATTAAAAGCAACACTGTCATCAAAGATCCCCACACTGTGAGTGGTATGCGGTGGGATGATACAGATATCTCCGGTATGTAAAGTGTGTTCGATCCCCTGTATCCCAGTGTGGGCAGTTCCGTCATACAGACAGAGAATCTCAAAAAATTCATGTTCATGGGGAAAAACAGGGGTATAGCGGTAATGCTTGGAAAGCACGATATTGCCATTTATATCATGAAAAAGATCGATTTCTTTCATATAGGGATACCAGGCTTCGGTCTGAAGCTCCGGTACATAAAGCCGGTGTTCATAAATCTTTTTACGGTCCAGTGTCAGGCAATATTCATGAAAAGTCTCCGGATGTTCCTTCTCCTGCAGATAAAGTGTCTTATAAAAAGTCTCATCGTCGTTGTAGGAATAAATATATTTCTGAAATTCTTCTCTGGTAAGCTTCATAACTGTCCTCTTTCCATGTGGTTATTTCATAACAGTTGAGTAAAGTATATCATAATCACCAGAAAAAACGTCAGTGTTTTATAAGAAAAATCACAATTGGAAGAAAAAGTGAAAAAGTGTATAGTAATGCAGAAAGAATCATCGAAGAACTGGATGAAAGGAGATTAACCATATAATGGCAGAGGTAAGTATTGATCTTAATATGGTCCGTGTGACCAATGAGGATTTTGTAAAAAAAGCAGAAGCATGTACACCGGAGTTACTGAAAACGGTAGTTCGTCCGGTTTCTATTGTAGACATCGTAAAAACAGAGGAGGTCTATCCTGAGGTTCACAAAAAGGATGAGATCAAAAATCTTTCAGGCTATCATCTTGCAAAGGGAGACAAGATCTGTCTGGATTTTGGAGATCATCAGGTAGGATATGTGACTCTGAAGCTGAACTCCGTAGGAAGCCCTCAGGACGCACCGGCATTTTTCAGATTGAAGTTCGGAGAGATCGCCAAGGAGATGACCGAGGATTCTGCAGACTATGACGGATGGATCAGCAGAAGCTGGATACAGGAAGAATTTATCCATATCGATGTTCTTCCGGCAGAGCTGAAGCTTCCGAGAAGATATGCCTTCCGTTATATGGAGATCGAAGCTATAGATACTTCCATGAAATGGCAGATGGTAGTGGAAGATGTGTTCTGTACCAGTGTTTCTTCTGTCAGAATGGAAGATGTGAAGCCGGTGGAAAGCGAGGATGAAATGATCCGCAGACTGGATCGTGTCAGCCTTCGTACCCTGCAAAACTGCATGCAGACCGTATTTGAGGACGGCCCTAAGAGAGACCGCCGTCTGTGGCTTGGAGATTTAAGACTTCAGGCGCTTGCAAATTATGAGACATTCCACAACATGAAACTGGTAAAAAGATGTCTGTATCTGTTTGCAGGACAGACAAAGGACAATGGACAGGTAAGTGCCTGCCTTTTCACAGAACCGAAATTTATTGTGGATGATACCTTCCTTCTGGATTATTCCATGTTCTTCGGAGCAGCCCTCTGTGACTACTACGAAGCATCCGGTGACAAGGAGACCTTAAAGGATTTAAGTGCCTGTGCATACCGTCAGATGGAAATCGCAAAAGAGCAGTTTGATGAAAACGGACTTATGAAAAACGGGGATGGTTTCTGGGGTTTTATCGACTGGACAGAGGGTCTGAACAAGCAGAGTGCAATGCAGGGTGTTTATATCTACTGTGCGAAGAAGGTACAGAAGATCGCAGAGCTCCTCGGAGATACGGAAAAAGCAGAAGAGCTGAAAAAAGAGGCTGAGGCAAAAACAGCGTCTGCAAAAAAATATCTTTTTGATGAAAAGATCGGGCTGTTCGTCAGTGGCGACGAAAAACAGATCAACTATGCAAGTCAGGTATGGATGATCCTGGCGGAAGCAGTCAGCGGCGAAGAAGGAGCAGAAATACTGGATCGTCTGGTGGAACTGAAACCGGAAAAAGGAATGGTTTCTCCGTATATGAACCATCATTTTGTGGAAGCACTTCTGATGTGTGGTAAAAAAGACCAGGCAATGGAATATATGAAATATTACTGGGGCGGAATGATAAGCCACGGTGCGGATACATTCTGGGAGCTTTATAATCCGGAAAATCCTTCAGAATCTCCATATGGAAGCAGCATTGTCAACAGCTACTGCCACGCATGGAGCTGCACTCCGACTTATCTTCTCAGAAAATATTTTAACTGAAGCAAGTAAGTCCCCTGTGAGGGCGCGAATTTATGCGATCAGCATAAATTCTGTGCATTGCGAAGCGTGTTACTGAGAACGGAGTGAACAGTAACTCTGAAACAGTTAAGACAGGCGGAAAATCCGCCTGCTCTTGACACTACCGATTTGCACTATATAAAGCAAGGGTAAAAAGCTCTGTGAAAGAACTTTTCACCCTTCACTATCATAGAAGAATCTTATTTACTGACTTTTTCGCACAGTCTCTCTGCAGTTTACTATTGCTTTTTTGGCAGCATCAAAATCCTTTTCTAGTACATAAATACATGTTGTTTCATTCTTATGATCAATTCCCGATGCAAAAGTATGATAAAAAATCAAGAAAAAAAGATTATTGATAAATGTTGCTTTTTTCAACCTGGTTTCATAAGGAATATTATTTTCATTCAACGCTTGTGTTAACCGCACGAGATGATCCATATTATCAGTTTCACATAATTTAATTTTTCCATTATCCTGAATATACTTCATAAAACCACCTCCGTGCTATATGTACACATATAAGAATAAATAATTTTATTTTGCCACTTGATACCTTTTCCCATTATTGTATGTATTATAATTTTCAGTTGTACGTATCAATAATTTTGTTGTTTTTAAATTTTCTGTTTCTTATTAAAAAACATAATTGCAGGATACACTAACATTTTTTCCATTCACAGTCCCACTGATATAAGCACCAACTTTATGTCCTAATCCATATCCATACTTTCCTTTTGGCCAATGAGTTGTTGTATTATAGTTATTAATAAAGGTTGCACTACTCGATTTGCTATTAGTACCAAGATCTTGACCCCAAACTATTTTTTTTCTGTCATATTGTAATTTCCTGATATTTTTGTCCAATCACCTCCTGCAGTTTTAAGGTAAGCCCAAGTTCCATCATCGTACCAAGAAATTCGGGCATTTCCTTTCCATCCATAGAATGTATTGCTATTTGCTTGAGACGGTGCTCTTTTATCACCGGCTTTTTCATCGCCTACAGATATAATGGCTATAATTTCCTTTCCATCAGCACTAGGAGAACACTTAATGTTTTCATCTTCAACATTATATGAAGAGACGAAGCCACTTTTAACATCTTGAATTGTTACAGTTGTTACAATTCTATTTTTTACATCTTTTGCATCCAGCTTTGATGCTACTTTAACGTTATTATTATTTGCAAAAGCAGTTGTACATATAGAAAATAAACATACAGCAGCAATCATACATCTACATAACTATTTGTTAGTCTTCATAAATGTATCCCTCCACTTCTTATATCATTCGTTCTTTATAATAACTGCTAAGGACTGTAATAAGTGAAATACTGAATTCTATTCCCCATATTATAAAAAATTTTCTCAATATTTCCTGTTGTTAACGAAACTGTACTTGCTGAAAAGTAGCTATGTGATTGAAAAAATGGCAGAATTGGCAACTTTAACGACAGAATCAGGCGAAGCAATGCAATTTCCCAGAGTATCACATAAATACGTCCGGGAATACGATTCTTCAGACATGCATGTGCCATCAAAACCAGACCAATAAACATACTTGAAATAATCAGCATCTGACGTATCATAGTCCAGCACCTCATTTCTCCAGCATTTTCTTTATCTGCCTACGTTCCTCCTCTGATAATTTTTCATGACTCACAAAGGAAGCAAAAAAATTTATTTTTGATCCGTGAAACAGTTTATCAATGAGTTCCTTTGTTTCAAATTCTTCAACATTCTCTTTGGAAATCAATGGTTTGCACATATAGTTGCTTCCATAACGTTCAATAGCTCCTTTTGCAACACATTTTTTAATAACCGTATAAGTAGTATTTTTATTCCAGCCAATCTCTGCGTTTAAAATTTCCGAAATATGTTTAGCTGAATCATCTCCCTCCTTCCATAAAACCTCCATAACTTTAAGTTCTGAATCATATAATTTCGTATTCATAATTACTCCTCTTAGACTATTGCAATAGTTTATGTATTCATACTATTATAATAGTCTCGAATTGTCAATCCAATCTGTTTCAAATCAAATGCCTGCTCCAATTCAAAAGTTACTGTTCAGGGGCAATGTCATTTACTTAAGAGGCAAATAATAGAAATATATTCGACAAGCGTCATAGGCTTACTATATTTAAGGATTTATCTGAAAACTGAAGCGGCTTGTTTGACAAAAAGCAGTTCTTTATAGCAGTTATTTTTCTTAATGCAACAAAAATATTGGAAAACATCTGTTTATGGGTAATCTTAACAAAGGTAAGCAAAAATTTATTTTTTACTTCCCATTTATGCATGATTGTTCTGGCAAACACTTCCTGAACGATATATGTATATTTTTTACTATGGAATGCTTTCAGGCATAACGGATATTTTAAGTCACGATATGCATTTTCCTGTGACCATCGGAGATGATAGAGTTCCTTGAGATCATCCATATCAAATTCAGTATCAGGAAGATTTGTAATCAGATTTTCATAAATGCCTGGCGCAATCTCAATTCGGACAATCCGTAAGGATAGCAGATATTCTGTGGATGTTTCTGAAATAAAATCCATTGGAACATCTTTACAGACATAACGGTAATTCTCCAAAAGTTCCGGGTGTTTCAAATTCTTTTTGGCTTTAGGACAATAAGCGGGAATCCTCGGCAATTCAATTACCGAGATGAAAGCGCAGGATTGTGCATATCTGCACATTGAAATAATATAATAATCTCCCAATCCCTTGATATTAATGCCGTAACCGGCATATAATCATTCGAAAATATGTTCGATTTTTATTGCACATTTTTACCCGATATGTTATACTATATGTATGAAAGAAAATCTAATACATTACAGGACTTGTGTGTGCAATATTAATTACCATATGGTGTGGTTGGTGAAATATCGGCGGAAGATATTAACCCCAGAAATTGAAGAATACCTAAAGGAATTGGTGCAGCAGATTGCTGAAGATAAAGGTTTTACTGTTCATTTATTTGAATGTGGTGAAGGTGATCATGTCCACTGTTTTGTATCAGCTCCACCCAAATTGTCCATAACAGCGATCGTCAAGTATCTGAAGGGGATCACCGGCAGAAAACTGTTCGAACGTTTTCCGGAAATAAGAGACCAGCTATGGAAGGGAGAGCTGTGGAACCATTCCTATTATGTGGAAACGATCGGATCTGTATCGGAGGAAAATATCCGCCGTTATATTGAGCATCAGAGCAAGTCGTATTAAACCAAGGTGGAGTGTAGATCTCTATCTGCATAGCTGTCCAAAGGGGGAAGAGGAATGCTGCTGTCACACAGAACATCTGTAAAGATCCGGCCGGAATATTCTAATATCATAGGGCATATGTGTTATGCAGCTTCCAAACTCTGGAATGTCTGCAACTATGAACGTCATCATTATAAAGAGCTGGGACTGGAAAAGTATCCTGACTGGTATTATCAGAAAAAAGCGCATAAAGGAGATCTGTGGTACAGACAGCTTCCGTCACAGACCGCACAGGAAACCTGCAAGCAGCTGGACAAAGCATGGAGATCTTTCTATGTCCTGAAAAAGACCGGAGGGATCAAAAATCCAAATCCGCCCCGTTTTAAACAGGATAATATACCGGTCACATACATGCAGATGGGGATCCGGCATGAGAAAGGTTCAGACCAGCTGCGGCTGTCTCTGCCAAAGGATCTGAAAAGCTATATGGAAGGAACCTATGGGATCCATGAAAGATTTCTATATCTTGAAAATAAGATTTTCAGGAACATGGATCATGTAAAACAGCTGCGGATCTATCCGCCGGAAAATGGAAAAAGTGACCTTATCGTTATCTATGAGATTGAAGAACCAGAGCAGCTTTCTCAGAATGGACATTACTTATCTATTGATCCTGGCCTTCACAATCTGATGACCTGTTATGATTCCGGAAATGGAAGGACTTTTATCCTGGGAAGGAAATATCTTTCTCTGGAAAGATATTTTCATAAAGAAATCGCCAGGGTGCAGTCTGTATGGTATACGCAGCAATCGGAAAGAGGAATAAAATATCCAAAATCATCGAAACATACCCGGAGACTTTGCAGGAAAAAGCAGAATGCAGTGAAGGATTACCTTCACAAAGTAACCAGATGGATTGCAGAATACTGCAGAAAAGAAGATATCCGCTGTGTGGTTGTGGGGGACATCCGAAATATCCGTAAAGAAAAAGATATGGGACACAAGACCAACCAGAAGTTTCACGGACTGCCATATAACAGGCTGTATATCATGCTGGAATATAAGCTGAAACTGTATGGGATCCGATTGATAAAACAGGAGGAAAGCTATACCAGCCAGTGCAGTCCGTTATCACCGGAAGTATCAAAAAGATATGCAGAAGCATCAAACCGAAAAGAACGGGGCATGTATATAAGTGACAGAGTAAGCTACAATGCAGATGCAGTAGGCGCATTTAATATCCTGCGGAAATATCTTTCCGCGTCCGGAAAAGAGAAGACACTGTCCGTAACCGGACTAAAAAATCCAGAAATAATAAAAGTAGCTGTATAGCCGAAAGGCAAGCAGTATTGGTGTCATGGACGCACCCTGAAAAAAGGCGGTATCCCGCCAGATTTCAGATGCTCTGGTAACTAAGTTGCCGAGTAGTTCACTAAAAAATTTTCCTAAGTAAATGACATTGCCTCTGAACAGTAACTCAGTGTGATAAAATAACTCGGATATGAAACAGATGTATTTGATTTCTTCGCCAAAAGATGATATAATAAACAGAAATTGCGAAGCGGAATATAAATCTCCGTCTTATTTATCTAAAATTTTGGAAAAGAGGATCAGACAATGAGCGATATGACAATTCTTGAGCAGTGGCGTTCCATTGCTTATAATCAGAATGCAGATAAGAATAAGCTTCAGCGCTTCTGGGCAAATTATTTTAACATTGAGAAGAATATTTATGAGCAGCTTCTTGAGAACCCGGATGAGATCGTTTCCGGAACTGTAAAAGAGCTTGCTGAGAAATACGGTCAGGACGTTATGACTATGGTTGGTTTCCTTGACGGAATCAATGACAGTCTGAAGGTTCCGAACCCGATCGAGACTATGGATGAAGATACCAAGGTAAACCTTGCATTTGATAAAGAGGCACTCTATAAGAACATGGTAGATGCCAAGGCTGACTGGCTTTACAACCTTCCTCAGTGGGACAAGATCTTTACAGAAGAGAAAAAGAAAACCCTCTACATGGAGCAGAAGAAATCCGGCACAGTTGTGAAACCGCACAAGGTCGGAAGAAACGATCCGTGCCCATGCGGAAGCGGCAAGAAATACAAACACTGCTGCGGAAGATAATGAGCGTAAAGAAGAATCTGGATTACATTATCGTGTTAGGTGCCCATGTGGACGGAACACGGATGACACTTGCCCTTCTGGAACGAGCCAGAAGGGCCCTTCTTTATCTTGAAGAAAATCCGGGTACGAAGGCAGTGCTCTCCGGAGGAAAAGGCGATGGAGAAAACATTTCCGAGGCAGAGGCCATGTATCGTTATCTTACCGGTCACGGAATAGACGGGGACAGACTGATACGGGAAGAGGAATCTACCAGTACGAAAGAGAATTTGGAATTCAGCCGCAGAAGGATCGGAACCACAGACTGTTCCGTAGGCGTGGTGACGAACAATTTTCATGTATGGAGAGGAGCAGCCATTGCAAGAAAATGTGGATTCCGGGAAGTGGCCATGGTACCTTCCAGGTATCGAAGCTGGCGTCTTTTTATTTACATTCCCCGTGAGATTCTGGCCATTATCAAAGACAAACTCATGGGAAATCTGTAGATCTGTGCGAGAAGAGAAATCTCAAAAATTTTGTCAACATGCGTTGACAAATAAAAATACTGCGCTTATAATGAATCACAGAAAAAGAAATAAAAAACACGTTGACGAGACGAGTAAGCTGTGAAACGTTACAGAGAGAGATGTGAAGTGCTGGAAACATCTTATCGGGAAACAGTCGAAGACTACCTCCGAGTGGCCCCAATCCGGTCCGGTGATTCCGTTATCATCATAATTGAGAGGCTTTGTATCCTGGCATGACCGGGCAGCAGAGCAAGCAGGGTGGAACCGCGAGAATGAATGAACTCGTCCCTTACAGTATGTGATGTACTGTGAGGGACTTTTTTTATTGCAGAATCTCTTGCAAAAGCAGATACATACTGTGTACCATAAAAACTTCATTTAAAATGAAAGGAGAAACAACAATGATTATTACATTAAAAGACGGCTCAAAAAAAGAATATGCAGAAGCAAAAGCTGTGATCGATATCGCATATGACATCAGCGAAGGCCTTGCACGTGCTGCATGTGCAGGAGAAGTAAACGGAGAGGTCGTAGATCTTCGTACAGTTCTTGACAGCGACTGTGAGCTGAATATTCTTACAGCGAAAGACGAGAAAGGCCTTGCAGTTCTCCGTCATACAGCATCTCACGTAATGGCACAGGCTGTACAGAACTTATACCCGGAGGCAAAGGTTGCCATCGGACCCTCCATTGATACAGGCTTCTACTATGATTTCGACCACGAGGCATTTTCACGTGAGGATCTTGACGCCATTGAGAAAGAGATGAAAAAGATCATCAAAAAAGGCGCAAAGATCGAGCGTTTTACAAAATCCCGTGAGGATGCCATCGCATACTTTAAAGAGAAAAATGAGCCATACAAGGTTGAGCTGATCGAGGATCTTCCGGAGGGAGAAGAGATTTCCTTCTATTCACAGGGAGACTGGACAGACCTCTGTGCAGGCCCGCACCTGATGAGTGTAAAAGGCATCAAGGCATTCAAGCTTCTTTCTTCTTCCAGCGCATACTGGAGAGGCAGTGAGAAGAACGCAATGCTTACACGTATCTACGGAACAGCCTATGCTACAAAGGATGAGCTGAAAGAGCATCTGGAGCAGATGGAAGAAGCAAAGAGACGTGATCATAACAAGCTTGGCCGTGAGATGAAGATCTTCACAACTGTAGATGTGATCGGACAGGGACTTCCGCTTATCATGCCAAACGGTGTGATCATGATGCAGGAGCTTCAGCGCTGGATCGAGGATGAGGAGACAAAGCGTGGATATGTAAGAACAAAAACTCCTCTTATGGCAAAGAGCGATCTTTACAAGATCTCCGGACACTGGGATCATTACAAAGATGGTATGTTCGTACTTGGTGATGAGGAGAAGGACAAAGAGGTTTATGCACTTCGTCCGATGACATGTCCGTTCCAGTACTATGTATACAAAGCAGAGCAGCACAGCTACCGTGATCTGCCGATCCGTCTCGGCGAGACCTCCACACTGTTCCGTAATGAGGATTCCGGAGAGATGCATGGCCTGACACGAGTTCGTCAGTTTACTATTTCCGAGGGACATCTGATCGTAAGACCGGACCAGATGGTAAAAGAGTTCAAAGACTGTATCGCACTTGCCCAGTACTGTCTGCAGGTACTTGGTGTTGAGGAAGATGTAACCTATCATCTTTCCAAATGGGATCCGACAAACAAAGAGAAATACATCGGTGAGCCGGAGGTATGGGAAGAGACAGAAGGCCATATCCGCCAGATGCTTGAGGAGCTGAACATTCCATTCACAGAGGATGTGGGCGAGGCTGCTTTCTACGGACCGAAGGTTGATATCAACGCAAAGAACGTATACGGAAAAGAAGACACCATGATCACGATCCAGTGGGATGCACTTCTTGCAGAGCAGTTTGATATGTACTATATCGATGAGAATGGCGACAAACAGCGTCCGTACATCATCCACCGTACATCCATGGGATGCTATGAGAGAACACTGGCATGGCTCATTGAGAAATACGCAGGAATGTTCCCGACATGGCTCTGCCCGGAGCAGGTTCGTGTGATCACGATCTCCGAGAAGTACAACGATTATGCACAGAAGGTTGAAGCTCAGATGAGAGAAGCAGGAATCCGCTGCTCTGTGGACGGACGTTCCGAGAAGATGGGATATAAGATCCGTGAGGCACGTCTTGAGAGAGTACCTTACATGCTTATCGTTGGTGCAAAAGAGGAAGAAGAGGGTAAGGTTTCCGTAAGAAGCCGCTATCTTGGCGATGAGGGAATGAAAGAGCTTGGTGAGTTCATTGACTTCATCAAAGAAGAGATCAAGAACAAGACGATCCGTAAGATCGAGGTTCAGGAAGAGAAGAAATAAACAAAACAGATGATTGACGGATAAATAAAAGGCGACCCGTGTGATAGGCGGGCCGCCTTTATTTTTGATCCGGCAATATTGAGGCCACGCTGTGATGCGGAGGCGGTCAGTATTGTCGGATATTTTTTATTTAAAATATTTCTCCCTCACGAGCTCAACCGGCATGTCCAGTCCGGTCCAGATGTGGAAAGCCTTTACACCCTGGTGGAGCAGCATGTACATTCCGTTAAAGGTCGGACATCCGGCTTCCCGGGCTTCTCTGAGAAGTCTTGTTTCTCTTGGTTCATATACAACATCGGCTACGGTAAGTTCCGGATGGAACAGAGCCTTGTCCGGGATTACGGTGCCTGTCACATCCGGAACCATTCCCACAGAAGTTGCATTGATGAGGAGATTGCTTTCCTCCAGTGCGTCCTTCAGCGCAGTGTGATCATCCATCTCATGAAGGATCATCTCACATTCTGTCATATGAGACATTTTTTCTGCCATGGCAGCAGCACGTTCCCAGTAACGGCTGGTAGGACGTGCAAAAACATGGATCTTTTTTGCACCCTCCAGTGCGGACTGACCGCAGATCGCCATTCCGGCACCGCCGACGCCCATAACGGTGATGGTGCGCCCCTTTACATCACAGCCGGCATCTCTGGCAGACTGGGTAAATCCATAACCATCAGTATTAAACCCCTTTAATTTTCCATTGTCGTTGCGTACGGTATTTACCGCTCCGATCAGCTGGGCAGTGGGAGAAAGCTCGTCCAGAAGCTCCACGATCTTATTCTTGTTTGGCATGGTCAGGTTAAAGCCCTTGATCCCACAGGCTTTCAGTCCTTCCACAGCCTGGGGAAGGGTCTCCTCTGTTACATCAAAACAGAGATACACATAATCAAGTCCGAGATAACGGAATGCCTCATTGTGCATTAAAGGTGATACGCTGTGTGCGACGGGGCTTCCCAGAAGGCCGGTAAGCCCGGTATGTCCGGTAATATTGATCATTGTTCGATTCCCTCCTGTATCTCATAAAATAAAATTTCTTTACGAAATATAATAAAAAATATTTTAGCACTATAAAGCGCGAAAGTCAACAAATACAAATAATGTACGGAAATTTATACATTTTTGTCGCCGATTCATAGAAAAAATCTATAAATGTCGATACAGACAGAAACGACCCGATAAGTTAGGAGAATCGACATCCGGATTTGACAAAATATGCAAAGAGCCTGCCCTATAATAAATACACTTACCAAAGCTGAGAATCGATGGCAGACGAAACAGCAGTGGGGGAGGCTTATGTATCAGAGGATGTACATAGATATCGTTTTTATGACGAATTTTCTTATGGATTACATGCTTTTAAGACTTGTGGGAAAATTTCTGCATCTTGACGGGAAACGCAGAAGATGTGTGATATCCGCTGCCTTTGGATCTTTTGTATCCTGCCTGCTTGTATGTGTACCTTTTAAGATCATTTTTCCTGCCACTGTACTGATCCATGGCGGCTGCGCTTTTTTTATGGCGTCGTTTGCTTTTCGACTGAAAAAAGGCGGCCTTCTTGTAAAAACCATTCTGGCTCTGTATTTCACAGCTTTTGTGGTTGGCGGGATCTATCAGGCACTGGAAACGGAAAGAACCATGACGGTGAAAATATTTCTGCTTTTTCTGGCAGGGATTTATGGCACACTTTATACTCTGGGATGTGTGACCGAGACCTTCCGGTTTGGAAGAAGAAATATTTTTCCGGTCACTTTGAAATATCAGGGGAAGCTGCAGCAGACATACGGCTTTTATGATACCGGAAATCTTCTTATGGATCCTGTGAAAAAACAGCCGGTATCGATCATCAAACAGGAACTTTTGGGAAGCCTGATATCGAAAGAGCAGGTGAAAAAACTGATGGATATAAAAGATAAACCAGAGGAGCTGGAAAATACAGGATCTGTCAGCCTGCAGCCGCATTTTCTGAGCTGTCATACCGCAGATGGAAAAAAAGGACTGCTGCTGGCAGTGATCCTTGATGAACTTCTGATCCAGACTCCCGAAAGGGTGGTACATGTAGGAAAACCGGTGCTTGCCATAACATCCGAGCCCTCAGCTTTGGGAGAAGAGTACGAGATACTTTTGAATTCCAGACTATTAAATTGAGAAGGGGGCTTATGTTATGAACAGAGCAGCTGCAAGATCCTATCCGTTTCAGGTGATCCGGAAATTTATGTTCAATCGTCCGGGAGAGGTTTTTTATATTGGTGGAAATGATATCCTTCCGGCGCCGTTGTCAGCGGAACGGGAGGCTGAAGTGATCGAAATGCTGGGAACAGAAAAGGAAAAAGAGGGCAAGTCGGTTCTGATCGAGCACAATCTACGGCTGGTGGTTTATATTGCAAAGAAATTTGATAATACAGGGGTAGGTGTGGAGGATCTGATCTCCATCGGAACCATAGGGCTCATAAAGGCTATCAATACCTTTGATCCGGTAAAAAATATCAAGCTTGCCACCTATGCATCACGATGTATCGAAAACGAGATCCTGATGTATCTGAGGAGAAACAGCAAAACAAAGATGGAGGTTTCCATTGATGAGCCGCTGAATGTGGACTGGGATGGAAATGAGCTGCTGCTTTCGGATATCCTGGGAACGGATGACGATGTGATCTCCAGACGTCTGGAAGATGAGGTGGAGATCGCACTTCTTGGAAAAGCCATCAGCAAACTGACAAAGCGGGAACAGATGATCATCCGTCTGCGATTCGGTATCGGAAACCGGGAAGGAAGCGAGAAAACACAGAAGGAGGTAGCGGATCTTTTAGGAATTTCGCAATCCTACATTTCCCGCCTGGAAAAGCGGATCATGAAGCGGCTGCGGAAAGAAATCGTAAAGTATGAATAGATGAAACCGGAAAAAACGGTTTACCGGACAGGGACAACGTGTTATATTGAAAAAAAGAGCGGAAACAGTCATTTTCCGGTAAACGAGGAGCTTGAAGAAATACGATGGACAGAGAAGAGCTTGACCGTTATCTGAGAAAGGTAACACCAAGAGAAAAAGAGATTTTGGAAGGGATTTCCCTGGAGGAACTGCAAAGGCAGGATACCTGCCGTTTTGCAAAGGCCGGCCAGGGAACTTATCTTTTTGAGGGAAGCCTGTTTATGGCACCGGGAGAAAAAATCGTGGTAAGCAGGCAGGACCGCTATGTGAAAGTCCTGCCCCACCAGCATGATTATATAGAGCTTTGTTATCTCTGGTCAGGAAGCTGCAGTCAGACCATAGAAGGGAAGAAGATCGTTACCAGCGAGGGCGATGTCTGTATTTTTGATACCCAGGCAGTGCATGCGATTGAGGCGGGCGGTGAAAACGATATTCTGGTAAATATCCTTATGAGCCGGGAATTCTTTGACACTGCGTTTCTGAGCCGAATGCCGCGTCAGGGAATAGTTTCGGAGTTCCTTGCGGAATCAGTGACCAGAAGCAGGAAGAAAAAGCATTATCTGTATTTTAAAACCCATGGGAACAACCGGGTGGGTGAGATCATGGAGCAGATCATATCTGAGTATTATGCCCGGGATATCGGTATGGAAGAGGTGATGGAAAGCTATGTGATCATTCTGTTTACAGAGCTTCTCAGGAACTGGCGGGACGAGACAAAGAAACAGGCATCTGTTGCAAAGGAGGTACAGATCCTGGAGCTTCTTTCCTATATCGAAAAAAATTACGAGACATGCACACTTCCGGAAATGGGAAGGGCATTTGGAATGCATGGCAATTATCTCACAGCTCTTCTGAAAGAAAAAACAGGAAGAAGCTTTGTGGAACATGTTCAGGAACAGCGCTTGAAAAAAGCAAGGATGCTTCTGGAAACAACGGAACTGCCGCTTTCAGAGCTGATTCCACTGTGTGGTTACAACAATATGAATTTCTTTTACCGGAAATTCCGTGAGGCAGAGGGGTGTACGCCGGCGCAGTATCGGAAAGAACATCGAAACACCTTATAAATGGTTAATATTTTGATGAAAAAGCGTTATTGAAGGATGACGCTTTTTTTGTTACCATCTCTGTAAGAACTGACAATATCATGGAAAATCGGGGGTAGAACCTATGTTAAAAATCAATGAGATCCGTATGGATTATGAGAAAGAACAGATTGGAATCACACATATTCCGGAGTTCAGCTGGACATTAGAAAGTGATAAGAGAAATGTGCGCCAGGATACCTGGGAACTGGAAATTGCCGAGGATAAGGCTTTTGAGAAAAAAGTATGTAAAAGCGGAAGAGTGAACAGTGATGCATCTGCGCAGATCATTCCTGAGAATGTGAAACTGGAATCCCAGAAGAAATATTTTGTCCGTGTAAAAGTAACCGCCAACGGAGAAGAAACAGAATGGGCAGAGACAGCGTTTGTCACAGGAATTCTGGATAACAGTCAGTGGAAAGCGGTGTTTGTATCCGCGGAGGAAGAGGCAGATAAGGATAATTCCAAGGGTACCTATGTAAGAAATGAATTTACAGTGAAAAAACCGGTAAAAGAAGCCTATGTATCCGTAACTGCACTGGGACTGTATCATTTCTATCTCAATGGCAGAAAAGTAGGAAATGATGAACTGACACCAGGATGGACATCCTACCGTAAACATCTTTGCTTCCAGACTTACGAAGTAACGGATTACCTGAAAGAAGGCAAAAATGCGGCAGGTGCTGTGCTGGCAGCAGGCTGGTATAAAGGTAAAATGGGATTTGAAGGCCTTGAAAAGAGCAGAAATCATTATGGAGAGAATACTGCACTTCTGGCGCAGATGGTGATTCGTTATGTGGATGGGACCGAAGATCTTTTTGTGACAGATGAGAACTGGAGCGGTGCAGATGCACCGGTTGTGTTTGCGGAGATCTACGATGGTGAGATCTACGACGGAGCAAAAGAGATCAAAGGATGGGCAGAGGCCGGATGTACAGCCGGACAGTGGAAGCCGGTCCGTAAGCTGGATTACGATTTTTCTGTTCTTACCGGACAGGGAAGCGGAAAGGTTTCCCTTATGGAGGAAGTAAAACCAAAAAATATTTTTGAGACACCACAGGGAGATCTGGTGATTGATTTCGGCCAGAATATGAGTGCTCTTATTCAGGTTACTGCAGCAGGTAAAAAAGGTGATGTGATCCGTCTGGACTGCTTTGAGGTGCTGGATTCCAAAGGAAATGTATATCTGGATAACCTGAGAGGAGCAAAGGAATCTCTTCAGTATATATTCGGGGAAGACGGAACCATCACATACCGTCCGTCATTCACATTTATGGGATTCCGCTATGCGAAGATCGTTTCCTTTCCAGGTGAGCCATCCCTTGACAATTTCACAGCAAATGCCATCCATACCAAGATGGAGCGTACAGGATTCCTTGAGACATCGAATCCGGATCTGAATCAGCTGGCACATAATATTCTCTGGGGACTGAAGAGCAACTTTGTGGATGTTCCCACAGACTGCCCGCAGAGAGATGAGCGTCTTGGATGGACCGGTGATGCAGAAATCTTCTGCCGTACGGCATGCTTCCTTGAAAATACCTATTCCTTCTACCGAAAATGGCTCCGTGATGTGGAGGCAGACCAGACAGAGGAGGGCGGTGTTGCCCATGTTGTTCCGGATATCATTTCCGGAAACGAAGGGGATAACTGGCTCCTTGAGCAGGGAAGTCATTCGGCAGCAGCCTGGGCAGATGTAGCTGTGATCAATCCATGGACCATGTATCTGACGTTTGGTGACAAAGAGATTCTGAAGATCCAGTACAACAGCATGAAGAACTGGATCAACTTTATGAGAGAATATTCTGTAGATTATATCTGGAACTACAAGCTGCAGTTCGGGGACTGGGTAGCTCTGGATGCTGAGGAAGGCAGCTATTTCGGTGCAACACCGAATGAGCTGACCTGTACTGCATACTTTGCATATTCCACAGGTCTGTTTGTAAAAGCAGCAGAAGTCCTGGGATGCACTGAGGATGTGAAAGAGTATACAGATCTTTACAATAAAGTTGTAGATAAATTCCAGAGAACCTTCTTTGATGAAAACGGTGAGATGACAGCACAGACGCAGACCGCACATATCGTGGCACTGTACTTCGAACTGGTACCGGAAAAATATAAAGAGAAAACCGTTCAGGGTCTTCTGAGACTTCTGAAAAAAGAGAACGATCATCTTGTAACCGGATTTGTGGGAACTCCGTATTTCTGCCACGCATTAAGCCAGAACGGACATGTAAAAGAAGCGTACGACTTGCTTCTGAAAGATGATTTCCCATCATGGCTGTATCAGGTAAAAATGGGCGCAACTACAGTCTGGGAGCACTGGGATGGCCTGAAGCCGGACGGAACCATGTGGAGTGCAGATATGAACTCCTTCAACCATTACGCTTACGGTTCTATCGGAGAGTGGCTGGTTCGTGTGATGGCAGGCCTTGAGGTGGATGAAAAGGAACCTGGATACAAACATTCCGTAATTTATCCGAGAATGGGTGGAAATCTGGACTATGTAAAGGCTGAGTATCGTTCTGTATATGGACCGGTAAGAAGCTTCTGGGAAGAAAAAACGGAAGAAACAGTTCTTCATGTTTCCATACCTGTAAATACAACAGCTACTATCTGCCTGGATGCTGCGAAGGAAGTGAAAGCCGCAGACGGACTTAACTTCACAGCCGCAGACGGCTTTATGAAGGCTGAGGCCGGATCCGGAGACTATGAGATCCATTTTGTGAGATAAGAAAAAAGAAGGGGATTTTTTTGAAAAGGCGGCTGCCAGGCCTATCCGGAAGATAGGCTGTGGGCAGCTGCCTTTTTTGACCAGAGTAGGCAGCAGAGAGGAGATTTGAAATTCCGGGAAATACAGTAGAATTTGTCAGAGACCTTCGGTATAATAAATACAGAGTGTTTACAGAGCTACAGAATGAACAAAAGAAGAAGGGGTGTGGCAGAATGATCGACATTGCACATGCAAAACAGGAATTCGAAAAATATCTGGATGAATACGACCGGGAGGATGAACAGATCTGTCTGAAGATCGTACATACCTATGGCGTGGTGAAATACGCAGGAGAGATCGCCAGAAAAATGGAATGTTCCGGTGAAGATGTGGAACTTGCGGAGCTGATCGGTCTGCTTCATGATATTGGCCGTTTTGAGCAGATCCGTAGATTTCACAGCTTTGAGCCGGGAACCATGGATCATGCCGTGTTCGGTGCAGAACTTCTCTTCGGGGAGGAGAAACTGATCCGGCGCTTCGTGGAGGATGATAAATTTGATGAGCTGATCGATGCAGCAATTCGGAAGCACAGTGATTTCAAACTGGAAGGAATCCACGATGCAAGAACACTTTTCCATGCAAAACTGATCCGGGATGCAGACAAGCTGGATAACTGCAGAGTAAAGCTGGAGGCGTCTGTTGAAGCCATGCTGGGAGTCTCTGAGAAAGCTGCAGGAGAAGGGCTGATCTCACCGGCAGTGTGGGAGTCCTGTCTCAGAAGAGAATCCGTGTTATCCGCAGACAGACATGTGCCGGTGGATTACTGGGTATCTTATCTTGCACAGTATTATGATATTAATTTTCCTGAGACCTGTGAGATCATCGAAGAAGAGGATTATATCACCAGGATCGCAGGGCGGCTGACTTATCAGGAACAGGATACCAGAACTAAGCTCCATATTCTCACAGAAGATCTGAACAGGCATCTGGAGATGCCGGCTGTGTCTGTGAAGGAATAGGAGCATAGCAGTTACTGTTCACTGGCAATGTTCCGCGAGGTGTTTTTTGTGAGCGGAGGTCACAGAAAACCCGAGACATACCGCGCGAATTTATGCGATTAGCATAAATTCTGTGCATCGCGAAGCGTGTTACTGAAAACGGAGTGAACAGTAACTCATAGCAGGGAGACTTGTTATATTTTTTTGTTTGGGGTTGACTTTGAGGTGGTTTTCGCCTAAAATATATCAAAGATACGGCGATGATGAGAATAGTACACAGGGAATTATCTCAGAGAGGGATCTGCTTTGGTGGAAGGATCCTGTGCGTGAACTGTGGAACCGGCCTCGGAGCTCTGCGTGATTGAAGCGTGGCGTGTGTTTCCGGCGTTAACGGGTGTTGAGAGAACAGCTTTTCAGGCTGTTAACTGGGGTGGTACCGCCGAAGTCATTCGGTCCCTTGTGAGGGATTTGGATGGCTTATTTTTTGTCCGTAAAACAGGATTGTAAATACAGTGTACGGTTTATAGGACAGAAGAGTAAGCTGGAAGGATTCCGGATTGCTGTGGCTGCCTGACAGCCGGCAATATGTAACAGATCACAAGAAAAAGGAGATTTATCATGGCAAAAGAAAAGAAATTAGTACAGGCCATCACATCTATGGATGAGGATTTTGCTCAGTGGTATACAGACGTTGTTAAGAAGGCTGAGCTCTGTGGCTATACAAGTGTTAAGGGCTGTATGGCGATCAAACCTGCAGGTTATGCGATCTGGGAGAATATCCAGCATGAGCTTGACCGCAGATTTAAAGAAACCGGTGTAGAGAACGTTTACATGCCGATCTTTATCCCGGAGTCTCTTCTTGATAAAGAGAAAGATCATGTAGAAGGTTTTGCTCCGGAGGTTGCATGGGTGACTCATGGCGGCCTTGATCCGCTGCAGGAGAGACTTTGCGTGCGTCCGACTTCTGAGACTCTGTTCTGCGATTTCTACCAGAAAGAGATCCAGTCCCACAGAGATCTTCCAAAGGTATATAATCAGTGGTGTTCCGTTGTCCGTTGGGAGAAGACAACACGGCCCTTCCTTCGTTCCAGAGAGTTCCTGTGGCAGGAGGGACATACTGCTCATGCAACAGCTGAGGAAGCGGAGCAGCGTACCATCCAGATGCTGAACATCTATGCAGACTTCTGCGAGGAAGTTCTTGCGATTCCGGTCATCAAAGGCCAGAAGACAGACAAGGAGAAATTTGCAGGTGCTGAGGCTACTTATACCATCGAATCTCTGATGCACGACGGCAAGGCTCTCCAGTCCGGTACAAGCCATAACTTTGGAGATGGCTTTGCCAAAGCATTCGGAATCCAGTACACAGATAAAGATAATACACTGAAATATGTTCACCAGACATCCTGGGGAATGACAACCCGTATGATCGGTGCGATCATCATGGTTCACGGTGATAACAGCGGACTTGTTCTTCCTCCGAGGATCGCTCCGGTACAGACTGTGATCATCCCGATCCAGCAGTGTAAAGAAGGGGTTATGGAGAAGGCTGACGAGCTTCTTGCAGCACTGAAGGCAGCAGGTATCCGTGCAAAGGTTGACGCGACAGACAAGAGCCCGGGATTCAAGTTTGCTGAGCAGGAGATGCGTGGTATCCCGCTTCGTGTGGAATGTGGACCGAAGGATATCGAGAACGGTCAGGCAGTTCTCTGCAGAAGAGATACCCGTGAGAAATACACAGTATCCTTCGAGGAACTTGCAGATAAGGTAAAAGAGCTTCTGGATACCATTCAGCATGATATGCTGGAGCGCGCACGTGCACACAGAGAGACACATACTTACGTAGCAAAGAATTATGAGGAGTTCGGTGAGATCATCAACAGCAAACCGGGATTCATCAAAGCTATGTGGTGCGGTGATCGTGCATGTGAAGACAAGATCAAGGAAGATTTCCAGGCAACATCCAGATGTATGCCGTTTGAGCAGGAGCAGTTAAGCGATGTTTGCGTATGCTGCGGAAAACCGGCTAAGAAAATGGTTTACTGGGGACGTGCATACTAAAAAAATACAGCAGGCCACTTCAAAAAAGTGGGATGATCATATTGCGTTACTGTTCACTGGTAATGTCCCGCGAGGTGTTTTGTGTGAGCGAAGGTCACAGAAAACCCGAGACATACCGCGCGAATTTATGCGATCAGCATAAATTCTGTGCATCGCGAAGCGTGTTACTGAGAACGGAGTGAACAGGAACCATATTGCAGAAACAGCAGCGGGGCAAAATATGCTCCGCTGTTTTTATGAATCTATGTTATAATAGCGTTAAGGAAAACATATCAGAATATTATTCGGCTGCTGACATGGAGATAATACAGCGAAATGTAAACGTGTTTTGAACGCAGATCGCGAAGCGACTGCGTTCATGAGCAAGTAGCGAAGCGGATTGCGAATGTCCGCTTTACCGGACAGCAGCGATCATCAAGAGGAGTTATTATGACGATTAACATACCACAAAAAGCAGAACAGATCCTGCATATTCTCAATGAAGCCGGCTATGAGGCATATGTTGTTGGCGGCTGTGTCCGGGATTCCATCCTGGACCGGGTGCCTGGGGACTGGGATATCACTACCTCCGCACTTCCGGAGCAGGTGAAGGAGCTTTTTCACAGAACTGTAGATACGGGGATCCAGCATGGAACAGTAACTGTAATGATGGGCAAAGAGGGCTTTGAGGTGACAACCTACCGTGTGGACGGAGAATATCATGATGGCCGTCACCCGGATGCCGTGACCTTTACCAGGAGTCTTGAGGAAGATCTGAAACGAAGAGATTTTACCATTAACGCCATGGCTTACCATCCGGGGAATGGACTGGTGGATCTGTTTGGCGGAATGGAGGATATCAATAGGAAGATCATCCGTTGTGTCGGGGATCCGGTGGAACGTTTTACAGAGGATGCTCTTCGGATGCTCCGTGCAGTGCGTTTTTCCGCACAGCTTGGTTTTACTGTGGAGGAGAATACGAAAGCGGCACTGTCGCGGATGTCGGGGAACCTGGAGCATGTCAGTGCAGAGCGTATCCAGACAGAACTTGTAAAGCTTCTGGTATCCGATCATCCGGATTACCTCCGGACAGCCTGGGAGACAGGCCTTACCCGGGAATTCCTTCCGGAATTTGATGCCTGTATGGAAACAGCGCAGAATACCCCCCATCACTGCTGCAGCGTAGGCGAGCACATCCTGAAAAGCCTTACGGAGATCGAGAATGACAGGCTTCTTCGTATCACCATGCTTCTTCATGACATTGCCAAGCCGGTTGTAAAAAAGACAGATGAGAATGGAAGAGATCACTTTAAGACTCACGGACCGGCAGGCGAAAAGCTGGCAGGGAAGATCCTGCGCCGCTTGAAATTTGACAATGTAACGATCCGAAATACCTGTCGGCTGATCCGGTATCATGATCTTCGTCCCACACCGGACGCCGAGGATGTGCGGAGAGCTGTGAATCTTATCGGAGAAGAGCTTTTTCCGCTTTATCTGAAAGTACAGAAGGCAGATCTTTTATCCCAGAGTACTTACAGGAGGGAGGAGAAGCTGGCACGGTTAAGCGGTGTGACGGAAGCTTATCAGGGGATCCTTGAAAGAGGTGAATGTACATCTCTGAAAACCCTGGCAGTTTCCGGAAAGGATCTTATAAAGGCAGGACATCCGGCCGGACCGGCACTGGGAGCACTGCTCGAAAGACTTCTTGACTGTGTGCTGAAAGATCCAACCCTTAATACAAAAGAAAAACTTCTTGAAACAGCAGAAAAAGACAGCATAAAAACCGAATAGAATAACAAAAATCCCCCCTGCATAAGATAGAACGTAAAATAAGGCAGGGGGGAACTTTTTTGTATGATTATGGGTTGAGCGTGCTGGAGCAGTATGGGCTTACGGCTTCATTCTCAGGCAGGGTGCGGGGGGCACTTCTGTGCCGGACAGAAAAAGGTCCGGTGATACTCCGGGAATTTCATGGTTCGGAAAAAAAGCTTTCCATGCAGCAGCAGCTTCTTGAAAAAATGAAAGAACAGAACTGTCTTGTGGACGCCTATCTCAAAAACAGGGAAGGCGTACTGGTAAGCAGGGACAAAGATTCTGTTCCATATACTGCACAGATCTGGTTTGAGGGACGGGAATGTGACACGAGATCCGAAAACGATATTTTAAAAAGCATCCGGACTCTGGCACAGATCCACAAGATCATGCAGCTTCCTGTGGAAATGGATTATGCGGGAAGAAATCTGCAGGAAGAATATATCCGGCATAATCAGGAAATGAAAAAAATACGCCGTTTTATCCGAAAAAAAGGAGCGGTCAATTCTTTTGAGAAAGATTATCTGAAAAGCGTGGAATGGTTTTTGCAAAAAGGAGAAGAAGCGGCAGCTATGCTGGAAACCACGGATTATAAAAATCTGCGTCAGCAGTCTCTTCAAAGCGGCAGTATCTGTCATGGCGAATATAATCAGCATAATGTGCTGATACTTGGGAAAAATACAGCGGTGACGAATTTCAGTCACTGGAGCTTTGATGTGCAGATGGCAGATCTGTACCGCTTTATGCGGAAAATCCTGGAGAAATACAGCTGGGATCTGCACCTCGCGCAGAAGATGCTTTCTGCATATGATTCCGTACGGCCGCTCTCGGAGTCTGAGTGGCAGAACCTGAGAGTCCGGTTCTGTTATCCGGAAAAATACTGGAAACTGGCAAATCATTATTATACACATAACAAGGCTGTGATCTCCGGAAAAAATGTGGAAAAGCTGAGAACCCTGATCCATCAGAAAAAACAGTGGGAGGAATTTTCAAAACAGTGCTTCAGGCAGTAATAATTCTGAATGTGACAAAAACAAAACTTCCCTTTTTCTGAAAATTGTTATATAATATTAAGTATCTTATATAAAGAAACAGGGAGGTATTTTGGAACATGGATTATAAAGAAATCTATAATCAGTGGCTTGAAAACCCATACTTCGATGAGACGACAAAAGAAGAACTGAAAGCGATCAAAGACGACGAAAATGAGATCAAAGAGCGTTTTTATATGGATCTTGAGTTTGGTACGGCAGGCCTGCGTGGTATCATCGGCGCAGGTACCAACCGTATGAATATTTATGTGGTAAGAAGAGCAACCCAGGGGCTTGCCAACTATATTGCCAAGGTTGACAAGAAATCCCAGGGAGTTGCTATCGCATATGATTCCCGTCATATGTCACCGGAGTTTGCCCAGGAAGCAGCACTTTGCCTGGCAGCAAACGGGATCAAGGCTTATATCTTTGAGACACTTCGTCCGACACCGGAGCTTTCCTTTGCAGTACGTCATCTGGGCTGTGTGGCAGGTATCAACGTAACAGCCAGCCACAATCCTCCGGAATACAACGGATACAAGGTTTACTGGGAGGACGGCGCGCAGATCACACCACCTCATGATTCCGGTATCATGGGCGAGGTAAAGGCAATCTCCGACTGGAATACCGTAAAGACCATGGACAGGGAAGACGCAGTAAAGGCAGGACTTTTCGAAGTGATCGGACAGGCTGTCGATGATGCTTACATGGCAGAGCTTAAGAAACAGATCATCCATATGGATGCGATCCGGGCAGAGGGCAGGAACCTGAAGATCGTTTACACACCTCTTCACGGAACCGGCAATATCCCGGCCAGAAGGATCCTTAAAGAGCTTGGATTTGAGAATGTATATGTAGTACCGGAGCAGGAGCTTCCGAACGGGGATTTCCCGACAGTCAGCTATCCGAACCCGGAGGCAGCAGAGGCATTTGAGCTTGGCCTGAAGCTTGCGAAGGAAGTGGATGCAGACATCGTACTTGCCACAGACCCGGATGCAGACCGTCTTGGCGTCCGCGTAAAGGATAAAAACGGAGAGTATCATGATCTTACCGGTAACATGTCCGGATGCCTTCTTGCAAACTATGAGCTGAGCCAGAGAAAGGCTGTAAACGGAAGCCTTCCGGAGGACGGAGCTCTTGTAAAGACTATCGTTACAACAAACCTGGCAGATGCCATTGCCAAGGGATACAACGTGAATCTTATCGAAGTACTTACCGGATTCAAATACATCGGACAGCAGATCCTCGGATTTGAGAACAGTGGCAAAGGTACATATCTTTTCGGATTTGAGGAGAGCTACGGCTGCCTGATCGGAACCTATGCAAGAGACAAGGATGCCATTGTTGCTACCATGGCACTTTGCGAAGCTGCTGCTTACTATAAGACACAGGGCAAGACTCTCTGGGATGCAATGATCGATATGTATGAGGAGTTCGGTTACTATAAGGATGCCATTCAGGCAGTTACCATGAAGGGTATCGAGGGTCTTCAGAAGATCCAGGAGATCATGACAACACTTCGTCAGAATCCGCCTGCTGAGTTTGCCGGACATAAGGTGACTGCTGTACGTGACTACAAGCTGAATGAGATCACAGATCTTGCAACAGGTGAGAAGAAGCCGACAGGACTTCCGAATTCCAATGTTCTCTACTATGAGCTTACCGATGATGCATGGGTTTGCGTAAGACCGTCCGGAACAGAGCCTAAGGTTAAATTCTATTATGGCGTTAAGGGAACATCTCTTGCAGATGCAGACGAGAAATCCGATGCAATGGGCAAGGCTGTTCTTGAAATGGTTGATTCCATGAAATGATAAAATGGTCACATTCCGCCTGTAATATGCGAAAAACCTTGACATTATAAGCCAAAAGCGGTATATATATAAAGCAAAGTCAAAAATAAGAGAACATCAATTATAGGAGGAAACACCATGAATAAAACAGAGTTAGTGGCAGCAATGGCGAAAGACACCAATCTTTCCAAGAAAGATGTAGAAGCTGTTCTGAAATCTTTTATCGATGTTGTAACAGATGAACTGAAAAAAGGCGAGAAGATTCAGCTGGTTGGATTTGGAACTTTCGAAGTAAGCACAAGAGCTGCAAGAGAGGGAAGAAATCCTCAGACTGGTGAGACCATGACGATCGAGGCTTCCAAGTCTCCGAAGTTCAAAGCAGGAAAAGCTTTAAAGGACGTTGTCAACGGTAAATAATCTGTTGGTTCAGAGTGATAACGGCAGGGGAAACCGGTTTTTGGTTTCCCCTGCTTTTTTAGGAGGAAAAATTATGCGTCTTGATAAATATCTGAAAGTATCCAGACTGATCAAACGCCGTACGGTGGCAAATGAAGCCTGCGATGCAGGAAGAGTTCTGGTCAATGACAAGCCGGCCAAGGCTTCTGTACAGGTAAAGACCGGTGACACTGTGGAGATCCAGTTTGGAAGCCGTAATGTAAAGGTTGAAGTCCTGGAAGTTAAGGAAACGGTAAAAAAGGATGAGGTGGAAAGCATGTTCCGCTATATCTGATGCAGGGACAGCTGCCGTTTGGGCATGATGGTCTATTCCGGATGGATTTTTCATAAAATAAAAGAGAAATCATCCCCAGGGAGGTATGGATTGGACGAGAAGAAACCGGCAGCATTTCACAGTCTGATGCTGGAGCGGCAGAAAGGCGGAACCATAACGGGAATCCGGGAGGTGATCTCTTTCGATGAAAAAGAAATACTGCTGCATACAGAGGAAGGAAAGTTATCCATAAAAGGCGAAGGACTTCATGTAAAACATCTTGATCTGAAAAGTGGGCAGCTTAGCTTGGAGGGGAAAATCGACAGTCTTACCTATCTTGGCAGGAAAAAGGACAAAAAAGAGGGATCCCTTTTAAAAAGACTGTTCCATTAAAGCTAAAATGACAGCAAACCGGTTGATATTTTTTTGAAGAAGTTGTAAAATTTGGATGTATAAGCTCGTAAAAGGTAAAGAGATCATATTGTGTAAAAAAGGAGCAGCAGATTGAAAAATCCAAAAAAGGGAAAAGAAAAAAAATGGATCGGATATAATTATCTTGGCATGGCGGGGATCATGGTGATCGCACTGGTGTTGCTGGGAAGCCTTATGCTGCAGAGTAAGACTCTGGAACGGCGCAGGGATTATTATGATTCCAAAGCTACAGCACTGGAGAAGTCCATTGAAAGTGAGAAGGAACGTACCAAGGAGATCGAAGCAGAGAAAGAACATATGAAGACCGACGAATATGTGGAAGAGGCGGCTCGTGAGAAGCTGGGACTTGTGAAAGACAACGAGATCGTGTTTCAGGAAGAAAAATAGCTGAAAATCAAAGGTTTCGACGAAATTTTTTTTGACATTTTCGTGCGGCTTTGACAGATATTTCAGGGATCTTCCTTTATAATGTTCAGTCAGTGAAGGTTATAAGGGGAGGGAAAAATATGCAGGAATGGATCATTGCCATGCTCGTAGTCAGCATACTGCTGATACTCCGGGACATGGCAAAAACTGTCTTTTCGGGAAAAACGAAGGAAAAAGAAGAAATGCTGCCGCTTTGTGAAAGCCATCCCCAGAAGGAAAAAGTGGAACGGTATGCAGCATCCTTCCGGAAGCTTGCGGATACATTCTACGGAATGCCTTACCGTAAGGAATTTTTGAGCGGAGGACAGCTGAACCGTATCATATCGGACACCAGTGCGGCTGTATGTTCCAGATGTTATCAGAGAGAGATCTGCTGGGGAGAGCGTGCCGGGGAAACCATGCGGGGCAGTGAGAATATGATCCGTACCATGGAGGAAGGCAATGAAGAGAGTATCCAGAGAGCACGCAGTGAATGGATGGGAGCATGTGGCCGTTCCGCCCAGTATTTTCAGGTCCTGAATGAGGGATTTCGTGAAGAAAGGCAGAATCTCGTGTGGGATAACCGGATGATCGAAAGCCGGCTTGCAGTTGCACAGCAGCTGACGGAAATCTCGAGGATCATGGATCATATGGCAGAAGAGCTGTATGATATCATGCCGGCAGATCCGCAGTTTCAGGAAGATCTGAAAAAGGCTCTTCGTAAAAAGCATGTACTTGTAAAGAATGTCTGGGTCATGGATAAGATCGAAGGAAGACGGCAGATATTTCTGAATCTGAGAGCCAGGAGCGGACAGTGTGTTTCCATGACAGAGATCGCACAGATCCTGTCCAGGATCTGCGGAAGCTCCATGACGCCGGACGCCGGCAGCCGCAGTATTGTAAATGGAGATTTTCGTATGGTCCATTTTGTGGAGGATGTCAGTTATCAGATGCTTTACGGAGTAGCGCGGCTTACAAGAGAAGCGGAAAAGGTTTCCGGAGACAATTATATCTGTCGTCAGGAAGAGGATGGCAGGTTTTTTCTCTGTCTGTCTGATGGGATGGGTTCCGGAATAGAAGCGTTTAAAGAAAGCGAGATCGTGGTAGAACTTCTGGAACAGTTTCTGGAATCCGGCTTTTCTCAGGAGACAGCTGCCAGAATGGTGAATTCCGCACTGCTATTGAAAGGACGGGAAGGGATGTTTTCTACTGTTGATATCTGTGCGGTGGATCTTTATACCGGGATTTGTGATTTTCTGAAAGCAGGGGCGTCTTCCACATTTATTAAAAGAGATCACTGGGTGGAATCCATTGCTTCGGAAAATCTTGCAGCAGGCTTGGTTCAACAGCTGGATTTTGATACTGCCTCAAGGAAGCTTTATCATGGAGATTATCTGATCATGATGACAGATGGAGTTCTGGATGCACTTCCTACAGAACGGGAAGAGGAAACCATGAAGGAGATCATTATGGATGTCCGGGAAAAAGAGCCCAGGGAGATGGGAAGGGGAATACTGGAAAGGGTTCTGGGATACAGTGATTATCATGCCAGGGATGATATGACAGTAGTTGTGGCAGGATTGTGGAAAAAATAGAGTATTTTTGGTTACAGGAGAAAAAATGATCACACGTGTAAGAAAATATATCAGAGACAATCGGATGCTGAAAGCAGAGGATATGGTTGTGGCAGGGGTTTCCGGAGGGGCGGATTCCATAGCAATGCTTCATATTTTGAAAAGTCTTCAGAAAGAGATCGGTTTTTCCATGGAAGTGGTTCATGTCCATCATGGGATCCGGGGCCAGGAGGCGGACCGGGATGAGCAGTTTGTGGAAAAAATCTGCCGGGATTGGGGAATCCCTTTCCGGTCCAGGCATTATCCGGTTCCGGAGCTTTCCGGAAAGTGGAAGCTGGGAGAAGAAGAAACCGGAAGGATCGTGCGAAAACAGGCATTTCAGGAGGAAAAAAAGAGACTTGGTTTTTCCGGAGAACAGTCAAAAAAGAACGGACAGTTCCGGGTTGCGCTGGCACATAATCGCAACGATCTGGCAGAGACTATGCTGCATCATCTGGCAAGGGGAACCGGTATCCGGGGACTTTCCGGGATACAGGCGGTAAATGGTGAGATCATCCGGCCGGTTTTGTGTTTAGAACGGAAGGAAATCGTCAATTATCTGAAAGAGAGAGGTATTTCCTATATCACAGACAGCAGCAATCTTTCAGATGACTATACAAGAAACCGGATCCGTAACCATATTCTTCCGGCTATGGAACAGAAGATCAATGCAAAAGCGGTGGAGCATATGGCAGAAACCGCACGGGTTCTGGCAGAGGCAGATTCGTATCTTCAGAAAAAGGGAAGGGAGCTTCTGGCAGGCTGCCGGAAAGAAAATGGCTATCTTCTGGATGAAAAATTTTTTGTACAGGATTCTATCCTTCAGGAATATGCGGTGATGGAGGCGTTTGAGATACTGTCAGGAAAACGTAAGGACTTTACATCTCTTCATGTGGACCAGGTCCTTTCGCTTCAAAAAAAAGAAAACGGTCGTTATATCAACCTTCCGGAATCGCTGCGGGTAATACGACAGTACGGAGGGGTATGTCTGAAAAAGAACTCTGCATCAGACCGAGAGAACGCTGCTTCCACTGAAAAAAAAGTATTGGCAGGTCTCAGAGAAATGTCTGTGGAGCTTCCGGTACCTGGAATTCTGGAAAGTCCTTTCGGAGTTTTTGAGTCGAAAATTTTTTCTTATAAGAAACAGAAGATTGAAGAAAAAAAGTATACGAAATGGTTTGATTATGATAAAATAAAAAATAGTCCATGCGTTCGGACCAGAAGACAGGGAGATTATCTTACTGTAAACAGTGAAGGCGGAAGAAAGAAGCTGAACCGGATCTTTATTGATGAGAAGATTCCGGCGGAGATGAGAGACAGACTTCCGGTTGTTGCGGCAGGATCTGAGATACTCTGGATCCCGGGAGGACGGATGAACGAGAAGTATAAGATCACTTCCACTACAGGGAGAGTGTTAGAATTACATTACCAAGGAGGAGCTTTAGCATGAGCGAAAAAATCAGGGTTTTACTCAGTGAAGAAGAGGTAGATGCCCGTATCCAGGAAGTTGCAGATATGATCAACAAGGATTATGACGGAAAAGATGTACACATGATCTGCGTTCTGAAAGGCGGCGTTTTCTTTATGTGTGAGCTTGCCAAGAGGATTACACGCCCGGTAACACTGGATTTCATGTCTGTGTCCAGTTACGGTGATGATACGAAATCCAGCGGTGTTGTAAAGATCGTCAAGGATCTGGATCAGCCACTGGAAGGGAAAGATGTTCTGATCGTAGAGGATATCATTGATTCAGGCAGAACCTTAAGCTATCTGCTGCGTATCCTGAAGGGCAGACATCCGGCAAGCATCAGACTCTGTACACTTCTTGACAAACCGGAGAGACGTGTGACAGATGTAGAGGTAGATTACTGCTGCTTCAATATTCCGGACGAGTTTGTAGTAGGATACGGACTTGATTATGCCCAGAAATACAGAAACCTTCCTTACATCGGAGTAGTGGAGCTTCAGGACTGAAAGGAGATTTAACCAAGTGAGCAAGCATTCAGGTAAGATAGGCCTGTACCTTCTGCTTATTGTGGCACTGATCGCAGGATATCTGTATCTCAATGACCAGGTATCTACCCAGGGCAGCTACACAATGGGCCAGCTGGAAAAGGCTCTGGAAGAAGACAAAGTGACGGATGCGGTGATCCATCAGAACAGAGAAGTGCCCACCGGTTATGTAACAGCAAACATTGTTTCAGACGGTCAGAAGACAGTCTACGTAACCGATGTAAAGGAAGCGGAGGCGCTTCTTGAAGAACATGATATCGATCCGACGATCCGCAATGTACCCAAGGACAACTCCATGATCGGAACAGTACTTCCGGTAGTGCTTACCGGCGCGATCCTTATCTTTTTCTTTATGATGATGAACCGGCAGATGTCCGGAGGCGGCGGAAGCAATGCGAAGATGATGAATTTCGGAAAAAGCAGAGCCAGGATGTCGTCCCCTGATGATAAGAAAGTAACGTTCAAGGATGTTGCAGGTCTTCAGGAGGAGAAGGAGGATCTGGAGGAAGTGGTGGATTTCCTGAAATCTCCACAGAAGTATACCAAGGTAGGCGCCAGGATCCCGAAAGGCGTGATCCTTGTGGGCCCTCCGGGAACAGGTAAAACTCTTCTCGCGAAGGCAGTTGCAGGAGAGGCCGGAGTTCCGTTTTTCTCCATTTCCGGATCCGATTTCGTGGAGATGTTTGTTGGTGTCGGTGCTTCCCGTGTACGAGATCTTTTTGAAGAGGGCAAGCGTCATGCACCGTGCATCATCTTTATTGATGAGATCGATGCGGTAGCCCGTCAGAGAGGAACCGGTATGGGCGGCGGCCACGATGAGAGAGAGCAGACGTTGAACCAGCTTCTTGTAGAGATGGATGGTTTTGGAGTAAATGAAGGAATCATCGTAATGGCAGCGACCAACCGTGTGGATATTCTGGATCCTGCGATCCTCCGTCCGGGACGATTTGACCGTAAAGTCGGTGTGGGACGCCCGGATGTCAAGGGCAGAGAAGAGATCCTTATGGTCCATGCCAAGGACAAACCGCTGGGAGATGATGTGGATCTTCGCCAGATTGCCCAGACAACCGCAGGATTTACAGGTGCAGATCTGGAGAACCTTCTTAACGAAGCTGCTATTGATGCTGCAAAAGAGGGCCGTCCTTATATCATGCAGAAGGATATCAAGAAAGCATTCATCAAGGTCGGGATCGGTGCAGAAAAGAAGAGCAAGGTCATCTCTGATAAAGAGAAAAAGATCACAGCTTATCATGAAGCAGGCCATGCGATCCTGTTCCATGTACTTCCTCATATGGATCCGGTATACACCATTTCCATTATCCCTACGGGAATGGGAGCTGCCGGCTACACCATGCCGCTGCCGGATAATGATGAGATGTTTAATACAAAGAACAAAATGCTGGAGGATATCACCACGCTTCTTGGCGGACGTGTGGCTGAGGAGATCATCTTCGGAGATATCACCACCGGTGCTTCCAATGATATCAAACGTGCCACAGAGACTGCACGCTCTATGGTAATGAAATACGGTATGTCTGAAAAAATCGGTCTGATCGCTTACGGCAACGATGACGATGAGGTATTTATCGGCCGTGATCTGGCACATACCAGAGGCTACAGTGAGGAAGTGGCAAGAGAGATCGATGAGGAGATGTCCCGTATCATCCGTGAGTGCCATGGGAATGCAGAGAGCATCATCCGTGAGAATATCGGCGTTCTTCACAGCTGTGCGGCCCTTCTTCTCGAGAAGGAAAAGATACATCGTGAAGAGTTTGAAGCACTTTTTACAACAGAAAAAGAAGAGGTTGCAAAAACAAATGAATAAAATGCACAAAAAAATATATTGAATTTTGTGAACTTTGTGCACACTTTTTGGTGGACACATGGTACTATAAATATCGTAAAAACCCCCCAATACATTATATAGTTTTTGCTACACCCCATAAGAAGAAATACCTTCTCCAAAAAAGGCAGCCTAACCAGCTGTCTTTTTTACTGCCCAAAAATAAAAGGCGAATTACGGAGAAAACAGATATATATGCTTGCGGGATGGAAAAAATTAAGATAATATATTTAAAAACATGGTACTAAAAACGGAATGAGGAAAATAGAATGTTATATGAAAGCATGGAGACTGCAAAGAAGATGCGGTATATACTCAATATGAGTCCGGTATTAAATAAAGACGCAATGTTCAGTGACGGGACGGAATATTACCGAACACCTGTGGAGCCACGGGAAGGTGATACAGTTACGATCCGTTTTCGTACCCAGAGAAATAATGTGGACAACGTCTGTCTTGTGCATGACGGAGAATATCTGGAAATGAAGTGGGAAAAAACTTCCGGAAGCTTTGATTATTATACTGCACAGATCGTAATGGGAAAAAATCTTGTACGATATTACTTTGAGATCCATTCAGGACTTGTTACCTGTTATTATGATACAAATGGTGTAAATACCAGACATGAGGAAAGGACAGAATTTGAGATCTATCCCGGATATCATGTGCCTGAGTGGCTGAAGGGTGCTGTGATGTATCAGATTTATGTGGATCGTTTCTGTAACGGAGATCCTTCCAATGATGTGGAAACAGGGGAATATTTCTATATCGGGGACACTTCCGTAAAAGTGGATAACTGGGAAAAGGTTCCGGCTGTGATGGGTGTCCGGGAATTTTATGGCGGCGATCTTCAGGGAGTTATGGATAAGCTGGATTATATCCAGGAGCTTGGAGTAGATGTGATCTATCTGAATCCGGTCTTTGTCTCTCCCAGCAACCATAAGTATGACTGTCAGGATTACGATCATATCGATCCGCATATCGGAAGGATCGTAGAGGACTGTGATGGTCTGTTAAGTCCCGGAGACAGTGACAACAGTCATGCCCTTAAATATATCCGCCGTGTGACCGATAAACGGAATTTGGAGGCCAGTAATAAGCTTTTTCAGGAGCTTGTGGAGGAAATTCACAGAAGAGGGATGAAGGTGATCCTGGATGGGGTATTTAACCATTGCGGATCCTTTAATAAATGGATGGACAGGGAACGGATCTACGAAAATCAGGAAGGCTACGAAAAGGGGGCCTATGTTTCGGCGGACAGCCCTTATCGTTCTTTCTTCTGCTTCCAGGATCAGAACCGCTGGCCCTATAATCCAACCTACGACGGCTGGTGGACCCATGATACCCTGCCAAAGCTGAACTACGAAGAATCTGAGGAGCTTTGCCGGACGATCCTTGCTGTGGGCAGAAAATGGGTTTCGCCGCCGTATAACGTAGACGGCTGGAGACTGGATGTAGCTGCAGATCTGGGCCACAGCAATGATTTTAACCATCACTTCTGGAAAGAGTTCCGGAGGACAGTAAAAGAAGCCAATCCTGATGCAGTGATCCTTGCAGAACACTACGGAAATCCGGAAAGCTGGCTTCGCGGCGATGAGTGGGATACGGTTATGAACTATGACGCTTTTATGGAGCCTGTAACCTGGTTCCTGACCGGAATGGAGAAGCACAGTGATGAGTACCGGGAGGACCTTTATGGCAACAGTGAGGCCTTTATCGGGGCGATGAAGCATCATATGCAGTCTTTGCATATGGGAGCGCTTTATGGAGCCATGAATGAGCTTTCAAACCATGACCATTCCAGATTTCTGACAAGGACCAATCACAGAGTAGGAAGGCTTTCCTACGCAGGCGCAGAGGCGGCATCTGCAGGCATCAATCCTGCTATCATGAGAGAGGCTGTTGTGATCCAGATGACGTGGCCGGGTGCGCCTACGGTATATTACGGGGATGAGGCCGGCGTCTGCGGCTTTACAGATCCGGATAACCGCAGAACTTATCCCTGGGGAAAAGAAGACCAGGAGATGCTGGACTTTCATAAACGTATGATCTGCATACACAAGGCATATCCGATTCTTGCAAAGGGTTCCCTGGAATTTCTGTGGAACGATCATCAGGGCTTGAGCTATGGTCGTTTTTCTGATTCTGAACAGATCATAGTGATCCTTAATAATCAGGATCAGGAGAGAGACATAAGGGTAACAGCCTGGAAAACCGGTGTAAGCCGGAAAGAAGCAACGGCTTTTCAGCGCCTGATGCTTTCTTCCGGAGAGGGTTATACGGAAATGCCGGAAGAATATATTGCAGATGCAGGGATTCTTCAGGTGAAGATGCCTGCATACGGAGCGATGGTGCTTCACCACAGGGCGAGGGATAAATACAAATGATGCACGAGTAAGGCAGAGAAAAAAGCCAATCTGTTCTTCCATCAGGAAGCAGATTGGCTTTTTGCATTGTGTTTTATGCGTTATTCTTCTGTAACGTGTTCCAGCCCCTGATTCATGATGGTTGCCACATGGCTGTCTGCCAGGGAGTAGTAAATGGTTTTTCCGTCTCTTCGAAATTTGACCAGTGATATCTGCTTCAGTACCCGGAGCTGATGGGAAATGGCACTCTGGGTCATGGAAAGACGATCGGCAATATCCTGAACACAGAGCTCTTCCACAGAAAGTACGTACAGGATACGGATCCTGGTAGGATCACCGAAAATCTTGAACAGGTCGGCAAGCCGGTACAGTGTATCATCATTGATCGGGTAATCTATATGTGTTTTCTTCATTTGCGCATCCTCCAAACTGTTAACTTCTATTGTAGCTGAAAAAAACGCACCGGTCAAATTCTTTTCTGCATCACGGGGGAGTTGTACGGATGCACAGGGATCCGCTGCAGGATATCTGCCCTGCAGAACGGATCTTATTTTTTATACAGGATACGAATGGAATTCAGCACGCAGATCATGGCAACGCCAGTGTCTGCAAATACGGCCATCCACATGTTGGCATGTCCGGCAAGACCAAGGATCATAACTGCGATCTTGATCACCAGGGCAAATATTACGTTCTGCCATGCAATACGGTTTGTGCTTCGTGCAATGGCGATAGACTGAGGGATCGCATCTACATTGGAATTCATAAATACGGCATCTGCGGCTTCAATGGCAGCATCTGCACCGCTTCCCATGGCAGCACCTACATCAGCACCTGCAAGAACAGGAGCGTCGTTGATACCGTCACCGACAAACATAACTGTTCCATGTGCCTGGCGGACCTTTTTCAGGGCATTAAGCTTATCCTCCGGAAGAAGCTTTGCATAGATCTCATCGATCCCGGCATCTTTTCCTACAGCCTGTGCACTGTCTTCGGAGTCTCCGGTGAGCATAACGGTGTGGAGACCAAGCTTTTTCAGAGAAGCAATGGCTTCCTTTGCGTCAGGTTTGATGGTATCGGAGATCAGCATATATCCTGCGAAGGTTCCGTTTACTGCCATAAATACTTCAGAGCCGTAAGCGGCTTCCTTTAATTCTCCGATTGTAACTCCGAATTTATCCATCAGCTTGCGATTTCCGCAGAGAACTTTTCCCTCCGGCATTTCCGCAACGATCCCGTGACCGGAAATTTCTTCCAAGGAGATCGGTTTTTCAAATTGGATCTCACGTTCCTTTGCGGCAGCAACGATGCTGTTCGCAATAGGATGTGTGGAGTTCTGTTCACAGCCTGCACACATGGAAAGGAGTTCATTTTCCGTGTATTTACCGGTGGCAACAACCTTCTGAAGCTGGAAGTTACCCTCTGTGATAGTACCGGTCTTATCCATGATCACAGCGCCGAGCTTACTTAATCCTTCGATGGCAAGGCCTCCCTTGAAAAGGATACCCTTTTTGGAACCGGCACCGATCCCGGAGAAGAAGGCCAGCGGGATACTAAGTACAAGAGCACAAGGGCAGCTCATTACCAGGAAAGTAATGGCTGTGTAGATCCAGTAATGCCAGTTTCCGGTAACAAGGGATGGGAGTATGGCAGTTGCCACTGCGATTCCTACAACACAAGGAGTATAAACCCTGGCAAAACGTGTGATAAAGCGGTCGATCTTCGGTTTGCTTGCTGCCGCGTTTTCTACGGAATCCAGAATACGAGTGACCATGGATTCTTCCAGAGGTTTTTCCACGCGGATCTTAAGCTGGCCGGAGGTGTTGACGCAACCAGAAGTGATCTCATCACCTTCATTTACAGCAACCGGTACAGGCTCTCCTGTGATCGGAGAAGTGTCGATACGGCTGTTTCCTTCAATTACGATACCATCAAGAGGGATGCGGTCTCCGGGACGAACCAGAAGAATGTCTCCGATCTGAGCCTCTTCAGAGGGAATTATCTGGATATCATTGCCTGTGACCAGATTGACAACTTCCGGACGAAGGTCTACGGCATCCATGATCTGCCCGCGGCTTCGTTCAACGGCTTTTTCCTCAAAAAGCTCGCCGATGCGGTAAAAGAGCATAACGCCTACGGCCTCAGCAGAATCATTGATGGCAAAAGCGGCAAGTGTTGCAATGCTCATGAGAAAGTTTTCGTCAAAAATCTGTCCGTGAGAGATGTTTTTGGCAGCTTTTACAACGATAACACCCCCAAGCGCCAGGTATGCGATCACAAATACAGGAAGAGTGGCACTGGTACCAAAGCCTTTGTGTTCCATGATCTCTCCGGCAACGAAGAGTACTGCACCGATGATAATGCAGATGATATCTATGTTTTCCTTGGAGAAAAATTTCTTCTTGGAAGCGGTTGGGTGAGTCGCTGTTTTTGGGGACTGAGCCTTTGGCTTCGGATCCTTTTCTTTTACAAGAACTTCGGATTCAATGGATGTACAGATCTTACGGATCTGATCCAGGTATCGATCCGGATCCTTTGCAGTTAAGCGAAGCTGTTTTGTTGCAAAAGTGATGGTTGCTTCGGAAATGCCTTCAAGGTTTGCAATCTGTTCCTCCATTTTGGAAGCGCAGTGAGCGCAGCCTAGATTCTCCAGAAGATAGGTCTTGGTTGTTATGTCAGTGGAAGCTGCCGGAGCTGGAATTCTCGGAACAACTTTAACTTCAGACTCAATGGATGTGCAGATCTTGCGGATCTGCGGAAGCAGAGCGTCTGGATCTGCAGCCCTTAAGCGAAGCTGTTTTGTTGCAAAAGTAATGGTAGCGCTTTCTACGCCTTCAAGAGCCTGGATCCGTTCCTCCATTTTGGAAGCACAGTGAGCGCAGCCGAGGTTCTCCAGAATGTAGACACGCTTTGCGGTGAGAGCATTGTGGGAGTGGTCGTGGTGCTCATGCTCGTGATCCCCGCAGCCACAGCCGCAGTGTTCGTCATGGTGGTGAAGGTGCTCGTGTTCATGATGTTCATGTTTATGATCCTCACAACCACAGCCGCAGTGTTCGTCATGGTGGTGAAGGTGCTCGTGTTCATGATGTTCATGTTTATGATCCTCACAACCACAGCCGCAGTGTTCGTCATGGTGATGATGATGCTCAGGTTCATGATGTTCATGTTTATGATCCTCACAACCACAGCTGCAGTGCTCATGGTGGTGAGGATGCTCATGTTCATGATCTTCATGGTCATGATTCTCGCAACCACAGACGCAGTGCTCATCATGGTGATGGTGCTCATGATCGTGATGTTCTTCATGCTCATCATGGCTGTGATGCGCATGCTCGTGACCGCAGCCGCAGGAATCTGCGGACTCCATGGAATCTTTCTTTAATTTTTCTTCCATATGAACTCTCCTTGCTGATTCGTTTGCTTTTTATATGAATATATGAATTAATGTTCATATGACTATTTAATCATATATAAAAATCTTTGTCAACAGCTTTTCAAAAAACGGATCAAAGAAAAGTGAAATTTATTGCAAAAGAAATATAGAAAACGTTAATATATTCTGAAAAAATAATCTATTTTATTATTTTTATTTAACATGTTATACTTTCAACAAGTAAAGAAAGAAAGGAAGGAAGGTTGCAACATGTACAGTATCGACTTAAACAGTGACATGGGTGAGAGCTTTGGCGCATATAAGCTTGGCGGCGATGAAGAGATCATCAAATATGTCACAACAGCAAATGTAGCATGTGGCTGGCATGCAGGCGATCCGATGGTAATGGATAAGGTAGTCCGCATGGCAAAGGAACGTGGCGTTATGGTTGGAGCCCATCCTGGATATCCGGATCTTCTTGGCTTTGGACGAAGAAAGATGGTTCTCTCTCATGATGAAGTTAAGAATTACGTCAGATACCAGATCGGAGCACTGGCTGCATTTACCAAGAGCTACGGAATGAAGCTTCAGCATGTCGCTCCTCATGGAGCAATGGGGAATGCCTGCCAGTATGACGAGGACATTTCCACAGCAATCTGTGAGGCAATCTGCGAGTATGACAAAGATCTGATCGTTTATTACTGTGCAGGAGCAGTTCTTGGTGATATCGCTGAGAGCAGGGGACTTCGTACAGCATCTGAGATTTTTGCAGATCGTGCATACATGGATGATCTTTCTCTTGTAAATTGTTAAAAGAATTATATTGTTATATGATTTCGGAAGTGATATACTTAAACATAAGGAAAACCGTGTGAAATTACAGTTTGCTTTTTGCACGGTTTCTTTTATACATGACAGTTAGTTTGAACTAACAACGGAACGATATGCAAGTACTTTTGATTATACAGAAAGGAATACATAATGCTAATGAATATTTTTGAAGGTATACTGATTCCATTTGTTGGAACAACGCTAGGTGCAGCATGCGTGTTTTTTATGAGAAAAACACTTAGCAAGTTACTGCAGCGTGCACTTGCAGGGTTTGCAGCAGGTATAATGGTTGCTGCTTCAATCTGGAGTCTTCTGATTCCGGCAATTAAACAATCTGAGAATATGGGAACTTTATCGTTTGTTCCGGCAGTTGTTGGGTTCTGGATTGGTATATTGTTTTTACTCGCACTTGATCATTTGATTCCACATCTTCATGTTGGAAGTGATCAGACAGAGGGACCGAAAAGCAAACTTGGCCGTACTACGATGATGGTGTTGGCAGTTACATTACATAATATCCCTGAAGGTATGGCAGTTGGTGTAATGTATGCAGGATTTCTTGCTGAAAATGCACAGATTACAGCAACAAGTGCACTTGCTTTATCACTTGGAATTGCTATCCAGAATTTTCCAGAAGGAGCGATTATATCCATGCCGCTTAGGGCAGAGGGTGAAAGTAAGAGAAAGGCATTTCTGGGAGGCGTACTTTCAGGAGTCGTTGAACCGATTGGAGCAGTAATGACGATTCTTGTCGCACAGCTGGTAATCCCGGCATTACCATATTTACTCAGCTTTGCAGCAGGAGCTATGTTATATGTCGTGGTTGAAGAACTAATTCCGGAAATGTCTCAGGGACAGCACTCGAATATCGGTACGCTTTTCTTTGCACTTGGATTTAGTTTGATGATGATCTTGGATGTGGCACTGGGGTAAGAGGAGAGGGATGATTCTTATGAGAATAAGCAGTTTTATGCTTATATGAAAAAAAATGAAGAAATGCGGATGCAAGGCGAAAAAGGTACAGTGATTGGAGAAAAAAGCATGAAAAATACCGTTGTCAGTATGAATGGTTTTCATGCATTTCTTGATAAGCAAAAAGCATTTCATGAAATATGGCGTGTTTTGAAACCAGGCGGCGATTTCATTGCCTGTTTTTATATCAGGGGAAAGGGTGGTTTTCTCTACCGTTTCAGACGGAGAAAGAGCTGAGAGATATCCTTCAAAAACTATATAAAGAAACGGATATCCATGTTGACGGTTCCATGGTATATTTCCGTTGTGTGAAGTAATGCAATGATGCTGGATTTATAATAAAGTTTCAGACAATAAGTCTGGAACTTTATTTTTGTCTAAATGGATTATTGCCGTCCGTTCAGGTCTGGATAATGCTCGATTCTCATGTTAAGATAATAGAAAAGGTTAGATGAAACTAACACGAAGAAATACCACTATGTGAAAGGAGAAGAAATTTGAATGTAAATGAAATTGCAAGTCTTGGAAGTAATGTGAAGCCTGTGATTCAGAATGAGAATTGCGCTGTTCTTATGTTAAATGATGCGACAGGAGAGGGCGTTATGAAGGTTTACCGGGTAATGCCAGGTGTGATGATTTGTTTTTCAGACATGCACATGGAACAGTGCGCATCTGAATTTGAATTGAAGAATGACAGAAAAATATTCTGTATTGACCACTGCCGGGAGGGAAGAATTGAGATGGAGGTAAAGCCTGGTGTGTTCAGTATTATGCAGGAAAAGGAACTTCGTCTGGATAACAGAGAAAATCATAAAGGGACAACTTATTATCCGTTGAAGCATTATCATGGAGTCAGCATTTTCATGGAAGTTGCGGAAGTTCAGAAGGTACTTGATGAATTGTTTCATGGATTCTCCGTATCCATTGAGGAGCTTCGAAGCCGGTATTGTGCCGAAGAGAAACCTTATGTAATTCGGGGAGATAAGGAACTTGGGGTGATTCTTTCCGGATTTTACCAGAAAAACATGGCTCATCCAGAGCTTGCAAAAGCGAAAGAATATTATCAGATAAAAGTCGTGGAATTATTGTTGTACTTAAACACGATGGCCGTAGAAGACAGGAAGGAAGTCAGACCGTATTATTATAAAACTCAGATGGAAAAAATCAAAGAGATTCATGCAAAGATCACAGGAAATCTTCAGATGCGGTTTACTATGGCAGAATTATCATCTATGTATGAAATCCCACTGACAACTATGAAAAAATGCTTTAAAGAGGTTTATGGAGATTCCATTTATTCCTATCAGAAGAGATACCGCATGAATCTGGCTGCAAATATGTTGTTACAGGATAAGGCGAAAGAAATACAGGAGATCGCCTCCTGTTTAGGATATGAAAATCCGGGAAAATTTTCATCTGCATTTCGAAGTGTGATGGGGTTATCACCTGTAGAGTACAGATTTCGGAAAGGGGAAATATTAGATGGAAAATAGGAAAACATCAGAAAAAAAAGACAGCTGGCTGAAAGTATTGCTTGGCTATACCGAAGGAAGCGGGCAAAGGCTTGGAATATCCGTTATTTTATCTGTTATCAGTATTATCAGTGGACTTATGCCATATTATTGCATTTACCGTGGCATCGATTTGTATATAAGAAATCTGAATCAGGCTCCTATGCAGGAAATTTTAAGATGGTGTCTGTATGCCTTACTCTTTTATATTATAAAAATCGTAAGCTTTTCCGCATCCACATGGATATCACATATAGCAGCCTATCACATATTGGAGGGGTTAAGGCTCCGCCTGACAGACCGGTTTCTGAAAGCACCATTAGGAGATGTGGAAGGGCACAGTATTGGTGAAATCAAGAGCATTATGGTAGAAAAAATCGAAAATATGGAACCACCCATTGCTCATATGATTCCGGAAGGAAGCGGACATATCCTGCTTCCGGTAATCAGCTTTATTGCTTTGCTTACGCTGGACTGGAGGATTGCACTGGCTTCTCTTGTAACCGTTCCATTGTCCATGGTATTTATGACACTTACCATGATAATCAGTGGAAAAAGTTTCACTCAGTACGATGAATCCAATGCACATATGAACAGTACTATTGTGGAATACATAGAGGGCATAGAGGTTATTAAGGCATTTGGCAGGGCAGGAACCTCCTATGAGAAATATGCAAAAGCAATTCTGGATTATAAGCAATTCGTTGTGAAATGGCTGTCTTCCACCTGGATCACCATGAAAATGACATTCGCCCTGTTTCCATCGACACTGCTTGGAACTTTGCCCGTGGGACTGTATCTGACGATGCATGGTCAGTTGACCATATCACAGCTTGTGCTGGCAGTCATGCTGTCCATGTCCATGGTGACATCTTTTGCAAAAATAGAGGTATTCTCTGAAAATCTTCGTGAAATGCAATATAACATCGAAAGTATACAGGATTTTCTTACGATGAAAGAATTGCCGGAGCCTTCTGTATATGCAAATATCAACAGCTATGATGTGAAACTGGAAAATGTGCATTTCTCTTATACCGGTGAGGAAAAGGACGAGGTGTTGCATGGAATTGACCTGACGATGCCGGCAGGAAGTTTTACTGCATTGGTCGGACCGAGCGGGGGAGGTAAATCTACAGTAGCAAGGTTGATCTCAAGATTCTGGGATGTGACATCCGGCGGCATTACCATAGGCGGTGTAAATATTAGGGAAATACCATTGTCACAGCTTTCAGAAATGATCAGTTTTGTGACACAGGATAATTTCCTGTTCCGGTGTTCTATCATGGAAAATATACGTCTCGGCAATCCGACTGCATCGGATGAAGAGGTACGGGAAGCAGCAAGAAAGGCATGCTGCCAGGAGTTTATAGAGAAGCTGCCGCAGGGCTATGATACCCCGGCAGGGGAAGCAGGAAGACGGCTGTCCGGTGGAGAAAAGCAGAGGATTGCCATTGCCAGAATGATATTAAAAAATGCACCAATCATCATTCTTGACGAAGCAACTGCATTTACGGATCCGGAAAATGAGAACAAGATCCAGAAGAGTATAGAAGAACTGACAAAAGGCAAGACATTGCTGGTCATTGCACACAGACTTTCCACAATCACAGATGCAGACAAAATCGTTGTTTTAAAAAATGGCTGTGTAGAAGGGGCAGGAACCCAGGAAGAGCTGCTTCAGAACAGTCCGCTTTATCAGCGAATGTGGCAGGCTCATGTAGGAGCAAGGCACTGGGCGGTAGGAAGTCAGAAAGAAGGTGAAGAATCATGTTTGGCACTGTAAAAAGGATCATTGACTGGTGTGGCAGCTTTAAAAGAAATCTGTATATTGGTTTTGCTTTTTCTTTTTTTTCGGGCTGGTTTGCGGCAATGCCAGTCATATGGGCAGCCAATATGATCGGGAAGCTTGTAGAATGCAAAGGACAGGGAAAAGCTGTCTCAACGGTTTGGATTGGGAAAAGTATCGTGATTCTGCTGTTCTTCATTTTTCTGCGCTTTCTGTTTGATTATCTGAGAGCAAGATTTCAGGAGTCGATCAGTTATGAATTGATTGCCAGAGACAGACTTGCAGTAGGAGATGCACTGAAACGTGTATCTTTAGGATATTTCCAGAATATGAATACAGGCACGATTCTCAATTCCATTACTACTGGCCTTCATACGCTGGAAGGAATGGGAATCCGTATGATTGATAACTTTGTAGGAGGTTATCTGAATTTTATCTGTATTCTTTTGTGGCTTACCTGTATGAACTGGAGAGTGGGGCTGATTGCAGTGACGGGTGCTGCTGTTTCTCTGATATTTCTGCTTATCATTTCAAAGTACAGTACAAGAAATGCACCAATCCTTGCTGCGGCAAACAGAGATCTGACCGGAGCAATCCTGGAATATGCCAGAGGACTTTCTGTAGTAAAATCCTTTGGAAAAGCAGGAGCTTCTATGGAGTCAATGAAAAAAGCATGCAGGGACAGCCGTGACATTAATCTGAAAATAGAATGGGGATATATTCCTTATAATGCACTGCATCTGCTGGCGTTAAAAACAGCAAGTGTGTGTATCGTGATCGCTGCATTTTATCTGGGATTTTCCGGACAGCTGGATTTTACTTATATGATGTTTGTGATTCTGCTGTCATTTCATGTGTTTGGTTCTTTGGAGCCGATTGCAGACTGCGCCCATGTACTGGCTGTCATTGATGATGCCCTGGATCATTTGGATGAATTGACAAAAGAGTCCTTCATTGATGCAGATGGACAGCAGATAGAGATTGCACACTATGATATCGAATTTCGGAATGTAGATTTTTCTTACGGAGAAGGGAGGGAAAGAAGACAGGTGCTCCATAATGTGAATCTGAAAATTCCGGAGTATTCAGTTACAGCAATTGTGGGTCCTTCCGGAAGCGGAAAATCTACAATCTGCAATCTGATTGCCCGGTTTTATGATGCAGACAGTGGAAGTGTTCGTGTGGGAGGACATGATGTGAAAGAATTTACCTGTGACAGTCTGTTATCCAACATTTCCATGGTATTTCAGAATGTATATCTGTTTCATGATACAGTGAGGAATAATATTTGCTTTGGAAAACCGGATGCAACAGAAGCAGAAATGGTCGAAGCGGCAAAGAAAGCGTGCTGCCATGATTTTATTATGGCATTACCGGAAGGCTACGATACTGTCATCGGTGAAGGGGGTGGGAGCCTGTCCGGTGGAGAAAAACAGCGCATTTCCATCGCAAGAGCGATTCTGAAGGATGCACCGATTATTATACTTGACGAAGCGACGGCCAGTGTAGATCCGGAAAATGAACATCTGATCCAGGCGGCTATATCGGAACTTACAAAAGGAAAAACCATAGTAACCATTGCGCACAGACTGGCGACGATTGAACAGGCAGACCAGATTCTGGTGGTGGATGATGGACAGATTATTCAGAAGGGAACCCACAAAGAGCTGGTGGCTGTTCCTGGAAAATATAAAGATTTTGTAGATATCAGAAGCCAGTCGGAAGGCTGGAAAATCGGCTAAGGAGGAACGAAAGACATGGAAGAATCAAGAAAACTATCAGGAAAGGATCTTATTACAATAGGAATCTTCTCTGCAATTTATTTTATGCTCAATCTGGCAGCTATGTTTACTGGATTTGTGCCAGTGTTATGGCTGCTGTTACCGGGCGTGACAGGAATTGTGACAGGAATCCCATTCCTGCTTATGACATCTAAAGTGAGAAAACCAGGGGCAGTACTTATTATGGGAACAATTACTGCATTGCTTTATTTCGTGACTGGTCAGTTTACAGTATTGTTACTGATTACATTTGCTATTGCATGTGTATTGTCAGAACTGTACAGAACTGTGACAAAGTATGATAACAGTTTTACACATATGATGATATCGTTTGTGTTTTTCTGTTATGGAATGCTTGGCTCTCCACTGGCAATATGGGTGTATAAAGACAGTTTTCTGACGCAGATTCAGCAAAATGGAATGTCTGCAGAATATGTCCGATCTTTATCGGGATTGATTTCTACGCCAATGCTGATTATACTTTGCATTTCTCCAGTCATAGGAGGCGTGATTGGAGCGTTGATTGCTAAAGGTTTATTCCGTAAACATTTTAAGAAAGCAGGGATTGTCTGATGAATAAGAGAACAGTCATCAATCATCTTGATCCAAGAGCTGGGCTGTGGCTGCTTTTGATGGCAAATATTGGTATGTTCTGTCAGAAAAATCCTGAGCAGGGGAGTATGCTTTCAGGCATATTTCTCCTGCTTATGCTGGTATATGGACTATATAAAGCGGCAGGTAAAGGTATCGTTTTACTTGTTTCTTTCCACCTTTTACTAATGTATGTATTTCCACAGTGCCCTGCATGGATGAACATGGTGTTTCCAGTTTTAATTAATTATTCATTACGTATGCTGCCATGTTTTTTGGCAGGTTTGTTGCTGCTTCGAACATCGTCCATGCAGAAAATGATCGCTGCCATGTATACACTGTATCTACCACAAGGATTTATCATAGCAATGTCTACGACACTTCGATATTTTCCAGCTTTGAAAGAGGAGTTCGTACATATAAATGCTGCCATGAAACTTCAGAATATTTCATGGGCATCCCGCTTTGAATGTACGTTAGTTCCATTGATCGTGTCTGCAGTCAATACATCGGATGAAATAGCGGCAGCGGCAGTGGCAAGAGGAATCGAGAATCCAGGAAAGAAGACCAGTGAGATAACACTTCACATGGGAATTTCAGACTGGTTGATAATGACTTTGGTAACATTTGGAATTCTTATAGTGGTGATCGCAGGATAAAGAGAATGATAAAGTTTGAAAATGTAAATGTAACAATACAAGGGAAAAGAATTCTGTCAGACGTGAATCTGGAGATACAGGATGGAGAGTTCGTATTGATATGCGGGGAAAGTGGATGTGGAAAAACCACAATGACAAAACTGATTAATGGATTGATTCCACATTTTGTGAAGGATGTCAGCGTAGATGGAACGATTACGGTTTGCGGGAGAAATGTTGCAGAGATGCCTATGTATGAAATTGCAGAGCTTGTAGGGTCTGTTTTTCAGAATCCAAGAACTCAGTTTTTTTATACGAATTCTAATGCTGAGATGGCATTTGGCCTGGAAAACAGAGGCGTGGAACCGGAATATATACGAAAAAGAATTAAGAATACAATAAATGAATTAGATATAGGGAAGCTGGAAGACCGAAATGTATTTTCCATGTCAGGTGGTGAGAAACAGCTTCTTGCATTTGCATCAGTATATGCCATGAATCCGCAGATTTATGTGTTGGATGAGCCGTCAGCGAATCTGGACATAGTAGCGATGGAAAAGCTGAGTGAAAGAATGAAGGTAATTAAGGAGAAGGGACATACTGTAGTTGTGGCAGAGCACCGCCTGGCATGGATCCAGAAATTCGCAGACAGAATTATTTACATGAAAGAAGGACATATAGAACAAGAATTTACGTCAGATGAGTTTAAGGCTTTGCCTGATCTGAAGCGAGAACAAATGGGACTCAGGAGTATCATTTCTGAACAGATACAGATCCCGGAGATTACAGGAAACTCAGAAGACGCAGTACTTCAGGTTTACAACCTTTCATGTAAGAGGAAGAAGCAGATTATTTTTGAAAATATCAGTTTGTCTGCCAGAGAAGGGGACATCATCGGTATTACAGGAGAAAATGGTGCAGGAAAATCTACGTTTTGTAATTGTTTATGTGGCTTGCTTAAACCAATGAATGGTGAGATTCTGTATAAAGGAAAAAAATTATCAGGAAAAGCGAGGACAAAATTATTTGGTATGGTCATGCAGGAAGTAAACCATCAGTTGTTTTCAGACAGTGTAAAAAATGAATGTCTGCTTGCAAATGAAGAGGCCTCTGAACAAAAAATCAGGGAACTACTTGAAAAATTCGACTTAGAAGAGTATGCAGAATGTCATCCGATGATATTATCTGATGGACAGAGACAGAGGCTTGCTATTTGCCAGGCAGTTATGGGTGGAAAAAAACTGCTTATTTTCGATGAACCTACCAGTGGGTTGGATTTTAGGCATATGTGTCAGGTGGAAAAATTGATGAAACAATTGTCAGAAGAAAAATATATTATTATAGTTGTAACACATGACTATGAGTTTATGAATCGAGCTTGTAAGGGGTATATAATGATAAATAGTATGAAATTATGATACTAATGAAGAGCACAGAAATTACAGCGCCAAGTATATGTGTCTGGTCGAATAAAAACTATGAATGAACAGGCGCGCCTACAAAGAGATCAATAACGCAGAATTGCAAAAACAGAGCCGACAGTTGACCTCGGAAAAGATGAAACTCTATGGTGATTACAAAGATGGTCGTATGGAGCGTGATTCGTATAAGCAGAGAACTGAAAAGATAAGTGGACAGCTGGATGAAATCAACCGAAAAATAGAAGATGCGGAGAATAGCAAAAAGCTTCTTGAACAAAATGAACTTTCTGATAAAATAAAACTAAAAGATTTCTTGGGAATTCAGAAGTTCGATACAGAGAAGCTGCGTGAGATTATCAAGGTGATCCGTGTTCATAGTCAGGATGAAATTGAAATCGAATGGAATTTTGACGATATTTTTTCAGAACAGAGATAACTTGAGCAGGACAAGAATGACTTATCAGAAGATAATAAAGGTGCTGGGACTACCTGATGGAAACGTCAGATAGTCTTCGGCAGAAAAAAATAAAATTTTTTTTGTCCTATACTTGACACATCCACATATGCTGAGGCATACGTTTTGCACCAGATGTGCAGAAGCTGGCCTAGATATCAAAGTTTTACAAATGATCATGGGACATAGTGACATAAGCGTTACAATGAACATATACAATCACGTAGATGCTGCAAGAGTACAGAATGAAATAAAAAAGCTTGAAAATGTAATGTAATAATCAGAGCCATTCCCTTTATCGGGCGTGGCTCTTTTATGACAATTTTTGTGACAAATGAAAGAAAATAGATGCAATCAGACGAAATATTGTTTTTCATGGAAATGCTGAAAATCCTTGTAAACAAAGGGCTCTTGATATATGATGAAACAAGTCGAAGCCCGTTGTTGCTTTTTGTGGTGGAAAGCGGTGGATCAAAAATCCTGGTATAAATAATATAAGAAGAAACGGTAAAGCAGAGAATGTTCCTGGCAGGCTTATGCTTGCCGTTTTTTTATTTCTGTCGTTCCCATACCTGGCCGATCGGGAAGGACGGAGTGGATTCTGCAAGAAAGTCTTCCAGCGCATTTTCGAAGAATTCCACGGCACGTTTGCTGGTGGACTTTGGATATTTATGCTTGATCTTATAGCAGACACGGTTTGGCGGCGTGTTTTTCAGTTCACTGATAAAAAGAGGCCGGTAATGGGAAAGCTCCAGGATCACAGACTGTGGTGCGATCATCCAGTTTCCCGGTTTTTTCCAGAGACGGTCCAAAAGTGTGATGGTATCTGCCGCAATGTGAGGCCTGGAAGCGGAGGAAAGCCAGCGGTCATGCCAGATCTGATAATTGTCATCCCAACTTAAAAACAGCTCCAGGGATGGATCCAGCTCATCGGTATGTATTGCCGGAGCCGGAATCACTGGCTGATCCGATTGTATCAGATAAAGCTTTTCTTCGAAGATTTTCTCTGTTATGATATTCTTGTAATGCAATTTGTGGTAGACAAATCCGATATCAATGCTGTGTTCTCCAAGAAGACCGTAGAGCTCTGAAGAGTGATGGGACTCGATGTTCAGGTCCAGCTTGGTCTGCTCATTTAAGATCCTGTCATACAGTGGTGCGAAAACAGCTACGTTCAGGCTGTCTGTACAGCCGATGGTAAGCAGCAGGGAATCCTGATTGCGCTGCAGCTCCATAGTTTCCTTCCAGAGAGACATCCAGCGTTCCGCAAGGATGATAAAATCCGTTCCCTTGGCAGTCAGTTCCACCTGCTTGTGGCCTTTCTGACGGATCACAAGGGGAAAACCCAGTTCGTTCTCCAGAGATGTGAGCCGGTGGCTGACAGTAGGCTGGGAAAGAAAAAGAAGATCCGCTGTACGGGTGATGCTCTTGGTATTTACAATGGTGAGAAAGGTTTCGACTTCAGCAAGATTCATATGAACAGCTCCTTTTCTTTTGTGTTGTCTATAGGGTGGTTTAAGCTTTGATAATATAAAAATTATTTATATTATACAGAGAAATTATTCGTTATTCAATAGTAAGCTTGTATGATATGATAAATACAATTAAAAAAGAAAATCAAAAGAAGAGAGGTTTTCATATGGCATTAGGATGTAGAATCAGACGAAACTTTGAAAGACCGTCAAAAGAATTAGTAGAAGCCTTCCGTGGAATTCCGGTTGCAAATATTGATGATAACTGTGGAAGGATCGCTGCCGTAGATTCCAGCATTTTCCCGCTGAACCCGAAGGCAAGACTTCTGGGAACTGCATTTACAGTAAATGCACCGGCAGGAGATAACCTTCTGTTCCATAAAGCACTGGATATGGCTCAGCCGGGAGATGTTATCGTTCTTGCAAACAGAGGAAGCCTGAGCAGAGCACTTTGCGGTGAGATCATGAGCAACTACGCAAAATCCAGAGGAATCGCAGGAATCGTTATCAATCCTGGTGATATCATTGTAGGAGACTCAGACGGACTTCTGGCAATCAGACCGGATGAGCATACAGCAGAGCGGTACTCAGATCGTTGGCCAGTATGCTCTTGGTCTTCTTCTTGAGATCTGCTCTCACTATGGCCATCATGATGAGACTGTTAAGTCCGGTAAATGGGAGAATAATGATGACTGGTGCTACTGGGATTATCCGATGATCGAGCTTTACGGAAAGACTGCCGGTATCATTGGCCTTGGAAGGATCGGTCAGGCTACTGCTAAGCTGCTTAACGCTCTGGATATGAAGGTTCTTGCTTATGATGCTTATCAGAGTGAGGCTGGTGCCAAGCTTGCGGAGTATGTTTCTCTTGATGAGCTGTTTGCACAGTCTGATGTGATCTTCCTCCACTGCCCGCTTTTCCCGGAGACAGAGGGTATGATCAATAAAGAGAATATTGCGAAGATGAAGGATGGAGTTATCCTTATCAACAACAGCCGTGGTCAGCTTGTTGTTGAGCAGGATCTGGCAGATGCTCTGAATAGTGGGAAGGTTTATGCTGCTGGTCTTGATGTTGTTTCTACTGAGCCGATCAAGGGGGATAATCCACTTCTCAAGGCTAAAAACTGCATCATCACTCCGCATATCTCCTGGGCTGCTCAGGCTTCCAGACAGAGGATCATGGATATCACGGTTGATAATATCAAGGCTTTTCTGGATGGTAATACGGTTAACAGAGTTAACAAATAGATTTTTTTCGGTGTTTCGATTTCCTATGTATGATGTGTGAGGAAAGGACGGCTGTCTCGCTTTTTGGGGTGGCCGTCTTTTTCTTTGTGTGGTGGATGGAATGAACCGTACGCCGGAGATGTGGCAGCGGTACGGGCAGGGCTCCGTCGGCGGATACTGCTAAGGCTCCGGAAATCGGCTAAAAACATTGAGACAGGGGCAGAACTCGCCTCTGGCTCAGACAGCAGCCCCTGTCTCAATAACGCCGATCCCCGCAGCCTAAGCAGTATCACACCTCCTCCGCAGCAGCCCATACCGCTGCCACATCCCCGGCTGAAAATTCAACCGCAGAGAGCAGAGAATAGAAGCGAATGTACATCCTGCCCAGTGCCAAAAAAACACAATATATAAAAATAAATCGGCACAGCGTCCCACGTCCAACACCGAAGCATACAGGAACCAGATCGGCACAGCGTTCCACAACCAACACCGAAGCATACAGGAACCAGATCGGCACAGCGTCCCACATCCAATACCCAAGCATACAGACACAAGTCAATACCCTCCCCTCATCCACAACCAAGAACTCCTTAAAAAAAGCCTGAGGGGTGTGCAGAGGGGCCGCGGCTTTGCGGCCCCTTTGCGGTTTTCCTTTTGCACAAAAAAATAGCTCCTACATCGCAAAGATGTAAGAGCTAAATTCGCTGGATGGAGAAGGATTCGAACCTTCGAAGGCGGTGCCAACAGATTTACAGTCTGCCCCCTTTGGCCACTCGGGAATCCATCCGTGAACAACAAATGTATTATATATAACATTTGATAAAATTGCAAGCTTTTTCTCAAAAAAAATAATAATTCTCATAGCATCAGCATTTTTGGTAAAATACTGGACTTACCAAAGGAAATCTGCTATTATGAGTACGGTTGGATATAAAGGACACGGTTTTTCCGTATCCTAATACAGGTTAGGAGGATTTTATCATGTTAGTAAACGCAACAGAAATGCTGAAAAAAGCAAAAGCAGGCCATTATGCAGTTGGTCAGTTCAACATCAACAACCTTGAGTGGACAAAAGCTATCCTTCAGACAGCTCAGGAGCTCAACTCTCCTGTAATCCTTGGTGTTTCCGAGGGTGCCGGTAAATACATGACAGGTTATAAGACTGTTGTAGGTATGGTTAACGGTATGATGGAAGAGCTGAACATCACTGTTCCGGTTGCTCTTCATCTTGACCACGGCAGCTATGATGGATGCCTGAAATGTGTTGAGGCTGGTTTCTCTTCCATTATGTTCGACGGATCTCATTATCCGATCGATGAGAACGTAGCTAAGACTAAAGAGCTGGTTAAGATCGTTGCTGAGCACAATATGTCTCTTGAGGCAGAGGTTGGTTCCATCGGTGGCGAGGAAGACGGTGTTATTGGTATGGGCGAGTGCGCTGATCCTGAGGAGTGCAAGAGAGTTGCAGATCTTGGAATCAACTTCCTTGCAGCTGGTATCGGTAATATTCACGGAAAATATCCGGCTAACTGGCAGGGCTTAAGCTTTGAGACTCTGGATGCTATTCAGAAACTGACAGGAGATATGCCGCTTGTTCTTCACGGTGGTACAGGTATCCCGGCAGACATGATCAAGAAAGCGATCAGCCTTGGCGTTTCCAAGATCAATGTAAATACAGAGTGCCAGCTTGCATTTGCTGAAGCTACACGTAAATACATTGAAGAGGGTAAAGATCAGCAGGGTAAAGGATATGACCCACGTAAGCTTCTTGCACCTGGAGCAGAAGCGATCAAAGCTACTGTTAAAGAAAAAATGGAGCTTTTCGGATCTGTCAATAAAGCATGATGAATCGAAAATAATATATGAAAGAAGCCGGAATGGGAGCAAGCCTGTTCCGGCTTCTTTTTTCATGATAAAATATCAATATTTTTACTATATAAAAAAATCAACATGTTTCTTGATTTTTTTATATAGTGAAAATGACCTCTTCGATTTACAATAATATCAAGTTAATCGAGAAGCTGATTTGAAGCCTATCGGTCAGGAATATGCGAAATGGACGTTTTAAGCATATCCGCGAAACAAATTGAATATCATATAAGGTAAAGGAGAGGTACGATTATGAGAATGAAAAAAGCAACAGCATTTGGTCTTGCAGCTTTAATGGCAGCTACCATGATCCCGACAGTTCCGGCTATGGCAAAAGGGGATGACAGTGAAGGCTCTGTTTACTATCTGAATTTTAAACCGGAGCAGGCAGATCAGTGGTCAGACCTGGCAAAGAAATACACCGATGAGACTGGTGTACCGGTTACGGTCGTTACAGCTGCTTCCGGAACTTATGAGTCTACTCTGAAATCAGAGATGGCCAAGGATGAGGTTCCGACACTGTTCCAGGTTAACGGACCAGTTGGACTTGCATCCTGGAAGGATTATTGCTATGACCTGAAAGACAGCGATGTTTACAAAAATGTGGAGAGTGACGATTTCGTACTGAAGGATGACAGCGGTGCAGTTGACGGTATCGCCTATGTAATTGAAACATATGGACTTATTTACAACAAAGCGCTTCTTAAGAAATACTGTGAGATGGATGGCGCTGTGATTAAGTCTGCAGATGAGATCAACAATTTTGAGACATTAAAGAAGGTTGCAGATGATATCCAGGCTAAGAAAGATGACCTTGGAGTTGACGGTGCATTTACTTCCGCAGGCTTTGATTCTTCCAGTGACTGGCGCTTCAAGACACACCTTGCAAACCTTCCAATCTATTATGAGTACAAAGAAGACGGAATCACATCCACAGATGCGATCAAAGGAACCTATCTTGACAACTTCAAGAACCTGTTTGACCTTTATATCACAGATTCTACCTGTGAGCCAAGCCTTCTTTCCAGCAAGACTATCGATGATGCAAATGCTGAATTTGGTCTTGGAGAGGCTGTGTTCTATCAGAATGGAACCTGGGCTTATGATAACATCAAAGATAATGAAGTAGCAGATGAGGATATGGGAATGCTTCCAATCTACATTGGTGTTGATGGTGAAGAGGACCAGGGACTTTGCACAGGCAGTGAGAACTACTGGTGCGTAAACAAAAAAGCAGATGAGAAGGATATCCAGGCAACTCTTGATTTCCTCAGCTGGGTTATCACAAGTGATGAAGGAAGAGAATCTATAAGCAAGGAAATGGGATTTACAACACCATTCAAGACCTTTGATGAGAATTATGAGTCTGCAAATCCGCTTGTAAAAGCAGCCGACGAATATGTAAAAGCTGGTAAAACTCCGGTTTCATGGAACTTTACAACCATGCCTTCTGAAGAGTGGAAAAACCAGGTCGGCAGTGCAATGCTTGAGTATGCACAGGGTACCGGCGAGTGGGATGCTGTGAAAACTGCATTTGTTGACGGATGGGCAAAAGAGTACAAAGCAGCAAATGAAGGCTGATAAGGTATAACTGAAACGTGATCACGAAGGGGTGGGCGGTTTCCGCCTGCCTCTTTTAATGAAGAGAGGATGCGTAAAGTAGGGAAGGGTGCATCCTCAGGAGAAAGGAAGAGAAAACATGCAGAATAAGATGATGAAAAAGTATTTTCCGGTTTTTGTCCTGCCTACCCTGCTGGCATTTACCATTGGATTTATCGTTCCCTTTATCATGGGTGTATATCTTTCCTTCTGTAAATTTACCACAGTAACGGATGCAAAATTCGTGGGATTACAGAACTATGTGAAGATTTTTACTGAGGATGGAACCTTTGGACATGCATTATGGTACACTACCGCATTTACGGTGGTATCAGTAGTTCTGATCAATGTGATCGGTTTTGCAGTTGCGTTGCTTCTGACCAAGAAGATCAAAGGAACCAATATATTCCGTACCGTATTTTTTATGCCAAACCTGATCGGTGGAATCATCCTTGGCTATGTATGGCAGCTTCTGTTAAACGGTCTGCTTCTTCAGATCAATAAAACACTTACATATTCTTCTGTTTACGGATTCTGGGGCCTTGTGATCCTGATGTGCTGGCAGCAGATCGGATATATGATGATCATTTACATTGCAGGTATCCAGAATATCCCGGGTGAACTGATCGAGGCTGCACAGATCGATGGTGCGAACAAAGGACAGCTTCTGAAGCATGTGATCATTCCTATGGTCATGCCGTCCATCACCATCTGTACTTTCCTGACACTTACCAACTCCTTCAAGCTTTTTGACCAGAACCTTGCTCTTACAAATGGTGAGCCTTCCAATATGTCAGAAATGCTTGCACTGAATATTTACAATACCTTCTATGGACGTACCGGATGGGAAGGTGTAGGACAGGCGAAGGCCGTGATCTTCTTTATCCTGGTTGGAGCAATTGCCATGATCCAGAATCGTCTCACAAGAAGTAAGGAGGTACAGCAGTAATGAATAAAAAAGTAAAATTCAGCGGTCTGTGGACTGCGATCCTGAGTGTGGTATCTGTTGCTTATATTTTCCCGATCCTTCTGGTTTTGATCAATTCTTTTAAGAAAAAAGCATACATTAGCCGTTATCCCTTTGCAATCCCAACGGATAAAATGTTCGTAGGTCTGGAAAACTATGTAAATGGTCTAGCAAAAACCGGATTTTTCCAGGCATTTGGATGGACATTATTTATCACAGTATTTTCTGTTGCGGTAATTCTGCTCTGTACCTCCATGTGTGCCTGGTACATCAACCGTGTTACCAACACGCTGACAAAAACCATGTACATGCTGTGCCTGTTTTCCATGGTCGTACCATTCCAGATGGTAATGTTTACTCTTTCCAAGATTGCAAACATCCTGAAACTGAATACTCCGTGGGGACTGATCATCATTTATCTTGGATATGGAGCAGGACTTGCGGTATTTATGTTCAGCGGTTTTGTAAAATCCATTCCGATCGAGATCGAGGAAGCTGCCATGATCGATGGCTGTACCCCGATCCAGACATTTTTTAAAGTGGTTCTTCCGGTTATGAAACCGACCTGTGTAACTGTAGCGATCCTGGAAACCATGTGGATCTGGAATGATTATCTTCTTCCATATCTGGTACTTGATATCAAGAAATATAAAACCATTTCCATTGCCATCCAGTATCTGAAGGGCGGTTACGGAACCATTGATATGGGAGCGATGATGGGCGTTCTTGTCCTTTCCATCATTCCGATCATTGCCTTCTATCTTGCATGCCAGAAATATATCATTGAAGGTGTGGTTGCAGGAGCTGTTAAGGGCTGACAAATTAGTTGAATAATGTTAAAATGAAAGAAAAACGGCCTGATCTGCGTGCTTTTACGTGGATCAGGCCATATTTGGCGAGGTGAGGAATGTACAGAGTTTTGGTGGTAGATGATGAAAAACTGGAACGTGACGGAATCCGCTTTCTTCTGTCTATGGAGGAGGGAGAGTGGGAGATTTATGAGGCGGCTAATGGCAAGCTGGCATTAAATGAGCTGAGAAAGCATCCGGTGGATCTGATGCTGACAGATATCAAAATGCCGCATATGGATGGTCTGGAGCTTTCAAAAAAAGCAAGAGAGGAATATCCGGATCTGGAAATTATCATTTTCAGCGGTTATGGAGATTTTGCTTTTGCTCAGGAGGCGATCCGCTATGGTGTGACGGATTATGTACTGAAACCGGTGGATCCGGACCGCTTTCATGACACCATACAGAAGATCCAGAAGGAGATCGCATCCCGGAAAAATAAAGAGCAGCAGTCCATAAAAGAAAAGAGCTTTCTTCAGCAGTATTTTTTGCTGGGCTACATTTATTCCGGAGATCAGGAGCGTCTGAAGGAAGCGGAAGGAATTGTGGATTTTTCTGTCTGGGAGCAGTGGCACTGTGCAATTCTTATTGAATCGGATGAAGCTTTTTTTGATTCTGCCAGTGATGAGGTTCCCCTTGAGATCCGGGAAGAGCTTCGCCGTTCTTTCTTCTATTTGAATCTTAATGGCCGTCAGTCTTTGCTTCTTTTTAAGGATGTGTACTGTGATTATGTCCTTGTGGCAAAAAATGTCTATAATCTTCTGAAGCGCCTTCATCCTGTTCGCTTTCATCTGGCTGTAAGCCGGCGTTTTGACGGATATCAGAAACTGCCGGAAATCATGGAACAGCTGGAGCAGCAGATGGAAGAAAAATTTTATCATCCGGATATCCATGTCTACACCAGCGAGGAGGACGAGGAAAAAAATACCGGAGAAGAGGAGCAGGATTCCAGGCTTATGGAAAAAATCTCAGAAGATATTTCCAGAAAGGATGTGAAGCAGCTGTGGAGCCATTTCCGCAGCCTGGCATCCAAATATCAGTCCAATACCCAGTTTTCGGCCATGTATGTGAAATTTGTTTTTTCCAATGTGATAAGGGAGCTGTTTCAGGAGAACCGTTTTGCCGGAGAGCACAGGCTGGATCTGGAGGTGGATCATCTGTATGGCTGTTCTACCATTCAGGAGATCATTGAGGTTACAGAAAAAAATATCCGCCAGTACGAGGAGTTCCTGGACCGTTCCATGAGCGAATCCAGAGATGAGGTGGCAGCAGTAAAAAATTATATTTACAATCACTATGCGGAAGATCTGAATCTGGAAACACTGGCAGAAAAAGTATATCTTTCTTCTGGCTATCTCAGTTTTATTTTCAAAAAGGAGACGGGGATGAACCTGAATCGTTTTATCCGTGTGTTCCGCATGGAAAAGGCCAAGGAGCTTCTGCGAACCACCAACATGAAAGTAGCCATGGTCAGCGAGCAGGTAGGATTTGCCAATTCTTCGTATTTCTGCCGGAGCTTCCGGGAATATTACGGAAGCAGCCCGGAGTCCTATCGGAAAGGAAACAATGAGGATGAAGAGTCTTCTGAAGAAGTATAATGATATGAAATACCGGTACAAGCTGACAAATCTTCTTGTGGTGGTATCCCTGGTGCCGATGACTGTGTTGGCACTGTACAGTCACAGTCGTATGAGTAGTCTTGTACGGAAAAATGAGATGGAAGATATGTACTCCATTTTGGAGCAGACCAGAGAAAACATTGACGGGCAGATCGAAATTTATGCCAGCCTTTTGAATTATCTTACCTATTCTCCTGAAATCCAGGAGGTGATCTTCAACAAAGATATGGATCGTTATACTGCATATGAACAGTATACGGAAGTTGTGGATCCGCTGTTGACGGTGCCGAAATCCTACCACGAAGCAATTCTGGGGATACATCTTTTTGCAGAAAGCATTCCCGTGCGCCATGAATATACCTTGGCCCCGCTTTCAGAGGTTGATGGGGAATGGTGGAGTGACAAATTAAATAATACCGTGACGGTTCAGTGGATCGTGGATCGGGATAATCGTCAGATCGCGGCAGTTAGGGAAATATATGATGGTAAGATCAGGGAGGCTGTGCTCTGCATTTCGTTGGATTACGGAAAAGTATTCCAGCCTCTGGCTAATATTATTGAACGGAATTCAGGAGGCTTTGTGGTGGATGATCAGCAAAATATCGTCTATCATGGAGAAAATCTGGCGGCCAGTGATATTTCAGCACAGAAAGAAACCGCAAAAAAGCTGGATCGTCTGAGGGAAGAATATACCTATGTCAGCAGCAGCGGACATGAAACAAGATGGACCTATTATTTTTACAAACCTCCGGCTGTGATCGAGAGCTCGGTTTCAAAAGTGTTGATCAGTGAGATCCCACTGATCGGCTTCTGTGTTGTGATCATCATTGTGCTTGGAATGACGTTTTCCAAGCTGTTTACCAGAAAGATTGAACAGCTTACCAGAAATATGGAACAGGTGAACCAGGGAAGCCGTGAAGTTACGGTTTACAGTGATTCCGGAGATGAGGTAGGGCAGCTGGTGAGAAGCTTTCACCATATGATGGATGAAATTAATCGACTGATCGAAGAAGTGTATGAAAATAAGATCGCTCTGAAGGAATTTGAACTGAAAGCGCTGACTGCCCAGATCAATCCTCATTTTCTTTATAATTCTCTTTCTATTATAAACTGGATGGCGATTAAGAGCCGTCAGAAGGAGATCAGCCGTGTGACACTGGCATTATCTACATTTTACCGGACAGCGCTCAGTAAGGGAGCAGATATGGTGACTGTGGAAACCTGTATTCGGAATATCGAAGCTTATCTGGAAATCCAGCTGATCATGCATGACAATGATTTTAAGGTGGAGTGGAATATCGATCCGTCTGTGCAGCAGGAGCTGGTTCCGAAGCTTGCCCTGCAGCCCATCGTTGAGAATGCTCTGGAGCATGGCCTGGATGTGAAGGAGGAAGGGGAAAAGCTTCTGAAACTTTATTTCTTTGAAGAGAATGGAGATGTAGTGATCCGGGTTGAAGATAACGGAATAGGGATGGAGCAGGAGCAGGCAGAAAAGCTGCTCACATATCAGGCAAAAGGCTATGGCCTTAAAAATGTCAATGACCGTATGTGCATTTTATATGGAGAGAAATATGCCATCCGGATCCTGAGCAAGGTAGGTGAGGGGACAAGCGTTGATATGAGGATCCCGAAAGAGGTAAAAAAAGATGAGACTTAGTCTGGGAAAAACAGTGGTGTTTCTGAGTACGATACTGAGCCTGGCACTTTTGACGGGGTGTTCTTTAGGAACTGCAGAAATGGAAAAAACAGATATAGATGTTCTGTCCGAAAAGAGCAGTAAGAGCTGGGAACAGGCAGAAACCACGCCTCTGGGGAAATATCCGGAGCTTGTAACTTATACTCTGGGACAGATGAAAGGGGCTAATAATTCTAATCTTCCGGACGGGCAGACTTATGAGGACAATGCATATACCCGGTATCTGAAAAAAACACTGAATATTCAGAATAAGAATGTTTTTATGGAGAGTGAGGAGCGGTATGACGAAGCCCTGAACATCCAGGTCAAAGATCGGAATCTTCCGGATATTTTTCTGGTGTCGGACAGGGAAACTCTGGAAGAACTGGTTGAAAATGATCTTATCGAGGATCTGACGGAAGTATACAAAAGCTGCGCTTCCGATAAAATAAAGGAAATGTATGAGAGCTATGGAGAGGAACTTTTGGCATCCGGGACTTTTGACGGAAAATTGTATGCACTTCCAGAGACTGCCATTGATGATGGGCCGCAGCTTTTATGGCTGAGACGTGACTGGATGGAGCAGCTGGGACTGAAAAAACCGAAGACTCTGGAAGAGGCTTTTTCAGTGATCCGTGCGTTTCAGGAAAACCGGATGGGTGCAGAGGATGGTGAAGATCCTGTGGGACTTGTCTGTGATCCTAGACTTGTGGGCACGGTCAGCACCAGCTATTCGGTGGACTCTGTGTTTGAAAAGTTCGGGGCATATCCGCAGCAGTGGATTGAAAATGCAGATGGAGAAATTGTCTATGGATCGCTGACGGAGGAGACAAAGGAGGCTCTGGGGTATCTCAGAGCGCTTTACAGGCAGGGAATACTGGATTCGGATTTTGCTTTACGTGCACAGAATAATATCCGTGATCTTGTGGTGAATGGAAAATGCGGAGCGTTTTTCGGGCTCTGGTGGACTCCGAATAATCCTCTTATGGATGAGTATCGGAAGAATAAAGAGGCAGACTGGGAACCGTATTATCTGACTGCGGATGTAAAGCGGACTGTGGAGGTATACTCTACGTTTCGAGATAATAAATATGTAGTTGTGCGTAAAGGGTATGAGCATCCGGAGATCGCAATGAAGATTTTAAGTGTGTTGTTTGACCATTCCAGATATGAGGCAGAGGATGCGGATGAAATGAATACTTATTTTGCTTTGAATGTGGATCCTACGGCGCGTCCGCTAATGATCAATGTAGATTATAATGAGGCTACCTATATAGTGACAAAGCATATCCGTGAGGTTCTTTACAGTCTGGGCGATGAGAAGACCAGGGAGGATCTCAGTGCCATTGAGGCGTCTTATTTTGATGCGTGTAAGGAGTATCTTGAGGCGGAGGTGCCTTCGGTAGAGGCCTGGGCGGCGTATAAGTCCAGGATTTCGGCGGTGGGGCTTCTGGTGGATGCGAATTACCGTGCTCCGGAGAAGAAGTATCTTGGGGATGGTGACGGGGAGATTCCTCAGACTTTGCGTTTGCTGGAGAAGAACGCATTTATCCAGATCATTATGGGGAGGATGCCTGTGAGCTCTTTTGACTCTTTTGTGGAAGATTGGTATCGTAAGGGTGGAGACAGTCTTACGGAGCGGGTCCGGGAAGGGCTTGTGGACTCGTGAGGCGGATGTATAGAGGGACGCCGGAGGAAGGTGGCATCGCTCCGGGGTGGATGTTGTCGGGATTTTGTGAGGCGGATGTATAGAGGGACGCCGGAGGAAGGAGTCATCGCTCCGGGGGTGGATGTTGTCGGGATTTTGTGAGGCGGATGTATAGAGGAACGCCAGAGGAAGGTGGCATCGCTCCGGGAGTGGATGCAGTCGGGGATGTTTTTGAGGTTTTGAGAGGTGGATGTGGTTGAGGGACGCCAGAGGAAGGTGGCATCGCTCCGGGAGTGGATGCAGTCGGGGATGTTTTTGAGATTTTGAGAGGTGGATGTGGTTGAGGAACGCCAGAGGAAGGAGTCATCGCTCCGGGAGTGGATGCAGTCGGGGATGTTTTTGAGATTTTGAGAGGTGGATGTGGTTGAGGAACGCCAGAGGAAGGTGGCATCGGGCCGGGCAGGGACTCCGTCGGGGGATACTACTAGGGCTCCGTGAGACGGCTAAAAGCATTGCGGCAGGGCCAGAACTCGCCTGCGGCTCAGACAGCAGGCCCTGCCGCAATAACGCCGTCTCCCGCAGCCCAAGTAGTAATCACCCCTCCTCCGCAGCAGTCCGGCCCGATGCCACCTTCCTCTGGCTGACGCTTCCAACCGACAGGAAAAAGCCAGAGCATGGGACAGAAGCAAACATCAAAGAAACATCAAAGAATTCAGAATACAGAAACCAGATCGGCACAGCGTACCACCATAAGTACCGAAGAATACAGAAACCAGATCGGCACAGCGTACCACCATAAGTACCGAAGAATACAGAAACCAGATCGGCACAACGTTCCATTCTGAGTACCGCAGCATACAGACAAAAGTCAACAACGCAGCACACACAACAACGCAGAACTCTTTCCGTGCCCAACGGGGTGGGAGCGCGAGGGAGGGCGTTCGGGCTACGGAACTCTGAGATCGCCTTCCCTCGCACTTACCGCATTGAAAATGCGACCGGCGTAGCGCCATCCAGCGAAGAGACTTATCATTAAAAAAACAACACAATAAACAACAATAAAAATAATCCTAAAAATTACAAATAAGAATAAAAAAATTGTTCTATAAAAATAAACTTCCAGGAAAATCTAAAAAAATTGAAATTTATGGTTGACAAGCATAACTCCCAGTGGTATTATAACTGAGCTGTCGCAAATAATTGTTTTCAAAAAACAAACAATTAAAAAGAATTTCAGAAAAATGAAATTCACAGTTGACAAAAGACAGAAGATGTGATAAAGTATCCAAGTCGTCAACGAAACGACAACAAAATCTTAACTCAAAAATGTTTGAAAAAAACTCAAAAAAGTGCTTGACAAACAAAAAGAGATGAGATAAAATAAGCGAGCTGTCTGAGAGACAGACGCAACAAACCTTGATAACTAAACAGTGAAACACATACGATTCTCGAAAATTTCTTTACATTTAAAGAACGGTTTAAACAAACCAAAAGCAGTAAAAACGAGAGATAGCCAAACGGTTGTCTTGAGTAAATGAATCAAACACTTCTTAAGCCTTTGGCTTAATCAGTGTGAGTCGCAATTAAGTTGATGCGAGCATCACTGAATTGCTAACACATTTTATCAGAGAGTTTGATCCTGGCTCAGGATGAACGCTGGCGGCGTGCTTAACACATGCAAGTCGAACGGGAAACCTTTTATTGAAGCTTCGGCAGATTTAGATTGTTTCTAGTGGCGGACGGGTGAGTAACGCGTGGGTAACCTGCCTTATACAGGGGGATAACAGTCAGAAATGACTGCTAATACCGCATAAGCGCACAGAGCTGCATGGCTCGGTGTGAAAAACTCCGGTGGTATAAGATGGACCCGCGTTGGATTAGCTGGTTGGTGGGGTAACGGCCCACCAAGGCGACGATCCATAGCCGGCCTGAGAGGGTGAACGGCCACATTGGGACTGAGACACGGCCCAGACTCCTACGGGAGGCAGCAGTGGGGAATATTGCACAATGGGGGAAACCCTGATGCAGCGACGCCGCGTGAAGGAAGAAGTATCTCGGTATGTAAACTTCTATCAGCAGGGAAGAGATTGACGGTACCTGACTAAGAAGCCCCGGCTAACTACGTGCCAGCAGCCGCGGTAATACGTAGGGGGCAAGCGTTATCCGGATTTACTGGGTGTAAAGGGAGCGTAGACGGATGGACAAGTCTGATGTGAAAGGCTGGGGCTCAACCCCGGGACTGCATTGGAAACTGCCCGTCTTGAGTGCCGGAGAGGTAAGCGGAATTCCTAGTGTAGCGGTGAAATGCGTAGATATTAGGAGGAACACCAGTGGCGAAGGCGGCTTACTGGACGGTAACTGACGTTGAGGCTCGAAAGCGTGGGGAGCAAACAGGATTAGATACCCTGGTAGTCCACGCGGTAAACGATGAATGCTAGGTGTCGGGTGACAAAGTCATTCGGTGCCGCCGCAAACGCATTAAGCATTCCACCTGGGGAGTACGTTCGCAAGAATGAAACTCAAAGGAATTGACGGGGGCCCGCACAAGCGGTGGAGCATGTGGTTTAATTCGAAGCAACGCGAAGAACCTTACCAAGTCTTGACATCCCTCTGACCGACTCTTAACCGAGTCTTTCCTTCGGGACAGGGGAGACAGGTGGTGCATGGTTGTCGTCAGCTCGTGTCGTGAGATGTTGGGTTAAGTCCCGCAACGAGCGCAACCCCTATCCTCAGTAGCCAGCATTTAAGGTGGGCACTCTGGGGAGACTGCCAGGGATAACCTGGAGGAAGGCGGGGATGACGTCAAATCATCATGCCCCTTATGATTTGGGCTACACACGTGCTACAATGGCGTAAACAAAGGGAAGCGAACCCGCGAGGGTGGGCAAATCCCAAAAATAACGTCCCAGTTCGGACTGTAGTCTGCAACCCGACTACACGAAGCTGGAATCGCTAGTAATCGCGGATCAGAATGCCGCGGTGAATACGTTCCCGGGTCTTGTACACACCGCCCGTCACACCATGGGAGTCAGTAACGCCCGAAGTCAGTGACCTAACCGCAAGGAAGGAGCTGCCGAAGGCGGGACCGATGACTGGGGTGAAGTCGTAACAAGGTAGCCGTATCGGAAGGTGCGGCTGGATCACCTCCTTTCTAAGGAAAAAGTAGAGTAATTGAAATGTGTTTTACTGTTTAGCTATCAAGCTGAAAGATTTCTGGTGCCGATGCGGTTGGGGGACACACCCGTTCCCATCCCGAACACGACGGTTAAGACCCAATCGGCCGATGGTACTGCACTGGAGACGGTGTGGGAGAGCAGGTGGGCGCCAGATTAAAAAGAAAGAAACAGGCGAAGCTGCCTGATAAAAATAGAACGGGCACTGGAAAGTGAGCTCTGTTGGAAACAGAGTGGAACCAGAAGATTTTCGATAAGTCCGGTGCTAACCCTAAATCAGTCGGGAAGAACTGTTATAATAGCTGGTTTTTACCAGTGATCAGAGTTTACAAAAACAGTTTGTGAGTTCTGATGGCTGATAAAACATCAGTCAGCATTGTACCTTGAAAACTGCATACATGAGATTTGATTAAGTTAATCAAATATCCTTAAACGCAAAGTATTAAGAAATTAATGCAAACGCAAAGATAGGAAGACATCGATTTATCTGTTATGAACAGAGTAATCAAACACATGTCGGAAGATACGAGAGTATCGGAAGACACGAGAATCAAGAGACCGCATCACCTACGCTAGGGTGATGTTAAGCGGCAAGCAGATCATCCACAGGAAGATCCACTTGCATGCTAAGGCAAAAGGTCAAGCAATAAGGGCACAGGGCGGATGCCTTGGCACTAAGAGCCGATGAAAGACGTGATAAGCTGCGAAAAGCTTCGGGGAGGAGCAAATATCCCGTGATCCGGAGATGTCTGAATGGGGAAACCCGCATGAGCAGACCTCATGCATCCATACGCCAATCCATAACGTATGGAAGGGAACCCGGGGAACTGAAACATCTAAGTACCCGGAGGAAAAGAAAGAAACATCGATTCCGTAAGTAGCGGCGAGCGAACGCGGAGGAGCCTAAACCGGTGTGCGTGCATGCCGGGGTCATGGACTGCATTTAAGATTCAGCGAAGTTAACAGAACGGTTTTGGGAAAGCCGGCCGGAGAGGGTGAAAGCCCCGTACGTGAAAACAGAGCTGACTGAGCAGGATCCGGAGTACCACGAGACACGAGGAACCTTGTGGGAAGTAAGGGGGACCACCCCCTAAGGCTAAATACTACTTAGTGACCGATAGCGCATAGTACTGTGAAGGAAAGGTGAAAAGGACCCCGGGAGGGGAGTGAAAGAGAACCTGAAACCCTGTGTCTACAAGCTGTGGGAGTGCCTTATGAGCACGACCGCGTACTTTTTGTAGAACGGTCCGGCGAGTTACGCTTACTGGCAAGGTTAAGCACTTCAGGTGTGGAGCCGTAGGGAAACCAAGTCTTAAGAGGGCCAGAGTCAGTAGGAGTAGACCCGAAACCGGGTGATCTATCCATGTCCAGGTTGAAGCTGCCGTAAGAGGTAGTGGAGGACCGAACCCACATCCGTTGAAAAGGGTGGGGATGAGGTGTGGATAGGGGAGAAATTCCAATCGAACCCGGAGATAGCTGGTTCTCCTCGAAATAGCTTTAGGGCTAGCCTCGGTGTGAGTCTTGCGGAGGTAGAGCACTGAATTTCCTAGGGGGCGTCAAAGCCTACCGAAGAATATCAAACTCCGAATGCCGTGTAGATATCACCGGGAGTCAGACTGCACGAGATAAGTTGGGCGGTCAAAAGGGAAAGAGCCCAGACCTACAGTTAAGGTCCCAAAGTGCGCGTTAAGTGGAAAAGGATGTGGGATTTCGAAGACAACCAGGATGTTGGCTCAGAAGCAGCCATACATTCAAAGAGTGCGTAATAGCTCACTGGTCGAGAGGTCCTGCGCCGAAAATGTCCGGGGCTGAAACGCGCCACCGAAACTAAGGAATCTGAAAAGATTGGTAGAGGAGCATTGCATGCGGGAAGAAGCAGTACCGGAAGGAGCTGTGGACTGCATGGAAGAGAGAATGCCGGAATGAGTAGCGAGATAGAGGTGGGAATCCTCTAGGCCGAATATCCAAGGTTTCCAGGGTAAAGCTGATCTGCCCTGGGTGAGTCGGGACCTAAGGTGAGGGCGGGAGCCGTAGCCGATGGACAACAGGTTGATATTCCTGTACTGCAGTATGACAGAACTGTGGGGACACGTAAGGAGAGCGGGAGCCGGGAATGGAAAGCCCGGTACAAGCGAGGTACCAGTATGGTAGGAAAATCCGCCATGCAATGGGAAGACGTGATGTGGAGTGAATTTTAGTAACGAAGCCCGTGAGCCATGCGTCAAGAAAAGCCGCTATCGTTCATATTGTACCCGTACCGTAAACCGACACAGGTGGATGAGGAGAGAATCCTAAGGCCGGCGGAAGAAGTATTGCCAAGGAACTCGGCAAAATGGCCCCGTAACTTAGGGAGAAGGGGTGCCTGCGAGAGCAGGCCGCAGAGAATAGGCTCAAGCAACTGTTTAGCAAAAACACAGGTCTATGCGAAACCGAAAGGTGAGGTATATGGGCTGACGCCTGCCCGGTGCTGGAAGGTTAAGAGGAGAGGTTAGCGGTAACGCGAAGCTTTGAATTTAAGCCCCAGTAAACGGCGGCCGTAACTATAACGGTCCTAAGGTAGCGAAATTCCTTGTCGGGTAAGTTCCGACCCGCACGAAAGGCGTAATGATTTGAGCGCTGTCTCGGCAATACATCCGGTGAAATTGAAGTGCCAGTGAAGATGCTGGCTACCCGCGCCAGGACGGAAAGACCCCATGGAGCTTTACTCCAGTTTGGCACTGGGGTCCGGTGTTGCATGTACAGGATAGGTGGGAGGCTGAGAAACGGTAACGTCAGTTGCCGCGGAGCCGCTGTTGGGATACCACCCTTGTGATATTGGGCTTCTAACCAGCCGCCGTGAACCGGCGGTGGGACAATGCCAGGCGGGGAGTTTGACTGGGGCGGTCGCCTCCGAAAGGGTATCGGAGGCGCCCAAAGGTTCCCTCAGAATGGACGGAAACCATTCGAAGAGTGCAAAGGCAGAAGGGAGCTTGACTGCGACACCGACGGGTGGAGCAGGTACGAAAGTAGGGCTTAGTGATCCGGTGGTATTAAGTGGGAATGCCATCGCTCAACGGATAAAAGCTACCCTGGGGATAACAGGCTTATCACTCCCAAGAGTTCACATCGACGGAGTGGTTTGGCACCTCGATGTCGGCTCATCGCATCCTGGGGCTGTAGTAGGTCCCAAGGGTTGGGCTGTTCGCCCATTAAAGCGGTACGCGAGCTGGGTTCAGAACGTCGTGAGACAGTTCGGTCCCTATCCGGCGTGGGCGCAGGATATCTGAGAGGAGCTGTCCTTAGTACGAGAGGACCGGGATGGACGGACCGCTGGTGGACCGGTTGGCTTGCCAAAGCCATGGCCGGGTAGCCAAGTCCGGAAGGGATAAACGCTGAAGGCATCTAAGCGTGAAGCCCCCCTCAAGATGAGATATCCCATTCTTAGTGAAGTAAACCCCCTTGAAGACGACGAGGTAGATAGGGCAGGGGTGGAAGTGTGGTAACACATGGAGCTGACTGTTACTAATCGGGTGAGGGCTTGACCAAAAAGCCGAGGAAGCGGGCAGGAAACAGCAGGAATGGATCGGAACAAGCTTGCTTGTGGAGAACCATTTATGGTACAGACTGAACATTTGCGAAGCAAATGACATCGAACGACGGAGTCGTGAGATGACCCCCGCTGGAGTAGCCTAAAGAACAGGCGATGCAGCTTTAGCTGCGAGCCCGTGAAAAAAGGTGAATCGGTACGCAGGTTAAAATTGATTCAAAAAAGATTAACGATCATCAACAGAACATGTATGTAGTTTTGAATATACAATCGTAAAAAGTGGCTTAAGCAGCCACTTTTTTATTACCCATAAAAACTGTCCCCTAAAAAAACATAAAAATTGCCCCTTGTAATATACCCAAACAAGCGGTACTATAACATCCAAGTTATTACATTCCTACATTAATACAATCATACATTAAAGTAATAACAAAGGTAATAACGAAACGAGAGGGGAATTATTATGAACACACAGAACAACACAGTAGTTAAACTTGCAGAAACTGCGTTATTAGCAGCTTTATGTTATGTATCCTTCACATTTCTGCAGATTAAGATCCCGGTGCCGGGCGGAGACGCAACATCCATTCATATCGGAAATGCTTTCTGCGTACTTGCAGCACTGCTTCTGGGTGGTGTATATGGCGGACTTGCCGGAGCTATCGGAATGGGAATTGCAGATATCATGGACCCTGTTTATATCACAGGCGCACCGAAAACCTTTGTACTGAAATTCTGTATCGGTCTGATCGTAGGTCTTGTGGCACACAAGGTTGCAAAGATTAATGAGAGTACAGATAAAAAATATGTTTTCAAATGGAGTGTGATCGCATCTGTCGCAGGACTTGCATTTAACGTAATTGCAGATCCTATCGTAGGATATTTCTACAAACAGTACATTCTGGGACAGCCACAGGAACTGGCACAGGCGCTTGCAAAAATGAGTGCGGCGGCAACCTTTATCAATGCAGTTGTATCTGTAATTCTGGTAGCGATCATCTATAATGCAGTACGCCCGGTACTGATCAAAAGTCATCTGATCACAGTTACCAACAACAAAAATCAGGTTGCGTAAAACGACATACTAAAAAAATAATAGAAAACAAGAAATAACACAAGACAGCGAAATGGAAGTTAAGATCCATTTCGCTGTTTTTTTATGCGGGTATAGGATCATTTTTTATATGGTCATCCTCACATGGAAAACAAATTTCGGAACGACTAAGTTCTGTTTTGATGTATCTCCATGGCAGTGATTGCTGCAGTACTTTCTTTCGTATTGATCAGATCTTTGTAGATAAAAGAAAGTCTGTATTCATTCTGATATTCCAGAAATGTAACCCCCATCTTTTTCTTGAATATTATATTACAGACGAGAGTCGTATGGTGGAGTAAAAAGATACAAAAAAAACGGAGATTTATCGTTATAAAGACTATTGAAAATAAAAGAAGTTTGTAGTAAGGTAGTAGCTACAACGCTTACGAAAGGGAAGAATGTTTCGGGTGGGCAGTCTTCTTTTTGTGGAGAATTTTGGATGAAGGAAAACGAAAAACAAGGGGGAAGAATTTATGGAGAAGGTAAAAGAGAAATCTTCTTTTTTCCGAAAGTTCGTAGGAGATAAGAGGTTTTATCTGATGGTACTGTCTATTGCAGTACCGATCATGGTACAGAACGGGATCACAAATTTTGTCAGTCTTCTGGACAATATTATGATCGGTCGTATCGGTACCGAACAGATGTCTGGAGCGGCGATCGTCAATCAGCTGATCTTTGTATATAATCTATGTATTTTCGGCGGTGTGTCCGGAGCGGGAATTTTTACAGCACAGTATTTCGGACAGAAGGATCATGAGGGTGTCCGCCAGACACTTCGTTATAAACTGTGGATGGCAGTGATTCTGACAGCGATCACCATTATACTGTTTCTGACAGCAGGGGGTTCACTGATCAGCATGTATTTAAAAGGTGACGGGACCGCACAGGAGATCAGGGATACTCTTATTTATGGGAAACAGTATTTATGGATCATGCTTCTGGGACTTCCGCCATTTATGATGGTGCAGGTCTATGCAAGTACCTTACGTGAATGCGGTGAGACCGTACTTCCGATGAAGGCCGGGATCGTGGCAGTGCTGATCAATCTGATATTTAATTATCTTCTGATCTATGGAAAATTCGGATTTCCGGAAATGGGAGTAAGAGGTGCGGCTGTTGCCACAGTGCTCTCCAGATATGTGGAAGCCTGCATTGTCCTGAGCTGGACACATAAGCATACAGAAAAGAATATTTTTGCACAGGGACTGTATTCAACATTAAAGGTTCCGGCGAACCTGACAAAGAAGATACTTATTAAGGGAACCCCGCTGCTTCTGAATGAGACTTTATGGGCAGCTGGAGTGGCCATGCTGACACAGTGTTATTCAGTCCGTGGACTGAACGTGGTTGCGGGATTAAATATTTCCAATACCATCAACAATGTATTTAATATCATATTTATCGCACTTGGAGATTCGGTAGCCATTGTTGTAGGACAGCTTCTGGGGGCAGGTAAGATGAAGGAAGCCAGAGATACGGACAACAAGATGATCGCATTCTCTGTGTTCTGCTGTACCTGCGTGGCAGCTGTGATGTTTGTAATGGCACCACTGTTTCCAAGGCTTTACAATACCAATGCTGAGGCACGTACTCTGGCGAAATATTTTATTATGCTCACAGCATTTTTCATGCCGCAGAATGCATTCCTGCATGCAACATATTTTACTTTGCGTTCCGGTGGAAAGACCATCGTTACATTTCTGTTTGACAGTGTGTTTATCTGGGTGGTAAGTGTAACGATTGCATTTACCTTAAGCCGTTTTACAGGTCTGCCTGTACTTGTGATCTACGCAATGGTCCAGGCAGCGGATATGATGAAATGTGTCATTGGATTTATCCTTGTAAAAAAAGGCGTATGGCTTCAGAATATCGTTTCATAGAATTTTTTGAAATCTTCCGGGAGGGGTGCTTCCAGGGAGATTTCTTTTTTGGCATTTTTGTCATGATGCATGGAAGCCCGGGTGTCGGAAGCAGATTCATCAATTGAAAATGGAAGTTGAAATTTAAGCTTCCATGCGTGGAGTGCAGCCCGGGAAAACGGATTCGATATGTCCGATAAACAGTACAGAGAATCGCCCAGAAGAGGATGCCCGAGAGATGCCATGTGTACACGGATCTGATGGGTACGGCCGGTTTTCAGACGGAGCATCACAAGAGAAGCCGGAGCTGCTGCGTCAGGGCCGGTAGATTTCAGAACAGAATAAAGGGTTTCTGCATGTTTGCTTCCGGGAAGCGTGCCATCTGTGGATACGACCATTTTCAGACGGTTATCCGGGTCAGGTGCAAGGGGAACGGAGATCCTGTGAAATGATTCATCTTCATCCACAGGCATGAAACCGGAAACTGCAGCCAGATAGATTTTCTCTGAAATCCCTTCTTCACGCTGATTCTGTAATCTGGCGGCAGCAGTTTGGTTCCTGGCAAAGAGCAGGATACCGGAGGTTTCTTTATCCAATCGTCCGATAGACCGGATTTTGGTAGGCTCTCCTTTGGAACGGAAATAGGAAGCCACCTGGTTGGCGAGACTGTCACTGTAGTGAGAACCGGAAGGGTGAGTGACAATCCCGGCAGGTTTATTTATGGCGAGGATATCCTGGTCTTCGTATATGATCGCCAACTCAGGAAGAAACTGTGATGTTGCAGCCGGTGAATGATAATTGTGAGAATTGACATCAGAACCTGCAAATTCTGAAGCTGCGGAATCAGAATATGAAATTGTGTCTGCGGAGAACTGGAAATTGTGATTGGACAAATTGACAGTAAAGGATGAAGATTTCAGCTGGGCAGAATCCACATCGTCCGCTTCCAGGCATACTATGATCTGATCCCCGGGATAAGCGGTTTCCGTTACCCGGCACTGTTGTCCGTTTTTCCGGATACCACCGGGACGGAACTTCGCCTGGCTGATCTGCTTTTTTGTAAGACCTGCCTGCGTGCGGAGAAAGCGGGAGACAGGTGCCGGAACAGCTGTTTTCGGGATATAGATAGTAAGATAGCGGTTCATTGTGAGGAATCCTCCGATTCTATTAAATTAATAAATATTTGCAGGAATTTGGATGCAGGAGATTTTTACTTATGCTGATAATAAAAAACAGCAACTTGAGTCCGATCCCTCAGCTGCAGTTTATCCAGAATGGAACTGAGATAATTTCGTACCGTTCCCTCACTGAGAAACAGTTCTGTGGCAATCTCCTTATTGCTGTATCCGTTGGCGATCAGCCGGATGATATCCAGCTCCCGTTCGCTGATGTTTCTGGAAGCATAATCAAATCCGTCGGAAGACTGCAGGAGTTCAGGGATTTTGGATATGATCTCTGTGCCGAATACGGTCTGGCCGGAGTAAACCGCCTGAAGAGCCGGAAGAATGCTGGTATGATCCTGCTTCAGAAGATAACCCTTTGTGCCGAGGCGGAGGGCTTTTACAATATATTCATCATCGGAAAAAGTAGTCAGAAGAAGAATTTTTGCCTCCGGAAATTCGCCCAGGATCTTTCTGGAAGCTTCCAGTCCGTCCATTCCTTTCATACGGATATCCATCAGAAGAATATCCGGAAGATACTCTCTGTACAGAGAGCAGGCTTCTTCACCATCAGAGCCGGTGGCAGTCACTTCGATATCCGGGTTTGCCTCAAGAATGGTTTTTAGTGCTCCTGCAACCAGGCAGTCGTCGTCTACGATTATAATTTTCATGTCAAAATCTCCTGTTTATGAGTTATAAAAAATAAATTTACAGATCAGAAAAAACAGACGGATCCAATATGCCGGGAAAGTATTTTGATCAAATCAGGAAGGTTTCCGGCAAAGTGAGAAATATCTGTCTGATTCAATTAGAAACAGATTTCGGGATCGTCACAAAGATCCGAAAACCATTCTCCTGCGTAATCTGGACCGTACCGCCCAGCGCCTTTGCACGGTCACGGATATTGGACAGTCCCATACCACCGGAAGTATTTTTGGACTTATTGCTGTCTGATCCAGTTTGAATATCCGGAATTCCATTTTCCGGTGTCCCATTATCCTCAATGCACAATTGATAAAGTGCAGGATGCTCCCGCAGAAGAATATCCACAGAATCCGCATTACTATGCCGCATCACATTGGAAAGCCCTTCCTTTGTAATACTGATCAGACTGTATTTCACCTCTCTTGGAATCTGCCTGGACATATCATAAGTAAGACTCACCGGGCAGAAGGTGAAATCCTTTACAAGTCCTTTTATGGTATCTTCCAGATTTATCGCATCGTCATGAAGATCATGTACACTGGAACGGATGCTGTTCATAGCACCGTTCAGGGATTCTTCCAGATTTCCAAGCAGAGGATCAAGAGAATCATTTTTGTTGATGGTTTTGCAGGCAGCAGTCATAAGGATAGAACGGGATAGTACATGTCCCACATTATCATGGATCTCTCTGGCAATTCTGTTTCGCTCGCGCAATGTAGCAGCATAAATCTCGTAATCCTGTTTTTCCAGAAGTGCCTTGTTTTTTTCAGAAAGAAGAAGCGTATGTTCCTCACTGTCATCCCGGATCTGATGGAAATCCTGGTAAAGAGTCTGATATTTTCCGGCATAGAACCAGAGAAAAAATGAGAGAACGAAACCAAAAATCCCAAGCTGACAAAGAACTGCCGCAAATCTATTGATCTGAAAAACCAGAAATCCCCAAAGTGGAAGCTCAGCCACTGCCAGAGGAAAAAGCCCGGCAGATAAGGTCTGATACAGCAGCAGCGGGAAAAACAGAAGAAGATCCGAAAACCACAGGGAACATAATCCAAAGATCACATAGCTTCCTGCAAGAACCGGAATGATATTTCCGGCGGGTTTCAATACTGGCAAAGAATTGTGTGAACAGGATTCTGTTTTACATACCCTGCACAGATAAGTAATGCAGCAAAGGATCACCGCAAAAAGGAGGGCAAACACAAGAGCCTGATCTGCAGGCACATAAAAAAATGTTAAAGTACTGTATAAAAGCAATAGTATGGAATCTGTAAAATAACGCATAAAAAATATACCCTCCTTTCTCAGAATTACAGCATTTTCCGAAAGTCAGGCAGATAACCGGCTAAAATTATCGTATTCTGTTCCGGGAGAACCCCTTTTGCTGCACAAATTTCTGAAATCAATGTGCCTTTATTATAATATACCGGTTCCTTCCCTGTAAAGAAAATCTATCCTTCTGAAAAAGACATGACATTTGTCATTCGCAGGTGGTGACATTCAACACTTGGAGCAGACAGAAGAAAAGGATATAATGGCATCATAGAAGAAATATAAATTTCTGCAAAAAAGACATAAAAGTCCTGTTTAACGGACTGTAAAAAAGGAGGAAAACATATGCCACAGAGTATGGTCCACATAGAAAATCTGGTAAAACGATACGGTGATCTTACCGCACTGAATCATCTGGAACTGGATATCCGGGAGGGTGAGATCTTCGGATTACTTGGTCCCAACGGCTCGGGAAAGACAACGGCCATCAGCTGCCTCTTGTCACTTCTGAAATATGACAGAGGTGAAATAAAGATATTCGGAGAAGAGATGAAGCCGGACAGCTATAAGCTCAAGGAACAGATTGGGATCGTGCTTCAGAATGTAGCCGTTTTTGATGAGCTGACAGTGCAGGAAAATATCGATTATTTCTGCGGTCTTTACATACGGGACAGGAAACGGAGAAAAGAGCTGGTGGAGGATGCCATTGAATTTACAGGTCTTGAAGATTTCCGCAAAATGTACCCGAAGAAGCTTTCCGGGGGTCTTTTACGAAGATTGAACATTGCCTGCGGGATCGCCCACAAGCCAAGACTGATCATTATGGATGAGCCGACGGTAGCTGTAGACCCACAGAGCAGAAACAAGATTCTGGAAGGGATCCAGACGCTGAACAACCAGGGCTCCACCATTATCTACACATCCCATTACATGGAAGAAGTGGAGCAGATCTGTACCAGGATCGCCATCATGGATCACGGAAGAGTCATCGCTCAGGGAACAAAGGAAGAATTGAAGCAGATGATCAAAACAGGAGAGACCATCACCGTAGAAGCCATTGCCCTGGAAGAAAAAAATCTCCGGGATATCCGCACACTGGCGCATGTGTTTGATGTGCAGTATGAAAAACAGGTGCTGGTCGTGCGCTGTACCGATGCGAAGCATAACCTGATCCGTCTTCTTAATTATCTGCAAAGCCAGGATATTTCTTTTGGAAGAGTCTTTTCCGAACTGCCTACATTAAATGATGTCTTTCTGGAGATCACCGGAAAACAGCTGAGAGATTAGGAGGGATGGGAGATGTTGCATTTACTGAAATACAGTTTTCTTTCCAAGATCCGGAATTTTAACATTGTATTCTGGCCGCTGGTCTTTCCACTTGTGCTTGGAACCTTTTTTTACTTTGCATTCGGAAATATCAATGAGGCAGATTTTCAGACGGTTCCGGTGGCAGTGGTGAAGGAAGCTTCTGCGGATACGTTTTTTATGACCTATCTGGATGAAGTGGAAAAAAGCAGTCCGGATCTTTTAAAAGCAGAAGAAATGTCGGAAAAGGAAGCGCTGGAAGCACTGCAGGATAAAAAAGTAGAAGGGATTTATTATGTGGGAGAAGAGCCTTCCCTTACAGTAGCAGGAACCGGAATAGAAGAAAGTATCCTTCAGACAGTTCTCGACAGCTGCGAAAACACCAGAACGACCATCACCAATATCATGAAAAAAAATCCGCAGATGGATATGGAAAACATGAAACTCTTGTTAAGTTCCGACAGCCTGGTAAGGGAAGTCTCTCTTGGTGGCCGGACCATTGACGGAAATATGCAGTTCTTTTACGCACTGATCGCCATGGCCTGCCTGTATGGATGCTTTATCGGATTTGGCTCTGCGATCGGGATCCAGGCCAATATCACACCTCTGGCAGCCAGACGGTGTGTAACGCCGACCCACAAGCTGAAGCTGATCCTTACAGACCAGCTGACATCTTTTTCTCTGGGCTATGTGGATGTGATCATTCTGCTCCTGTATCTCCGATATGTTCTCAAACTGGATTTTCAGGGGCAGATGGGGAAAATGCTGGTGATATCTTTCTTCGGAAGTCTTATCGGCGTATCTATGGGAATGTTCGTTGGGAGTCTTGGAAAAATGCAGGAAGGTGCCAAGATCGGGATCATACTGGGAATTTCCATGGTAAGCAGTTTCCTCGCAGGATTGATGAACGGAAATATGAAGGATATCGTGGAAAAAAGTTTTCCGATTGTGAACCGGATCAATCCTGCATCACTGATCTCAGATGCATTTTACTGTATCAATGTATATGATGATATGACCAGATATTATAGAAATCTGATCACACTGGCGGTAATGTGTGTGGTGCTGGTGCTGGCATCCTTTTTCATGGTCAGGAGGGAACGTTATGACAGTATTTAAAGGCTATATGAGAATCATGAAAAAAAATACAGGGCTGATCCTTCTGTATCTGGGGATTTTTTTCGGAGTGACAATGGCATTTCAGGCAGCGGCCGGTAAGGAAACTTATACCAGCTATGAAAGCGAAAAAATAAAGATCGGAGTGGTGGATAAAGATAACGGACCACTTGCAGAAGGACTGGTAAAATGGCTTGAAGGCACGCATCACGTGACAATGCTGGAGGATGACAGGGAGAAGCTTCAGGAAGAGCTTTTTTACAGAAATGTAGAGTACATTGTGGTGATCCCTGAGAATTTTTATGAGAGCTGTATGGTAAACGGAGAAAGTATTTCTGTGACAAAGGTGCCTGGATCTTATTCGGCATATTATGTGGATCAGCAGCTTGAGAGCTGCCTGAATACAATGCGGACATATCTGAAAGCCGGTTTTTCCCAGAAGGAAGCGGCAACAGCGATCCTGGATAAAAAAAGAGGAGAAGTCACCATGCTGGATACAGATGAAAACAGTGGTACGTCCGGATGGCTCTATTATTTCCGATATATTCCATATCTGTTTCTTGCATTACTTTGCTATGTGATGGGATATGTTCTGATGGCTTTTAAAAAAGACGATATACCAAAGAGAATGCAGGCATCTGCGATCTCTGCAAGACGACAGAGTCTGGAAGGGCTTCTGGCCATGTTTATCATGGGCGGGGGCTTATGGGGAATCGGTATGGCTGGAGCCATCCTTATGTATGGAAAAATATTTCTCGGTTCAGAAAATTTCGGATACTATGTACTGAACACTCTGGTAATGATGGCAGTGGCACTTTCACTTTCCTATCTGATCGGTCTTTTTGTAAAAAACAGCAACATGTTAAGCGGGATCGCAAATATCCTGTCTCTTGGAATGTGCTTTCTGTGTGGTGTGTTTGTTCCCATGAATATTATGGACAGAAACGTCCTGAAGGTGTCTCAGTTTCTTCCTGTTTACTGGTATGAAAACGTAAATGAGACTCTTGGAAGTTATAGCCACCTAACAGGTGAGGCAGCTGTATCGGTGTGGAAAGGCATTGGACTGGAAGCTATGTTTGCGGTAGTTTTTGTCTGCATGATCCTGGCAGTGACCAGGTATCAGCGGCAGAAATAACAGAAAATAATAGCAGATGGCTGTTAATTATGGTAGGATATAGCTGATAAAGATGATTTGCGGAGAAAAACATGAAAAAAATACAAGTTTTACTAAAACCACAATGCAATGAAGAAATTCAAAATCAGTTTGCAACAAAATTCGGAGATCAGTGCGAATTTACATTTCAGGGCAAAGAAACTGAGGATGCGATCGCAGCAGCAGAAGTAGTGATCGGAGAGCCAGAGGAAGAAGAAATCCTGAAAGCAGAAAATCTTCGCTGGATCCAGCTGACCTGGGCCGGTGCGGACAAATATACAAAAATGAAAGCATTCCCGACAGGAGTTACATTAACCAATGCTTCCGGCGCTTTTGGAAAGATTATATCAGAATATGTGATCGGGAATATCATTGCACTGTACCGTGAACTTCCGAACTACTGGAAGAACAAACAGAAACACCTCTGGGTACAGAAGCGATCATCAGAAACCATATATGGAAAAAACATTCTCATCCTGGGAACCGGGGATATAGGAAGAAATATTGCCTATAGAATGAAAGCGTTTGAAACGCATGTGACTGGAATAAAAAGAACTGCAGTCCCGGAGCATTTGCAGCAGATGAAAGAGTTTGATGAGGTATATGATCTGACAGCGCTGGATCAGCAGCTCCAGAAAGCGGATATTGTGATCGGCTGTCTCCCGGGAACACCGGAAACAAAAGGCCTTCTGAATTACGAACGGCTGTATTCCATGAAAAAAGATGCAATTCTGGTTAATGTAGGAAGAGGAAGCCTCATTCCAACAGAAGACCTGATCAGAGTACTGGAGGAAGGCAACTTAAAGGGAGCGGTCCTGGATGTATTTGAAACAGAACCATTGCCGGAGACATCACCTCTTTGGAATATGGAAAACGTCCTTATCACTCCCCACATTGCAGGTCCGAGTTTCGGTGGAAATGCTGGAAACGCTGAAGTCCAGGCCATGATCTGGAACATCTGCATGGAAAATATGGAACGATATCTGAATGGAAAAAAATTAAAAAATATTGTCCGGTTAAAGGATGGGTATTAAATAAATTTAAGAAAGGGGCAGGGCGCATAATGATAACACGCCAGAAACTGATCGATCAGATAGAGAAATACAAGCCCTATAATGAGCAGGAAGAAAAAGATAAAATTCTGATCCTGGACTGGATCAGAAATAATGAGAATGCTTTTTCCAGGGAAAATGCAGTAGCCCATATGACAGCTTCTGCCTGGGTAGTAAACAGAGAACGGACGAAAATCCTTATGGTATATCACAACATATACAATTCCTGGTCCTGGCTTGGAGGACATGCAGATGGTGAGACGGATTTACTGTCCGTTGCTGTCAGAGAAGTAAAAGAAGAGTCAGGGATTTCCAATGTTCGTCCGGTGTCAGAAGAGATTTTTTCCCTGGAATCCCTGACTGTAGACGGCCATATGAAAAAAGGAAAATATGTATCCAGCCATCTGCACTTTAACCTAACATATTTCCTTGAGGCAGATTCAGAAGAGGCTGTTTCCATAAAAGCAGATGAAAACAGCGGTGTAGCCTGGTTTTCACCGGAAGAAGCATTGATGAGATCAACAGAACCGTGGTTTGTGGAACATGTTTATATTAAGCTTTTGAAGAAAATGAATCTATGTTATAATGGGATAAAGACAAAAGAGGTTTGACATTGACTGAGCAAATACGAAAAGCCGGAGGAGGAATAGAAAAATATGATGAAATGTCCATATTGCGGAGGCGAAATGTGTGAAGGCCAGATCCATTCCTTCAATTCAGGAATAGAATGGAGGAGCAGAGGTGAATCTATGCGATTAAACACCGAAAAAGGCCTGTCGAAAATGCTATATGGTGATCGGATCGAGGCTTATCGCTGCGAGCATTGTAAGAAGATCCTTATATCTTATGAATGATCTTCTGATTGTAATGCAGGATATAGTTTTGCAGAGATCGACGGGAAGCAAGGTTAAAATAAAAGAATAAAGGACTGGATTGTATGAAAATGCAGTCTTTTTTTTATTCATAATGAACAGGGAAACTGTTAGCTGAGAAAGGGGGAAACAAACATGAAAAATTATTCAGAGGATGCGGACAGACAGTATCACATTCAGGTAGCAAAAGGAGAAGTGGGACGTTACGTTATTTTACCGGGAGATCCGAAACGCTGCAAAAAGATCGCACAGTATTTTGATGATCCGGTTTTGGTAGCAGATAACCGGGAATACGTAACATACACCGGAACACTGGACGGAGTGAGGGTAAGTGTGACATCTACCGGAATCGGCGGACCGTCCGCTTCTATCGCAATGGAAGAGCTTTATCGGTGCGGGGCTGATACATTTGTACGCATCGGAACCTGCGGTGGAATGCAGCCGGAGGTAAAAAGTGGTGATATTGTTGTTGCAACGGGCGCGATCCGTATGGAGGGCACCAGTAAAGAGTATGCACCTATTGAATTCCCGGCAGTGGCAAATCTGGAAGTGATCAATGCACTTGTGGAAGGAGCAAAGAAAGAAGGATGTGAATTCCACACAGGTGTGGTACAATGTAAGGATTCCTTTTATGGCCAGCATGAGCCGGAAACCAAGCCGGTCAGCTATGAACTGATGAATAAATGGGAAGCGTGGAAACGTCTCGGCTGTCTTGCGTCGGAGATGGAATCCGCTGCTCTTTTTATAGTGGCAAGCCATTTAAAAGTACGTGTGGGCTCCTGCTTCCTGGTGCTTGCAAATCAGGAAAGAGAAAAGCTGGGTCTGGATAATCCGGTGGTACATGATACCGATAAGGCAATCCAGGTTGCAGTACAGGCGATCCGTGAACTGATCCGTGCAGAACAGGCACAGAAAAAAGAAGAATAACGTATACATGCCTGATTCAGGAAAGGTGGGAAAACTATGGAAGAAAAACAGATCAAAGAAATGATCGATCTGGCGATCAGACAGATGGACTATTCCTATGCGCCATACTCACATTTTCATGTAGGGGCGGTACTTCTTGCAAAAAACGGTACCTGTTATACCGGGTGTAACATAGAAAATGCTGCCTATACTCCAACAAATTGTGCGGAAAGAACTGCTTTTTTCAAAGCGGTCAGTGAAGGCATGAGAGACTTTCAGGCAATCTGTATCGTTGGCGGCAAGGATGGTGTTCCTACAGAGTATGCAGCACCCTGTGGAGTATGCAGACAGGTTATGATGGAGTTCTGTGATCCGGAAACCTTTCAGATCATACTGGCAGTCAGCAGAGAAAAATATGATATCTTTACGTTAAAGGAACTGTTGCCATTTGGATTTGGACCGGATAATCTGAAGAAACTGAAGTGATAAGCGCATGTGGATACGTGCAGAGATTTTCACGATATGAATGCAGTGAGAAGTAAAATATTGAAAAGTGATCGCCCGGATGTTGATATGACAGACAGGGCGATCACTTTTTCTGCCATACAATAAAAAAAACGCTGAAAATCCTTACTTAAGGTTTTCAGCGATTCTAACAGCAGGGGATGAGAGAATCGAACTCCCACCAAAGGTTTTGGAGACCCCTATCATACCATTTGACCAATCCCCTATATTAAATTGTGTTTTCATCACTGTTGCAATTATACATATAAAATATACAATTGTCAAGAGATGAGAGTGCTTTTTGTATAATAAAATATAAATAAAATTCTTCCTGTCATAAATCGGCAGAAAAACGGAGATGGAGGGATTTGAACCCTCGCGCCGGTTGCCCGACCTACCGCATTTCGAGTGCGGACCCTTCAGCCACTTGGGTACATCTCCGGATGCAAACCTTTATTATTATATAAGGTATCCGGAGAAAGGTCAATCTTTTTTAAAATTTTTCTTTTTTGTATTATTGACGAATCTTCCAGACTATAATATGATAATGAGATAAAGTGTACAGACAGAAGTGGATGTGCAGAAATGGAGGGAATTATGAGCGATAAGAAATCAGCGATTCTCAGAGCGGCGAAGGGTCTTACTGAGAATTATGCTTCAGAAGAACTTTTTATGCCGAAGAGCGGCAGACGTCTGCCGAACCGTTCGGTGATCATTGATATAGTAAGAGATCTGAAATCTATTGTATTTCCGGGATATTTCAGTACGGATACCAGTGCTACCGTATTTCCGGAGTATTATGTGGGACACAGACTGAATGATCTTTATGACAGATTGAAGAATCAGATCGAGATCGCACTTCTTTATCACGGAGAGGAACCGGAAGAAGCAGCAGCTCATGCAGACAGAACTGCCTGTGGATTTTTTGAGCAGCTTCCTGAGATCCAGAGACTGCTTCTGACAGATGTACAGGCTGGTTTTGATGGTGACCCCGCAGCCAAGAGCAAGGAAGAGATCATTTTTTCATATCCGGGATTATTTGCTATCTACGTGTATCGTCTGGCACATGTTCTTTATAAAGAAGAGATCCCATTTATCCCGCGCGTGATGTCGGAATATGCTCATGGCCGTACAGGAATCGATATCAACCCGGGAGCGACCATCGGAGAGTATTTCTTTATCGATCATGGTACCGGTGTGGTTGTAGGTGAGACTACAGAGATCGGAAATAATGTAAAACTGTATCAGGGAGTGACACTGGGAGCGCTTTCCACAAGAAAGGGACAGCAGCTTGCCAATGTAAAACGTCATCCGACGATTCGTGATAATGTAACGATCTATTCTAATTCCACAGTGCTCGGTGGTGAGACGGTTGTAGGAGAGAATACGATTATAGGTGGTAACACCTTTATCACAGAATCCATTCCTGCAAATACCAAGGTCAGTGCAAAAAGTCCGGAGCTTGTGATCAAGAAACCGAAGGCCCAGGTTTCTGCCACAAATGTATGGGATTATTGATGAAAAATCCAATAAATAAAAAAAATAAAAAATTTCAAAAAACCTGTTGACAAATAAAACAGCATGCTATATACTAATCATCGTTGCAGCGGTCAAGCGATCGGTAATCACCGAAGCGACGATGCGCGGGTGTAGTTCAATGGTAGAACACCAGCCTTCCAAGCTGGATACGTGGGTTCGATTCCCATCACCCGCTTATGCGATAGTGGCGTAGTTGGTAACGCGCGACCTTGCCAAGGTCGAGACCGCGGGTTCGAGCCCCGTCTATCGCTCTCATCGAAGGATGAAGATTTATAATTTCATAACTGCGGGTGTAGTTCAATGGTAGAACACCAGCCTTCCAAGCTGGATACGTGGGTTCGATTCCCATCACCCGCTTGTGCGATAGTGGCGTAGTTGGTAACGCGCGACCTTGCCAAGGTCGAGACCGCGGGTTCGAGCCCCGTCTATCGCTCTTCGGAACTCTGAGGATGATCAGAGTTCTTTTTTTTGTTGCGAAAAAATCCTCTGCTTTATTTTTATGCAGCAGAGGATTTTTCGCGTTATGTGTTACTGCGTAGCTTATTCAGTTGTTTCACACTGATCGATCAGAGTATAGAAGGTCAGAAGATAAAGCCCGCATAAGCCTACAAGTCCGTAGATGATCCGGGAGAGCCAGCTCATGCTTCCGAACAGGAATGCTACCAGATTAAAATTAAAGAAGCCGATCAGACCCCAGTTTATGGCACCGACCACAGCAATGGTCAGGGTGAAGTACTGCAGACATTTATTTGACATAAGTCACCATCCTTTCGTTATACAGGAAATAGTTTTTCATAGAATCGAAAAAATATACACAGGAATGAGAAAAAGAAAAACGGAAATTTCTGCCAGCCATGAAAAAATCATGAAGGAGAAATTTCCGTTTTCCTTTCATATGCAAGATAAAATGTAAATTTCCGGTTTATCGAATTTGGATCGTAAATATCCGCCAGGCGATTCCGATATCTTACTTCAGCTTCAGAATCTGAGAGGTTGTCTGTCCGCCGCTTACATTCAGAGTTTCCTTGCCCTGAAGCGTTACATCACTGGTAGTATCCTTCAGAAGAAATACCTGGCATACAGTGACGGTTTTTCCGGGATCAATGGTGCTCATGTAGTTATCTACAGCATCATCGCTGGCTTCCGGATAAGTTCCTTCCAGAATTTCTCCGTTCTGGGAAGCCTGCAGGGTGAAGTCTACAAATGCACTGGACTGGGAATCGCCGGAGTTTGTATAGTCGTAGTAGATCATCAGACAGGGATTTCCGCCGTAGTCCTTGGAAATCGCAAACTGTTTGAAACGGACGGAGAATTTGTCAGTTGTAATATCAATGGATGCACTTGTGCCCTCAGCAGAGGCCGTGCTGCCTGGGGTGGAAGAATCCTCTGCAGCGGCAGAACTGCTATCTGTGCTGTCATCCGTAAGCTGGGATGATATTTCGTCTTTTACGCTTTTGAAGTTTGCGCACATAACCTTGACTGTGGTGTCATCCAGAGAAACGATCTTCCAGTCGCTGCCGATTTTGATCAGAGGATAGGTAATATCGATCTCACTGTATTTCTCATCAGCTGTGGAAGCATTTTCGGCAAGAAGTGCAGCGAGCATTTCCTGGATATCATCCTGTGTCATTTCCTTTCCGGCATAGGCTGCGACAGCAACCTTACGGGTGTATTCCTGAATAGTTGCTGCATAGATATTGGTTCCGTCAATATATTTCATGTGAACCGTTATCCTGGCAGTTCCGTTCTGGATGTCAAATTTGTTTTTGGTGATCTTGTAGGTCATTTTTTTGTTGACGGTAGTGAAGAAATCTGTGTAAGCAGAATCACGGATATCTGCATCATCCAGAGCGCTGAGATCATGACTCTGGAGAAGGTTCTCCATTGTGGTAAAATCCATGTTCTGCATTCCTGTGAGAAATTTTTCTGTGGCTTCTACCGGTTTATGGCGCTGCATCATATACCAGGCGGTTCCGCCGGCTGCGGCAGCGATCAGAAGGATGATCAGACAGATCACGAGAGGCTTTTTGCTTTTTTTCTTTCTGTGGGGAGTGTCGTCTTCAAAATCATTGGAGATCAATGATCTGGAGAGCTCATCGTCATAAAAATCATTATTGTCTTCTGTATTCATTATTCCTCCTTACAATAAGTCATTCTGGTTTTCGGGTGGGTAAGTCAGAGGATATCTGTTTGCATTTGCGGGCAAACAGCATCACCCTGTGTTACCGTAACGATTATATCATAGGTTTACTGTTTGAGAAACCCCCTGTGTTATGATATACTGGAAGACACAGAAAAAGTGGTTGAGTACAGGTGACAAAGCGGAATGCGAATGCTCGCTTTATGCAGCAGAAAAGGTGAGGTGAAATATATGTTACGGACAATTCAGTATTCATTTCCTTCAAAAGCAGACGGATTGGAAATTTCCTGCCTGGCAGTAGTGCCGGAGTTGGAACGTAATGAGAAATACCGTGGGATCATACAGATCGTTCACGGAATGAGTGAGTACAAGGAACGCTACATTCCTTTTATGGAATATATGGCAGAGCGAAAATATATAAGTGTGATCCATGATCACCGTGGCCATGGAAAAAGCGTACGCGGTAAAGAGGATCTTGGGTATATGTACGGCGGTGGGGCGGATGCCATGCTGCAGGATATCCATACGGTGAACTGCTTGATCAAGGATCATTTCCCGGGTATTCCGCTGATCCTTTTCGGACACAGCATGGGATCTCTGGCAGTTCGTGCCTATGCAGCGCATCATGACAGCTGTATGGATATGCTGATCATCTGCGGCTCACCCAGCTATAATGTATTTCGTCCGGTCGGAGTAGCTCTGGCAAAGGCGGGAAAGACTGTTTTCGGGCCTAAACACAGTGCGGGTCTGATCGAGATGATGTCTTTTGGAAGCTATGCAATGCACTTCAAAAAAGAAAAAAACCGTTTTTCCTGGATCTGCTCTGATCCGCAGGTTGTGCAGGATTATTCGGATTCAGAATACTGTGGATTTACCTTTACGGATGATGCATATCTGGCACTTTTTGACCTGATGAAAAGAGCCTATGATGTGAAGCACTGGAAATGTACAAAGCCGGAAATGCCGGTGCTGTTTATCAGTGGGGCGGAGGATCCCTGCATGGGAAATGTGCGGCAGTTTGCGAAGTCTGTCCGTGCCATGCGTTGTGCAGGATACCGGGATGTCCGGGGAAAATTATATCCGGGAATGCGCCACGAGATCCTGAATGAGAAAGACAGGGAAAAGGTTTATCATGATATATTTACATATATCTGCAAAAAAGGACTTTGAACGCTCTGTGACAGAGTGATATAATAAAAATCTGAGTGCTCCTGCAGACATCTGTGAGAGGGCGCAACTACTGAGAAAACAGGAGGATTCGTAAATTATGAGAGCAAGTGGGATTTTATTTCCAGTATCCAGTCTTCCATCGAAATATGGAATCGGATGCTTTTCTGCGGAAGCATATGAGTTTGTAGACCAGCTGGCAAGAGCAGGACAGAAATACTGGCAGATCCTTCCTCTCGGACCTACCGGATATGGAGATTCACCGTACCAGTCTTTTTCTACCTTTGCGGGAAATCCGTATTTTATTGATCTGGAGGCTTTTGTAAAAGAGGGATATCTGGATAAAAGTGATTGCGAGGACTGTGACTGGGGTACAAACGAGAGCTATGTGGATTATGAGAAGATTTATAATTCCAGATTTCGGCTTTTGAGAAAAGCCTTTGAAAATTATGACTGTGAGACAGATCAGGAGTACCGTAAGTTTGTAAAAGAAAATGCTGCCTGGCTGGAAGATTACAGCCTGTATATGGCAATCAAGGACAGCCTGAATGGGATCAGCTGGATCGAATGGCCTACGGAACTCAAAAACAGAGAAAAAGCTGCATTGGCTGAAAAAAGGGAGAAGCTTGCAAACGAAGTGGGATTTTACTGCTTCCAGCAGTTCTGCTTTTTTAAACAGTGGACAGCACTGAAAGCGTATGCAAATGCTAAGGGAGTGGAGATGATCGGAGACATCCCGATCTACGTTGCGTTTGACAGTGCGGATGCCTGGGCACAGCCGGAATTGTTCCAGTTTGATAGGGAAAATATTCCGGTCGGCGTTGCCGGATGCCCGCCGGATGCTTTTTCCGCCACAGGGCAGCTCTGGGGAAATCCGCTTTATGACTGGGAATATCACAAGAAAACAGGCTATGCATGGTGGACACGCCGAATGGCAAATTGTATGAAGCTTTATGATGTGGTAAGGATCGACCATTTCAGAGGCTTTGATGAGTATTATTCCATTCCGTACGGAGATAAAACTGCCCAGTTCGGTCACTGGGAAAAGGGACCGGGAATGGATCTGTTCCGTGCGCTTGAAAAGAATCTTGGAAAGCTGGATGTGATCGCAGAGGATCTTGGTCTACTTACAGACAGTGTGATCGAGATGGTGGAAGAATCCGGATTCCCGGGAATGAAGGTATTGCAGTTTGCTTTTGACGAGAATGAGGACAGTCCGTATCTGACGCACAGATATGAAAGGAATTGCATTGTTTACACAGGTACTCATGACAATGAGACAACAAGAGGATGGTTCCGCAATCTGAGCCAGCATGACCGAAATTTTGCCAGGGCCTATATTGGCTGTGAGGGCAAGCATGAGACTGCGGCAGTGTGGAGCATGATACGTGCGGCGATGTCCAGTGTTGCAGATCGCTGTGTGATCCCGGTACAGGATTATCTCTGCCTTGGAAATGAGGCAAGGATCAATGAACCGTCAACTCTTGGTGACAACTGGAAGTGGCGTATGAAAAAAGGCCAGCTCAATGAAACAATTATTCAGAAGATTTATAAAATGACAAAGCTTTATGGAAGACTTGTAAAAGAAGAAACGGAAGAGAAGGAAAAAACAGAAGCTGACAGGGAAAAGATATCTGACAAATAGAGAAATATAAGGATATCAGAAAGGACAGAAATATATAATGGAAGAACAGAAAAGAGAAAATAAGGAAGAGCTGCAGCAGGAAACTGCTGAGGAAAAGAATTCCGGACATGGAAATTCTTCCACAAGAAGCAGTCTTCTGTGGATCTTTGCAGGAGGCTATCTTGTGTATACAGGATATCGTCTCTGCGCCAGTGTCATAAGCGGAGCAGAAGACTCCGGTGTGGTATTTCTGGCAGCGGGAGGTATTTTTGTTGTGATCGGAGCAGTGCTTCTGATCATGGCGATCCGTAATCTTGCAAAGGCTGGCGCACAGAAACATGAGCTGGAAGAAGCTGCTGCGAAAAAAGCGGCAGAGGAAGTTTCTCAAAATCCGGAAACCGTGGCAAAGAAAAAAATGTCGATTGCGGAGCGGGCGCATCTTGCGGAAAATCTGGATGACGCACCGGAGGAGAAAGACGAAAAATAAAACTGGATGCAGGTGAGAGTAAAATGCCTGCTGAGATATGACGATTAGTAATAGCAAAAACGGAACATCATAAGGCCAAAAAATCCTTATGTATGTTCCGTTTTTTAAATCAGGCAGATCGCAAAACAGTTATCTGCGTCTTTGCGCGTTTCTGCGTTTTTTTCGAGATTTTTTTCTGCCGGGGGTATGTAAGGTAGACCAGCAGAATGCCTGTACCAGCAAAATTCCGATTATTGCTCCGCAGCTGTCGATCCCTACATCCCTTAAGGAAGGTCCGCGGGCCTCTACAAAAGACTGGTGGTATTCATCCAGTCCGGCAAATCCCACACATACAAATCCGGCGAGGAGCATCAGCCAGATTCCCCGAACTCCGTATACATAGAGGGGGAAGGAAACAGATATGGCCAGCAGGCAGTATTCTGTCATGTGGGCAGCCTTACGGACATAAAATTCGATACCGGCAGCTTCCTGGGAAAGCTGTTCCGGGCTTTTGCCGGAAGCTAATATTTCGTTTTTGGTTTCTACGATCTGGTAGCTGATCTTGTAGCTCAGGGCACCGGAAACATCTCCGGTCTGTGCGGAAAAAGAGTAGATCACGCACATCATCAGGATCGCAGGTGCAAAAGAAAAAGGTTTTAATAATGTAATCAGTATTTTCATGGCTCTTAATATAGCACTCCCGCATGGAAAAGTCCAGAAAAATACAGAAAAAGAACAGGGAAAAGGAAAACAGGGAGAGAAGGTTAAATGGGATAGGGGTTAAAGGGGAAGTGGACAGTAAGGACTGAAATGTGTTAGAATATAAAATAAATTTCAGGGGCATTTTTAAGAAAAAAGCAGCCCGGGATCGAATAGAAGAAAATTACAGGAGGAAATCAACAAATGAGTCTTGCAGATAATATATTCATTGACATGTGCAAAGATGTCATAGAAAACGGAACCAGCACAGAAGGTGAGAAGGTACGTCCTGTGTGGGAGGATGGAACTCCGGCTTATACCATCAAGAGATTTGGTGTTGTGAACCGTTATGATCTCCGGAAGGAGTTTCCGGCACTGACTTTAAGAAAAACAGCGTTAAAGAGTGCAATGGATGAGATTCTATGGATCTGGCAGCAGAAATCCAATAATATCCATGATCTTCACAGCCACATCTGGGACAGCTGGGCAGATGAGAAGGGCTCCATCGGAAAAGCCTACGGCTATCAGTTAGGTGTGAAGCATCAGTATAAAGAGGGAATGATGGATCAGGTAGACAGAGTTCTTTTTGATCTTAAGAACAATCCGTACAGCAGAAGGATCATGACCAATATTTATGTACATCAGGATCTCCACGAGATGAATCTTTATCCATGTGCCTATTCCATGACTTTCAATGTAACCAGGGAACCCGGAAAAGACAAGCTGGTCCTTAATGCGGTGCTGAACCAGAGATCGCAGGATATCCTGGCTGCAAACAACTGGAATGTGTGTCAGTATTCTCTTCTTCTCATGATGATCGCACAGGCTTGCGATATGGAAGCCGGAGAGCTTGTTCATGTGATCGCAGACTGCCATATTTATGATCGTCATATTCCGGTAATTAAAGAACTGATCTCCAGAAAACCGTATCCTGCACCGACAGTAAAACTGAATCCGGAGATAAAGGATTTTTATAAATTCACCACCGATGATCTGATCGTGGAGAATTATGAGACATGGCCACAGATCAAAAATATTCCCATTGCAGTATAATTGCATAAAGAAAGGAAGAAAGAATGAATATTATTGTTGCAGCAGATAAAAACTGGGGAATCGGAAGAAAGAATGAACTTCTGGTAAGTATTCCGGCAGATATGAAGATGTTCCGTGAGGAAACTACAGGAAAAGTGGTTGTTATGGGAAGAAAAACACTGGAGTCTTTTCCAAACGGACTTCCTCTGAAAAACAGAACCAACATTGTGATCACCGGCAATCGGGATTATCAGGTAAAAGGTGCTGTGGTCGTTCACAGTATCGAGGAGGCGCTGAGGGAAGTGGAGAAATATCCGGCAGAGGACGTGTACTGTATCGGCGGAGACAGTATTTACAAACAGATGCTCCCGTACTGTGATACAGCTCATGTGACAAAAATCGATTTTGCATATGAAGCGGATGCGTATTTTCCAAACCTGAATGAGAACCCGGACTGGGAGATCACAGCGGAGAGTGAAGAACAGACATACTTTGATCTGGAATATGCGTTTGTAAAATACGAGAGAAAAGATAGGTAATGTGAGCACAGATCATAAAACAGAATGAGAATGCCCGCTTTGTACAGAAAAACAATGAAGAAATAATAAAAAAACAGACCACCGAAAAAATACGGCGGTCTGTTTTTTTGTGCTTAATGTTATGTATAATGACGAAAATCCGGTAATTACTCGATTACGTGGATCCATCCCTTCGGTGCTTCGATGCGTCCCATCTGGATACCGGTCAGTGTGTCGTACAGCTTCTGGATAACCGGTCCCATCTTTTCCATTCCGCTTGGGAAGCAGATTTCTTTGCCGTGATCATTGATCTTTCCGACAGGAGAGATAACTGCAGCAGTACCACAAAGACCACACTCTGCAAAATCTTTAACCTCATCGAAGTAGACCTCACGTTCTTCAGCTTCCAGTCCAAGGTATTCCTTTGCAACGTAGATCAGAGAACGACGTGTGATGGAAGGAAGGATGCTGTCAGACTTCGGTGTTACAACCTTGCCGTCTTTAGTAACGAAGATGAAGTTTGCTCCGCCTGTCTCCTCAACTTTTGTACGAGTCTTGGGATCAAGGTACATGTTCTCATCAAAGCCCTGTTTGTGAGCATCTACGATAGCATGAAGGCTCATTGCGTAGTTCAGGCCAGCCTTGATGTTACCGGTTCCGCAAGGTGCGGCACGGTCATAGTCGCTGACACGGATCGTGATCGGTTTGGCGCCGCCTTTAAAGTACGGACCAACCGGTGTTGTAAGGATACGGAACTGATATTCGTCAGCCGGTTTAACACCGATCACGGCGTTGGAACCAAACATGTACGGGCGAAGATAAAGTGTTGCGCCGGAACCATATGGCGGAACCCATGCAGCATTTGCCTTAACAACCTGCTCAACAGCGTCGATAAATCTTTCCTTCGGGAATACCGGCATTTCAAGTCTTGCCGCAGATGCAGCGATACGCTCTGCGTTCAGGTCAGGACGGAAAGTAACGATATGTCCGTCTTCTGTTGTGTATGCCTTCAGACCCTCGAATACACTCTGAGAATACTGAAGCACACCAGCACACTCGTTGAGTACGATATTGGGGTCTGTGCTTAAAGTACCTTCATCCCATTTTCCATCTTTAAAATTAGACACGTATCTGTAGTCGGTTGGCATGTAAGCGAATCCGATGCTGGACCAGTCGATGTTCTTTTTTTCCATAACGATTCCTCCGTTTACGATTTTTGCTTTTTACCATTGTAAAACTTTTACGTGATGACTTCAATAGTTTTTTGTTCCTTTTTTTCATTTGCTTGTAATTTTAATATGATTTCGATATAATAAAAAATATCTATGGACTGGAGGGAAAAATGGACAATCACGAATTTGAAGACCTTGGAAAAAAGATTCAGGATATTGTAGATAATGCAGTGAATTCAAACAGCTATCACGAATTAAGCCATACGATCAACCAGACAGTAAATAAGGCCATTGATTCTGGAAGCGAAGCGCTGAAAAATGCGCTGAATTCCGTGTTTGATCCGGGTGCTGATCCGGAATTCCGTAAGAAAAGCTATACATACCAGAGCCCTTATTACGGAAGAAGCAGAAAAGCAAAGCAGCAGGCTGCAAGGAAACAGTCGGAACTGCTCTACGGAAAGACTACCGGTGAGAATCTCAAAGGCATGATGATGGCAGTTTCCGGTGGGATACTTTTAAGTGGCATGGGGCTTGGAGCCATGGTGCTTCTGATCTGGATGGGCATTGGACACAGCGGTGCACTTGCAGCAGGTGTGCTTGGAGTGATGTGTGCAGGCGCAGCAGGTGGCGGTGCTCTTTTGGGAGCAGGAACAAGCCGTCTCGGAAGACTGGGACGTTTCCAGAAATATATCCGTGTGCTGGGAGACCACACCTACTGTAATTTTCAGAAGCTTGCCCAGGCAGCAGGAAAGAACGAGAAATTTGTAAAAAAAGATATCAGCAGAATGATCCAGAAGGGCTGGTTTCTGGAAGGCCATGTGGATGAGCAGGGAACCTGTCTGATCACCAGTAATGAGACCTATCAGCAGTATCTGGAAACACAGAAGCAGCTGGAGCTTCGTAAACAGGAAGCAGATCCTAAGGTTCAGCTGGAGGAGAATATGAGTCCGGAAGCCCAGGAAGTCCTGAGAAAAGGAAATGAATTTCTGGTAAAGATCCGTGAGAGCAATGACGCCATTCCCGGGGAAGAAATTTCCGCAAAGATTTCCAGGATGGAAATGATCGTTCAGAAAATTTTTGAGCGTGCAGGAGAGCATCCGGAGGTGATTCCGGATCTTAAGAAAATGATGGATTACTATCTGCCCATGACTGTGAAGCTTCTGGATGCTTATGAGGATATGGATGGACAGCCTGTACAGGGCGAGAATATCACGGCTTCCAAGAAAGAAATTGAAGAAACCATTGATACACTGAATATTGCTTTTGAGAAACTTCTGGATTCCATATTCCGGGATACCGCATGGGATGTATCCACCGATATTTCTGTGCTGCATACAGTTCTGGCACAGGAAGGGCTGACAGAGGATGATTTCGAAAAAATGAAACAGAATGTGGAAATGAAATAAGTACAACGAGCAGATCAGAAGCTGGAATACAGACATCTGCCGGAAGGTACAGCTGATCAAGGAGAATGCTTATGGGAGAAGAATTTAAAGACTTTGAGGTAGAAGCACCGGTGCTGACTCTGGAACCGGATCTCACGGAAGAAAAAGAAGAAATTGTAAAAAAAGAACCGGAGAAACCCCAGGAGCCTGCAGTAGAGGAACCGGTGTTATCTCCCCAGGAACAGAAAATCGTAGAAGATTTTGCAGCAAAGATCGATATTGAAAATACAAATCAGATCCTGCAGTACGGAGCCGGCACGCAGAAGAAGATGGCGGATTTTTCTGATGCAGCGCTGGTAAATGTGAAGACACAGGATCTTGGGGAGGCAGGAGAGCTTCTTGCAAATGTGGTAGGAGAATTGAAGGATTTTGATGCCACAGAGGAAAAGGGATTTTTCGGCTTTTTCAAAAAACAGACAGCGAAGGTGGAAACTCTGAAAAACCGTTACACAAAGGCCGAGGGAAATGTGACGAAGATCACGGAAGCTCTGGAGCAGCACCAGATGCGTCTGATGAAAGATTCTGCCGTGCTGGATAAAATGTATGAGCAGAACCTTGCATACTTTAAAGAACTTTCCATGTACATTCTTGCGGGTAAAAAGAAGCTTAGGGAAGTCAGAGAAGGCAAGCTCAACGAATTGCATCAGAAGGCAGCGGCAAGCGGACTTCCGGAAGATGCACAGGCTGCCAATGATCTGGAAAGCAAATGTGACCGCTTTGAGAAAAAGCTTCATGATCTGGAGCTTACCAGAACCATTTCTATGCAGACTGCACCGCAGATCCGCATGATCCAGAACAATGATACGACGATGATCGAGAAGATCCAGACAACCATTGTAAATACCATTCCTCTCTGGAAAAGCCAGATGGTGCTGGCTCTAGGGATCGCGCACTCCACAGAAGCCGCACAGGCACAACGGCAGGTTACGGATTTTACCAATGAACTTCTGAAGAAAAATGCGGAAACGCTTCACCTGGCATCTGTGGAAACTGCAAAGGAATCCCAGCGTGGTATTGTAGATATTGAAACTCTGAAAAAAACCAATCAGGAACTGATCCAGACACTGGATGATGTGATGAAGATCCAGCAGGAAGGCCGTGAAAAACGTCAGGCAGCAGAGGCAGATATGAGACGTATGGAAAAAGAACTGAAAACAAAGCTGCTGGAGATCCGACGTTAGGAGTAAGAGTAAAAAGATAGTTCGGAAAGGAAAGGCAGGGCGTTTGAAGACACCTGCCTTTCAGGATTCATAAAGGAGATTTTTATGTACAGAGATCATACAAAAGTAATAAAAATTGGAAATCGTGTTATCGGAGGAGGAAATCCGATCCTTATCCAGTCCATGACCAATACGAAAACGGAAGATGTGGAAGCAACGGTTGCGCAGATCCTTTCACTGGAAAAAGCAGGCTGTGATATTATCCGCTGCGCAGTTCCTACTATGGAAGCTGCGAAGGCTTTATCCCAGATCAAAAAACAGATCCATATTCCGCTGGTTGCGGACATCCATTTTGATTATCGCCTTGCCATTGCAGCCATGGAGAACGGTGCGGACAAGATCCGTATCAATCCGGGAAATATCGGTTCCAAAGAGAGGATCCAGGCAGTTGTGGATACAGCAAAGGAACGGAATATCCCTATTCGTGTAGGAGTAAACAGCGGTTCCCTTGAAAAAGAACTGGTAGAAAAATATCACGGTGTTACAGCCGAAGGACTTGTGGAGAGTGCTCTTGATAAGGTGCACATCATTGAAGAGATGGGATATGACAATCTTGTGATCAGTATCAAATCTTCTGATGTTCTCATGTGCGCCAGAGCCCATGAACTGATCGCAGAAAAAACACAGTATCCTCTTCATGTGGGAATTACAGAAGCAGGAACTCTGTATTCGGGAAATATCAAATCAGCTATCGGACTTGGGATCATCCTGTATCAGGGAATCGGAGATACCATCCGTGTTTCTCTGACAGGCGCACCGCTGGAAGAAGTGAAATCAGCCAAAAGGATCCTGAAAACGCTGGGACTTCGCAAAGGAGGCGTGGAGGTTGTTTCCTGTCCGACCTGCGGAAGAACAAAAATCGATCTGATCGGTCTTGCAAACCAGGTAGAGACTATGGTACAGGATATTCCTCTTGATATTAAGGTTGCGGTTATGGGCTGTGTGGTAAATGGACCGGGAGAGGCGAAGGAAGCAGATCTTGGAATTGCAGGAGGCGATGGTGTTGGTCTTCTGATCCGGCATGGAGATGTTGTAAAAAAAGTACCGGAAACGGATCTTCTGGATACACTTCGTCAGGAACTTCTTACCTGGAATGAGCAGGAGTCATAATGGAGAAAGATTTTTTTGATGTATTTCCGCATCTTAAAGTGAAGAAAGAGCTGGAAGAACTTCTGGACATGGTATTTGTGACAAAGGTTTCCATGAACCCCGGAAGAACTCATCTGAGGGTTTATATCGAAAGCAGCCGCTGGATACACAAGAAGAATATTTTTGCGCTGGAGGATGAGATCGAACGGCAGTGCTTTCCGGGGATTCCCATGACTGTAACAGTTGTGGAAAAATTTCATCTTTCCGAGCAGTATACACCGGAGAACTTTCTGGAAAGCTACCGTTCCAGTATGGAGATGGAGCTGCGCAACTATAACATGCTGGAGTACAATCTGTTCCGCAGATCAAAAATCATTTTTACAGGAAAAGATACCTTGCGTATGGAGCTTCCGGATACGGTTATTTCCAGACAGAAAAGCGAAATACTTGTTGAATATTTTCATAAGGTTTTCTGTGAACGTTGCGGTATGGATCTGAAAGTGGAACTGGATTTTGTGGAAGTGAAAGAGAGTAAATACCGGAAAAATGCTGCACTTCAGATCAAACAGGAAGTGGAAAATGTCCTGAAGCATGCCAAACTCAGCGGTGATCAGGAAAGCGAACCGAAGCAGGAGGATACAGCCAAGGAAGAGACAAAGAAAACCTCTGGAGATAAGAAGGGCGAAAAGACAAACGAGAAGAAATCCTTTGACAAAAAACAGAAGAAGGTTCAGAAGGGAGATTTCCGCGGCAGCTTCGGATTCCGCAGGGACAGCAATCCGGATGTGGTTTACGGCAGAGATTTTGATGGAGAAACGATTCCGCTGGAGAGCATTACCGGTGAGATGGGTGAGGTTATCATCCGATGTCAGGTTATGGATGTGGAAGCTCGTGAGATCCGAAATGAGAAAACGATCCTGATCTTCCCTGTGACCGATTTTACGGACAGTATTGTTGTGAAGATGTTTCTGCGTAACGAGCAGGTTCCGGAAGTGACGGAAAGTGTAAAAAAAGGCGCATTCCTGAAGCTGAAGGGAGTTACCACCATTGACCGTTTTGACAGTGAGCTTACTGTTGGAAATATTACAGGTATCAAGAAAATCGCCAATTTTACCAGCACAAGAATGGATACCAGTCCTCAGAAGCGTGTGGAGCTTCACTGTCACACCAAGATGAGCGATATGGATGGTGTCAGCGATGCAAAGGCATTGGTAAAACGTGCCTATGAGTGGGGACATAAGGCTATCGCTATCACGGATCATGGCGTGGTGCAGTCCTTCCCGGAGGCAAATCACTGCTTTGATGCCTGGGGCGGTTGTGTTCCAAAGGAGTCTGATTTTAAGGTGCTTTATGGAATGGAAGCGTATCTGGCAGACGATCTGAAGGGTATGGTCACCAATTCCAAAGGGCAGCGGCTGGATGGAGATTTTGTTGTTTTTGATATTGAGACTACGGGATTCTCAGCACTAACCTGCAGGATCATTGAGATTGGCGCGGTAAAAGTGGAAAAAGGACAGATCACAGATCGTTTTTCCACCTTTGTAAACCCGGAAGTGCCCATTCCGTTCCGTATTGAGCAGCTGACAAGCATCAATGATTCCATGGTCCTGGATGCACCTGTGATAGAGGAAGTACTGCCGAAATTCCTGGAATTCTGTGAGGGCTGCGTGATGGTGGCCCATAATGCGGACTTTGATATGAGCTTTATTATTGAAAACTGTAAACGGCAGGGGATTTCGGATGATTTTACTTATGTGGATACCGTTGGTATGGCCAGATTCCTTCTTCCTGCCCTGAACCGTTTTAAACTGGATACGGTAGCCAAGGCAGTAGGTGTTTCTCTTGATCATCACCACAGAGCTGTGGATGATGCGGCATGTACCGCAGAGATTTTTGTGCGGTTTGTAAAGATGCTGGAAGAAAGAGATATTTTTGATGTGGATGAGATGAACAGCCGGGGTGCGGTTTCACCGGATACCATCCGAAAGCTGCCCACATACCATGCTATTGTTTTTGCAAGAAATGAGACCGGAAGGATCAATCTGTACAAGCTGGTAAGCCAGTCCCATTTAAAGTACTATCACAGAAGACCAAGGGTTCCCAAAAGTGTGCTGGAAAAATACAGGGAAGGCCTTCTGGTGGGAAGTGCCTGCGAGGCAGGAGAGCTTTATCAGGCACTTCTTCGCAATGCACCGGATCAGGAGATCGCCAGACTGGTAAATTTTTATGACTATCTGGAAATCCAGCCTCTTGGGAACAATGCGTTTATGCTTGCGGATGAAAAACATGATATGATCAATTCTGAGGAAGACTTAAAAGAGATAAACCGGAAGATCGTAAAACTTGGAGAACAGTTCAAAAAACCGGTGGTTGCCACCTGTGATGTGCATTTTATGGATCCTCAGGATGAGGTTTACCGACGGATCATCATGGCAGGAAACGGATTTTCTGATGCAGATAACCAGGCCCCGCTTTATCTTCGTACAACGGAGGAAATGCTGGAGGAATTTTCCTATCTGGGAAGTGAAAAGGCGGAAGAGGTGGTGATCACCAATACCAATAAGATCGCGGATATGATCGAGAAGATATCACCGATCCATCCGGATAAATTTCCACCGGTCATTGAGAACTCCGAGCAGGATCTTAAGAATATCTGTTTCACGAAGGCCCACGAAATGTACGGAGATCCGTTGCCGAAGATCGTGGAGGACCGTCTGGACAGGGAGCTGAATTCTATTATCTCCAATGGTTATGCGGTAATGTATATCATTGCACAGAAGCTTGTGTGGAAGTCCAATGAGGACGGCTATCTGGTTGGATCCCGTGGTTCTGTAGGTTCTTCTCTGGCAGCGACCATGTCCGGTATCACGGAGGTAAACCCTCTGCCGCCTCATTATCTCTGTCCGAATCCGGACTGTAAATACAGTGATTTTGATTCCCCTGAGGTGAAAAAATACGCGGGTATGGCAGGATGTGATATGCCGGATAAGATCTGTCCGAAATGCGGTGCCAGGATGAACAAGGAAGGCTTTGATATTCCTTTTGAGACATTCCTTGGTTTTAAAGGTGATAAGGAGCCGGATATCGACCTGAACTTTTCCGGTGAATATCAGGCCAATGCCCACCGGTATACAGAGGTTATCTTCGGAAAAGGGCAGACCTTTAAGGCGGGAACCATTGGTACCCTTGCGGAAAAAACCGCATTTGGTTATGTGAAGAACTATTATGAGGAACGGGGGCAGCACAAGCGTTACTGTGAGATCAACCGTATCGTGAAGGGCTGTACCGGTGTCCGCCGTACCACTGGCCAGCATCCGGGAGGTATCATCGTACTGCCTATGGGTGAGGAGATTGAGAAATTTACACCTGTGCAGCACCCGGCCAATGATGTGAACAGTGATATCATCACCACACATTTTGATTACCATTCCATTGACGGAAATCTTCTGAAACTTGATATACTTGGACACGATGATCCGACAATGATCCGTATGCTGGAGGATCTGACCGGCATCAGTGCAAGAACAGTTCCGCTGGACCAGAGAGATGTCATGTCCCTGTTTGCGGGAACGCAGGCTCTGGGGATCAGCCCGGAGGACATCGGCGGCTGCAGGCTGGGATGCCTCGGGATACCGGAGTTTGGTACAGACTTTGCCATGCAGATGTTGATCGATACCAAGCCGAAATATTTTTCCGACCTGGTACGTATTGCTGGACTTTCCCACGGCACGGATGTATGGCTTGGAAATGCCCAGGTATTGATCCAGAATGGTACAGCTACCATTTCCACAGCAATCTGTACGCGAGATGATATTATGATCTATCTCATCGGAAAAGGAGTGGAAAGTGGTCTGGCGTTTACCATCATGGAGAGTGTCCGTAAGGGAAAGGGGCTTCGTGAGGAATGGATCCAGACTATGAAAGAGCATGATGTTCCGGACTGGTATATCTGGTCCTGTAAGCTGATCAAGTACATGTTCCCGAAAGCCCATGCAGCAGCCTATGTTATGATGGCGTATCGTATCGCCTGGTATAAAGTGTTTCATCCACTGGCTTATTATGCAGCATTTTTCAGTATCCGTGCCACATCCTTTTCCTATGAACTGATGTGCATGGGAAAAGAACGTCTGGAATATTATATGGCGGAGATCCGGAAAAAAGGTGATGATGCATCCAAGAAGGAACAGGATACACTGAAGGATATGAGGATCGTACAGGAAATGTACGCCAGAGGTTTTGATTTTGTGCCGATCGATCTTTATAAGGCAAAGGCACACCGGTTCCAGATCATCGGAGATAAGCTGATGCCTGCTCTGGATACCATAGAGGGTCTTGGAGATAAGGCAGCAGAGGCAGTTGTGGATGCTGCCGCAAAAGGCAGATTCCTTTCCAAGGATGATTTCCGTGACCGTACCAAGGTCAGCAAGACCGTTATCGATCTGATGGATGATATGGATCTTTTCGGAGATATCCCGCAGTCCAATCAGATGTCCCTGTTTGATTTTACGGGTTGATATATGATACCGGAAGGGCTTACAATAAATAAAAAAATGCTGCCGTTTGTCCTGAAGGCTGATCTGGCAGTGAAAACTCCCAGGAGGATACCAGATACTATGAAAAAAGAAGAATTAAGATACCTGCAGCGACTTGCGGAGCTGTATCCTACTATAGCAAAGGCTTCAACAGAGATCATCAATCTGCAGTCTATATTAAACCTTCCGAAAGGTACCGAGCATTTCATGTCGGACATTCATGGAGAATACGATGCGTTTTCCCATGTTCTTCGGAATGGATCAGGGGCTGTACGAAAAAAGATCGATGATGTATTCGGACATACCTTAAGCAACAGCGACAAACGTTCTCTTGCCACACTGATCTATTATCCGAAGGAAAAGATGGAGGTTGTAAAAAAACAGGAAGAAGACATGGAGAACTGGTACAAGATCACACTTTATCGTCTGATCGAAGTATGCAAGACAACGGCATCCAAATATACCCGTTCCAAGGTCCGTAAGGCACTTCCCGCAGACTATGCATATGTGATCGAGGAGCTGATCACAGAGAAAGCGGAAGTTCTGGACAAAGAAGCATATTACGATGCCATTGTCAATACGATCATTGATATCGGCCGGGCAGAGAATTTTATCATTGCCCTGGCAGAACTGATCCAGCGTCTTGTTGTGGATCATCTTCATGTGCTGGGAGATATTTATGACAGAGGTCCGGGTCCGCATTTCATCATGGATCGTTTGATGAAATATCATTCGCTGGATATCCAGTGGGGAAATCATGATGTGGTCTGGATGGGAGCTGCTACAGGACAGAAAGCCTGTATTGCAACGGTGATCCGGAACAGCATCCGTTACCGAAATATGGATATTCTTGAGGATGGATATGGGATCAATCTCATGCCTCTGGCAACCTTTGCAATGGAGGCTTATAAGGATGATCCATGTACTGCTTTTGAGATGAAGGGAGATGCCAATAACTATAGTATTCTGGAAGAAGAGCTTGGACGGAAAATGCACAAGGCTATTGCCATTATCCAGTTTAAGCTGGAGGGGCAGCTGATCCGCCGGCACAAAGAATTCCATATGGAAAAACGTTGTTTGCTTCATAGGATCGATCTGAAAAAGGGAATGATCACACTTCCGGACGGAAAAGAATATCCGCTGACCGATACATATTTTCCTACTATTGACTGGAAAAAGCCATATGAACTTACCACAGAGGAAAAGGATGTAATGGAACGCTTGGATTCCGCGTTCCGAAACTGCGAGAAACTGCAGAATCATGTCCGGCTTCTTCTGGACAAGGGAGGACTTTATAAAACTTATAATGGAAATCTTCTGTTCCATGGAAGTATTCCGCTTAATGAGGATGGAAGTCTGAAAGAAGTCCAGATTTATGGAAAAACCTACAAAGGAAAAGAATTGTACGATGTTCTTGAGACTTATGTGCGCCGGGCGTTTTTCTCTGTAAATGAGGATGAAAAGCGTAAAGGCAGGGATATTATGTGGTATATCTGGGCAGCTCCGAATTCACCGCTGTTCGGAAAAGACAAGATGACCACCTTTGAACGTTATTTTATTAAAGATAAGGAAACACATAAAGAAACTAAAAATGCCTACTATCATCTTCTGGAAAATGAGGATGTTGTAGATGATCTGCTCCGTGAATTCGAACTGGATCCGGAAAAAGGTCACATCATCAACGGGCATGTGCCGGTTCACCAGAGTGAGGGAGAGAGTCCTGTAAAATGCAATGGCAAAGTTCTTGTGATCGACGGCGGTTTTTCCAGACCATATCAGAAGGTTACGGGGATTGCCGGTTATACACTGGTTTATAACTCCTACGGGCTGATCCTGTCTGCTCATGAGCCTTTTACTTCTGCGGAAGAAGCGGTAGCCAAGGAGCAGGATATTGTTTCCAACAGGGTGGCGGTTCATTACAATAACAAACGTACACTGGTAGGTGATACCGATACCGGAACTGCTCTGAAGGAAAGGATCAGTGAGCTGATCCAGCTTCTGGAAGCTTACAGAAAAGGTATCATCAAAGAGAAAAAATAAGCAGAATTGAGAAATACAAGAAGCGTTTCCAGTATGCTATAGTAAACAGAGGTGATGCAGATGAGAAAAAACAAAAGAAGAAAAAAACGGCTGAGAGCGGTTCTGGTCCTGTTGATCATTCTGTTTATTCTGGCAGGACTGGGAGGGATGCTGTATGTTTCCCACAGGGATAAAGTGGAAAAAGAACAACGAAGAGAGGCCGCATTGGCTGCATTGGACAGTATTCCGGAGGTGACAGCAACTCCGGCAGCAACAGCAACACCGGTTCCGACAGCGACACCGACACCGTCATTGACACCGGTCCCGACAATCCTTCCGGCATTTGAACCGGAAAATTATCAGGGGATCTGGTACAGCGAAGACGGGCTGACAACGATCGATATTTATGACATCAGTCTGAAATCTGTTTCCTTTACCTATAAGAGAGTGAATGGAAAAGATCCTTCCATGACCGCAGAAGCAGATGTGACTGCAGAGGTAGCAGGAAATGCCACACAGTTCCGTTTTAAGGATTCCGAGGGGAATAAGGCAAAAGGCGAGTTTGTTTTCGATAAAAGTGGTGAGCTTTATGTGAAGGTAAAAACATATGAACGGGGAGAAGGGTCTCTGACCTATCCGAAAACAGAGTCTATTATGAACCGGCAGGAGCCATCTCTGGAAGTATCCGAAAATTCCGATGAAGATGCTTCCTATAATGAAAGCAACGAAAATTCCTATGAACAGGAATCCTACAGCGAAAGCAGTGAAAATTCTTCTGATGAAAATACAGAAGAATAGGAGATTCTCTACGGAGAAGAAGAAACCTATTATACGGAATGATCAGAAAAAATAAAACACGGTAAAATAAAGAATCCCCGGATTTTGGCAATCAGGGAATCCCGATACAGGAATTCCCGAAACTGTTCCACATTTCCGGGGATCTCTTTATTTAATCATTTTTTTGCGGTCTGTGCGGCCGACGAGATAATCGATGCTGGTGTCGTAATAATTTGCCAGCCGGATAAGCATTTCGATAGGAATATTACGGGATCCCGTTTCATAATGGGAATAAGAACGCTGACTGATATGAAGAATCTCACTTAATTCTCTCTGGGACAGATCCGCGTCTGTACGTAAATCCTGAATACGCTGAAATTTCATTGTGCTCACCTCTTCTTTCTATTGAAAGTATAAAACAGAACGAAATGCACCCTTGCAAAAGGGAGCAAAATGGACTATACTAAATTTATTATCTTCTAAAATTCAGAAAATGTCTATCTGAAAATTCCCTTGTTTTTAACTGAATGCGGATTGTGAATATCCGCCTGACCTGAAAAGACGAAAAGATGGAAAATCGGGATCCGTTTTTTTCGCAGAAAGGAATGTATTTGTTTGCGAGTGTTTTATCAGCAGCGATCTACGGAATAGAAGTACGTGAGATCCAGGTTGAGGCAGATGTCAGTGATGGTCTGCCTTCTTTTGCTATGGTAGGATTTCCCTCTGCCCAGGTGAGAGAGGCCCAGGAAAGAGTCCGGACTGCATTTAAGAACAACCGGCTTTGTCTGCCACCAAAAAAAGTAACTGTAAATTTTGCACCTGCCGATATGAAAAAGGAAGGAGCCGGTTTTGATCTGCCTGTGGCGGCTGCAGTACTTGCGGCTGCCGGAATTCTGGAACCGGATCTTCTGGAAGGAGTTATGATCGTAGGAGAGATCAGTCTGAATGGAGAGATCCATGGGGTTGCCGGAGTTTTGCCTCGGGTGATCCGCGCAAGAGAGCTGGGCTTACGCTTTTGCGTTATTCCGGAGGAAAACATCCGGGAGGGGAATCTGGTGAAGGATATGCCGGTGTTTGGAGTAAAAAGTCTGAATGACATGATCCGGTGTCTGAGAGACCCAAACACTTATACAGCTGCGTATCAGGAAAAAGAAAAAACAGAAAACAAACCGGAAATACCAAAGGTTGATTTTGCGGACATTTGCGGGCAGGAAGGAGCCAGGCGGGCGGCAGAGATCGCAGTGAGCGGTTTTCATAATATTCTTTTTATCGGACCGCCAGGATCCGGAAAGACCATGCTGGCAAGACGTCTGCCGACCATTATGCCGGAGATGACATTTGAGGAAAGCCTGGAGATCACCAAGGTATACAGTGTGGCAGGACTTCTCACGGAAAAAGATCCGCTGATCCGGCAGAGGCCTTTTCGAAGTCCGCATCATACCAGTTCCCCTCAGGCTTTGGCAGGTGGCGGCAGGATACCGGGGCCGGGGGAGATCACTCTTGCACACAGAGGTGTTCTTTTTCTGGATGAGATGCCGGAATTTTCCAGAAAAAGCCTGGAGATCCTGCGTCAGCCGCTGGAAGATAAGGAGATCCATCTGTCCAGAGCTGCCGGAACTTATATTTTTCCGGCCAGTTTTATGCTGGCGGCAGCGATGAATCCCTGTCCCTGCGGATTTTACCCGGATATGAACAGATGTCGCTGTACATCAGGGGAGATCACGCATTATCTTGGAAAGATCAGCCAGCCTCTCCTGGAGCGTATTGATATCTGCACAGAAGTTCCGGCAGTGAGTTTTTCAAAAATGAAAAAGAAAATTGCAGGGGAATCCTCTGCTCAAATAAGAAAGAGGGTGGAAGCAGTACAGGAGATCCAGAGAGAACGTTACAAAAAGGAAAAATTTTGCTTCAATGGGGAGCTTGACGGAAGAAAACTGGAAAAATACTGTGTAATGACGGGAGGGGCAGACAAACTTCTGGAACAGGCATATGAGCAGTTTCAATTCAGTACCAGAGCATATCATAAGATCCTGAAAACGGCCAGGACCATCGCGGATATGGAATCCTCCGAAAAGATAAAGGAAGAACATATCTGCGAGGCTCTGACGTACCGGGCATATGACAAGAAATACTGGTCATAAAACAGAAAAAAGGAAGGTATTTTATATGGAAGAAATACAGCAAACAAGGATCCGGTGTGCCCGGAAGGACAGTGGTGTTTATCCGGCAAGACTTAAGGAACTTCCTGGTATGCCAAAACAATTATATTACATTGGAAGCTTTCCGGATGATGCCAAACCTACAGCGGCGATCGTGGGAGCAAGGCTGTGCAGTCCTTACGGACGGATACAGGCCTTTAATTACGGAAAATTCTTAAGCGAACATGGTGTACAGGTGATCAGCGGTATGGCGGCCGGCATTGATGCTGAGGGCCACAAGGGTGCCCTGGAAGGTGGTACCCCGACCTTTGCCGTGCTGGGAAATGGTGTGGACATCTGTTATCCTTCATCCAGCAGAGGTATTTACCGGAGGATCCCCGAAAAAAACGGAGGGATCATCAGCGAATATGAACCAGGTACCAAAGGCAGGGCATATTATTTTCCGGCAAGGAACCGGATCATCAGCGGACTGGCAGATCTGGTGCTTGTGGTGGAAGCAAAAGAAAAGAGCGGATCACTGATCACAGCTGCCTGTGCACTGGAACAGGGGAAGATGGTATACGCCATTCCGGGAGCGGTAAATGATGCGCTGAGCAGAGGCTGTCACAAGCTGATCTACGACGGAGCAGGAATTGCATACTCTCCGGAAATACTTCTGGATGAGTGGGGATTATCTGTGAAAAAAAAGACAAATTTGTCTGAAAAAAGCAAGTTAGGACTTGCAACGGATTTGGATTTGGTGTATAGTTGTCTCGATTTACGACCAAAAAATCTGGATCATATTATCAGAAAAACCGGTTTTTCACCGGGAAAAACAGCCGGGATCCTGGGACAGCTTATTTTGATGGGGCTTGTGAAGGAAACCGGGAGACAATATTATATCAGACTTGAATAAATGCTTTTTTGCCCGGAGATTTAGCAGGAGTTTTTAAGCCGGACAGGAAGGCAGAATGAGATTAGGAGAGGTAAAATGGCCAAAAATCTGGTGATAGTAGAGTCACCTGCTAAAATGAAAACAGTAAAGAAATTTCTGGGGGCAAATTATACAGTAGAAGCGTCCAACGGTCATGTGAGGGATTTTCCCAAGAGCCAGTTTGGTATTGACGTGGACAATGATTTTGAACCGAAGTATATTACAATACGGGGAAAGGGTGAGCTTCTTGCAAAACTTCGTAAAGAAGCAAAAAAAGCAGATAAGATCTATCTTGCAACTGACCCTGACCGTGAGGGAGAAGCAATTTCCTGGCATCTGATGCAGGCTTTGAAGACAGATACTGCAAAGATGCACAGGATCACATTTAATGAAGTAACAAAAACAGCAGTTAAGGCGTCCATCAAGCAGGCCAGGGAACTGGACATGAATCTGGTAGATGCACAGCAGGCAAGGCGTATGCTGGATCGTATGGTAGGTTATACCATCAGTCCGCTGCTCTGGGCCAAGGTAAAAAGAGGCTTAAGTGCAGGCCGTGTACAGTCTGTGGCACTGCGTATCATCTGTGACAGAGAAGATGAGATCAATGCATTCATTCCTGAAGAATACTGGAGCCTGGAGGGTGAATTTCAGGTAAAGGGTGAGAAGAAACCGCTGACAGCCAAGTTCTATGGAACAGATAAAAAACTTCCCATCAGAAACCGTCAGGAAATGGATGATATCCTGAAAAATCTGGAAGACTGTAAATATGAGATCACAGAAGTAAAAAAAGGTGAGAGGATCAAAAACGCTCCTCTTCCGTTTACCACCAGTACTCTGCAGCAGGAAGCTGCCAAGACACTGAACTTTTCTACGCAGAAGACCATGCGCCTGGCGCAGCAGTTATATGAAGGTGTGGATGTGAAAGGCAGCGGTACGGTAGGTCTGATCTCCTATCTGCGTACAGATTCCACCCGAATTTCAGAGGAAGCAGATGCAGCAGCAAGAACTTATATTTCTGAGCAGTATGGTTCAGATTATGTTTCTCAGACAGAGAAGGCGATCAAAAACGGACAGAAGATACAGGATGCTCATGAGGCGATCCGTCCCACAGATATTGCGAGGACACCAGTTCTGGTGAAGGAATCCCTGACCAGGGATCAGTTCCGTTTATATCAGCTGATCTGGAGACGTTTTGCGGCAAGCAGAATGGCACCGGCACGTTATGAGACCACGTCTGTCAAGATCGGAGCAGGTGAGTATGTGTTCACGGTTGCGGCATCCAAGGTTGCCTTTGATGGTTTTATGTCTGTGTACACAGAAGAGGGCGATGACAAAAAGGGCAATGTTTTAAGTCAAAGTCTGGAAAAGGGTATGGAGCTGAAGCTGAAAGAACTGAAGCCGGAGCAGCATTTTACACAGCCGCCGGCACATTACACAGAGGCTTCACTTGTAAAGACTATGGAAGAGCTTGGAATCGGACGTCCAAGTACGTATGCGCCGACCATCACAACGATCATCAGCAGACGCTATGTATCCAAGGAACAGAAAAATCTTTACGTCACAGAGCTTGGAGAGGTTGTTAATAATATTATGAAACAGGCTTTTCCAAGTATTGTGGATGTAAACTTTACAGCAACTATGGAGGGGCTTCTGGACTGCGTGGAAGCAGGTACCGTACAGTGGAAAACGGTTGTACGTAACTTCTATCCGGATCTGAAGCATGATGTGGATGAGGCTGAGAAAGAGCTTGAGAAAGTTGATATACAGGATGAGGTTACGGATGTGATCTGCGACAACTGTGGCCGCAACATGGTGATCAAGTACGGTCCTCATGGAAGATTTCTTGCATGCCCCGGATTTCCGGACTGCCGTAATACAAAACCATATTATGAGAAGATCGGTGTTGCATGTCCGAAGTGCGGCGGCGAAATTGTCATGAAAAAAACGAAAAAAGGCAGAAAATATTACGGATGTGAGAATAATCCGGAATGTGATTTTATGTCCTGGCAGAAACCTTCTGCAAAGAAATGTCCGAAATGTGGTAATTATATGCTCGAAAAGGGAAATAAGCTGGTTTGCAGCCAGGAAACCTGCGGATATGTGGAACAAAAACCAAAAGATGAAGATTGATTGAATAAATGCTTTTCTATTAATTTTCAGAAAATCCCGTTAAAAATAAAAAAATATAAAAATGTCTTGTAAATTTCCAGAATAACGTGTAATATTAGACTAGAAAAACGATTTCTTTCAAGGTACGAAAGTGAAAGGAGGAAAAATGAGCGTTCAGTTGCTAGATAAAACTAGAAAAATCAATAAGCTTCTGCATAACAGCAGCTCAAGCAAGGTAGTGTTTAACGACATTTGCCAGGTGCTCATGGAAACCTTAAGTTCCAATATCCTGGTACTCAGTAAGAAAGGTAAGGTTCTGGGAGTCAGTATCTGCCCGGGTGTGGATGAGATCACAGAGCTGATCGATGACAAAATCGGCGGACATATCGACCCGTTATTGAATGAGAGATTTCTTGGTGTTCTTTCCACAAAGGAGAATGTCAATCTCCAGACACTTGGCTTTGAGCATGTACCCGGAAATTATCAGGGAATCGTGAATCCGATCGATATTGCAGGTGAGAGACTGGGAACGTTATTCATGTACCGCAATGATCATCCCTATGATATTGAGGATATTATCGTCAGCGAGTATGGTACAACAGTTGTTGGTCTGGAAATGATGCGTGCGGTTCATGACGAGAACGCAGAAGAAGACAGAAAACAGCAGATTGTCAAATCGGCATTCAGTACACTGTCCTTCTCAGAACTTGAGGCGATCATCCATATCTTTGATGAGTTGGATGGGGATGAGGGTATCCTGGTTGCCAGCAAGATCGCTGACCGTGTAGGTATCACCAGATCCGTGATCGTAAATGCACTGCGTAAATTCGAGAGTGCAGGTGTGATCGAATCCCGTTCATCCGGTATGAAGGGAACTTACATTAAAGTTCTTAATGAAGTGATCTTTGATGAGCTTGAGGAGATAAAAGCACAGAGAAGCAAGAAGGCATAATGTGATCAGCACTGTCAGATGCCTGATATAGGATAAAGAACGTGACAAAAGAGACTGCCCGTTATCACGGGAGTCTCTTTTTTGTCTGTTTTATAAAATGAAAATAAATAATGAAATTAAGAAAACAAGAGAAAACAAGAGTATAAAAGAGATAAAGTCAGAATAATATAGAAAAACCATGTCTTAAAAGGGTTGCGAAAATATGCGAAATTCACTAATATAGCCATAGTGATTAGCACTCGTATAAAGTGAGTGCTAGCAGACGAAGATGGAACTTATAAAGGAGGAACATAGATCATGAAGTTAGTACCTTTAGGCGACAGAGTAGTATTAAAACAGGTTGAAGCAGAAGAGACAACAGCATCCGGAATCGTGCTTCCGGGACAGGCACAGGAGAAACCACAGCAGGCAGAGGTTATTGCAGTTGGACCTGGCGGAGTTGTAAACGGAAAAGAAGTAAAAATGGAAGTAGAAGTCGGAAATACTGTTATCTATTCCAAATATGCAGGAACAGAAGTAAAGATGGATGGAACGGATTATATTATTGTAAAGCAGGAAGATATCCTGGCAATCATTAAATAATATAAACATCTTATCGTATATCAATATAAATAGGAGGTCATTTTATCATGGCAAAAGAGATCAAATACGGCGCAGAAGCAAGAGCAGCACTTGAAGCTGGTGTAAATAAACTTGCAGATACAGTAAGAGTAACACTTGGACCGAAAGGAAGAAATGTAGTACTTGACAAATCTTTCGGTGCTCCGCTTATCACAAACGATGGTGTTTCCATTGCAAAAGAGATCGAGCTTGAGGACGGATTCGAGAATATGGGCGCTCAGATCATCAAAGAGGTTGCATCCAAGACAAACGATGTAGCTGGTGATGGTACTACAACAGCGACTGTACTTGCACAGGCAATGGTACATGAGGGAATGAAGAACCTGGCAGCAGGAGCGAACCCGATCATCCTCAGAAAAGGAATGAAAAAAGCAACGGATGTTGCAGTAGAAGCAATCAAGAACATGAGCCAGGCAATCAACGGAAAAGCTCAGATCGCTAATGTAGCCGCAATCTCTGCAAGTGATGAGCAGGTTGGACAGCTGGTTGCAGACGCTATGGAGAAGGTTTCCAAGGATGGTGTTATCACTGTTGAGGAGTCCAAGACCATGCATACAGAGCTTGACCTTGTTGAAGGTATGCAGTTTGACCGTGGATATATTTCCGCATACATGTCTACAGATATGGAGAAGATGGAGGCAACTCTTGATGATCCGTATATTCTGATCACAGATAAGAAGATCAGCAACATCCAGGAGATCCTTCCGCTTCTTGAGCAGGTTGTTCAGGCTGGTGCAAAGCTTCTCATCATTGCAGAAGATGTTGAGGGTGAGGCTCTCACAACCCTGATCGTTAACAAACTGAGAGGAACCTTCCAGGTAGTAGCTGTTAAAGCACCTGGCTATGGTGACAGAAGAAAAGAGATGCTTCAGGATATTGCGATCCTGACAGGCGGACAGGTGATCTCTGACGAGCTCGGTCTTGATCTGAAGGAAGCTAAAATGGAGCAGCTCGGACGTGCAAAATCCGTTAAGGTTGCAAAAGAGAATACAGTTATCGTTGACGGCCTTGGCGATAAAGATGCCATCGCAAAACGTGTTGCTCAGATCCGTGCGCAGATCGAGGAGACAAAATCCGAGTTTGATAAAGAAAAACTTCAGGAAAGACTTGCAAAACTGGCAGGCGGCGTAGCTGTTATCCGTGTAGGTGCTGCTACTGAGACAGAGATGAAAGAAGCAAAGCTTCGTCTTGAGGATGCTCTTGCAGCAACAAGAGCAGCTGTTGAGGAAGGTATCATCGCAGGCGGCGGATCTGCTTACATCCATGCTTCCAAAGAGGTTGCAAAACTTGCAGCAACACTTGAGGGAGATGAGAAGACAGGTGCTTATGTGATCCTGAAAGCCCTTGAGGCTCCGTTGTTCCACATTGCTGCAAACGCAGGACTGGAAGGCGCTGTTATCATCAACAAGGTAAGAGAGTCTGAGGTAGGTACAGGCTTTGATGCTCTGAATGAGAAATATGTAAACATGGTTGAGAATGGAATCCTTGATCCTGCAAAGGTTACAAGAAGTGCACTTCAGAACGCAACAAGTGTTGCATCTACACTTCTTACAACAGAGGCTGTAGTTTCTACGATCAAAGAGGATACTCCTGCTCCGGCACCAAACCCGGGAATGGGAATGATGTAATTTCAAGCAGGCAGGTAAATAATTTACAAAATGAGAGGGCCTGCGTCATGGACGCGGCTCTCTTTTTGTGCTATAATCAAAAGAAATCAGTAAATTACGAAAGGAAGAAGCAAATGAGTGACTTATATTCAGAACTTCTGGTAAAGAAGAAACAGACAGGGAAGGATCTTGCTATAAAATACGGTCTTATTGCACTGACCGTGATCATGGTTCTGGGAGGTCTGGTGCTGAATGCACTTCTTCTGGTTCCGGCTATCGCTCTTGGTGTTGCATGCTATTTTGTAATTCCGAAAACAGACCTGGAATATGAATATCTGTTTGTTAACGGGGAACTGGATATTGATATGATCATGTCCAAGTCAAAGAGGAAAAGAGTAAAATCACTTCAGCTTGCGGAGGCTGATCTTGTGGCACCTCTGAAATCCCACAGAATGGATTATTACAACGGAAATCAGAAGATGAAAACCGTAGACTTTTCCTCAGGTATTGAGGATCATAAGCGCTATGCCATGATCGTAAGAGACAGCGGAGAAACCTGCAAGGTGATCCTGGAGCTGGATGATGAACTTGCCAATACCATGAAAAATTCTGCACCGAGTAAAGTTTTTTTGGATTGACATGAATCTTGTTTTTTGTTACACTAGTTCACAAATTTAAAATATCTTACACAAAGGGAGGAAATGCAATGGGTACTATTATTGGTGAAGGCATTACGTTTGATGATGTCCTGCTGGTTCCGGCTTATTCTAAAGTAATTCCGAATCAGGTTGATGTTTCAACGTATTTAACCAAGAAAGTAAAGCTGAATATCCCCATGATGAGTGCGGGAATGGACACAGTTACAGAGCACAGAATGGCAATTGCTATGGCCAGACAGGGTGGTATCGGTATCATTCACAAGAATATGTCCATTGAGGCACAGGCAGAAGAGGTTGACAAAGTTAAACGTTCTGAGAACGGTGTTATCACCGATCCATTTTATCTTTCAGCAGAGCATACACTGAAGGATGCCAATGACCTGATGGCGAAATACCGTATTTCCGGTGTTCCGATCACAGAAGGCAGAAAACTGGTAGGTATTATCACAAACCGTGATCTTAAATTTGAGACAGATTTCAGCAGAAAGATCAAGGAGTGCATGACTTCAGAAGGACTGATCACAGCTAAGGAAGGAATCACACTTGAGGATGCCAAGAAGATCCTTGCGAAATCCCGTAAGGAGAAATTACCCATTGTAGATGATGACTTTAATTTAAAAGGACTTATTACCATCAAGGATATCGAGAAACAGATCAAGTATCCGCTTGCAGCCAAGGATGCACAGGGAAGACTTCTCTGTGGTGCTGCGGTTGGCATCACAGCAAATGTGCTTGCACGTGTTGATGCGCTTGTGAAAGCTAATGTAGATGTGATCGTAATTGATTCTGCACATGGTCATTCAGAAAACATTCTAAAAGCAGTCCGCGAGATCAAGGCAACATATCCGGAGCTTCAGGTAATCGCAGGTAATGTTGCAACAGGCGAAGCTACCAAGGCTCTGATCGAGGCTGGAGTAGATGCAGTCAAGGTTGGTATCGGACCGGGATCTATCTGTACAACACGTGTTGTTGCAGGTATTGGTGTTCCGCAGGTTACTGCAGTTATGGATTGTTATGAAGTGGCTAACAGCTACGGAATTCCGATCATTGCAGACGGTGGTATCAAATATTCCGGAGATATCACCAAGGCCATCGCAGCAGGTGCCAATGTCTGCATGATGGGAAGCATGTTCGCAGGATGCGATGAGAGTCCGGGAACATTCGAGCTTTATCAGGGCAGAAAATATAAAGTATATCGTGGAATGGGATCTATCGCAGCTATGGAGAATGGCAGCAAGGATCGTTATTTCCAGGAGAATGCAAAGAAGCTTGTGCCGGAGGGTGTTGAGGGCCGTGTTGCGTATAAAGGACATGTTGAGGATACCGTATTCCAGCTGATCGGTGGTTTAAGATCCGGTATGGGTTACTGTGGAGCAGAAAATATTGAGAAGCTTAAGACAACAGGCAGATTCATCAAGATTTCAGCTGCATCTCTTAAAGAGTCACATCCACATGACATCCACATCACAAAAGAGGCTCCAAACTACAGTGTAGATGAATAATAAAGGAAAAAAAGGTAAGACCGGTAAAAAGTCACCCAGGCCGTCCCATAGCGGGCGGCCTGTTTCCGTAAAGAAAACTTCCTCCGGGTCTTCCAGAAGAAAAAAGAAGTCTTTGAGAAAAAAGAACCCGATCAAGATCCTGCAGAGGATTGTGCTGATATGTATCATTGTGATCGTTGCTTTTGCTGCGTGTGCGTTAGGATACGCATTTTTTGAGATGCGCATGGAACAGAGTGAAACTCAGTCCGGACAGGAAGAAATATCCGGGAATGCCAGCGGAAATGGCGGACCGGAACAATGGCAGGCAGAAGGAGCACCTTTTATTGATGTGGAGCTTCTGACACCGAATTCCTATTCCAGACCACAGATTTCTATGGAACAGGTAAATTATATAGCCATTCATTATACGGCCAATCCGGGATCTACTGCCGTATCCAACCGGAATTATTTTGAAAATCTTGCGACAACGCAGGACAACAAAGTCAGCAGTCATTTTGTGATAGGGTTGGAGGGAGAAGTGGTACAATGTATCCCTACTTCGGAAATATCCTATGCCACAAATTCCAGAAATGTAGATACCATATCCATTGAATGCTGCCATCCGGATGAAACAGGGCAGTTTAATACAGCAACCTATGATTCGGCGGTAAAGCTGACAGCGTGGCTTTGTACACGCTTTGGACTGACTTCGGATCAGGTGATCCGTCATTATGATGTCACAGGTAAAGACTGTCCGAAGTATTATGTGGAAAATCCCGATGCATGGATCCAGATGAAATCAGACATTGCAGCACAGATCCAGACAGATTATGCATTACAGGGGAAATAAAGTGTTATTGTTTATTTTGTGAGCAACAAGAAGTCTGGAAAAATAATTTCTGAAAATAGGGGCTTGAAAATTAAGAAGAAGTATTGTAGTATAACAGCAGAAGCTGCATGACTGGCGGAAAGTAGGATTACCTACAGGGAGTGCAGTGAAGTGAGAAGCCGACCGCCTGGGCAGCCTGATAAGGGGTGTCCAGGCGGTTTTTTGTTACCGTTCATATCCTGGGGTAAACCCCGGGCCTTACATTAGACAAGGAGGACTGTGAAAAATGACGACATTTTCACTTGAAAAAGAACTGAAAGAAAATTCCTATCCGGGAAGAGGAATTGTGATCGGACGTTCCGCTGACGGGAAACATGCAGTTACTGCATATTTTATTATGGGAAGAAGCGAGAACAGCAGAAACCGTATTTTTGTTGAGGATGGGGAAGGAATCCGTACACAGGCTTTTGATCCATCCAAGCTTACAGACCCGAGCCTGATCATTTATGCACCGGTACGTGTCCTTGGAAATAAGACCATCGTAACAAACGGTGATCAGACAGATACGATCTATGAGGGAATGGACAGACAGCTCACCTTTGAACAGTCTCTCCGCAGCAGAGAGTTTGAGCCGGATGCGCCGAACTATACACCTCGTATTTCAGGCGTTCTTCATGTTGAAAACGGTAAATTCAATTATGCGATGTCTATTTTAAAGAGCAATAACGGAAATCCGGATTCCTGTCTTCGTTATACATTCGCCTATGAGAATGCGGCGGCAGGACAGGGACGTTTTATCCATACTTATAAATGCGATGGAAATCCACTTCCAAGTTTCGAGGGAGAGCCGAAGCTGGTAGAGATCCCAAACGATATTGATGAGTTTACGGATCTCCTCTGGAAGAGCCTGAACCAGGATAATAAAGTTTCTCTCTTTGTTCGTTTTATTGACATTGAGACAGGAAATTATGAATCCAGGATCGTAAACAAGAATAAATAAGAAAATAGGGATATCACAGAGAACGGAGGAGCTTTTTCATGAAAGAATTACAGTTAAAATACGGATGTAACCCAAATCAGAAACCATCAAAGATCTATATGGCAGATGGAAGTGAGCTTCCGATCCAGGTACTCTCCGGAAGACCAGGATACATCAACTTCCTGGATGCCTTTAATGGCTGGCAGCTGGTACGTGACCTTAAGAAAGCAACCGGACTTCCGGCAGCAACTTCATTTAAGCATGTATCTCCGGCAGGTGCTTCCATCGGACTTCCGCTGAATGAGACACTGGCAAAGATCTACTGGGTAAATGATATGGACTGGAAGAATTTTTCCCCGCTTGCATGTGCGTATGCAAGAGCAAGAGGTGCAGATCGTATGTCATCATTTGGTGATTTTATTTCTCTTTCTGATGTCTGTGATAAAGATACCGCAATGCTGATCAAGAGAGAGGTTTCTGATGGTGTGATCGCACCAGGATATACAGAGGAGGCTCTTGAAATTCTGAAGCAGAAGAAAAAAGGCAATTACAATGTGATTCAGATCGATGAAAACTATGTTCCGGAACTTTTGGAGCACAAACAGGTATTTGGAGTCACCTTTGAGCAGGGCCGTCAGGAGCTGGCAATTGATGATGCGCTGATCTCCAATATTGTAACAGAGAATAAAGATCTTACGGAAGAAGCCAAGAGAGATATGAAGGTTTCTCTGATCATCCTGAAATATACACAGTCCAATTCTGTATGCTTTGTTAAGGACGGACAGGCTATCGGCGTTGGTGCAGGACAGCAGTCTCGTGTACATTGTACACGCCTTGCAGGCCAGAAAGCAGATAACTGGTATCTCCGTCAGTGCCCGAAGGTACTGGAGCTTCCGTTTAAAGACACGATCACACGTGCGGAGAGAGATAATGCCATTGATGTTTACATTGGTGAGGAATATATGGATGTCCTTGCAGATGGTGCATGGGAAAAGACATTCACAGAGAAGCCGGAAGTGTTCACAAAAGAAGAGAAGAGAGCATGGCTGGATGGTCTTACCGGCGTGACACTGGGATCCGATGCATTCTTCCCGTTCAGTGATAATATCGAGCGCGCATATAAGAGCGGTGTAAAATATATTGCAGAGCCGGGTGGATCTGTACGTGATGACGCAGTTATCGATACATGTAATAAGTATGGAATGGTGATGGCATTTACAGGAATCCGCCTTTTCCACCACTAAAAGATGCAGGCCTTGGCCATGATATGCAGCTGAAATAAAAGATAAAAATATAAAGTCCCGAATCTGGATTTCTGGAAAAAAGAGATCAGACTCGGGACTTTTTGATCGAAAAAGGATAGTTTTAAAAATAAAAAAAGAACTCTGAAAAACTCAGAGTTCTGAAGAGCGATAGACGGGGCTCGAACCCGCGGTCTCGACCTTGGCAAGGTCGCGCGTTACCAACTACGCCACTATCGCATATGCTTTATCGCTTCAAGTATTTCCCTCAGCGACAAGACATATATTAGCATAAATTTTATATTCTGTCAAATGTTTTTTGGAATTTTTTTGAAATTATATACAACATATAAAGTTTATTCCAGACATCTGAAATAGAACTTGTATATGACAATATTTCGGTGGTTTATGAGTTATTGTCTAAGTGGTAATAGCGCAAAACATGATCCGGATAGTATTGGTCACCATAGTCCCATGGACCGGCAGGATCATGAAGGGGATCATCTTCATCACGTTGTGTGTTGCCGCTTGCCATCTGAGCAAAGGCCTGAGCACTTTGGGCCGTCCACACAGTCTGACCGTTTTCTTCCAGATAAGCAAAATAGGAATCGGCTCCGAAATTGTATGCCTGCAGAGCCAGACGGATTTTGGAAAGATCAGTCGGACCGGTACAGCCGGCTTTATCCAGAGCATATTTCAGTTCCTGGATGCCACAGGAAATAGAGTAAGAAGGATCTGTGATACCATTGGGCTGCTGCGGATATCTGGTGTTGTAGGCTCCTTCTGAGGACTGCATGGGATCGGTACCCTGTCCGGAGCTTTCCTGCATCATCACAGCCAGGATCAGGTCTACATAGTCGGACATATCATATTGTGCTGCTTCGCTGGAAACCTCATCGCGATAAGCTTCACAGGCTGCATTGATCTGATGGGCTTCCTCCTGCCTGCCGGAAAATTTGGAAAAACGCAGAAGGATACAGCCCACGATCAGCAGAAAAAGACATGTCAGAAAGATCTTCTGCCTTCGCACCTGCTGTACACGGAGTCTGTGGCGCTGTTTTTTAGTAAGGGTTGGTTTCTTGTGTTTTATATTCATATAAGTATTGTATCCGTTACGGATAGATTTGACCAGTTAAAAAATATGATCTTTTTGTTAAAAATTTCTGAAGACTGTCCTGTGAAATTGCAAAATATGATCTGATATGCTATGATAGTCGGGACAAACCGTAGAATGCCGGAAGAAAGGAGGCAAGATTTCATGCGAAAAAAGCTTCTGGCAGTTATTTTATGTGCTTCTATGCTTTTCCCTGCATCCGTATCAGCAGAGGTACTGGGATATGAAGCAACACTGGATACATATACAAAGGAGAAAAAAACACCTCAGCAGTTTCAGATCGATGATGGGGCGGGAAATACAGTAAATGTTTTGGCGAAGAGTGATACGCTTTATGTTACAGCGAAAAATACGGAAATCCGGTCCAATCCGGGAGACAGTGGTACAGAGCTGCGTTCTGTGATCCTGGGAACGAAACTTGAAAGAGTTGCAGTCTGTGACAATGGCTGGAGCAAGGTGACCTTCCAAAAGAAAGGTGAGGACAAGATCATCGGTTATGTTTCGGACAGCGTGCTCAGTGATACGGAGATCGTAAATAAATTTACGGATACAGTTACAGCGGCACAGGACAGTGATATCCTGGATTATCCCGGCAAGAAGGACGGAGAGGTTGTAGGAGAGGTCCTTCAGGATGATGAACTGAAAAGAACAGGTACGGTAGATGCTATCTGGAGTAGGATCGTTTACACAGATGACAGTGGTTCCGATCACGTCGGCTATATTCCGACCAGCTGTCTGGAAGGTTATCAGGCTACGGAAGTGGCCAAGGCAGAGCAGGAAAAGAATACAAAAGCAGGATCCCTTACCAAGAGTTCCGGGGAGGGCGTTTTTGCGGATGCGGTGGATGGTGTAACTTCCACAGGTGGTTCCGGAAGTACCGCAGCTGGCGTACAGATCGGAACGCCGGTATCAGTATCTTCTGACGCGACATTGAAACCACTGGGAACATTCCGGATCACGCATTATTGTCCGTGCAGCATCTGCTGCGGACCATGGGCGAATGGAATTACTTCCACAGGAGTAACGGCCACTACCAACCGTACGATCGCAGTGGATCCGAGTCAGATCCCATACGGTTCCAAAGTAGTGATCAATGGACAGGTTTATGTTGCAGAGGACTGCGGAGGAGCGATCCGGACCAATTGCATTGATGTATATGTGGCAACACACTCCGAAGCAGAGCAGAAGGGCGTGTTTTATACAGAAGTTTATTTGCTTCAGTGATCAGAAAAAGACTGCTGTAGATTCCACAAGGGATTTGCAGCAGTTTTGTATAAAAAAACTCTGACCAGCAGAGGCTATTCTGCGATCAGAGTAAAAAAATAATGCCCAGAGCCGGAATCGAACCAGCGACACGAGGATTTTCAGTCCTCTGCTCTACCAACTGAGCTATCTGGGCATGTCTCTTTCGAGTACTTTGTTACTTTAACACATTTATGTAGAGAATGCAAGGAAAAAATAAAAAAAGCAGATGTTTTTCTGAAAAATCTGATTTTCAAAAAAACATCTGCAATATTATGGCTACAGATTTATCTGGCAGCGAGATAGATTTTTTCCATATCTTTCATGTTCAGCTGTTTGAACACACCGATGGTACGGGTGTCTTCAAAGCTGCATTTAAACGCCAGATCATGGATCTCCTTTTCTGTAAGATCAAGACCAAGCTCATGAAGGCTGGTAGGCATCTGGATGGAGCGGAAATAATCTTCCATGGCTTCTATGCCGGCAAGTGCAGTTTTGTTGAAGTCGGTACTGCAGGGAATGTCAAAGATATTGACTGCAAACTGGGCAAAGCGTTCCGGATTTGCATCATAAACGTAACGTGCCCAGCTTCCCCACAAAGCGGCAAGACCGGCTCCGTGAGCCACATCGTAGGTGCCGCCCAGTTCATGCTCCAGCTGGTGACAGGCCCAGTCACCACCGCCGGTTCCGCAGCCGGTAAGTCCATTGTGGGAAAGACTGCCGGCCCACATGATCTCTGCCCGTGCAGTATAATTATCCGCCTCCTTCATCAGGATCCGGGAGTTATAGATCACGGTCTGCATCAGAGATTCGCTGATACTGTCGGTGATCTCCATGGTTTCGATATTTACAAAGTACCGTTCCATAGTATGCATCAGGATATCCACACAGCCGCTTTCGGTCTGATATTGCGGCAGGGTATAGGTGAGGCGGGGATTTAAAATAGCAAAACGTGGGCGGCACAGATCGTTGCGGGCACTACTCCGTTTCAGCCAGCCCTCTTCATTGGTGATCACACAGGATCCGCTCATTTCACTTCCGGAAGCTGCGATCGTCAGGATAACGCCTACAGGAAGACAGGCTTTTGGGGTTTCGGTGCGGAGAAAAAAGTTCCATACATCTGTATCCGGATTGGCAAGTCCATAGCCGATGGCCTTGCAGGAATCAATAACGCTGCCACCGCCAACAGCCAAAAGAAAATCAACCTGTTCTTTGCGGCAAAGCTCAATACCCTCACGTACCTTGGAGAGACGGGGATTGGGAACCACACCGCCAAGAGTGACATAGGAAATTCCAGCTTCATCCAGAGAAGATCGGATCTCATCGATCAGACCGGAGCTTACTGCACTGTGGCTGCCATAATGAATCAGTACTTTGCTGCAGTTCTGCTTTTTTAGAACAGTGCCGATCTTAAGGTGTGTATCTTTTCCGAAAATAACCCGGGTAGAGGTAAAATATTCAAAATTTCTCATAGAGATTAGGCTCCTTTTTATGATTCATGATCTATTGATAAATATAAGGAATCCGTTTCCTTACAGGTCAAGCAGATATTTATGATCCCGCAGGGGTATCATCTTGATTCATTTAATTGGCTTAAAGTCGTTATAATAATAGCATAGAAGAGAAACAGACGCAAATAAAAGCCATTGAAAAAAAGGTGTAATTTTGGGGGAATGTGGTATAATGACTTCTGTGAAGGAAAAGTGACCTGATCACAGAAACAGACCAATGCGAAGCGTATATTATAGAACAGATCCAAACGAAGAAGAAAGCAGGTGTCTGGAATGGAGAATATCATTATCATAGGAGCAGGTCCGGCCGGGATCTCGGCAGCACTTTATGCGGCAAGAGGAAATATGGATCCGCTGATCATAAATACAGGGATCGGTTCACTGGAAAAAGCGGAGAAGATTGAGAACTATTACGGACTGGAGCAGCCGCTGTCCGGCAGAGAGCTTTTCGAAAGAGGTCTTGCCCAGGCAAGAGCACTTGGAGTACGGATCCTGGATGCCCAGGTTGTGGGAATGGGTGGTTTTGATACTTTTGAGGTGAAAACTACCGCAGGAGATTTTGAGGCACGCAGCGTGATCCTGGCAACCGGAAGCAGGAGAGCTTCTGCCAGGATTCCGGGAGTAAAGGAATTTGAGGGAAAAGGTGTCAGCTACTGCGCAGTATGTGACGCATTTTTTTACAGAGGAAAAGAAGTGGCAGTGCTTGGAAACAGTGATTTTGCTCTTCATGAAGCAGAAGAACTTTCTCATACCGCTTCCCGTGTGACGATCTTTACAGATGGAAAGAAACCGGAATTTTCAAGAGAAAATCCGCTTCCGGTTAACACCATGAAGATCCAGGCGATCGAAGGGGATGAGCGTGTTTCCGGCATCCGCCTGAAAAGTGATGTGTCCATGCAGGAAGCAGGTACCGGAGCAGATTCTTTTGTGCCGGCAGATGGAGTCTTTGTAGCACTTGGTACAGCCGGAAGCTCGGAGATGGCACGCCAGATCGGAGCGGAACTGAATGAAAAAGGAAATATCCGGGTCAATGAAGAGATGGAGACTACAGTTCCGGGACTGTATGCAGCAGGTGATTGCACCGGTGGACTTCTCCAGGTGGCAAAAGCTGTTCATGACGGTGCCCAGGCAGGACTTTCCGCCTGTCAGTATGTGCGGAAGCTTCTGAAGGCGTAAGCATAAGCTGATACTAAAAATAAATACAGGATCAAGGAGGAATTTTATCATGGCAAAAGTTTTTACAACAGACAATTTTGAAACTGAGGTATTAAAGGCAGAAAAGCCGGTACTGGTAGATTTTTGGGCAACCTGGTGCGGACCATGCAGACGTCAGGCTCCGGTCGTGGAAGAGCTTGCAGAAGCCGGATATGAGGTTGGCAAGGTTGACGTAGACAAAGAGCCATCACTGGCACAGCAGTACAAGATCATGAGTATCCCCACACTGCTGGTATTCAAAGAAGGAAAAGAGACTGCACGTTTTGTGGGACTGACATCAAAGACAGAGCTTGAGGCAGCGCTTCAGTAACCAAAACAGAAAACAGAAAAAACAGATACAGCTCTGGGAACCGAAACGGTTTCCGGAGCATTGTTGGTTTACTGAAAATTTTAGACAAGGGTTAATAAAAATATGGATGAGAAAATAATAAAAAAGAATGCAGTGCCTGTGATCGCGGCAATGATCACAGCGCTGGCCCTTTCTTTTACGGGCCTTCCAATGGATGGAAATACTTCTGCAAAAAAAGTGAGCGATATTTATAATGGATTGGGATGCACGAGCTTGCTTGCATGGATCCTGCTTCTTATTTTATACGTGAAAGGATGGGAGGGCTACCGGAAATACAGAAACTGGCAGGCACATGTTTTGGCAGTGATCTTTTCGGCGGGAATGCTTCTTGGAACTTCTTATTTTACAAATGAAAACTGGGATTTTCTGTTTGGCGCAAAGAAACAGATCCTGATCTCAGCCGGATGCTTTATAGGATTTTATATTATCTGTGATATGGGAATCACTTATTTCTGGAGGATTCCTGAGATGGAGTTTTTCCGAAAGGCCTGCGGGCGTATTCCGGCCAGAGAGGAAGAAGTAATGTGGTTCCGCCTGGCAAAGATATCTATGATCATTGGATGGACACCGTTTATCCTGGCATTTCTCCCAGGTTCGATCCCGGCAGATGGATTTCGGCAGCTGGATGTATTTTTGGGAGCTATGCCGCTGGACAATCATCATCCATGGGTCCTGACGATGATCATGGGTGGACTGCTGACACTTGGAAAAACTATCTGGTGTTATAATTTTGGAGTATTTCTGATCATCATTGTGTTTACTTCTGTGGAAATCTGGTGTTACAGTGCGGTAGTCCGCTATCTGTACAGATGGAAGGCTCCAAAATGGATACTTTTTGGTACTGTTCTGCTGTTTGCATTTGTTCCCATATTTGGAAGCTATGCGCAGGCAGTGATCAAAGATGGATTATATACGGCAGTCATTACTTTGTATTTTGCAGTGTATATAGATATTTGTCATTCCTTTTCCAAGAGAAAGGCAGTATATTTATTTCTTCTGGGAATCAGTGTTTGTCTTACCCGAAATAATGGCATTCATCTGATCCTGCCTTCTTTGATCCTTTTGTTTTTCTTCCTGGTAAAGGGCGCGAGGAAATATGCATTTATTGTGGCTGTCTGTGTTTTTGCCTGTTATCTGGGCGTAGAAAAGGGGGCAGCACCTGCCCTTGGCGTGGCACCTGGATCCCGATGTGAAATGCTTTCGGTACCGTTTCAGCAGACTGCCCGATATCTGAGAGAATATCCGGATGATGTAACCGCAAGTGAGAAGAAAGCGATAAACAGGATTCTGGATTATGATGTTCTTGCCGAGAAGTATAATCCGGAACTGTCGGATCCTGTGAAAAACACATTCAGATTCAGAGATAATGACGAGGATCCTAAATTGGATGGATACATGAACGATTATTTTAAAGCCTGGTTTGCCATGTTCCGTCGTCATCCGAGAGTATATGTCCAGGCGACATTGAATAACACCTACAGCTATAATGATCCGTTCCATATGGGAAGAGGACAGCAGGGCGTGTACCGGTTTTACATAGATAAACTGTATCAGAAAAAATCCGGGATCGATGTCAGCTATGTGGGCCCAAAAAAGATTCAGTATCTATTCAGGCTTTATGATGAATTATGGATGCGTGCACCTGGGCTGGGACTTATCTTAAGTGCAGGAACGTATACCTGGCTTACTCTGTTGCTGATGGGGTATCTTCTGGTGAAGAAACAATGGAAAAAACTCCTGATCTTTGCCATACCGGTGCTGAATATACTGATATGTCTTGTTTCTCCGGTAAATGGACTGATCCGTTATATGTGGCCGGTAATGCCTATTATGCCGATGCTGTTCTGGTGGATCCTGCAGCCGGCACCTAAAACATCTTCAAATTAAAAAGTATTCATCATTTCATAAAGACGTCTTTTATCCAGAATGCGGATCGATCCCCGTGAGATCTGGATAGAGCCGTCTTTATTCATTTTTTTAAGGCTGCGGCTGACAGCTTCTCTGGCACTTCCGATGGAGCGGGCGATGGCTTCCTGTGTGAGAGCGAGCTCATCGGAACCGGTATCTGCAGCTTCATCCAGAAGAAAGGCTGCGATTCTCTGAGTCAGGGTCATAAAAAATGTCCGTTCGATTCCTGCGATCACATCTGAGAAATGTTCAGTTGTCCGTTTGTAGATGAAATTTTCCAGATAGATATTGTTTTTCATCAGCCGGGAAAAAGGAACTGCCGGAAGCAGAAGCAGATCACAGTCTGTTTCTGCATCGATCTGTACATCAAATGTAATGGCAGAAAGCATGCAGGAGGCGGAAAGAGTGCAGATGTCACTGTTCCTTAAACGGTACAGGGTAGCCTCTTTTCCCTGAGCGGACAGTAGATAAACACGGAGAACTCCCTTCAGAAGAAAAAGAGTTCCCAGGCACTGGCGCTCTTCAGACTGTATGGCAGCACCTGCCGGGTAATGAAGCTCGCGAATGTTATCAAGAAGAAAATTCCGATCTTCTTCCGTCATATGTTCCCAGAAGGGAAACGCCTGAAAATAATTCAGACAGCTGTTTCGATCCATAAAAAGATTACTCCTTCATAAAAATATATAGTACTCATTTTAACGCTGTTTGGATGGAAATACAACAAAAACGGTATTTTTGCGGCAGGAGGGAAATCCCTGTTTGTTACTGTTCACTCCGTTCTCAGCAACACGCTTCGCGATGCACAGAATTTATGCTGATCGCATAAATTCGCGCGGTATGTCTCGGGTTTTCTGTGACCTTCGCTCACAAAAAACACCTCGCGGAATATTACCAGTGAACAGTAACCCCTGTTTTTCTATTTACATCCGGTGGCGGGAACGTTATAATCATAAAGCGAAAAGGATCAACAGAGAAATAATGAAAACTGCCGGGGAAAGAAATTATCCGACAGAAGTTAGGAGAATATAAAATTTGAAAATCTTACTTGCAGCATGCAATGCAAAATATATCCATTCCAATCTTGCGGTATATAACCTGAAATCCTGTTCCGGAGAATACAGCTCCAGGGTTGTGGTCAAAGAGTATACGATCAATCAGATCAGGGATGACATTTTAAAAGATATTTATCTGGAGCAGCCGGATGTGATCTGCTTTTCCTGCTATATCTGGAATATTTCCTTTGTCAGGGAGCTGGTGCCGGATCTTAAGAAAATCCTTCCACAGGTGGAGTTCTGGGCAGGAGGCCCGGAGGTATCCTACGATGCGGTGGAATTTCTGAAAAAGAATCCTGCGTTTTTTGGAGTAATGGTGGGAGAAGGAGAGGAAACCTTCCATGAACTGGCAGGTTATTATATAGAAAGAAAACCGGAAACTTTGAGCGGGATCTGCGGAGTGGCTTTTCGTGATGAAAACAAAGGCAGGGATATTGTACACACGGGCTGGCGGGAATTGATGGATTTAAGTAAAGTTCCGTTTGCATACAGCAATCTTACAGAGTTTAAAAACCGCATTATTTATTATGAGAGCAGCAGGGGATGCCCCTTTTCCTGCAGCTACTGCCTTTCTTCCATAGATAAGAAGCTTCGGTTCCGTGATATTGAGCTTGTAAAAAAGGAATTGCAGTTTTTTATTGATAATAAAGTTCCTCAGGTCAAATTTGTGGATCGTACCTTCAACTGCAAGCATGACCATGCCATGGAGATCTGGAGGTATATTACGGAGAATGATAACGGGATCACCAATTTTCATTTTGAGATTTCAGCAGATCTTCTCCGTGCGGAGGAGCTGGCGCTGATGAAAACCATGCGTCCGGGACTGATCCAGCTGGAGATTGGTGTACAGTCCACCAATCCTCAGACCATCAAAGCCATTCGGAGAACCATGGATTTTGAAAAGCTGAAAGGGATTGTAGAGCAGATCCACAGCTTTGGAAATATCCACCAGCATCTGGATCTGATCGCAGGACTTCCCTATGAGGGATACGACAGCTTCCACAAGTCCTTCTGCGATGTTTGCGCACTGCGTCCGGAACAGTTTCAGCTTGGTTTTCTGAAAGTGCTGAAGGGATCATACATGATGGAAATGACAGGGGAATATCAGATTCTTTACAAGGATCGGGAACCCTATGAGGTACTTTCCACAGCCTGGCTGACCTACGGGGAGATTTTAAGGCTGAAAATGGTGGAAAGTATGGTGGAAGTGTATTATAATAGTGGGCAGTTCAAAAATACCCTTGTATTTCTGGAGAAGTATTTTGACGATCCTTTCCGGATGTATGAGGCACTTGGCAGATTTTATGAGAAAAAAGGATACTCGGAGATCTCTCATTCCAGGATGAGGCGCTATGAGATTCTTATGGAGTTTGCCGGAGAACAGAAAGAGATCCCGTCGGAAGCACTTTCCGATGTAATGCTCCTGGATCTTTATCTTCGAGAGAATTTAAAGAGCAGGCCATCCTTTGCTTCAGACCAGAAGCCGTATGAGCGGCTGATCTGGGATTACCGGAAAGCGAAAAAAATCCCGAAAACCGCCCATATCGAGGTGTTCCGGGACGGAAAGAAGCTTCTTTTTGATTATACAGACAGGGATCCTTTGACCAACAATGCGCAATTAACGGATATTACAGATGAGGTGAATGATAATTATGGGAATGTTTGATCCGAAAAAAAGAAAAGTGATCACAGCGATCATCGCAGTTATTCTGGTACTGGCAATGGTAGTTCCGACTGTGCTTTCGCTTATCATTTATTAAGGCGGCAGTTATGAAACTTGGAAAAAAAGCACTGGAGGCGCTTCAGGCAGAGATAGACGGACGGCTTATGCCGGGAGACGAGCTGATCGTGGCAGGCCCTGTGGCAGCAGAAGGAACTGCATGGATCACAAAGAATTATCATGACAGGCTGCGGGAGTTTTTTGCAGAACGGTTTCTCGAGGATGCTGTAAAGCTTCCTGAGGTTTACGGAACAGGAACAGAGAATGATAAAATTTGGAAAATGGCGGAAGAATCCGGAGCCAGTGCCCGATATCGGATGGGAGAAGGCGGCTTTCTTGCTGCCCTCTGGAAAATGGCGGAGGCATCCGGAGTAGGTCTTAGTGCAGATCTTCGAAGTGTGCCCATCCGACAGGAAACCATAGAGATCTGTGAGATCCTTGATGTGAATCCGTACAAGCTGCTTTCCGGCGGAAGTATTCTTATGGGAATCCATGGCGGTGATGCGTTTGTGCAGCAGTTGCGGCGAGAGGGAATCATGGCAGCAGTGATCGGGCAGACCGATTCCGGAAATAACAGGCTTCTTTACAGCGGCGGAAATGCCAGATATCTGGAACGCCCGGCAGAAGATGAGACCAAAAAGCTTGGCTTTTTGATCTCATGAGCAAGCAGCGAAGCGGATTGCGAATGCATATTTTGTATATTTAATGCTATGTAGAAAAGAGGAAAAAAATAAATGGGAGTTTTGAACATTGTGCTCCATGAGCCGGAAATTCCGGCAAATACAGGAAATATCGGAAGAACCTGTGTGGCAACAGGAACCAGGCTGCATCTGATCGAACCGCTTGGTTTTCGCCTGAATGAAAAGGCCATCAAGCGTGCAGGTATGGATTATTGGGAACATCTGGATGTGACCAGATATCTGGACTATGAGGATTTTCTCAAAAAGAATCCGGGAGCAAAGATTTATTACGCAACCACCAAGGCACCTCAGACTTATACAGATGTGCAGTATGAGGATGACTGTTTCATTATGTTTGGCAAGGAGAGTGCGGGAATCCCGGAGGATATCCTGGTAAACAATCAGGAAACCTGCGTGCGGATCCCGATGATCGGAGATATCCGTTCCCTGAATTTAAGCAATTCAGTTGCCATTGTGCTTTATGAGGCGCTGCGACAACATAATTTTACGCATATGAATCTGGAAGGCCATCTGAGAAATTACGACTGGAAATAAGCCTGCAAAGAGTAAATAAAAACCTCTGATCCGGAAATACTGTAGGAGATATTGAGAGATATTTCTTTTACAGCCTTCCGGATCAGAGGTTTTTTGATGTTTTATTTTGCTTTTTCCAGTGTAAAGATAAATTCTGTTCCAACACCTACGGTGCTGATCACATTGATATTCTGCTTATGAGCGTTGATGATCTCTTTTACAATGGCAAGGCCAAGCCCGGTACCCTTGCGGTCTTTTCCACGGGAGACATCGATCTTATAGAAACGGTCCCAGATCCTGGAAAGACTTTCCTTTGGAATTCCGCTTCCATGGTCTTTGACTGAGACAAAAACCTTGCCATGATTGACTGTGGTTTCCAGTGTGATAGAAGAATTGTCGCTGCTGAATTTTGCTGCATTGTCCAATAAATTGTATAGTACCTGCTGGATCTGTTCCATATCTGCACGGACAAAAAGCTCTTTTCCCGCAAGGAGGAGCTCCAGACGGATGTTTCGTTCCGAACAGGTTCCCTCAAAGGTGGCGGCTGTGGTACGGATCGTTTCATTGATATCAAAACGCCGCATATGCATCATACGCTTTTTGACATCCAGTTCGTTTAAGGTAAGGAGACTTCGGGTAAGCTTCTCCAGACGGGTGGATTCAAAAGCAATGACTTTCAGATAACGTTCCTGCATTTCCGGTGGGATGGTACCGTCCAGCATGGCTTCCACATAGCCTTTGATGGAGGTCAGAGGCGAGCGGAAATCATGGGACACATTGGAAATGAACTGTCGTTGATACTCTCCGTTTTTGTTCAGCTTGTCTGCCATGTAATTCAGGGAGTGGGAAAGATATCCCATCTCATCTTCAGAATCTACGGGGATCGTGTAGGTAAGATTTCCGTTGGCAAATTCCAGGGCACCCTTTAAGATTTCTTTCAGAGGTTTGTGGACCCTGTAAAAATAGATCAGGAGAAAACTGAAAAACAGTGCATAGATCACAATAAAGATCAGGATCATAACCTCTACGATATTGCTGCGGCTTTCGTAGAGGTTTTTCATAGGGTAGTGGATCACCAGATAACCAGTCACCAGATCCGTATCTTTTATGGGAACGACTGTGCTTAGTTGTGTGGTTTTTAATGTCCCGTAAAACGTACCGGAGGAATAGCAGGTATCTTCGTAATCTTCCGGTCGGAAGTTCCTGACGGTGATATCACCGGAATCGGAGGACTGCTGGTTTGTGTTTATCAGAACGTTCCCATATGTATCCATAACCCAGAAATCTGCATTTTGAAAGGATGCTGCAGAGGAAAGAGCCAGGGTGAGGGATTCGTTTTTGGGGCTTTTTACAGCCTGACGAAGTTCATTTTTGGAAACCAGCTGGCTGGCAGTGCGGTAAAGGGACTCTCCGGTAGAGCGCTCCAGCCTTTTTTCTACCAGGTAGGAGCCACCGGAGGAAAGCAGCAGAAAGCAGATTCCGCCCAGCATAAAGTACAGGATCAGCAGTTTAGTATAAAGATGCTGTTTCATGAATCCTTTACCTCAAATTTGTAGCCGATCCCCCAGACTGTGGAAAGAGCCCAGTTTGGATTATCCTTGATCTTTTCACGGAGACGTTTGATGTGAACGTCTACGGTTCTGGTATCGCCAATGTATTCATAGCCCCAGATGTGATCCAGAAGCTGTTCTCTTGTGAAAACCTGATTGGGAGAAGCTGCCAGGAAATAGAGAAGCTCAAGCTCCTTTGGCGGCATATCGATCTGGTGTCCCATATAAGTTACAGAATAGTTGGTCAGGTTGATCACCAGATCCGGATAGGAAACACATTTTTCCTTTGGCGCGGCAGACGGAGATTTTACATGAAATCTGCGCAGTACCGCACGGACACGTGCCACCAGCTCTTTGGAGTCAAAAGGCTTGATGATGTAATCATCCGCTCCAAGTTCCAGTCCCAGGACTTTGTCAAAGGTTTCTCCCTTGGCGGAAAGCATAATGATCGGTACATCGGAGGTGTGACGGATCTCACGGCATACCTGGTATCCGTCAATGCCCGGAAGCATGAGATCCAGAAGGATCAGATCCGGGTGAAAAATATGGAACTGCTTCAGGGCTTCCTCGCCGTCATTTACGATCTTAGTCTCAAAGCATTCTTTTGTGAGATAGAGAGCAACCAGCTCTGCAATGTTGTTGTCATCGTCAACAATGAGGATTTTCTGTTTTGTAGCCATGGCTTCAGCTCCTTTTTATTTCTTGAATTCTACAATGGTCACGCCGGCATCGCCTTCTCCGAATTCGCCGAGACGGAAGGAAGCTACGTGCTTTTGGCGCTTCAAATAATTGTGGACACCTTTGCGGAGGGCACCGGTACCTTTTCCGTGAACGATACGGACGGATTTCATGTGTGCGATATAGGCGTCATCCAGATATTTATCCAGCTCTGCAACTGCCTCATCTACGGTTTTTCCCAGAAGATTGATCTCTGTGGAAATGCTGGCTGCCTTGGACATACGGATTTTTCCGGCGCCGGTACGCTGCATGGACGGAGTGGTGATCACCGGTTCGTCCACAAGCTCAAGATCGGAGATATGAACCTTGGAACGGATGATACCCATCTGCACAAAGAGATATCCTCTGGAATCCGGATGACTGGAAACTGTTCCTTTCAGATTCAGGCTGAGAACCTTTACAGTATCGCCAAGAGAAAGATCGGATGGCTTCAGCTGTTTCTTTGGCTTTTGCTTCTGCTGCTTGGAAGACATTCCATTTTCGGCTTTTGACATACGTTTTTTCAGGTTCTGGCGCTCTTTTTCCACGGAAGCGGTATCTACGTGATCCTTCTGGAATTTATGGAAAAGCTTCATGGTCTGATCTGCGTATTCCTTGGTATCGCGGAGGATCGCATGTGCCTGTTCATTGGCTTCTCTGAGAATCCGCTCTTTACGTTCATCCAGCTTTTCTTCTTTTTCCTGAAGAGATTTTTTCAGCTCTTCTACCTGTTCTTTGTAACGGGCAATTTCAGCACGCTCGTTTTCGATGGTGACACGGCTCTGCTCCAGGGATGTCAGAACATCTTCAAAAGATTCATCCTGCTCGCTGATCTGTTCCTTTGCTTTGGCGATGATGAAATCCGGAAGCCCCAGCTTGGAAGAAATGGCAAATGCGTTACTTTTTCCCGGAACACCGATCAGAAGGCGGTAGGTCGGACGTAAGGTTTCCACATCGAATTCACAGCAGGCATTTTCCACACCTGGAGTGGAGAGGGCATAAATTTTCAGTTCGCTGTAATGGGTGGTTGCCATGGTACGGATACCCTGGTCGTGAAGATGTGACAGGATCGCAATGGCAAGAGCGGCACCCTCTGTAGGGTCCGTACCTGCACCAAGCTCATCGAAGAGGACCAGGGAATCCTGATCTGCGGATTTCAGGAAGGAAACCACGTTTGTCATATGAGAGGAGAAGGTACTTAAGGACTGTTCAATGCTCTGCTCATCTCCGATATCAGCATAAACCTCGCGGAAAAGTGCAAGTTCGGAACGATCCAGCGCCGGGATATGGAGACCCGACTGTCCCATCATGGTAAGAAGACCTACGGTTTTCAGAGAAACAGTTTTACCACCGGTGTTTGGTCCGGTGACAACCAGGAGGTCAAAATCATCCCCGAGACGGATGTCAATAGGAACGGCTTTTTTCTTATCGATCAGTGGATGACGGGCCTGGCGAAGCCGGATCCGGCCTTCTGTGTTGAAAACAGGTTCACTGGCGTTCATGTCCATGGCAAGTGCGGCACGGGCAAAAATAAAGTCCAGCTGTACCATGATGGAAAGATCTGCGTGAATAGCCTCCAGCTCAGCAGCTACCTGCTGGCTTAAGGATGCAAGGATCACTTCGATCTCTTTCTGCTCTTTCAGCTCCAGCTCGCGGATGTCGTTGTTCAGCTTGACAACAGCCATAGGCTCAATGAAAAGAGTGGAACCTGTGGCGGACTGGTCGTGGATCATACCGGGAACCTGGCCTTTATATTCAGCCTTTACCGGGATACAGTAGCGACCATCGCGCATGGTGATAACAGAATCCTGAAGATAATTCCTGGCACTTCCTGCAACCAGAGAAGAAAGCTGGGTGTGTATCCGGTCGTTGGTGGCTTTGATGCTGCGGCGGATCTGACGAAGCGTGCTGCTGGCATCGTCACTGATCTCATCCTCAGAAAGGATACAGCGGCGGATCTCTGTGCTGAGTGGTGTCAGAGGTTCCAGTGCCGCAAACATTCCGTCAAGGGAATCGGTCATTCCGTCATCACGATCACTTCTGGAATAGGCCTTTACACGACCGGTATTCTCAAGAAGACTGCAGACAGAAAGCAGCTCCGGTGCATTCAGGGCGCTGCCAACAGTAAGACGTTTTAATGTGCCGCGGATGTCCTTGACGCTGCCGAAGGAAATGCCGCTTTTTTTGAACAGGCGTGCAAGGGCATCGTGTGTCTGCAGCTGCATGGACCGGATCTCCTCAATGTCTGTGGAAGGGGTAAGCTTTCGACAGAGATCTTTTCCCATGGGGGAGGAGGCCTTGTCTGTGAGCAGATCTATGATTTTATAGTATTCAAGTGCTTTGTATGCTTTTTTGTTCATTGTTGCTGTAGTTACTCCTTTTTGTTACTTCTGTTGATTCCGTGTTTTTCTGCGTAACACAGGATATGCAAAAAAACACTTCGTTTCCTATTTTACATGATTTCCATAGCAAAGGAAAGTAAAATGTGTTATGATACTGAATAAAGCCCGGAAGTAAGTGGAAATTGTGCAGAAATGCCAGAAAGCCCGGACCGGGATGCGGCCAAAGATCATAAAGAAAGTCTGGCTATGAATGCAAAGTGTGAAGCGGATGTGTTCGTGAGTATGTCTGCTTTGAAAGTAAAAAGAACAGAAAGGCAAGAATTTTATGCGTTTTTTAAATGAATTACATGAGGGAGACAGAGTAAACGGGATCTATCTCTGCAAACAGAAACAGGCAGCTACAACGAAGAATGGCAAGCCCTATGAGAATCTGATCCTTCAGGATAAAACAGGTGTGATCGATGGTAAGATCTGGGATCCCAATTCTCTGGGAATTGATGAGTTTGATGCGTTGGATTACATTGAGATCATGGGCGATGTGACAAGCTTTGCAGGCGCCATGCAGCTGAATATCAAGAGAGCACGCAAGGCAGGAGAAGGGGAGTATGATCCGGCAGATTATCTTCCTACCAGTGAGAACAGTGTGGATGATATGCAGAGCCAGCTGCGAGAGCTTATCAACAGTGTGAAGAATCCCTATCTTTCCCAGCTTCTGAAGAAGCTTTTTGTAGAAGATCAGGAATTTATGAAGATATTTGAGGGACATTCTGCAGCCAAGACCGTACATCACGGCTTTATCGGCGGACTGATGGAGCACACTCTTGGTGTGACCCGTCTCTGCGATTATATGGCGAATGCATATCCGCTATTGAACCGAGATCTTCTGATCACAACCGCACTTCTTCATGATGTGGGCAAAACGAAGGAACTTTCTGCTTTTCCGATGAATGATTATACAGATGAGGGACAGCTTCTGGGACATATTGTGATCGGGGCACAGATGGTACATGATCTTGCAAAAGAAATCCCGGATTTTCCGGAGAAGCTTGAGAATCAGGTGATCCACTGTATTCTTGCACATCATGGTGAGCTGGAGTACGGTTCTCCCAAGAAACCGGCACTTGCAGAGGCAGTTGCCCTGAATCTGGCAGACAATACAGATGCAAGGATGGAGACACTGACAGAAATTTTCCACGCAGACAAAGGCAAAAAAGAATGGCTTGGTTTCAACCGGCTTTTTGAGTCCAATTTAAGAAGAACAGGAGATATTTAATACATGGAATTCCGTAAAAACGATATACTCACTTTAGATATAGAGGATTGCGGAGTTGACGGTGAAGGTATCGGGAAAGCCGATGGCTTCACCGTTTTTGTGAAAGACGCCGTGATCGGAGACCGGATCAAAGCCAAGATTATCAAGGCAAAAAAGAACTATGGCTATGGCCGCCTGATGGAGGTGATCACACCGTCTCCATACCGTGTGAAACCTGCCTGCTCTATTGCCCGCCAGTGCGGAGGATGCCAGCTTCAGGCATTATCCTACGAGCAGCAGCTGAAATTTAAAGAGAAAAAGGTTCGTGGACATCTGGAAAGAATCGGAGGTTTTCAGAATCTTGATATGGAACCGATCATGGGGATGGAAGCCCCCTATCATTATCGAAACAAGGCACAGTTTCCGGTAGGAAAAAATAAAGACGGAAAGATCATCACAGGCTTTTATGCAGGAAGAACCCACTCCATCATTGATAACCGAGAATGTATTCTGGGAGTGAAACAGAATAAAGAGGTTTTGGACCGTGTGATCGGACACATGGAAAAATATCATGTACAGCCCTACGATGAGGCCACGGGAAAAGGTCTTGTACGTCATATTATGATCCGTTATGGCTTCCATACAGATGAGATGATGGTCTGTCTGATCTTAAACGGAGATAAGATCCCTGCAGAAAAGGCTCTTGTGGAATCACTCTGTGAAATTCCGGAAATGACCAGCATTACCATCAATGTTAATAAAAAACGGAACAATGTGATCCTGGGTGATCAGCTTCGCCTCCTTTGGGGACAGTCCTATATAACGGATAGCATCGGAGATATTTCCTATCAGATCTCTCCCCTGTCCTTTTTCCAGGTCAATCCCATCCAGACCGAAAAACTGTATGGAAAGGCTCTGGAGTACGCCGGCCTTACGGGAAATGAAACTGTCTGGGATCTGTACTGCGGAATCGGAACTATCTCCCTGTTCCTGGCCCAGAAAGCAAAATTCGTCCGCGGCGTGGAGATCGTACCACAGGCCATTGACAATGCAAGAGAGAATGCGAAGCTCAATGGCATTGAGAATGTAGAGTTTTTTGTCGGAAAAGCAGAGGAAGTGCTGCCGAGAGAGTATGAGAAGAATGGCGTTTATGCAGACGTTATCGTGGTAGACCCGCCACGGAAGGGCTGTGATGAGGTACTTCTGAATACGATCCTTAAAATGAAGCCGGAGAGGGTTGTGTATGTGAGCTGTGACAGTGCGACACTGGCGAGGGATCTGAAGGTGCTGTGTGCGGAGGATTATGAACTGGTGCGGGTTTCTACTACTGATATGTTTCCGCAAGGAGTCCATGTGGAAGTCGTGTGTTGTTTACATCGGGTGAATTCGTAGAAGTCCTTAATTTAAGGCACTTTGCGAGGTATATGAGTTTCAAACCAACTTTCAGAACTTCTGGAAGATGAGTGTCCTTTTCTTTTATTCAAAGGCAAAGGAGAAAATAAAAAATGGCAAAGAAGAAAGAAATGTGTTCATTAGAGAATCACGAGTCGGGTGCAGGCATTGTACTGATGAAATTAGAAGAGCTGCACAGCTTTGAAGGACACCCGTTCAAAGTAGAACGAAATCAGGAGTTGTTTGAATTGAGATGCAGTATTGAGAAAGAAGGGGTATTAGTTCCGCTTCTGGTGAGAAAGAATCCGCATGGTGATGGATATGAAATCATATCCGGGCACAGACGGAAAGAAGCAGCACTATGGGCAGGGCTTACAAAAGTGCCGGTTATTATTCGGGAACTGGATGATGACCAGTCGGTTATAGCGATGATAGATAGCAATCTCCAAAGAGAGAAGATACTGCCAAGCGAAAAAGCATTTGCCTATAAGATGCGTCTGGAAGCAATGAAGCATCAGGGCAGATTAGAATCGGATACTTCGGACCCACTGGAACCGAAGTGTAAGACAGAACTGGTGAATGTATCAGAACTGGAAGCAGAATTACAGAAACTTGGAAAAGTAAAAATCCAGAAAAAAGGCGGAGCAGAAGGCAAGCGAAGCAATGAACAGCTCGCCAGTATGGTTGGCGAAAGTGTGACACAGATCAAGCGATATATCCGGTTAACCCATCTGATTCCGAACCTCACCTATAAATCCAGTGAGCAGATGGAACAACTTGGCAAGTATGGATTCTTACGCAGAGATTATCTGAAGAACCATCGAAATTCAACGTATCAGGTGATGCTTTTACAGGATACGATTGGTGAGCATCTTCTGGAAGTGGACAAGGCAGCTAGGCAACGGGAGGAAGTGATTCTGAAACAGTTGGAAGAAAAAGAACCACTGCCGGATAAGGAAAAAGATCAGATGGCATGGGTAAGAGCTGCCAATCAGCACAGAGCGATTGCAGAAGAGATTATCCTGAAAGAATTGATTTATGTATAAGGATTGCCAGGAATCAATCTGGCAGGTAACTGATAAAAATAGAATATTGTGAGCGAAGTAAGGCGTGAGTCATAGAAATGTGGCTTGCGTCTTTTTCTTTGCCTGAAAGGAAGTGATAAGTTTGAACAAGAAGTTTTTGAAGCATTATATGGAAACCAATCCAGAAGGGACAGCACAGACCTATATCTTTCTGGTGGACAATCAGGATATCGCACTGAATATTGTGATGTCAGGTTATCAGGCACTTTGTCTGGTGCAGGAAGATGACGGATATTATTTCAGTGCAGATTCCTTTATAGAAGAAATGAGAGCTATTCAGTTTACAGGAAGCTGTCAGAGTGCCTATCATTATGTGACTGCCTGTACGGTGAAGTGGATGAATGATAAGTTACAGACATTTTTCAAAGACGCTGGTCTTGATGGAAAAACAGGCTGGCAGTTGTTCAAAGAGAAGGAGTACCTTGGCAAACTGGATAATCAGAAAGAAGTTGAGAAATTACTGGAACAGTATATTCTTCGGTTTGAGCGAGATCCAAAAGAAGAACCGGAACTAAGCCGTTTTCACTTATTTGATGCAAAAGGAAATGTGAAAGGTGTCCGGGATATGGAGATTGTAGATTATCTGGTGGAGAATGTTCAGTTTTTTGTGGTGGGAATCACACCGTATTATTATGAGCATGGTGTTTTCCTGGAAGACCATGATGGGGTAAGAATGAAATACCGTATCCAGAAGCTGATCTATCGTGACCAGGTACAGAGTGGAGTGATCAAAAGAATCTATAATCTACTGATCACGCAGCCGAAAGTTCACCGGGAGGCATATGAACTAAATAGTGGATTAATTTTAAAAATGGATATTATGATCCGGTTACGGGTGAAATGCTAGAACACAATCCGGATTATCTGACAATCAATCAGATTCCATTTCCCTATTATCCAGAGGATTGTGAGCAAGTGTTACAAGGTGGAGAAAATATCAAAAAGTATCTGGCATCGTCTCTTCCTAACAAAGAAGAACAGCAGACATTCTGGGAGTATTTTGGATACTGCATGACACAGGATACGCAGTTTCAGAAATTCCTTACACTGAAAGGAAATGGTGGAACCGGAAAGTCTGTGGCAGTATCGCTGATCCAGCATGTAGTTGGAATCACCAATATGTCCAGTACTTCTTTACAGGATTTAAATAAACGATTCTATGCGACTGGAATGTACGGAAAGCTGTTAAATGCCTGCGCAGATATTCCCTGCAAAGCAATGGAGAACACAGATGTATTAAAGAAAGCAGTCGGTGAAGATACACTGATCTATGAGAAAAAGGGACAGGATGCAATCCATTTTCACTCTTATGCGAAGCTGCTTTTTTCTACCAATGAAATGCCGCAGAATCTTGAGGATAAATCAGATGCTTTTTATCGTAGACTACTGATTCTTGATATGAACCGGGTAGTAAAAAGTGCTGAAAAAGATCTGCACTTAAAGGAAAAGGTACAGGCAGAATCCGATTATGCAATTCATATGGCGATGATTGCATTGAAAAATCTGTACGAACAGGGAAAGTTCACGGAGAGCGAACACAGCAAAGAATGTGTAAGAGAAGTGCAACGGACGTCAGATAGTATCTGCGCTTTTATTGATGAGTCATTGGTGCGTGCCAAAGGGAAACGTTTGAAACGAAGTGAAGTGTTCCATATGTATGAGGAATACTGCAAAGAGAATGGCAGACAGGGGCATGGTAAGTCCAACTTTTTCAGGAATATGACGGATAAAGGTTTCCTTCTGAAGCAGTACAATGGTGAGTTCTATTATCAGGATATTGCAGTTAAGGAAGAAGATTTTTGTCCTGTAGATCCAGAAGAAAGAATACCTTTTGAAGAAACAGATATAGATTATAAACAGTTACAATTAAATATGAATCAGGGAATTAAGGGCATTTAGGGCAAAATAAGCAAAAAGAAATGTTACCGGAGCAGGAGAAATAACAAAGATAGCTGCCAGAGTACATAAAATTTTGCTTTTTTTACACTGATTGCCCTTTTTCATGTATCAACGTTTTAGCTGATACAAATATAGGTTTTTCCCGAATTTGGGAAAAAGTAAAAAAATAAAAATTAAGAAAGTGTGAGGTATGATTATGAGAATGATGAAAAACAACAATAATGAAACAGTTATGGTGATCGGGATTGATCATGGTTATGGAAACATGAAAACAGCCACCAGATGCTTTCCATCCGGTGTAGCCAGATATGACAAGGAGCCAATCTTCAAGAATAATCTTCTTGTTTACAATGGTATGTATTACCAGATCGGAGAGGAACACAAGGAGTTCTGTGCAGAGAAAACGCAGGACGAGGACTATTATGTGCTGACACTGGCGGCTATAGCAAAGGAACTTGATGGGAAAGAAATGAATCAAGCAAAGGTACACATTGCAGCCGGACTTCCACTTACCTGGGTAGCTACACAGAAAGAAGATTTCCAGAAATATCTTCTCCAGAATGAAAGCGTGGATTTTATATTCCGCAATAAAGAGTATCATGTGGAGTTTGCAGGTGCTGACATTTACCCACAGGGATTTGCAGCAGCCTTTTACCGCTTACAGGATTTCAAAGGAATCAACATGCTTGTGGATATTGGAAACGGAACTATGAACATCATGTATATCAACAATTCCCGTCCATTAGAGAAGAAATGCTTTACAGAGAAATATGGAACGCATCAGTGTGTGCTTGCTGTAAGGGAATCCCTGCTGAAAGAACTGGGAACAGTGGTGGACGATCTGGTGATTGAGCAGGTGATCCGTACCGGGACAGCAGATATTGGTGAGAAATATCTGACAGTCATTCGTAAAGCTGCCGGAGATTATACGAAAGAAATCTTCCATAAGCTGAGAGAACGGGAATATAATCCAGAACTGATGCGTCTGTATGTGGTCGGCGGTGGCGGTTGTATGATCCAGAATTTTGGAGAATATGACAAGAGCCGGGTGACAATTGTACGGGACATCTGTGCCACAGCGAAAGGCTATGAAGCAATGACCGTAAGGAAAATCCAGAGAAACGGAGGGATGCTTGTATGAGAAAAGAACGGAAAATCATCAATACAAATATCCGTTTGAACTTTTGTGATGAACAGGACAGGCAGGCATGGGAATATTTGCAGACGATGGACAGGGAAAAATATAAATCGTACACCAGAGCAGTTGTAGTTGCTTTAAACGATTATTTTTCCAGAGAGTACAGGAATGAAGCAGATCCGTATCTGGAAACCAGAGAAAAGGAAGATGCGTTTTTGGAAAGAGTGGAAACAGCTATCCGGGATGGAGTGAAAGAATCTGCCCCGATGGCTATAGCGAAGAATCTGATGGAAATGCTTGTACCGTTTGTAAAAGAATCGGTAGGAGAAAGTAAGCTGTCGGACAGAATACTAACAATGGAAAAAAAGGATGGAGAGATTACAGAAGATAATCTGGACTGGGAGAAAGAAGCTGATATGGATGCAGCACTGGATTTTGCGGACAGTTTTTAGATGGTTATGAAATAGCAGTAACAGGAAAACAGACTGACAGTAAGGAATAGCTTTACAAAAACAGAATAGCAGAAAAAGACAATGGCAGTGGTGACATTTCAGACATTATGAATTGGAGAAATGTTTATGACTGCTATTTTTATGTCTTTTAGCAGAAATGGAAAGAGATCCAAAAAAAGAAAGACAGAAATAACAGGAAAATACAACAGAAAAGCGTTGGCAAATGGGTGAATTGAACAAGCAAGGCGAAGAAAAGAATAGAGTGCCGGATACGGCACATGATTGTCCGATACTTCGCATCGGAGTGATGCATGAACAGCCAGTTTCAGAAAGAGAAAATCTATCGAAATGGGAGCTTTTCTATTTCTTCCACAGTCTGTCCCTGCACCACAAAACCACCGTCATCTCCATTTTGATCTGATAACGTAGGGTGGAAAATATGGCTTGGTGGGTGTCGGTTCAGTGGTGGGGAGATGACAGGCAAGTTTCGCAAAGTGGCAAGCCACTCTGCACCGGAGCCAGCCTTTGGGCTGTTCCTAAACTTGCCAGAGGGCACGTCTCCGCTCTGCTCCGGTCCGCACAGAGCTAACGTCCACTGGACGTTATGTGCCCCCTTGGAACCCCGGCACGTCAATGACGTAAGTATTTCTGCGAAATGTCTACTGGACATTCCTACGGAATACTTACTGATTGACTAGGACTCTGTCCTGCACCTGTATAAGAGAGCGTTGCACTCTCTTATAAATCTCCTGCCAATATGCCGCCAGAACGCTGTGGCTGTTAACAAAGAATGAAAATCAAGCAATGAAAGGAGACAAAAGCCTATGAGAAAACGAAATCATACAGTAACCATACGGATGAATAAAGAGGAATACGATTTGTTTCAGAGCAAGGTTAAAGAATCCGGAAGAACACAGCAGGAAGTTGTGATAAAAGCAATCGCAGACTTGAAGATAGCATCGGCAGAGGAAATAGAAGAACTGAAAAGACTGAACCAGATGTTTGCGGATATCCTTTGTCAGCTCCGGGGAGCTACGACAAATATCAACCAGATTGCAAGAAAACTGCATACAGATGGAGAAATCCCAAACGACAGTATGTTGTATTTCCTCAATAAAAATATTCTCAAGTATCGGAAGGAGAGTGAAAGGATATGGCAGTTAATAAGACGATTAATAAGCGGACAAATACACATGGAGCAATGAGAAATTGTATTGAATATGTTTTACGGCAGGACAAGACAAGTGAGCTGCTTACTTATGTAACAGGCCCGTACTGTCACAATGAAATTAATTATGATCTGGTGTACAGAACCTTTTTGGAAGAAAAGAAGATGTGGAATAAAGATACAGGGAGAATGTATGCCCACAACATTATTTCCTGGCATAAGGATGAGCAGATCACCCCGGAGCAGGCATTTGAATTTGGAAAAGAGTTTGCAGAAAATTGGTTCAGTGGATTCCAGACCTTAGTGGCTGTGCATAAGGATAAAGACCATGTCCACTGCCATTTGGTTACTAATTCAGTGAGTTATGAAGATGGGAGAAAGCTGCATAACACCAGAAAAGATCTGGAACGTATGAAACAGCTTACCAATCAGATGTGCCGGGAACGAGGACTGACCGTTGCTGAAAAAGGAAAGCATTTTGATGGAAGTCAGATTGAAAAAGGGGAAGTCATTGCATGGAGCAAAGACAAATATAATCTGTTCCGTCAGCAGGTAAAGGATAGCTTTGTAGCGGACTGTGCAATGGCAGTGTTAAAAGCACTGGAAAATTGTATCAGCAAAGAAAAGTTTATAGAAAAAATGAAGCAGTTCGGATGGAACGTAAACTGGACAGAGAAACGGAAGCACATTACTTTTCAGAACCAAGAGGGAAAGAAAGTACGTGACAGTAATCTGTTCAAAACATTTCATTTGGATATCAGCAAGGAGGGACTAGAGAATGAATTTAATGGAAATAGGAAAAAATCCAGAGATATTGAAATCAGAGACAGCAGAGCAGCCGAAGAACTCAGAAATTATTACAGAGAACTTGACACAGACATCGCAGCTGCCGGAGGAATCACCGATCAAGCTCAAAGTAGAAAGAGATCTCCTAATGCAGAGTTTCGAGAGAGCGAAAGAGTTCATGCGGACACAGAAAAAGCAGATACAGATGCTGGAAGAAGAGAAACAGACGATCTTATCCGACAGGCAGAGATTGCGAGAAGAAGTTCGGAAATCAACCGTAGAAATTCAGTGTCTGACAACCGAACTGTCCGAAACGCAGAAGCTGAATCAATCGCTTCAGCAGAGCAACGACGATCTGAGGAACAGAAATGGATTAATGAGCAGGAGCAGCTCGAAGAAGAAATAAGAGACGTTCGGGACCAGAACTCTAAACTACAAATACAGGTGAACAAATCATCTGTTGAAGCAGTAGATGATGCACAGAAGAAACAGAAAGAAGCAGAGGAAAAGATGGAACAGGCAGAAGCAAAAGCCCGTAATGAAAAGAAACGTGCAGAGATGGAAATCCGTAAAACGAAAAAAGAAGTAAAGGCCAGAACCGAAAAAATGAGGGACGCAGAATATTTCTGGGGAATAGGATACATTACAGTAATCCTGTTTGCAATCATACAGAATGGTGCTTTTCAGCATGATTTCATAGATTTTTTTAGGATTCCATTCACATGGTATGTTCGATTTTGTGAATGGTTGGTATATCCGACTTATGATAATGGGTTCAATCAGAAAATAGCTTATACGGGGGGAGAAGCCTGGGTTATCAGGATTTTGGCAATCGTAGCTATAATTTTTATATTGGCAATTATGATAGTAATGATTGTAGAAGCAATAAAACGATACAAAAAATGTGGGATGAAATTTCACAGATGTTTTTAATTGGAAGTCTTTCAGGAATAACAGTGCTTGGAGATGTAACTAGAAAATATCTGCCGGTGAATTTGATTTTGCTATTTATACTCATTAATATGGGTATCATGCTACTCAGAATATATCTTCGGAAGAAGTTTGATTATATGTAATTTGTTATTTTAATGACCAGTGGGTGGTACCTGACAAATGATAAAGCTGTTATTATGATTGCACACCGCCTAAAAACAGTACAGAAAGCTGAACGGATTTTCGCTCTGGAGAATGGAAAACCGTACAGCAGGGAATACATGAAGAACTTGTGAGACAGGATGGGATTTATCGTCATTTTATTGTTGAAAGAAGAGAGGCAACAAAATGGAGAGTTTAGGAGTCTAAATGTCTGGTGCGGCGATATTCCAAAGGTGATACACCAAAATGCTTTTTAAACACAGAGGCGAATTTGCTCTGATTCAGATATCCGACCTGTGCTGCAATCTCAGCTACAGACAGTCGTGTTGAGGCAAGCAGTTCGCCTGCTTTATTCATACGCATTTCACGCAGATAGACAGAAATATTCTGTCCGTAAACACCGCGAAAATAATTTTTTAGACTGGTTTCGCTGATAGAAAAATATTCAGCCAATTCCCACGCAGGATGATGCAGCCTTAGGTCTGAGGTGATGATATTTTCGACCTTTTTAGCAATATTAACCTGAGATTCAGTAAAGAAAGTGCAGGCCTGAGACTTAGGGATAGCCTCCAAATTTTGTAGTACTGAGAATAAAGCGAGCGTATATATTTTCATTTGAATGACTGCAAAAGAGGCCGGAAAATCATATAATTCCCATAGTTTTTTGAGAATTTCCTCAGTTTCGTGGGTCGCTGTCGATATATAAGTGCTTCCATGAGGACAAAACATCTCTGAGATTTTTCTGAAATCAATGCTAAATTCATTTTGTACCCATGTATTTTCTAAAGTAAATGTATCTATATCAATAAAGAATTCAAGCCCCTCATAGATGCGCTTTGGATAAACATATTCTTTTTGGGCGAAGCATTCTGTGAGAGAAAGTTCTCTGTCTTTGATGTAGACAAAATTTTTGTTGTTCAGGATCATTTCACAACGACCTGTCACACAATAGTTAAGAAGCAATGGACCTTTTGTAATGGAGCTGTCTGATCGAAGGTCGGGAGCCGTCCAGGTTGGAGAATTTATAAAAATATATGCCAGAGACAGACCGGGAAAAAGTGAAAAAAAGGTCATCGAACCTTTACCTTCCTTCGTATTTAATATAAGCTCCATACTATATTCAGCCTGTTTTATGGATATACCTGGTATTTTGATACATTTTTTGATCACGTCGTTAATTTTCATAGAAGATCTTCCTGATATAAGTACTTTTGCCCTGTAACAGATAATATTATAGGATTTGAAGAGAGCAGAGTCAACAATAAAACCAAATGCTGTTTGGAGCTAAAATGATATTTGGTTGTAGAGATATAACAAAACATATGGTATTTTATGGAGTAGTTAGATAGAGCTAATTATACAAGGGAGGTATTCTGTATGAATAACAAATTACAGGCGAAGGACCTGATTAATCTGGGACTTTTCACAGTCCTTTATTTTGTACTCGGATGTTGTGTGGCAATTCCGATTGGCTTTGTTCCGATATTTCTTCCGATTCTTGGTGCATTGTGGACACTGATCACAGGAATTCCATTTATGTTATTCCTGACAAGGGTAAAGAAGTTTGGTATGGTAACGCTGATGGCAATTCTGAGTGGCCTTTTGATGGGACTTACCGGAATGGGATATTGGGGTGTACCTTTGGGGCTTATCTTTGGGCTGCTGGGAGATTTGATTCTGAAATTTGGCAATTATAAAAGTGCTAAAAGGAGCCTGATTGGATATGCAGTATTCAGTCTCTGGATGGTTGGTACATATATTCCAATGTACTTCATGGTAGAAGATTCAAGAGCCAGCTTCGCAGCCAGTTTTGGTAAAGAGTATGCAGATAAAGTAATGGCTGTCATGCCTATGTGGAGCATTGTTCTTGTGATTGCAGGTATCTTTATCTGCGCAATCATTGGAGGAATGATTGGAAAAGCGTTGCTCAAAAAACACTTTGTAAAAGCAGGAATCGTGTAATGGATGAGATATTATCTGCTACTGTTGACAGCAGAAATGGAATTGTTTTAGATCCTAGAACAAAATTGTTTATGCTTATAACGATTACAACATTGATGTTCAGTACCAGCAATGATGGAATCATGAATATAGTGAAACCAATACTAAGCCTTATACCATTTGCATTGATTTTGTCAGAGCACAAATTCAAAACAGCCGGTAAATATGCAGTTCTCTATGCAGTATGCTTTGTACTGGAGCGGCTGGCATTGAATGTTTGGAGTGGTATGATTTCTTTTCTGATATTGGCAGCAACATCAATTATGACGCGTTTTGCACCGGGAATTATGACAGGTGCATATCTGATTTCTTCTACATCTGTAAGTGAGTTTATCAGTGCAATGGAGCGGATGCATGTCACAGAAAAAATCATTATACCGTTGTCAGTTATTTTCCGTTTCTTTCCTACAATCAAGGAAGAATATCAGGCAATCAGGGATGCAATGAAAATGAGAAATATCCGTTTTGGTGGTAAAAATCCATTCCTTATGATTGAATACCGGCTGATACCATTGATGGTATCCGTAATAAAAATTGGTGATGAGTTGTCTGCAGCAGCTCTAACAAGGGGACTTGGTGCACCGATCAGAAGAACCAATGTCTGCGAGATTGGCTTTCATGTACAGGATTTTATTGCCATTGTTGTTTGCTTTGCATGCTTTATATTGTTCTTTTTGCATCAGTATATTGTTTTTTGAGGTAGTACATTATGATAAAAATAGATCATGCAACATTTACATATGGAGAAAATAATGAATATTCTGTGGGAATCCGGGATATTGATCTGGAGATAGAAGATGGTCAGGTTATTGTGCTATGTGGGGAGAGCGGTTGTGGAAAAACAACACTCACTCGAATGATCAATGGGTTGATTCCACATTATTATGAAGGAAAATTAACTGGTGAGATATGGATAAATGGGATAAATGTTTCGCAGCAGCCACTGTATGATACAGCAAAAATTGTTGGAAGTGTTTTTCAAAATCCACGGTCACAGTTTTTTAATGTAGATACAACAAGCGAGATTACTTTTGGATGTGAAAATCTTGGAATGCCAAAGGAAGAAATCAAAGATCGATTGCAGGCTACAATTCAGGAGCTGCATCTGAAAAAATTGATTGGACGCAATATTTTTCAGCTTTCAGGTGGAGAGAAGCAGAAGATTGCCTGTGCAGGGGTTTCTATCATGAAACCGGATATTTTTGTCCTGGACGAACCCTCTTCTAATCTGGATGCAGCTTCAATCATGGATCTGCGAAGAATAATCGCCCACTGGAAGGAACAGGGAAAAACGATTATTATATCGGAGCATCGCCTGTATTATCTGCGTGGGCTGGCGGATCGGTTTATTTATATGAAAGAGGGACAGATTATTCAGGATTATTCAGCCACAGAGTTTGAAAATCTGACAGAAGAAAAGCGGGGAGAGATGGGACTGCGGGCTTATGTTCTGGAAAATCTCCTTATGCCAGAGATGTTGATATCAGAAAGAACCACAATGGAGCTTCATGATTTTAATTTTGCATATAAGAATGGCCCACAGATTTTATATATCAGAGAATGTGAGATTCCGGCAAATCGGATTGTCGCAATTACGGGCAATAATGGAGCTGGAAAATCTACTTTTTCCCGTTGTTTCTGTGGTTTGGAAAAACAATGTGGCACAATCATCTGGAATGGAAAAACTTACAGACCAAAAGAAAGGCTGAAAGCCTGTTATATGGTCATGCAGGAAGTAAACCATCAGCTTTTTACAGAGACAATACAGGATGAAGTTATGATCAGCATGAAAGAAGAAAATGAGAAAGAAGCAGACAAATTTCTTGAAATGCTGGATCTGATAAAAGTCAAAGACCGTCATCCAATGTCACTTTCCGGAGGTCAGAAGCAGCGGGTGGCTATCGCATCTGCAATTGCCTCTGGGCGCTCTGTGCTGTTTTTGGATGAACCAACCAGTGGTCTTGATCATAAGCATATGCTGGAGGTTGCAGAGGTTCTAAGAGAAGTGCGGGATGCCGGAATTTCGGTTTATGTGATCACACATGATTTGGAACTGATTATAGAGTGTTGCACTGATGTCATTCATTTTGAAAATGGAACTATTGCAGATCAGTATCAGATGGATGCAGAAGGAATGGAGAAGATAAGAAAATATTTTATGCAGGGAAAGTGTTGTGGCAAGTGGAGTAAATCTGACTGATGGCAAAGGATATTGTAAATAGCTCGATACTTGGATACTGCCCCTCGTTTTCGATAGACTGAATATGTCTGGGAGCATAGCCGATTATTCCAGATAGTTGCTCCCTTGGCATCCCTCTGGCTTCACGGGCTTTTTTGATAGCCTGTCCTATCGGAGTAAAATCGAAGTCAAAATTATTGTTCCTTTCGTCCATTAGCTCACCACCTATTCTCTGAAAATGTTACTCTTATATTTTACAGAGATGTAGCTTCCAATTAAACGATGTAAAATCTCTTATAATGAGATATATAATCTCTTGTTATTAGAGGTATGGTTTCGTGTAACTAAATAGAGCCGATGAACTTGTAAACTGTTTCACAAGCTCATCGGCTCTTAATTAACATATTGGCGGGATGTATCCGAGTTGAATAGCTTTTGTCACGGCTTCAACCGCTGATGCAACATCAAGTTTTTCAAATATATGCTGCAAATGATTTGATAAGGTACGTTCACTAATATAAAGTGTGCTTGATATGTCTTTTCGCTTTTGTCCCTCTGCTATAAGCTGTATAATTTGTTTCTCACTATCGGTCAATCCTTCTATGGATGGAATTTTCCTGTCAAAATAAAGTATCCCCTGCATTATTTTAGAAAGAATAGATATGAGCTTTTCAGGTTCAATATTTTTATTAACAAATCCTTTTGCGCCTATTTTTCTTGCTTCACTTCGATATACAGGCAAATCATAACCAGACAGAATTACAACCCTTTGTTCTGGATAGCAACTTAGTATTTGTTTGGCTAATTCCAGACCATCCTCAGAAGATATATTCTTCAAGTTTATATCCATAAGGATGATGTCTGGTTTCTTAGATACAATATAATTGTCTAATTGAGAAACATCATTGATACTATCAAAGGTTTCAATTTCTGAATAATCTGACAATGCAATCTCCAAACTTTTAGAAAATAAAGCATGGTCATCTACTAACAAAATGTTGATAAGAAACATCTCCTTTCATCGGCAATATCGTTTGTACGCAAATCCCATGTGGATGGTTATTAGATATAGTTACAGAGCCATCCATGTCATTCACTCGTTCCGTAATCATTGCAAGTCCTCGATGTTTTAACCTGTCAGCAGATAAGAGAACATCTGCATCAACAGTTCCATTGTCACTCACACTCAGTATTATAATCCTATTATCCTGCGTAAGGGTTATCCATGCTTTTTCCCCTGTCGAATGTTTGTAAACATTCGTGACAAGTTCCTTCAGCAGGCGGTACACAAAGATATTGTATGGCTCAACCAGAAATAAGGAGTCTGAACAATCAAAGGAGACACAGATATTACGATTCGGAAAAGATTGCGAAATACCATCAAGCAAGTTTTGGTAGTTTTCCTTTATAGTAAGTTTTGGAAGCAACGTAGGATGGTAATCCTGCATTTGCTCACGAATATAAGTATTCATATTATCGAGAGTTTCCGTGATAATTTTCTGTACTTCAGGGCGGTCTGCTTTTTTCATCATATTTTTTACAGAAAGCAGGTCTTGAAGAATATCATCGTGGAGAAAGTTTGCAAATTCAAGATTTAATTGTTCTTCCCGTTGTAATTGTTGTAGTGCGACATGGTATTTGCTTTCCTTGATTATCTTATTATGTCCTTTCTTGAAATTGAAATCCAAAGCAATATTGCAAACATATAAAAACGCAAACAGGGCATCCAGCATAATAAAAAGCAAAGAATATCCACCATCTAAAATTATTGCTATTAAACTAAAAATAATTACTCCTGAAAAAATAAGTAATGTTAATTGGCGATTATTGAATACGACAGATAATGGAAGGCTGTTATGTTCTTTCAGTATGATACCGTGGATGCTTACCCAAAACAATAGTATAGGAATATATACACCAAAATTTGAAAGATGTTCAGGAACTCTCATTGTTGAAAAATAATAAGTAAGGAATAAAACTATAACTGCTATAAGGGAGAAAATGATATGCCTCCATTCTGACTTAAAAACAAAAGCAACTCTTTTTCTATGATATATCACTGTAAAAATAAAACACAGCCAGCTTGCCATAAATTGTATGAAATAGAGAAGGAAAAATATTTTACTTGACACCAATACGCCAATAAGAGCAAAAATACAAGTTCCCGTCAGGCAGAGATTAATTAATTTCTGATATTTGTATCCGCTGTTTTGGAACAAAAACATTAGTATGAATTTAATGGAAACACACCATATTACCGGGCTTAAAGCGAAAAAAATATTGTTTGTGATGGAGTTGCCCGAAGCAGCTAAGAGTATATACCAACTTTCCAATGCTAATAAACCACAAAATAGGGAAATAGTTTTATTTTCCCTAATGTTGCAGGAACTTACATAAGTAACATCTATTAGCAGCAAAGACGATAAAAATAAGGGAATGACACCTCTGGTGTTTAAATGAAAATCTGCATGAGCGGTCAGTCCCATATATGCAATGAGTAAAATAGAATTTATAAAAAGCAGTAGCTTTAAAATTGTTTGCTTCATGTTTTGCCTCCTTCCTATTTTCTCATTAAATTATACTATCTCTCTGTGAACAAATAAAGTGTATGAAATCGCCGAGCTATAAAACTCGATGATTTCATATAGCTTTTTATTTCTTTAGAACTGTTTTACAGCAAGTATGGACAGTCATACAGTAATATATCATATAAATTATAAATGTAAGCAGAATAGCGATAAACGTAGGAATATACAGAATAAGGCTTTCTTTCAGAATGTTCTGCATAAGGGCTGTCCTGTATACTAATGTTGCAAAGACACAGTCTACCAACCCGAATAAAAACGGAATACTAAAAAAGGATATCGTCTGCTTCTTTATTATTTTTTTCACCGTTCTGTCTGTGTATCCCATTTTTCTTAAGATTTCATAATCAGCCTTCGAATCGCTTATGGCAGAAAGATTATTAAAATATAATATGCTTCCAGTTGCGATAAAAAACAAGATTACAAGAAATCCAAGCAGTAAGAAGGTTGAACTGCTTAGGAAAAATATCTCATGTATCCTATGCGAGTTTCCCTGTAAATAAGGACTATCATTTAAATATTCGGATAAATCAAGAAACAGAGCTTCATTATCTTTGATTGACTGCCCATTTATACTCAGGACTTCCGTTTCGGGGCTAATTTCTTCTGCTATTACATCATATAAGTCGTCACTTACAATCAAAGTACCAATGCTATTTGCAAATGAAATGGGATTATCTAAAGTAGTTGCGATGACTGTTACAGATATTTCTTCATTACCTATAAGCAAAGGATAAACATTACCCGTTTCGTCATTGTCTGAAGCTGGCTGGTATTTTACTAAAATACACTCACTATCGTGTAGCTCGCCAATTTGTTCCAAAGCCCTTTTTTTTCCTTGCGCTTCTAAGAGAGCTATATAGTTTGAATAAGAGATACATTCAAACCCTGCATTTCGCAGAATTTTTTCGTTGTCTGAATCACCTTTAGAGCTTCCTGCACTATATTCCAAAGGAACTTGTTCGGAAGTAGATGTAACTTTATAAATATTCGTTTGCAGGAATGAAACATCATTTTTGGACGAATGCTCATTTACAATTTGTTTGATTGCATCTATTTCGCTTTCATTTTCAATTCTACATTCAATTTCTGACGGTGCCATACGTGCCACAGCAGCTATTGGATAGTATAAAGATAAAGCCATAACGCTGGAGACGGTAAGCGTTGCTGCGGATAACAGTGTAAGCATGATTAAAGTCTTAGAGTTTGAACGCATACGGTATATGAAATTCGGGGAAGTAATTATTTTTGTTTCTGTATAAAACTTCCGTTTGTTGTTTTTACTTATTTGTACTACAAAAGGAAGAAAGGATGAAATAAAAAGTATTGTTCCCACAACTACGAGTACAAGTGTCAGCATGGCAATGGGGGTATAACCAATCGAAAACCAAACAGATTTATCTCCTCTGAAGATATCCAATGCAAGAACATACCCCAAAATAATGCAGCAAAAGCCAACGATGGCGGGAACAGCATGAAATTTCATTTTTTGTTCAGCACTTTTTTCAAATCTAACTAATCCCATAAGCGATGTCTTGAAAAGAAACCTGCTGTTAGACAGCATCAATACAATCACGATAGCAAAAATAAAGCAAGCTGTTTTTGCAATGGCATTGATATTGAAAAAGGGTATTTTTGAATTATTGATAGATAAATCCAGTAACTTGGTTATGCCAAAAACAATGCCTTTATGAAAAAAACTACCGAGAAGTATTCCTACTATAAACGCTCCAAAACAAACCAGTAAATTCTCTGTTGTCAGCAATGACAACACTGTGGTTTTTCTATATCCTAATAATGCGTAAACACCAAGTTCTTTTGTTCGACGACGTAAAAAGAAACGGTTGGAATATGACATATAAAAAACAACAAAAGCCATTAGGAATACAGAAATTACGTTACACATCATTTCAACCCGCCCGTTACCAGATATCTTTTCAAGCATAACTGTATTCATTGAGAATGAAGTAAATGCAAAAAAGACAGTAATTACAAATGATACAGAAAGCAGGTAAAGGGCGTAAAATGAAAAATTTTTTCTAAGATTTTTAAGTGCCATTGATAAATTATTCATAAATTTTGCCCCCTTATCTTTCCGTATCTAATTTGGTTACTTCCTGTGCAATGGTTTCATAGAATGTTCGTCTATCGGCATCCTGTTTAAGAAGTTCGTGTATAATGCTTCCGTCTTTGAAAATCAGAATACGGTTAGCAAAACTTGCAGCGTATGCATCATGTGTGACCATTAGTATAGTGGTATGCAATTCTTCATTTGCTTCTTTCAAAGTTTTTAATAATTCGGTAGCAGAGTTTGAGTCCAATGCTCCTGTCGGTTCATCAGCAAATAAAATACTTGGCTGTTTTACAATGGCTCTTGCCGCCGATGCCCGTTGTCTCTGCCCGCCAGACAGCTCGTTTGGATATTTGTCTAACTGAGAGGCAATGCCAAAGCGTTCTGCTAAACTTCGCACCATTTTTTCGATTTTTTTATGCGGAAGCTTTTGTAAAGTGAGTGGAACAGAGATGTTTTCTCGGATGGTAAGGCTGTCAAGTAAAAAGTATTCCTGAAAAATAAATCCAAGATTATCCCTGCGGAAATCCGCTGCACCTGTGTCGCTCAATTGTTTTAAATTAACACCATTAATTACAATGCTGCCACTTGTAGGGGTATCAATAGTGGAAAGAACATTAAGCAATGTAGTTTTTCCAGAGCCAGAAGCACCCATAATAGCGATAAATTCACTTTCTGCTACATTGAAAGATACTTTATTTAGGCTTGGACGTTGCCCTTTGGCATAAATTTTTGTTACCTCATTTGCTTTTAATAATGTTGCCATATTTTAATCTCCTTTTCGTTTGATGGTTTCATTGTACTTTTTCTGGTCAAAAAGCGAATGAGTAAATCAGGCAATTTTTTTTATCGTATTGTCTGTTGGTGTGATAAAGGAGATAAAATCTATGATTTATGATGAATGGGTGTTTCACGATGTGGAACATATTTATTTGCAACTTATAAAAAAAATAAGGTGTGCGATTTATAGTGGACAACTTTCAGCAGGCGAAAAAATCCCATCTGTTCGAGAAATGGCAAAGATACTGCATATCAATCCGAATACTGTTATGAGGGCTTATAAGATTGTGAGTAATGATAAATTGATTGTGTCATACCGAAACGGTCAATATTCTGTAACCACAGATGAACAGTACATAGCAAAGAGCGAGAGGATACTGCAAAGGTACTTTGTTGTTCTTACTTCGATAATATGTTTGCATTAGGATTTTCCAAAGATGAAGCAATAAGATTTATTCAAGACTATTCTAAGAGATTGAAACTACGGACTAATTTACAGTAGTAGAATGAAAAGGACAGAGAACACCATGAAAAAACGATTATCTAAAAAAACTTTGATTTCTGTATGTACGTTGATTGCTGCTTTGATTATTTGGACTATGTGGAGCAATACAGCTTTGATGTTGAGTACGGTTGTTATTCGGCAAATTAAACGCTGCCGTTTCCATCAGATTAAAACGGGTCTTTCAGAGCACCTAACGATGGGATGAAGCATATATTTTTGGACGCTTCAGGCACGTTATTTTATGAGAAAAAACCATCATGCAGATTATCTTACATGATGGTTTCTAAAGCTATCCGAGTTCACAGTCATTGATTGCCTGCATGACGGCATCGGCGGTTATGATATTTAAATTTGAGCTGTTTCCAACCAACAGACTTGCATTACACAGTTTGTTGATCATACGTGGGGTCCCATTCGCTGCATTGAGGATTGCTTCCAGTGCATTGTCTTCGAATACCGTTTGTGTGCATCCTGCGCCATTCAGCTTGGCAGTAACATAGGAATGTCCTTCTGCTTTTGTCATACCTTCCAGGTTATAATTCATGACAATCCTTTGGCGGAAAGGTTCGTGGATGCTCAGGCGCAGGGTGCTGTTGAGCTGTGGCAGACCAGAAAGAAGAACAACTGCCCGGTCTTTGGAATCCATTTCAAAGTTGAACAGCATTTTTAAGTCATTGAGCACTGCGTTTCCGATATAGTTCGCTTCATCTATGATAATGACAGGCGTCTGTCGTTTTTCAAGTACGAGACGGTTGATCTCATCCTGGATGATCTTGAAGTTATCGGTCTTGCGGAATGCAGGCTGGGCTCCGAGCTCAGTGGCAAGGTTCCGGTAAAAATCATTTACGGTCAGGGTGGAAAGACTGGAATACATCACTTTATAAAGGGAAGTGTTCAGTCCCGAAGCCCAGTTCCTGACTGCGGTGGTCTTTCCCCTTCCGGCGCTTCCGGTGAGGAGCCCGAAACCTTTTGTGGTAAGCAGGTAGTCCAGCCGGAACAGAACCTCCTTGTACTCCTGTGTTTCTACGAGGACTTCCTTTGAGTTTTTCAGGAAAGGATTGAATTCCAATCCGTATCTTGCAGTATAATCCATGCTCATTCGTCTCCTTTACATAAGTGTACTTTTTCTCTTTTTATCAATGCGTTTTCCGTTTTGTTCAGAAGTCGGATCGGGGTTAGTGTTCCATCCGATTCCACGATGAAGATCTCTTTCATATCCGGAGAATAGCGCAGACGGATGCGCTGCCGTGCAAAACGGTAATCAACTTCGTATTCAATCTGGTCGATGACGATCACACTGTCAGCAGATACCCGGCGTTCAATCTCCAGAAGGAAGTTTTGGGTGATGTCTTCCTCAGAAAGCCTGCGGATCTGTTCCGGTTCCGAAAAGAAGCGGTCCTGTGGGGACAGCCCGTGGAGGGAAGAATGGGGGGATTGGTTGTATCTCTGGACAAAAGCATGCAGGCTTCCCCTCAGTTCTTCCAGTGAATGGAAATCCCGCATATCAAGGGCTGCCATCCACTGATCCTTCATGGTCCGGAACCATCGCTCGATCTTGGCTTTTCCGGTAGGAGTGTATGGCTGGCAGTAACTGAGTGTTGTACCGATCCTTGCAGCCAGGAGTTCCATTTGTTTGTTCTTATAAGATTTCCCATTGTCAAAGTTGAAAACTTTGGGGCGCCCGTACTTTGCTATGGCTGATCTCATAACGGACATCAGATTGATAAAGTTATCATTGTAGAACACATCGATCCCGGTAATGAACCGGCTGGCATCATCGATCAGGGCAATGATATAGACCCGGTGTTTTTTTCCGTCCGAATCTGTAAGGCGGGGACCGACACTGCTGTCCCCGCACCAGACTTCGTTGATATGGGGGCGTTCATATCGGCGCATATCCTTGTTCGGTGTCTGCCGCAGTTCCGACTGAAGCCGTTTCACAAAGCGGCTGACGGTGGATTCGGATACCTGTCCGTTTATTACAGAGCCATCGGATTTCAGCTGCCTGTAAATAGCGGCCGCAGACATGCGTGGATAGTTGGTCTTGAAATACCGGATTCTCTCCTGAAGTTCTTCGTCAAGCTTGCGGCTCATGCCGGCATCTGAGCGCCCTTTCGGGACGAGACCTTCAAAACCATGGTTCTGATAGTCCAGATACCATTTTTCAATGGTGGCGGGAGCATAATGATGGAGCTTCCCGTCGGGTCCCATGAGTCCTTTTGCAGAAATTTCCGTGTAAAAAGCGGTCTTGCTTGGATAACGTTCATCAAGTCCTGCAATAATCGGTGCGATGGTGCCATAGCGCATCAGTGCGATTTCCTGTTGTTTTTCTTGTTTCATAGATTTCATCTGCCTCCTTTTTCTAAAGGATAAGGGATAAAACCAGACCTGTCGTGTAAGGTTATGTTGGCAGGATAAAAAGTTTATTGGAGGTTGATTTAATCTGCATGAACTGTCTGGAAAAGAGGGAAAAACATCCTGAAATCAGGCTGGGGATATCGGGGAGGTGAAGCCTCATGGAGAGCAACCGTTGCTTCCAATGTAAACGGTAGTTCCGGATGATGGATTTCAGGTTGTTTTCATCCACGAGGTACTGTTCTGCCAGTATGTTTTGGAATCCGGTCTCATGCTCATAAGCATGGATCAGACGGACGTGCAGAACCAGAGGGATCTGGGAATACGGGATCATGGATGAAAGTAACAGCGCATGGGTATGCCCACATGCTTTGCAGTACACACGAACAACAGAAAGGGAGATGATTCTGTCAGCAAGCTGGACACTGCGTTTATAAGAGCCATGGCGGATGAGACAGCCGGAGTGACCGCAGGTACATGAAATAAGGTTCAGATCGAGAGAATCCATTGTTTTATTGTAAAAATCCTGAGAAATAAGGTTGTAGTTTTCTGTATTAACTGTTATCATAGGTATGCATGAATGTAGCGTAAGCTATGTTTGGGTGAAAGCAGAAATCGAACTTTGGTCGGGGAGGTTTCTGCTTTTTATTTCGTGGTTACAAAACCATATGATAACACAAGAGGTCTCAGGATAAAATAATCTGATGGAAAATACGTCAGATTCCTTTATGCCAGGATCTCTTTTATTTTGCATGAAAAGTAAAAAATCGGTTTGTTATAGTGTAGCTGATAATATACGGTGACTGTTTCAAGCAATCGTATCCCTGCCGCATTTAATGGTTTTCGGATAGCTCAAATATCCGACCTGCACAATGCAGTGTTCGGAGAAGACAATAGAAGAAACCGAAGCTGAAGCAATCCGAATTATATTTGATAAGTTTGCCAATTCAGACATAGGGCTTGGCGGAGTTGCAAAATATCTTAATTTGCAATGTTGATTCAAAAGATAGAGGAATTGTGTGGAGAGGTAATCACATATAAAACAAATTTAGTAAAATGCCTTCCTTTAACAGAGGAACAAAAATTGCGTTATCCTAATAGAAAAGAAATCGATAGTTGTTTTGAACATTTGGTTGGTGAAATTCAGGCAATGTCTCCGAAAATAGTTTTTTTGTTGGGAGAAAAAGAAAATTGCTTAACAGCTTTTCAGATCAGGTGATGCTGCATAAATCCTCAAATAATCCTTGCAATAAAAAAGTACAGCAATTATAATATAAATACAAAAGCCGGATGTGGAGGCTGACTTCTGAAAACAAAGAAAGGAAGTATAAAAATGGCGAAAATTTTAATCAGTCCGTCCAAATATTTACAGGGTGCGGGAGAAATGAAGAATCTTGGAACTTATGCTGCAAAGAGCGGAAAAAAAGCGTTGGTTCTGATCAGTAAAGGCGGATATAAAAGAATCGGTAAAACGATCGAAGAGAGTTTTGCTGAGAGTACCTGTGAGGTGATTTTTGATTATTTTAACGGAGAATGCTGTAACAGTGAGATTGATCGTCTGGTAAAGATCGTAAAAGATGAGCAGTGTGATCTTACTATTGGTATTGGTGGAGGAAAGATCTTTGATACAGCGAAGGCAGTTGCATACTATGCGGGAACACCGGTATTTATCTGTCCGACGATCGCATCTACAGATGCCCCTTGCAGTGCTTTGTCTGTTATTTATACAGAAGAAGGAGTTTTTGAAAAATATCTGTTTCTTCCGGCGAATCCGAATCTTGTTCTGATGGATACAGATATCATCACCAAATCGCCGGTTCGTCTTACTGTGGCTGGTATGGGAGATGCACTGGCAACATATTTTGAGGCAAGGGCATGCAAGAGAAGCGGAGCAACTTCCTGTGCAGGAGGTAAGACAACAGAGGCTGCCATGGCACTGGCTGAACTTTGCTTTAATACCTTGATGGATGAGGGCGTAAAAGCTAAGATAGCTCTGGAAGCAGGCGTATGCACACCGGCAGTTGAGAAAGTGATTGAGGCTAATACACTTCTTTCTGGAATTGGTTTTGAAAGTGCAGGACTTGCAGGTGCACATGCGATCCATAACGGATTTACTGTACTGGAAGAATGCCATCATATGTATCATGGAGAAAAAGTTGCATTCGGAACCATCACACAGCTGGTACTGGAGAATATTCCCCAGGAAGATCTGGAAGAGATCATCTTATGGTGCATTGAAGTAGGACTTCCTGTTACTCTGGCAGAGCTTGGAGCTGGGAAGGTAACTGATGAGCAGCTTATGGAAGTTGCCACAACTGCATGTGCGGAGAATGATACACTTCACAACATGCCATTTGAAGTTACACCGGAAACTGTATTTGCAGCAATCAAAGCGGCAGATGCATATGGAAGATATTACCTGGATGAGGAATAAACAGATAAAAAGTAAATAGCTGATATAAAAATTGCAATCTGCAGAAACAAGAGTTATCAAGTATTGTTATCCTGCAGGTTGCTTTTTTCTATGTATGGCTGTAATATAACAGAAAGATCAGTAAATATTGGAACAGAAAATATACGGAGGAATATTTGTGGCAAAAAAACGAAAACCCAAAATGGAGCTTCGATATTATAAGATGCCGGAGGGGAGCCCCATCCTTGCATTGCTTGGACAGAAGGGGGTTCAGAATTATGGGAACGATATCGATTATCTCCATTTTCATAATTATCTGGAAATCGGATTCTGCTATGAAGGACAGGGATTTATGATACTTGGAGAGGATAAGGTACAGTTTCATGACCGGGAATTTACGGTGATCCCATCCAATTATCCACATACCACAAACAGTGATATCGGAACTATCAGCCGCTGGGAGTATCTTTATATTGATGTAGAAGGATTCATGGATAAATTTATTAATAATTCGGTAAAAAAAGAAAAAATCGTTCAGCGGATCAACTCCAGATCACTTTTTCTGAATGAAAAAGAAAACCGATCCATGGCAGGTAAGATCCTTAAGATCCTGGATATCATGCGGGATGGAGAGGAATTTTATCTGGAAGAAGCTAAGGGAGTTTTGGCATCGCTTCTTGTGGAAATCGCAAGGATAAACCGGGATTCAGGCGAAGAACGTTACAGCGAAGGCAGAGGAAAAGTCATGGATATGATCTCTAGGTTTCAGGATTATATTTCTGATCATTACATGGAGGATCTTCGTATTGACGAACTGGCAGAATACTGTCATATCAGTGAAACTCATTTGCGCCGGATATTTACGACTTATATGAAGATGAGTCCGCTGGAATACATCAATACGATCCGTATCCAGGCGGCCTGTGATTATCTGAAAAAAACAGATCAGCCAATTGCAGATATAGCACATAAGTGTGGTTTTATCACCAATTCCACATTTAACCGGAATTTTCGTCAGGTTACGGGAATGACACCTCTGGAGTGGAGAAAACGTCCGGAGAACTATGAACAGCAGCTTCTTAAGTTTGACATCCATTCAGAGGAAGGCTGGTAAAACAACAAAGCCAGATCTGTGGATCTGTCACGACAGAATAGAAATATCAGACTGTATGCGGATCGGGCAGATAGAAAGAGGTAAGAAATGTACGATTACAGGATTGTGGAGCAGGTCTCCAGAAAAAAGAAACATATGTCAGGAGCTCTCAGAAAAGTAATGGTGATCTTTGCGGCAATTTTTGTACTGATGGGTATCACGATCTCTCAGGCATTTATGCTTCCGGGATTTCTTCTGGCGCTGCTTTACTTTGCTTATGACATATTCAGCCAGAGAGACTATGAATATACTATGGAAAACGGACAACTGACCATAGATGTGATCTATGGAAAAAAATATCGTAAAACAGCTCACGTGCTGAATCTTGAGGAGATGGAAGTGACAGCACCTCACTATCATGAAAAAGTGGCAAAATATAAAAAGAATACCGGAACGGAGAAACTGAAAAAATACGATTATACCTCTTATGAAGATGATGTGCCTTACTATACCATGATCATTCAGGAAGATGGACGTAAAATAAAACTTCTTCTGGATCTGACAGAGGAAATGCTGCATACGATGAAAACACAGTTCCCTGAAAGGGTTTATTTTGCATAATATGTAGAAATGTTTGTGAAATATGTATGAAAAACAATATGAAATTTTATGAAATAGAAACAAAAACCTTCTTTTTTGACGAAAAATGTTTGCATAATGACGAAAAAGGAGGCTTTTTTTGGCATCCTGACGAATATAAAAAAAGGAAACCATCAAAATGCATATTTTTTATGGAAATATAGCGGAGTAATAGTGTATAATTAATAAAATGGTTGAAAATGCATATTATATGAACGGTTCTGCAAACTACGGCCGGAATGCGGGTGCTATAATACACTCATAAGCAAACGGGAAGTGTTTAATAAAGGAGGAAAAGTAAATGAAGAAAAAATTACTCGCAGTGTTAATGACAGGTATCATGGCAATGTCTTTTGCTGCAACAACTACAGCAGTATATGCAAAAGGTAATGATGATAACACACTGACCGTATGGGCGTGGGATCAGAATTTCAATATCAAATCCATGAACATTGCTGGTGAGCAGTATGCAAAGGATCATGAGGGTTTTAAGGTGGATGTTGTCGAGACATCTTCTGATGACTGCCAGACCAAACTTACAACAGCTGCAAACGCCGGAGATTACAGTACACTTCCGGATATCGTCCTGATGCAGGATAACAGCTATCAGAAATATCTGAAGAGCTATCCGGACGCATTTACAGATCTGAAAGATATGGATATCAACTGGGATGATTTCGGAAAGCTGAAACAGTCCTACTCCATGATTGATGACACACATTACGGAGTTCCGTTTGATAACGGTGCAGCAATTGCCTGCTATCGTACAGATATCCTGGAAGAAGCAGGATATACCATTGATGACCTTACAGATATCACATGGAGTAAATTCATGGAGATCGGTAAAGATATTCATGAAAAAACAGGTAAATATCTCCTTACAAGTGAAGCAACAGGCGGCGATACTCTGATGATGATGATCCAGTCCTGTGGAGCAAACTTCGTAAATGATGACGGAGAGGCTTATATCGTTGGCAACGATGTAGCAGAAAAATGTGTAGATCTTTATGTGGATCTTGTTAAGAACAATGTTGTTAAATTAGTAAATAACTGGGATGAGTACATTTCTACGATCACAGGCGGAGAGGCTGCCGGTATCGTTAACGGTAACTGGATCACAGCTACACTGATGGGAACTGAGGATCAGAAGGGTCTGTGGCAGATCACAACAATACCGAAGGTCGATGGCGTTGATACAGCTACAAACTATGCAAACAACGGTGGATCTTCCTGGTACATTACATCCAATTGCAAGAATGTAGAGCTCGCTGAGGACTTCCTTGCAAGTACATTTGGTTCCAGCACAGACTTCTATGATACGATCCTTCCGGAAACGGGTGCGATTTCCTGCTACCTGCCTGCTGGTGAGTCTAAGGTTTACAATGAGCCAAGTGAGTTCTTTAATGACCAGCCGATCTTTTCAACAATTGTAGAGTACTCTTCACACATTCCGGAATTTACAAAAACTCCGTATCATTATGAGGCAAGAGAGTGCATCAACACAGCTGTTGTCAATATCGTAAATGGCACAGACAAAGAATCTGCACTTCAGGAAGCACAGGATACACTGGCATTCAAGATGACAGAGTAAAGCTGAAATATTAAAGAAATACATAGCAGGGGACTGCATGCAGTCCCTTGTCTTATGTAAAGGTTTAGATGTTTGAAAGGAGGAGTTCCTGTGAATTCCAAAAAAAGTGGCATGTCTCTGGTAGCGAAACAGAGAGCGGCGGGCTGGATCTTTCTGGCACCGGCAACGATCATGATCGCTGTCATGAGTTTTTATCCGATGATCCGTGCATTTATCATTTCTTTACAGACAGGTGCCGGAGCAAACATGAGGTTTGCGGATCCGATCTTCAGTAACTATAAACGTATCATGATGGATAAGGTATTCCAGCAGTCCATCGTCAATACTTTCCTGTATCTTATTATTCAGGTACCGATCATGCTGGTCCTTGCGATCCTGCTTGCACAGCTTCTGAATAACAAGGATCTGAAATTTAAAGGCTTTTTCCGTACATGTGTATTTCTTCCATGTGCAACATCTCTTGTATCTTATTCTCTGATCTTCCGTTCTATGTTTGCAACAGACGGTCTGATCAACAGCATCCTGATCAAACTTGGAATTTTAACAACTGGCTATAATTTCCTGGGTAACTCCACAAGTGCAAAGATCGTGATCATCATCGCACTGATCTGGAGATGGACAGGATATAACATGGTGTTCTATCTGGCAGGTCTTCAGAATATTGAATATTCTGTATACGAGGCAGCAAAGATCGATGGTGCCAATGGCTGGAAGACCTTCTGGAAAATTACCGTACCACTTCTGAAACCAACAATTATCATGACATTTATTATGTCGATCAATGGTACACTGCAGTTGTTTGATGAGTCTGTCAACCTGACAAAAGGTGGCCCGGCGAACTCAACCATCACAATGTCCCATTATGTTTATAATACATGCTTCATCAACGTGCCAAACTTCGGATATGCGGCAGCAATGTCATTTATCATATTTATCATGGTAGCGATCTTGGCCTTTATCAATTTGAAAGTAGGTGATACACGTGACTGAGAAAAAGAATAAATCCGCAATTCAGAGAAGATTGATCCCTACATATATTTTTCTGATCATCGTATCATTTATCTCTGTATTTCCACTGTACTGGATGATCTCTGCGGCAACCAATACATCCACAGATGTATCCAGAGGCCGTATCCTTCCGGGTACATATTTTATGCAGAACTTTAAAAACCTGACTGCACAGCAGCCGCTGTGGAGAGCTCTTGGAAACTCTCTGTTTTATGCAGTTCTTACTACAGTGATCTGCCTTCTGATCTGTTCTATCGCAGGTTATGGCTTTGAGGTATATCATGACAGATGGAAAGACAGACTGTTTTCCATCCTGCTTCTTGCCATGATGGTTCCGCAGGTTGCAACGATGGTTCCTTTATTTAAGATGTTTTCAAAAGCCGGACTCTTAAATACAGCGGTAGGCTTTATCCTCCCGATCATTTCCACACCATTTATGATCATGATGTTCCGTCAGAATGCCAGAGCATTTCCTATCGATATCATTGAGGCAGCACGGATTGACGGATTAAGCGAGGTAAGGATCTTTTTCCAGATGTTTATCCCGACTATGAAATCTACTTATGCGGCGGCAGCAGTTATCACATTTATGAATGCATGGAATTCCTATCTGTGGCCGAAGGTAATCATGACAGATAATAAGGCGATGACCATGCCGATGCTGATCGCCAATCTGATCACAGGATATGTAACGGATTACGGCATGCTGATGTGCGGCGTATTATTCTGTTCCATTCCGACCATGATCGTATTCTTCGTATTACAGAAACAGTTCGCAGAGGGTATTACTGGAGCTGTAAAATAATTTTAAAACAAAAAGGATGCTGCTGAAATCTTTAGGTATATTGTATAATATGCTTTAACTGAATTATGCAGTATCCTTTTCTTAACCAGAGCAGTTGTCTGGTATAAAGCTTCGTAGCGAAGCGGATGCTTTTATCCGCTTGATGCGAATCAAATCATAAGGAGATAAAAAAATGGCAGAGCAGATCAGATATGACCATTATCTGCACGGCGGCGATTACAACCCTGAGCAGTGGCTGGACAGACCGGATATTCTGAAAAAAGATATCGAATATTTCAAAAAAGCTCATATCAATACCGTTTCCATGGGAATGTTTTCCTGGGCAGTGCTGGAGCCGGAAGAGGGAAGATATAACTTTGACTGGCTGGAAGAAGTGATCGATAATCTGTATAAAGAAGGAATTTATACGATACTTTCCACACCATCCGGAGCAAGACCGAAATGGATGGCAGATAAATATGAAGAAGTTCTTCGCATGGATCCGGATCGCACAAGAAGATTTTTCGGTGGAAGACATAATCACTGTTATACTTCTCCAGTATACAGGGAAAAAGTCTACAATATTAATAAGAAGCTTTCTGAACGTTTCGGAAAACATCCCGCAGTGCTTTTGTGGCATATTTCCAATGAATATGGCGGAGAATGCCACTGTCCTCTGTGCCGGGAAAAATTCCGGGAATGGCTGAAAGAAAAATACGGAACCATCGAAAATTTAAATTCCAGCTGGTGCACAACGTTCTGGAGCCATACCTATAACAGCTTTGATCAGATCGAAAGTCCTTCGCCAAAGGGGGAAAATGCTCTTCATGCACTTACCTTGGACTGGAAACGTTTTGTTACAGACAGGACTGTGGATTTTATGAAGCATGAGATTTCTGCGATCCGTGCAGGTGGTTCCGAGCTTCCGGCAACCGCCAATCTGATGTATGACTACAACGGACTGGACTATAAAAAATTTAAGGATGTTATGGATATTGCATCCTGGGATAATTATCCAAGCTGGCATAAAAAAGATAATTATACCACAGCGTTGGACGGAGCCATGCAGCATGATCTTATGCGAAGCATCAAGAAAGCACCGTTTCTTCTGATGGAATCCTCTCCCTCTGCGACCAACTGGAAGCCTATCAACAAGCTGAAAAAACCAGGAATACATCTGGCTGCCTCTCTGCAGGCAGTTGCCCATGGCTCAGACAGTGTTCTGTATTTCCAGCTTCGTCAGAGTCAGGGAGCCTCTGAGAAATTCCATGGTGCGGTGATCGATCACTACGGTGGGGATGATACCCGTATTTTCCGCGAAGTGACAGAGGTAGGAGAATCGTTGGGGCAGATCCGGGAAACTGCTGGAAGCGTGACGAAGTCTCCGGTGGCTGTTCTCTATGACCGGGAAAATGACTGGGCGCTGAAGGATGCGCAGGGGCCTCGAAACGAGGATATGCATTATCAGGAAAATGTGCAGAAACAATATCGTGCCCTCCGAAGAAAAGGCTATAATACAGACATCATCAATATGGAACATGATCTGTCCCAGTACCGTCTGGTAACGGCACCGATGGCCTATATGTTTTATCATGGATATGCCGAAAAGCTACGCACTTTTGCAAAAAACGGTGGTACTTTGGTAATTTCCTACTGGTCCGGACTTGTAGATGAAACAGATAAATGCTATCTGGAGGGAACCCCTCACGGACTGATGGAAGCAGCCGGTATCCGTGCGGAAGAGATCGATGCACTTTATGACTGGGAAGAAAACGCAGGTATCCCGGAAACAGGAAATCATCTCAGGATTACAGAAAGCTATACCTGCAAAAATCTCTGTGAGCTTGCAAAGGTTTCCGATGCGGAAGTGCTGCTGCGTTATGGAAAAGATTTCTATCAGGGGTATCCGGTGCTGACTCACAAGAAATACGGAAAGGGCCATGTTTACTATGTAGCGGCAGATATGGAAGCAGCCTTTTATGAGGACTTTCTGGGAAGGGCAGCAGAGGAAGCAGGCGTGAAGATGCCGCTTACATTTATACCGGAAGGTATTTCTGTGACAACCAGAGAAAATGAGGATACGGAATATCTGTTTATCCAGAATTTTGGAGAAAAGACAGAAACAGTTTCTGTCCCGGGGGATTACGAAGTTCTCTACGGATCAACAGATGAAAATATGGCTCCGCTTGCCACCAGGATCTTAAAGCGGAAAAAATAATCACAGTAAAAAAACGCAGCAAAAAGTATAAAGCATATTTGTTTTCGGACGGTATGCTTTTTACTGCTGTCTGGGAAAGAGAAGGTAAAATGACAGGTACACCAAAAGAAGAGATAAAAAGAATAGCGGATCAGTTTGCATTTACCGGAGAACTGGTTTCCTGCGGCCCCTGCGGAAGCGGGCATATCAACGAAACCTATATGCTGAGATATCGGATCGGAGAGATGGGGTCCATTAAGGTGATCCTCCAGAAGATCAATCGGGAGATCTTTCAGAAACCGGAAGAACTGATGGAGAACATTGCCGGAGTCACCGGGCATCTGAAAAAGAAAGTTCTTCAGAAGAGCGGAGATCCGGAACGGGAGGTTCTGAACCTGATTCCGACGAAAGAGGGGAAGGCATTCCTGACAGATGAAAACGGAGAATGCTGGAGAGCTTATATTTTTATTACCGATGCAGTAAGCTATGATCTGGCGGAAAAACCGGAGGATTTTTATGAAAGTGCAGTTGCATTTGGAAAATTCCAGGAAATGCTGGCAGATTACCCGGCAGAGACTCTGCATGAAACGATAAAGGATTTCCATGATACAAAGAAACGTTTTCAGACTTTGAAAAATGCCATAGAGAAGGACAGCTGCCATCGTGCCGCATCCGTAAAAGAAGAGATCGCATTTGCGCTTCAGCATGAGTACCTGGCAAATGTATTCGGTGAGCTTCTGGCAAAAGGTGAGGTGCCCCTTCGGGTAACGCACAACGATACGAAGCTGAATAACGTTATGATCGACCTGGAAACAGGAAAGGGAATCTGCGTAGTGGATCTGGATACGGTTATGCCGGGACTTGCCATGAATGATTTTGGGGATTCCATTCGTTTCGGGGCCAGCACTGCATTGGAGGATGAGAAAGACTTAAGCAAAGTTTCCTGTGATATGGAACTCTATGAAATCTATGTAAAAGGCTTTCTGGAAAGCTGTGGAGATAAGCTCAGTGCAAAAGAGATCGAGATGCTTCCCATGGGAGCTAAGGTGATGACTTATGAATGCGGCATTCGCTTTCTTACCGATTATCTGGAAGGAGATCATTATTTTAAGATCGACCGGGAAGAACATAATCTGGACCGCTGCCGCACACAGTTTAAGCTGGTGGCTGATATAGAACAGAAATGGGATACTATGCAGACGATCGTGAAAAAATATCAGAAATAAAAAAACAGGGGTTTTTACGATGGAGGTAAAGTGATGAGTGAAACAAAAGGAAGAGTGACCATTCCGACAGATCTGGATGTGATCCCGGAGACACTGAAAATGCTGGATGAGTGGGGTGCAGATGCCATCCGTGACTGTGACGGAACGGAATTTCCGGCAGAGCTGAAGAAAACCGGCGCAAAGATTTATGCAACTTATTATACCACCAGAAAGGACAATGCCTGGGCAAAGGCCCATCCGGAAGAAATCCAGCAGATGTATATCATGACATCCTTTCACACGGCAGTGTCGGATACTCTGGAGATCCATCTGATGGATCATCTGTATCCGGATATGCTGGCGGTGAATACAAGAGATGATATCAGAAGATGGTGGGAAGTCATTGACCGGACTACAGGGGAAGCTGTCAGTACAGAGGAATGGTCATACGATGAAAAAAACGGAAATGTTGTGATCAGGCCGGCGAAAGAGTTTCATGAGTATACGGTAAGTTTTCTTGCATATATCATGTGGGATCCGGTACATATGTACAATGCAGTTGTCAATGACTGGAAGGATGTAGAGCCTCAGATCACTTTTGATGTGCGTCAGCCCGCAACACGTGCACATTCCATGGATCGCCTCCGCAGATTTCTGGATTCCCATGATTATGTGAATGTAGTACGATTTACTACCTTTTTTCACCAGTTCACACTGATCTTTGATGAGATGGCACGGGAAAAATATGTAGACTGGTTTGGATATTCCGCTTCGGTGAGCCCCTATATCCTGAAACAGTTTGAGCAGGAAGTGGGATATAAGTTCCGTCCGGAGTTTATCATTGATCAGGGATATATGAACAACACCTACCGTATCCCGTCAAAAGAATTTAAAGATTTCCAGGCTTTCCAGAGACGGGAAGTGGCGAAGCTTGCAAAGGAAATGGTAGACATTGTCCATGAATACGGAAAAGAGGCCATGATGTTCATGGGCGATCACTGGATCGGTATGGAGCCCTTTATGGATGAGTTTGCTTCCATCGGGCTGGATGCGGTAGTGGGAAGCGTCGGAAACGGAGCGACCCTACGTTTGTTCAGTGATATTAAACATGTAAAATATACAGAGGGAAGATTTCTGCCGTACTTTTTCCCGGACACCTTCCATGAGGGCGGAGATCCTGTAAAAGAGGCAAAAGTAAACTGGGTGACTGCAAGAAGAGCTATCCTTCGAAGTCCGATCCAGAGAATTGGATACGGCGGTTATTTGAAGCTGGCTCTGAAATTTCCGGATTTTGTACGGTATATCAAGGAAGTCTGCCAGGAATTCCGTGTGCTCTACGACAACATCCGGGGAACTACACCGTACTGCGTAAAACGTGTGGCTGTTTTAAATTGCTGGGGAAAAATGCGCTCCTGGGGCAACCATATGGTACATCATGCCATCTATTACAAGCAGAATTATTCCTATTTCGGAATTATCGAGGCATTAAGCGGTGCGCCTTTTGATGTGTCCTTTATCAGCTTTGATGATATCCGTCAGGATAAAGATCTGCTGAATGATTTTGATGTGATCATCAATGTAGGTGATGCGGACACTGCACAGTCCGGTGGTGAGAACTGGGCAGATCCGAAGATTCTTACAGCTGTGCGGAAATTTGTCTATAATGGCGGCGGATTCATTGGAGTGGGCGAGCCGGCAGCTCATCAGTGGCAGGGGAAATTCTTCCAGCTGGATGACATCCTTGGTGTAGAGGAAGAAAGAGGATTTAATCTTAATACCGATAAATACAACTGGGAAGAGCATAAAGAGCATTTTATCCTGAAGGATACAGACGGAACCGTAGATTTCGGTGAGGGGAAAAAGAATATCTTCGCACTTCCGGATACGAAGATCCTTATCCAGAAGGATCAGGAAGTCCAGATGGCAGTAAAAACCTTCGGAAAAGGCAGAGGTGTTTACATCAGCGGACTTCCGTACAGCTTCTGCAACAGCCGTATCCTTTATCGTGCTGTACTTTGGTCAGCGGCGTCAGAAGATGAGCTTTACTGCTGGTTTTCTTCCAATTATAATGTGGAAGTCCATGCTTATGTGAAAAATAAAAAGTATTGTGTGGTAAACAACACCTATGAGCCACAGGACACTACGGTTTACACAGGAGATGGAAAGAGCTTTGACCTTCATCTGGAAGCTAATGAGATCCGCTGGTATCAGATCTGAGAAAGCAGGATACAGGTTTACTGATAAAGAAAAGCTGTGAAATTGTCTGAGGGCGTTGACAGAGAAAAAAACTTATAATATAATAAATCCATTCTAAAAGTAGGAAAACAAAGCTGTTGCAATAGAGAAAATCTATTATAACAGCTTTTTGTTATTGTTGACAAACAATTTTACTTACAAAGAGGAGGACTTTATGAACAAAAAGATCAAAACCCTGTTTTCGTATCTGATGATCATTGTGGGAGCGATCCTGGCCAGTTTTTCTGTTGCCTGTATTTTGCTTCCCAATGATGCCATCGATTACGGAACTGCCGGAATCGCCATTATCATAAGCAAGCTGACAGGGTATAATCTGCCGTTATGTGTGCTGCTTGTGTTTCTGCCGTTTCTCATAGCTGGGGTCATTCTTATCGGTAAGTATTTCCTACATATTGATTGCATTTAATGCGTGTGTATATGGAGCTGTGTTTGTACTTCTTGACAGAGATTCCGCACTTTTAAGTCTTCTGGTGTACATCGTGGCAACTTCCATTATCGATCATTTTACAGATCATTTTGAGGCGCTGAAACAGGTGACCATCATCACAAAAGATCCGGATGCGATCATCTGTGATATTAAGGAGGAACTGAATAAAACCTGTACCATCATCAACTCTTCCGGCGTGATCGCAGGAGAGAACATGACTCTGATCTGCTATGTGAATTATTTTGAACTGCAGAAAGTAAAAGAGATCATTTCAAGGAATAAGGGTTCATTCAGTACTGTATCTACCATTGACGAGATCCTGCGGTAAGGTATGTCTGTAAATAAGAATGCAAATATATCTTTTGCAGAAAAAGAGATGTTTTCTCCGAAAAATAAAAGCAGAAAAAGCAGTATTGTGATAAAATAAAAGAAAAATATTTCAAAGATAAAATGATCAGAAGAAAAGAGGCAGATAAATTATGATAAAAGCAGAAAAAAAGACACTGAAGCTTTCTGCAGAGAAGCCCCAGTATATTACAGTAAATGATATTACTTACGCACAGGTGGATTCCTGGTTCGGACATTGCAGGCGGGATCTGAAACTGGATATAATCTACCCGGAAACAAAAGATGGAAAAATCTATCCCTGCATCCTCTGGATCTGTGGAGGCGCATGGCTGATGATGGATAAATCCGCACATAATCTTTATCTGAGCAGACTGGCATCCAGTGGCTTTGTAGTGGCAAGTGTGGAGTATCGTACTTCCAATCAGGGCCCGTATCCCATGCCGCTGCAGGATGTAAAGGCAGCTATCCGTTATCTGAAAGCCCATGCAGACCGGTTCCGCATCAACAAAGAGCAGATAGGAGTTATGGGAGAGTCTGCCGGAGGATATCTTACCTGTATGGCAGCGCTGGACAATGATCCGGCTCTGGATGTGGGAGAGTATCTGGAAGAATCCAGTAAGGTACAGGCTGCCTGCCCATGGTATCCGCCTACGGATCTTTCCGCATTTCCGTGTGAATCTGCAGAAAAATGTGCTTCTTCCGCAGAATCCCTTCTGCTTGGATTTAATTCCATGTTAAATAAAGAAAAGGCATACCAGAGCAGTCCGGTTTCCAAGGTTACGAAGGATGCACCGCCATTTCTGATCATCCATGGCAACTGCGATCAGGTCGTTCCTTATGTTCAGTCGGAAACTTTATACGGACTTCTGGAGAAAAAAGACTGTGATGTCACTTTGCTGACACTGGATGGTGCAGACCATGCAGATATCCAGTTTTTCCAGGATGAGGTGTGGAACCGGATCGCAGAGTTTTTCCATGAAAAACTGAAATAAATAAAAGACAGGAGCACAGATCGTCCAGCAGTTGTTGTAAATATGTGATCCTGAAAAGACTAAAATAGAAAAGAGAAACACAAATGATAACATTAAACGATTATCTGTATTCCGGAGATACTCTTCTCCGGATACTGAAGAAATACATTCGGGATCTTAGGACAGAGGCGAGGGAAAAACACAATGAGATCGATCTGGTACACTGTAATTTTTTGATCCAGATCCAGGAGCTTCTGGAGCATAATGATTTCCTCACTGCCCAGTCTCAGAAGATCCGGGAATTTTATAAATATATGGCAGGGGAATATCCGTTTCTGGCGTTTACCTTCAAGGGAAGAATCAAATCCCTGATCCGTGCGGAGGAAAAATTTAACGGATATGTAGTAGAATTTATTTATGACTACTATAAAGAATATGGGGAATATCCTTCCGTATCCCAGATCAAGGAACGGTTAAGCTGTTTCCGCGATTTTATTGCCTACAGGATCGTTATCGCCATGCCCAGATGTCATCTGAAAAATGGTGAGAATGTCAGAGAAGAAGAGCTTCGTTATCTTTATGAGATCGCCAATGTACTTCCGGGATTTCTGGAAGAAAGAGGATTTACCGCAGAGCCGGCCAGAGGAGTACAGGAAAGCACTTCTCCGTTGCTCAGCGAGGAAGCCAGACCGTATTACCGAGATTACATCTGTAACAACAGTGAGGATGATTATCAGTCCCTGCATATCACGTTTTATGATAACAGTTCCCGAAGCTATATGGAAGTACAGCTGCGGACCAAAGACATGGATGATGTTGCGGAGATTGGTTCCGCCAACCATTTAAGCTATGAGAAAAAACAGGAAAGTGAACGCAGGAGAAGGGACGCGATTCCCCATGGGGAATGTATCTATTTTGATGAGGCTTATGAGCGGGGTATGCGACTTCTTGGACTGGATCTTGCTGCGCTGGACGTTAATATGTTTGGTGCGGTAAACAACAGCCTGATCAATGATGGCTGCGGACTGTTCCGCGGAAGGATGATCCTTCCTTATGAGCATCTTTCCCGTTTTCAGAATGATATCGTTGACTGAGGGAGGATGACATGAAAGACTTGACAAAAGGGAAGCCTTCCACATTGATCCTGTCCTTTGCGCTTCCTGTATTTCTGGGAAATCTCCTGCAGCTGACGTACAGCCTGGCAGATACCCGGATCGTGGGAAGCTTTCTTAAAGAAGATGCGCTGGCTGCAGTAGGGGCCACCAGTCCTTTAAGCGGGCTGATCATCGGTTTTCTGATGGGCCTTGCAAATGGCTTTGCCATTGTCACCGCACAGAAATTCGGTGCCGGAAACCGGGAAGAAGTACGAAAATCCTTTGCGCTGTCTCTTGTAATGGGCAGCGTGATCTCGCTGGCACTGACTGTTCTGGGACTTTTGCTTCTGCATCCGATCCTGGGATTTCTGAATGTTCCGGATCATTTGACGGAAACCGCCAGGCAGTATATCTTTATTATTATCGCAGGTATGCTGGCAACGTTTCTTTATGATACCTGCGCGGCATCTCTGCGCGCACTTGGGGATACGGTGACGCCTCTTGTGATCCTGGCAGTGTCTGTAACTTTAAATATCGCAGGAGATCTGTTTTTTATTCTGGTAGTAAAAGCAGGAGTTCAGGGAGCGGCTGTTGCCACGGTACTTTCACAGACGCTGGCATTTCTTGTATGCTGGTTTTACATGATCCGCAGGTATGAGATCCTGCGGCTGAAAAAAGAGGATTTTTTCGGTCTTGAAAGAAATATGATGAAAAATATGCTGAGTGCCGGACTTTCCATGGGACTTGTAAGCTCTCTTGTAAATCTTGGTACACTGGCACTTCAGACATCCATCAACCGGCTTGGAAGAGATATCATTGTGGCACATACAGCAGCCCGTAAGATCACAGAGATGTTTATGATCATGTTTGGCGTGTTCGGCCAGACCATGGCGATCTTCTGTGGGCAGAACGCAGGCGCAGGGAGGATGGACCGGGTACGCCATGGAATCGGTCTTGCAGTTCTGTATACCTGTATCTGGTCCGTGATGACTGTGATCTTCAGTTTTACCATTGGAAAACAGCTGATCTATCTGGTCACAGGAAGCCATAATGAAACGGTGATCCGCAATGCCGCCAATTATCTTAAATTTGATACGATCTTTTATTTCGTAACGGCTGTGATCAGTGTCCTCAGAAATGCTATGCAGGGCCTTGGAGAAACGGTGATCCCGCTGGCTTCCAGTGCACTGGAGATGATTGGAAAAGTAGTGATCGCAGTGACTCTGGTGCCGCTTCTCGGATATACCGGGGTGATCGTAGCAGAACCGATAGTCTGGATCATTATGGTGATCCCGCTGATCGTGAAGATCCTTAAGATGCCGGAATTAAAGAGAACAGTCTGAGAGATCCAAGGATCAGATGAGAAAGATCTGCGAAAAATATAGTATATAAAAGTATAGTATAAAAAAGCACATTGTATGGAATGAGACATCCTCGGAAAGTATGACTTTTGGGATGATTCAACCATAACAATGTGCTTTCTTTATTTTACATAGTTGCTGCAGTTCCCTTTGCGTTTTCTTTTTCAGGAAAGATATGTCTGAAAATAAAACGTACGATCGGACCTGCATAGATCAGCTGCCAGAAGAATGCCATAGGAAAATTAAAGGCGGTTGTCTGAAGCCATACAGCTACGAACTGATTTCCGGCATCCTTAAAGAGAATGGTTGCGGCAAGACTCATTAACGGGCACATGAAAGCAACGGAAGGAACGGAGATCGCAAGGATCCTGCTGAACGGATGGCAGTTTTTGAAATCTACCATGCGCATTGCACAACCAAAGGCAAGCTTGGATACAAGGAAGAAGTCAAGGATAAATGCGATCGGTCCCATGATCACCAGCTCATGAAAAGCGTCAAGGAACACGCGGTTTGTCATACTCCCTGTGTTCAGGGAAATGTTGTAGCAGATCATGGCGTAAACCATGAAAAATACCATGATAATGGTAAAGATAACTTCCTGAAATTTGTTTTTTGGCATAAAAAATCCTCCTTTAAAATGATCAAGTGATAAGTGATAATGTAAAACTTTAGAGCATGTGTTGTTCGTTAATCATTCAGGAGAATGTGCGTTTCCAATATATGACAGGATTTTGTCATAAACCATATTCGATTTTTGGCCAAATCAAACTGCAAAGCAGTTGTTTGGTTATAAGCAGGTAACAGAGCGGCTTGAGAAAATCCGCTTGATACCGGCGGTTATAATATCATAATCAGCAAAGACTTGTCAATACGTAAAATTTGCACATTTCCTCTGAATATTCTGAAAAAGATACTGTTCACTCCGTTCTCAGTAAAACGCTTCGCGATGCACAGAATTTATACTGATCGCATAAATTCGCGCAGTATGTCTCGGGTTTCCTGTGACCTTCGCTCACAAAAAACACCTCGCGGAATATTACCAGCGAATAGTAACCTGAAAAAGACATCGGGAATAAAGGGTGAGTAACTGAGAAAAAAATAGCAGTAACGTCTCTTGACTACAAAAGTTAGATAATGTAAACTTATAAACAGTTAGTAGATTCTAACTATTGCGTAAATAATTGTGGTGGGCCGCAATTCCCTGACAATGTGGCCTGGGCAAGGCTTACGTACAGGGCAAAAAGGCCAGACAGGAGGATAAATATCAAATGGAATATTTAGAGATCGAGAAAGTCATTGGAAGAGAGATCATTGATTCAAGAGGAAATCCCACCGTAGAGGCAGAGATTTATCTGGCAGATGGAACTATCGGAAGAGGAGCAGCACCAAGCGGAGCGTCCACAGGAGAATTCGAAGCACTTGAGCTGAGAGATCAGGATAAAAGCCGTTTTGGAGGAAAGGGTGTTTCAAAGGCCGTTGAAAATATCAATACAGTAATTAATGATGCGCTGACAGGAATGGACGCATCTGATATTTATGCAGTGGATTCTGCCATGATCAAAGCAGATGGAACAAAGGACAAATCAAAACTGGGTGCAAATGCCATTCTTGCGGTTTCTATTGCGTGCGCACGTGCGGCTGCGATTTCTCTTGACATTCCCCTTTACAGATTTCTTGGTGGGGTGAACGGAAACAGACTTCCGGTTCCGATGATGAATATCCTAAACGGTGGTGCACATGCTGCGAATACTGTTGATGTTCAGGAATTCATGATCATGCCGGCAGGAGCACCAAGCTTTAAAGAGGGACTTCGCTGGTGTACAGAGGTATTTCATGCTCTTGCCGCACTTCTGAAAGAAAAAGGCCTTGCAACAAGCGTTGGAGATGAAGGTGGTTTTGCACCAGATCTTGGAAGCGATGAGGAAGCCATTGAGTACATCCTTGAAGCGGTGAAAAAAGCAGGATATGAGCCTGGAAAAGATTTTGTACTTGCTATGGACGCTGCATCCAGTGAGTGGAAAGGAAGCAAAAAGGGGGAGTATGTTCTTCCGAAATGCGGAAAGAAATTTACATCTGCGGAGCTTGTTGAGCACTGGAGAAATCTGATCGAAAAATATCCAATCTATTCTATTGAGGATGGCCTTGACGAGGAAGACTGGGAAGGCTGGCAGATCATGACAAAAGAACTTGGAGGAAAAGTACAGCTTGTAGGTGATGATCTGTTTGTTACAAATACAGAGCGTCTGGAGAAGGGCATTAGTCTTGGCTGCGGAAACTCTATTCTGATCAAACTGAATCAGATCGGTTCCGTATCCGAGACTCTGGAAGCTATCAAAATGGCACATAAAGCTGGTTATACCGCGATTTCCTCTCATCGTTCCGGTGAGACAGAGGATACAACCATCGCAGATCTTGCAGTAGCACTGAATACCTGCCAGATTAAGACAGGAGCTCCTTCCAGAAGCGAACGTGTGGCAAAATATAACCAGCTTCTCCGTATTGAGGAAGAGCTTGGTGATGCAGCAGTATATCCGGGATTTCAGGCATTTAACCGAATCAAGTAAGTGCCCTGATCCAATTGCGAATATCCGCTTGACTATCAAGAGATAAGATCATAACTAACACATTTCTCAAAAAGGTGCGCTTTGGCGTGCCTTTTTTTGGCGAAAATAAGGTTGCCAGATTTATAAAAATAGTATATTCCTATCTTTGACAGTTGTAAGGTGACAAAACGGCTACAAACCCAGTAAATATGGGTGTTGTGGCCGTTTTTCTTTTTGCAGCGATATGTACTATATTATCCTTGCTTTGATTTTATCTGTTTTGTATTCTTGATGAGAGTCCGCATATCTGCTTTAGTAATGAATTCATGATCCGTTCTAAAATCAAATATTTTATGTAAGGCATCGGTTAGTTCGGTTCTTGTATAAGAGGGGATATATCCGCTCGCTGTGTTCAGCAGAGTCATTTGCATAGAGCGTAATGTTTCCAATATCTGGTCTGCTGTATAAAGATTCCCAAGTTTCTTTTCCAGTAGACGGTAGAGTAAAAGGCTGATGTAACAAGTCATGAAATGGGCTTTTATCCGATCTTCTCTTCTGACATAGATTGGTCTTGCTTCGAATTCTGTCTTCATGATCCGGAAGTTTTCTTCGATTTCCCAACGTTGTTTATTGATCCTTATGATCTCTGAAACATCACCTTCCAGGTTTGTGATAACTGCATAAAACCCATCATACATTTCTTCTTTCTGGATCTGTTCTTCATCAAGATCATAAACTTGTTTTTCAGCAATCTCACCATCAGTAGTAACGGAAGTCTTTTTCACGAAACGCATAGGATCGTTTTGGCTCTTCCCTTTTCTTTTGCGCCCAGGTGTTGTGATTATCCGTTCAGCCCTTTCAATTTGTCGGGTGCGGATCTTTCGCTGGTAGGCTTTGTACTTAGGAGAATAAGTGACAATTAAAGTCTCATCCATGTCCCCTGTAACAACTGGTACTTCCTTGTAGTAGATCGTGTTATAGACTTCTTCATCTGATTCGTCTAGCGTACGGATGTCTATAAATTTATCCGCTCCGATCCTGCGGAACTGAGTCGGGTTCAGAGCAATCTCACGATCCTCTTTTTTCATTTTTTTCAAAGAATGTGTGATGATATAAGCACGGTTTCCTAAGGAATTGAATCTTCGGTTGGATGTACTTCCAAGTCCCGAATCCGAACAGTAAATGAATTCACTACAATTAAAATCTTGAAGGATTTTAGACTCCAATGATTTCAAAGTCGTCTGTTCGTTCTGGTTACCCGGAAAGATGTCGAAGGCAAGAGGAAGACCGTCTGCATCCATAAACAATCCCATAGTTACGATTGGATTAGGACGGTTTTCTTTACTTTTTCCATAGCGTCGGAAATCATCTTCTTCTTCGATTTCAAAGTAATAATTCGTGCAGTCATAATAAAGGACACGATCGTTTCTTGGATAGAGGAAATTTGTATTTTTATAAAGTTCACTCTGTATAAAATCAGATTCCCCTGCAATCACGGAAAGAGAACGATATACGTCCTGGAGACTGTATTTAGGCGGTTCCAACAAAGACTGACAGTACTCATAGCTGGCTAGCTTGCTGGCTGGGGAAAGAATCCTGGCATAAACGAGATCTGTGAGTATCGCATTCAGATCATATTTAAATTTATGTCTGCTTTTGATTGTTCGACAGACTTTGTCTAAACGGAGCTGAGTGCACAGTTCCTGAAGAAACAGATATCCAACATTGAAAGAACGACGCTCATTCATAGGGATAGTTGCCGCTTTGGAGAACTCTACAGACACTTTTCCGGTATGCTGCTTATAAAGTTCTGTTTCTTTTGCTGCCTGTTCCTTTGCCCACACCATCAACTTGTCTTCATTCCCATCAAACTGTTCCAGAAGGGCATTGTACTTCCCAAGTTTTTTATAAATACATGAAGAGGCTTTTCCGTTTTCTTTGCGGAAAGAACGATAAATATATACATCTTTATTATTTTTACTGCCTGTGATTGCGATATACATGATAAATAAATCCTTTTTTTTTATTATACCACACTATTATAAACAAGTACATATAAAAACGTAAAAATTGACATAAAAAATGCAGGTTTTATAAGGCCTGCAGGGTGATTTTTAATTATTCAACTGTCAAACTCCCGCGAATATCCGCTTGACTATCAAGAGATAAGATCATAACTAACACATTTCTCAAAAAGGTGCGCTTTGGCGTGCCTTTTTTTGGCGAAAATAAGGTTGCCAGATTTATAAAAATAGTATATTATGATTTACAGCCGTGTGAAAAAATAAAATTGAATATTGGAGATGCTATGAAAGAATACGTAAATACTTTTATGCGTTACAGGTTTCTTCTGGGAGAGCTTGTAAAAAAAGGAATCAAACTGAAGTACAGACGTTCCTATCTTGGTATCATCTGGTCTCTTCTTGAGCCTCTGCTTACTATGATCGTACTGACGATCGTATTCGGTACCCTGTTCGGAAACAAGGATCGGACATTTCCTGTATATATCCTGACAGGACGTCTTCTGTACACATTCTATTCCAGTGCCACAAAAGCGGCATTGAAATCAGTAAGAGCGAATTCGGCAATGATCAAGAAAGTTTATGTGCCAAAATATCTCTATCCGCTGTCAAGTGTACTTTTTAACTATGTGATCTTCCTGATCTCGCTGATCGTGCTGGTTCCGGTAGGAGCAGTACTTGGTGTGGAGCCGACACTTTATATGCTCCAGATCCCGATCGCGTTGATCCTGGTATTTCTGCTGTCTTATGGTTGTGGAATGATCCTTGCTACGATCGGCGTTTTTTTCAGAGATATGGAATATCTGTGGTCAGTAGCGCTGATGCTGATCATGTATACCTGTGCGATCTTTTATTATCCGTCCAGATTGCTGAAAAGTGGTTTTTCATGGATCCTGAAATATAATCCGCTGTACTGTACCATCGATGTTTTTCGTTCAGGAATGTTCGGAGAGCCGATGAACCTGCATTATGCGGCATACGCACTGTTATTCAGCCTTGTGACGATCGCCATCGGAATGTTCTGTTTCAAGAAGAAACAGGATGAGTTTATCCTTTATATTTAACAGGAGAAAAATATGGAAAAACCTGCAGTAGTTGTAGATAATGTAAGTATGAAGTTTAATCTCAGTAAAGAAAAGGTAGACAGCCTGAAGGATTACGTGATTAAATTCTTAAAAAAAGAAATTAAATATAATGAATTCTGGGCTCTTCAGAATGTTGATTTTGAGGTAAAAAAAGGTGACCGTGTAGGAATCCTGGGACTTAATGGAGCGGGAAAAAGTACTCTGCTCAAAGTAATTGCCGGTGTATTCAAGCCTACCGAAGGCAAGGTAGTCCGAAACGGCCGTCTGGTCCCCCTTCTGGAACTGGGAGCCGGTTTTGATTCGCAGTATACAGGACGTGAGAATATTTTTCTGTATGGTGCGATGCTCGGATATTCCAAGAAGTTTCTGGAATCGAAATTTGATGAGATCGTTGAGTTTTCTGAACTGAAGGAATTTATCGATGTCCCTATTAAGAATTATTCTTCCGGTATGAAGGCAAGACTTGGATTCTCCATTGCCACACTGGTATCACCGGATATCCTGATCCTGGATGAAGTCCTTTCTGTAGGAGATGCCAAATTTCGGAAAAAGAGTGAAAAGAAAGTCTTAAGTATGTTTGATAAGGGCGTTACGGTACTGTTTGTATCCCATTCTCTGGAACAGGTACAGCGCTTGTGCAATAAAGCAATGATACTTGAAAAAGGAAAATTGATCGCATATGGAGATATTGATGAGATCTCGGCCAAATATACGGAGATGATCGGATAAAGAACAGAAGGTGGCCCAGGCAGTCGCATAAATAAAAAGAACCGGACAGTGAACGGTTTGAATAGCAGATAGCCAGACGATTTGCGGAAATGATGCAAATGTCTGGCTATTGTGTTATTATATTACGAAGAAAACAGGGAGGCAAAAAGATGACTTTACAGCAGATCCTTGAAGAGGTAAAAAAAGGCCAGCTCTCTGTGGAGCATGCAGAGGACCTTCTGAAAAAAGAGGGATATGAAGAAATGGATTATGCGAAGCTGGATACTACCCGAAAAGCGAGGACCGGTTTTGCGGAGGTAGTTTACTGTGCGAGAAAAGCAGACGAACATCTTTTGAATATCTATCAGAAGCTTTATGAGGAAGATGGAGAAGTTTTTGGAACAAGGGCGTCAGAACATCAGTATGAACTGGTAAAAAAGGTTCTTCCTGATGTGGTTTATGATCCTGTTTCCGGAATTTTGAAGATTGAAAAGGAGAAGGAGCATATCGGAAAGGTGGCAGTGTGTACAGCCGGAACAGCAGATATTTCTGTTGCGGAGGAAGCTGCCCAGACAGCAGAGTATTTCGGCACACATGTGGAGAGGATCTATGATGTGGGAGTCAGTGGTATGCACAGACTCTTTTCCAGGCTGGATACCATCCAGGAGGCTAACTGTGTGGTTGCGGTAGCAGGAATGGAGGGTGCGCTGGCAAGTGTTATGGGTGGTCTTGTGAAACGTCCGGTGATCGCGGTACCTACTTCTGTGGGATATGGCGCCAGCTTTCATGGATTGTCAGCACTTCTGACAATGATCAATTCCTGTGCCAACGGAATTGCAGTAGTAAATATTGACAACGGATTTGGGGCAGGATATCTGGCAACCCAGATCAATCGGCTTGCGGAGGGAAAATAAATGAGAGACAAATTATATCTGGAGTGTACCTCCGGGATCAGCGGAGATATGACAGTTGCGGCTCTTCTGGATCTGGGGGCGGATCAGAAAAAACTGGAGAAAGCTCTTGAAAGCCTGCCGGTAAAAGGGTTCGACATAAAGATCAGCCGTGTGATGAAATCAGGGATCGATGCCTGTGATTTTGATGTACTGCTGGATCATGATCATGAGAATCATGATCATGATATGAAATATCTGTATGGGCATGATGGAGATTCTCACAGCCAGGATCATGGGGAACATCATTATCAACATAGTCATGAAGCCCTGGAAGTCCATGAGCATCCCCATTCTCATGAACATCATGTACAGGAAACCTATGGAAACAGTCATACATATACAGAAACGATGCATTCCCACCACGGACACCATCACCATGAACACCGTGGCCTTAACGAGATCATGGAGATTATCGACCATGCAGATATGACAGATCGTGCAAAATCCTATGGAAAAAGGATTTTTAAGATTCTTGCCGAGGCAGAAGCAAAAGCCCATAATGTACCGGTGGATCAGGTCCATTTCCATGAAGTGGGTGCAGTGGATTCCATTGTGGATATTCTTTCTGCTGCAATCTGTATGGATGATCTGGATGTGGAGGAAGTGATCGTTCCAAGACTTTGTGAGGGTAGCGGAACGATTCGCTGTCAGCACGGAATCCTTCCGGTGCCGGTACCGGCGGTAAGTAATATTGTAAGTGCTCATCAGCTGAAGCTGCATATCACATCGGTGCAGGGTGAACTGATAACGCCTACAGGAGCAGCCATTGTGGCTGCATTCCTTACATCAGAAAAACTGCCTGAAGATTTTACGGTGGAGAAGATCGGTATCGGAGCAGGCAAGCGCCAGTATGAGTGCCCGGGAATTCTCCGTGCCATGCTGATCCGGGAATCCGGGGATGAGGCTTCAGGCAATGATGCTTGTACGGAAACAGACACCATTATAAGGCTGGAATCCAACATTGATGACTGTACAGGAGAAACGCTTGGCTATGTTATGGAGCTTCTGTATGAGGCAGGAGCCAGAGAGGCCAATTACATGCCTGTGTTTATGAAGAAAAACCGTCCGGCATGGCTGCTTACCGTTCTATGTAAAAAAGAACAGGTTTCAGCGATGGAGCAGATCATTTTCAGAGAAACAACAACCATTGGGATCCGTCGCCAGGAGATGGAGAGAACCATTCTGAAAAGAGAGAAAAGAACGGTTACAACCCCGCTGGGAAATGTAGAAGTGAAGGTCTGCACTTTTGACGGACAGGAATATTATTATCCGGAATACGAAAGCGTAAAAAAACTTTGTGAAAAAACAGGGATTTCTTATAAAGAAGCATATCATATGGCTGTGCGGGGATAAGATAGAGTTGGTTGCCTTGTATAATGCACTTACATATTGACACCTTTTCGAAAAAACTATATAAATGTATATAGAAAGATTATTGCCGGACAGAACAGTTGGCAACGACACAGTAAGGCAGAGGCAGGAGAAGGATTTATGGCGGTAACAATACAGCAGATTGCAGAACAGGCAGGGGTTTCCAGGGGAACCGTGGACAGAGCATTGAACCACAGAGGACGGATCAATCCGGAGGTGGCAGAGAGAATCTGCCGTCTGGCGGACGAGATGGGATATGTACAGAAAGAACGGAAACATTCCAGAATAGCTAAAGATGAAAGACTGAAGATCGGAGTGGTGACACAGCTTGCCAGATCTTCTTTTATGCAGGAAGTAAACCGTGGTATTGAGAAGGCAGCCGTGGAACTGAAAGAAAAAGGAATCCAGCTGATTCTGAAAGAGGGGCTTTCCGTTGATGAAGAGGAACAGCTGCAGGCTATTAAGGAACTGGAACAGGAGGGAATCCGGGGACTTGCGGTCATGCCGGTAGACAGTGAGGCTGTCCGGGAGAAACTGAACGCTTTGATCGAAGAGAAGAATATCCCAGTAGTAACCTTTAACTCTGATATTGTAGGAACGAGAAGAACCTGTTTTGTGGGAATGGATAACCGCAAGAGCGGACGTACTGCGGCCGGACTCCTTGGAATGCTGACAAGAGGAATCGGAAAGATCCTGATCATCACCGGATATTTCAGCAATCATGTTGATAATCAGCGAGTGGATGGCTTTGTGGAGGAAGCCAAGCGGGCTTTTCCTCATCTGGAGATTGCAGGTGTTCACGGAAGCTTTGATGAAGCAGCTGAGGTGGAGCACATTATAGAAAATGCCATGATGAGTACTTCAGGGATCAGCGGGATCCTGGTGGTATCCGGAGGCCAGGCAGGAGTAGGTAAGGCATTTGAAAAGCTGAGACTTGACCGCAGGCCCTACGTTGTGATCTACGATCAGACTCCCAAGAATGAACAGGCACTGAAGAATGATCATGTGGATTTTCTGATCGACCAGAATGGATATGTCCAGGGGTATGAACCGCCAAGGATCCTGGCGGATATCCTGACAAAAGGACAGGAGCCGGAGAGAGAATATCTCTTTACAGATATCAAGATCAAAACAAAATATAACCTTTGAACATGTATTGTGCAAAGTATCATATAAAATAGTCTGCAGGATGAAAACTGCAGGCTTTTTTATATTACAGGAAATCTGTAAGATACTACGATATGAAATATAGATTCCAAGAAAACAACTGTCTGGATACATTTGATTGCGTGCTAATAGCGTGCTAAAAATATCAACACGCAAATGCATATGCAGATAATAGCTACTTTGAACAAAACAAAACTACAAAAATTGTATAGAATAACTGAAAAAAAGAAAAATGAAAAGAAGTACTTGCCCAAATTGTAAAACAGTGCTATATTAACATCATAAGAAACACGCAAGAAAGCACGCTAAATAAAAGAAAAAAAGCACGCAAAGCAAAAAAGCACACAAAAAAGAAGTAAAAAATAAACCATCAAACAAACGGAGGTAAGATCATGAAGTATATCGAATTTGATGAATCCAGACCAATGGACCTGGTGCTCCTTGGAAGAGTTGCCATTGATTTTAATCCTGCTTACAACGATCAGGTAAAGGAGGAGTTCAAACCCCTGAAGAAGGTACATATGTTTGAGAAATTTGTAGGAGGATCTCCTGCAAACATCGCTGTAGGTGTTACCAAGCATGGCCTGAAAGCAGGATTTATCGGAAAGGTTTCTGATGATCAGTTCGGTGAGTATGTTGTAGATTATTTTGATGAGAGAGGAATCGATACCTCACAGATCACAAAATGTACAAACGGAGAGAAGCTGGGACTTACCTTTACCGAGATGCTTTCTCCAAAGGAAAGCAGTATCCTCATGTATCGTAACCGTATCGCAGATCTGCAGCTTCATGTAGACGACATCCACGAGGATTATATCAAAAATGCAAAAGCGATCCTCATTTCCGGAACTGCTCTTGCAGAGAGCCCTTCCAGAGAAGCAGCGATCAAAGCAGTTATGCTTGCTAAGAAAGTAAACACAAAGATCATTTTTGATATTGATTACAGAGAGTACAACTGGAAGAATGCAGATGAGATTTCCATCTACTATTCCATCGTAGCTAAGGAAGCTGACATCATCATGGGCTCCAGAGAAGAGTTTGACCTTACAGAGAAACTGATCAGAGAAGGCATGACTGATGAGGAGAGCGCAGCTTACTGGCAGGCAAAAAATGCAAAGATCGTTGTCATCAAACACGGTATGAAGGGTTCCACAGCCTACACAGTTGATGGACAGAAGTTCAGCATCAAGCCATTCCCGGTTGAGGCAAGAAAAGGCTTCGGCGGCGGCGACGGATACGGCTCCGGATTCCTGTATGGACTGTATCAGGGCTGGGAGATCATTGACTGCCTGGAGTTTGGTTCTGCTGAGGCATCCATGATGGTTAAGAGCAACAACTGCTCCGATTCCCTTCCGGGACCGGATGAAGTTCACGCATTCATTAAAGATGAAAAAGAAAAATTCGGCGAAATGATCGCAAGAGTATAAAGAAAAGGAGTGGAAAAAATGGCAAAGACAGTAAGAATGACAACTGCACAGGCAATTGTGAAATTTCTGGATAATCAGTATGTTTCCATGGACGGAGTGGAGACAAAATTCGTAGAAGGATTTTTCACGATCTTCGGACACGGTATTGCTGTAGGACTTGGTGAGGCACTGGATACAAATCCGGGACAGCTGAAGGTTCTTCAGGGAAGAAATGAGCAGGGTATGTGTCACGTTGCTACCGCTTTTGCAAAACAGAGCAACCGCAAAAAAATCATTGCATGCGCTTCCTCCATCGGACCTGGAGCTGCAAATATGGTAACAGCATGTGCAACAGCAACTGTAAATAATATTCCGCTTCTTGTATTCCCGGCAGATACTTTTGCATCTCGCCAGCCTGACCCGGTTCTCCAGCAGCTGGAGCAGAGCAGCAGCCTTGCCGTCAGTACGAACGATGCATTCAAGCCAGTCTGCAAATACTGGGATAGGATCACAAGACCGGAGATGGTCATGACCGCTCTGATCAATGCAATGAGAGTTCTTACAGATCCGGCTGAAACAGGTGCATGCTGCATCGCACTTTGCCAGGATGTTGAGGGTGAGTCCTTTGATTTCCCGGAGTACTTCTTCAAGAAGAGAGTGCACAGGATCACAAGACCGGTTGCAGTAGAGGAAGAGCTTGAGGATGTGGCAGAGGTCATTGCAGGAGCGAAGAAACCGCTTATCGTTGTTGGTGGTGGTGTCCGTTACTCAGAAGCCGGAGAAGCTGTTGAGAAATTCTGCGAGGAATTCAAGATCCCATTCGGCGAGACACAGGCCGGAAAGAGTGCCTGCCAGTCCGGCAATCCGTACTGTCTTGGCGGTATCGGTGTAACAGGAACCTACGCTTCCAACATCATCGGTAAAGACGCAGACGTGGTAATTTCTATCGGTTCCAGAATGTCTGACTTTACAACAAGCTCCAAGCATCTGTTCCGGAATGAGGATGTTCAGTTTGTAAGTATCAACAACTGCAGATTCCACGCATACAAGATGGATGCAGTAAAAGCAGTGGGTGATGCAAAAGTTACCGTAGAAGCACTAGCAGAAAAGCTTCGTGCAAGAGGATATAAATCTGCATACACAGGTGAGATCGAGAAAGCAAAAGCTGCATGGGATAAAGAGATGGAGCGCCTTGGAAGCATTGAGTACACAGGAGATGATTTTGAGCCGCTGATCAAGGCAAGAGATCCTCGTACGATTCCGGAATATGTAAAGCTTACAAACGGAAAGATCACACAGACAGCAGCACTTGCAGCCATCAACAGAACTATCGACAAAGATGCAACCATCATCACAGCAGGCGGTTCCCTTCCAAGCTGTATGCAGCGTATGTGGAGAACAGACAAACGTGGCGGATATCATGCAGAGTACGGATATTCCTGTATGGGATATGAGGTTGCCGCTACCCTCGGTGTGAAATTTGCAGAGCCGGATAATGAAGTATATTGCGTAGTTGGAGATTCCAGCTTCCAGATGCTCCACAGTGAGATCATGACTATCATGCAGGAGAGACAGAAAGTCAATATCATGATATTCGATAACTGCGGATTTGGCTGCATCAACAACCTTGAGATGAACCACGGAATCGGAAGCCTTGCAACAGAGTTCCGTTATACAGACGGCAAGAAACCGACCGGAGATCTGATCCCTGTAGATTATGCAAAGATCGGCGAAGGCTATGGTCTGAAGACCTATACCTGCCGCACCATCCAGGAGCTGGTAGACGCTCTGGAAGATGCCAAAAAGCAGGAGATCGCATGCCTCTTTGATCTGAAGGTTATCCCGAAGACCATGACAGACGGATATGAGTCCTGGTGGGATGTAGGAATCGCAACAACATCTGAGAAAGAAAGTGTAAGAAAGGCCTGCGAAGGAGTTATGAAAGGCCGTGAAGAGGCAAGACTGTACTAATCTGGGAGGTAAGAAAATGAGTAAAGTATTTGGTTATCCGGAATATGACGAAAAAGGCGAAAAGATTCTTACAACATACGATAATGAGTACAAGGCCATGATGATGGACATCCGTGTTTACCGTATGAAGGCAGGGGAGACAAGAACATTTTTAAGAGAGGGTGAGGAGACAGCAGTTCTCCTCCTCTCCGGAAATATCACCTATAAATGGAACGGAAACGAAGCAGCAGCAACCAGAAAAGATGTGTTCACAGAGGGTCCTTGGTGCGTTCACGGATGTACAGGAACTGAGATCGCAGTTGTGGCAAATGCGGAGTCACAGATCCTTGTCCAGTGCACAAAGAATGAGAAAGATTTCGGTGCAAGGCTTTACAAACCGGAAGACGCTCCATGGGGATATTCCAGCGTAGGAAAATTCGGAAACGTGGCAAAGAGAAGAGTAAACACGATTTTTGATCACGACATTTCACCGGAGTCCAATATGGTACTTGGCGAGGTTCTCAATGACAGAGGAAACTGGTCCGGATACCTGCCGCACAGACATCCGCAGCCTGAGACATACTTTTTCAAATTTGATCATCCGGAAGGATTTGGAGCAAGCTTTGTCGGTGATCAGGTATTTAAGAGTACAGACGAGAGCTTTTCCGCAATTCCAGGAGGAGAGCTTCATCCGCAGGCAGTTGCACCTGGATATCAGATGTATACATGCTGGATGATTCGCCACATTGACGGAAATCCGTGGCTGCAGACAGACCGCTGCGAGGATGAGAGATATACCTGGCTTCATGACGCCGAGTTTTAAGGATTCGGAAATACTGATACTGGATCGTAAATAACAGGCAGCAGGAAGAGGAGAATGCTGTTGTCCGTGAGGAGCGGACAGCAGTAGACCTGCTGCTATTATGAAAAAAATTGTACTGACTGAAGGGAGATTTTGACAATGGCAAGAGAATTTATTGTACCTGGAGAAATTATTTCCGGTTCCGGAGCACTGGACATGGCAGAAGGAGCACTGAAACTCCTTGGTAAAAAAGCTCTGATCGTAACCGATAAAGTAATGATCGACCTGGGAAACTGTGCAAAAGTTGAGAAGGCGCTGACAAATCAGGGCATTGAATACAGCATTTATTCTGACATCTGTGGTGAGCCAACAGATACCATGATCGAAAAAGGCTTACAGATCTATAAGGATGAGAACTGTGACTTCCTGGTAGCTCTGGGAGGCGGAAGCCCCATTGACTCCATGAAAGCCATCGGCTCACTGGTAGTAAACGGTGGAAGCATTTCCGACTACATGGGAAAAGTGATCGATGTAAAGATGCCGCCAATGGCAGCAATCCCTACCACAGCAGGAACGGGATCTGAGGCAACACAGTTCACGATCATCACGGATACCAAAAAAGACATCAAGATGCTTCTTAAAGGCAAAGTTCTCATGCCGGATCTTGCCATTATCGACCCGCAGTTTACTATGACTGCACCTCCAAAGATCACAGCAGCAACAGGTCTTGATGCACTTTGCCACTGTGTGGAAGCTTATACATCCAGAAAAGCACAGATACTTTCCGATACTTTTGCAGTATCTGCAGTAAAGAGGATCTTTAAATACCTTCCGGTTGCATATAAAGACGGAAAGAATGAAGAGGCCCGTGTACAGATGTCTGTCGCTGCTCTTGAGGCAGGAATCGCATTTAACAATGCATCTGTTACCATTATCCATGGAATGAGCCGTCCGATCGGAGCACTGTTCCATGTAGCACACGGACTTTCCAATGCCATGCTTCTGAAGGAGTGCCTTACCTTTGCGCTTCCCGGAGCATACGACAGATTCGGAGCGTTGGGACGTGATATTGGTGTGGCGGATGCAACTGATTCTGATCAGGAAGCGGCTGAGAAATTCCTGAAAGCAGTAGAGGCACTTGTAAATGAACTGGATACTCCGACTCTGGAGCAGTTCGGTATCAATAAAGAAGAGTTCTTCAACGTCATCGACAAAATGGCACATGATGCCATGGACAGTGGAAGTCCTCAGAATACCATGCGTGATGTAACAGAAGAGGAAGTAAAAGAAATCTACAGAAAACTCTGGTAAAATGTAAATGTAAACCCTGCATTGCCAGATAGGAAAAGACTCCGGACCGGAGAAAAAGGCTCCGGAGTCTTTTTTCCCGTGGTAAATACAGCTGCAAAAGAAAAGGAGGCATATCCTTCATGAGAAAAAAGTATATCTGTATTCTGGTGGCAGTCATAGGAGTTTGCAGCCTTTCCGGATGCGGGTCTTCTGCAAGGAAAACAGAAGAAGAGCAGGTAACGATCGGTGTTGTTACAAAATCTAAAAGCAGTGAATATTGGTTGTCTGTCTGCGACGGAATGAAAGATGCGGCAGAAAAATATCATGCAGATGTGGTAATCCTGTCCCCGGATTCCGAAACAGAAGAAGAGGTTCAGAAAAATATGATCCGGGATCTTCTGAAAACCGATATCAAGGCGATGGCAGTTTCTCCTATAGATTCCTATGAATGCGAAGATTATTTAAATTTCGCAAGAGAAAAGGGGATTTCTGTATATGCCTGTGATACTCCCATAGAGGATTCAGAAATCCCTTATATTGGAATTGACAATGAAAAACTAGGCTATGAGCTGGGCGAGCAGCTTGCAAAGGCTCTGGATCATAAAGGAAAGATTGGCGTGATCGCCGGTGATTTTAAGCAGGCCGGACACCGGATGCGTGTTGCCGGATTTGAAAAATATATGGAAAAAGAGCCTGGGATCACCATTGAAATGGTTCGGAACGGATACAGCAATATGCGGGTTTCCCAGAAGGATGTGGATGAGATCCTGGTGAAGTATCCGGATCTTAACGGAATCATGGCCACAAGTGCAGTGACGGCCCTGGGGCTTTCAGAGGCAACTGAAGGACGGGAGATTTCTATTGTTTCCGTAGATGCTCAGGAAGATGCCTTGAAAGCGGTTCAGGATGGGCGTATCGTGGCGCTTGGCGCACAGTCCGGTTATCAGATCGGTTATGAAACCATCCGGTATATTGTGAAGGATCTGGAGGGAGAGGGAACAGGAGAAGATGAGATTCTGGATTCCCGGGTGCTTACCGAAGAAAATATCGATACATATATGAAGGATGACGGACATTCTCATCCCTGATACAAGCAGGTTTCCATCCGCTGCTTATTATTTTTTACAATCCGGCAGAGGCATTGACTGATTCGGTAAAAAGTCAGGCTGGTATCCAAAAATAAAACACAAAACATAAAAATAGGACAAAAGAAGGATGTAGAGATATCAGAATCAGAAAAACTTTGGTACAGATTTAACAGTCAGGTAAAAATAATACCGAAAAAACTAAAATTTCTCATACTATGATAATCCCGTATTTTCGATAAAATAGAATCATCAAAAGGAAAGCGAAAATAAAAATCGAAAAGAAATGAAAGGGCGGGATAATAAGATGGAGAAGAAAAAACTTTCGGTATCAACAGGGCTGTGTTATGCTGGAGGAGATGTAGGATGTAATATTGTGTTCGGAATGATCGGAACACTGCTGACGCTGTTTTACACAGATTATGTAGGGATAAGCGCAGCAACAGTAGGACTGGTAATGTTACTTTCCAGATGCTTTGATGGATTTTCCGATCTGGTCATGGGTGTCATTGTAGAGCGGACCAATTCCAAATGGGGAAAATCAAGACCCTGGCTTCTGTGGATGAGCATTCCGTTTGCGCTGTCAGCAGTACTGCTTTTCACAGTGCCGCGTACAACAGGGATGCTTCAGTTTCTGTATCTCTTTGTAACCTATAACTTCTGTACGACCATATGCTATACAGCGATCAATCTTCCATATGGAAGCCTTTCTTCAATGATGATCCGCGAATCATCAGAGAGAGATAAACTCAGTGTATTGAGAATGGGACTGTCACCTCTCGGAAAGATCGTTGCAGCAACCTGTACACTGCCGCTTGTTAAGCTTCTGGGGAATGACCAGGCTGCGTGGATCAAGGTTATGAGTGTATGGGCAGTGCTTGCACTTGCACTTCTGCTTCTCTGTTTCTTCAAATGTGAGGAAAAGGTTCAGATCGAAGCAAGAAAGAAAGATGAGAAGCTTCCGATTCCGACAATGCTGAAGGCACTTTTTGCAAATCAGTATTTCTGGGCAGTAATGCTTCTGTGGACAGTACAGAGTGTATCCTTTACGATCACAGGAACCATTCTTCCGTACTACTGCAAATATATTTTCAACAATGATACATGGATGTACAGCGCACTGTTCCTTACAGAAACCCTGGTTCTGGTAGTGGGAATCTTCATCTGCTCACCGTTGATCAAGAAATTCGGAAAAAGAAATATCGCATTTGTCGGCGGATTTGTTGCACTTGTCGGCCAGATTCTGTTTTTCCTGAATCCATACAGCTTCGGCTTCATGGTTATGAGCTGTGTCACACGTGCCATCGGACTTGCTCCACTGAACGCAGTTGTATTCAGTATGGTTGGTGATGTAGTAGAGTTCGGACAGTGGAAAAACCATATCCGTCAGGAAAGTCTGATCTTTGCAGGCGGTTCCATCGGAACAAAAGTTGGCGCAGGTATTGCCTCCGCAGTGATCACAGGTCTTTTAAGCAGTTCCGGATATGTAAGTTCATCTGCAGGAATAACTGCACAGCCGGAAACAGCACTGGAGATGATCGTTTCTCTTTATAAATTTGGACCGATCCTCATTGCAGCAGTGATCATTGTAACGCTCTTCGGATATAAGCTTGACAAAATGTATCCGGCGATCATGCAGGAGCTTACCGAGCGCGAGGCACACGGACAGTTATAAACATTTTATTGTAAAACATATATTCAACCGCAAACAGGAAATCAGGCAGGGGTAGGATACTCCTGCTGTTTCCTGCGTTTATGGGCATATAGCATAGAGAGGCGTATATCCGCTTTACGGAAGGGAGGAGTTCTATGTTAAAAAGTATCCGGGCAAAGATATTACTGGCGATCCTGACAGTAACCATGTTTACTGCCTGTTCTCTTGCGGTGGTATTTTATTTTCGGGCAGCAGGGATGATCGAAGAAAATTATTCAGGTATCCTGTATGAACGGATGCGGCAGACTATAAAAGATCTGGACGAATCCCTGAAAGAGATTTATTATGTGAATACGAGAACTGCCTGGGATACAGATATACGGAATAATGCGAAGGAATACAGCTGTACAGGAAATGAAAACAGCCTGGAAAATATGGCCGTGTTTCTCCGGGAACACAGTCGGGAATATAAAGATATCAACTCCCTTTACTTTGTCTTTCCAGACAAAAAAATGGCTGTGACTTCTGAGGAATTTCCGGTAAACAAGCAGGGGATTTCAGGAGAACATATCGAGGAATTGGAAAAAATACAGGAACTGGATTCCTTTCCGGTTCTTGTGGAATCTCCGATCCATGAAAACGTCAGCTTTCTTTCTGTGATCCAGAAGGTAGAGGATGATAACGGAGAGATTCTGGGGTATGTTGTCGCAGATATCAGGGAACGGGCAATTTATTACGAATATCTGGAAGCTGTCAATGATGAAAAGATCACCAGAATAGTTCTGGTAGACAGAAATGATGAAATCGTGACATCCGGAGACTACAGTGACATTGGAAAAACATTTCCGGAGATTACAGACCAAAATATTCCGAAAATGGAAGGCTATGCAGAAAAAAACGGTGTGATCTCTTTTTTCAGCAGAGGTAGCTTTTCAGACTGTGGCTTATATCTGGAGGTACCGAAAAAAGAAGTTTTAAGCGGACTTTCCCGGATGCGGCTCTTTCTGATCGGAATATTTGGTGCAGTTTTTGTGGCAGCTGTGCTGCTGGCACTGTGGCTCTCCAGAGTAGTCTGCGGACCGCTCAGATCCATGACTGGCACGGTTGAGAAGATTGGTGAGGGAGATCTGAGCCTCCGTACAGAAGTGACTACTGCTGATGAGATCGGAACCCTCGGAAAAGAATTCAACCACATGCTGGATTATATCGAAGCTCTGATCGCCCAGGTGATCGAAGAGGAACAGCAGAAAAAAGATGCAGAGCTGGAAGCACTGCAGTATCAGATCACACCGCATTTTATGTATAATACATTGAACTCCATCAAATTTGCGGCATTTCTGAAAGGAGAAAAAGAGCTGGCGGGGCTTATTGGAGATTTCGTGGAGCTTCTGCAGGCCAGTATCAACAAAAAGGGAAGCTTCCTTTCTGTTGCCGATGAGATCCATATACTGAAAAATTATATCCATCTGCAGGATTTTCGCTATCAGGGAAGCTTTCAGGTGAAATATGAGATCTCTGAGGAAGCATACCGGTGCTATATTCCGAGACTGATCCTTCAGCCGCTTGTGGAGAATGCTCTTCTTCACGGGATCGACATCAAGCGGCAAACAGGAAAAATCTGGATCAGCGGAAACGTAAGTGAAGGAAAGCTGATCCTCATAGTAAAGGATAACGGCAGAGGAATGACAAAAGAGCAGATCCGAGATCTTTTTAACAGTCATGCAAAAAAAACAAACGGACTTTCCGCAGTGGGGATTCCAAATGTAAAAGAACGCCTGGAGCTTTATTACGGGACACAGGGAGGAATGGAATACGTAAGCAGTGGAAACGGTACGGAGGTCACGGTATTTCTGCCTGCGATCTATGATATGCCTGAAGAAGGGAGAAATAATTAATGTACAGAACACTGGTGGCAGATGATGATTTTCTTGTAAGGAGCTATCTCAAAACCCTGGATTCCTGGGAAAAAGCAGGATATGAGATCGTGGATGATGCAGAAGACGGGGAGGAAGCTTATGGATTCCTTCAGAAAGAAAAAATCGATGTTCTTGTGACGGATCTTACCATGCCTGTGATGGATGGAATTGAGCTGATCAGAAAGATCCGTGAGGAAAACAGGGATATCTATATTATCGTGCTCAGCTGTCATGATGATTTTGAATATGTAAAAGAGGCCATGCGCCTTGGGGCGGATGAATATGTATTAAAGAACAGTCTGGATGGGGACAGTCTTTATGATACTCTGGAAAAATCAGCCCGGCTGATCGAGAACCGCAGAAAAAAAAGCCAGGAACAGGCACGGACGAGAAAGCTGATCCATCTGGGAAGTCACGCTCTGAAGTATTATTTTTTTAACGGACTGATCTCGGGGATGCTGAAAAATCAGGCACGTGAGGAAAAGCGTGTGGAAGCCGGAATCGCCGGGAAATATTTTAACAGTGCTGTGATCTGTATGTTTATGGAGAACTGGGCAGAGAGGGAAAGACAATGGACGCCGCTGGAAGTGGAACAGTATTCCCATCATTTCCGTCACAGACTGCTGGAACGTACGGAGGAGCTTCTTGGGACAGAAAGTGAATTTACGGAAGTGGTCTATCTTGGCGCAGGGATTTTTTGCTGTTTTCTTGATCTTTCCGGAGACTGCAGGACATCGGCTATGCAGCAGAGACTGACTGAGGCAGCAGCGATCTGCTACCGGCACTGTCAGGAGGATCTTTGTGATTTTGGTATCAGTGTCAGCAGTGTCAGCATGGGAGAGGATGGGATCCGCCAGGCTTATCAGCAGGCCAGAGAAATGATGAAGCTGCATTTTTATGAGAAAAAAGAGATCCTTTATTTTGAGGGGCGGAAGAAAGCGGACAGTGTTCTGCCGGAAAGTGCTGAGAAGCTGGAAGGGCAGATATCCAGGCTGAAGGCAGGGAAAGACCGAAAGAAAGCGGAGGAGCTCTGGACACAGGTTCTCGCTGACTGTCAGGATCGCTATACCGATGGAAGACTTCTGGTACAGTGGCTTAAGAAATTGAATCAGACAGCCGGAATTGAGAAAGAGCCCATCTGGTATGGAGATATCGAAAGCTTTGAGAAATTCAGGGAAAAGGGCAGTGCCTGTATTTCACAGCTTTTTGTGGGGGAAGAGGATGCTGTTCCGGAGGGAATCTCTGCTGCTGTGAAAAAAGCACTGGAGTTTATCCGGGAACATTATGAAGCGCCGATCAGCCTTCAGGATGCAGCAGATGCGGCGGAGGTGAATCCTGCTTATCTCAGTTATCTTTTCAAACAGGAGATGAAGATCGGTTTTTCCAATTATGTACAGGAGATTCGGATCGACTGTGCAAAGAAGCTTCTTTCAGAGACGAACTGTAAAGTTAAGGATGTGGCGTTGCGTTCCGGTTTTGGAGATTATCATTATTTTTCCAAGACATTTAAGAAGTTTACGGGCTTAAGTCCTGCGGAATACAGAAAAGAATCCGGATTATCATAGAAAGAGGTGCTGAGTATGGGAGTTACTATAAGGCAGATCGCGGAAGCTGCCGGTGTTTCCAGAGGTACTGTTGACAGAGCGTTAAATAACAGGGGCAGGATCCGTCCGGAGGTTGCTGAGAGGATCCGTGCCATCGCTGATGAGATGGGGTATAAGCCGAATCAACTGGGCCGTGCTCTATCCATGAGCAGAAATAATATTAAGATCGGCGTGATCCTGCAGGGTGCGGAAACACCTTTTATGAAAGAAGTTCTGAAGGGAATCCAGGAGGCGTGCGCTGAGGTGGATAATCTTGGTGGTACAGTCCTGGTCCATAAGATCGAGCATCAGAATGCGGAGGATGTTATTCTCGCCATGGAGAAGATGCGGATGGAAGAGGTTCGTGGTATTGCCATGGTTCCTTTGGATGAGGAACGTGTGAAAAGGGAAATTGACCGGTTTGTGGAGGAATTTCGGATCCCGGTGGTGACGTTTACTTCGGATGTGGAGGATACGAAACGGCTTTGCTTTGTAGGGCAGAACGGTGTGCAGTGTGGCCGTGCGGCTGCGGGGCTTATGGGGGAGCTGACCGGTGGAAAAGGAAAGGTTGCTGTGATTTCCGGCTATAGTACCAATACTTCTCTGAGCAGCAGGGTGGTTGGATTCTGTGAGGAAATTGCGCGGAAGTATCCTGGGATTGAGATCATTGGGCCGGAGTATTGCTTTGAGGAGAATGGCAGGGCCAGGGAGATTACGGAAGGGATATTTAAGGAGGTTCCGGATCTTGACGGAATATATCTTACTTCTCATGGTGAGGAGGGGGTGTGTGAGGCAATCGCCGGAGCGGGGAAAGCTGGTCAGGTGAAGATGGTTGCCAATGATTTTATGGGGCGGAATTATGAGCTGATGAGGGAAGGGTTTATTCATTTCCTGATCGGGCAGGATGCCAGGATACAGGGGTATGAGCCGGTGATGATTTTGTTCCGGCTGCTGTTTAATGGGGAAGCGCCGGAGAGGGCGAAGATTTTTACGGAAATATATATAAGGAATGAGTATACGATTCCGGAGGGGAGACACTGAAGTGGGGGTGTCTCCTTTTTTGTGCGGAGGGACGCCGCGGAAGGGGATGCTGTCTGGTCTGCGGCTTCGTCGGGGGCTGGCTTCTAGGACGCCGGAAATCTGCTAAAAGCGTTTTTCAAAAGTCCGAACTCGCAGCCTGCTGCCGCTCAGACAGCGGACTTTTGAAAAACAACGCAGATTTCCGCCGTCCAAGAATCAGCTCCCCTCCTGCAGAAGCAGAGCCAGACAGCATCCCCTTCCGCGGCTGGTGCTTCCAGCGAGAAAAAATGTCGTTTGACGATAGGTTGTGGGTCGTCAGCGCTGCGCTGGACGACTGCAAGGGCTGAGTTTGCGCCTGTTTGCCGGGAGAGTTGTGGGCATCGGCGTGGGCATCGGCGCTGCGCTGGATGCTTGGAGGGATGTGAGCTGTGATGCTGTGCTGGATGCTGGAAGGGATGTAAGCTGTGATGCTGTGCTGGAAGGGGGGGGCATCGGCGTTGCGCTGGATGCTGGAAGGGTGGTGGGGTGTGGAATGATTAGGGTGATTGTATGGGAATGTGTTGGAGATATTTTCGGTGAAGTTGACCTAAAGATATTACATATTGTGGCTAAAAATAGTTCTCGTCATTTTTAATAGAAAAAAGATGGTAATATTGTACAATATTAGGGGTTGCGATTTGTGTGTTGCGATGATATTATATTAAGCATAAAGAGCGTGTTCGGACACGCAAAGAGATTACATTGGGAAAATAAATCAAAAGGAGATCAAAACTATGATTAAAGTTGGTATTATCGGAGCAGGTAGAATTGGTAGAGTTCATATTACCAGTATCACAACAAGGGTACCGGATGCGGTGATCAAGACGGTTGCAGATCCTTTCTTAAATGATGAGACTGCTGCATGGGCTAAGAGCATGGGTGTTGAGCACACGACTAAGGATTATAGGGAGATCATCAACGACCCTGAGATTTCCGCAGTTCTGATCTGTTCTTCTACAGATACTCATTCTCCGATTTCTGTAGAGGCTATCAAGGCTGGCAAGCATGTTTTCTGTGAGAAACCGATTGATCATGACATTGCCAAGATCAAAGAGGTTATCGATGCTCTTAAGGGCACAAATCTGAAATATCAGGTTGGTTTTAACAGAAGATTCGACCATAACTTTGAGTCTCTTCAGCAGGCTGTTGCAGCTGGTAAGGTTGGTAAACCGGAGATCATCAAGATCACTTCCCGCGATCCTGAGCCGCCTAGCATTGATTATGTTAAGGTTTCCGGTGGCATGTTCCTGGATATGACAATTCATGATTTCGATATGGTTCGTTATCTTGCAGGCTGCGATGCTACAGAGGTTTATGTTCAGAGCGCAAATCTGGTTGATCCGGCTATTGGTGAGGCTGGGGATGTTGATACAGCTGTTATCACTCTTCAGATGGAGAATGGCGCTATTGCTGTTATTGATAACTGCAGAAGAGCTTCTTATGGCTATGATCAGAGAGCCGAGGTTTTCGGTTCGGATGGTATGGCTGCTATTTCCAATGACAGCCAGTCTTCCACAGTGATCAGCAATGCTGAGGGTGTTACAGGTGAGAAGCCGATGTTCTTCTTCCTTGAGAGATACATGGACGCTTATGGTAAAGAGGTTGCAGCATTTATTGATGCGATCGTTAATGACAAAGAGACACCTCTTAATGTTTATGATGGTCTGAAGCCGGTATTAATGGGTCTTGCAGCTAAGAAATCCAGTGAGGAGCACAGACCGGTTAAGATTTCTGAGATTATGGAATAATTCAAATAAAAAAGGAGAATTGACCAATGTTTGATAAGAATAAAGTAAAGCTTGGTATTGCACCAATTGCATGGACAAATGATGATATGCCAGATCTTGGCAAAGAGAATACTTTTGAGCAGTGCGTCAGTGAGATGGCTCTTGCCGGTTTCACAGGCTCCGAGGTTGGTAACAAATATCCGAAAGATCCGGAAGTTCTTAAGAAAGCCCTTGAACTCCGCGGTGTTGAAATCTGTAACCAGTGGTTCTCAAGCTTCCTCATCACCAAACCATTTGAGGAAGTTGAGAAAGAGTTCCGTGCACAGCTTACATTCCTGAAAGCTATGGGAGCCAAGGTTATCGGTGCTTCTGAGCAGAGCTACAGTGTTCAGGGTCAGCTGGATACTCCGATCTTCGGCCATAAATATGTGATGAATGACCAGGAGTGGGATACTTTTTGCACAGGCATGAACAAACTTGGTAAGATCGCAAAAGAGGAGTATGGTATTGCCCTTACCTTCCATCACCATATGGGTACTGTTGTACAGAGCCTTGCTGAGGTTGACCGTATGATGGAGAATACAGATCCCGAGTATGTAAGCCTTCTTTTTGATACCGGTCACTTTACATACTGTGGAGAGGATCCGCTTGAGGTTGTTAAGAAGTATGTTCACAGAATCAAACATGTTCATCTGAAAGACATCCGTCCGGAAGTTGTTGAGCAGGTTAAGAAAGAGAACATGAGCTTTCTTGCAGGCGTAAGAGCCGGTGCGTTCACAATTCCTGGAGATGGATGTATCAATTATGATCCGATCTTCAAAGTTCTGGAAGAGGCTGGCTATGAAGGATACATGGTTGTAGAGGCTGAGCAGGATCCGGCTAAGGCTAATCCGCTTGAGTATGCGATCCGTGCAAGAAAATTCATCGCCGAGAAGACAGGACTCTAAATAATAAATAATATAAATCAGACGGAAAAAGCGGTATCGGCCAGAAGTGCGTGGACACCGCTTTTTCTGTAAACAGTGTACGATTAACAGGACAGGAGGATCAATCATGGCACTTGTGAAAATGAAAGATCTGCTGAAACGTGCCGAGGAGAAGAATATTGGCTGTGGTGCTTTCAGCGTTGGTAATATGGAGATGGTGAAAGGTGCGATCCGCGCCGCAGAAGAATTGAACACACCGATCATCCTTCAGATCGCGGAGGTTCGTCTCAAGAATTCCCCGCTTCATCTGATGGGGCCGATGATGGTACAGGCTGCAAAAGAAGCCAAGGTGGATGTGGCTGTCCATCTGGATCACGGTCTTACTTTTGAGACGGTTGACAAGGCTCTGGAGCTTGGATTTACATCCGTTATGCTGGATGCTTCTACGCTTCCTTTTGAGGAAAACATCGCCGGAGTAAAGGCCGTTGTGGAGAAAGCACGTAAATACGGCGCTACAGTTGAGGCTGAGCTTGGACTTGTGGGCGGAAGTGAGGATGGAAGCTGTGACCACGGTATCCGCTGCACAGATCCGGATGATGCGGTCGTTTACGCAAGAGAGACAGGTATTGATGCGCTTGCAGTTGCCATCGGTAATGCCCATGGTAATTATCCGGTAGCGCCGACGCTTGCTTTTGATGTATTGGAGAAGATCCATGAGAAAGTGGATATTCCGCTGGTTCTTCATGGTGGCAGTGGCATCACTGATAAAGATTTCCAGAAGGCGATCTCTCTTGGCATCCGTAAGGTGAATATTGCCACAGCAAGCTTTAACAGCCTGACAGCTCATGTGGAGAAATATATGGAATCAACAGACAAGCATAATTTCTTTGACCTCAATGAGGCTATGGTCCAGGGTACTTACGAGAATGTGAAGAGACATATTCTTGTATTTAATGAGCCATATCAGGAGTAGGCCAAGGATTTTCTTGTAAAAAAAGAAAAGGTCTGATAAGATGTTCTCAGTGAAAATAACTGGGAACATCTTTTTTGTGCCCATAATAGAGGAGAGATAAAAATGGAACAGAAAGAGACTGTCTGTTCAGTTGCGAAGAAATGCGGCGGTTGCCGTTATCAGGGTGTATCCTACCAGGAGCAGCTTCGCAGGAAACAGAGAATTACAGAAGGCCTTCTGAAAAAATTCGGAAAAGTAGAGCCGATCATTGGAATGGAAGATCCCTATTATTACAGAAACAAAGTTCATGCAGCTTTTGGCCGTGACCGGAAGGGAAACGTAATTTCCGGGATTTATGAGGAGAAGAGTCATAGGATCGTTTCCGTAGATGACTGTATGATCGAAGATAAAAAAAGTCAGGAGATCATCCGTACCATACGTGGTATGCTGAAATCCTTTAAGATCAAGACCTATGATGAGGATACGGGATATGGACTTCTCCGCCATGTGCTTGTGCGGAGAGGCTTTTCCACAGGAGAGATCATGGTGGTATTAGTTACGGTTTCTCCAATACTTCCATCTAAGAATAACTTTGTAAAAGCTCTCCGTAAAGAGCATCCGGAGATCACTACGGTGGTTCTCAATGTCAATGACAGACAGACAAGCATGGTACTTGGAGATCGCAATATCGTACTTTACGGACCGGGATTCATCAAAGATCGACTTATGGGACTGACCTTCCGTATTTCTCCATCTTCTTTTTATCAGGTAAATCCTGTGCAGACAGAAGTACTTTACGGAAAGGCTATGGAGTTTGCGGCAATGACAGGAAAAGAGAGGGTGATCGATGCTTACTGCGGCACAGGTACTATCGGGATCATCGCTTCCGGGAATGCCAGGGATGTCATTGGTGTAGAACTGAACCGTGATGCTATCCGTGATGCCAGAATGAATGCCAGGGAAAACAAGATCCGTAATGTTCGTTTTGTTCCGGGAGATGCAGGATGGTTTATGGAAGGAATGGCAGCAGAGGGAGAGAAGGTGGAGGTTGTTCTCATGGATCCGCCACGTTCCGGAAGTGACCGTAAATTCCTTCACTCCCTTTTGACTCTTTCACCGGAAAAAATTGTTTATGTATCCTGCAACCCGGAAACTCTGGCAAGAGATCTTGCCTGCCTTACTAAGAGAGATTACTTGGTAAAGAAGATGCAGCCGGTTGATATGTTCCCGCTCACCGATTCAGTGGAGGTTGTTTGCCTTCTGGAGAATCGTAGGACCAGACCGGGAAGAGCTTAGATTTTTGGCAGCTCACAGTGATATGCGATGCCAAGGGGCGTAACAAGAAGCGGATGGACCGGACGGTATACCGGAAGCTTCAGTCTCTTTTCAAAAACGGTAGTAAATTCCTTAAACATGGAAGAACCGCCAACTACATAAACAGCCGGAACCTGATATCCCTTTAGAAATTTCTCGGTGATCACAGCCATTTTTTCTACAGTGGCCTTGATCACAGGGAAAATTTCGTTTTCTTTTTCCGGAGTAGTTTTCAATACTTCGGCTTCCTCATAAGGGATCTTATAGTGACCGGCGACTGTCATGGTCATATGGCTGCCGCCAGTAGCCTCATCATCGGTGTAGATAACTTTTCCGTCTTTCAGGATGCTGATACCGGTTGTGCCGCCACCCACATCCACAACAGCACCGTCTGTGATCTTAAGGACAGCAGCTGCGGCAGTAGGCTCGTCCACGATATTTGTAACCTCGAAACCGGCACCCTCCAGAACATAGCCGATGCTTTTGACACTGCCTTCAGAAACTCCCGGAGGGATGGCAGCAGCACCGTAAGTAAGTTCTGTGCCAAGCCTTTCCTCCAGCTCATTTTTAAGCTTTGTCACAAGCTGGACAGATTCATAGTAATTGACGATCACTCCATCCTGGATCGCATGGGATGGTGCGGAAATTCCGGCTATAGGACGGTTATTCCGGTCGACAACGGCAAGAACGGTATTGGCAGTACCAAGGTCGATGCCTGTCTTCAGACGACCGCGGAATTTTTTACATTCACCTGTTTCTACAAGTTCTGCAAAATTGCACAAAGTTCTGTTTTTTAATTCCATTCAAAATACTCCATTTCTTTCAGACAGGGACAAAAAGAATTTTGCCCCCCTGATATAAATTTTAATAATTGCGGCCGGTAAAGATGGCAACGGATCTGGGCCGCATGCAGAAATCGTGTTCAATGCGTGGCTCCTGGCCTTTTTCGTAGAAATAACGGCTATTTCCGTCACCGAACGTGTTGACACAGAGATACCATGCACCGGGACGGGCAAGCTCCGGAAGTGTGACCGTTACGTCCTCCCAGTATGCGTTGATCACAATGTAGATCAGGTCATCAGTGCCTTTGCTCTTATCATAGCCTGCAAAGCTTACAGCGAAGGTGTGGGCATCTCTTGGAATGGTCACATCCCTTGCGTCAATGTTATGAGTGTGGATATTTTCCATACCGCATACTGCATTGGGAAGCTTCCGGGAGATAACAGGGTGGTCCTTACGGAACCGGATCATAAATTTGAAAAATTCAAAAAGATCGTGATTTTTCTCCAGAAGTTTCCAGTTGATCCATGAGGTTTCGTTGTCCTGACAGTAGGTATTGTTATTTCCGTGTTTTGTGTTTCCGAATTCGTCACCTGCAAGGAACATCGGGGTTCCGCGGCTGGACATCAGTACAGCACAGGCATTTCGTATCATGCGGAAGCGGAGGGAGAGCACTTCAGGGTTGGTGGAATCGCCCTCTTCTCCGCAGTTCCAGCTGCGGTTATCGTTGGAACCGTCGGTGTTATTCCAGCCGTTTGCTTCGTTGTGTTTTTCATTGTAGGAATAAAGATCATACATGGTGAAGCCATCGTGGCAGGTAAGGAAATTGACACAGGAATTGTATCCTGCATAATTGTCATTATGATCAGAATAAAAGCCACCGTACAGATCGCCGGAACCGGAAATACTCCACGCAGCGTCCCAGGCATTCCAGAAATCTCCCTTCAGGAAGGAACGGAGACAGTCACGGTAACGGCCATTCCATTCAGCCCATCTGCGGCTGGCAGGGAAAGAACCAACCTGATACAGCCCGCCGGCATCCCAGGCTTCTGCGATCAGTTTGACATTTCTAAGGACCGGATCGTAAGCCAGAAGCTCCAGAAGAGGCGGATTGTTAAGTGGAGAACCGTCCTCATGGCGTCCGAGAATGCTGGCAAGATCGAAGCGGAAGCCGTCCACACGGTAGTTGATGGTCCAGTAACGTAAGCATTCAAGGATCATCTGACGTACAATGGGATGATTACAGTTCAGAGTATTTCCACATCCGCTGAAATTGTAGTAATTTCCCTCTGGAGTCAGCATATAATAAACCTTATTGTCAAAGCCCTTAAAGCAGAAGGTTTTTCCCAGCTCGTTTCCTTCGGCAGTATGATTGAATACAACATCAAGAATTACTTCGATGCCATTTTCGTGAAGTTCACGGATCAGTTCTTTCAGCTCCGTTCCCTCGCAGTTATGTTCTGCCTTGGAAGCATAACTGGTGTTTGGAGAAAAGAAGTTGACAGAATTGTATCCCCAGTATTCCAGAAGCCGTTTGCCATTTACAGTACGGGCATTCATATTTTCGTCGAACTCGAAGATCGGCATCAGCTCTACGGCGTTGATTCCCAGTTCCTTGAGATAAGGGATCTTTTCACGAAGACCGGCAAAGGTTCCCGGGTGCATAACACCGGAAGAAGAATCCTGTGTAAAGCCGCGGACGTGAAGCTCATAGATGATCAGGTCACTGATCTTACAGGTGGACTGCGGCATGTCTTCCCAGTCAAAGGAATCACGTACCACACGGGCATGATAGCTTCCGATCTTTTGCTGGCCCCATTCACGCTGACCGGCAACGGCTTTGGCATAAGGATCAAGAAGAACCTTTGTCTTATCGAAGATGTGACCCTTTTCCGGTTCGTAAGGACCGTCAATGCGGTAGCCGTACTCCAGATCTTCGATATCCAGTCCCATGACGATCATGGAGTAGACATCACCGATACGACAGGCATTGGGAAAAGGAAGGACTGCGAAGGGTTCCTCTTCTCCGGAGTGGAAAAGAAGAAGCTCGCAGGATGTACCGTGGCGGGTATGTGCGGTAAAGTTGACTCCGTTGGAAAGAGGAGTAGCGCCATTTAATTCAAAAAACCCGGGACGTACAGGAAATCCCGCAATAATATCTGTGGGCCGGGATGTCAGTGTATTCTCAGAGAGCATAGTCTGATTCTGTGTTTTCATTTCCGGTATCCTCCTTGGTAGAATTTTTTACAAACAAAAAATATTATAACTGATTTTCAGAAAAAAGTACAGGCTGGGAACCTATGAAGTTCACGGGAGTTGACAGAGATTGCAGAAATGTGATAAAAACCTGTACAGAGATGAGGTGAAAAAGTGGAAGAAAAAAGAAGAGAAGAATGGATGGCCATTTTAAGACAAAGCCGGCTCTGCAGAAACCTGGAAGAAAAAGAACTCCTAAACCTCATGGAGCAGGAAGGAACGGTGCGGACTTATTCCAGAGGGGAGCGGATCTTTCAGGAAACAGACCGGCCGGATTCGGTTTATATGCTTCTTAACGGAAGTGTGATCATCGCAAAAGAGACGTTTTCCGGAAAAAGGATCCTTCTGGCGCAACTGGAAGATCCAGGGGCTCTGTTCGGGGAGGTTTATGCCTTTATGGAGAAAGCTTCCTATGACATGTATGTGGAAGCGCTGACGCAGGTTTCCGTTCTGATCATGAGCAGCCGGATCTTTACAGACAGGGAAGAAAATAGTTTAAGCCGGAAACTTCGGGAAAATCTTCTTGAGGTTTTTGCCGGGAAGGCTTACAATATGAACCGGAAGCTTCGGATCCTTGGAAGTGGCAGTCTCCGGGAGCGGATCGTCCGTTTCCTTGTAGAATGCCAGGACAGTGAAGGACAGATCCACATGAATCTTTCCAGAGAAGAGATGGCGGATTATTTAAACATTACCAGGCCGTCTCTTTCCAGAGAACTGGGAAAGATGCAGGAAGAAGGAATCCTGGAACTTGACAGGCGTCAGATCCTTGTGAAAGATCAGGAAAAAATGGAATTATATCTGTAAGGTAACATATGTTACCGAAGAATCTCCGGGATTTTTGTATGATGTCAGTGAAAACAAAAAAACATTTGCAGAAATATAAAAATCAGGGAGAGATGATATCATGATAAGAAAGATCGTACACATTGAGGAAGAGAAATGCAACGGCTGCGGTGCCTGTGCAGCTGCCTGCCACGAAGGGGCTATTGCCATGATAGATGGCAAGGCGAAACTGATCCGGGATGATTACTGTGACGGACTGGGAGACTGTCTTCCGGCCTGCCCTGCCGATGCGATCCGTATTATAGAGCGGGAAGCCGCAGATTATGATGCGGAGGCAGTGGAAAAAAGAATGAAGCTTAAGAAAACAGAGGTTTCGATGCCAGAAGGGATGCCACACGTGTGTCCCGGAAGTATGGCAAGAAGCCTGAAAAAGAAACAGGAACCGCCGGTGCAGGCAGAGAAGAAAGAAGTTCTCCGGAATATAGGAGAACAGATAAGCCGTCTTGCCCAGTGGCCGGTACAGATCAAACTGGTTCCTGTCAATGCACCATATTTTGAAAAGGCACAGCTTCTGATCGCAGCGGACTGCACGGCCTACGCTTATGCAGATTTTCACGAGAAATTCATGAAAGATCATGTGACGCTGATCGGTTGCCCCAAACTGGATGAGGGAGATTACGCGGATAAGCTTACAGAGATCATACGGAATAATTCCATCCGGAGTATCCGTATTGTCCGTATGGAAGTTCCCTGCTGCGGAGGTATCGAAAATGCAGTGATCCGCGCCATGGAGCGCAGCGGAAAGATGATTCCATGGCAGGTAGTGACCATTGCCTGTGACGGCACGATCAGGGAGGAGCTGTAAGGAAAGGAATAAAAACAGCATGAGTGAAGAAACATTGGAGATTTCTTTTGATGAAATAGAGAAGGAACGGGAAAAATATCTCCTGGTAGATACCCGTGATAAAGTAACTGTGGAATATGGAATGATCCCGGGAGCGATTTCTGTTCCGGAACAGGAACTGGAAAAGCGGGCAGAAGAACTGAGGGGGGATAAGATACCGGTCCTTTACTGTACAAGAGGGCTTTTCAGCCAGGAGGGTGCAGAGATGCTCCGGGAAAAAGGAATTCCCGCACTGAGCCTGAAAGGTGGATATACAGGATGGCTTTTTCAGCAGATGCAGAAAGAATCCGGTAAAGAGGACAGTGAAGAAGAGGAAAATGATGCAATGGAACAGCGGCGGAAGGATATCGAGCTGAGTATCCGCAAAAAGTTCCATAAGCAGCTGTTTTCCAGATTTGCCAGGGGAATCAACGATTATGAGCTGGTGAAGCCGGGAGATAAGATAGCAGTCTGTATTTCCGGTGGTAAGGATTCCATGCTGATGGCCAAACTGTTCCAGGAACTGAAGCGTCATAACAAGTTTCCCTTTGAACTGGTGTTTCTTGTGATGGATCCGGGATATAATGAGGCAAACCGTGCGGTGATCGAGCACAATGCCAGGCTTCTCGGGATTCCGATCACAGTGTTTGAGACTGAGATCTTCGATGCGGTTTATAATATAGAAAAATCCCCATGCTATCTCTGTGCCCGTATGAGAAGGGGCTATCTTTACAGCAAGGCAAAGGAGCTTGGCTGCAACAAGATCGCTCTTGGACATCACTATGATGATGTGATCGAGACGATCCTGATGGGAATGCTTTACGGAGCGCAGGTACAGACTATGATGCCGAAGCTTCACAGTACAAACTTCGAAGGGATGCAGCTGATCCGCCCGATGTATCTGATCCGGGAGGCAGATATCAAACACTGGAGAGATTATAATGACCTTCATTTTATCCAGTGTGCATGTAAATTTACCGATACCTGTACTACCTGCCGTACAGATGGTACCAGTGTTTCCAAGAGAATGGAGATCAAGAATCTGATCGCAGAACTTAAGAAGGTAAATCCACATGTAGAAAGTAATATTTTCCGAAGTGTGGAAAATGTTAATCTTCATACAGTTATTGCATACAAAAAAGATGGAGTGAAACATTCTTTTCTGGAAGGGTATGAGGACTGACAGATATAAATAAAAGCTGCTCAGGCGTTAGCCCGGGCAGCTTTTACTTTTTCCCGCTGTTTGGTAAGATCATAATATTCATCAGAGATGATCCCGCGACTGGAAAGTGCTTCGTAGGTTTTCTGCTGTGCGGGGGTCATCTTCATTCCGATCGTGGAATTGACATCGGTCAGTACGCAGCTTGTTTTTTCTACCAGCCAGAAAAGTGCGGAATCATCATCGGGGATCATTTTCCAGATTTCGTTTTCTGTATATGGAAGAAGGGACATGAGAGTTTTTAAGTGTCCATCCTGGATCAGACGGTAATCTCCGTCCGGCATGATGATGCCATCGCCATAGAGTTCTTTTTTCTGTTCCATTTTCTGCAGAAGTTTTTCTGTGAGTTTCATGATCGGCTCCTTGATCTTTATTATTTCAACAGTTTTCAGGCACTGCTTTTTTATGAAGTTAAAAAATAACAATCAGCGTCTATTGTATGAAGCGGTGACAAAAATGTCAAGAGGTTAAAAAGATTTTCGAAGCTTATGAATGAATTTGGTTGTGCAATGTGTTTGTTTTTGTGAGGATTAAAGGTTAAAAATATGTAAAAATTATCGTAAAATAAGATCTTCTGTGGTATAATATGAATATTCAAAAAATTCAAGGAAGGACGATGCAGATGTTGAAAAACTGGAACCAGGAACAGATTCGGGAAAAAGAGGATATCAAAGTGCGTTTAAGCGCTGCAAGAACCAGATTATATGAATTGCAGATGGCTCTGAAAGAGCATAAGATTCCGGTGATCGTACTGTTTGAAGGCTGGGGAGCTTCCGGAAAAGGAAGTACCATAAGTAAGGTGATCAAGAATATCGATCCTCGTTTCTTCAAAGTTGCGACTATGTCAGCACCTACAGAGGAAGACCTTCGGAAACCATTTCTTTACCGATATTTCAGGGAAATCCCGGAAGCGGGCAAGTTTACATTCCTGGATTCAGGATGGATGGATCAGACCTGTCGTGAACGTATGGATAAAAAGCTGAAGGGTGACAATTATTCAAAACGGATTGACAGTATTCGGAGATTTGAACGTCAGCTGACGGATAATGGATATGTACTCCTGAAATTTTTTATGCAGATCGACCGGAAAGAACAGGAAAAACGTATGGGCATCCTTCTGGAAAGCAAGGATACCAGATGGAGAGTCAATGAATATGATCTCTGGCAGAATGATCATTATAAGAAGTGCAGAAAGATTTTTGACCAGTATATGCAGGATACCAATACATCTGCGGCTCCATGGTATATTGTCGATGCCGGTGACCGGAAGTGGGCAGAGCTGCAGGTACTGGAAACCATGATCAGCAATATAGAGGTTGCCATGGAAAACAGCAAACATGCCGTGCCGATTCTGCAGAATGTTTTTCCTCTGGTGGAGATGCCCAGATTAAGCGAGATTCCTCTGGATGGAAAAGAAGTGGGGGATGAAGAGTACAAGGCAGAGCTTAAGGAACTGCAGGCAAAGCTTGGAAGCCTGCATAACCGTCTTTACCGAAAAAGAGTGCCTGTGATCATCACCTATGAAGGCTGGGATGCTGCCGGAAAGGGAGGAAATATCAAGAGGATCACGGAGGCTCTTGATCCCCGTGGATTTGAGGTACATCCTATTGCAAGTCCGGAGCCTCATGAAAAAGCCCGTCATTATCTGTGGCGTTTCTGGACAAGGCTTCCCAAGGATGGTCACATTGCCATCTTTGACCGGACGTGGTACGGAAGAGTGATGGTAGAACGTCTGGAGGGCTTCTGCAGCGAGAATGACTGGAGACGTGCCTACAATGAGATCAATGAATTTGAGAAGGAGCTTTCTGACTGGGGCGCTGTGATCGTGAAATTCTGGGTCCACATTGATAAGGACACCCAGCTTGCCAGGTTCAACGACCGCCAGAGCAATCCGGAAAAACAGTGGAAGATCACGGATGAGGACTGGAGAAACCGTGAAAAATGGGATCAGTATGAAACAGCAGTAGATGAGATGCTTCAGAAAACCAGTACTGCTTATGCACCATGGCACATTCTGGAATCCGTAGATAAGAAATATGCAAGGCTGAAGGCGCTTCGGATCGTGATCGAAGAAATTGAAAAAGCGCTGAAATAAGAGATAAAAGCTGCGGCAGGATAACAGATATTCTGCTGCAGCTTTTTGTCTGAAGAGAGATGGATCAATTCCGGAGATAGTTTCGCATACTGCGAAGAGCATGTTTTTCCAGTCGGCTGACCTGAGCCTGGGAGATACCAATCTCATCAGCTACCTCCATTTGGGTTTTTCCCTCGTAGAAGCGGAGATCGATAATGTGACGTTCACGCTCTCCAAGCCGGTTCATGGCATCTCGAAGAGAAATATCCTCCACCCAGTTTTCTTCCAGGTTCTTTTTATCACTGATCTGATCCATAACATATAGGGTATCTCCGCCTTCGGAATACACGGGCTCAAAAAGGCTTACCGGGCTCTGAATCGCATCCATGGCATAGACGATCATTTCCTTGTCGATACCGATCTCATCAGCGATTTCTGCAATGGTAGGCTCTTTGAGATGCTGCCGCATATAGTTTTCCCGGGTATAGATGGTTTTGTAAGCGATATCCCGCAGAGAACGGCTGACCCGTATGCTGTTGTTATCACGGAGATATCTTCGGATCTCTCCGATGATCATGGGAACTGCATAGGTGGAAAATTTTACCTGAAGAGTGGTGTCGAAATTATCGATCGCTTTGATCAGGCCGATGCAGCCGATCTGAAAAAGGTCATCCGGATTTTCACTGCTGTTCTGAAAACGCCGGATCACGCTTAAAACAAGCCGCAGATTGCCTTTGATGTACAATTCCCTGGCTTCTTCATCGCCAGCTTTGATTCTTTTAAAGAGCTCCGCCTTTTCTTCCTGATCGAGAACGGGAAGGGTTGAGGTATTTACTCCGCAGATTTCAACTTTATTCAGTGCCATCTTAGAATCCTCCTTGTCTTGTCAGTACATTAAGATGATTCTCAGAGGGCGGTTGAAATATACTTTTTCAGGAAAAATATAAAAAATAAAGGGCCTTGACAACAAGGAGGTATTTATTCGTTACTGTTCATTGGCGATATCCCGCGAGGTGTTTTTTGTGAGCAAAGGTCACGGAAAACCCGAGACATACCGCGCGAATTTATGCGATCAGCATAAATTCTGTGCATCGCGAAGCGTGTTACTGAGAACGAAGTGAACAGTAACATTTATTCTCCGGACAGCAGTTTTTCATTACGGAAATCAACAAGGATGATATCCTCGCCGATCTGGCGGATGCAGTCCCATGGAATGGAATATTCATTTTCTTTGGAAAAACACCAGCAAAATTTCCCCGGTTCCGGCATGATCAGGGCTTTCAGACGTGCGGTTTCACAGCAGAATTCCACATCAAGAGGGCAGCCAAGACTGCGGCAGGTATGGATATTGATCACTTCTTTTTGTTTCAGCTCACAGATGCGCATAAATTCATCACCTGGTATGATTTTATGGAAAATCTGTAAAATTTATGCAAGTCCGATTATTGACACATTATGTGCATTTATTTTATAATAAAAACGAATTTAGTAATGATTTACTGATCCGGAAAGGGGGAGAGTTCCGTGAGATGTCCGTTCTGTAACCAGGATAATACAAGAGTTGTAGATTCCAGACCTGTAGAGGATACCAATTCCATCCGCCGCCGCCGTCTCTGTGATGCCTGCGGAAAGCGTTTTACAACTTATGAGAAGGTGGAAACGATTCCGCTGACTGTGATCAAGAAGGATCAGAACCGGGAAAGCTATAAACGTTCCAAGATCCAGGATGGTGTTCTTCGTGCCTGCTATAAGCGTCCCATTCCCATTGAGAGAGTAGAAGAGATGATCGATTCCATAGAAGGAGATATTTTCCGGTCAGAAGACCGTGAGATCAGCAGTACCAAGATCGGAGAGATCGTTATGGAGCATCTGAAGGATCTGGATGCGGTGGCGTATGTACGCTTTGCGTCTGTATACAGAGAGTTTAAAGATGTCAGTACCTTTATGGATGAGCTGAAGAAGCTGATCAATTAAGAGATTAAATGAATAGACCGCAAATGCAGGAGATTTCAGGCCGATTGTCAAAAGACAACCGGCCTTTTTTGAAACATGAATGTTCGATTTTTCAGAGATCGTAAAAGTGGATACAAAAAAACAGGAACCGCCTGGGAAAAATCCTCTGCGGTCCCTGCTATAAATATACATTAATGATTCAGGAAACTTAATTAAACAATACCCTGAGCTTTCATAGCGTCAACAACTTTTTCGAAGCCGGCGATGTTTGCACCTACAACATAGTTGTCTTCCATACCGTAACGTTTAGCAGCGTCATCAGCTTTGTGGAAGATATCGATCATGATGTTGTGGAGTTTCTCATCAACCTCTTCTCTTGTCCAGGAAAGTCTCATGGAGTTCTGGCTCATCTCAAGTGCAGATGTGGCAACACCGCCAGCGTTTGCGGCTTTACCAGGCATGAAGAGAACACCGTTCTCCTGAAGGTATGTTGTTGCATCAAGAGTAGTAGGCATGTTTGCACCTTCAACGACGTATTTGCAGCCATTTGCAACCAGTGTTTTAGCTCCGTCAAGACCAAGCTCGTTCTGAGTAGCGCATGGAAGGTAGATATCACATTTGATATTCCAGATGCCAAGTCCCTCAGTGTAGGTAGCACCCTCAACACGGTCTGCATATTCTTTGATACGTCCACGTTTTACTTCTTTGATATCCTTTACGACGTCAAGGTTGATTCCGTTCGGATCGTAGATGTATCCGTTGGAGTCGTTCATTGCAACAACCTTGGCACCAAGCTGAGTAGCTTTCTCAACAGCGTAAATAGCTACATTACCGGAACCTGTTACAACGATTGTTTTTCCTTCTACGGAATCATTGTGAGCTTTGGCGATCTCGTTGAGCATGTATACAACACCGTAACCGGTAGCCTCTGTACGGATCAGGGAACCTCCGAAGGAAAGACCCTTTCCTGTAAGGACACCCTCATAAAGGCCACGGATTCTCTTATACTGTCCGAAGAGATAACCGATCTCACGTCCGCCGACACCGATGTCACCAGCCGGAACATCTGTATCTGCGCCGATATATTTGCAAAGCTCTGTCATAAAGCTCTGGCAGAATGCCATAACCTCTCTGTCAGATTTACCCTTAGGATCGAAGTTGGAGCCACCTTTTCCTCCGCCGATCGGAAGGCCTGTAAGAGAGTTTTTAAAGGTCTGCTCAAAACCAAGGAATTTCAGGATACCCTGATTTACAGAAGGATGGAATCTTAAGCCGCCTTTGTATGGTCCGATGGCGCTGTTGAACTGAACACGATATCCCTTGTTAACCTGTACAGTTCCGTTATCATCGATCCACGGTACTTTGAAGGAGATGATCCTCTCTGGCTCTACAAGACGCTCAAGAATGGAAAGTTTACGATACTCTTCCTCATTTTTGTCAATTACGACTTTAAGGGAATCGAGAACTTCCTTAACTGCCTGATGGAATTCTGGCTCGCCAGGATTCTGTGCTACAACTCTTTCATAAACTTCTTCTGTGTAAGACATTGTTGTTTCCTCCTCATCACATATTAAATTGCGTTGAAAACTAAATCCGAGTGCTATTATACATTAACATGCTAAAAAAGGGAAGTGCTAAATTTATTTTTTTTAAATTTTTATTTCTTGCGTTGAAAGCCTAAATGTGAGATGATATAGAATAAATATTTTTTGACTATGAAATTAAAATGGTTGAATAATAGTGAAAATTAGAAGAGGAGTGGTTTTTATGAGAACATTCGGGAAATCATCAAAGCTTGACAACGTGCTGTACGATGTGCGCGGACCGGTTGTGGATGAGGCTGCCAGAATGGAAGAAGATGGAATGGAGATTCTGAAGCTGAATATTGGTAATCCGTATCCGTTTGGGTTTTCAGCACCTCAGGAAGTGATCCTGGATATGCTGAGTAATGTTCGTACTTCCCAGGGATATTCCGATTCCAAGGGCATTTTTTCTGCAAGAAAAGCGATCATGCAGTATGCACAGCTTCGCGGGATCCCGGGAGTTACCATTAATGATATTTATACGGGAAATGGTGTCAGTGAACTGATCAACCTCTGTATGCAGGCTCTGCTTGATAACGGGGATGAGATCCTGATCCCGGCTCCGGATTATCCGTTGTGGACAGCTACTGCAACACTGGCAGGCGGAAATGTAGTTCATTATATCTGTGACGAACAGTCTGACTGGTATCCGGATATTGAGGATATCAAGAGCAAGATCACACCAAGGACCAAGGCGATCGTTATCATCAATCCCAATAACCCTACAGGTGCAGTATATCCGAAGGAAATCCTGGAACAGATCGCAGACATTGCAAGAGAAAATGAGCTGATCATCTTTTCTGATGAGATCTATGACCGTCTTGTTATGGATGGATATAAACATACTTCGATTGCATCCCTTGCACCCGATGTGTTCTGTGTAACATTTTCAGGATTGTCCAAGTCTCATATGATCGCAGGTTTCCGCATCGGATGGATGATCTTAAGTGGTGCAAAAAGTAAGGCAAAGGGTTATATAGAGGGAATCAATATGCTCTCTTCCATGCGTCTCTGTTCAAATGTTCCGGCACAGTCCATTGTACAGACTGCACTTGGCGGATATCAGAGTGTCAATGAATATACGCAGCCGGGCGGACGTGTTTATGAGCAGAGAGACTTTATTTACAAGGCACTGAATGATATTCCGGGAATTTCCGTTGTAAAACCACATGCGGCATTTTATATATTCCCGAAGATCGATACTGAGAAATTCAATATTTTCAATGATGAACAGTTTGCTTTGGATTTTCTTCATGAGAAACAGGTGCTTGTTGTTCCGGGCAAGGGATTCAACTGGAATCAGCCGGATCACTTCCGTATTGTTTATCTGCCGGATATCCGCCAGCTTGACAAGGCAATGAAGAAGATGAAAGAGTTTTTTGCTACATATAAGCAGGTCTGATTGCAGATAGACAAGAGGAGATTTGCGATCCGCATTCGCTGCCTGCTCGTAACCGATAAACTGTAAAGCAGGTATTCGGTTATATTTTCAGCATAGACCGGAACCGAAAAAAATGTTATAATATATCTGAAATATCCCGGCCAGCTACGCCGGGATATACAAATAGGATCAGAATTGCTTGAGAGGGGAATGAGGAGGGACCGTTATCGAACAGCAATAAAACAGAAATCGAAAGGGGAAATAACTGATGAGCAAATTCAACATGAAAGTGACACCTGAGATTGAGAAACTTACCCAGATCTGTCGTGAGAATGACAAACTGGATCTGTCTTTATATGGCAAATACGATGTCAAGCGAGGCTTGCGTGACCTGAATGGAAAGGGTGTCCTTGCAGGACTGACCCAGATTTCCAATGTCCAGGCGACGAAGATCGTGGATGGAAAAGAGGTTCCCTGCGCAGGTAAGCTTTCTTATCGCGGGTATGATATTAAGGATCTGACAAATGGTTTTATCAATGACCGGCGCTTCGGCTTTGAGGAAGTAACCTATCTGCTCCTTTTCGGAAAGCTTCCGGATCAGGAAGAACTGAATGAATTTTCCGGGATTCTTGCGAACCAGCGTATGCTGCCGCGGAATTTTGTAAGGGATGTCATTATGAAGGCGCCGTCCAGAGATATTATGAACGCCCTGTCAAGAAGCGTGCTGACACTTTATTCCTACGACAAAGACCCGGATAATATTGAACTGGAGAATGTGCTCCGTCAGTGTATCAACCTGATCAGCGTTTTCCCATTGTTATCTGTTTATGCATATCAGGCCTATAACCACTATGAGAAAGGCAAGAGTCTTTATATCCATCAGCCTAAAAAGGAGCTTTCCACAGCTGAGAATATCCTGCGTCTGTTAAGGCCGGATAAGAAGTATACGGCACTTGAGGCGGAGATCCTTGATATTGCTCTGATCCTTCATATGGAGCATGGCGGTGGTAATAACTCTACATTTACTACACATGTGGTTTCCTCTTCCGGGACAGATACGTATTCTGCGATCGCGGCAGCACTGGGCTCTCTGAAAGGCCCGAAACACGGCGGTGCCAACATCAAAGTCGTAAAAATGTTTAACGATATGCGTAAACATGTACATGACTACAGTGATGAAGAGGAGATCAGTGCATACCTCAAGAAGCTTCTTCATAAAGAGGCCTTTGATAAACGTGGACTGATCTATGGTATGGGACATGCGATCTATTCTGTTTCAGATCCACGTGCAGAAGTCTTTAAAGGCTATGTGGAACAGCTTGCAAGAGAAAAGGGCAGAATGAAGGATTATCAGCTGTATGCTGCAGTAGAGCGTCTTGCACCAAAGGTTATCGCAGAGGAGCGTAAGATCTATAAGGGTGTCAGTGCCAATGTGGATTTTTACAGCGGATTTGTTTACAGCATGCTGGATCTGCCGCTGGAGCTTTACACACCGATGTTTGCTATTGCACGTATCGTGGGCTGGAGCGCACATCGTATGGAAGAGCTTATCAATGTGGATAAGATCATCCGTCCCGCATATAAGAATGTCCTTCCGGAAGCAGAGTATATTCCTCTTTGCGAGCGATAGGAAAGGACTGAGGTGGAATAGATGTTCAGATGTTTTTTTCCGGATGAATATCTGGATTCTGCGTATGGGATCGATTATGAGAAGCTGTACAAAGAAGGATACAGAGGGCTTCTCTTCGATATCGATAATACTATTGTTCCCCACGGGGCACCGGCAGATGACCGGGCAAAGAAACTGTTTGAAAAGCTAAGGGCTCTCGGTTTTCGATACTGTTTTGTATCCAATAATCAGAAACCTCGTGTGGAGCCCTTTGCCAAAGCAGTAGAGGGGGATTTTATAGAAAATGCCCATAAACCGGCTGGAAAAAATTATAAAAAAGCCTGTCAGGTGATCGGAATCGATCTTGACAGGACGATCTTTATAGGAGATCAGCTGTTTACGGATATTTATGGAGCAAAGCGAGCAGGGATCCGGACGATCCTTGTGAAACCGATTCATCCAAAAGAGGAGATCCAGATCGTGCTGAAGCGATATCTGGAAAAAATAGTATTACATTTTTACCAAAAAGAGGAGGGAAAGAATTCATGAACCATATTGTAATCATCGGCTTTATGGGTTCAGGAAAGACACGAGTTGGAAAGAGACTGGCGAAGGACCTGGGGTTTCCGTTTATTGACGTGGACAGACTGATCGTGAAAAAAATGAACATGTCAGTAAAGGAGGTATTTGAACGCTTTGGAGAAGCATTTTACCGTGCGCTGGAGACTATGGCAGTCAAGGAACTGTCCACAGACAGTGAACGGAAGGTAATCTCTGTAAGTGCGGGATTGCCTCTTCAGGAGCAGAACCAGAAATATCTCCAGAGTATGGGAACGATCATCTATCTGAAGGGATCTGCTGCAACGCTGATCAAACGTCTGGAAGGAAGCAACAATCCTACACTGGAAGGAACTGAGAATAAAGAAGAGAAGATCAAGAAACTTCTGAAACAGAGAGATCCGGTTTATGAGAAGTTTGCGGACATTAAAGTTGTCACAGGAGTGAAGTCTTTTGATGAACTGATCGCAGAAATTGAAGAAAAATTGAAGGCTTAAACAAAAAAACAGTTGAAAAATGGCAAAAGGTATTATAGAATAATCCATAGCGAAAAAGAACCGCATATATTAAGGAGGAAATATTTATGATTTCAGCAGGTGATTTCAAAAATGGTATCACACTTGAAATTGATGGAAACGTATGTCAGATCGTTGAATTCCAGCATGTAAAACCAGGAAAAGGCGCAGCCTTTGTAAGAACAAAATACAAGAACGTTATCACAGGCTCTGTATTAGAGAAATCCTTCCGTCCTACAGAGAAATTCCCTGCAGCACGTATTGAGCGTGTAGATATGCAGTATCTGTATCAGGATGGTGGTTTATACTACTTCATGAATACAGAGACATATGATCAGGTTGGTCTTACAGAGGATCAGGTTGGCGATTCTCTGAAATTCGTTAAGGATAATGAGATGGTTAAGGTTTGCTCTCATAACGGCGAGGTATTCGCAATCGAGCCACCTCTTTTTGTAGAACTTGAGGTTATTGAGACAGAGCCGGGATTCGCAGGAAATACAGCACAGGGTGCTACCAAACCGGCAACTGTTGAGACAGGTGCACAGGTTCAGGTTCCTCTGTTCGTAAATCAGGGCGACAAACTGAAGATCGATACAAGAACAGGTGAGTATCTCTCACGTGTATAATGCAGCAAAAAACCCGCGTAAGCGGGTTTTTTTGTGCCATAAAATAGAAAGCTCATTTTTTAAGCTGCTTCAGATACTGGCTGGGAGACATCCCCTCATGAGCTTTAAACACCCGGCTGAAGTAAAAGGCATCAGAAAAGCCTACCATTTCTGCTACATCCTTGGTAAGAATATCAGGGTTGTTCTGCAATAATGTCTTAGCCATTTTCAGGCGAAGTTCACTGATATATTTACTGGGAGAGATACCGAATTCTGATTTGAAAAGTGTGGAAATATATTTCTCATTATAGCCAAAAATATCCTGAAAAGATTTCGTGATGATCTGCTGCGTAAAATTTCTGTCCAGATAATTGCGTACCTGACGTGCCAGAGAGGGAAGCTCTTCTCCGAAAGCAGGAGTGTGGAAACCACAGATTTTGGAAGTTTCGTACTGAAGTTCCCGTTCTAACTCTTCATAGGAATGACAGGCAGAAATGATCTCAGCTATATCCGGATAAATGATATCTTTGTGACAGTTCTGGATCACTGAAGAGAAGTAATATCTCAGGTTGGCAGTTAGCTGGAACTGGGAAAGTTCGCTCTGATCCTGCATGATGATCAGAGAATGGATCATATGGTACAGGCTTTCCTGGTCAGAAAGAGAGGTGATCCCTGCACAAAGCTGCTGGACATCCGGAGAAACGATCATCTTTTGGTTAGATAAAATACTGCATGTCTGCAAAGAACTGGATCCGAATCTGTTTTTGAACAATGCAAAAAGATAAGTGTCTTTAATAATGTCAGAAACAGATCCGGAATCCGGTGATTGCAGTGACAGTACTGTGTTGATCCATGATTCCGGATGCTGGGCGGATAGATCAAGGCTGCTATGGATCCTGCCGGCAAGTCTTTTTATATCCGGATGCCTGGAAGCTGGGTAAGTGACGGCATATACCTGTTCATTAAAATGTCTTCCGTGAAGAAGAATGAGGGAAACCTGAAATTCATTTTCTAGCGTGGTCATATATTCAGAAGAAATCGGTGCAAAATCCGAATCAGGAATGGTCTCGCTGTATATACTGGGACGCAGTGGACCCTGAAAAACAAAAATAAAAGAACAGGATGTATTCTCCATAAAATCAGGGGCAGATTCCGCAGGATTATCACTGCGCAGGGCACATTGCAGATATTCTTTCTGAAGCAGATGTATCTTTGCATTTTGCTGTTCCAGACAGGAATGCAGGATGTCCTCCAATGTTTTGGGCACAATAGGTTTGAGAAGATAATCGGAAACACCGAGATGGATCGCCTTTCTGGCATATTCGAAATCAGCATATCCGGTAAGAATCACAAAACGGGTGTGAAAATGAGCTTTCTGTACTTCTTCGATCATATCAAGACCATTCATTATAGGCATGGTAATATCCGTAAATACCAGTTCAGGCTTCTGTTCCAGGATATTCTGAAGGCCGTCTCTACCATTTTTACAGATGCCAAGAACTTCAAAGTCCGTATAATTTTTTGTGATGAGAAGAGAAAGTCCTCTGGCAAGGGCTGGTTCATCTTCAACAATAAGTACGCGTATCATAAATCCTCCTTTACAGATCAGAAAAAATTTACATATGTTTTAACCGAAGCTACGGGGCAGTTATTCGGTTTGTATCAGTGAGAATTCCGGCTGAAGGATCTTTCGGGTTTTAACGGGCCACCAATAGTTACGGTGGTCTGCTTATTTTCATTTTCGGAAACATGGAAATATTCTTCGCCGTGATAGTAGATATGAAGGCGGAGAATGGTATTTTCCAGACCATAGCCCTGATGCCGGAAAATGGATTCGTGATCCATATCCTGATTCCCGGTAAAAGTAAAGCCTGCAATCTTGCTGCGTAAATTGGAAAGCTTTTCTTCCTGGAAAGGCGCCCCGTTGTTGGCAATGGAAAGATACCATCTGTTTTTGTCGCGGTGAGAACGGATCTGTATTTTCCACGGGGGAAGGATTTCCGTGCCAGCCTGATGGAAACCATGCTGAAAGCAATTCTCGATCAGAGGCTGGAGGATCAGTTTCGGGACAGTGATGGCATTTAGGGAATCATCCAGCTGCCATTCATACTCCAGATCATCTTCGTAGCGGATCTTCATAATATAGAGATAATGTCTCGCATTTTCGATCTCCTGGGACAGAAGAACAGACTGCCCTGTATAGGAAAGGGAGTAGCGGAGAAGCTGAGACAGTTCTGTGCACATATCGGAGACATCCGTGTTTCCGGAGGCTAACCCGGTCATTCCTATAACAGACAGGGTATTATAAAGAAAATGCGGGTTCAGCTGCGCTTCCATAGCATCATAATGGGCGATCAATGTACGGCGCCGTTCTTCTGTAAGACGCTGGTTCTGGTCATAAATTTCAGAAAGATATCCCTGGATCGCATTGGTGAGAAAGATGATCTCATTGTCGACGCTTCCGGGGAGAGCAGGAATATTTTCACCTGGTTTGAGCCTGATCAGCTTATCCGTTAGCTGACGGAGCGGCTGTGTAAGATTTTGGGTCAGACACATAAGGAAAGCGGACATAACTGCAAACATAATTACAAAAAGCAAGGTACTGATCACAAGAAGCCGTTTTATGGATGCGGCAAATATGGATGAGTTTTCGCTGAGGATCACAGTCCATCCGGTCTGCTGAGAAAGATGATAGCTGGAAACAGATAGATTTCCATTGGAAAAACTCCCGCTGTCAGGAGAAGCCTGAGTAGCAGTGCGCCAGCTGTCCAGAAAAGTCCTGCGATCCATTGAAGCTCCGCTTGTATAGACAAGGTTATGATTGCTGTCCAGAATGGTGATATCATAATCTTCCGGAGTGTCAAAGTCAGAAAGGAGCTGACTGGTCAGGGTATCCATATCAAAATCGGCAACGAGAAGTCCATATTGATGATAAATATCACGCATGGAACGTACAACCGAAATTACGGTACGATTGTATCCCCAGTAATCCTTATGGGGTGGGATATAGAAAAAATAGTTAATGTTATCCATAACCCTGGTAAGATTGGGATTGTTTTTCAGAGTGGATTTTGCTGTGTAGCGGGTACCGTTTGGAGAAAAAATTCCCAGGTGATCGTAATATTTGCTTACATAGTTAAGAGAGATATCCAGATTTGAAGATATCAAAGCAGTACGAAACCGGTCTTGAAAAGCGAATCTTGCTGTGATATGGGTTGGCAGGTAATTGTTTTCTCCCTCTGGAATATTTCTGGCAGTATCAAGAAGCGTGGTATTTAACTGTAATTCTTTCAGTGTGTTATCGGCATCATTCAGGAATGTGTCCAGATTAGTCTGTATCATGGCTGCGCTGCCGCTTAAGGTACTGCGCATATTTTCGCGCAGAGAGTTTGCTGAATAATAATAGAAAAACAATGAAAATCCGGCAAGCAGCAGAGAGTTCAGTATGATACAGGAAATAAAGAGCTTTTTCTGAAAAGGAAATTCATGAAATTTCATAGTCGGACCTCCGGGGAAGTGTTGTATCTATTTTATATGAAACGAATAAAAGAAACAAGTGAATTGTGCAAATAGATGAATCGACATAAAAAACGGAAAAAAGTACATGTTGAATTAAACAAATGTCCATGGATTCAACAGAAATGTTTTTGTATAATGTAAACATATTAAGAACGAAAGAAAAAGTTATACAAAGGGAGGATTTGTACAATGAAGAAAAAAATGTTTGCAGCACTTATGGCAGCGTGCATGACAGTATCTGTATTCGGAAGCGTGGCAACGGTCAGCGCAGCAGATGGAGTGACACTGACACTTTACGGAAATGCAGATGACCTTGCAAAACCGTATATGCAGAAGATCATTTCTCTGTGGGAAGAGTCATCCGGAAATAAGATCGACCAGCAGGGTCTTGATACAGACAATGCCGAGACTATCGCGCTGACAAAATTTACAACAGGTGATATCCCGGATCTTTATATTCATTTCGGAAACAGCAATCTGAAAAACTTCAATCCGGAAGAGAATTTTGTAGACTGGTCTGATGCTGACTGGGTGTCCGATATTCAGGACTCTGTTCTTCCTCAGGCAACTTACAATGATAAAGTGATCGGACTTCCGTTCTGGGAAGCATCCAATTCAGGCTGCTTCTATAACACAAAGATCTTTGAGGAGCTGGGAATCAAGCAGCCGATGACACAGGAAGAATTCAATGCAGCTTGTGATACTCTTCTTGAGAATGGTGTGCAGCCAATCTACCTTGCGGCAGCAGATGCATGGCCGATCCTCTACCAGTTCGCACTGGATCCGGTACTTGAGGAGCATCCGGAATATATCGAGAAGCTGAATGCAGGAGAAATGTCCTATGCAGATATCCCGGAATTCGCAGATATGTGTACCTGGTTTAAAGAAGCGGCAGATAAAGGATACTTTGGAAAGAACTTTGCATCTGATACATGGGATTATACAAGTGAGGTTCTCGGAACCGGTGAAGCAGCAATGCTCTTTTGCTGGGATACCTGGTTTGATACAGATTATGACAGTGAATCCTACGATTATGTAGGCGATGATTTTGGAATCATGCCGGTATTTATGGGAACCTGTGATGAAGGAACTTATGAGGGTGGTAACGTAAACCTGATGCTTGTAAATAAAAATGGTGATAATGTAGAGGCTGCCAGCGATTTCGTAAACTTTATGGCAGATCCTGAGAATTATAATCAGGCATTTGATGGTGTTTCTACAGCAGCAGTTTTCAAACAGGAGACAACCAATGTGAATTCTTCTCAGTATGACGGAAATAAAGACAGCGTGGATAAGCTGATCCGTGCATCTTCCGCTCAGCCTAAGATCGTAGGCTTCAACCAGCAGGAAGGTGGTAAAGCACTGCTTCAGCTTATGAATGGAGACATCAGTGTAGAAGAATGTGTGAAGCTGATCGATGACGACAGAGTAGCAACACTTGAATCTTTTGCCCAGTAAATAAACATCCGTTTTAAAGATGGTTTCAGGTTTGGGGGTAAAACTTCAAACCTGAAGCTGTTTAAGGAGGAAATTATGAATCGAAAAAAAATATATCCACTGTACCTGGCACTGATCCCGGCTGTGGTATTTTTTATCTTTTTTATTGTACCATCCACAGTTGGATATTATTATGCATTTACAAACTGGAGTGCGGCCAGAACAACGAATCTGAAATTTGTAGGATTTGACAATATCATGTCTATTCTCAGCAGTACAAAAGTTCCGGTGGCTTTTGTAAATACGCTGATCTATGCAGGGGTAAAAACTGTTACCGTAACACTTCTGGGCTTTGTCTTTGCTTATATCCTCAACCGCGAGATCAAAACCCGTACTGCTCTGAGAACGGTTTATTTTATTCCGTCCATTTTTTCCTGCCTTGTTGTAGGACTTATCTTCAGCGCTGTATTCCAGACTCGTCATGGTACCATCAACAATATCCTGAATCTTATGGGAATTGCAAATATACAGTGGTTAGGACAGAGAGGAACTGCTGTTTTTGCTATTTGTGTAGCTGAGGTATGGAGAAATGTAGGTTATGCGATCATCATCACATTGGCAGGCCTTCAGTCAGTATCTTCGGATTACCTGGAAGCAGGTAAGCTTGACGGGGCATCTGAATGGCAGCTTTTCCGCCATATCACATTGCCGCTGATCATGCCTACCGTAAATGTAAACATCCTGTTCAGCCTGATCTATGGCCTCAAAATGTTCGACCTGATCTATGTTATGACAGGCGGCGGCCCCGGAAATGCAACGGAGAGCTTTGGTACTTTGATGATGAATGAAATGTCAGCGGGACGTTATGCGCAGTCTGTAGCTGTCAACCTTGTATTTACAGTACTTTTGGTGATCGTTTCAGTTGTTTATCAGAAGTTTTCATCAAGATGGGAGACGGTGTTATAGTATGAATAAGAAAAAAACTAGAATCAATCTGCTGCTGGAGATCATACTCTGGCTTGTGAGTATCGTAACGATTTATCCGATGCTGATGGTGCTTCTCACTTCCTTTAAGAATAAAGGAGAAGCTGCTTATATGAATATCAGTCTGCCTAGTGAGTGGCATCCGGAAAACTATATAGCAGTTCTGGAAAAAGATTTTATGCGCTCACTCGGGAACAGTGTGTTCATTACATTTATATCTGTGGCGCTGATCGTTTCTCTTTCTGCATTTTTAAGCTTTATTATTGTTAGAAGAGATACAAAAGGATGCAGGATCGGATATAAGATCATTACGCTTGGAATTATTGCACCCTTTGCAGCACTTCCTACGATTCAGCTGATGCAGAAAATGGGAATTTACGGATCAAGAATTGGTCTCTGTTTTGTGTATTCTTCTCTGTATATGCCATTTACAACGATGATGTTCAGCGGATTTATCAAAGGAATCCCGAAAGAGTTGGATGAGGCGGCGGTTATGGATGGCGCAGCGGGTGGAAGGCTTTTCTGCACAGTGATCCTGCCACTTTTGAAGCCGGTCCTTGCAACAACAGGTGTTCTGAATTTTATGTGGGTATGGAATGAACTTCAGATTCCGATGTACCTTTTGAATTCTTCATCCAAATGGACATTGCCTCTTTCTGTATACAATTTTTACGGACAGTTCAGCAGAAGCTGGAATCTTGTATGTGCCGATGTTGTACTGGTTTCCCTGCCGGTGATCCTGGTATACATTTTTGCACAGAAATGGGTGATCGCAGGTATGACAGCCGGCGCAGTAAAAGGCTGATCTGTTAGGAAATTATATTCCAGACTGCACAGGTAAGAAAAAACTGTACAGTCTGGACTTTTTTTGAAATATCCTTGACACGAAAAATCATTCTGGTATAATTAAACCCAGTCAAAAAACTGACTAAGAAGTTCGTCTGTCCACCAGAGATGACCGGGAATGATCCGGTCACAGAAGTCTTTTAAGGGCTTGTACTGGTTTCGACGGGGGCTTTGAAGTTAGGGAAGCCATCCGCAGACTCCTGGACTGCGTACCAACCGGGAACTAAATATAAACGCAGACGAAAAGTTAGCGTTAGCAGCCTAAGCTGCTCGTCAGCCCCGTTGCACTCACACATCGGGAATCTGGCGTCGACCATGTGAGAAACCTTGCCGGGTAAGCTTTGCCCCGGTAGATGTATCATGAAGCTACTGAAGCAGTAAGCCTGTCGGTGGGCGTATTGCCGAGGGAATGTTAAATCAGCGACTGTGATGGGAGATGCCTTAAGGGATAGGCTTTCGGACAGGGGTTCGATTCCCCTCAGGTCCATTTATGGAACGTCCCGGAAAGACAGCATTTATGCGGCTTTCCGGGAATTTTTTTTACTTTCTTTATTACTCGTGGATATCAGGAAATTCTTCGCAGATACAGAAAGCGATGGTGATAGAATGAAAAAAACTCTGCTTAACAGAAAAAAGCAGAATAAGAAAGCTGATTATTATGATTATAATCTGGTAGCTGTTATTGTACTGCTGGTGTGCTTTGGACTGGTCATGCTTTACAGCACCAGTTCATATATGGCAGAAGTGAATTATGGCAACGATATGTTTTATTTTAAGAAACAGGCACTGATCAGTGCAGCATGTCTGATCGGAGCGTTATTTATTTCAAAAATACTGGATTATCATATCCTTCTTCCTTTTACAACTGCGTTGTATGTGGCTTCGCTGATCCTTATGGGACTTGTGCGGACTCCGCTGGGACATTCCTCTCATGGTGCTACCAGATGGCTGTATATCGGACCGATCAACTTCCAGCCTGCCGAGCTGGCAAAGATCGCAGTTATTATCATGATGGCTTACATGATCGGAAAAATGGGACGAAAGGTAAAGACTTTAAAGAGCTGTATGATCCTGGGACTTCCGGGAGCAGGACTTGCGCTTGCAGCTTATATACTTACAGATAATCTGAGTACAGCCATGATCATTCTGGGAATAACAGTTGGAATGGTGTTTGTGGCACATCCGGATATGCGTCCGTTTATTGCTGTGGCAGCGGCAGGAGTGATCCTTATTGTGATCGGAGTACTTTTTCTGGTTGCGACGACCAGGGACAGTGACAGCTTCCGTGTTATGCGAGTACTTGTATGGCTTCAGCCTGAGAAATATTCCGATGAAGGCGGTTATCAGACGCTGCAGGCATTGTACGCCATTGGCTCCGGAGGGCTTTTTGGCCGCGGGCTTGGAAATAGTATCCAGAAGCTTGGAAGTGTTCCGGAAGCACAAAATGATATGATCTTTTCCATTATCTGTGAGGAGCTTGGAATTTTCGGAGGGATTTTTGTACTGGCCCTGTTCGGATATCTTTTGTACAGGTTGTTTTTTATTGCGCAGAATGCACCGGATCTGTTTGGCTCACTGATCGTTACCGGGATTTTTATACATATTGCGCTGCAGGTGATCCTGAACATTGCTGTTGTACTGAATCTGATGCCCAATACAGGTGTTACCTTGCCCTTTATCAGTTACGGAGGAACGTCCATTGTGTTCCTGATGCTGGAGATGGCAATAGCTCTCAGTGTGGCCCGTCAGATAAAATTTCAAGAGTAAAATAGTTTTAAAATCAAAATATTTTTGTTCCGGAGCCATTTTTTGGGAAAATCCTCTTGACAACTGTTTTGGCAGACTATATACTTTGCTCAAAAAGAGGAAACAGATTCGATCTGTAATGATTAAAGGAGAGAATAAGACATGTTAGAAAAAATGAAAGAAATGCTTGCAGAGCAGTTAAATTGTGAGGCATCTACAATCACACCGGAGACATCTTTCAAGGATGATCTTGGTGCAGATTCTCTTGACCTGTTTGAACTGGTTATGGCTCTTGAGGATGAGTACAATGTTGAGATCCCGGCAGAGGAGCTTACAGATCTGAACACAGTTGGAGATGTGATTGATTATCTTAAGAACAAAGGCGTAGAAGCATAAACAGGAATTAATGATCCTCTGGGACGACAGTGTCTCAGGGGATTTTTCTGTATATATGAAGATATGGGAGCGGTATGGCAGGGGGTTCCGTCGGAAAACCTATGGACATTTTGAAGGATTTGGGTATATAATAGCACCTATAAAGAGAAACAACAAAAACGAGGAGAAAAGAAATGACAAAGATCAGAACAAGATTTGCACCGAGCCCTACAGGAAGAATGCATGTGGGTAATTTAAGAACAGCTCTTTATGCTTATTTGATCACAAAACATGAAGGCGGAGATTTTATCCTCCGTATTGAAGATACAGACCAGGAACGTTATGTGGAGGGAGCTGTAGATATCATCTACCGTACTCTTGAGAAAACAGGACTTCTCCATGATGAGGGACCGGACAAGGATGGCGGATTTGGCCCGTATGTACAGAGCGAGCGTCAGGCAACAGGCATGTATCTGAAATATGCCAAACAGCTTATTGAGCAGGGAGATGCATATTACTGCTTCTGCGGCAAGGAAGAGCTGGAAAGCATGAAACGTACTGTTGCGGGTAAGGAAATCTCTATTTATGACAAGAGATGTCTCCATCTTTCCAAGGAAGAGGTTCAGCGCCGTCTGGATGCAGGTGAGCCGCATGTTATCCGCTTTAATATGCCAACAGAGGGAACCACTACATTCCATGATGTTATTTACGGAGATATCACCGTTAACAATGAGGAGATGGAGGATCTGATCCTGATCAAATCTGACGGTTATCCGACCTACAACTTCGCAAATGTAATTGATGATCACCTTATGGGAATCACACATGTTGTAAGAGGCAACGAATACCTTTCCTCTTCACCGAAGTATAATCGTATTTATGAGGCATTCGGATGGGAAATCCCGACCTATGTTCACTGTCCGCTGATCACAGACGAGACACATCAGAAGCTTTCCAAGAGATGTGGACATTCTTCCTATGAAGATCTGATCGATCAGGGATTTGTGACAGAGGCGGTGATCAACTATGTTGCACTCCTTGGATGGAGCCCGGCAGACAACCGTGAGATCTTTTCTCTTCCGGAGCTTGTGGAGGCATTTGATTATCATCATATCAACAAATCACCGGCAGTTTTTGATATTGCCAAGCTGAAATGGATGAATGGTGAGTATATCAAGAAGATGGATCCGGAGGCATTCTATGAGAGAGCACTTCCGTATCTGAAAGAAGTTCTGAAAAAAGACTTTGATCTTAAGAAGATCGCGGGAATGGTTCAGACCAGAATTGAAGTATTCCCGGATATTCCGGAGCTTGTAGATTTCTTTGAGGCAGTTCCGGAGTATGACAGTGCGATGTACCGCCACAAAAAGATGAAAACAACAGAGGAGACTTCTCTTGCAGTTCTCAAGGAAGTGCTTCCGGTACTGGAAGCACAGGAGGATTATACCAATGATCCGCTGTATGCATCTTTAAGCGCTTTTGTAAAGGAGCACGGATATAAGAATGGTTATGTTATGTGGCCGCTTCGTACAGCAGTATCCGGCAAGCAGATGACACCGGCCGGTGCAACAGAGATCATGGAGATCATTGGCAAGGAAGAGACACTGAAACGTGTACATGCAGCAATCGAAAAGCTTGAAAATAAATAAGAGTGTGATCGATAATCCAGTTATGAAACGAAATCCATCTCAGAAAAGGGCGATCGCCCACCTGTCAGGACCTATGATGGTTCTGGCAGGCCCCGGTTCGGGGAAAACTTCCGTCATAGTAGAAAGAACAGCACATATGATCCAGGAAGGGAAGATACCGGCTTCCTCTGTTCTTGTTGTGACTTTTTCCAGGGCAGCAGCAGTGGAAATGAAAGAACGGTTTCTGAAATTTACCGGTGTTCAGCGAACCGGCGTTACTTTCGGGACTTTTCACGGAGTGTTTTACGGGATCCTCAAACAGGCTTATGGTCTGAATGGAGGAAATATCCTGTCAGAAGAAGAAAAATATGCGATCTTAAGAGAACTGGTGGTAAACTGTGCTGCGGAGCAGTCCCAGGAAGGGGATTTTGTGGAAGATATTGCCAAGGAGATCAGTGTTGTAAAGGGTGGAAGGATCGCTCTGGAGCATTATTATTCTTCCTGCTGCCCGGATGAAGTGTTCCGACAGATCTTTCAGGGATATCGAAAAGTCCTGAATGAAAGAAGAAAACTTGACTTTGATGATATGCTGTTGAGCTGTTATGAACTTCTGAAAAAACGAAAAGATATCCTGTCTGCATGGCAGAAAAAGTTTCACTATATTCTGGTGGATGAGTTTCAGGATATCAATCATCTTCAGTATGATATCGTGAAGATGCTGGCAGCACCGGAGAACAATCTGTTTGTGGTGGGAGATGATGATCAGTCTATCTATCATTTCCGTGGCGCTCGCCCGGAGATCATGCTGAATTTCCCGGAAGATTTTAAAAATGCGGAGACGGTGATCCTGAATATCAATTACCGGTGCAGTGGAAATATCCTGGATACAGCTATGAAGGTGATCAATTACAATGAAAACCGTTATGCAAAAAAACTTTCCACACCAAATGAACCGGGAGAGCCGGTGCAGATAAAAGAATTTCGAAATCCCAGAGACGAATATATGGCAGTTGCAGGCCTGCTGCGGAACCGGATGGAAGAAGGGGATAATATTGAAGATACAGCGCTGCTTTTCAGGACTAATCAGGAAACCGAAGGACTGGTCGCTGCGTTGATGGAGTATGGGGTTCCTTTCACTATGAAGGAAAAACTGCCCAACCTGTTCCGACACTGGATCTGCCGGAATATGATCGCTTATTTGAAAATGGCAAAAGGAGACCGGAGCCGCAGTACATTTCTGGAGATCATGAACCGGCCAAACCGATACATAGCCAGAGACGCTCTGACAGAAAAAAACGTTGATTTTAAAGCATTGGGAGAGTTTTACAAAGACAAGGACTGGATGTGTGACAGGATCACAACGATGGAGACACATCTTCGGATCTTAAAGACCATGGCCCCTTATGCAGCCATTAATTTTATCCGGAATGGCATGGGATACGAAGAATACTTGCAGGAATATGCAAGGTATCGTAAAATAAAACCGGAAGAGCTTATGGAAACCCTGAACCGGATCCATGAAAGTGCCAGAGGAATGAAAACATTGGAAGAATGGATGGCCTATATGGACGAGTATACCAGAAAGCTGGAAGAACAGGCGAAGAAACAGGATGTGAAACGGGAAGGAGTGGTGATATCCACTCTTCATGCGGTCAAAGGTCTGGAATATGACAATGTATATATCATGAATGTAAATGAAGGCAGCATGCCTTATCGGAAGGCAGTCCTGGAGGCACATCTGGAGGAAGAACGGAGGCTTTTCTACGTTGGTATGACACGGGCAAAGAAGAAACTCTGCCTGTATTATGTAAGACAGCAGTATGAGAGGGAACGGGAACCGTCCCGTTTTCTTGAGGAGGCCGGATTATGAATGGGATTATTTATTATACGAAGATCAGAGATGAATATAACAGCAAGAACATGGAGCATATGATCGGGGAAAAGCTTCTGGAAATCGGACTTGAGCGGGAATTTGGACGGAAGCTTGCTTTTGAGCCTCGGTCAAAGGGGGAACATGGGAAACCGTTTTTTACCCTGCTTCCAAGAATTCATTATAATATCACACATTCCGGAAAATATGTGATGTGTCTGTTTGCCGGAGAAGAGGTGGGCATTGATGTGCAGATCCACAAGAAGGTAAATTACGAACGGATCCTTGAAAGACTGGTACCGGCAGATATGATACGGGAAATCCTGGATGCAGATGATATGGAGAAAGCCTTTTTTGCCCAGTGGGTTTTGAGAGAGGCATATATCAAATGGACCGGAGAGGGATTGTCCAGGGATCTGCGTACGATTTCCATGGATAAGGGAAATTACATAATGCTGGAGCTGGAACCGGGATACAGTGGTGCGATTTGGTCCAGGGACAGCCTGGAATTACGATTTGAATACGAAGACATCATTTTGAAATAGCAAATAGAGACGATAAAATGAACAAAGAGATGAAACACAGCTTCAGGATTTTCATTCTGAAGATCCTGGCAGTTGTTTTTGTGCTGTGCATATGTTATTTTTTATATGCATTTGTTTACCGTGCAAAAACTGAGCTGCCCACAAAAGCTGTGGTGACAAACCGAGGTGCTGCAGTGTATACACTGCGGGGACAGAAACAGATGCTTTCCCAGAAAGAGGATTTTTCTTATTTTGCCTTTGATGGGAGAGAAAAAGAGAAGGAATATGGAACATATGTCATTCCCGGGCTGAAGAATACCAGGACGCTGCTCACAAAAAAAGGTGCCACTCCTGCCATGTGTACATCCATGACGCCTCAGGGACTGGCGGTTACGGAGGATTATGTGCTGATCAGCGCTTACTGCAGCACACAGAAACATAATTCGGTCATTTATGTGATCGATAAGGAAAAACATAATTTTATTAAAGAAGTGATACTGCCTGGACAGCCTCATGTGGGAGGACTTGCCTATGACCCGGAGCATAAGTTATTATGGTATTCCTCCAATATCAACGGGATCGCACAGGCAGTGAGTATAAAGATGGATACAATAGAAGCCTACGATTATGATGACAGCCATCTGCCGGTGGATACTTTCCAGATAGTCAGTCTTTATGGGATCGTGAGAGATTCTTTTATGACCTTTTATGAGGGGTGTCTGTATGTAGGCTGCTTTGAAAAATATAACGAAAGTGTAATTGCACGATACGGAGTTGACGAAGAGGGAAAACTGATCAATACCATGGACGAGAAACTGGGCATGGATTTTGAAATGGCAGTTCCGTTGGATTATTCCACCATATCGGAGCAGGTTCAGGGAATTGCTTTTTATAATGATAAGCTTTTGATCTCTCATTCTTTTGGAATCCTGCCATCCAGGCTGGTGTTTTATGAACAATCCGATAAGCGTTTGTATGTAAACGAGAATTCTGCCAGAACTTATCGTTTTCCGGAACGACTGGAACAGATCGTGGTGGAGGGTGACAGCCTTTATGTGATGTTTGAATCCTGTGCCTATGCATACCGTGCGTCCTCCGTAAATATTGTGGATCGGGTCCTGAAGCTGAGTCTTTCGAAGATGGAGACCTATGACGAAGAAGAGAGTCTTTTTTTCTGTCGGAATAAAGAAAAAACGAGAGAGCATCAAAAAAGACAACAGGTACTAAATCCGGCATGTCCGCAATATATTTAAGTGTAAGAGGTGAAAACATGGACGCAAACCAGATCCAGAACCTGTTTGCCAGTAATGTCCGCCAGCTTCTGGTGGATGCAGACCTTGATTATGATAAATTATATGAGATACGTCTCCGCGTGGGAAGACCTCTGTTCCTCACTTATGATGGGGGAGAATGTTTCCTCCGGCAAAAAGATACAGAACCTTATCTGGTTACGCGGGAAGATCTTAAGGAAACACTGGAGTATGTCAGCGGCTATTCCCTGTATGCTTATGAAGATGAGATTCGCCAGGGGTTTTTGAGTGTACAGGGTGGGCACCGTGTAGGAGTTACCGGAAAGGTGATCCTGGACGGAAACCATATCCGTGGGATGAAATATATTTCCTGCATCAATGTCCGTCTGGCACATGAGATCCAGGGATGTGCAGAAGAAGTGCTGCCATATATCCAGACAAGAGAGCAGATCATGCATACCTTGATCGTTTCTCCGCCCAGATGTGGGAAGACCACGCTTCTTCGGGATATCATCCGGCAGATGAGTAATGGATGGGGAAATATTTCCGGTGTTACGGTAGGAGTAGTCGATGAGCGCAGTGAGCTGGCCGGATGCTATCAGGGGATCCCTCAGAATGACCTTGGAATGCGTACGGATATCCTGGACGGCTGTCCGAAAGCAGAAGGGATGCAGATGCTGATCCGGTCAATGTCGCCGGTTGTGGTTGCTGTGGATGAACTTGGAAAAGAAGAAGATTTCAAGGCTGTGGAATCAGTTATTCACTGTGGATGTCGTCTGATCGCAACTGCACATGGAGCTTCCATGGAAGAAACATTATCCCAGCCGTTTTTCCGGAAATTGTGGGAAGCGCGGGTTTTCCAGAGATATATTTTTCTGGGAAAGCATGAACGTGCAGGAATCGTGGAAGGAATCTATGATGAAAACGGGAAATGCCTATGTACCGGATTGTAGGATGTATTCTGGTAGTGGCGGCAGGAGCCGGAATGGGATTTTCCGGAAGTATGAGACTTTCGGAGCAGATCCGCATACTGGAAAAACTGCTTCAGATGGTGATCTGCCTGAAAGGCGAGATCCGCTGCGGGAATGCATCACTGCCGGATGCTTTTTATGGAGCAGCAGGAAGAATGAATGGAAAATACAGAGAGTTTCTCATCAGTGCCGCGGACAGGATGAAAGCGGGAACAGGAGAAAAACTTTCACAGATATGCAGGGAATGTGCGGAAAGCGCCCTGAAAAAAAGCTGCCTTACCCATGGGGAAAAGGACGCTTTTTTTTCTTTCGGAGAATATCTGGGCTATATGGATCTGGAAATGCAGATGCGGCAGCTTTCCCTGTATGAAAATAATCTGGAAGCAGAGATTTTGAAGCGGAAAGCGGAGGTTTCCGGAAAGAAAAAACTGTACCAGGGAATTGGGATTCTTGGAGGCCTGCTGCTGGCGGTTCTCCTGGTATAGTATTGTTTATCAGACAGTAGTAGGAAGGACAGGCTTTCATAAGAAAAGGAGGGATCATTTGGAGGTCAGTATCATATTCAAGATCGGTGCAGTAGGGATCCTGGTCTCTGTTCTTTCTCAGATCCTGAAACATAGCGGAAGGGAGGAACAGGCTTTTCTGGTGAGTTTTTCAGGACTTCTTTTAGTACTGTTCTGGATCGTGCCGTATATTTATGAGCTTTTTAAAAATATCCAGCAGCTTTTTGTACTGTAGGGGAGGGAAAGAACTGTGGATATTCTGAAGATTTCTGTTCTGGGAGCGGCAGGGGTTCTTCTGGGGATTCTTCTGAAAGACCGCGCACCGGAGTATGTAAGCCTTGTTACGATGGGAATAGGTCTTGTGATACTGGGATTAGCGGTAGGGAAGATCAGCTATCTGTTCCAGTCCCTGGAGAGACTGAAACAGAGTCTCCCGATTGATGGAAGCTATATCACTACTTTGCTGAAGATGATCGGGATCACCTATATTGGACAATTTTCATCCGGTATATGCAGAGATGCAGGATATTCCTCCACTGGTGCACAGATCGAACTGTTCTGCCGGTTATCTGTAATGGTTTTAAGTATGCCGGTTCTTCTGGCACTGCTGGATACCATACAGGGATTTCTTGCATGAAAAGATATTGGTCAGAGATTTGTGCAGCCCTGTTTCTGGCTGTAGTTATAAGCTGTTTTGGAGGTGTGATCGTTTATGCTTCTTCGGCGGAACAACAGATCACAGATCAGATGGAGCTTACCGACCTGCAGTCCATGGTAGATGAGATGCTTGGAGAAAAAACATTTTCTGTTACAGAAGCGTTTCACAGACTGTTGTCAGGGGAAGAGGTGCTTTCGGAGGAGAGTGTGCGGGAATTTTTGCACAGTCTCCTTTTTTATGGTATTGAAAGAGAAAAAGAGCTGATCGTGAAGTTGTTGCTTCTGCTGTTGTTCGCTGCCGTTTTTTCCGGGTTTGCCGGTGCCTTTGATAACGGGCAGGTGGGAGAGATCAGTTTTTATGTGGTGTATCTTCTTGTTTTTACTCTTCTGATGAACAGTTTTTCCGGTTTGAGTGCATCACTGCTTTCAATGCTTGCGTGGATCACGGAGTTTATGAAGGAACTCTCACCGGTGTATTTTATGGCAGTGGCAGCAGCGTCAGGTGCATCCAGTGCAGCTGCCTTTTATCAGGGAGTACTGCTTCTGGTGTGGCTTTTTCAATGGATCCTGGAACGAGTACTGCTTCCCGGAGTGAGTTTATATATTCTTCTGAGATTTGTGAATCATCTTTCCAGGGAAGAAATGCTGGGAAAAATGGCTGAGCTGATCGAGACTGTGATCTCCTGGGGGCTTCGGACATTACTTGGAGTGGCAGCAGGACTGCAGGTGGTGCGTGGGCTTGTAGCTCCGGTAATGGATTCTCTGAAGCGGAGTGCTGTGGGAAAAACTGCAGGTGCTCTTCCTGGGATCGGGAGCGCGGTAAATGCAGTTACGGAACTGGTCCTTACCACAGCTGTTCTTGTAAGAAACAGTCTGGGCATTGCGCTTTTACTGGTGATCCTGGCGGTGGGGGCGGGACCATTGGTCCGATATGGACTTTTGTCACTGACCTATCGCTTTCTGGCGGCTGCGGCGCAGCCTGTATCAGACAAACGGCTGGTAGAAGCCTTTGGCACCATGGCAGAGGGATGTGCACTTCTGATGAGAATCCTGTTTACTGCGGAAATTTTATGTATGCTTACATTTCTGATCCTGATGGCAGGAGGAGGCTTGGGATGAGAACAGAACTTTATCAGTGGATGAAAAGCCTGGCTTTTTTTCATGTACTTACTACAGCACTTCTGCATATTCTGCCTGATAAGCGTTATGAGCAGTATATACGGCTGTTTATGGGGCTTCTGTTGGTGCTTTTGATCTGTACGCCTATATTTGCCGTAGTGGGAAAAAGTGAAGAACTTCTGTCCGGATTCAGCAATAATTATGGGAGAGAAGAACAGGTACGTATGAAGACAGAAGCAGAAGGAATAAGGGAAACATTTCTTAAAGGAGCATATGAACAGGAGTTGAAGGATCAGGTTCAGGGTATCCTCAGGAAAGAAGGGGTTTTTTCGGCAAAAACAGAAGTAGATATGGAGAAAGAGCTTCAGCTGACCATAACACTTTATGGAACAGTCACAGAAAAACAGAGGGAGGCGGTGAAAAATGAGCTCGAAAGAATCTGCGGACTCAGGAAAGGACAATATCAGATCTTGGCTTCTGAGGATGGGATGGAAGGAGTGGGGAGTTTTCCTTCTTCTGGGAATCCTTCTTCTGGTGGCAGGACTTCCGGTAACCCGAAAGAACAGTAAAACAGCAGAGGATCAGAATGCGGAGAAAACCCGCCTGGAGAGCCGCCTTGAGGAACTGCTTTCCAATGTGGAAGGAGTCGGAGAAGTGGAAGTGATCATTATGACCGGGGATGAGGGAAATACGGAAAACTTTTCCATAGGCAGCAAAAATGAAGTTACCGGTGTGCTGGTGGCGGCTCAGGGAGCAGGCAGCGCAGTGACAGTCCAGAATATTCAGCAGGCAATTATGGCATTATTTCAGATCGACGCTAATAAAATTAGAATAATGAAAATGAAATGAGGAGAGTAGAAGTGAAAAAGATCATGAAGAAAAATCAGGTAATCATCACCTCGCTGGCCATTCTCATTGCTGTGGCCGGATATCTGAATTTCGCAGATGTGGATCTGGGATTTAAGGATAAGGAGACGAGTACAGACAGCAGCAGTATCCTGGACGATGTGGATTATGATCTGACCGATGAAACAGCCCTTCTGGATGAGAACGGGGCAGATGGCACAACCCAGTCGGAGGTGATGGATACCGCATCCCCGGGCGAGGCCGTACTTACCGGTGCTTCGGATTTTGCAGCACAGGCAAAAGTCAGCAGGGAGCAGGTGCGTTCCCAGAACAAAGCGGACCTGCAGGCAATCATCAGTAATAAAGACATCAGCGATGAGGAAAAACAGAATGCTATTAACACAATGGTTTCCATGACAGATCTTACAGAAAAAGAGGCGGCTGCAGAGCTTCTTCTGGAGGCGAAGGGCTTTGAAAATGTGATCGTAAATCTGACGGGTGAAACTGCGGATGTTGTGGTGCCGGATGCAGATCTGGAGGATGCAAAACGTGCACAGATCGAGGATATTGTAAAGAGGAAAACCGGTGTGGCAGCAGAGAGCATTGTGATCACGCCTCTGAGTCAAAGTAAAAATGCATCGGATGTCATAAATACTGCAGATGAAGCTGAAAAAAATACGGGAGGTGCAGAGGATAATGCGGAAAGTACAGGTGATGAGGTGCAGGATACCGCTGCATCTGTGGAAAGCGATCCGGCGGATCAAACATCTGAGGACGCAGAGACGGCTGCAGATATCCAGAACGATCAGACTATTGATACAGAGGGAATTTACGACTGAATTGCCTTGACAGCAAAGCCTTGTCTATACTAGAATAGGAAAGGTTATAGTAAAATAGAGATATCAGAGAATATACAGGAGGCTCACGTGTCGAAGTATACGAAAGAAATAGAAAAAAGAAGAACATTTGCCATCATCTCTCACCCGGATGCGGGTAAAACAACATTAACAGAAAAATTTCTGCTGTATGGAGGGGCCATCAATCTGGCCGGAAGTGTAAAGGGTAAGGCTACGGCCCGCCATGCAGTATCAGACTGGATGGAGATCGAGAAGGAAAGAGGTATTTCCGTTACTTCATCCGTTCTTCAGTTCCATTATGACGGATATTGTATAAACATTCTGGATACCCCTGGACATCAGGATTTCTCCGAGGATACCTACCGTACATTGATGGCTGCGGATTCAGCAGTTATGGTCATCGATGGATCCAAGGGTGTTGAGGCACAGACCCGTAAGCTTTTCAAGGTCTGTGTTATGAGACACATTCCGATCTTTACTTTTATCAATAAGATGGACAGAGATGCCAACGATACTTTTGATCTTCTGGATGAGATCGAAAAAGAGCTTGGTATTGCAACCTGTCCGATCAACTGGCCAATCGGTTCCGGTAAGAAATTCAGGGGTGTGTTTGATCGTAATACAAAGAAGATCCTTACCTTCTCCGATACACAGAAGGGCACCAAGGAAGGTGTGATAGAAGAGATTGATATTAATGATCCCCGTGCAGATGAGGTCATGGATCCTGAGCAGAAAGAGCAGCTGATGGAAGAAATCGAGCTTCTGGATGGCGCAAGTGCGGAGTTTTCTCAGGAAGAGGTCAGCAAAGGACAGCTGACACCGGTATTTTTCGGTTCTGCTCTTACCAACTTTGGTGTGGAAACATTTCTGGAGCATTTCCTGAAGATGACCACTTCTCCGCTTCCGAGAACTGCAGACTGCGGACCGGTAGATCCTATGAGTGATGATTTTTCAGCTTTTGTATTTAAGATCCAGGCGAATATGAACAAGGCTCACAGAGACCGTATCGCATTTATGAGGATCTGTTCAGGCAAGTTTGATGCGACCAAAGAGGTTTATCATGTGCAGGGAGACAAGAAGATGCGACTTCTTCAGCCGCAGCAGATGATGGCAGAATCCCGTCATGTTGTGGAGGAGGCTTATGCAGGTGATATCATCGGTGTCTTTGACCCGGGTATTTTTTCTATTGGAGATACCATCTGCGCACCTGGAAAGAAATTTGCCTTTGAGGGGATCCCGACCTTCGCGCCGGAGCATTTCGCACGTGTGCGTCAGATCGATACCATGAAGAGAAAACAGTTTGTAAAAGGTATCAACCAGATCGCTCAGGAAGGTGCGATCCAGATATTCCAGGAGTTTAACACCGGTATGGAAGAGATCATTGTGGGTGTTGTCGGTATCCTGCAGTTTGATGTCCTGAAATACCGTCTGGAGAATGAGTATAATGTAGATATCCGCCTGGAAACACTTCCATATGAGCATATCCGCTGGATTGCCAACAAGGAGGCTGTAAAAGTAGACAAGATCGTGGGAACTTCTGATATGAAGAAAGTCACAGACCTTAAGGGAAATCCGTTGCTGCTCTTTGTCAATGCATGGAGTGTTGGCATGGTTGAGGACAGAAACCCTGATCTGGTACTGACAGAATTCAGTAAATAAGCCCTTTTATTTCATAACTTTTTTTGATATAATAGTATAAAATTACGAACAAAAATATTATATCCGTAGGAGGGTTTCCCATGGCAGAAAAAAGAACAACATATAAGATACAGGATCTGGGCAGAATCGGTGAAGTTCACATTGCAGATGAAGTTGTTGCGATCGTTGCAGGACTTGCAGCAACAGATGTGGATGGAGTTGCTTCCATGGCAGGAAATATCACCAATGAGCTGGTAAGTAAACTTGGAAAGAAGAATCTGTCCAAGGGCGTGAGAGTAACCATTCTGGAAGGAGTCGTTACCGTGGATCTGTCACTGAATATCGAGTATGGCAGAAACATTCTTGAGACAAGCAAGAAGGTCCAGGAGAAGGTTAAATCCGCTATTGAGAATATGACAGGACTTGAGGTTGCAGATGTAAATATTCATATTGCCAGCGTGGATATGGAGAACGAAAAAGGAAAGTAAACCTTTCCTTTTTTCCGTCTTAGGAGGAAATTATGAGAAGAAGAGAACAGAGAGAACATGTATTTAAACTTATGTTTATGACAGAGTTTAATTCAGAAGAAGAGATGACAGAACAGCTCTCTCTTTATTTTGAAGGTCTTGGAGAACTTTCAGAACAGGACCAGGAATATATGAAGAAGAAGTACGCACATGTGAAAGAACATCTGGAAGAGATTGATGCACAGCTGAACAGTGCAAGCCGTGGATGGAAGACAAAGCGTATGAGCCGTGTGGATCTTGCGGCACTTCGTCTGGCAGTATATGAGATGGAATATGATGCAGACGTACCGACAGGAGTAGCTATCAACGAAGCGGTAGAACTTGCCAAAAGATTTGGCGGAGATGCTTCCGGCTCCTTTGTAAATGGAGTACTGGGTAAGATCGCATCTGAGAAGGATGAGAAGAAAAACGAGGAGGAGACTGCTGACACAGAAGAGAAGGCAGCAGAAGCCCCGGAAGAGAACGCATGAGAAACGTCTATTCTGTCGGTCAGGTAAACCATTATGTCAAAAATATGTTTACCCAGGATTACTTTCTCCGGAAAGTCTATGTAAAGGGAGAGGTATCCAACTGTAAATACCATACCAGCGGACATATTTATTTTTCCCTGAAGGATGAAACAGGCACATTAAGCTGTGTGATGTTTGCGGGACACCGCAGGGGTCTTGCTTTTCGCATGAAGGACGGGGATAAGGTAGTTGCAGGCGGAATTGTAGACGTATATGAGAGAGACGGGCGTTATCAGCTTTATGCAAAAGAGATCACACTGGAGGGTGCTGGTGCCCTCTATGAGCGGTATCTGGCACTGAAACAGGAACTTGAAGATATGGGGATGTTTGCCCAGGAATATAAGCAGCCCATTCCTCATTTTATTCATACCCTTGGCGTGGTGACAGCACCTACTGGTGCAGCAGTACAGGATATCCGCAATATTGCAGGCAGAAGGAATCCATATCTGCAGGTGATCCTTTATCCGGCACTTGTGCAGGGAGAGGGAGCGGCGCAGAGTATCGTAAAGGGAATCCGGATGCTGGATGAAGCAGGGGTGGACGTGATCATCGTCGGCCGTGGAGGTGGCTCTATTGAAGATCTCTGGGCCTTTAACGAGGAGAGCGTTGCCCGTGCTATTTTTGAGTGCAGGACACCGGTGATCTCGGCAGTGGGACATGAGACGGATTTTACCATTGCGGATTTTGTAGCAGACCTGCGGGCACCTACACCATCTGCTGCAGCAGAGCTGGCAGTGGATGATTTTCGCAGTGTTCTGGAGAGCTTTCATATGTACGGAGACCGTCTGCAGCGTGCCATGAACAGTAAGACAGAACTTTTTGCCGCAAAACTTAAGGCCTATGAGAACAGATTCCAGTATCTGAGCCCGGAGTCCATGTTACGTGAAAAACGTCAGTATGCATCGGAGCTGGAGGAATGCCTGCGTTCTTCCATGGAACAAAAGCTTACAGAGAAAAGACATGAACTGGCAATATGGATCCAGCGGTTTGAGGGACTTTCTCCATTAAGAAAGCTAAATGGAGGATATGCATTTGTGTCCGACTCAGACGGACATGCGGTGACAGAGATCAGTCAGATAAAAAAAGGTGACAGGATCTCCATTGCAGTAACCGATGGAGTCATAGAAGCAGTTGCGGATCGCATCAGGAAGGAAGAGCGATAATGGCAGAAGCAAAGAAAGAAGAGAAATCCATAGAAGATACTTTTGGGGAGCTTGATCTGCTTGCCCGGAAACTGGAGGATAAAGAAACACCTCTTGAGGAGTCTTTCCGCCTTTACAGACAGGGAATGGAGCTCCTTAAGGATCTGAACGGAAGACTGGATACTGTAGAAAAAAAGATGCTTCAGATGAATGAGGATGGGACATTTCGTGAATTTTAAAGAAGAACTGAAAAGAAGAACAGAAGAAGCGGAACATGTGATCCGGGAATATCTTCCGGAAGAATCCGGTTTTGCAAAAACCATGGCAGAGGCCATGAATTACAGTATGACGGCAGGCGGAAAGAGACTCCGCCCGATCCTGATCAGGGAAACCTACGAGCTGTTTGGAGGAAAGGATAAGCTTTGTGAGCCTTTTATGGCGGCTATGGAGATGATCCATACACATTCGTTGATCCATGATGATCTCCCTGCACTGGATAACGATGATTACCGAAGGGGAAGGCTGACCACACATAAAGTATACGGAGAGGCCATGGGCGTTTTAAGCGGTGTGGCACTCCTTAACAGAGCTTATGAAGTGATGCTTTCCGCCTTTGATCTGACCGGGGATAAAGACCGTGTGATAGCCGCCATGCGGATCATTGCAGATAAGACCGGCATCAACGGTATGCTTGGTGGACAGAGTGTTGATGTGGAGAATGATGGGAAACCTCTGGAACACAAGATGCTGGATTATATTTACAAAAACAAGACCTCCGCATTGATTGAGGCTTCCATGATGACCGGTGCTGTGCTGGCAGGGGCATCTGAGAAAGAACTTGAGGTTGTGGAGCAGGCTGCAGAAAACATCGGGCTGGCTTTTCAGATCCAGGATGATATCCTTGATGTGACCAGTACCCAGGAGGAACTGGGAAAACCGATCCACAGTGATGAAAAAAACAACAAGGTTACTTATGTAAGCCTTATTGGAGCCCCGGCAGCAGCCAGCAGGGTTAAAGAACTTTCTGACCATGCGGTAGAACTTTTAGACGACCTTGACAGGAAGAACGGATTTCTGGATCTTCTTGTGGAAAGTCTTGTCAGCCGCAGGAAATAGAAAGAACAAAGGAAGGGTACAAATGATTCTGGAAAAAATTAAAAAGCCAAATGATATTCATAAAGTTTCATTGGAGGATTTTCCGCGTCTTGCTGAGGAAATCAGGAGCTTTTTGATCCAGAGTGTAAGTGAGACAGGTGGCCATCTGGCATCCAATCTGGGTGTGGTGGAGCTGACTCTTGCTCTGCATAATGTGCTTGATCTTCCACAGGATAAGCTGATCTGGGATGTGGGACATCAGGCTTATACACATAAAATCCTTACAGGAAGAAAAGACGGCTTTAAGGATCTTCGTAAAGAAGGAGGTTTAAGCGGTTTTCCAAAAAGGAATGAAAGTAACTGTGATTCGTTTGATACCGGACACAGTTCCAATTCCATTTCCGCAGGACTTGGCTATGTCCGTGCCAGAGACCTGATGGGAGAGAAATACCATGTGGTTTCCGTGATCGGAGATGGTGCGCTTACCGGTGGGATGGCTTATGAAGCATTGAACAATGCGGCTGAGCTGAAGACTAATTTTATTATTATCATCAATGATAATAACATGTCTATTTCCAAGAACGTAGGAGGAATGTCCACCTATTTAAGCGCTCTGCGTACAGCTGAGACTTATACAGGAATGAAGATCGGCGTGACAAAAACACTCAAAAAGATTCCCCATGTTGGAACCGCCGTGGTAGATACGGTCCGAAAGACCAAGAGCAGCATCAAGCAGCTGATCATTCCCGGAATGCTTTTTGAAAATATGGGGCTGACTTATCTGGGACCGGTAGATGGCCATAATATGCGCCAGATGATGAAGCTTTTTAATGAGGCAAAGAGAGTGGAGGGACCGGTTGTTGTCCATGTCCTTACAGAAAAAGGCAGAGGCTATGGACCGGCATCTTCCCATCCGGAGCGTTTTCACGGAACAGGTCCTTTTGACATCCAGAGTGGCAGACCTCTTGCAGCAAAAACAGCGCCGACATATACGGATCATTTTTCCGGTGCAATATGTTCTTTGGCAGAGAAGAACAAAAAAGTAGTTGCTATTACAGCTGCTATGCCAGATGGAACCGGACTGAACCGATTCCGGAAGAAATTCCCGGAGCGTTTTTTTGATGTGGGTATTGCGGAAGAACATGCAGTAACCTTTGCGGCAGGCATGGCACTTGGGGGAATGATCCCGGTTTTTGCGGTATATTCTTCGTTCCTGCAGAGAGGGATCGATCAGATCCTTCACGATGTATGTATGCAGGATCTTCATGTAATTTTTGCCATTGACAGGGCAGGATTTGTCGGAGCAGATGGTGAAACACATCATGGATGCTTTGATTTTTCCTATCTGTCCATGATTCCCAATATGACAGTTATGGCTCCCAAGAATGGAAAAGAGCTTGAGGAGATGTTGAAATTTGCAGTAGAAGAGCTGGATGGCCCCTGTGCGATCCGATATCCGAAAGGATCGGCATGTACCGATATGGAAGAATGTCATGAGCCACTTAAGAAGGGCAGAAGTGAAGTGATCACTCCAGGCAGTGAGATTGCAGTTCTCGGGGTTGGCAGCATGGTTTCTGTCTGTCAGAAGGTCTGTGAAGAGATAAGAAATCACAAAATAGCAGGAGCTACGTTTGTAAATGTCCGTTTTGTAAAGCCTCTGGATACAGAGCTTCTTGATCGGCTTTCGCAGAACCACAGTCTTTTGGTCACTGTGGAGGAGAATGTAAAAAGCGGTGGGTTCGGAGAACATGTATCTGCTTATATGGAAGCCTGTCATCCGGAAGTAAGAGTTCTTCCACTGGCAATACCGGATCATTTTATTGAGCATGGAACGGTGGACCGTCAGCGAATGAAAATAGGTTTAAATGTACAGGGAATCCTGGATGCGGTAGAACAGAGCTGGGAAAATCTTGTGAATAACAGAAAATAAAGGACATAGCCTTTGCAGAAGAATACGAAGCTGTGAGGCATTTTACAGCCCGGCACATAAGGAGCCGGGCTGTTGGAGGATAATATGAAAAAAAGACTGGATATCATGATGGTGGAACAGGGACTTGCACCGTCACGCGAAAAAGCAAAAGCGTATATCATGGCCGGGGAAGTATATGTCAACGGTCAGAAGGAAGACAAGGCTGGCTCCATGTTTGCTGAGACTGTCAAGCTGGAGGTAAGAGGAAAGACTCTTCCTTATGTCAGCAGAGGCGGACTGAAGCTGGAAAAAGCCATGAAAAATTTTGGCGTGACGCTGAAGGACAAGGTGTGCATGGATGTAGGCGCATCCACCGGCGGTTTCACAGATTGTATGCTTCAGAACGGAGCGGTCAAAGTCTATTCTATTGACGTGGGATATGGACAGCTGGACTGGAAACTCAGGAATGATCCAAGAGTTGTATGCATGGAAAAAACAAATATCCGCTATGTGGTACCGGAAGATCTGGAAGACCCGGCAGCATTTTCTTCGATCGATGTTTCTTTTATCTCCCTTACAAAAGTGCTTCTTCCTGTAAGAAATCTTCTCACAGAGGACGGAGAGATCGTATGTCTCATCAAACCTCAGTTTGAGGCCGGCAGAGAAAAAGTCGGAAAAAAAGGCGTTGTCCGTGATCCGAAGGTCCATGAAGAAGTCATTGAGAAAGTCAGAGATTATGCCATGAGTATTTCTATGGAGCCCTGTCATCTTTCTTTTTCTCCCATCAAGGGACCTGAAGGAAATATTGAATATCTCCTTCATCTGAAAAAACATCCGGAAGGAACAGAAGTATCTGTGAGTCTTGACGTATCCGTAGAGGATGTGGTAAAGGAAGCCCACGGACAGCTGGACTGATGTTTGGAAAGGACTGAAGCAATATGGACAGATTTTATATAATTCCAAACAGTGCCAAGGATCCGGAACTGACATTTTCTAATAGAATCATTGCCTATCTGGAGAAGCATGGTGCCAGGTGTCATGTGCAGAAGATCACCGAAAAAATGGAGGGACCGTATCATTATACGGACCCGGATGGGATTCCGCAGGATACACAGTGCATTATTGTACTGGGAGGAGATGGAACACTTCTGCAGGCTGCAAGGGATGTGGTGCATCTGGATATCCCTCTTCTTGGAATCAATCTGGGAACTCTGGGATTTCTTGCCGAGGTGGATAAAAATTCCGTGTATCCGGCTCTGGATCGGCTTCTGTCAGATGACTATGAGCTGGAAGATCGTATGATGCTGGAAGGAAAGATCTATCGGGGAGAAGAACTTATTGGAAAAGATATCGCATTAAATGACATTGTGATCGGAAGAGAAGGACATCTCCGTGTGATCCGTTTCAAGAATTATGTTAATGATGCATATATGAATTCATACAATGCAGATGGTATCATCATTTCCACGCCGACCGGTTCTACCGGATATAGTCTGTCAGCGGGAGGTCCCGTGGTTTCTCCCAGTGCCAGTATGATGATCATGACCCCCATCGCTCCCCATACCATGAACACCCGAAGTATCATTCTTTCCGGGGAAGAGGCAGTTACAGTAGAGATCGGTGAGGGAAGACATAATACCATTGAGAAAGCGGTGGCCTCTTTCGACGGGGATACCCAGATATCCATGGTCACCGGTGACCGGATCGTGATCCGGAAAGCCACAGTCAGGACAAAAATCCTCAAGCTGAACCATCTGAGCTTTGTGGAGGTTCTGAGACAGAAAATGAGTAACAGCTGATGCAGGAGGTTCAATTTTGAAAGTAGCAAGACATGAAAAAATTATCGAACTGATCCGTCAGTACGAGATCGATACACAGGAAGAACTTGCAGCAAGACTGAATGAGGCCGGTTTTAAGGTTACGCAGGCTACCGTATCCAGAGATATCCGTGCTCTGAAAATGACAAAGGTTGCAGGCAGCAACGGAAAGTCCAGATATGCGATCCTGGAAGAACATACACCGGATGTGTTAAGTGATAAATATTCCAGAGTTCTGAAAGATGCAGTGATCGCTATGAACATCGGACAGAATATCGTAGTGGTAAAAACAATTCCGGGAATGGCCATGGCGGCAGCAGCAGCTCTTGATGCCATGAAATGGCCGGAAATCCTGGGATGTATTGCCGGAGATGATACCATTATGTGTGTGGTGAAAACCTCTGAACAGGCACCGGGTGTAGTTCAGAAGCTTGGCGGGATCTTATCCAGAGGAAAATAAAATGACAGAATATGTAAATGCTTTATACCAGAAAGGAAATCAATGTTAGTACATCTGCATGTAAAAAATCTTGCACTGATAGAGGAATCAGAGGTGGAATTCGGACCAGGCTTAAATATCTTAACTGGTGAGACCGGAGCCGGAAAATCCATTCTGTTAGGATCCATACAGCTTATCCTGGGCGGAAAAACTTCCAGAAGCATGATTCGTGAAAATGCTTCCTATGCCCTGATAGAGCTGCTGTTTCAGGTTGAAAACACGAAAGCCAGAGAGTCCCTTGCGGCGCTTGACATCTATCCGGAAGACGGACAGGTGCTGATGTCCCGTAAGATCATGGACGGCAGAAGTATCAACAAGATCAACGGAGAGACAAGTACTGTCAGCCAGATGAAAGCAGCAGCAGCCTGTCTTCTGGACATTCACGGACAGCATGAGCATCAGTCGCTTCTTTATGGAGACCGCCAGCTGGCTATTTTGGATGTATACGGAAAAGAACAGATCCTTCCTGCCAGGGAGAAGGTCCGGAAAGCTTATCAGGAGTATCGGAACTGTGTGGATCAGCTGAAAGCACTGGATATGGATGAGGAACAGCGCAACCGTGAAAAAGCCTTTCTGGAATTTGAGATCAATGAGATCGAGGAGGCAGCTCTTATTCCGGGAGAGGACGAAACACTGGAGGATCGCTACCGGAAGCTGAGCAATGCCAGAAGGATCATGGAAACAGCACAAATGGTCCGTGTGATGACCGGATATGAACAGGGCGCCGCAGATATGACCGGAAATGCCCTGAAAGAGTTTTCAAGAATTGCAGATTACGATAAGGATCTTGCACCTTTACAGGAAGCTCTTGTGGAAATCGATTCACTTCTCAGTGACTTCTGCCGTGATCTGTCCTCTTATATGGATAGTCTGACTTTTGACGAAGAAACTTTTTTTGAAACAGAAAAAAGACTGGATCTGATCAATAGTCTGAAGGCAAAGTATGGACAGACGATCCATGAAATTTTGTCTTATCAGAAGGAACAGCAGGAAAAATTAGAAAAACTTCAAAGATTCGAAGAAAATTTCCGGTTACTGAAAGAAAAACTTATGCAGGCAGAAAAGATTCTTGAGGAAGCTTCGCATGAACTTTCAGAGATCCGGAAAGAATACAGTAAGCAGCTGGATGAAAAGATTATCGAAGGATTGAAGGAACTGAATTTTGAGGATGTGGATTTTTCTATCCGTTTTGACCGCAGAAAAAATTATACAGATAATGGTTATGATGCGGTGGAATATGAGATTTCCACAAATCCAGGTGAAAGCAGAAAACCGCTGGGACAGATCGTATCCGGTGGTGAGCTTTCCAGGATCATGCTTGCCATCAAAGCGATCCTTGCAGATAAAGATCAGATCGATACACTGATCTTTGATGAGATCGATACAGGGATCAGTGGGCGTACTGCACAGAAGGTCTCTGAAAAAATGGCAGTGATCGGACAGCACAGGCAGGTGCTTTGTATCACACATCTTCCACAGATCGCAGCAATGGCAGATACCCATTTTGAGATTGAGAAACATGTAGAAGGAACAGAAACCATCACCCAGATCCATCCTCTGGAAGGAGAGGAATCTGTTCGTGAGCTTGCCAGACTTCTGGGCGGTGCCCAGATCACGCCGGCTGTTCTTGGAAATGCAAGAGAGATGAAGGAATTGGCACAGCAACAAAAAAATACAAGACTGAAATAATTTATACGTTACATACTAAGAGAGGACGGCCGAAAGGTCGGTCCTCTTTTTTAACCGAATCAAGTCAGTCTCCTGCTTCAGTTGCGAAAAGCAATAAGCAGTGGGTGGGGATTTGCTTGTATCAGAAAATTACAAAGGATGTGACGTAAGATGAACAGAAAAAGAAAATACCGATGTTGGCTCCTTGTATTTCTTGCGCTGGATCTGATTCTGATGGGATGGCTGGGCTACCGGCTTCTGGACAGAAAGATCCCGGATCAGATCCTGATGGATCATGAGGACAGCCGGGAAGTAGCCAATCTTCTTAAACGCCCTTTTATCAGCTTTGATGATGCAATCACCGTTTCAGGAAAAGACAGCTATAAGTTGCACTGCAGACTCTTGGGAGTGATCCCTTTTAAGGATGTGAAGGTAAAGAATATAACTGCAAAAGAAGTATATGCAAGCGGAGATGCAGTAGGTATTTATATGCAGACGAAAGGAGTTCTGATCATTGATACAGGCGAGATCCTTTCGGAAAGTGGTGAGATGGAAGAACCGGCCCGGGACATTGTAAAGCCGGGAGATTATATTGTGGCTTTTGATCAGAACCGGATCCAGTGCAAGCAGGATCTTCTGGAGGATCTTGCAGATCTTTGCGGAGAATCTGTAACACTGAAGGTCCGCCGGGGAAAAGAGACGATTCCCCTGTCCCTGACGCCTGTGAAAGATGAAAAAGGAAACTACAAGCTTGGCATCTGGGTGAGGGACGATACACAGGGAATCGGAACCCTGACTTATGTGGACGAAAATGGAGGGTTCGGTGCTCTTGGCCACGGGATCAGCGATGTGGATACCGGCGAACTTTTAAGTATCGCAGATGGAAATCTTTACAACGCCCAGATCCTGGGGATCCGGAAAGGAGAAAAAGGAAATCCCGGAGAACTATCCGGGCTGATCCGATACGAAGCTGACAATATCCTGGGTGAGATTTCCGAAAACAGTAAAAACGGCATTTTTGGAACTGTGGATGCTGACCAGGTGAAAAATCTGGATCTGAAGAAGATTCCTGTAGGTTACAAACAGGATCTGAAAATTGGACCCGCATCTGTTCTCTGCTGCACAGACGGCGAAGTAAAAGAATATGCCGCGGAGATCACCAGGATCGATATGAACCATGAGGATTCTAATAAGAGCTTCGTGATCCAGATCACAGATAAAGAACTCCTGGAAAAAACAGGTGGGATCGTTCAGGGAATGTCTGGAAGTCCTGTGCTTCAGAACGGAAAACTCTTTGGTGCCGTGACGCATGTATTTGTGCAGGATTCTACCGGCGGATATGGGATTTTTATTGAAAATATGACAGGCAATGCATAATCTGCAGTTGAGGAAAGAGGCACAAAAACATGGAAAAAGTCCGGGAAAAGTGCCTCTTTTTTATATGGGGAAAAATGCCGGATACAGAGTGAAATACCTGCATTTTAGTGAATTTTGTGATATATAAGAGAAAAAATGTCGAAAAATATCGTACGAAAGTGTGATAAAATAACTATTTTTATCTTGATTTTACTACAGGATTTCCACTATAATAATTTTGTCGCCAGCAAGGGGAAAGCGCAGGCAGCTAACAGTGTCGGTTACTGCCGTGGTGACAGGGGGTATGTCTGGAAACCCAAGGAGATAGAAGTTAGGAGGGTCCTCATGGACAAATTAAATGTTGCAATTGCTGATGATAACGCGAAAATGACAGACATGCTCGGTCAGATGATCGAAGAAGATAAAGACCTTGAACTGGTCGGAAAAGCACACAACGGAGAAGAAATCTGTAACATAATCAAAGATAAGGAGCCGGATGTGGTGATTCTCGACATCATTATGCCGAAGATGGACGGCCTTTCCGTTATGGAGAAATTTTCCCATAACGCAAATGTCAAAAAAGTTCCAGTGTTTATCGTATTATCTGCAATTGGACAGGAGAGGATTACAGAGGATGCATTCAGTCTTGGAGCAGACTATTATGTTTTGAAGCCTTTTGACAACACCACACTTTTAAACCGGATCAAACATATTCGGAAGATTGGGGACAGGAGAGTGCGGGAGATTGCAAGGCCAGGTGTCACGGAAACCAAAAAGCCTCAGCCGGAAAGGAATCTGGAAACCGATGTGACGAATATCATTCATGAGATCGGAGTTCCGGCACACATCAAGGGGTATCAGTATTTAAGGGATGCGATCATTTTGTCTGTCAATGACATGGAAATGCTCAATTCCATTACCAAGGTATTATATCCAACCATTGCGAAACGCCATCAGACAACACCGAGCAGAGTGGAGCGGGCGATCCGACATGCGATTGAGGTGGCATGGAGCCGGGGAAAGATGGATACCATTGATGAATTGTTTGGATATACTGTAAGCACCGGAAAAGGGAAACCCACGAATTCTGAATTTATAGCACTGATCGCAGATAAAATCAGACTGGAATATAAAAATCGGTCTTTAAATTAGATGAATTTTGGAGTATAATCATAAATAAAAACGGGTGTACCCAGGGAGGGGAATACAGATGAAAAAAATTCTGTTTGCTACATCAGAAGCAGTACCTTTTATCAAAACAGGAGGACTCGCTGATGTTGCCGGCTCACTGCCTAAGTGCTTTGACAAAAAATATTTTGATATCCGCGTGATCTTACCGAAATATGCCTGTATGAAACAGGAATGGAAAGACAAAATGGAGTATGTGACCCATTTTTATATGGATCTGGGATTTAAGAACTGCTATGTAGGCATTATGCAGATGCAGTATGACGGGATCCAGTTTTACTTCATTGATAATGAATATTATTTCAGTGGTCCGAAACCATATGACAGCGCACCATGGGATCTTGAGAAATTTGCTTTCTTTTCCAAAGCTGTGTTATCGGTTCTTCCGGTGATCGGATTCAGACCGGATATCATCCACTGTCATGACTGGCAGACAGGACTTGTTCCGGTTTACCTTCACGATTCTTTCCAGGAGAATGAATTCTTCCGTGGAATCAAGACTGTTATGACAATACATAACCTGAAATTCCAGGGTGTATGGGATGTTAAGACTGTTAAAGATATCACAGGCCTTTCCGATTACTACTTTGCGCCGGATAAACTGGAAGCATACAAGGACGCAAATTTCCTGAAGGGCGGTATGGTATTTGCAGATGCCATTACCACAGTAAGTAATACCTATGCAGAAGAGATCAAGACACCGTTTTATGGTGAGAAGCTGGACGGACTTCTCAATGCGAGAGCCAACAGTCTGCGTGGTATTGTAAATGGTATTGATTACAATGAATTCAATCCGGAGACAGATCCGAATATCACCAAGAACTACAATGCAAAGAACTTCCGCAAGGAGAAGATTAAGAACAAGATCCAGCTGCAGAAAGATCTTGGACTTGAGCAGGATCCGAAAGCTATGATGATCGGTATTGTATCCCGCCTGACAGATCAGAAGGGATTTGATCTGATTGCTTATATCATGGACGAACTGTGTCAGGATGCGGTTCAGATCGTTGCTCTTGGTACCGGTGAGGAACGTTATGAGAATATGTTCCGTCATTTTGACTGGAAGTATCATGGCAAGGTATCTGCACAGATCTACTATGATGAGGCAATGTCTCACAGAATTTATGCAGCATCTGATGCATTTCTGATGCCGTCACTGTTTGAGCCATGTGGCTTAAGCCAGCTGATGAGCCTTCGTTATGGAACTCTTCCGATCGTCAGAGAGACTGGTGGTCTGAAGGATACAGTTGTCCCGTACAATGAATTCGAGGGAACCGGAACAGGATTCTCCTTCGTAAATTACAATGCACATGAAATGCTTGCTACGATCCGTTATGCAGAGAGTGTATATTATGACAAGAAACGTGAATGGAATAAAATGGTAGATCGCGCGATGGCTGCAGATTTTTCCTGGAACAATTCCGCACGTCAGTATGAGGAAATGTACAATTGGTTAATTGGTGAGTAAGGATTCACCGAAGCGGCTCCCGCAATAAAAAGGCGCAGACGACAGATAATATGTCGTTTGCGCTTTTTTATTGCGGGAATATATATGGATGTTATTGTATGTCTGCAAAAAAAAATATGAAGATGTTTGTTTATCAAACAGGAATTGTGCTAAAGTGAGAAAAAATATAAATGTTAATGATAAATAACTTTCGAATTTGTATTATTTATACGAAACTTATCAGATTAATCAGTTATTGTCAAATAACTTAAATTGTGTTACATTTATATTAATACATCGTTTTTGGAATAACTATACCATTCACTTGTCTGTGAATCCGATTGATATAGTTATTTACGAAACGATGTACCAGTGGATAATACAGATATATGTATTGACCATGTAAATTGTACTTATGATGAGGTGACAATATGACACTGGACAAATTAAAGACTGGAGAATGTGGCAGAATCATCAGTGTTCGTGGTGAGGGGGAGCTGAGACATCATCTTCTGGATATGGGGCTTACACCGGGGACAGAAGTGTCTCTTCGTAAAACAGCTCCTATGGGAGATCCGGTACAGCTTGTGTTGCGCGGATATGAGCTGACATTGCGGCTGGCGGAAGCTGCAAAGATTGAGATCGTATCAATCGAATCCATGACGGAAACGAAGAAAGAAAATGAGCGGCATCAGCCGATTGCTCATCCTGGTGTGGGAGAACTTGGAAAGGCTCGAGATTATCATAAGAACCGGATCGGTGATACGATTCCCAAAGGGGAACCGATCACGTTTGCACTGGCAGGTAATCAGAACTGTGGAAAGACAACTCTTTTTAATCAGCTGACAGGTTCCAATCAGCATGTTGGTAACTTTCCGGGTGTAACTGTTGACAAGAAAGAAGGAAGCATCCGAAGGCATCCGGAGGCAACGGTAACGGATCTTCCTGGAATCTATTCACTTTCCCCGTATTCCAGCGAGGAGATCGTAACAAGAGATTTTCTGCTGAATGAGAAGCCGACAGGAATCATTAATATTGTAGATGCTTCCAATATTGAGAGAAATCTTTATCTTACCATGCAGCTGATGGAGCTTGGAATCCCAATGGTGCTGGCCTTAAATATGATGGATGAGATAAGGGCAAATGGAGGCTCTGTTCGGATCAATGAACTGGAGGAGATTTTAGGAATTCCGGTTGTACCTATTTCAGCAGCGAAGAATGAAGGAATTGATGAGCTGATCGATCATGCAGTCCATGTTGCAAGATACAGAGAAGCACCGGGAAGAATTGATTTCTGTACTGACAATCAGTCACCGAAGGATCCGGTAGGCGCACTTCACAGATGTATCCATGCAGCCGTTCATCTGATCGAACCCTATGCAAAAAAAGCAGGACTTCCTGTACGTTTTGCAGCTACGAAGATCGTAGAGAAAGATTCTCTGATTGAAAAACGTCTGGCTTTGCCTGAAGGTGAAAAAAAGGTTCTTGATGGGCTGGTACATGTTATGGAGAAGGATGGCGGTCTGGACCGTGAGGCAGCTCTTGCGAACATGCGCTTCAATTTTATTGAAAAGCTTTGTGAGAAAACTGTGGTAAAACCGGCAGAAAGCCGTGAACATAAACGAAGTGTCGCCATAGATCGTATCCTTACCGGAAAATATACAGCAATTCCCTGTTTTATGGGAATTATGGCAATTGTATTTGTGATGACGTTTAATTATCTGGGAGCCTGGCTTTCAGACGGAATGACTATGGTCGTGAACTGGGTAATTGCACTTATTGGCAGGGGACTGGAGGCGGCAGGTGTCAGCTCAGTACTGCAGTCACTGGTTGTGGATGGAATTTTAAGCGGTATCGGAAGCGTGATCGGATTTCTTCCCACGATCGTTACTTTGTTTTTCTTCCTGTCAATCCTGGAAGATACCGGATATATGGCTCGTGTAGCCTTTGTTATGGACAAGCTCCTTCGAAAGATCGGACTTTCCGGAAGAAGCTTTGTGCCGATGCTGATCGGATTCGGCTGTTCGGTGCCGGCCATTATGGCAACCAGAACATTATCCAGTGAACGTGACCGGAAAATGACGATCCTGCTTACTCCGTTTATGAGCTGCAGTGCCAAGCTTCCGATCTACGGACTTCTCACCAGTGCATTTTTCCCGAAGCAGTGGAGAGGAGTTGTGATGATCAGCCTTTATTTTGCAGGAATTCTCTGCGGGATCCTGTATGCGCTGATCCTGAAAAAGACGAAATATAAGGGAGAGCCGGTTCCGTTTGTCATGGAGCTTCCCAATTACCGGCTTCCTTCTGCAAAAAGTGTAGGACAGCTGATCTGGGAAAAGGCGAAGGACTTTATCCAGAAAGCGTTTACAATTATTTTTGCAGCAACGCTGATCGTGTGGTTCCTGCAGAACTTTGATGCAGGTCTTAACCTTGTTACCAGCACAGATCAGAGCCTTCTGGCAAAGATCGGAAGCATCGTGGCACCACTTTTTGCTCCGCTGGGCTTTGGTGACTGGAGAGTATCCACCGCATTGATCACGGGCTTTATGGCAAAAGAGAGTGTTGTGTCTACGCTGACAGTCCTTCTGGGTGGAAATACGGCGTTGCTTCAGACTTTATTTACACCGTTTACTGCTTACGTGTTTTTAATCTTTACCTTGCTCTATACACCCTGTGTTGCAGCTATTGCAACTGTGCGTCGGGAGATGGGAACTGTAAGAGCTGCCGCTGGTATTGTAGCAGTACAGTGTGCCACTGCATGGATCGTTGCGTTTGCGGTACATGGTGTGGGAATGATGCTTGGATTATAGAAAAAATACCTTACATATGGCTTTTCACAAACTGCAGAAAACATTCTGCAGAGGTTGTGAGAGCCATATTTTTTTTATGGGCAATTCCAACAGATAGCTTTTCCAGTCCGTTAACCGGGACAGCAGCAAGAGAAGGCTGACGAAAAAGCTGAAAGTTGCTTTTTGTAAGAAGGCTGATCCCTTCGCCAATTTCCACTGCGCTGACAATAGATTCTGCGCGGGCAGTACGCAGAAGCTCCGGGTGTGTATCACAAAAACTGTGTATCACAGAAGTAAGATGGTACTGAGAAAGAAAAGGAAGTGTTCCAATATGAAGTGCCTGGAGCTTACTGTCCTTAAAGTGGTACACTGCTTCCAGAGAACGATGATACTGTCTGGAAATCTTAAGTGCTTCTTTGTAAAAAAACTCTCCTTCAGGAGTAAGCACAGCAGTACGCTTGCTGCGGTCCTATAAGGTAAGCTCCAGTTCTTTTTCCAGTTTCATGATCTGCTTGGAAAGGGAGGACTGGGAGATATGCATAGCTTCTGCAGCATCAAAAAAAGTCCGGGACTGAGCTGCACAGATAAAATAGTCGATCTGTTCAAGAGTCATGGTAACACCTGCCTTTTAGAAAATAGTGACGAATCATTCCATATTGGAAACAATTATATCATAGAAAGAATTGATTCACCATGTAAAAAAGAGATAAAATAACATAAGAAAATAAAGATGTTACTGAGAACGGAGTGAACAGTAATATAAAGATAACGCAGGAGGTTTTTTATGGCAGAAAAAGTAAGAGATCTGAGAAGTGCTCTGGCACTTCTGGAGCAGATGCCAGATCAGCTGATCGAAACAGAGGTGGAAGTTGATCCGATGGCAGAGCTTGCAGGGGTATATCGTTATGTAGGAGCCGGTGGAACGGTGAAGTGTCCCACAAAGGAAGGATCTGCTATGATCTTTAATCGTATAAAAGGACACCCGGATGCAAGGGTAGCTATCGGTCTTCTGGCAAGCAGAAAAAGAGTTGCTGCTTTACTTGACACTCAGCCGGAAAATCTTGGAAAGGTGCTCTGCAAAAGCGTGGAGAATCCAATTCCACCGGTCGATCTTGAAGGCGATGCACCGTGTCAGCAGGTGGTGCATAAGGCAGCAGATTCGGATTTTGACCTCTATAAGCTGAAGCAAAGGAGTATCGCAGATGGAATGGATTATAACAGAGTGTGTGGAGACTGCAGGCTGTGAGCTGGAGGTCAGTGCTGCATTTATCGGAGAGGATGTGCTTATCTGTCTGAAAGGCGGGGAGAGGCCCCACCTGGGATGTGTGGTGCAGACGGAACCGAGAGTGTCTCTGACAGGGGATGGTTCTGTGAGTGTGACTTCTTCAGTTTTGAATTTTCCGGGACATAAGGACGAGGTGATCTGCCGGTGGATGGCGGAGAAGGTTTCGAAAGAGCTGGGAAAGAGAGTGGTTTGCACCGGGGATTTCATAAGGATGGTATTTCGGAGAAGGAGATCCGGGAGGTGCAGGGAAGTGTTGTGCGTCTGACAGAGATGGTGATAGAAGGACTGCAGCGGTAGTTGAGTAACGAACGGCTGGAACCTGCTAAAGTTATTTTCCAAAAGTCCGAGATTTTCTTCGCTCAAACAGCGAATTTTTGAAAAATAACGCAGATTCCAGCCGTCTAAAATGTTTCTGTATTCTATTTATTTTCAAATATATTCTCGCGGGTAATATTCTTAGCCCACTTCCCACTGAGATACCTTTTGATCACCCATGGCCACTTCACAAATTCATCCGTACAGAGCAGAAAATACACCCACATAACCGGCAGCTTCAGTACAAAAGCAGCGAAGAATCCAAGGGGTACTGCATATACCCACATATCAATGGTATCACAGATCAGCCCAAACTTTGTATCACCACCTGCCCGGAACACACCGGCGATCAGGGTTGTATTTACGGCAGACCCCATAATATAGTAGCTGTTGATCAGAAGCATATATTTCAGATAATGCATGGCAGTGGGTGTCAGGGACGCAAATCTCATTACGAACGGTGTGATGGCAAGAACGATAAGTCCGCCCAAAAAACCTGCAATAACAGTAAGCTTCAGTGTTTTGGAAGCATAACGCCTGGAACGTTCCAGATCGCCCTGCCCCATAACATTGCCTAGAAGGATACCTCCTGCACTGGCAATACCGAAACAGAAAACAGAGCCGATATTACGGACTACTACAACCAGAGAATTGGCAGCAACCGCATCCGTACCAAGATGCCCCAGGATCACAGAGTACATGGAAAAACCAATACTCCAGGAAATATCATTACCAAGAGCCGGCAGGGAAAGCCGCACGAAATCACTGAACAGCAGTTTGTTTTTTGTGAACATACATCGGAGATCCAGTCGGACATTTTTGCTGAAAGCAGAAACAATAAAACAGGCGATCAGCTCGATCATTCTGGAAAGTGCAGTAGCAATAGCCACACCGGTAGCACCAAGCTTGGGTGCTCCGAACAATCCGAAGATAAAAGTCGCATTCAAAAGGATATTCAGTCCAAATGCCAGCATATTCATCGCCATGCTGGTAGTTACCCGGCCAATGCTTCGAAGAACAGCCAGATAAACCTCCGTCATACCCCAGCAGATATAGGTGATACCCATAATGCGGATATAGGAAGAACCAATGGCCAGAAGCTTCGGATCATTGGTGAACAGTTTCATCATCATCTGCGGCATGGTAAATGCAACGAGCGCCACGAGAACAGAGATGATCATGGAAAAACGAAGAGCGATTCCCTCGATGATCTGAATGGCTTTGTAATCTCCCTTTCCATAATACTGGGCACAAAGCAGGGTGGCTCCCGTACCAAGACCGTAATATACCATAAACAGGACATTGGAATAATTCGCTGCCAGGGATACTGCGGAGATGGATGACTGACCTACAAAGTTCAGCATGATAACATCGGCGGAATTGACCGCTGCACTTAGCAGATTCTGAATGATGATGGGGATGACAAGCTTAACGATCTGTGGATAAAAATCATCCCGCTGTGAAAGTTGATTTCTCATTTCCTCCTCCAAAAAAATACAATTACAATGACGTGAAAAACAGTAAATCACATACATGGTAACTGTGTCAGCTTTTGTAAAAATGAAAGCAGACATGATTGCACGATAACATAGTTTACAGGCAGTGTCAATCGGCAAACTGCAAAATTGTTTAAACAACTTACGGAAAAATGACGAATACAAAAAATGCATAAAAAATTATATCAGCAGTTGTTGAGATTTCCAATCCATGATAAACTGAATGGAGATATTTTTCAGAGAAAGAGGAGTAAAAAATATGCCAGTTTTTGATTTCAGCGCAGCGCCGGCAGATAAAAAAGAGACAAAAAGCCAGTGCACATATACAACATTTCGTTCCAATGAAACAAAAGCCACACCGGAGAAACCGGTGCTGATCCTGGATAACAGCAAAAGAGAGTGGAAACATCATTCCTGCGGATATTTTTCCAATCCTGCGAAGCAGACTGCATTTGAGTTTAAGGAAGAGGACGGTGTTTTTCCGGCAGACATCCTGAAGATCGATTCCCGTTTTACAAGCCTGATCAAATGGCTCGGAGAAAATCATATCAACATCCGTCTTTCAGGACAGAATACAGAAGAAGGATATGCTGTTTACAAAATCCGTGAGATCGCTTTTGGCGGAGGCACCAAGCTTTCTGCTGAGGACGGATTTCTTCAGTTTATGATCGAGCGTCTGTTTGCAAGCAGTGCGCCGGCAGAAGAAAATGAGAACGATGAGGAGGAAGAAGACGGTGACGATATGAAGCTTACCAGTATTCAGAGTATCACCGACTTTATGAACTGTGCCGGAAAGACTATGCCGGATAATATCCGTCTCTGGGCAAGAAGAAATCTGGCAGTTGCCCGTTCTCATGAGGTTTCTCAGGAGGAAAGACGCCATGCCCAGAGAGCACTTTCCATCATGATGAATATTCAGTGGAAGCATAATTATTTTGAGTCTATTGATCCGAAGGAAGCACGCCGTATCCTGGATGAGGAGCTTTATGGAATGGAGCGTGTAAAACAGAGGATCATTGAGACGATCATTCAGATCAATCGTACTCATACACTTCCTGCTTACGGACTGCTTCTTGTAGGACCGGCAGGTACCGGTAAATCTCAGATCGCTTATGCAGTTGCAAGAATCCTGAAAATGCCGTGGACAACCCTGGATATGAGTTCGATCAATGATCCGGAACAGCTTACAGGAAGCTCTCGTGTTTATGCAAATGCCAAGCCTGGAATCATCATGGAGGCTTTTTCCATGGCAGGAGAATCCAATCTGGTATTTATCATCAATGAGCTTGACAAGGCTGCATCAGGTAAAGGAAACGGAAATCCGGCAGACGTGCTTCTGACACTGCTGGATAACCTTGGTTTTACAGATAACTATATGGAATGTATGGTTCCGACAGTTGGTGTCTATCCTATTGCCACAGCCAATGATAAGGCACAGATCAGTGCACCTCTGATGTCACGTTTTGCAGTGATCGATATTCCCGATTACACACCGGAGGAAAAGAAGATCATCTTTTCCAGATTTGCGCTTCCCAAGGTTCTGAAACGTATGAGTCTGAAACAGGAAGAATGTATCGTAACGGATGAGGCGCTGGATGCAGTAATTAAGAAATTTGAAGATACCACAGGAATCCGTGATCTGGAGCAGGCTGCGGAGCATATTGCGGCCAATGCCCTGTATCAGATCGAGGTGGATCATGTGAAGGCTGTAACCTTTACCCCCGAGATGGTACAGGAGCTTCTGGACTGACAAGGGAACCAGTTTTGCAATGATAAAAATGCTTCCGGAGATTTTTTCGGAAGCATTTTTGGCTGAGGGAATGCACCTGTTTATGCCGGGCCTGTCTGATCGTAAAGGGAAATTATAAAAATAATGAAATCAGGGATTGCCTGAGAAAGTGTAAATGTGTATAATGGGACAAAAGAGCGTGCGCGTGAACACAAAGCACACAGGAGAGGTTTTGGAGGGTAAAATATGGCAGTAACATTACAACAGATTGCGGAAGCAGCAGGAGTTTCAAGAGGCACTGTGGACAGGGCACTGAACAACAGAGGCCGTATCCGCCCGGAAGTAGAGGAAAGGATCAAAAGGATCGCCCGGGAGATGGGATATCAGCCCAGCCGTGCCGGTCGTGCCCTTGCCATGGCAAAGAGGAAAATCCGTATCGGTGTGATCCTTCAGTATATGGAGACTCCTTTTATGCAGCAGGTTTTAAAGGGAGTCCTGGAAGCAAAAGAAGAAGTGGAGAGCTTTGGCGGAACAGTAAAGATCTATGAGATCGAGGGCGTGGAACCGGAAAAAGTAATGGCTGCAATGGAAGAACTCCGGGAAAAGGGGTTTAATGGAATCGCGCTGACTCCATCAGAGGATCAGCTTTTGAGAGCGAGGATCGATCAGTATCAGGAAGAGTATGGAATTCCGATAGTTACCTTTAATGCGGATCTGGAAGATACAAAAAGATTATGCTTTGTGGGACAGGATACCTTTCAGGCCGGTCGTACGGCAGCAGGCCTGATGTGGGAGATGACAGGCGGAAACGGGCAGGTTGCCATAATTTCCGGACAGGTTGCCAATCCTGGTCTGATCAGCAGGCAGAAAGGATTTACGACAGAGATTAAAGAAAGCTTTCCGGGAATCGAGATCGTGGATATAAGGTATTCTTATGATGACGAATGGGTGGCATCCAAGATCGTGGAAGAATTTCTGGAGCTTTATCCGGAGCTGACCGGGATCTATATTACGGGTCATGGTGTAAAGGGTGTCTGCCAGACCTTGCAGAAGCTTGGAAAGGATAAAACCATGCATGTGATCGCCAATGATTTCCTGGAAGAAAATCTGAAATGGCTGAAAGAGGGGACGATCAATTTCCTTATCGGTCAGGATGCGGCTGTACAGGGACATTCTCCGGTGATTATTTTGTTCCAGCTTCTCTTTGACAGCAAGGCACCGGAAAAGGAATACCAGTATACAGATATTGTGATCCGGACGAAATATAATATGGGTTAAAAAGGAATTGCTGTTGCGTATAGAACCCATGATCAGAAATATCATATGGCAGGATCCTGTACAGGGAAAGCAGATTCAGGAGGAAAAATGAATTATAAAAATGTAAAGATCGCAGAAGGTGCTAGGATCGCAAAGCAGTCTGTGATCCTTGGAAATGTAACGATCGGCCGTGACAGCTGTGTATTATATTATGCGGTGATCCGCGGAGATGATGCGCCGGTAGTGATCGGAGAAGAAACAAATATCCAGGAAAACTGTACTATTCATGTGAGCCACAACATGCCGGTCCATATCGGAAACAACGTTACTGTGGGACATAATGCGGTGATCCATGGATGTACCATCGGAGACCGGACATTGATCGGAATGGGAGCCGTGATCCTGGATGGTGCAAAGATCGGAAACGACTGTATCATAGGAGCCGGAAGCCTTGTGACTAAAAATACGGTGGTCCCGGATGGTTCTCTGGTAATGGGAAGTCCGGCCAGGATCAAACGAAACCTTACCTGGGAAGAGAAGCTTGGTATCGTGGAAAACAGCAAAGAATATCTTACTGTGTCCGAAGAGATGAAAGCGCAGGATGTATTATAAAAAAGTGAAGAAGACATTTGTAAACGGACAGCTCCGACTGCTTTGTAATATGAGAAGCAGTCGGAGCTGTAACTTTGTTATATAAAATGCTTATATTTATCGTTTTTTTATTTATCGATCACTTCCACCGGTGTGTCATCCCGTGCATCCAGATCGTTGATATATTTTTTGGTCTCTTTTACGATCACATTGGAAAGCAGTAATACTGCGATCAGGTTTGGAATAGCCATCAGTGCATTCAGGATATCCGCTACGGTCCATACCAGGTTCAGAGAAATAACAGAGGAGATGGTAGCTACCGCAATGTACAGCACACGATAGGGAATGAGTCCCTTTTTGCCGGAGAAATACTCTACGCATCGCTCTCCATAATATGCCCATCCGAGGACTGTAGAATATGCGAAGGAAATGATACCCACTACAAGGATCACAGGACCAAGAACCGGGATCTGCTGAAAAGCCAGTGTAGTAAGAACACCGCCATCAGTGATATTTCCCATGTCGATCGAAGGATTTTTCATAATACTGGTTACCAGAACAAGACCGGTCATCAGACATACCACAACGGTATCCCAGAATGTACCGGTGCTGGAAACGAGAGCCTGACGAACCGGATTTCTTGTCTGTGCGGCAGCAGCGGCGATGGGGGCAGAACCCATACCGGATTCATTGGAAAAAAGTCCTCTTGCGATTCCATACTGCATGGCCATCATGATACCACGTCCTACAAGACCTCCTGCAGCAGCACCAGGGGTAAAAGCAAATTTGCAGATGGTTTTTACTGCGGGAATGATAAAATCGAAATTGATCCCCAGGATGATGATACATCCGATCACATAGAAAAATGCCATAAACGGAACAAGACGTTCACATACATTGGCGATGGATTTGATCCCGCCAAAAATAACAAGGGCAGTAAGAACTGCCACAGCAATGCCGATCGCTGCCGATGGAATATGAAGGTTCTCATTGCATACCGTTGCAATGGCATTGACCTGGGTAGCACATCCGATTCCAAAGGAAGCAAAGCCACCGAAAAAGGCAAAGATCAGACCAAGCCAGCGCATATTTAATCCGCGCTCCAGGGCATACATAGCACCACCCTGCATACGGCCGTCTTTGGTTTTGACGCGGTATTTTACAGCGATGAGAGACTCACAGTATTTGGTGGCGATTCCGAAGACACCGGTAAGCCAGCACCAGAGGACTGCACCGGGACCGCCAAGAGCAATGGCAGTACCGACCCCGATGATATTTCCGGTTCCAATAGTGGAAGCAAGGGCTGTTGTCAGGGCGCCAAACTGGCTGACTTCACCTTCCGCATTGGTATCTTTGGTGACAGACAGGCGAATGGCGGTACCGATCTTACGCTGGATCACACCGGTACGGATGGTCATGAAAATATGGGTGCCCAGAAGTAAAATGATCATCCACCAGCCCCACACCAGACTGTCGATCTGGTTTATCACACTTCCGATTGCATTTATCATAGAAATCTCCTCCCTTTCTCAAAGCGAAATATCCGCAGGACTGCAGAAATAACACAAGGGCGTACAGACACAGGAAATATGTGCTGTACGCCCTTGTACGTTACGCTCTTAAGTTTTGATTATTGTGCTAATTATACAGGAATATTCAGAATAATGCAACAAAAATATTTCATCTGAACAGGAGGTTTTTCTGAAAACCAGATAATCACAGGAGATTTTTTGTTATAGAGAAAAAACAAAAATCATGGTAAAATAAAAATGCAGGACAAAAAAGGTTAAATCAGGAGAAAACGTATGAAAAAGAATCACTTTGAATTAAAAAATTATGTTATGGCAACCGGCGTTTTTATCTTGGCGGTTATAGCAGGGATTCTTATTTTTTTCGAGTGTTTGCAGAGGGCTGTACAGGTGAATTCTCAGAATACATTGAAGATAAATGTGCAGAGACAAAGTGAACATTTGCGGACGATACTGGATATTAATTATCAATATCTGAATGAGATTGCCTCTGCAATGGGAAGATCAGAAGAACTTTTTTCAGAAGAAAATAAAGAACGACTGATATCCATTTATGAAAGGACAGACCTGGAGAGGGCTGCTCTTATTGATAAGAATGGAGATGCATACTACGACAATGGAGTAACCAAGAATGTTTCTCATCGCAGATATTTTCAGGAGGCTATCAGTGGAGAGCAGACCATCAGCGATCCCCTGGAAAGCAGTGTGGACCATAAGGTGCGGGTGGTTTTAGGTGTGCCGGTATACAAAGACCATAAAGTGATCGGTGTGTTGGGCGGATCCTGTAATGTTACAGCGCTGAGCCATATGCTTTTTAATGATCTTTTTGATGGAGAGGGAAACAGTCTTCTGGCTACAAGTGATGGAGAGATCATTGCCTTTGACAGTGGTTCGGCGTCTGGTACGGAGATCACATATGGAATCAATCTTTTTAAATATTACGGAGAAAAAAATCTCAAAGGAAAGAATACTCTTCAGGATATTCAGGAAGATTTTACAGTTGGCGAAAGTGGTCTGGTGAAGCTTAGCCTCAAAGAGAGAAAAGAAGCAGACCGGTATCTGGCATATATGCCTCTTGGATACAACGACTGGATGATCTGTTATGCAATTCCTGTAAAAAGTGCACAGCAGGCTTATGAATTCATTTCCGGTTATGAAATCCTATTTATGGGAAGCTTCTGTATTCTGGTGCTTCTCCTGCTCCTGTATATTGTTGTAAGAAATAATCAGGAGAAAGCAGAGTTGGTACGTTCTGCCCAGAAGGATGCGCTTACAGGCGTTTATAACAGAGAGAATACGCAGAAGGTGATCGATGCTATTCTGAGAGAAAAGGCTCCGGAAGGCTTTCATGGCTTCCTGATCTTGGATATGGATCATTTTAAAGAAGTGAATGATGTTTACGGACATGTCATGGGAGATAATGTATTAAAAATGCTGGGAGGTTTTCTTAAAGAGCAGTTCCGGGAACAGGATGTGATCGGGCGTATCGGCGGGGATGAGTTTGTGATCCTGCTCTGTAATATCGGTTCACAGGAAAATATGGAGAGCAGAATAAAAAAACTTCATGAAAAGCTCAGAGAGATCCGTATGGAAGGCATGGGAGAGCATACATTTACTTTTAGTGCAGGAATTGCTTTTGCACCACAGGATGGAGATACCTTTATGGAACTGTATCAAAAAGCAGATTTTGCCCTTTATCAGGTAAAACGCTCCGGAAGGGATGGCTACCGGATCTATAAATAACAATAAAAAAGACAGAAGATATCCTGAAGAGAAAAAGGAAATCTTCTGTCTTCTTTTTGTATAAATTGGAATGGGAAGCTTTGATGTCCTTAGGCTTCCGGAATTTTTTGAATGATCGTTCTGTTTATGACAACCAGGAAAGCTACGGAAACGATCAGAGAAATAATCTCCGCAATGGGGAAAGACCACCATACTGCGTGAAGTCCGCCGATGGAAGCAAGGATATAAGCAGCAGGTACCAGGACAAATAGCTGACGCATGATAGATACGATCATACTGAATACAGCTTTTCCGAGTGCCTGGAATACAGTTCCCGCAATGATACAGAACCATGCGATCAGATAGTGGATTCCTATGATACGAAGTGCAGGGATTCCGATGGTAAGCATATCTTCGGAAGCACTGAACAGCCCCAGCAGTGTTTTCGGAATAGATTCAAAGGCAAGAAAACCAATGAATGTAAAACAGAATGCGATGAACATGCTGACTTTGACAGTTTTAAGCATACGCTTTCTGTGGCGTGCACCATAATTATAGGCAATGATCGGTGTAATGCCGTTGTTAAGTCCAAATACAGGCATGAAGAAAAAACTCTGCAATTTGAAGTAAACACCAAATACTGCAGTTGCAGTGACTGTGAACTGTACCAGGATCAGATTCATGCAATAGGTCATGATAGAACTGATGGACTGCATGATGATTGATGGAATACCTACTGCATAAATATGGCCGATGATCTTAAGGTCAGGACGGAAGCCCCTGAAGCTGAGCCGGACTTCATGATTAAATTTATAGTTGCAGGTTCCTGCAACGATGCAGGCTACACACTGTCCGATCACAGTAGCTACAGCAGCTCCGGTAACACCCATTTTCGGAGCACCGATCAGACCAAAGATCAGGATCGGGTCAAGGATGATGTTGGTGATGGCACCGCACAGCTGGGAAGTCATGCTGAATATGGTTTTTCCTGTGGATGTGAGCAGACGTTCAAAGAAAAACTGTCCAAGCAGACCAAAGGAGAATATCATAACTGTGCTCAGATATTCAATCCCAAATTTAAGGATCTCAGGGTCTGCGTTATGTACCTGGCTGGCATAAAATGGTTTTACTACTGTAAATCCAAGGATCAGGAAAACCAGATAGCTTAAGCTATACAGGAAAGCAGCATTGCTGGCTGTCCGATCAGCTTTTTCAAAGTTCTTTTCTCCAAGGGATTTGGAAAGCAGTGCGTTCATACCCACACCGGTACCTGCACCTACTGCGATCAGAAGTGTCTGCAGTGGAAAAGCCATGGAAACTGCCGTCAGAGCATTTTCGGAAAGCATGGCAACGAAAACACTGTCTACAATATTGTACAATGCCTGCACCAGCATGGAGATCATCATTGGCAGAGACATGTTTAGTACAAGCCTTCCTACGGGCATGGTCCCCATTTTGTTTTCTGCTATGGGAGCAGATGTACTTTTTTGATTCATATTTCCTCCATTTTGTATTTTGTAGTTTTTGACCTAATTATACATATTAGCATGAAAAAATGAGGGATTCAAGAAAAGAATATCCTTCTGACATTATATAAATGGTTCATACTATAAATATCTAAACGATTTTGATAGTTGACATGAATTTTCAGATATGCTATGCTTATGAAGATTTTGAAGGACAAGAAAGAGTCTTTTCAAAGCAATTATTTTGGATCACTCCATTTTGGGGTCAAGGCCATACGGACAGCCGGGTCCACTGCCGCTGATGGTAACTTTGGTTGCCTTATTGATTGAGTTAGAAGCTCAAATTTTATAAGTTGGTTCCTTTGATAACCGTCATGCGCCTGTTGCGCAGACTTGTGAAACGGTCAATAAGAGTAGTAAAAGTATGATTGCTATATAGACTCTGACATATATCATCCGGATTCTGATCTCATGTAAATATGGGGATTCTCATATTTATATGCGATGAAAATAAAATCAGGAAGAATGATCTAAGCAGGTTTACGGTTTTGTATCGGCCTGCTTTTTTTGTGCGGATAAAGGAACTGGAAATGGAGAAGCAATGAACAGAAGTCGTTTTAAACTGGACCAGAATCATGCTCCAATTCATGAAGCTCTGGAAAAATTCCTGCGTATGAGAGTAGTACCTTTCGATGTGCCGGGACATAAAAGAGGGAGAGGAAATCCGGAGCTTACTGAATTTCTGGGACAAAAATGTGTAGGTGTGGATGTAAACAGCATGAAGCCGCTGGATAATCTCTGTCATCCTGTATCCGTGATCCGGGAGGCGGAAGAGCTGGCCGCAGATGCCTTTGGGGCAGCGCATGCATTTCTTATGGTTGGAGGAACTACAAGCTCAGTACAGACTATGGTGCTAACTGCCTGTAAGAGGGGAGATGAGATCATTCTTCCCCGAAATGTCCACAGAAGTGTGCTGAATGCGCTGGTTCTGTGCGGAGCAATCCCGGTCTATGTGAATCCGGAGGTGGATCAGAGACTTGGGATTTCTCTTGGAATGCGACGTGAACAGGTGGCAAAGGCAATTAAGGAGCACCCAAATGCGGTGGCTGTGCTGGTGAACAATCCCACCTATTATGGAATCTGCAGTGATCTTCGCGCAATTGTACGCATGGCTCATGAAGCAGGAATGCTGTGTCTGGCAGATGAGGCACATGGAACTCATTTTTATTTTGGCGGAGGTCTGCCGGTTTCGGCAATGGCAGCTGGTGCAGATATGGCGTCTGTATCCATGCATAAAAGCGGCGGAAGCCTGACCCAGTCCAGCCTTCTTCTTACAGGACCAGGTGTTCATGCCGGTTATGTCCGTCAGATCATCAATCTGACTCAGACTACTTCCGGCAGCTATCTTCTGATGTCAAGTCTTGACATTTCGCGCCGGAATCTTGCACAGCGAGGACGCCAGATTTTTCATCAGGTAGCAGATATGGCAGAGTATGCAAGGGAAGAGATCAATGCTATTGGCGGCTATTATGCATTTGGAAAAGAGCTGGTGAATGGAGATTCGGTTTTTGATTTTGACATTACGAAATTAAGTGTACATACCCTGGATATCGGACTTGCAGGGATCGAGGTTTACGATATACTGAGAGATGAATATGATATTCAGATCGAATTTGGTGATATTGGAAATATTCTGGCTTATCTGTCGATCGGAGATCGTGCCCAGGAAATAGAGCGGCTGGTAAGTGCTCTTGCGGAGATCCGCAGACGATTCCAGAAGGATAAATCAGGATTGCTGGATCAGGAATATATCGATCCTCAGGTAGTGACAAGTCCTCAGGAAGCTTTTTATGCAGAAAAATGCAGCCTTCCTCTCAGAGAAACCGAAGGCAAAGTATGCAGCGAGTTTGTAATGTGTTATCCTCCGGGAATCCCGATTTTGGCTCCGGGGGAACGAATCACTCCGGAAATCCTGGATTATATTGAATATGCCAAGGCAAAAGGATGCAATATGACAGGCCCTGAAGATCCGGATATATTGCGTTTAAACGTACTGGCAGGGAGGTAAAGAAAATGGAAATGTGGTTTTCGGAATTTCATACACCGGATGTGAAGCATAGTATCCGGGTAAACCGTCAGCTTTATTCAAAGCAGAGTGACTATCAGAGAATTGATATTTTTGAGACACCGGAATTTGGCAGGGTGCTCACACTGGACGGTAATGTAATGCTCACAGAGCGTGACGAATTTATTTATGACGAAATGATCACGCATGTACCTATGGCTATTCACAAAGAAGCTAAAGATATTCTTGTGATCGGAGCAGGAGACGGCGGAGTTGTACGTGAACTGACCAGGTATGACCGTGTCACCCATATTGATCTGGTAGAGATGGATCCTATGGTAGTAGAAGCCTGTCGCGCATATCTTCCGGGAAATGCCTGCAGGCTGGATGACAGGAGAGTGCACCTTCATTATGAAAATGCGTTGAAATATATACGCCGCTGCGAAAATAAATATGATCTTATTATTGTAGATTCTTCGGATCCCTTTGGCCCATCGGAGGGATTATTTACCCGTGAATTTTATGGAAACTGCTATAATGCGCTGAAGGCGGATGGAATCATGGTTAATCAGCAGGGAAGTCCTTTTTATTCCGAGGATGCGCATGCCATGCAGCGCAGTCACAAAAGAATTGCCAGTACTTTCCAGATCAGCCGCGTTTACCAGGCTCATATTCCTACCTTTGCTGCCGGCTACTGGCTGTTTGGCTTTGCAAGTAAAAAATATCATCCTGTGGATGACCTGGATTCGAAGGCATGGAATTCACTGAATCTTCGCACCCGTTACTATACTACAAGGCTTCACAAAGGTGCATTTTATCTTCCGGCTTTTCTGGAGGAAATGCTTCAGGAGGTGGAGGACTGATTTATGATCTTACCAAATATTGAAAATTTTATCGGTTGTGACAGCAGCTTTGAGGAAGCAGAAATTGTTCTTTACGGAGCTCCCTTTGATTCGACCACAAGCTTTCGTCCGGGAGCCAGGTTCGGTCCTTCTGCCATTCGTCATGAAAGCTTTGGACTGGAAACCTACAGCCCTTATCAGGATAGAGATCTTATGGATATCCGGGCATTTGACAGTGGAGATCTGGAGCTTTGCTTCGGCAGCAGTGAAAAGGCGCTTGCTGATATACAGGATCGTGCAGAGGAAATCCTGAAAGAGGGAAAAATGCCGCTGCTTCTGGGGGGAGAGCATCTGGTGACACTGGCTGCTGTGAGAGCTGTCGCCGGGAGATATCCGGGACTTCATATTATTCATTTTGATGCGCACGCAGATTTAAGAGACGATTATCTTGGTGCCCATTTAAGTCATGCGTGTGTTATCCGCAGATGCTATGATATTCTGGGAGATGGGAGGATACATCAGTTTTGTATCCGAAGCGGGGAGAGAGAAGAATTCCGGTTTGCAAAAGAGCATACAGATTTTCATCCCTTTACCTTTGAAGACCTGGAAGAAACCGTACAGGAATTGGCCAGGAAGCAGGTTCCGGTATATTTTACCATTGATCTGGACTGTCTGGATCCATCTGTATTTCCGGGAACCGGTACACCGGAGGCAGGGGGCGTAAGCTTCCTTGAATTGCTCGCTGCTATCCGGAAGGTATCAGAATTAAATATTGTGGGAGCAGATGTCAATGAGCTGGCACCTATGCTGGATCCAAGCGGTGTTTCCACAGCTACAGCATGTAAGGTGGTCAGGGAACTGCTGCTGGCGGTGGCAAAATAAAAACAGTTACGAGAATTGAGTATAAAAAAGGAGACAAAAAACATGAGCAGAGTACTTGTAATCGGCTGCGGCGGAGTAGCCAGTGTAGCAATTCAGAAGTGTTGTCAGGCAGATACTGTATTTACAGAACTGTGTATAGCAAGCAGGACAAAAGAAAAATGTGATGCACTTGCCCGGAAACTGGAAGGAAAAACAAAAACAGTTATTACCACCGCAAAGGTGGATGCGGATGATGTAAACCAGCTGATCCAGCTGATCAATAGTTACAAACCGGATCTGGTAATGAACATTGCGCTTCCGTATCAGGATCTGACTATTATGGATGCATGTCTGGCATGTGGTGTAAACTATATGGATACGGCAAACTATGAGCCGGAGGATACGGATGATCCCAAATGGCGTGCTATTTACGAAAAACGCTGCAAGGAAGCGGGATTTTCCGCATATTTTGATTATTCCTGGCAGTGGGCATACCGGAAGAAATTTGAAGAGGCAGGACTTACAGCACTTCTTGGCTGCGGCTTTGACCCGGGTGTTACCCAGGCATATTGTGCATATGCATTAAAGCATGAGTTTGACCAGATCGATACCATTGATATTCTGGACTGCAATGGAGGAGACCACGGATATGCATTTGCAACCAACTTTAATCCGGAAATCAATCTTCGTGAGGTAAGTGCGCCCGGAAGCTACTGGGAGAATGGACACTGGGTGGAAATTCCTCCGATGGCGATCAAGCGGGAATATGATTTTGATCAGGTCGGCGATAAAGATATGTATCTTCTGCATCACGAGGAGATCGAGTCCCTTGCCCAGACAATTCCGGGTGTAAAGAGAATCCGTTTCTTTATGACCTTCGGACAGAGCTATCTGGATCACATGCGCTGTCTGGAGGATGTGGGAATGCTTTCTACTACTCCGATCAACTATAATGGACAGGAAATCGTTCCTATCCAGTTTTTGAAGGCTCTTCTCCCGGATCCGGCCAGCCTGGGTCCACGTACTAAGGGAAAAACTAATATTGGCTGCATTTTCACCGGGGTAAAGGATGGAAAAGAGAAAACCTATTATATTTATAATGTCTGTGACCACCAGGAATGTTATAAAGAGGTTGGAAGTCAGGCAATCAGCTATACGACAGGCGTTCCGGCTATGTGCGGAGCATTAATGATGCTTACCGGAAAATGGATCCGCCCGGGAGTGTACACAGTAGAAGAATTTGACCCGGATCCGTTCCTGGAAGCACTTGACAAATATGGACTTCCACGCAGCGAAAATCATAATCCGGAGCTGGTGGATTAATGGAAAGAACAGATACAAGACCACCCTTTGCAGCGTCCGGCGGAATTATTCCGCCGGAGCTGCGGAAGATCAAAACACCTTGTTATGTTCTCGACGAAGCGGCGCTTATAAAAAATGCAGAATTAATGGGGAATATTGCCAAGAGAACAGGCTGCAAAATGCTCCTGGCACAGAAGGCTTTCAGTAATTATGACTGCTATCTTCTTTTGGAACCATATTTGACAGGAACAGAAGCAAGCGGACTGTACGAAGCCAGGCTTGGTGCCCAGGAGATGCCCGGAAAAGAGGTGCATGTATTTTGCGCCGGATATCGTGAGGATGAATTTGAGGAGCTGCTTAGCTTTGCAGATCATATAGTGTTTAACTCTCCTTCTCAGCTTCTTCGCTTTGGAAAAAGAGTGAAGGAGGCCGGGAAAAGTGCAGGGCTTCGGATCAATCCGGAATGCTCTACCCAGGAGGGACATGCTATTTATGATCCCTGTGCCCCAGGCAGCCGCATGGGTACCACAAGAGCACAGTGGGAGACTGCTGTGAGAAAGCATCCGGAGCTGATCGGATTATTGGATGGTATTCATTTTCACACCCTTTGTGAGCAGGACTCTTCTGATCTGGAAACTACTCTTACAGCAGTAAAGACGAAATTCGGAGATCTGATTTCTCAGATGAAATGGCTGAACCTGGGAGGAGGACATCATATTACAAGACCAGGCTATGATATTGCACGGCTTGAGAAGTGCATTAGAGCAGCAAAGGAAGAATGGAAGGTAGATGTTTATCTGGAGCCCGGAGAGGCATGGGCCTTAAATGCAGGATTCTTTTTGACAACTGTTCTGGATGTGCTGCAAAATGGTGATACCCGGCTTGCAATTTTGGATGGAAGTGCTGCCTGTCATATGCCGGATGTTCTGGAAATGCCTTATCGTCCTCCTCTTCTTGGAGCAGATGAACCGGGAGAAAATGCAGTCACAATCCGGCTTGGAGGACCAACCTGCCTGTCAGGAGATATCATAGGAGATTACAGCTTTTCAGAGCCGTTGAAGTACGGAGATATCCTCATGTTTGGTGATATGGCCATTTATACAACCTGCAAGAACAATACCTTTAATGGAATGCCTTTGCCTGATATATGGCTGAGACATGGCGATAAAACCATGGAACGTCTTACTGATTTTGGGTATGAAGATTTTAAAGGCAGACTTGGACGCTGCAGGAAATAAGAGCAGTTTTTTTGAAAAATAATATTGACAGGTTTAATGAAAAATGGTGCTGAACATAATATCCAACACCATTTTTTATATAGTCTGGTCCAATGATCATAATCTGACATGGTGTAGCTATTGGTGTTATAAATACAGGAAATACTGGGATTATTTCATGTTTCAAAAAGGTGTGGATCTGCATTTAGTTAAGATAATTTGACAGGTTTGGGGAAAAATCACAAAGTAATTTTTGATTATCTTTTCAAAAGTTCTTATATGCCGGTATAGCCTATTGTTACAGGCTTTTCCGGCATTTTTTGTTATGGAAGATACTCTCAAATCTTCTTATATCCCCGTATGTTTTGATGTTCAAAAGTAGTATGTGGAGTAGTAAATTCTCCGTTTACTACTTATGCAATTAGCCGCTTCATTTCTGTTATCGACGTTTCGGAAGTCGTATGCGCGTAATAGTTCAGCGTCATATTGATGTTGGAATGTCCCATGATGTACTGCAATGCTTTGGGGTTCATTCCCGCATTTGCTAACGTGGTGCAGAATGTGTGGCGTAAGGTGTGCGGTGTCATTACTTTTGGCAATGCTACCTTTTGCGTTTTGTTGTATTTCCTCACAAGTCCTCGGAACATACTTTCATAGTTGACCGCCACTTTTGGCAAGCCGTTCCGGTTAAGGAACAGAAATTTTGTGTAGCCCTCTAAAATAATAGGCTGTGCATATTTCCGTTTGTTCAGCACCCGCTGAAATGCTTCCAACACTTTTTCACTCATAGGAATAACCCGGTTGCCGCTTTTCGTCTTAGGTGTTTCCACATAGTAGCCCACGTCTGCAATTTTCAAAAGTTGGTGGTCTACATTGATAAGCTGTTTGTCTAAGTCAATGTCAGCTTCCGTCAGTCCGCAGAGTTCCGAAATGCGAAGCCCTGTCCCTAACAGTATGATAATCTCGTCGTAGTATTTCTGATAGACTTTATCATGCTGCACAAAGGACAGAAAAGCCGCTTCCTGCGTAGGGGATAGAGGTTCCTTTGGTTCCGTATCATCTTCAAGGACGGTGTTCAACTGGAAGTCAAATGGATTTTTACGAATACAATCGTCCTGTATGGCTGTGTAAAAGGCAGCCTTTAAGGAACGCTTGTGGTTGTTAATAGTCTTGAAGCCGTAACCTTTTTCTTTCATGCGTAACGCCCATTCCTTTGCGTCGGAGAGCTTCACATTTTCAATCCGACAGGCTCCAAGTTTATCCTCCTGCAAAATCCGCATGAGCTGTTTTCGCCCCTGCTTTGTACCATGCCGCACATTTGCCCGGTGGCGTATCTGCTTTGCGTAGAGTTGGCAGACCGTCATTTTCTTTCCGATATGGTCGATACCGTCGTCAAGGTCTTTTTGGATTTCTTTCTCTTTTTCCCTCAACGCTATATCGTCGCGCTTTCCTGCCGGGGTTTTGTCCGTAGGCACTAACTTCCAAGAATAAACAAACTGCGGTTTCCCAAAGGTATCTATATATTTGTAGGCATATCTTCCGTCTTTTCTCTGGCTCTCTCCGGTTCGGAGAATACGATTTTTATTATCCCGTCTTTTTTCCGACATCGTTATGCTCCTTTCCATAATGGAAAGAGCCTTGATATGCTTGACTACATTGTACCACATTCAAGGCTCGATTTCACTATCAGATTGCGTCCACCGTATCAATCATTTTTTCAAACTGCTTACGCTTAATCTGAATACGGTTTCCGTTCATCATTACCCAGTCCGGGACGGGATTTTCTTCTGCCAGTTTCCGCAGCTTGCTTTCTCCGATACGGAAATATTTTGCTGCTTCTTCTATGGTAAGCGTGTACTTTTCCCAAATCGGCACGTCGTTATTGTTCAATTTGTCGTCCCCCTTTCTTAACGGGTCAAAAATCAATCTGTGACATAGGCTTTAATCGGACGGCTATTAGCGTAACCTCATGGGAGTTGCACCCCTCCGGCGGTCTGCCGAAGCCCTACCCATTGCCTGCGACGCTTCTAACGCTCGGACTATGGCTGTAAGGAAGTATCATTATATATTCTGTGCGTTATCGCCCGCAGGGTGCTATCCCTACTTTACGGTGTGGTATTTCTCGCTCGCTTTTCGGTTAAGAAAAAGGTCATGGCGTACCCACCGCATGGCTCGGCACAAAAGGAACGTATCCGATTTGCCTTATGCTGCGTCGCCGTTCTCTTGCGTCGCTTTCTTTGTCAAGGTTCAAAATGGCTGTGCTGCCGCGTCAGCAGCGGAACGGAAAAGGGGGAGTAAAGACGTTCCACCGCCGATTGCGGTTATTTCTCTGTTCTAAAATTGAGGACAGCCATCATCAGTTTGGCTTGCAGCCGTTCCCGAATGTCGTTGTCTATACCAAAATAAACATTTCCACGCTCGTCATATAACTTTCGCATGGATAAACGGGCTATATAACCGCTGAAATGCTGCAAGACCATTTTCATAGCGTCCGGGTCGCCCTTTGTCGCTGCCACAATGACAGGATAAGGAACAAGGGCATTTTCAGGGTAGCCGGGTTGATTACCATTCGTCCCATTCATCAGCATTTTCCTCCAAATATTTTCTTAATTGTTCAAAAGAGCTTGTCCGTCTGTACTGTATTGTACTTCTCGGTGTATTGAGCAACTCTGCAATTTCTGTATCGCTCATTCCCTCGAAATAATACAGCAATATGGCTTTGCGCTTTTCTTCCGGCAAAGTACGGATTGCTTCAAGAAGCAACTTCGGCGTGATTTTCTTTCCGGCTTTTTCAAAGACGGTTTCAGCAGTTTCCCGTTTGAAATATTCATCAAAGGTATGTAGCTGTCGCGCTTCATCTAAGGTCATGTCGGAAAAGGTTACTTCCTTTGCCTTATGTGTACGAAGCTCTCTATGAGCGTCGCACGCTTCATTGTGCAATACCGCATTGCAATACTTCTGAAAAGAACATTGCTTATAAAACTCCCTGCTATTAGGTTCCACATTCTCACCTCCTTTCTCGTTGAAAGTTGGTGGTGCTTCCCCCTTTTCGCGGGGTAATACGGAGCTTTGAAAAAATGCCAAATATTTTCGGAAATTTTTTCAAAAATTTTTTTAAGCATACAAAATGCGCCCGTCCGCAAAAAAACGCGGACAGGCGCATAGGAATAATAAAAAGTATTTAGATGATTTAATAGTTCATATCTAAGGGTAGGAATATCCCCGGTGGCGGTCGGGCTTTTTTTGATAAATCAAAGAATGTAAGAATTTGTTGTTGTGGTTTATAACTCATGGCGGCTACCTCCTAAAGCCGCCATGTCTACATGGTTAAGGGTCGTCGTACAGACAAAAAGAAACGGCGGCTCTGAAAATCAAAGCCGCCGAAATAGAATAGGCGCGTGAAAATATGGCTGCTCTGCGACGGCTTTTTTTCTTTGCCGTCGTCCGGCAGATGTTGGTTGTATCATTACTTATTTTTGATTGTTTTTTTAGATATTAAAATCAAGACAGAAAACAATCCACAAAAGAACAAACTCATAAGGCTAATAATGATTTCTCCAAAGGTGGCAGAATAATAGCCGGAAATATTGAATGTAGCAGTAATAGGATAGCAAGCCGAAAGAACATCGGATATACTTGTGAATAATCCTGCAAAAGAATAAATTACTGTAAAAATCAAAGCAAGCCAATAGCCTTTCTTTATTCTTGATACAACCGCAATAACAGGTGCAATAGCAAAGAAAATCCCAATGCCGTCAAGTAAATAGATTTTGAAAAAACTTAAAATCATTTTGATAGACAAGCCCCTAAAATGTAAAATAACTTCAACTAAAAATGTAATGCCGAAAAGCAGCAAATAAAAGAGTACGCTAAATGCAAAAGTAATAAGTAATTTTGCAATCGTCATTTTAGCTTCACTTATAGGAATTAAACGTAATGATTTAATAGTATCTTCTTGTTCCTCACGACAAATCATATAGCTCCCCAAAAGTGCAATAACCGCAGGAAGAACAAAAAAAGTTGCTAAAGACTGTGCTGCGTTCATAAACCACCCTGCGTCATCTATATAGCGTTTTTCCCCAAAAGAAAACTGCCCTTGAGTAAAAACAATAATTGCAACCATAATAACTGCGAATATGGCGACCAACACAATTTTTGAACGTCGGAGTTTTTGATGTTCTGCCCAAATCAATTCTTTCATCATTCAATCACTCACTTTCTATGCTTTAAGGAAATGTACGCAAATACGATAGAAACAATAGTCCATATACCGATACAAAAAAGTGCAGCCGGAATATTGACTTCCTGTGCCAAAATAACACCGGGAATATCTCGCATGATAATTGCTGTTGCACTGGATAGAGGGTGTAGGTACATATTAACCATAAGCAAAATAAAGCTAAGAAAGGTGTAAACCAGTGTCACACATACAGGGAGTATATAGTTCTTCCCGGCAGCTGCAACCGCTAAAAGTGGTAATATGGAAAATGCGGTAAGTATGGCGATTTCAATACATTTCTTAAATAGATAACTGATACTATTCCATTCAAAGGTTATATAACCGGGAAGCATACCGAAAAATACAGACGCTATGGCTGTAAGCAACATAAAACAAACGGAATAAGACAGTACAACAATAAATTTGCTAAAAAAATATCCTGTCTTGCTAATCGGTATAATCCACAACTGTTTGAGCATATCGTTTTGATTTTCGTCATACATGAGCATAGTAGAAACCAAACCCAATACAACAGGAAGTATAATCCAAGCTGTATAGCTGAATGTAGTCCACTTATAAAATTGTAATGGTTCAATAACTGTTTTATCAGCACTTCTGAAATAAAAAACTGCAAGAAGTGGCATGAAAAGAGCGGATAACAGCATTAACACAATAAATTTTTTTCGACGCAGTTTAAGAAACTCTGCCTGTATCAGCCTAAGCAATTCCTTCTCCTCCTGTGATTTTTTTGAAATAGTCCTCTAATGTATCATTGCATAGCTGAGAACTGATAACAGCTATATCCTGTACCACAAGAGCTTTATTGACAGCAGCCATATCCAACGAAGTGTCATAAATCCGCAGGGTGTGTTCGTCCTGTACGGAATATTCGGTAACCCCAAACTGCCTTTCCAAAACAAGAGAAGTTTTCGGTATATCAGAAACTTGCAGAAGTATATACTTACTGTTTTTCTTTTGTAGCTCATTCATGCTGTTTTCTTCCAGTAGTACACCATGGTCAATAATGCCGATGTCATCAGCCAGTAGTGCAATTTCGGACAGAATATGACTGGAAATAAGAATTGTTTTTCCGCGCTCGATACTTAAAGTCTTAATAAAGTCCCTTACTTCTGCAATGCCTATCGGGTCAAGACCGTTTGTGGGTTCATCTAAGATTAGCAGTTCAGGGTCATGTAAAATAGCATTTGCTATTCCAAGACGCTGCTTCATTCCAAGAGAATACTTGCTAAACAATTTTTTGTCCCGATAAGGCAGACCGACAATCTCCAAGGCGTTTTTTACTGCATTTGGCGCAGCAGTACCGCGCAGTTTTGCAAATATCTCCAAGTTTTCCGTACCTGTTAAATTCGGATAAAAGCCGGGTGTTTCAATAATAGCACCAATCCGGGGATATACTCTTTTTTCCCTCCCTTTGATATTTTGACCGAATACGTCTACTTCGCCGGAAGTAATATCGGTCAACCCCAAAATCATTTTCATAATTGTGGTTTTACCCGCCCCATTACGCCCCAACAGCCCATATATCTGTCCTTGTTTCACATGGATATTAACAGAATTGACTACCGTTTGCTCTCCATAAGTTTTTGTCAGTTGTTTTGTTTCAATTACATATTTATTCATCATATATCCTCACTTTCAATAGGTCTGTTTCCGCAATGCAAGTACGGAAACAATGGCTGAAATACTTCCAATTACCAAAAGAGAAATTAAACAGATATTCGGAGATATAGTTATTTCTATTCCTCCCGCCCATTTCTTAACCATTTCTGCTGCGTCAGATGAAATATAGGGATAAATTCCCATAACACTCGCCAGTGGGTGCAGTCCCATAATCCCCGACGGAATAAGCACGACAGGCACAAGATAAAGTAATGCAGCCCCAATCGGTAGAACATATCCCTTTGCCAATGTTGCTAAAAAAATAACGGGGAGCATTGCAAGTGGAACTAACACGCCACCGGCTAAAAATAATAATCCCGCCTGTAAAATTGTTTCCGTATTCAAATCTGTAAAGCCGCCTGCAAGAAAGCCGCCAAGAATACAGATTGCAAAAGTAAGCAGACATAGTGCTAATGACATAAAAATTACCACTGCTATCTTTGAAAAATAAAGTTGCGTTTTGGAAATCGGAATAATCAGAAGTCCTTTTAAGGTATCATTTTTCTGTTCATCAAAGAACAATGTGGTTGCAAACATACTCAACACAATAGGCAGAAACAAACTTGTAAGGTTCTTAAATGCCAATGTGTATAAATCACTAAAACTATTCATTAGTGAGCTACTTCTTGATATACTGAAAGCACGTTCAACTGCGAATATTCCTAAAATTGCAGTTAGAATAAAGATACCTAAGACTGTCTTATTGCGTTTCCATTTCAGCATTTCAGTAGAAATGATAGTCATTGTCTTTTCCTCCTTTCTACCTCCCATTATATAGTATCAACCTTGCCATAACCTTGCCGAAACCTTGCTTTTTTCTTGTTTTATAGCAGGAAAGCCCCGCATTATTTACAGGGCTTCGGGAAGCAATATAGTAAATACAGTCCCTTTATCAGAGCTGTTTTCAGCGGTAATGGTTCCTTTGTGAACACTGATAAGCTCTTTAGCAATCGCCAGTCCTAAACCATTTCCCTTTGCAGACCGCGACTGGTCGCACTGGTACATTCTTTCAAAAATATGTGGCAGCTTATCGGGAGCTATTCCTTTTCCATTATCTGAAATTATAATTTTAGCTTGTTGTATATCTTCACAAATATGCAGTGCCATTTTATCTCCCGCACTATGGATAATAATATTTTGAAAAAGATTGTTAAGTACGCGGGTATATGCGTTTACATCTATGTGAATAAAATACTCTGTTTCGGGTATGACAAACTCATATTCAAAATGATTGCTTTCTAAGACGGGAATCCAATCCGCTATAATGTTGCGGGATAACTCGTTAAGGTCAAATTTTTCAAAATGAAAAATCTGCTCTCCGGAATCCAGTTTTACCCATTCAAACAAATTTTCCACAAAGGATTTCATATAGTGGGCTTTTTCATGTGCGACATGGATATATTCGTCCTTTTCCTCTCCAATAACAATTTTGTTTTCAACCGCTTCCAGATAACCTACAAGAGAAGCAAGCGGGGTCTTTACATCATGTGAAAGACTTGTCATCAGCCGTTTATATGCCTGTTCAGATTGTCTTTGCCGTATAAGCTGCGCCTGACTGTTTACTGCTATTTTGTTAATGTCATAGCAAATTGTTTTTGTCATATCGTTTTCGCCTGCTAAAATACGTCGGTTCAAATTCCCGCCCTTTATATCCTCTAAGGCGTCTTTTATCAGCGCAAGCTGTGTCCGCACACGCCGTAAGACAAAAAGGAGATACATAATAATAAGCAGCATAAGGGCTATCACTATGAAAAGATAAACATTTATATCCATGTTACGCCTCCTTGTTAAAACGGTAGCCGACACCCCGGACAGTTAAAATGTAAAAGGGGTGGTCGGGGTCTGGCTCAATCTTTTTCCTTAATTTGCTAATAAAAGACATAATATTGCTATCATCAAAAGCGTATTCTTCCTCCCATACCTGTGAATAAATTTGTTTTTTGGTAAATACTCGTCCTTTGTTGGAAGCAAGAAAGAGAAGTAAATCAAATTCTTTTCCTGTAAGCAAAACGGGAATATCTTTGACCGTAACTGTACGATTTAATTTGTCAATTACCATATCTTTCAACGATATGCTGTCTATGTCTGCCGTAAAGGGGTTTAAGGTGGTATATCGCCGGATAAGGGAATTGACACGCGCCAAAAGCTCGTTAATACCAAATGGCTTTGTCAAGTAGTCGTCTGCTCCCAGTCGCAGACCGAAAACCTTATCTTCTTCGCTGCTTTTTGCAGTAAGCATAAGCACCGGGATATTGCTTGTATCTCTAATTTTTTGGAGAATCTGAAACCCGTCTATATCCGGCAGCATTACGTCCAAAATAATAAGGGAATAGCTATCTTTATTTTCATCAATTAGACGAACCCCCTCAATACCGTTATATACAGTTACGGCTGATAATTTTTCCTGCTCTATGCACTTTTTCATAAGAGCGCAAAGCTCTTTATCATCATCTATAATCAAAACTTTATTCATGGTGCAGCTCCTTTCCTCGTTTTGTTCTCCCGTCAATCGGTTTTTCAGCGTCCTTTGGTATCAGCCACATATATCCAAGTTTTGAAACACCCGGTATGCGGTTTTCTCTGCAAAGTACCTGTACCCGCCTTTCAGAAATTCCCCATTTCTTCGCTGCTTCGGGGCAAGACATATATTCCATAACACCCAAGTCCTTTCTACAAATCATATCAGTATAATTATAGTCGGACATACGAATAATAGCAAGTATATAAATATGAATTATTATGGCTAATTAGTGGAACTGTATAGACATATCCAAGAAGAAAGGGGAACAGTAAAATGTAACTGGGTGAATAAATATGGCAAAAAGACCAGTAGAAAAATATGACTTCAAAGCCTTTGGAGAAGCGATAAAAGCTGCGCGGACAGGACGCAAGGAAAGCCGCAAACAGGTAAGTGATGAAATGTATATTTCCCCTCGCTACCTTGCGAATATTGAGAATAAAGGACAGCACCCCAGTCTGCAAATCTTTTTTGAGCTTATGCTCCGTTACAATATATCCGTAGACCAGTTTCTTTTAGATACGCCCGTCGGAAAAGATACAAAGCGGCGGCAGCTCGACGCTCTGCTTGATGATATGAGCGATAACGGCATACGGATTGTAACAGCAACCGCAAAGGAAATTTCAGAAGTCGAAAAAGAGGACAAATAGAAACGTCCGGCAAAATTGAATATGGATTTTCGGAAGCGTTGTAATCTTTTTTGAGATTGCAGCGTTTTTCTTTTGCATAAGTTCGGCAAAATGGTTTTTTCTCCGTAGAGGGAAATAAGGACATAAAAGATAAAAAACTTTCTTAGCAAGCATAGGAAAAGAGTACCCTTTTCCGTATTTTCGCCCTCCCGCCCTGCGGTGCGTCGGTTAAAAATTGCTTGTTGGGAAGTGTCCCAAACCCTCGGAATGGAAAGGAACGATTGCATGAACGGACGCAAAAGAAAAGTACAAATCAAATTCTATGTAACAGAGGAAGAACGGGCATTGATTAAGCAGAAAATGAAGCTCGTCCCTACCCAAAACATGGCGGCGTATCTTCGCAAGATTGCCATTGACGGCTATATCATTCAGACAGACCATAGCGATATAAAAGCCATGACAGCGGAGATACAGAAAATCGGGGTCAACATCAATCAGATTGCAAAGCGTGTCAATGCGACAGGCAGCGTCTACCAAGAGGACATAGAGGAAATAAAGGGGGTGCTTGCGGAGATATGGCGGTTACAAAGATTAAGCCTATTAAAAGCACGTTGAGCAAAGCCCTTGATTATATCCAAAACCCGGATAAGACAGACGGGAAAACACTTGTGTCCTCCTTTGGGTGCAGCTATGAAACGGCAGATATTGAGTTTGAATATACTTTGTCGCAGGCTCGGCAGAAAGGGAACAACTTAGCCTTTCATCTGATACAATCGTTTGAACCGGGAGAGGTGGACTGTGAGAAAGCCCATGCAATCGGAAAGCAGCTTGCCGACGCAGCAACAAAGGGACAGCACGAATACGTCCTAACTACCCACATAGACAAGGGGCATATCCATAACCACATCATTTTTTGCGCGGTCAACTTTGTTGACTACCATAAGTACAATTCCAATAAGCGCAGCTACTACGGCATACGGAATATGAGCGATAAGCTGTGTCGGGAAAACGGGCTGTCCGTCGTCGTTCCGGGCAAAGGCAGCAAGGGAAAAAGCTATGCAGAATATCAAGCGGAAAAGGTCGGTACAAGTTGGAAAGGCAAGCTAAAAATTGCCGTTGATACGCTTATCCCCCAAGTGGCAAGTTTTGAAGAATTGTTGCAGCGGTTACAAGCTGCGGGCTATGAGATAAAGCCGGGAAAATATATCTCCTGCCGCGCTCCCGGACAGGAACGCTTTACCCGTCTGAAAACTCTCGGTGCAGATTATACAGAGGAAGCAATCAGAGAACGGATAGAGGGCAAACGCACAAAGGCGGCGAAAGCTCCCAAAGAGCAGCGCGGCGTATCGCTGCTTATCGACATTGAAAATAGTATCAAGGCACAAGAGAGCCGGGGGTATGAACAGTGGGCGAAAATCCATAATCTGAAACTGGCGGCAAAGACCATGAATTTCTTGACGGAACATCAGATTGAGCAGTACGCGGATTTAGTCAGCCGGATTGAGGAAATAAATGCGGAAAATGAAAAGAAAGCAGACGCATTAAAGAATGTGGAAAAGCGTCTTGCTGATATGACGGTGCTGATGAAGCACGTTGCCACCTATCAAAAGACAAAACCAGTCTATGAAGCATACCGCAAGGCAAAGGATAAGGACGCATACCGGGCAAAGCAGGAAAGCGGTCTGATACTCCATGAAGCAGCGGCAAAGGCACTGAAAGCGGCGGGCATTACCAAACTCCCCAATCTCGCTGCCATGCAGGAAGAATACGGGAAGCTCCAAGCGCAGAAAGAAGCCCTTTACGTTGATTATGATAAGCTGAAAAAACAGGTCAAGGAATACGACATTATCAAACAGAACATAGACAGTATTTTAAGACTGGAAAAAGAACCGGAACGGGGCAGGGAAGCCGAACACTTACAGTAGAAATATCTATAAAAGCGTGGTAGGATAAAGGTATTCCAATACAGACAGGAGCGTGAAAACATGGCAGACCAAACAATACCCGATTATGAAACCATACGCGCCGCCGTTGCCGGAGAAACATGGGCGGTGGAAAAGGTGCTTATGTGCTACAAGGACGAAATCGACAGGCAGGCATCTGTAAAGAAACGTCAGCCGGACGGAACATTCAAACTGGAAATTGATGAAGATATGCGCCAGTATATCACAATGAAGCTGATAGAAGCCCTCCCCCAATTTCCCCTTGAAGAAATGGAAAGAGAGGAACAAAGAAATCGGGACAAAAAATCATAAAAAGGTAGACGGGAAGCTGCTGCGGACAGATAAGCAGTTCCGACATTTGAAGCAACGGCAAAAAGAAACTATCAGTACATGGCTTTATGAAGAATACCGCCGCCTTTGGATAGAAAAGGGACAGGAGCCGCATAAACGCAACAACCGGGAAATCGTTGCCGCTGTTATGGAACGGATAGAAGCAGCGGGGATATGGCTGCCGGAACAGGAAGTAACAAAATATTTTTACCGCAGGAAAACCCATTACCGGAACCGGATAGAAAAAGAATTACAGCCGAAGCCGGAAATGCAGGATAAAGACAGTCAGACACAAAAAGAACAGGGCGCAGGAAGCCAGTAATGACCTCCCGCACCCTGTTCTTTTATAGATACTGATTTTAAAATGTTACGCAGTAGAACCCTAATTTTAATGGAAAAGGTATTCTGTATCGCCTATGCCAGTTTCACGTCATTTATGCCCTGTAAATCAAGGCTTTTTTTGCCCTTATTGCGTAACCGCCGCACGCCGTTTCCTCATGCGCTCGGCTGCCTGTCTGCGGGTAATCCGCTTCCGGCAATCCGGGCAGTATTTGACGCTGTTTGATTTTGATACAAAGAACGTGCCGCACTCACTACAACGCTTTTTATCCTCGGTCTTGAAAAGCTCTGCATACAGCAGCTTATCAAGGGGAAGTACGGCGGTCTGAAACCACTTGCATAGAAGTGAATAGGAAATAAGCTGCGGGCAGACACATTCCTCCCCGTCGTCCAGTAAGATACAGTGTCCGCGCTCGCAGTTGCAGCACTCCTTTTTTACAAGGCTGTTGACTTTCCGGCTCTGTGGCGGCGTGAGCCGCTTACCCCCGGTCATACCTCATCAGCGGCGAAAATGGCAAGCTCCGCATACTCGTTTTCTGTTAGCGGGGAGATTTTTTGTAAGGTGCGCTCTGCAAAGGGGCGCATATCCTCGTCCATGAACGGCAGCGCAGCCGTCATATTTTCCATAAGCTGTGCCTTGCTTCCCTCATGGTAAATACTCAACAGGTTCATTTCTTCAACGGTCAGTCTAATCATGCTCATACCTCCAATTCGTGATGTTTTGATTTTGCTGTCTTTTTCGGGACTTTTGGGGATTTTTCTGTTTGTAACTGCGCCCGGACAGAGGGACGGGACTGTTTCATCTCTTTCTTCCTCTCGCTTTTATCTATCAGCGCATAAATGCCATGCCTGCCCTCCAACGTGGAAAAAGAAAGGTTTTTGTAAGGGAGCATGGAAAACAGGCGTTCCATGTCCTTATCCGTTGCCAGTGGAACAAAATAGGGAGAAAGCTCTACTGCACAATGGGTCTTTTCGGGGCTGTCCGGTTCTCCAAGTCCTTTTACATTTTCTATAATCCGGCGGGCTTCCGTTTCAATCCGTCTGTCGTGCAGGGCGGCGATATGTAACTGAAAATCCCCCTGCGTATGCGGTGTTCGTTTTTTCTGCTGTTCCCTCAAAAGGCTTTTTAAGGCTTCCGGGTCGTTTGGCTGTGCTTTAAAACGTATAAACTTTCCAAGTTGCGGGTCAGTGTCCCCGTCAAAATATTGTCCGGCAGGCTTTGTCAGCTCCCCATGCTCATAAATCAGCGTGTAGTTGTCGGCAGGGATTGATTTTTCGATTACTTCCCGGAAATGCTGCAAATAATCCAGTTCATAAAGATTGCCCTTGATTTTTTCCTGCTCTGTGCCTGTCAGTTCCACCGCATAGGCAAGGATAGTATCGCGGGTCTGTTCCCCGTAAAACCGCCATGTATTATGCTGCCTTGTGTCCTTTAGAAAAACGTCCCGTTCCCGGAAGCAGCACGTCCCGGACGGGCGGGAAAACCACAAAAGCCGTTTGTCCTCCGGGATAGGGCTTACCGCCGCTTTCTGCAAAATCTGTTTGTCTATGTCAAAATCGCTCTGATAAAAAGCGGTGTTCTGTTTCATTATGGCTTCAAGGGAAGCGATAACGTCCACATTTTCAAATTTTTGTAACTTCATAGGTCAGCTCCTTTCCAAATCCTGTGTTTTCTGTTTTGCCTGTTTCTTCGGTGTCTGTTCTTTCGCTGCTTTAAGCTGCGCCCGGATAGAGGGCTTTTCCTGTTTAGCAGGCTTGCCGCGTCCTTTATCGGTTTTCAATGCTTCGGCGTATTCTGCAAGGGAAATCTGTTCCCCGGCTTTTGCTTTTTCTTCCAGTTCCGCAGCGGTCGGGGTGTTGTTTATCTGTCTGTCAATCATGTTGTAGTTTTGCTCGGTGGTCTGTTCGGCAGCTTTCAGATAGTTTTCCGGCTGCAAAAACTCCGGCACTTCCTTATAACCGAAGCTGTCTACATAGTGGGCGGTGTCCTGTCCGTTCTGATGAAGCACCACCACGTCGGAAACGGAAAGGCTGTGTCCCTTAAAATCTTTCGGGTGGTCAATATTAAAGCGGGTGTAAATATCTTCAAGAGAAGTCCCCGGCGTAAGAGGTGCGGAATAGACAAGTGTATAGTTTTTCGCGTCTACCCGGTGTCCGGCGGCAGTCAGACGGTCGTAAGGTTCAAAGTGCAAATCCCTTGTTTCGTCCCCGCCCTTAATCTGATAAATGGAAAAGGTGTCTTTGTCCTGTGGGGCTTCCTGTTCCGGCTGCTCCTGTACGGGTTGTTCTTGTGCAGCTATCTTTTGCGCCCGGATATGCGCCCGTTGTAACTCGGTAGGCTTTTCCCCGGTAAGGGGTGCAATCGCTTTGATATAATCAGCCGCATAGTAGGCATTACTGGTAAGCTGCCGCTGCCATACCCCGGCTTTTGGCGACCAACGGAAGCCGTTGCTTTTTAAGGCTTCCCGCGTAGCTTCGTCCGGCTTATCCTCAAAGAAGATTTGCAGACGGTTCGCTTCGGTGTTTGCTTCCACCTTGCCGCCGTCGAATTCCCAACCCACAAAACCGATTTCTTTTTGCTGTGAAAGGGATTTGATACGGTCTTTCACGCGCCGGATTTCCGCGCTGTTGTTGGATAACGCCCAAGTCGCAAAGGGCTTGTCCCCCAAATGCCAACTGCTCGCCATGTCCGCTTTTAATTTTTCAAGCTGTTCCGGCAACAAATGCGGGCAGCCGTCAAGGGTCTTGTGCTTACGGTAATAGGCGTTTACGGCTTTCATGGTTTCCTGTGATTTTTCAAGGCTTTCCAGTTTCTTTTCTAACTTCTGTACTGCCTGCGGGTCGTCTGCACTGATACCGCCCATGCCGGTACTGCGGATTTTATCAAGAAGTCCTTGTATGTCCTGCCATTCCCGGTAATTGCTGTCGCGGGCTGCGTTCTGCTTTTCTTTCTTCCTTGTGGGGAAGTTAGAGCCGCCCGCAATGAGGATAGAGGGAACACGCGCGTCAATCTCATAGCCTTTGTTCATGTTCGCCGCCAGTTTCCGGGCGTAGGTGTCAAGCAGGCTGTCGATTTTCTCATGGTACATCGGGTCTACCCGCTGTTTCTGCCTTTCTGCAAGCTGTACGGCTTCATCTACATAGTGCCTGTATTCAGCCGTCGCGCTGCCTTGCTTATAATCGGAAAAACTGTTTGCGTCCTTTGCACGTTTGGCGGCAGCTTCGTTGATTGTGTAATAAGGTGCGGCGGGTGCAGCTTGTTCCGGCTGTGGTGCTTCGCTGCTTGCGCCTGTATCAGCTTCCGGCTCGGTCTGTGCTTCTTTTTCCTGTACCGGGGCTGTTTCTTCGGGAAGCTCCGGCGCGGCTGCTTCTGCTTCGGGCTGTATGGTAGCTTCCTGTGGGGTCTGTGCCTGTTCGGTGGTCTGTTCCTTATCCTGTGCCTTTTGGATTTCTGCAAAATGTCCGTCTATGGTATCAATCAGACTTGCGGCGGTGCTGCGGATTGTTTCAAGAGAGCCTTTCAGTTCTGCAAGTTCTTTTCCGCTGCTCCACCCGGCGATATATCCAAAGGAATAGTCCGACGTATCAAGCCCGTAGTGTTGGCAAACGACATAGGCGACGCTTTCTGCTTCAAATGTTAATGTTTCCATTTGAAGCATTATACCCATGTTTTTATAATGTTGATCTTTTAAATTATTTTCCATAAATCCTCACTTTCTTGTAAAAAAGATGAGCATTATCAGATACGCTATTATCAGGTTTTCCCCTCGAATGGGAAACCGGAAAGGAGCGCATTTGATATGCAAATAAACTATTTAGATGCTATTTCATCAGTTCTCAATATGATGAAACAGCCAGACAGTGCATGTAAAAATATAGACATGCACAGAACCTGTTATGCTACACTCTTCAAGTACCTGATGGATAAGGGCATTCCTTTTTCAATGGATGCCGCACTGGATTGGCTTGAGATTAAAAAACGGGAAATTTCCTATGAGACGTGTTCTCAATATAGAAATGCCCTGTTCCGCCTCGAGCATTACCTGCTCTTTGGAGATATCAAAAGTTCTTTCTGCCGCTCAGAAGACAGTTTTTTCTGCCGGAGCGGAATATCGGAATCCTTTTTTCGCCTGACATATGAGCTGGAAGAATACTATGCGACCACACAGAATCCCTGCTATTACCATACGTATTCTGTTGCCATCAAGGAGTTCTTCAGGCTTGCTACTTCCCTGGGAGTTACAGAGCCGGAAGCAATAACCATAGATACTCTTATCGAATACTGGAATACTTACTGCAAATCCTGTAAATCTCTTGCCAGACGTCAGAACGCCGTATGTGCCATGACAGCACTTATGAAATATCTTCACCGCAGAGGTGATGTGCCAGAGTGTTACCAGCGGGTTCTTTTTGGTGAGAACGTTGAAATACTGCTTGAGATGAGACTTTCTAAAACAGGTACCGCATTTCATCCGAGTATACCTCTCGCTCTTAAAGCTGATGAATATCTTGACGCTTTGGACGATTGGAAATACATGAAATCATCAAAAGCTGTTTATCGCAATGATTTCACATGGTATTTCATGTTCCTGGAACTTAACCATCTGGAACACTCGGCAGAAACTGTGACATCATGGATAGGTATACTCCCGGATTGCCCGAATCAGATCAAAGCCAGCAGTTCCGGATCAGCTCATCGTTCACACACTATCAGAATGTTTGAAAAGTATCTCCAGGGCATAATGGAATCCAATATAATCGCTGAGCCGATGCGTGCATCTGATCATCTTCCATCATGGAGCAAAAGCATCCTTGATGGTTTCATAGAAAGCCGCAGGCGGGATGGAATGACCGATAAGACACTTACCATGTGCAGGGCAGCCGGATGCAGTTTCTTCAAATATCTTGAAGATAATGGAATAGATAATCCAGTCTCCATAACACCCGATGTGGTTAAAGCATTTCATAACCATGATGTCCACTCGACCCCGGAAAGTAAAAATGCATATGGAACCAAGCTTCGTCAGCTTCTACGGTACATGGCTGACCAGGATCTGATTTCACCAACACTTGCTTTTGCAGTATCTGCAAGCTGTGCGCCTCATCGCAGCATAGTTGATGTTCTGAGCGATGCTATAGTCGAGAAAATATATGAATATCGTGAGAGAGCTTCTACTCCCATGGAGCTCAGGGACACAGCCATGGTCATGCTTGGACTTCGAATGGGTATCAGGGGAGCAGACATCCTAAAGCTTCAGGTAAATGATTTTGACTGGAAAAACAAAACTGTTTCCTTCATTCAGCAGAAAACAAGCAAAGCAATAACGCTTCCAGTCCCAACGGATGTAGGTAATTCAGTATATAAATACATCATGAATGGACGTCCGGAATCAGCTGTCACAGGCAACGGTTATATATTTATCCGCCATCAGGCACCATATATTCCGCTTAAAGTTACAACGGCGTGCCGTGGAGCTTTAAAAAGAATACTTGCTGAATATGGATTTGAATTATCTGCTGGTCAGGGCTTTCATATGACACGAAAAACATTTGCCACAAGAATGCTTCGGGCAGACAACAAACTTGATGATATTTCCAATGCTCTCGGACATGCACGTCAGGAAACAGCAGAGGTATATCTTGAACGTGACGAAGATAAAATGAGGCTCTGCCCTCTGGAATTTGGAGGTGTTTTATCATGACATACATTTTTGAGAGCGGTCTGGCACATCATATCGAAGGACTTATACAGCAAAAACGAGCTGATGGATATGCCTATAATTCCGAAGAAAAGCTATTAAAACGCTTTGATACCTTTTGCGTACAGAATTATCCGGAACTGACAACAGTCACCTATGAAATGGCAGCCAAATGGTCAGAAGCCAGACCGGGCGAAGGAGAAGCCTATCATAATCGCTGTATGTCGATGGTGAAGGTGCTGAGTGAATATATCCTTTCCCTTGGTCAGGAAGCATATATTCCTAATTTTTTCTGCAAGGCTTACCGTCCTGTTCTTTACATTCCATCAAAAGAGGAAGTTAAGGAACTGCTGCAGAAAATGGATATCCGCACGTCTCATAATTCAGAGCAATTTAGACTCGATAGAGAGTGCAAGATTCTTTTTCTCCTATATTTTTGCTGCGGTCTGCGTCTGTCAGAAGGGCGATTGCTAAAATGGGAGCACATAGACCTGGATAAAGGAATCCTTACTGTCCTTGGCTCAAAGGGTAACAAGGACCGCCTTGTATATCTTCCGCAGGATAGCCTTCCGGTACTTAAAAACTATAAAGAACGTCAGGAAATGCTTTTCCCCGGAATTGACTGGGCTTTTCCGGGAAAAGATCCACATAAGCCTGTTTCGTGCTCTGGAGTAGAATCAAGTTTTAACCGCCATTGGGCCATGCTTCCGGTTGCCAAGACAGTTGATAAACATCCGACACCCCACTGTTTACGCCATGCTTTTGTAGTGGAGAGATTTAATGAGTGGATGCATCAGGGAATTGATACAAACACTATGCTCCCATATTTAAGCAGATACCTTGGACACAAAAGTCCTGACGAAACGTATTATTACTATCATCTTGCAGAAAAGGCATTTGATACTATCCGAGAGAAAGATTCAGTGTCTGGAAAGGTCATTCCGGAGGTGCTTCCCTATGAAGAATAAATCAGCAAAGATATCGACTGACCAGCTGTTCTTTTCTCACACATGGAACTTTCTAAATGTTTATTTGGTAAAGCAGGTCGGACGCAGTCAGGCTACAGCAGAATCCTACAGAGATTCCCTTACAATATTTAAAAACTACCTTGTAGGTGAATTAGGTAAATCCATAAGCACCTTTCAGTTTTCTGATTGTACCAAAGAATGTATTTATAATTTCAGAGAATATCTGCTTGCAAATGGCAGCCAGCCATCAACTGTAAATGTAAGAGTTGCGGCTATCCGTGCCTATCTGAACTATGCCTCGGATATGGACATATCAGTCCAGTCAGTTGCCCTGGCGATCAGTCAGATCTCACCATGCAAAACCATTAAAAAGGAAAAACCTATTCTGTCCGATGATGCACTTGCTGCAATACTGTCTGCACCGCTGAATACGAAATTCGGTGTACGAGACCGTGCTATTTTGATTCTTCTCTACGATACAGCTGTAAGAGTCAGTGAGCTGCTTAACATCCGCTTATGTGATATCACGGCAGAAACAAAATATCCAAATATTTTCATAACCGGCAAAGGTAATAAAGAAAGAACCATACAATTAACAGCTAAAGCAGTCGAACACCTTAGGGAATATATACGTGTATATCACAGTAATTCTTCCAAAGAAGCATACTTATTTTCCACAACAATAAAAGGTGTAACAGACAGGATGTCCGTTGGAAATGTCCAGCGGATTATAAAAAAATATGCAGCTCTGGTCAGTGAAAAAGGGATTAGTCTTCCAGATTCGGTTCACTGTCACATGTTCCGCCGAACCAGAGCCACAAATCTTTATCAGGATGGAATCGCTATTGAGCTTGTTTCTACAGTGTTAGGACATGCCAGAACTGATACAACCAAAAGCTACTATGCAAAGCCATCTGTTGAACAGCTTAGAGACGCAATGGAATCTGTTCCAACACCTGTATCTGATGAAGCACCAATGTGGGAGGGCAACGAAGATGAAATGGCAAGACTTTGTGGATTGCGCTAACGAATAATGCTCATCTTTTAGTAGAAAAACGTCTTATTTCTCAGCATTCTTTAAAATGATTAACATTTTGGAATGCTGAGTATAATGCCTGTACCTCGCGGGTGCGGCGGTCGGGACGTTCCGGCGCGTCTTTGTCTATGTCATGGAGTGTCGCATGGGCAATTTCATGGATAGCGGTCTTGATATTCTGCAATTCGTCCATGCCCTCGTTGATGAGAATACACTTTTCCTCATAATTGCAGCGTCCTTTTATACTGCCGCTTAGTGCTTCAAATCCCATAGCAAAGGGGGAAGTTTTTTCAAGGGCAGCGAAAAAATCCTGATACTGTTCCACGTCGCCCGTAAGCTCCTTTATCCCAAGGTCGGGCAACTCCTTACCCTCGGTCTGCGACACGTCAAAAACAGATACCACACGAAAGGCGGGGATTTGGATTTCCTTTTCCTCGGTAACGGCTTTCCCGTTCTTATCGAAAACAGGCTTTTGCGTGTCCGGGTCGATTTTTTCCACCTGTTTCTTAACGGTAAAGGGCGCGGGCGCAATTATCTTGATAGCTTTTTCCCCCGGCTTTACATGGCGGTCAAATTCCTTTTCCCATTGTTTATAGCCTTTTACAAGGTTGCCGCCCTGCATGGCGATAAGGATTGTATTGTTTAGGCTGTAATCATGGAATTTAGACATAGTACGCAGATAGTCGGCGTAACGGTCGCTTTCATAAATCCCCAAAATGCCCTGTTCCAGTCGGTCGGTAATCTCTTTCATTTTGTTGGCGGGCTTTTCGGAAGATAGGATAATCGGGAGAACCGGGGGCTGCTCTGTGGCAGTGGTCGGTATGGCTGCGGCAGCGTCAAGGTCTGCCTGTTCCTTTTCCTGTACTGGCGGCTGCGGTGTTACCCGATATTCCTCCGGCACGTCCCGTCCGTCATACCACTGTGTAAAGGTGTTGCGGTTGTTGTAGATATATCCCTGCTCGGTAAATCTGCCCCCGTCATTGATAGCAGCGTCCCGCCCGTATTCCTCATAGAGAAAATAGTTTTTTGCTTCTTCCGGCAGCTCCAACTCGTCCAGTTCTTCAATCAGATAATGCCCGTAATCTTCCTCGGTTTTTACGGACGGATAAATCCAGTAACAGTCAAGATTTTGTGCAAGGTTTATAATGTCCTGCAAGTCCCTTGTATGGTCGCCGTATGTGATAGCCGCAGCAAATTTTTCCCGGTCGTCGTCAAACTGCATTTTCAAAAGCTCGCCCAAATAGTTCAGTTCGTCAAGGCTTTCAAGCTCGGTCAATTTCCCTGCCAGTCCCGGAATAGAGGACTGATATTCTGTGATGTGCAGCTCCCCGTAGTTTTTGCCGTCTATCCCGATACGGTCAAAGACTTCTTTCAAATGTTCAGCAGTCGTGGGGAATGATACCCATTCGCCCGCAGGTCTGCCCTCGGTGTACTTTCCAAGATTAGAAAGATACCCGCTTAAAATCGTTTCTTCCATGCGCTCACTCCTTTCTTTCTCAATCATGCGGTGCATAAGCTCGTAGTCCTCCATGCTCATGCTCCCGTCAAATAGATAGGGGTCGGGTTCTTCGCCGCCCCGGTAGGCTTTTTCAGAAAAAGGCAGCCCCGCAGCGTGGGCGGCGGCTCTTGCTTCCTCGATAAGCTCCGGCGGCAGCCTGTCGTCGTGGGCTTCGATAAATTCCCCGATATTGCTATATCCGTTTTCGTAGTGGCGGCGCACCCCGGCGGTCAGTTCGTCAAGGTTCCTGTCCTCGCCAAGATAGCCGGAATAATAGCCGTTTACCACAACGGCGGCAGGGTCAGCCTGTTTGATTTCTTCCATGCGGCTTCTGTCCTCCGGGTAGAGAATATCGCCCATTTCAAGGTGGAAATATTCCGCGTTCCAAGAACGTCCCGTTTTCCAAAACGCCACCCAAGCGATACCGTCCCTTAATTCTTCTTGATAGTCTTTTACGGTGTCCCGTAAATTTGCCATGTGTAACCTCCTTTCCCAAAGGCAGCGCGGACGCTGCGCTTTCCAGTTTCATCATTCAGTACCCCGCGCCCGCGTTTTTGCCAAAGAGTTTAGATATTTTTTCAAGATTTCAGAGGGTTTGGGAAACTTCCCAACAAGCAAAAATCCCCGCCGTTCTCGGTAGAGAAAGCAGGAATTTTACGGAAAAGGGTACTCTTTTCCTATGCTTGCTATTCAGTTATTTTTTCTTCGGAAGCTCCACCCGGTAGTTGACATATTTCCCGCCCGTATCAGCCAATACGATAGTTCCGTCGTAGGTCTTGCCCGTCTTTGGGGAATAGAGCTTTTTCACATTTACCTTGCCGGATTGTAAGAGCGCGGCGGCAATCTTCGGGGTAAAGGTTACTTTTCGTTCTTCAAAGAAACGGTCATTTTTCCACATGGTAAAGATACATTCCTTATTGCTGCAATAGTAATTCTTCTTGCCCTCATAGACAGGAGAACCGCAGCGGGGGCAGCTTCCCAACGCTTCCCGTTCCGGCTTGAACATCTGCGCTTTATCATCAGAAAGAAACGGGTACGTCTTTACCAGTTCCCGCGCCATATTCTCAATACCCTCCATAAATGCGGCGGGGTCTGCCTTGCCTTTTGCAATCTGTGTCAGATTGTTTTCCCATTCTGCGGTAAGCTGCGGGCTTGTCAAGGTGTCCGGCAGGACGCACACAAGGTTGATACCGTCCTTTGTGGGAAGTAGCTGCTTGCCTTTTCGCTCCACAAAACCGCCCTTTACCAGTTTTTCAATGACGGCGGCGCGGGTGGCGGGAGTTCCAAGCCCTTTGCGTTCTGCGTCCGGGTCGGTGTCCTCGCTTCCGGCGTGCTCCATAGCAGAGAGCAGCGACGCTTCGTTGTGAGGTTTTGGCGGTGTTGTGTCATGTTCCGTTACCGTTGCCGCCGGATTTTCAAAGGTCTGTCCCTCGGTAAATGGCGGCAGGGTCTTTTCTGTGTCGCTGTCTGCGTCGTCCGTTTCGGGCTTGTTCTTTAAGGCTGCCCGGTAACGGCGGTCAATCTCTTTCCACCCGTCGTACAGCACTGTTTTTCCCTTTGCGGTAAAGGACTGTCCGGCACATTCAAATGTAGCCGTAACCGCTTCAAAGGTATGTACTGCGGCGGTCGCCATGAGCAGACGCGCCCCGGCAAGGGTAAGGATATTCCTTTCGCTTTCCGGCAGCGCGGCAAGGTCGGTCTTTGCAAGCTCCATAGTCGGGATAATGGCATGGTGGTCTGATACCTTTTTACTGTTCAGCACTTTTGCAAGCTCCGGCGCAAAGTCCATGCCCGCCATAAAAGAAAATTTCCCACAAAGCAGCTTGATAATGCCCGCCGCTGTGTCGCCCATGTCGTCGGTCAGAAATGCGCTGTCGGTTCTCGGATAAGTAAGCAAACGCTTTTCATACAGGGCTTGTGCAAGGTCAAGGGTCTGCTTTGCGGTATATCCGAACAGGCGGTTTGCTTCCCTCTGCAAAGAAGTAAGGTCAAAGAGCTTCGGCGGGGCTGCGGTCTTTTTCTCTTTCACAAGGGAAGTACAGACTGCTTTTGACGCTTCACAAGCAGCTTTCAGCCTGTCAGCTTCGGAACGGTCAGACAGTTTTTCGCTTGCAGCTTCCGCGCCGGATAAGGACAGGCGCACATGATAGTATTTTTCTTTCTTGAACGTGGTAATCGCCGCGTCCCGGTCAACAAGCATTTTTAAGGTCGGGGTCTGTACGCGTCCCACATTCAAGGTATGGTTGTAAAGGACAGAAAAAAGACGGGTGGCGTTGATACCGATTAGCCAGTCAGCCTTTGCCCTGCATAATGCGGAAGCAAAGAGCGCGTCGTATGCTTCGCCGTTCTTCAGATGAGAAAAGCCCTCTTTGATAGCAGCTTCTTCCATTGAGGAAATCCACAAGCGGCGCGTGGGCTTCCTGCACCCGGCAACTTCGTAGACAAAACGGAAAATGAGTTCTCCCTCGCGCCCCGCGTCGCAGGCATTGACGACTTCGGAAACGTCTGCCCGGTGCATAAGTTCCTTTAAGGTCTTGAATTGCTTTTCCTTGTCAGAAGCAACGGTGTACTTCCATTCCTGCGGCAAAATCGGTAAGCTGTCATAGCTCCACTTTTTATACTGCTCCCCGTAGGCGGCAGCTTCGGAAAGCCCTACCAAATGTCCCACGCACCAAGAAACGATATAGCCGCTTCCTGTGAGAAATCCGTCTTTCTTTTCCTTTGCCCCAAGTACGGCAGCGATTGTCTGTGCCACACTGGGCTTTTCTGCGATAACTAAAATCAATGATAATTCCTCCTTTTATCGTTCGGTCTGTCGTTTGTTTTCCAGTTTTCTCATACAGTACCCCACACAAGGGGACTGCCCCTTGTAAGGGCAGCCCGCGCAGCGTGGGGAAGAAAGCTCCGGCGGGGATTTTTCCCGTTTGCCATAGTCCGGCTTCTGTATCATCATCTTTTCAAAGGGATTGTCGGTAAACAGGGTCATACTTCCTTGTCCTCCGTTTCTTCCTCTTTGGAAACTTCCCCGGTATCTGCTTCCGGCTCGTCCTCGTCGTAATCCTCAAAGTCAAAATCTTCAAGGTCGGTGCTTCCTTTCACGTTATGCTTCGGTTTTACAAACTTAAAGTAGTAGAACGCCGCGCCGCCACCAAGCAGCACAAAGAGGACTAAGGCAAGCACCGCGCCGGGATTGCCGTCTTTTTCTTTGGGTTCTTCCGGCTGCTCGGTGGGTGTTGGCGTGGGTTCCTTGCCTGTGCAGCCTGTCAGAGTAGTTGCACATACCGGGCAGGACGTATTTACTTTTCCGGCTTCGCATTTCTCCGTACAGTTGCAGACTTCCGGTTTTTTCGTGGCTTCCCCAGTTTCGGTCAGTGCCATAAGGTCGGCTTCGTCCACTTGATTAAGGAAATGTACGGTCTGTTCCCCCTCGGCTGCCCGGTCAATGAGGATATAAAAGTAGTTGCCGCCTTTGGTGGTAACAGTGATAAGCTGCTTATTGCCGCCGAAATCGTCCACCAGTGTTGCGTTGCCCTTTGGGGTAAGGGGCGGCGTTTCCGGTTCTTCCACCACTACATTGCTGTCGTTGGTCGCGTCCTCTGTGGGTGGCTCTGCGGCTGCTCCCTGTGCATAGGCAGGGACAGAAAAACCGCCCATAAGGATAAGGGCGGCACAAAGGGCAGTCATGGTCTGTTTGAGTTTATTTTTCATCTGCATTTTCCTCCTGTTCTTCGTAGTCTGCCGCTTCGGTAGCGGGTGCGGCGTTCATGCCGGGAATACCGCCGCCGGACAGCATAGCATTTAATTCCTGCGGGGTAAGTCGCATAGCGCGTACAAGCTGCACGATTTCAAGGTTTTCCGCTTCGGTTTTCTGCGCTTCCAGTCCTTTTAACTTGTTCTGATACTCTGTGATTTTCTCGCGGGTCTTTGCGATTTCCTTATTGATACGGTCGATTTTGTTGTTTGCCATAAAATAAATTCTCCTTTCTTTTCGGGGCTGCTTACCAGTTCATCAGCCCGTAGCCTTTGATACATTGATAGTTGAGGTCATAGCTTTTAATCTTGCAGGCGTCGCCGGAATTGCCCTCAACGGTATAGACGCGGCTTCCGTCCCTGCCAAGCACAAGCCCCACATGGTCGGCAACGCCGTCTAAATCCCAGTCGAAAAAGATAGCGTCGCCCGGTGCGATATTCTCATAGCCGCGTGCGCCCCATTGTCCCCTTGACTGGAACCAAGGAACGCCCTGCCATTCGCAGCCCGCAAAGCGGGGTTCGCTTTTTCCGGCTTGATTGTAGCACCATGACACAAAGCAGGCGCACCATTCCACGCGGCTGTTAAAGCCGTACCAAGACCAGTAAGGGTAGCCGCCCACGTTTCCGACCTGCTGTTTTGCAAGCTCCATAAGCTCCGGGTTTCCGGGACGTGTGCCGTTTACAAACTCCACGCCGCTTAAATCCTCGGACGGGCTTCCGTCGGGAGAGCCGCCGCCAAAAATCAACGGTTTGTTGCCCTGTGTCTGTAAGTACACCTTGAACATTTCAAACTGCTGTGGGTTCAGCAGTTCTTCCGCAAGGGAAGCAATCGGCTTGTTTGTCAGTTTCACATTTAAGATACGGTATTCGTATTCTTCCTCGTTGCCCTCCTCGTCGGTGGTGGTGCGTATCTCGATTTCTTCCGTCAGCGTCAAGGTGTACTGTAAGCCGAACAGCCGTTTTAGCTCTGCCTGTGCGCTCTGCGGGGTGTAACTCTGCAAAAGGGCAGTCAAGTACGACGCTAATTCGTGGGGGTTATGCCCGATAGTATCAAGGTCATAGCGGTATTCATCATAGCCGCTGTGGGTGCTTTCGATATTGTCAATTTCCTGTTGCAGCTCATTTTCCATTGCAGCATAGCTCTGTTCCGTTGCCACAAGGTCGCTGTCCTCGGACGTGTAGGAAGTCCCTAACACGCTGTTCATGCTGCCGGAAAACATTGCCCCACAAGAGGAAAGCCCTACGGATACCATGATGAACAGAAGCAGCGCGGCGATAGCGATTATCACGCCTGCCGGGTGTCGTCCTGCAAAGGCAGCCGCTTTCTTTGCTGCTGTTTGGGACGCTCCGGCGGCAGCTTTGGCGGTGGCTGAGCCGCTTTTCTTTACGGTTTTTGCATACTGGCGTTTGATTTTCTGTTTCTGCATGAACCGGGAAAAGGGATTGCTTGTAAGCTGCGGGTTCTCCTGCAAGGCTTTGTGATACTGAAAATTGACGTTTGCCTTAAACGCTGCCTGTTCTGCCTTTGCCGCTTCCCGGTAGGGTTTCAGCTTATGGCTGCGGTAGCCCTGTTTTAATTTTCTTGTCCCGTACCTTGCGCCGCGCTCGGCAAGTTCCTCCGATTTGTGCGCGCCCTCCACACCGGAATTATCTTTCTCGACGCTATGGATTTTGTTGTGAACAAAAATACCCGCTTCCTGCGCGGGGTGGGATAACGGGTTACTGTGGGCTTTGCCGCCGGGTATCGGCTTTTCCTGTTCTTCAAAGCGTAAACGGGTCTTTGCCTTTCCGGTGGTTTCCTCAAAGGTGCGCTCTTTTACAAGTTTCTTCTGCTTCGGGAGAGCTGCCTTTGCTGCGTCCAGTTTGTCGGCTGCTTTTTCCGATTTTTTGATGTAGGGTTGCAGTTTTGGCGTTTCCCGTTCCTCGTCGGTAAACTGCAAGCGTGAAGTGGAAGTACGCAAAACAGCCGCTTCCTGTGCTTTCTTGACTGCCTTTTTGCTTGCCTTTCGGGTATGGGCTGCGTCAAGGTGTTCCATGACACGCTCTGCGGTAGCGGTGTCCGGCTGTGAAAAGTCGCTGTCTGCTTCCCGGCTGCTGATACGCTCGGCAGTCTGCTGTGTTTCATTGATTTCCACCGCACCGTCGCGGGTCATTTTCTGCGTGATTTTATCGCGTGGTTTTAACTGTTTCATAGGCTGCTCACTTCCTCCGGCTTCGTCGTCATAATGCGGTAAAGCTCGGTATCTTTCGGGAAATGGTCTACAAAGGGAAGCACCACATTCCCATAAAAGATAAGTCCCTCGCCTGCTTCGGTGTGGGTTACATACTTCATCTGCTGTGGGCTGATATTTAACTGCTTTGCAAGGATAGCCCGGTCGCCCTGTGCCTGATTGAGCATGAGGACAAAATCAGAGTTTTCAAAGATATTTTCCACCTCGCGGGAAGCAAGCAAGTCCTTAATGTTCTGCGTGATAGCTGTGGGTATGCCTCCCCATTTTCTAAAACGCTTCCAAATCTCCACACTGTAAGCGGCGGTCTGTTCCTCTTTTAAGAGCAAGTGAAATTCGTCCATATAGTAGCGGGTAGATTTCTTTTCTGCCCGGTTAATGGTAACGCGGTTCCATATCTGGTCTTGCACAATGAGCATACCTAACTTTTTGAGCTGCTTCCCAAGCTGCTTAATGTCAAAGCAGACAAGGCGGTTAGAAAGCTCCACATTCGTTCTGTGGTTGAATACGTTAAGACTGCCGGAAACATACAGCTCCAATGCCGCTGCAATGCGGGCAGCTTCCGGCTCCGGCTGTTTTAACAGCTCGTCGTAAAGGTCGCCCAAGATAGGCATTTTTGCCGGGTCGGGGTCAGCAAGGTAGTCCCGGTACACATTCCTTACGGCGCGGTCAATGACGGTCTTATCAACGGGCTGCAAGCCCTCCTTGCCGCCAATGACAAGCTCGCAGAGGGACAGGATAAAATCACTTTTCAGTGCAAGGGGGCTGTCGTCCTCGCTGTAATTAAGGTTCATATCCATAGGGTTCACATACTGGGGCTTGCCGTCCATGCCTTTCCCGGTCGGGGATAAGCGTATCACTTGCCCGCCAAGCCGCTTGACAAGGGCAAAATACTCGGCTTCCGGGTCGCAGATAAAAATATCATCGTCAGTAATGAGAAAGGCGTTTGTGATTTCCCGCTTTGCCGCAAAGGATTTTCCGCTGCCCGGTGTTCCCAAGATAAGCCCATTCGGGTTTTTAAGCTGCTTGCGGTCGCAGAGTATCATGTTGTTGCTTAAAGCGTTCAGCCCATAATACAGGGCAGACCCGGTCTGAAATAGCTCCTGCGTGATGAACGGGATAAAAATAGCGGTGCTTGATGTGGTAAGTCCCCGTTGTATCGGGATAAGGTTCTCCCCCAAAGGGATAGAGGACATCAGCCCCGCTTCCTGCTGATAGTCAAGACGGGTCAGGGCGCAGTTGTATTTCTGTGCAATGCCTGCCGCCGCGAAAATGTCATTTTCCAGTTTCCGCTTCGTGTCTGCCATGTTTACCACAAGGAACGTGAGAAGAAACATTCGCTCGTTGCGGCTCTGTAAATCCTGCAACAGGTTCTTTGCTTCATTTCCAAAGGTGGCAAGGTCGGACGGGATTATATCCATATCGTAACCGCTTCTAACCGCTTTTTTCTGTTCCTCAATCTTCATCTTGTCAAGGTCAGTGATTTTGCGCTTAATGGTCTTGATTGCTTCCGACTGGTCGATACTTTTAATGTGGAGATTGACAATAACGCCTGTTTCCAAGTCCAACATATCCGCTAAGATACGGTCGTTTAACTCCGGGGCAAGGATTTCAAGGAACGATACCGCCCCCGTCTTTTTCCCCATAGCAAAGTAGCGTCCCTCCCCGAACTTGAAAGAGGACGGGGCGATAAAGTCCTTTGTGGTAAGCCCCGTCGGGGTCAGCCAGTCATAAGAGAATGAGAACGGCTCGCCTGCCGGGTGGAATACCCCATGCAGCACCTTTAGGCGTTCATAGCCGGATAAGGGGTGCGCCGATACCCCAAGCACCTTAAAATTATTGAGTACGTCTGTTTCAATACGGGAAAGCCGCGCCCTTGCTGCCGCCGGATTGTCCGCTTCAATGGAAAATGTGATGTACTTATGCTTGACAAGCCCGTTGTTCCCTTTGGCAAGCTGCGATTTCAGCATATCGGAATACTCAGTGCGGATAGAGTTAAAATCGTCATTTTGCAGCGGGATATGGATTGCCAGCGCTGCCTGTTCCTGCTGTGAGCCTTGATTGATGAAAGAAAGCTGCACGTTCACGCTTGCGTCAAAGTAGTTGAGAAAATCGCACCAGTTTTCAAAAATGGCGGTCTTATCGTCTGCCTGTGCAAGCTGATAGTTGATGTCCTCAAAGGCAATGCTCTTTGAATATTTCCGCTGTGCCACTTTGCAGATACCGTCCGGGTACATGGCAAGGTAGGGAATGGTCTGCTGTGCGGTGTGGGCTTTGCCGTCCCCCTTTGCCTGCCGGATAACCGCCGCTATCTGTTTCTTTTCCGCGCGGGTCAGCTTACGCCTGTTTCCTGCGGCTTCCCGCGTCTTTTTTGTCTGTCCTTTTGACAATCGCTGATACCTCCTTTTCTAATGCCCGCTGTTTCTCCAAGAGTGCATACAGGTTTTTCGTCTGATACGGTCGCACTTTGGGGCGGGTCAATTTTGTCTGAATGATGTTCTTTACAACCACTTCAAGGGGCTGCCCATGCTTTTCATACATGGCAACCAAGAAGCAGGGAAGCATGACGACAATCATTGCCATTGCCGCAAGGCTCGTCCCTGCGCTGTCTTTGAACAAAAAGAAAAGTGGCAGTCCCATAAGAAGTGCCACTGAAAAACAAAGGATTTGCCGCTTTGTCAGATTGAAAGCGACTTTTGTTTTGACTTTGGATAAGTCTTTGGGTACAGGTACATACGCCAAGAAAAAACCTCCTTTCTGCCCTTAGTGGGCGTTGAATATAGATTTTGCCAGTGCGCCGGATTTGAACAGGGAGAAACAGAGGATAACGGTATAGGCTGCAAGGGAAAAAATCGCGCTGTGCAGGTTGTCCGCTAAGACCATTTCGCCTACCAAAACCGCATAAATGCCGACGCATATCATAATGAGGAAGCCTTGAAAACCAAGTGCAAACAGCCCCTTTAGGTAGTTGTTCCCAATCTGTCCCCATTCCCGGTTTGTCATGGTGGCAAAAGGGATAGGGGAAACGGAACAGTAGGCGTATATCTCAATCATTCTGCCGTAGAGGATAACGGTTATCAGTACGGACATGATTTTCATACAAAGGCTTACAAGGCTCGTTTCCATGACAAGTAACAGTAGTTCGGGGATTTCCATATCTTTTAGTCCCTCCTGCATGGCGGCAAGGGCTTCGGTTACGTCGATATTCGTATCGCCGCCGATTACCCCCGCCGCGCCGGACACAATATGCTGCGCCATATCAAACACCGCCATAGTAATATCAAAGGTATGTGTTACCAAGAAAACGGCAACAAAGGCTTTGAAAAACCACTTAAAGAACATGAATGTGTCAACGTCGTGCATATTGTTTTTTTCCGTTACCATGCTGATAAGCTCATAACAGAGGACATAGGTAATGACAAGCCCCGCAATGGGTACAATCACATTTTCGGACAGATTTTGTATCATGTTGAAAATGTTCGCGTTCCACCCCTGCGGGGTCTTGCCTACCTCCGCTGCAATGGTGCCTACTTTTTCGTTTACGTCCCCGAACATCGTTGACAGATTACCGTTTATCGCGCCGATAAGGATTTCCTTTATCCATTCGTTAATCGCGTCAAGTATGCTCTCCATAGGCTACCCTCCGTAAACTTATCCGAACAGACCGGAAAGAAGCGGTACAAGGATAGTGCCAATAAGGGCAACGCCGCCGCCCGCCATAAGCTGCTTAATGCCCTGTGATTTTGCACCTGGGTTGTCGTTTCCATATCCCTCTAAGAGGTTGATAACGCCCCAAATGCCTAAGCCTGCGCCCAGTGCGATAACAAGGGTCTGTAATACGTCGATAGCAGAGTTAAAAAATTCCATAAAGCTCCTTTCTGCCGCAAATGCGGCTTGCCCCATAAAAGGGCATAAAAAACGGCGGTCAGTTTTGTAACTGCCGCGGTCATAAGTCCCCGCGCTGCCTATGTGTCTGCCGCGCGGCGGTATTCAGTTGTTAGCGATAGGAATTTTTGTAGGGGCGCGTATTCTGTAAGTTATCTGTTTCTTTGTTACTGCGTCAATTCCTCCTTTCGCTGCTGCTCATACAGGGTTTCACACCGTTTTACAAACTGCCGGATAGCTGCCTGTCGCTGTTGCTCCCGTCGCTCGGCAATGAAAATAAGCCCGTTTATGGCTTCTGTGATTTTCTTATCCTGTTTCTTTCGGATACGTCTATTCATGGGCGGTGTCCTCCTGCAAATCTGCTTCGCTGATTTCGTAATAGTCAAAGGGTTCGTCCGGCTTCACAAGGGCGGGTCTGCGTCTTAAATGCTTTTCCATATCAAAAGTATTTTTCTTGTCATAGTCGGACAGGTATTTATAGTTGGGGTGTTTTGTAATGTCGTACTTATCAGAGAAGAACGGGCGCACCCCTCGTAGCTGCAAGATACATTTCCCGCCGTCCATGACTGCTATTTCATCTTCCGTCATAAGCTGCTTGCCTAACTTCTGATAGTTCAGTCCATGTGATACCTCCCGCCCCCGGTTCTCGGAAGTGTTGAAGCTGTCAATGGTTTCTTTCCCCAAGATTTCCGACATTTCTTTGAGGGTGGTTTTCTCCTTGCCGCCCAAGAACAGGGTGGTGTCGCAGTTGCCGGCTATGGTATCGGCGTTGTCCTTGTAAATGGCTTTTAGCTGCGACTGGCTCTGCAAAATGATTGAAGCGGAGATTTCCCGGCTTCGTATGGTGGCTATGAGCTTTTCAAACTTCGGTATCTGCCCGATATTTGCAAACTCGTCTAACAGACAGCGCACATGGACTGGCAGCCTGCCGCCGTATTCATCATCTGCCTTGTCGCAAAGCAGATTGAAAAGCTGCGTGTAAAGAATACTCACAACAAAGTTAAATGTATCGTCGGTGTCGGAAATGATAACAAACAGGGCGGTCTTGCGGTCGCCTATGGTGTCAAGCTCCATTTCGTCGGTTTCCATAAGGTCGCGCAGCTCTTTAATGTCAAAGGGGGCAAGCCGCGCACCGCAGGAAATGAGGATAGAGCTTCTTGTCTTTCCCGCAGATAACAAAAATTTCTTATACTGCCGGACGGCAAAGTGTTCCGGGTCTTTTCCCTCCAACCGTTCAAACATAAGGTCAACGGGGGACTGAAATTCCGGGTCGTCCTCGCGGGCTTCCGACGCATTTATCATTTCAAGCAGCGTCGTGAAGTTCTTTTCTTCCTCCGGGGCTTCGTACCAAATGTAGCCGATAAGGGCGCAGTAAAAGAGCCGTTCCGATTTTACCCAAAAATCCTCCCCGGCTTTTTCCCCGTCCCCTTTGGTGTTGGCAATCAAAGTGTTTACCAGTTTCAAAATGTCTTTCTCGCTGCGGAGATAGGCAAAGGGATTGTATTTCATGCTTTTTTTGAAGTTAATCGTGTTCAGCACTTTTATCCGGTAGCCGCCCCGATGCAAGAGCCTCCCGCACTCGACTAAAACCGTACCTTTCGGGTCAGTTACAACGTAGCTTGAGTGCATTTGCATTAAGTTGGGCTTCACGAAAAATCTCGTCTTGCCGCTGCCGCTTCCCCCGATAACAAGGATATTTTTATTCCTTGCATACTTCGGCTGCTTTGGGCGGCTGTTCATGGTAAGCCGTTCCGTCTGTGTCAGCAGCACATTATTTTGAAATACCGGGTCGGTGTAGGGCTTAATATCTTCGGCAGTCCCCCAACGGGCAGAGCCGTATTCGATACCTTTGCGGTATTTCTTCGCGTTCTTGCCTTTTACATAGACAATCAGCCGGATAAGGACAGCCCCCACAATACCGATAAGCAAATCCATACGGGCAAGGCTCGGAAGCGGATTTGTAAAGGCAGCGGAAAAGCCGTCTGCAAGGGAAAGCACCTTGCCGGACAGGTCAGCCCCCGGCGCAAGGCGTACCACCTGCCCGACTTTATCAAAGAGATACACAAAGAGCAGATAGGGAATGTTGGGAAGCAGCAGCTTTTTCCAGTTGATAGCGTTCATCTTGCAATCCCCCTGTCTTTGTTTTTTACTTTGTCCCGCTGCGCGTTCAGAGCCGCCGCCTTTTCTTTGAGGGAAACAATCAGCTTGCGGATAGAGGGCTTTTGTTCCTGCGTCAGCTTCTTTGCGGAAAACTCCTTAAAGGCTGCGGTCAGTGCGTCCGCGTCCCGTCCCTTGAAAAACACAAGATAACGGGGCGGGGTTTCGGTGCTGTCTTTCTTTAGGGCAAAGTCAATCCCGTATTTTTTCGCCGTACTCTCAAAGGCTTTGATATTGTCCTTTGTGATTTCAATGTTGGAAACGCCCGCGTTCTGCTTCATAAGCTGCTTTAGGGTCTGCTTTCCATGCGGGATTTTCTGTCTGTCATGCTGCTTTTTCATCTGTGCAAGCAGGGCTTTCATAGCCTTTTGGAGCTGCTGTGCCGTCAGCTTCCCGGTCTTGATGTAAAGGGCTATGGTCTTTTCGTTAGTTTCCTCCTGCAATGGGTGTCCTCCTTTCGTGTTCTATGGTGGTATGTCCGCCGCCGGGAAGCGGGGCGGGCATGAAAAAAGAGCGTCCGCTTTCACGCCGCCCTGTTAAATCCGTACCCGCAGCCCGGAAAGGTCTGCCGCCCGAATACCCACAAGATACCAGTTGTCCCCGTACTCCATACGGGTCGGCTTCCATTTGCCCCGCACAAAGACCTCCATGCAGTCGCCGCAATGCAAGCCCCCGTAATAGTCGTTTACGTCAAAGCGAATGTCGTAGCGGTCAGCGGTTTCATCAAAAATCAAAGCTCCTGTTTTCTGTGTCATCATAAAATCCTCCTTTGGGTTGGTTTACAGGCTTTCGCCCTCGTTGCAGGTGTAATCGGGTATGCCCTTGCTTCTTGCCGACTGGATAGTACGCCCGCCGTACATATCGTGAGATACAAGGGACGTGTAATAGTTGCCAATCGTAGACGGGGCATTGAAAAGGGCAGCTTTCATGTACTGCTTGATGTTGCGGATTTTGGTGGTGTTTTCCTGCATACAGTCCAGTACAAAGCGGATATGTTCGCTGTTCAGTTTCATAAATTTTGCTTTTACAAGCTCTGCCGGGTGGTCGTCCCCGGCGATACGGATTGTTCTTCGTTTGGTGCAGACAGTTTCAAGAATAAGGGCAAGGATTTCCTCTATCCTGTCCCGGTCAAGGTATCTATCCTGTATCAGATAGTCGTACTCGATATTGTCCTTGATGATTTCCTCATACACGCTATATGCGTCTGTCGTTTCCTTTCGCTTCCGTTCCGGCGGCTGTGCCGCGTCCTCTAAGGGAGAGGGATTTAGGGAATGGAAAGGAATGGAATGGGTACTTGATATATCTGTATTTAATTTTTCTTTTGTTGGTAAGTTAATCTTTAATAGTTCTTTATTTAATTGCGTTGGATTTTCCAACGTAGGTTTTTCCAACATAGGCTTTTCCAATGTTGGATTATCCAATGTTGGTTTTTCCAATGTTGGTAAATCCAACTTAGGCGGCTGCTCATAGATAACATACGTTGTACCGCGTAAGCATCCTTTCTCATCACGTTCCCTTGAACGCTGTATATATCCGGCATTTTCCAGTTCCCGTACTGCTTCCCGGATAGCGTCAATCTTTTCCCGGTTGATAAGGGACAGTCCTGCAAGGGTGTAGTCCCAATCTTCGGGAAGTGAGAGCATTTGCGACAACAAGCCCTTTGCCTTTAAGGAAAGCTCCTTGTTGCGTAAATGGTGGTTGCTCATAACGGTATAACCTTTGTTCTTTTCCACGCGGAAAACTGCCATAGCTTCGTCACTCCTTTTCGTTGGATTTGTTACGCAGTAGAAACGCGGTTTTGAGGGAAAAGGTATCAACCCTTGTCTTTCTCATTTCCACGCTCTAAGAGCCGCATAAATCAAGGCTTTGTTTGCCCTTACTGCATAACACGAGGGCATAAAAAAAGCAGCGTTCCTGTTCTCCTGTGTAGGAGTGAGAAACGCCGCCTTATAGGTGGTGCTTATTTTATTTTTTCTTTTCGACGTGCCGCGTAAGGTGGTGCAGCGGTCTATCCGGCAGTCCGCAGGTGCTTTTTGCATATCAAGGCTCAATTCATTAAAAGTAGTAAATGAGTAGTAAAATCAATCTGCAAACCTGCGAATATGCCTGCAAATCAAGCATTTTTCAAGACAATCAACTAATTTTTATAAAATAAATAAAATTGATAAAATATGTAAAGTTTTAGGACAATAAGCGGGAATCCTCGGCAATTCAATTACCGAGATGAAAGCGTAAACTGTGCATGTCTACACTCATAATAAATGAAAAGATTGCAGAAAAGTACAACACAACACCAGAAGAGGTACGCAGAGAAATGCAGATAGCCATAGATGCAGGATTTGATAATCCTGATCCGGCTGTGCAGGAAGTATTTATGGGAAACCTGAATCCGGTCATAAAGAAGGTGAACCGGATGTAGTAGGAACATTTTCCGTAAATCGGGATGAAAATTTAACCGTGATGGCTAACCGGGGAGATATTGAGGATTGATGTTCGCTGATAATAGGTATCTATTATATCCTGTAAAGTAATCATATTCATTTTTTCTTCAGCAGTTTTTTGGATTTCATTATAGAATTCCTGTAAAGACAACTGAATATTAATGCCAACGCCGCAATCAGGGTTGGTATGAGTATCTAAATGGAGCAGCGGCTTCTCGCCTTCAACTGCTTTATAAATATCCAGCAATGTAATCTGATCTGCTGGTTTTGAAAGAGAAGGACGGGCATGTCCGGCTACACTGGTCATAAGTCCAGCTTTTTTTAGTTTTAACATAAGCTGGCGTACAAAGCCGGGATTTGTATGGACACTTTCTGCAATTGAGGCACTGGAGAGAGATTTTTCCTGGTTGATAGCAATCAGAACCATCACATGAACAGTATCGCTTAATTTTGTTGAATATTTCATGATAAGAAACTCCTTATAGTATGATATAATGATTTTTTTTCACATTTTTGAGATAAAAATATTTCTGGTTTGGCTAAAACATTTCAAGTTCTCAACAGTTCTTTTTAATGTGTTGAGAAACTGTGCATATTTATTATTTTGATGCTTGTAAATAATATAATTACAACTATAATGAAATTTAAAGGAAAAGTCAACACAGTAATGAAACTTACGGAGGAGTGTATAATATGCTGATCGTAGACAAATCTATGAAACTATGACTGAGGTAATGAGTTTTGTCCAGGAATGGATAAAAGAGAATCCGGACAAAGTTAGATTTATGAGAATACTAAAATCCTTGTATAAACATTGATTATTACATGATACTATAAATGTTCACAAAGGAGAGCTTATGGAATACAAAAATCAAACAGAAAATCGTGCATTTCAGGAAATGTTGCAGGCGGCAGTAAAACGGCTGCAAAATCGTTCCGGAGAGGATCTTGCTGCAAAAAGTGGGGCTGTTTTTCATAGCAGTCGAAATGTGCTTGAAGTACTGAGCTTTTATGAAACGATTGAAATTCAACTCCCTGAGTTTCGTATTAACTCAAACATGGACGAATGGCATTATCTGATATTGCTGCATTATCTGGATATGGCCGATGGAACAGAAGTTTCACAGGAGCTCATCACTTTTGGTAACTTGAAAGATGGATTGATTCGAGGAACCAAGTTTGACCGGACTGCAGAGCAGAAACTGGAAAAGCTTTTGCAGGATAAAGATCCTGAGAAAATTCAGAAAGCATGTAAAAACCTAGGTGCAGAATTCACAGAGACAAAGGCGGATTTGTGTGCTGTTTTTCCAGTTCTGCCAAGATATCCGGTAACTTTAAAGATATGGTTTGCAGATGAAGAATTTCCTGCATCTGGCAAAATATTTCTTCAGGATCATGCCGATCATTATCTGAGTGTAGAAGATGCGGTAACAGTTGGAGAAATTTTGCTGCAAAAATTATCGGAAGCATTTTCTTCCCTCTGATCATGGATCAGAAAACTTTCCAGTCCGGCTTTGATAAATTTGTCAATGGTTGTCTGAATCTGTTTCCAGTCATTACAGTGATTGCGGAGCATCAGTCTGTTGATGGAAAGGCAGCCATTCATTTGAAAATAAAAAACCGATTCTGCCTGCTCAAAGGTCAGGAGGCTGTGTGACATAAGCCAGGTCACATAGCCTCCTTTTGTATTTTCTGCTAATTTTTCCAGAAGAATGGGGGCAATTGTATCATCCAGAAACAGTGCCCTGTATTGTGATTCCATCTGTATTTTCTGACAGAATGGATAAGAACAGCTTTTTTGATTTAGACAGAATAAATGATCTACAGTTGTTAACATATCCTGAGTCATATCATTAAAAATATCTGATAATACATCATGGATATCGTAGTAATGAAGATAAAAAGTGCCACGGTTGATTTCAGCATTTTTGCAGATCTCTGTAACTGTAATTTTCGTAAAACCCTTCTGCTTTAACAATTCTAAGAACGTATCTTTTATGGTTTGCCTGGTATAGCGGGTACGGCGATCTTGTTTTCTCGTTTTTTCTGACATTATATACTCCTGTATTATTTGTTATCATATGATTCCTCAACAATTTTTCTGATGTGTTGAGTAGCCATACAAATCTCACAGATTGATTATTGTAATTTATATAGTAACAACTATAATGAGATTTAAAGAAAAAGTCAACAGATTGTTCAGAATTTTAGGAGAAAAAACATGGGACATGTAATTGCTGTATCAGGAAAAGGCGGTGTAGGGAAAACAACCCTTGTAAATGACAAAGAACAGGATAAAGAAATTTTAGAAAACATACAGAAAGCCTGTGACGATCTAAACACCCAGATCTCTGGTCTGTCTGGTATTAAAGCATTTGAGGAGAGAATTGCCCCTGAATACAAAAAATACAGACACGAAGATGTCTCCGTATCTGTCAAATCAGAAATTGCAGTGAAGGGCTTATACTCTAATATTGTGCCTTATATTAAGCAGGATTCTGATAATTCGTTATACCCAACTTCTGGTGAAGGTCGAAAAAAATTACTGGTATATGCTATTTTTGATTTATTGTCAAAAGAGGAGGAAGAAAAGAAGATCAATCTTTTTCTGATTGAAGAGCCAGAAAATCATTTGCACAGATCTATGCAAATTGCACTGTCGCATATTCTCTTCCACGATGAAAAATATCAGTATTTGTTTATGACAACCCATTCCCCTTATGTGTTGGCAGAAATGGATCGTGTAAATCTGATTCGTATATATAATGCTGATAAGATTGTGAGCAAAAGTGCTCTCTATAATGTACCAGAAGAATTTAAGACCCAGAGAAAAATGCTGAATCGTGGATTGGTAGAAGCAGTGTTCGCAGATAAGGTATTACTTGTTGAAGGACCTTCTGAAAATGTATTGTTCGGTAAGATTTTGTCAGAACTAAACCCGTTTTTTGAAGCAGACGGTATTTATATACTTCCGGTTGGTGGCTTTGGGTTTAGACCATATTTTGAAATATTAGATGCATTAGAGATTGATAATATTATTAAGACTGACAATGATTTAAGAAAAATTACGGGTAAGGAAAAATATAGTGTGCTGGGGTTCTCCAGACTAAACAACTATATCGGTGAAAACCTTCTTCCTACGGAGCCTATTGACGAAAGTGGCGTGGAATCAAAACGAAAGCTATATGACAGCAACAGAGAAACTCTGGATCAAATTAGAAAAGAACATGAGTTATATTTATCGAGATGCAGTTTGGAAGAAGATTTGGATGAAGTTTTTCATGATAAAATGGTTGAATATCTTCCACAAGCAGGCGGAGATGTAATTGGATACTTGCAAGATGCCAAAAATAATCATATGGTAGAACTTGTCGAAAAGCTTACTCCAGAGGACTGTACCCGTATTTTTGAACACTATAATTTCGCTTGTTTGAAGGAGGTAACACTGTAATGCTGTCTCCCATACAAAAAGAAATCGTAGAGTTACCGGGAAACCTAATAGTAAGAGCGAGTGCCGGTACCGGAAAGACTCATACTATGGTATCTAAAATTGAATATGATATAGCTCATTGTCACACGCATAAAGCAGTTGCTGCAATTACATTTACAATTAAGGCGGCTGCTGAAATCAAAGATAGATTAACCATCGATACGAGCAATCATTTCATTGGAACAAATAATAGTTTTGCAATTGAAGAAATCATTAAGCCTTTCATGAAAGATGTGTTTGGAAGAGCTTATAAGTTGGATATGAGTACAGATTATTCTGTAAAAATAAAAACATTTGCAGAAGGCTTGGTAAAAATAAAGGATGAACAAATCCTTTGCTCATATGCAAATAGCAAGGAGAACTTCATATTTCAACTTGCATTAGAGATTTTACAGAAATCAAAGGCGTGTCAATTGTATTTAAAGGCTAAGTATTTTAAAATCTATGTAGACGAATATCAAGACTGCGATAAGGATATGCATGCATTGTTCATGTATATCTGTGAAAGTCTAAATATAGATACTTTTGTAGTAGGTGATGAAAAGCAATCAATCTATATGTGGCGTGGTGCATATCCAAAAGCTTTTATGAGCATTTGGAACAGAGAAGATTTTTCAAAGAAGTTTATGAGAGATAATTTCCGATCCTGTCAACAGATACAGAATTATTCGAATCTACTCTGTGATGAAACGAGGGATCTCTATAAGACTGTCGATGATCTAGCTTCCGTAATTGTGATATGCACGACACGGTCAAATTGGGTTGCTTCCGTAATACAACATTTCATTATTGCGTAAACCGCAACAGTAGATCATCCGAAACAGGACTTTATATTCGGTTGCCATTCGGTTAAAAGAATTAACAGTTGAGTGTGGATTATAAAAGTCAACCTGCTCAAAAAAAGCATGTATGTCAGTATCTTCCATAAGATAAGGGAAATTCTTTTCTGCTTTTGGAAGGACATGTGGTATGTAACTGCTGATTCCAATTGCGTTTAGATAAACAGAAAATCCTCGTAACGCCTGTAATCGGTTATTTTGCGTGACTTTTGTTTTTAAATCCGATAAAGAAGCCCATTCTTGATACAGTTTTTTTTGAAATAGAAGCTTCCTGTATCTTATTATCTGAGCAGTACTGGTCAAACCGATACAGCCAGTAGGCCGGATTGTCAAACATAAATCCTGCATTACGGCGTTCGGAAATATACTGTGTTATCAATTCAGAAAAACAGCTGTTGTATTCGTAGACTTTATGCATGGAAGGCACCTCCCTTCCATGAGATACCTGTCTCCTCTAAAGACAGAGGACATAAACGCATATCTCTTATCACAGCGGCCAGACGATGAAATGTCAGATGAGCAGTTGGAACAGCTTGCCCCATGGAGCGAGACTGCGAAAATGAACTGTCAAAACTAAAATAGAGTAAAACGCTTGCATCTATCATTTTGGTGCAAGCGTAATTCATGAGTAACGTAGCAATATTTTGCGCTTACTTTTATGGAATATCGAAAACCTAAGTATCCCGTGACGGCAAAAATGTAACAGCCAAACTCGAAAAATGTTGATATTTTTGCCGATGATGTGGTATACTATGTAATAGATTAACGTAGTTTTTTGATGGATTTTATGGTGGAGGATCATAGATGCGATATCTTTCAGTTGCTGAAATAGCGAAAAAGTGGGATGTGTCAGAGCGTAGTGTCAGAAATTACTGCGCCCAGGGGCGTGTGAATGGTGCGTTTCTTACCGGTAAGACATGGAACATTCCGGAAAACGCAGAAAAACCGGAGCGTACCAATAAAAGAAAAGAGGAGCCGATTACTCTGTTGGATATCCTGAAAGAACAGAAGGCAAGTAAATACTCCGGCGGGATCTACCACAAAACACAGATTGATTTGACATACAATTCCAACCATATAGAAGGAAGCCGACTGACGCACGATCAGACTAGATATATCTTTGAAACCAATACCATCGGTGTAGAAAAAGAAGTTCTGAACGTGGACGACGTGATTGAAACAGCAAATCACTTCCGCTGCATTGACATGATCATTGATCATGCAAAAGCAGCGCTGACGGAAAAGTTCATCAAAGAGCTTCACTTGGTTTTGAAGAACGGCACCAGCGATTCCAGAAAAGATTGGTTTGCTGTTGGCGATTATAAGAAACTTCCGAATGAAGTCGGTGGTATGGATACCACCCTTCCGGAAGAAGTTGCCGATAAAATGAAGGCCCTGCTGACGGAATATAACACCAAAGAAGAAAAAAACTTTGAGGACATTCTGGACTTTCATGTGAAGTTTGAGCGGATTCATCCGTTTCAGGACGGCAACGGTCGTGTAGGCAGACTCATTATGTTCAAGGAATGCCTGAAATACAATATCGTTCCGTTCATCATTGAGGACAATCTGAAGATGTTCTATTACCGTGGATTGAAGGAATGGGATAATGAAAAGGGCTATCTGACCGATACCTGCCTGACCGCACAGGACAAGTATAAAGCATATTTGGATTATTTTAGGATTGGATATTAAGCAAGAAGTGAGGTACAGCTATGTCGGCAGAAAAGAACTGGCAATTTGAACTTGAAGAATATATCAAACAAGGCGAGCCCGGTCAAATCGAAAAGAGTGAAGCGTGGCAGACTGCAATCGGCTTGCAGGCGGTAGATGGTTTGAAGACCTCTGCGTATCTGTTAGATACTGCCAAGGAACATATCGAGGGAAAAATCAGTATTGATGAAGCGCAGAAACGCATTCAGAGCTATTATGAGCAGTGTACTGATCGTACAGAAGTTGAGAACAATACCAAGGAAGCAGATATTGTGTCCGTAAGAATAGCGAAGCTGTTGGGCGAGAAAGCATTTCAGTTTTCCCCGGCTGAATGGCTGACGATTCATCGCAGACTGTTTGAGGGCGTGTTTACCCATGCCGGTCAGATTCGCCAGTATAATATTACAAAAAAGGAATGGGTATTAAAAGGCGATACCGTAACCTACGCAGCGTGGAACAGTATCAAAGACACGCTTGATTATGATTTTGCAACGGAGAAACAGTATTCTTATGAAGGCTTATCCGTAGAGCGTTGCGTAAAACATCTTGCCAAGTTTGCTTCGGATATCTGGCAGATTCATCCGTTCTGTGAAGGCAACACCAGAGCTACGGCTGTTTTTATAATTAAGTACATGAAAACATTCGGGTTCAAAGTAAACAACGATGCTTTTGAGAAGAACTCTTGGTATTTCCGCAACGCCTTGGTAAGAGCAAATTATAACGATCTGCAAAACAGCGTTCATGCCACAACAAAGTTTTTGGAAATGTTCTTCAGCAATTTAATTTTGGGAACGGAATATGAGCTGAAAAACAGATATATGCACGTGGACTATGTGGATGATAATTCCCAAAGTGTCACTCCAAAAGCTCCAAAGTCTCAATTTGACACTTTGGAATGTACTTTAGAGGAGCTGGCGTTCTTGGAGTTGATTTACAAGAATCCGTCAATTAAGCAGAAGAATCTTGTTGCTGAGACCGGAAAATCGCTCAGCACCGTAAAACGAATTATGGAGTCCTTGCAGAAAAAGGAATATATCCGTAGAGTGAACGGAAAAAGATATGGAAAATGGGAAATATTGATTTGAATAAGTATTAAGAAAGAGGAACTGCACCTCATTTGTTAGACAGTATGGTATACTATCTAATAAGTGAGGTGCAGTTTCATAATTGCGAGGGATTTAAGGAGCGCTGGTACGATAAAGAAGGAACGTGGAAATCCAAATGATCCTGCTCGATTCATAGGGAAAGTCGCAGTAACTGAAGATGGAGAAACTGCAAAGATCTACAATTATCTGGACACAGAAAAGATCGAACAGGAAGCCTTATATGATGGGATGTATGCAGTAACTACAGACCTCTTAGATGATGACGTAAAAGATATCTTAAAAGTCAGCGAAGGTCGTTGGGAAATCGAGGAATGTTTCCGTATAATGAAAACTGATTTTGAAACAAGACCAGTTTTTCTTCGAGATGATATACGCATAAAAGCCCATTTCCTTATCTGTTTCCTTGCATTAGTGATATATCGTTACCTCGAAAGAGACCTGAAAAATGCCTTCAGCTGCGAAACGATCTTGGATAAATTAAGAACAATGAATTTCGCCGATATACAAGAACAGGGTTTTATTCCACTTTACACACGAGACAAGCTAACCGATGCATTGCACACAGTTTGCGGCTTTGGAACGGATTATAAATTTATCACCAAAAGGCAAATGAAAAACATTCAGAAAAAAAGCAAAGGCCGGGAATAAAATACTATATTCCAAAACGGCACAAAAAATCGCCGAACCCCAGTAAATTCAAGAGGTACAGCGATTTTTTTGTTTAGCAACTGTCAAAGACAGGATTATAGCACAAAAACATAAAATCTGTGTTAAATTTCTGTTCTTAACGAAAATTTTATATCCGATGTGCTACAATGACGCCAGAAAATGAAAGGAGTGATTGAATTGACCAGAGCAAAAAAGGCTTTATCACAGGCAGTACTGCTTATTTCGGGAGCTATTATGCTCGGCTTCGGTGCGATGCGTGGCGAAGTTGAAACCGTTTTGAGCAAGGCAATCAGGCTTTGTTTGGAGTGTGTAGGAATTGGATAAAAAGAAAACAAAGAATAAAAACCATAATGAGAAAAAACATTCGGCATCTAACCAATTAGCCAAATTCCGAGGATGGATTCAGGCAGGAGCAACTCTGCTGACAAATATTCATCTGCCAAACTTTTTTAAAGGCGAAATTTATCAAGGCAAAGGCAAGGCCGTTTGTGTGCCTGGTCTGAACTGCTATTCCTGTCCTGCCGCATCGGGTGCTTGCCCAATCGGCTCATTTCAGGCGGTAGTCGGCTCGTCAAAATATAAGTTTTCCTATTATATAACAGGATTTCTCATTTTGTTGGGAGTTCTGCTCGGACGCTTTATCTGCGGATTTTTGTGTCCGTTTGGTTGGTTACAGGATTTGTTGCACAAAGTCCCGACCAAAAAGTTTTCAACAAAAAAACTCAAGCCACTGACATATATCAAATATGCAGTACTGCTGTTGGCAGTTGTTTTATTACCGGTGCTCATAGTAAATGATTTGGGGATGGGCGACCCATATTTCTGCAAATATATATGTCCGCAAGGTGTGCTTGAGGGTGCGTTGCCACTTTCGGCAGTCAACGAAGGTATCCGTTCGGCATTGGGAAAACTGTTTTCGTGGAAACTTGTTGTGCTGATTTCGGTAGTCGTTTTGAGCGTGCTGTTTTACAGACCGTTCTGCAAATGGATTTGCCCACTCGGTGCATTCTATGCACTGTTCAACAAGGTTTCGCTGTTTGGGATGAAGGTAGACGAGCACAAATGCGTTTCGTGCGGAAAATGTGCAAAGGTGTGCAAAATGGATGTTGATGTTACAAAAACGCCTAACAGCACCGAATGTATCCGATGCGGAAAGTGCATAAGTGCCTGTCCTACCGACGCAGTCAGCTTTCAATACGGCTTTGGCATGCTTGGAAAAACAGTAGACGAAAATGCAAAAATCGAAAACAAAACAAACAAAAAAGAAACAAAAGAGGAATTATAACGGAGGAATAATTATGAAGTTTTCAAAACTTTCAAAAATCTTAACAGTAGTATTATTAGTTTCTGTGTTGGCAATCAGCCTTATTGCTTGCTCAACATCAAAGGACAACAAAGACGAAAAACAATCAACAGATTCAAGCATTTCAACCTTGATGGCAACAGAGCCAAGTGATGCTGATGAAGCTTTAAAGCTCTACAATCAGCTTATGAAAAAAGAAAACGAAATTTTGTCAACAGACAAAGCCCTTTGGGAAAAAGTATTTATGGCTTCAAACAAGGAAACCCCAATGATTGAGGACGGCACAAACTACGGCGACTTTCTTCTCAAGACAATCGAAAGTGCAAAGGACCAATTCACAGATGAGGAATACAAAAAACTCGTTGCCGGTGCAGAACAAATCAAGGAAATTGAGGGCAAGCTCACAATCTTGGAACAAAAATATCCTGAATGTGCAAAGGCTCCGGGCAACGGCGACAGCGTTCCGGCTGACAGTAACGGCGTTGTTTCAAACAGCAGTGACGCAACAAGTTTTCCGTCATTTGACGGCAAGGACCTTGACGGCAACGATGTAAAGAGCAGTGAACTTTTCGCAAACAGCAATGTAACAGTTGTTAACTACTGGTTCAGCACTTGTAAGCCTTGTGTCGGCGAACTTTCCGAATTGGAAGCACTCAACAAAAAGCTTGCAGAAAAAGGCGGTCAGGTTGTCGGCATCAACACTTTTACACTTGATGGTGACAAGACAGCAATTTCAGAAGCAAAAGACATCCTTTCAAAGAAAGGTGTAACCTACAAGAACATCTGGTTTGATTCAAACAGCGATGCAGGCAAGTTTACATCAGGTATCTTCTCTTACCCAACAACATATGTTGTCGACAAGAACGGCAACATTGTAGGCGAGCCGATCGTTGGTGCAATCACTGAAAAAAATCAAGCAAAGACACTTGAAAAACTCATAGACCAGGCTTTACAGGTTAAATAAGAATAAAGCATAAAGTGATAATCTCTCCCGAATTGAACTGCCACAAGTTGTTCAGACAGCACAAAAAAAACAGGTCTATGGTAGAATAATTAAATTTTAAGCAACAAACTGATTTCGTTTTTCTAACGGAGTCAGTTTTGTTTGAATACGGTAATTGTTGTGCGAGATTGAGAACAAATTAAAAACTATTATATCTGGTAGTCTTCAGGAATATTTTGGTACATCTTGGCTAGTTAAAGGCCTTCCTAAAAACACCTATATGGGTAGGCAGTGATGGTTTGCAATACTGCAAAGTCTGTGGGGAAGCGAAAGAAGCTTTTTTCCCCGAGGGTGGCTTTATGGGGATGAAAAAACATTCCAGGCAATGTGCCTGTGACAGAAAAGCGTACGAAGAAGAACAAAAATATTTTAAAGAGAAAGAGCACCGGGAATTAGTCAGCAGAAATGCGAGCATCTGTTTTGACGAGAGCAGAATGGAAGAGTGGACATTTGAGAATGGGAATGAATTATTTTCCAGCAAAAGTGATGTTTTATAAGACTAATGGAAAGTATTATGCAGATATACTTTGAATATCAGGGAAATTTATAGATTTTTAGTAATGCAGATGTGTATATTTATTGCTATACACATCTGTATTTTTGTTTAAGCGTAGATTATTGTTTGTGAGCTGTGATTATCGAACAGCTCCTTTTGAAAAGGAGAAATAAGTGAATTTAGGAGCAAGAATAAGAAAAATCCGTATGTTTCGCAACATAACTCAAAAAGAACTGGGGCGCAGGTTAGGGTATGGAGAAAATAGTGCAGATGTGAGAATTGCCCAATATGAAAGTGGACAGCGTACACCGAAGCAGGAAACGCTTATCCGGATAGCAGAAATATTGGAAGTTGATGTCCGAAATTTTTTAAGTCCTGGAATTGCGACAATGGACGAATTAATGGAAACTTTATTCTGGATGGATGAAGAAAATAGAGGGCTTTTTCATCTGTTCCTGCTAAATGATTCAGAAAGTGAAATAGTTGGAATCACAATGAGGGATAAAAAAACAATGTCTTATCTGCAGGAATGGATGGGGAAAAAGCAGAAACTGGGCGATGGAAGAATTACAGAAGAGGAATATCTGGAATGGAAACTGCATTGGCCAGAGGATAAGAGAAAAACAGAATATAAAACCGTATGAAGTAAAAAGGAATTGCTTTGCGGAGAGTTACCTGTTAGAATATTACTGGAGCAACCGTGTACAGGGTTGGTAAAAACCTCCTGGATTTTCAGATTCCGTTAAGGGATACAGAAGAAGGGAGGTGGAGCGAATGGATACATACGAAGTCTTGAGCTTATTGTTCTTAGGCGGTACGTTTCTGATTGCTTTGCTTGCCTATTTGGATAATAGGGACAACAAGCGAAAAAAATAGCCTACCCTGTCTGCCAACAGGATAGGCAGCTCTCTTTGAGAGCAAAATAAATTAAAACCTAATCCAGGAGCATCCACCTTGTGGGCGGTTACTCTTTTCAATTAGAATATAGCATTTTCTCTCCGAAAAGTAAAGTACATTTTATGCAGCCAATTCTAAAAAGAGTGGGCTGTTTTTTTATTGACAGGAGGGAAGTTAAATGTCTAAACTACAGGACATCCGAAACTTGGTGCAGGAACATGCCGTATTGGTGAGTAGTTCGCCAGGGGATTGGATGGATTATATGGACACAGCATCAAGGTTATATCGTTATTCTTTTTCAGACCAGCTTCTGATCCATGCACAGCGTCCAGACGCAACAGCCTGTGCATCACTGGAACTATGGAATGAAAAGATGTTACGATGGGTAAATCGTGGTGCAAGAGGAATTGCCCTGTTTGATGAAACTTGGCAGAATACCAAACTTCGTTATGTGTTTGATATTTCGGATACCCACATGGTAGCCGGAGGCAGAAGCCCGTATCTTTGGAAGATGCAGGAGCACCAGAGAGAAGAGATCCTCACCCATCTGGCAGAGGTCTATGCTCTGGAAGAAAAGGATACAGCAACTTTGCAGGATGCATTGATGGCGGTCGCAAGGGAAATGGTCAATGACAATCTGGAAGAATACCTGGATGGATTGGAATATGCTGTAGAAGGTACTTATCTGGAAGATCTGGATGAGGTGACGATCCGCAGTGATTTTCGTCAGCTGGCAACAGACAGTGTTTACTATCTGCTTTCCAGGCGATGCGGGCTTGACCCGATGGAACTTCTGGAAGAAGAGGACTTCATGCATATCACAGATTATAACCGTCTGTCAGTTCTCACCTTCCTTGGAAATGCGGCAAGCCAGCTCAGTGAGAGTATTCTGATTGATATTGGAAAGACCGTACATAAAATTTCTCTGGAAGAAGCGAGAAAAGAGGTTGAAAATTCCAATGAAAGGAATTATAATAACTTTACCACGTTAATACACGAAATTAAAAACCAGGATGCAGAAACGAAAAAAGAAGAAAATATTGAAAATGAAGGAGGAACCGATTATGGAACTGACATATCATCGCAAGGGAGATTACCTGTTTCCGAATCTGACCGTCGAAGAGGAAGAAGTGACGATCGGGAAATATGGGATGCTGCGGAGGACATTTCTGAAAGAACACAAGAACAGCCTTTATCAGAGCCTGTTCCTGACCGGGAAGCTGAACAGCCATCTGGAACAGATCGAGAAAGCAGCACAGGAGAGAATGGACAGCCAGATGGAGAAACTGCTGGAGAAGAATCCGGCACCGGACAAGGAAGCAGATCCGATGGCATGGACAGCACACATGAACGCACTGATGGCAACAGCGGAAGAGAGCATCTTGACGGAATTGGTATACAGTTAGTCGAAGATACAAGAGAAGATGGATTGAGTAAAGCAGAGGAAGAGATCGCCTCTGCTTTATCTTTGCCCGAATATCCCACCGCAGATGAACAAAGGCGGCAGATCGAGGAAAGAGCAGCTGCCCTTTATGCCGGAGAAATCCAGATTCCAGAGGAAGTTGTCGATGAGATTTTACGGACAGGAGGAAACCGGAAAGCCAGCCAGCTCCGGATCATCTATAATTTCATGAGTGAACAGACACCGGAGGAATATACGGAGTTTGTGAAGCGTGAATACTGCAAAGGGGGAAAAGTTTTTCAGATTGATGGAAATGAATATTCGGTCTGGTTTGATGAAACCGGGATGCAGATCGCAGTAGGGCATACAGTTACAGACCATATCTTAGATAAGGCATTTTTATCATGGGAAGATGTCAGCGGACGTATCCATCAGCTTTTAGACCAGGGTGAATATGCACCGCAGTCTGTATTGGATGCGGCAAGAAGTAATGCAGTAAAAGAACACGCCCAGGCTCTTGCCTATATGAAAGGGGATATGGCAGAAGGAGTAGCGGAGATTGTTTTCGATGAGGAGGATTTACCACATCTTCGCAGTATCTATCCGGAGATCACGGATTATCTGGAAGAAAAGCTGGAGGATCTCCAGTGGCTTTCGGAACTGAATGAAAGACTGGATGCACCGGCAGAAGCCTATGAAGAAAATCATTTTATTATGCGTTTCCATCATTATAATCCTATAAATATCTCAAAGCAGTTTCAGAAGTTTGCGGATGAGGTGATTCCTTATCAGGCTAGGGAGGGCTTTGCCTGGAAAGAACATCCGATGTTCATTACACAGGATGAGATTGATGCTTATCTTGCAGGAGGTGGAGCGTATTCGCAGGGCAGGCTTAGGACGTATTCCTTTTATCTGCTGCATGAAGATGAAAGATCGAGGACAGGTTTTATCAAGGAACAGTATGGGATCGGTGGAAGCAGTCATGCACTGTCTGGTGCCGATGATTCACACGCAAACTATGATGGAAAAGGATTGTTTCTTGCAAGAGGTGCTTATGGGAATCCATATACGTCAATTTTATTATCCTGGAATAAAGTTGCAAACAGAGTAGATTATCTGATAAAGAATGACCAGTTCCTGCAGGCAGAAGATTATGCTCGTATGCCGGAATATGAACGGGAGCAGATGGCGAATAAGGTACTCCGCTTTTATGACCGTCTTCCGGAAGAGATAGACAGACCATTTACGGATGATTTCTTCTGGAAAAAACCAGGAAAAGAAATGGTGTCAGTTTTAGAGAATCCAGAGCAGACAGAAGAACTGTTACAGAAGATGGATGCAGCATTGGCAGCTCTTCCATTGGATTTTGAAGCGTATGGGACAAATTACCAGCAGAAAACAGAACTTCTTTCAGAACTTCACCAGTATGCAGAAGGAACCTATACGATTTTCCCGACACCGGAAGCAGAACCGTCTTTTGCGGAACCATCCGGACACCAGATGACCATGTTTGATTTCTTGGATACGAAGGCAGTGGCAGAACCGACCGTAGTAGATATGTCAGATGTGGAGGAAATAGAAGAGGAAGAGGTTACTGCCGAAGAAGATATTACGGAAAGTCAGGAACAGGAAAAAGCCGTGATAGAACCACACAACTTCCGTATCCAGGATAATGACCTTGGTGCAGGCGGTCCGAAGGCAAAGTATTACCTTAGAAGAACAGTTAAAAGAAGCGATTAGGAATATCCATGGCACGATCACGGAACTGGAACTTTCGGATACAGAGTTAGAAGAGGATGTTGTCTCTATCCCGGCAGACCCGGATGTAAAGAATTTCAGTTTTACCGTAGTGAATGAGGAAGTCTATTACCGGGAAAATTCTGTGATGAACCGCATGGAGCTTCCGGCAATGACAGCGGAACGTGTCAAAGGGATGGTGAAGATCCGTGATGTTACGAATGAACTGATCCGGTGTCAGATGGAAGAGGGAAGCGATGAGCAGATCACAAAGCTGCAGGAAAAACTCAATGAAGAATACGATACCTTTACAGCAAAATATGGTCTTATCAGCAGCAATGCCAATAAGAGGGCATTTAGTCAGGACAGTAGTTATTGTCTTTTGACTTCTCTGGAATTTCTGGATGATAAGGGAGAACTGAAACGGAAAGCGGATATTTTTACCAAAAGGACAATCCGCAGGGCAGAAACGGTGACTTCTGTGGATACTGCCAGTGAAGCCCTTGCTGTTTCCATTGGTGAGAGGGCAGGTGTTGACCTTTCCTATATGTCTCAGCTTTCCAGGAAAACAGAAGAGGAGCTTACCGAAGAACTGGCAGGGGTAATCTTTAAGAACCCGATTGGTGAAAAATGGGAGCCGTCGGACGAATATCTTTCTGGAAATGTGAGGGAAAAACTTCAGACCGCCAAACAGTTTGCAGAAGATCACCCGGAATATCAGGTGAATGTGCAGTATTTGGAGCAGGTACAGCCAAAAGATCTGGATGCGTCAGAGATTGAGGCAAGACTTGGGGCAACCTGGATCTCCGAGGATTACATTACACGGTTTATGGCAGAGACATTCCATACACCAAGATATTATGTAGGGAGCAAGGTCAAAGTCCAGTATGCCGAAGTGACCGGACAATGGAATGTTATGGGAAAGAATGTGGACAGCTACGGAAATGCCCTTGTTACTTCCACATATGGAACGCAGAGAGCCAATGCCTACCGCCTTTTGGAAGATGCCTTAAACCTTAGGGATACCAAGATTTATGACACGGTACAGGATGCCGAGGGGGAACACCGGGAATTAAACCGGAAGGAAACGATGTTGGCACAGCAGAAGCAGGAGCTGATCAAAGAGGAATTTAAAGAGTGGATATTTAAAGACCTGCACCGACGGGAAGATCTCTGTAAGATCTATAATGAACGATTTAACAGCATCCGTCCACGGGAATACGATGGAAGCCATATTCAGTTTGTCGGCATGAACCCGGAGATCACCCTGATGCCGCATCAGAAAAACGCAGTGGCTCATGTGCTGTATGGAAATAATACGTTACTGGCTCATTGTGTAGGAGCAGGGAAAACGTTCCAGATGATCGCAGCCGGTATGGAATCAAAACGGCTGGGACTCTCACAGAAAAATCTTTATGTTGTGCCAAACCATCTGACCGAGCAGTGGGGCAGTGATTTCCTACGTCTCTATCCGGGAGCAAATATCCTGGTGGCAACGAAGAAAGACTTTGAACCAGCAAACCGAAAACGGTTCTGTTCCCGTATTGCGACAGGGGATTATGATGCCGTGATCATTGGACATACACAGTTTGAGAAAATCCCTCTTTCAAAAGAACGGCAGATTGCCATGTTGGAAGATCAGATTGCGGATATTACGTTTTCCATTGAAGAAGCGGCACATCAGGCAGGACAGAATTATACCATCAAGCAGTTGGAAAAAACAAAGAAGAGTCTGCAGGCGAGGATGAAGAAACTCAATGACCAGACCAGAAAGGATGATGTAGTAACTTTTGAGCAGTTGGGCGTAGACCGGCTGTTTGTGGACGAAAGTCATAGTTTTAAGAACCTTTTTTTGTATACAAAAATGCGGAATGTGGCGGGTATCTCACAGACGGATGCACAGAAAAGTTCGGATATGTTTATGAAATGCCGGTACATGGATGAACTGACCGGCGGCAGAGGGATCACCTTTGCTACAGGTACTCCCGTATCGAACAGTATGACGGAGCTTTACACTATCATGCGTTATCTCCAGTATGACACACTCATGCGTATGGGTATGGGACACTTTGATTCCTGGGCGGCAACGTTCGGGGAGACAGTAATCGCAATCGAGTTCGCTCAAGTATTATAGGCATATGGAAGCAATTTTAATTCCATACAGAAATACGCTAAAAAACAAAGAAAAAGGAAATGTTGGAACAGACAGGAAGCAAGGAAGCCAGAAATAGATATGGATTAGCAAAGAAAAAAGGCAATAAATGAAGCATAAGTGAAAAGCGACAGAAGGTGCGAAAAGCATTTTCTGCTACCTCTTTCAACATTTAAAATGATAATGTAAAAGTAAGTGTTTGTTTAAGATAGTAATTTGAAAAAAGTTGATACTAAAAAAACGAAATACACAAAAACTACAAGAAAAACTGATAAAATAAAAAAAACGGAAAATAAGAGGTAGCTAAGAATGAAAAAAATTTTAATTATAGAAGATGATTTGGATATTCAAGAGCTGATACAGTTTTTTTTAGAGGATCAAGGGTATGAAGTGATTACGGCATCTGATGGAATAGATGGTATTGCGGTTTTTCTGAAAGAACAAATTGACTTGATACTGCTCGATATTTTACTTCCTAAAATGGATGGGTATGCAGTTTGTGAACTAATACGAAAAGAATCGGAAGTACCAATCATTATGATAAGTGCATTGGGAAGAGAAGAAGACCAGATAAAGGGATTTGAAATGCAAATAGATGACTATATCCCCAAGCCGATTTCTCTTCCAATTATGATAAAAAAAATAGAAGCTGTTCTGCGTAGATATGAAGGAGTAGATATAACAAAAGATCACGAGTTAAAATACAGAGAGATAATATTGATTGTAGGAAATTATCAAGTGAAAATAGGGAAAAAGTTAATTGATTTGACACAGAAAGAATATGAAATTTTGAAAGAATTGATTGAAAATCAGGGATGCGTGATAACAAGAGAGAGCTTTTTAAATCGTCTATGGAAATATGAATTTGAAGGTGAAGAACGTGCAGTTGACAATCATATCAAAAATTTGCGGAGAAAATTGGGAAAAGCAGGGGATTATATAAAAACGGTAAGAGGGGTGGGGTATCGAATTGATAAAGCTAATTAGAGAACATTTGTCTACAAAAATATTTATAATTACAGTATGCTTATTGATTACTGTTGGTAGTGCGATTTATGGAATGGTTGCATTGGGGATGTCACGGAGCTATTTTTTAGAGTTGGATAGAAGTTTGAGTAATCAGACGGAAAAAATGGTACTTCAATTATCGAATACTTCAGTGCAGGAAATAGATGGAATATTAAAAATGTTTGCATTGGAGCATGGGATTTCTATTGTCTTAAAAGATAGTGACGAAAAGGTACTTGGTATATATGGAGATATGGAATATTCACTGGCTCCTGGAACAGATGTAGAAGATATTCTGTTAGGCAGTGGGATAACGGAATCTTATTCCTGTAAGTTAACGAATGGAAAAACATATTGGATTCAAGTGTTTGGAAACAAGGAGAAAGTAAATATTGGACTGGAATCATTAAAAAGAATTTTACCTATGTTGGGGGCTATTACTTTTTTGGCAGCATTAGCTATTGCTGCTTTATACACAAAATATATTACGCGTTCAATTTTAAAGGTGAGTGAAGTTTCAAAAAAAATGGCAAATCTTGATTTTCGAGTTCGATATACAGAAGACCGGAGGGACGAGATTGGAATTTTGGGAGAAAATCTGAACGAACTTTCGGAAAAATTAGAGAGTGCTTTGGATGAATTGAAAGAAAAAAATACTGATTTAGAGAAAAGCATCAAACTTGAGCAGCAACTGGAACAACAACAAATGGCTTTTTTTTCAGCTGTTTCGCATGAATTAAAAACTCCGATTACAATTCTAAAAGGACAAATTCAGGGAATGTTATTAGAAGTAGGGGGATATAAAGACCGAGATAGATATTTAAAACGTTCTTTTGAAGTAGCTAATTCCATGGAGAATATGGTGCAGGAAATTCTGTATGTTTCAAAAATTAGAACATCGGGATTTGAGTTGAAATTGATAGATATACCACTTCACCAACTTGTTGAGAATGTGATTAAGGAACAGGAAGATATGGCTATTGATAGGGGATTACAGTTTCATATACGAATAGAAGAATCAACTTGGATACGGGCAGATGAAGCTCTTTTCACGAAGGTCATAAGTAATGTGGTAGGAAATGCAATTAAATATACGAATGAGGATGGAAATATATGGGTTGGAGTGTATAAAAGAGGTGAAGAAATAATTTTTTGGATTGAAAATGAAACGGAATCTATTGATGAGAAAGAAATTCCAAAATTATGTGATGCATTTTATCGTATTGATAAATCCAGAAATAAAAGAACTGGTGGAAGCGGCTTGGGATTATATATTACAAAAATGATTTTAGAACAGCATCAGTTTCCTTATTGTATTGAAAATACAGAAAAAGGCATAAAAGTGGAAATAAGATGTTATGAACCAACCAGAAGGCTGTTGTGACGGAAAATCACAACAGCCTTTTTATACATATAAAATACATAAAAAAAACGGGAAAATCATACATTCAATTTTTATAATATAAAGAAAAAATATGTAATGGAGGATTTTTTATAAATGAAGAAAAAAATATGTATAGTATTATGTTTGGGTTGTATAGGAACCGTATCAGTTGTTGGGTGCAGCAATAAAAATTTTGATTCAAAAGTAACAGGGGATAATCAGACAACTACCGAGAATGTATCTGATATACTGAATGATCAAGAGAAAAAAGAAGGCGGTTACGAGAACGAGTCAAGTAGTAATGCTGATGACAAAGAGAACTCAGCGGACGATTCAGAAGTGTTGGCAAATGCAGATTTGCGTGGAGCTGTTTTGGAATTTTCAGACACAGGATGTAATATCAGCATAGGGACGCAGACGGATGATGCAGAAATGGTTCCTGCTCCGGGAGCGGTTGTTGAAGAAATGAATCAGGTGAAAATAGTATATGGAGAAAATACCTATTTTCAGATTTCTCATTCAACGATGACGGGTATTACGCTTGAGGATTGCCGGAAAGAAGAAGTGAAAAAGCAGTCAATGCTCTATCTGTATGGGGATTACCAGGAGGATGGTACGTTTTTGGCTAAAAGGGTAATTATTGACCGATTTGAAAAGGAAGGAGAATGGGAATGAATTTTGCAGAAAGAGCATTCCGCTACCTTTTCAGGAAAAAAGGAAAAGCGATTATCTTGTTTTGGGTATTGCTTATTACCGAAACAATGATTTTATCTACTGTCACTATATTACGGGCATCCGAAGTAGCAAGAATTGAACTATTAGGGAAATCAAAAGCGAAATTGTTGATCGAACGGGAAAAAGCGGAGGAATTGTTTACGGATGATGAATACAAAAAACTTGAGAAACTGGAAAATGTGAAGGCGGTAAATCGAGTAGCAGAAGTGCAGTTATATCCAATGGATTTTAAAATTATAACGAAAAGTGAGAGTGTTGATGCAGACAACCAAAAATTGCGCATAATGGCCTACGATAGCCTTGAAGATGATGGCCCATTTGCTGACGGGCAAATTCATCTGACGAAAGGAAAATATCCTCGCAAAGAAGGTGAAATAGTAGTAAATCAGTTTCTTGCAGAAGTAAATCAATGGGAAATAGGGGAAACTGTTTGTTTCAAATCTCATTCAGGTGAACAATCACAGGCAAGCATATCAGGAATCTATATTTCGGGTATAGAAGAAAAGCAAGGGAAGGAACCATTAGCAGTAAACAGAATTGAAAATACAATTTATGGAAAACCCGAGTTCGTATGTCATTTACAAGAAACGTGCGGATATGAAAACTTAATCGTATATGTAGATAATCCAGAGCAGTTGAGCAGAACACAGCTAGAAGTAACACGCATTTTGAAAAACTATAGAGTGATGAAAGCAGATAACCTGTTTCAGAAAATGGAAATTCCGCTCTTACAAGTTGTTAGGGTTGTAAAAATGATGTTGGGATTATCGGTTGTATCGTCTGTACTTGTAATAACATTGCTTTTGTCTATGTGGATGAGAGCCAGAAAGAAAGAAATAGCAATTTATGTGAGTCTTGGAAAAACAAAAGTAGATTTGTTTATGCAGATTATTTTGGAATGCTTTTCAGTATTTGGATTTTCTACAATAATAGCTCTTTATACTGGAGATAAGATGCTGATAGTATTGGAAAAGTTTTTAGATTGGAAAAGTATTGGGGCTTTTACATCTATGCAAATATATGCACAAAATAAAGATATATGTTATCTCATATTATCAGGAACAATAATTTTATTGCTTTCTATTTCTATTTCACTTTTTCCAATATTATGTACAAAGCCAAAAAAAATTTTAGCAGAAATGGAGGGATAACATGAATGTTTTACAAAGAGGAGTACGTTCAGTGTTAAGAAAACCGATAAAAAGTATTATTCTATTGTTTATTGTAATTGTTATGAGTGGCCTATTTTTAGGTGCTATGGCAAGCCGTTCAGCAAGTATTTATACACAAGACGCTACAAGACAGGCAATAGGGGCTACCTTTCGCATAGAAGGAAATGAGGAGAATAGGAGAAAGCGATTAGATCAGGCAATGGATGTACTGGGTGATCGGGAGGGCAGTTATGGAGGAGTTACTCATAAATGGTTAGAAAATGGGGCGGATATGGTAGTTACAGATAACTCATTTGAGACGGTTAAGGAAGATGATGTAAAAAAAATAGCTCAGGTGGAGGGGATTGAGGAATATAATTTGATAACAATAGCAACTGTTGTGAATCCGGTCAATTTTTCGAGAATAGAAGATTCAGATATGGATCAAAGTACGGATGTAGGCGGTGTCAACCTACGAGGTAATCGCATAATGGAAATGGATATGGACGTATCTGCAGGTAAGATTTCACTGATTGAAGGAAGAATGATTGAAAAAGATGACAGGGATGTTTGTGTCATCTCGAAAGAATTGGCAGAACTAAACCATTTAAAAACTGGGAACTTATTAAAGTTTAATGATTACCATGACAAAGAACATTCCACAATATACAGTGCCGAGATTATCGGAATTTATGAAACAAAGCAAGAACGAAAATCTATTATGTATGGGGATTCTTATCGTCCAGAAAATACAATATTTACGGATATGAGTTTCCCGGAAAAACCATCCGGAAATGAAGGAAATCCTTTCTATCAGTATGCTATATTCAAAGTCCAAAATGCAGGGAAGTACGATCAAGTTAAAAAGTCTGTACAGAAAGCGAATATAGATTGGTCACGATATGACTTAATTGATAATAATGGAAATATTAAAAATATGACAGAAAATTTTGGGCAGATGGATCAGATGAGTATGGGATTATTACTAATAGTTTCAGTGTCAGGTCTTGTGATTTTAGTTTTAGTTTTTCTGTTTTGGATAAAAAATCGTACGCAAGAAATAGGAATTATGATGTCACTTGGAAAGTGCAAATTTGAAATATGGGTACAGTTTTTATGGGAAGCAGTAATGATAAGTATTATAGGGATGTTGTTATCCTTTGCAATTTCCCCAATTATTGCAGAGACTTCAGCTTCATATTTAGCGAAAGAAACGCAGACCTTAAGGTTAGAACAGCAGGAACAGGAAAATACTGGTACCTATATAGATGGATATATTGCACCGGATTTAAAAATACAAGATGTGGAGGTTCATATAACGAAAGAAATGGTTCTGATGGATATTGGGATGATATCAGGTATTTTGATTATTGCAGTATTAGTAGCAGGAATCACGATAATGAAGAAAAGGCCGAAGCAGATATTAAGTGAAATGAGCTGAATAACGGGGTAGGAGGTTATAGAAATGAGTAAAAATGCAGGAAACATTGTTCTTGAGGCAAAGAATGTTGTCTATTACTATAAGGCGAATAAAGGCAAAAAAGTTTTAGATGATATATCATATGGCTTTGAGATAGGAAAAATGTATGCCATTTTGGGACCAAGTGGTTCCGGTAAGACAACTTTTTTATCGCTTTTGGCAGGTTTGGATTCTCCGACGGATGGGGGAATTTATTATGAAGGGGTAAATATAAGAAAAAAAGGACTACACAACTATCGAAAGAAAAATATGTCATTGGTTTTTCAGAATTATAATCTGATAGATTATTTGACTCCAGAAGAAAATGTGATGCTGGGTGGAAAGAAAGACATAGAGAAAATTTTGGAAGCGGTTGGAATACCGAGGGAAGACTGGAAACGGCAGGTCTTACAGTTATCAGGAGGACAGCAGCAGCGAGTGGCTATTGCAAGAGCATTAGCAAGTCCTGCGAAGGTATTGCTTGCAGATGAACCTACAGGAAATCTGGATGAAGAAATTGCAGACGAAATTATTAAGATATTGATGAAAAGTGCGCATGAAATGGGAAAAAGTGTAATTGTCGTAACACATAGCAAAAAAATAGCTGATGCTGCAGATGTGGTACTTAAAATCCATGAGGGGAAATTGTATCATTTGGTTTAAGTGAATGTAAAGTTATAGTGTTTTATAGCATGAAATAATATGAGGTGAGCTGTATAGGAAAAATTTTATTGCTATCTTTTGATGGAGATGAAGAAAATTTAATAGAATCTGTTATTTCCATTTTGGATGCTGGTAGAGAAAAATTTATATTTCAAAAAATGAATCTAAAATCGAACTTACAACACAAGGGAATAATGCTTGACTTAGAGCGACGAGAGGTTATGCGGAATAATGATAAAATTGCCTTGACTTATACAGAGTTTGAAATCCTCCAGCTTCTCGCTCAAAATCCCGGCAGGGTATTCAGTAAAGAACAGATTTATGATATGGTCTGGCAGGAACCGTATTCCGGTGATTACAACATTGTGATGAGCCATATCAGCCATATTCGGGAAAAAATAGAGGATGATCCGAGTCATCCGGTCTATATTCAGACTGTGTGGGGAGTTGGTTATAAGTTTAATGAAAAAATGTGTGAATAATTAAATCAGATCCAGTGTTGTGTGACTGTCAAAAAATGATAGATATTTCTGATGGTTCGTGGTATGATAAAGACAGAAACATGAGTGCTATTTTAAGAAAGGGTGATGGTTATGGCATTGGCACAGGCAACGAAATCCCGTGAAACAACTTATACGATCAACGATGCAATGGATGTCCTTCTGTCAAAGCTGGATGAAGCCATTGACGATATGGAAAATGGCAGAGTGCAGACAGTGGAAGAAGCATGGGCAGAAATTGATGCAGTATAAGGGGTACGGATGGAAAACAAAAAATACAAAGTTGTCATTGCCCAGAGCGGCAAGCTGGATGTGAAAGAAAAAAAGAAATATATCCTTCAGCAATTTAAGTACCGGGAATATGCAGAAAACTTTTCCAAAAAGATTAAAAAAGCGGTTCTTGCACTTGATACACTTCCGACCGGGTATAATACAACAGGCTTCCGGTATCGTGGTTATGATATTTACATGAAACCGTGTGAATCCTATCTGCTGTTTTATACTGTGGATGAAGCAGTGAAAACAGTTACAGTTCTGCGTGTCATGCAGGATGGAATGGACTGGCAGTATATCATCAATCGGTGGCTGCGGGAAAACGCATAGGATATACAAAAAGATTATAGTGACAGGCAGTATTCAAACAGATTGGGTACCGCCTGTTTTTATGTCCGCTGAAAACAGATGGACAGCAGAAGAAAAATATTAGAAAATAACGGACAGATTGTGAAATTTAAAAGAGAAAAAACTTTTTCAAAAATATTCAAAAATATTGGAACATTTTAATGGGACTTCTGCCATGTATCAGTAGGGGGGTGATTTTGGATGAAAGATGTAAAAGAACAGAAGCAGAATGACAATGGAGAAATCATTGAAATGAAGCAGGGACAGGTGATAAAAATTCCAAAGAACAGCGGCAAAGCATGGCTGACATTATTTTATAGTCTGCCGCAGGAGTTTGTCAGCAAACGTCCTGTTTATCTGAACTTCCCACGCTGCCCTTATGAGGTGCTGCGGACGGATAAATATGACAGTATGATAAACAATGATACATTTCTGGAACTGGTATGGGATTGTGTGGCATGGAGCGCATGGCAGTATTTTGAAGTTCCATATCAAAAAGGCGGCTACCGGGAGATACCCGGCAGTGCGGCGCAGTATTCCGGGGACTTTCCGTTGTGGCGGCTCTCTTACTCTATGCTTCCGCTCCTGCGTGACAAATTTGAGGTCAGCGGATTTTCTTTCCAGCAGCTTTACAACGTGCCGGAGGGAACGGAACTTCCGTGGCTTACTTATCAGCAGTTTGGCAACCTGATCGGTACCCTCGTGCCGGAAATTATACAGGAACAGAACTGGCAGCCTATGATCGATGAAATCTGGAACAACCGAACCATTGAGGACTTCGATAAAAGGGGAAGTCAGGTAAAACTGGACTTCATGCGTTCGTGGGAACACAGCCGTTCCAGGAAAAAGGCGGTATCCATAGAGCAGCTTGCAGAGGATGCAGAAGAAAATAGCATAGACTTTGATATTCCGGATACAAGGAGTGCGTTTGAAAATTCGGTGTTGTCAGAGCTTCAGATTGCGGAGTTTGCTGCAGGGCTTTCCGAACGTGATAAAAAAGATTCTGGAAATGAAAATGAAGGGGCATAGGTTACAGGAGATTGCGGAAGCTGTAGGCTATAAGACACACGGTGCGGTGCTGAAAAGAATCCGCCATATTGCAGACTGTTATGAGGATTTTATCTCGGAAGAATATCAAAAATATCTGGAAACATTCTAATCCATCCATCCCATCGGCGGCTATCCTTACGATAGCTGCTTTCTTTTACCCATTTCCGGACAGGGGGTGATTTTTGTGGGGAAAGAATTATTTGAAACGCTGCCGGACGTGCTGGATGCAAAACTGCTGGCATCGGCCCTTTCTATTTCAAAGGCAGGAGCGTATCAGCTATTAAACCGTCCGGATTTTCCAACCTTGCAGGTGGGAGGGCGGAAACTTGTCACAAAGCAGAAGCTGGCTTTGTGGATGGAACAGCATACAAATAAAGCAAAACAGGCGGGAGCCGGAAAGGAGAAAAAAGCAGATGAAACTGACAAAGTATGAGCAGGAAACGATTATCAATTTTAATAATGATGAACAGGAAGCCAGTATTTATACAGCCAGCCCGCAGATGATGCGAAAACTGGATGCACTGGCTGCAGCTTATCCGGAGCATTACCAGGTGGTAGAGCAGACCGAAGTGAGTAAAACCTATTCCTGTGAAAAACACCTCATCAATCTTCGGAAACCGAGAAAGGTAAACGAGGAGCACAGCCAATGGGCAAGGCAGAGGATGCAGGAAATGAACCGCCATAAAAATGCGGGAAATTTATGAAAGAACCGCACACAGAGGTGACAGCTCTGTGTCAGGAAGAAAGCTGTCCGTGAAAATACGGAAATTAAGAAAAATAGAAAACCAAATGGCAGGAGAGCGGCTATGGACATGGAAAAGGTTCAGGCTGTTTTTTTATGCCATAAAATAAAAAATCAAACAGAAAAATGAGAAAAGGAGTATAAACACATGATAAAAAACAGGAATGAAACCAGTGCTGCAATGGATAAGGCACTGAAAAATCTGGAACAGGCAAAGGCAAGATATGAGGCAGAGCGCAAAAAGGAGAATGAGAAACGCAGGAAAGCACAGAACCATCATAAATATCTGATGGGCGGCATTGTTGCAAAGTATTTCCCGGAATGTTATCAGTATGAAGAAAAAGAACTGAATGTGATCTTGTCAGCGGCTCTTGCTTCGGCAGAGTGCAGGCAGGCGGTGGAAAACGTAAAAAGGATGGAGAAAAATGCGGATGAGATGGAAGATGAAAAAGACAGAAACGGCGGTCACGCCGATGAAACGAAGACAAAAGAAAACAGCGGCGGATACGCCAATTCAAAAGATTTTGCGGGTGGCAGTTTTTCGCAGGGAGTGTAAGCAGTATCTCCGGGAGTATGGGTTCACCCCAGTTATGGGGTGCGCACAGATAGACCACACTCCGTATGGTCTTGTGCGCTCTCCGAGGGCACCTGCGGTGGGCGTTGCCTGCCTTGCACCAGTCAAGAGGGGCAATAACCTTTCCCCTCCGTCCGCTGCGCTTCCTACCCCCTTGTATCCTTTGCATCTGCCCGTAACCCGGAAAACACACCCGGCTTTCGTCCATCTGCAAAGGCTTTTCTTGCAGCCCTCTATTTTACGGTAAGGGAGGAACTTTGTGAGTATGCGCACGAAATATGCCAGCACAAGGTTCAGCATTGTAAAGCGGAGCAAAGGGCAGTCGGCGGTAGATGCAGCTTCTTACATCAGCAGGAGTGTTCTTGTCAGCGAGTATGACGGGAAAACGTATCGCCCGAAATACCATGAAGATTTGGTGCATTGTGAAATCAATCTCCCGGAATATGCACCGGAGGAATGGCTGGACAGGGCAGTGCTGTGGAACTCTGTGGAGCTGAATGAGAAACAGAAAAATGCCCAGCTTTGCCGGACACTGAAAGCAGCACTTCCAAATGACTGGAGCTATGAGCTGGCAGAAGAAACGGTGCGGGATTATGTGCAGCGGAATTTTGTTTCCAAAGGGATGTGTGCGGACTGGGCAATCCATGATTCTGTTAATCAAAATGGCATCCATAACCTGCATTTCCATCTTATGCTCACCCTGCGCCCGGTGGAAGAAAACGGGAAGTGGGGAGCCAAGCAGAGAAAGGAATATATCCTTGATAAAGACGGCAATAAAATCCGCAATAAGTCCGGACGGGGATTTAAGAGCAGGGCGGTAGATGTGAATGACTGGAATGAAAAAGGTAATTCCCGGAAATGGAGAAAGGATTTGACGGACACCATCAATGTGGTGAATGACCGGATCGGACTGCCGGAGTACTGGGAACACCGTTCTTTTAAAGAGCTGGGACTGGAGCAGGAGCCGACCAGGCACTTAGGTCCGATTGCCAGTGCATTGGAGAGGAAAGGCATCCGTACCGAAAAAGGGGATGCGAACCGGGCAATCATGGAGCATAACCAGACGCTGCAAAGGGCAAGGATGTTCTATGATATTGCATGGAACAGTGTGAAAAATTTGGAGAAATGGGAACAGGAAAAAGCTGCGGAAGCTGCAAAGAATGCCGCAGAAAAGAAAGCAGGAAAAATGGCAGGAGACATCCTTGCGGCACAGGAAGGTGAAGCAGAACAGACGGCAGTTGGTTCGATACAGAAAGAAACTTCCGGTACAAAGGAAGTCAGCGTATTTGCAGCGATGAAAAATGAGGTTCTGGAAATGCTGGAATGTATTCTTGCAGCATTTGGAAGGCTTCATCTGCCGCTGATACAGGCACCGAATTTAAAAAAGGTAAGTAATCGTGCAGCACTGATGGATATTGAAAACGTGCGGAGGTTCGTGGAAGAAAAAGGCATTGACAGCTTTGAAGCACTGGAAACCTTTGCAGTACAGCAAGAAGCTTCCAAGAAAGAAGCAGAGGAAATCTGCAACAGAGATGGAAGGGAAATCCGGCGGTTAAAGGAACTGTCAGAGGCTTATGCCGCCTATGCTCCATACATTCCCATCCGTAATGAATATCTGCAGAAGAAAGGAATCGCACAGGCAGTTTATCACAGCCAGCATAAGAAAGAACTGGAAACGGCGAAAGAACTCCGTATTCCGGTCTATGAACTTCTTCGGGAAGGAGAAAAATTCACACCGAAAAAGTGGGAAGCACAGATCAAAGAGCTGACACAGGAATACGAGAAACAGTCCAGACGTTACGGCAGGAGTACCGTCAATCTTGCCTATGTGGAGTTGCTTCGTCATAACCGGAAGATAGATGAGCGGGAGCAGAAGAACAAAGACCAGTCCCAGAGCCGACAGCATGAAAAGATGGACAGGGGGCAGGAGCAAAAGAAGAAACGTCAGGAAATGGGACTTTAGATTTATACATCGTTAAGGAAAATCTGCCGGGATGTCCCCCGGCAGGCAGAAAGGAGATTGCAATGAGTAAAGATTGCAGGACTACGAAAAACAGAAACAATAGTTTGACATTTGGTGTGCTGGCAGGGATAATCCTCTGCCAGCATTGGTATTTATGGAGGGATTTTATGCAGAGAAAAGCAGGGAACCGCCGGAGAGAACCGATCCGCTATGTGGTGGAACATGTTTATTCCGGCAAGGAGAGCATGGAAAAGGTACTGACTGCCGTTAGTGAAGAAGCGGCGAAACAGAATGTAAAGGAGAAGCTGGAAAATCAGAAAAAGGTGGGATGAGAAAAGATGCAGATTTCACCGGAAAAATAAAATCAGCAGTTGCAGGAGGTGGCAGGAATCGCTATAATAAAGACAGCGTATTTCTGTCACTGGATATTGAAGAAACCACAGGAGGTCAATATGCAGACAACAGAAATCAGAGAAACATGGACAGCACTTTATGCAAGATTATCATTGGATGACGGCAACGTGGGCGAGAGCATGAGCATCCAGAGCCAGAAAGCGATCCTGACAAGAAAAGCAGAGGAACTGGGGATTTATAATTATCAGTTTTATGTAGACGATGGTTATTCCGGTACGAATTTCAACCGTCCGTCCTTTCAGCAGATGATAGCGGACATTGAAGCAGGAAAAGTTACCTGTGTGATCACGAAAGATCTTTCAAGGCTAGGTAGGAACTATCTGGAGAGTGGCGCTTATATCGAGGTATTTTTCCCAAAACATCAGGTACGGTATATCGCCGTCAATGACGGTGTGGATTCTGCAAACAGCGGGGAGATGGATATTACCCCGTTTAAGAACATTCTTAATGAGTTTTATTCAAGGGATGTTTCCAAAAAGGTGAAGTCAGGTAAATACATCCGGGCAAGCCAGGGAAAATTCATGGGAACACACGCACCATTCGGGTATCAGAAAGACCCGGAGGACAAAAACCACCTGATTGCCGATGAGGAAACCGCACCAACCGTCCGTTATATTTTCCAGCTTGCACTTCAGGGAATGGGAAACAATAAAATCGGGAAAATCCTTTATGAACAGAAAATCCCAAAGCCGGCATATTATAAGCCGGAATACTTCGGAAAGTTTCTGGTAAAAGAAGATGATGCCTATAACTGGAAACAGGAGACCATCATCCGGATTTTACGAAACCCGCTTTACAAAGGCTATTTCTGGGTGCAGAAATATGATAAGAAGCATTTCAAGCAGGAAACAAGGGGGTATATCCCCATGAGTGAGCGTACCATTATTCCCAGTGACCATGATGCACTTGTTGATGAACACACATGGGATACGGTGCAGGAAATCCTTGACCGTCATACGAAAGTCAAGCCCTGTACTTCCGGGTATGAGAATAAGTTCCGGGGCATTTTAAAATGTGCCGACTGCGGAAGTACCCTGATGGTGCATACCGATGGCAGGAATAAGGAGAAGCCAGTCATTGAACGGACTTTTTACCAGTGCCGCATTTACCGTGTGAGGGGAACCGGGTTCTGCAGCCAGCACCGCATCAATGCGGACGATCTGGAGGAACTTGTACTTGCGGACATCCAGACCCATGCAAAAAGGGTCATAAAAAACAGGGAGAAATTCATGCGGAAGGTATTGGGGCAGATGGATACGACAGCGGCGAATAACCGGGAAAATATCCAGAAAAAGCTGGAGAAACTGGAGAAAAAGCTCCTCGAATCGGACAGACAGTTCATCAAGCTGTATGAGGATTTTACAAAGCAGCTTGTGTCAGAACAGCAGTTCCGGATGTTGTCCACTCATTTTGAACAGGAAAAGAAAGAAACAACCGAAGAAATTGAAAAACTGAAAACTACGGCTGACAATCTGAAGGACAGCACCTGCAAAGCGGAACAGCTTGCCAATGAAATGGTGGAATGTGCAGAGATCAAAGAGCTGACCACAGCCATAGTAAATCGTCTTATCGAAAAGATTGAGGTATCTGAACCTCAGACCATCGACGGAGAGAAAGTCCAGAATATCAGGATTTTCTACAAGTTCGTTGGAGAAATCAATTAAATTTCCATAATGTACCTATAATTCAAGAGCCATTGAATTGTCACCGGAAGGGACGGGCTATCGTGCAAAAACACGGTTTGCCCGTTTTTTTAATCTTCCAGAGCTGATCTCCATTTTTAAGGAAGCTGCTGATATTCAGACATCGGATATGCTGAATCTTCCTGTACCGGAAGCAGAGTTTATCAATGAAGTCTTAAAACCAAGTGAAGAACAGCAGGAAATGGTCAGTGCCTTTTCGGAACGTGCGGAAGAAGTAAGAGCCGGTCTTGTGAATCCAACGGTGGACAACATGCTCAAGATTACCAATGACGGAAGAAAATGTGCATTGGATCAGAGGCTATTAAATGAACTCCTTCCGGATGCAGAAAAAAGCAAGGTCAATACCTGTGTGGAAAATGCTTTTCAGGTATGGGACGAGGGAAAAGCAGATCGGACAACACAGCTGATCTTCTGTGACTTGTCTACTCCAAAAGGGGATGGGACTTTCAATGTATATGATGATGTCCGAAACAAACTGGTTGCCAGGGGAATCCCGAAAGAAGAGATTGCGTTTATCCATGAATACAACACGGAGACAAAGAAAGCAGATTTGTTTGCAAAGGTACGGGCCGGGCAGGTGAGAATCCTTATGGGTTCCACTCCAAAACTCGGTGCTGGTACCAACGTACAGGACAGGCTCATTGCCCTCCATCACCTTGACTGTCCGTGGAAGCCGTCTGATGTAGGACGGATTTTGCGGACATTCAAAATAAAAAAGAATGTGGAGGTAACAGACAATGGCAAAATCATTATTTGAGGAACTGGGCGGCAAATACGAAAGGCAAGGGGATTATTTGATACCGTGCTTAACTGTACCCGCCGAAGAAGAACAGGCAATAGGCATCTGGGGGCAACGGCATTTAGATTATCTAAAACAGTACCGTAAAGTTACATACACCAATCTTCTTACAAGCGGCAGGCTAAACGCCTACCTTGCCGACATCAACAGACAGGCACAGGAACGCTTTGAAAGGCTCATAGAGGGTATGAAACAGGCACAGGGCATAACGGAACAGCTAAAGGCAGAAAACGCCTTAGAATGGACAGGATGCCTCAATAACATAAGGGCTTGTGCGAGGGAGATTGTGGAAAAGGAAATTATTTTTGCATAAACAGATGATTAGTGGCAGGGGGAAATCCTGCCGCTTTTTCTGCTTTAGTTTGTCAGCTTGACAAATAAAGGGTTAAGGAATATAATTAGATTCAGTATTATACAAGGAGTTAATAAATATGCGGCAAGGTATTCTTAAATAAACTGTCAATTTGATAGTGGGAACAAAAAGTAGCAGTCCCGTTTCACTTTTAATATGGGGCTTAGTTTTTTGTACCCAGTTTAAGAATACTTTTATCATGTAATTTTATATGCCCGAAAACATATAAGTGTTTTGGGGCTATTGGAGTTATTTACCCAGTGATAGGAGTATTTATCACTGGGTATTTTTATGCCCTTTTTTGGGTGTTGATAGGAGGAAAATCACATGAAAATAATTAACTTAGGCATTCTGGCTCACGTTGACGCAGGAAAGACAACATTAACGGAAAGTTTATTGTATACCAGTGGTGCAATTGCAGAACTAGGGAGCGTAGATGAAGGCACAACAAGGACAGATACAATGAATTTGGAGCGTCAAAGGGGAATCACTATCCAGACAGCAGTGACATCTTTTCAGTGGGAGGATGTAAAAGTCAACATTATAGATACGCCAGGCCATATGGATTTTTTGGCGGAAGTATACCGTTCTTTATCCGTATTAGACGGAGCAGTATTATTAGTTTCTGCAAAGGATGGCATACAGGCACAGACCCGTATACTGTTTCATGCACTACAGATAATGAAGATTCCGACAATTTTTTTCATCAATAAAATTGACCAAGAGGGGATTGATTTGCCAATGGTATATCGGGAAATGAAAGCAAAGCTTTCTTCGGAAATTATAGTGAAGCAAAAGGTTGGGCAGCATCCCCATATAAATGTAACGGACAATGACGATATGGAACAGTGGGATGCGGTAATTATGGGAAACGATGAACTATTAGAGAAATATATGTCAGGGAAACCGTTTAAAATGTCAGAACTGGAACAGGAAGAAAACAGGAGATTCCAAAACGGAACGTTATTTCCCGTTTATCACGGAAGCGCTAAAAACAATCTGGGGATTCGGCAGCTTATAGAAGTAATTGCCAGTAAATTTTATTCATCAACGCCTGAAGGTCAATCTGAACTATGCGGGCAGGTTTTTAAGATTGAATATTCAGAGAAAAGGCGGCGTTTTGTTTATGTGCGTATATATAGCGGAACATTGCATTTGAGGGATGTTATTAGAATATCTGAAAAAGAGAAAATAAAAATCACAGAGATGTGTGTTCCGACAAACGGTGAATTATATTCATCCGATACAGCCTGCTCTGGTGATATTGTAATTTTACCAAATGATGTTTTGCAGCTAAACAGTATTTTGGGGAACGAAATACTGTTGCCGCAGAGAAAATTTATTGAAAATCCTCTCCCTATGCTCCAAACAACGATTGCAGTAAAGAAATCTGAACAGCGGGAAATATTGCTTGGGGCACTTACAGAAATTTCAGATGGCGACCCTCTTTTAAAATATTATGTGGATACTACAACGCATGAGATTATACTTTCTTTTTTGGGGAATGTGCAGATGGAAGTCATTTGTGCCATCCTTGAGGAAAAATATCATGTGGAGGCAGAAATAAAAGAGCCTACTGTTATATATATGGAAAGACCGCTTAGAAAAGCAGAATATACCATCCACATAGAAGTCCCGCCAAATCCTTTCTGGGCTTCTGTCGGGTTGTCCATAGAGCCGCTCCCTATTGGAAGCGGAGTGCAGTATGAAAGCAGAGTTTCACTTGGATATTTAAATCAATCGTTCCAAAATGCGGTTATGGAGGGGGTTCTTTATGGCTGCGAGCAGGGGCTGTATGGATGGAAAGTGACAGACTGTAAAATCTGTTTTGAATATGGATTGTATTATAGTCCTGTAAGTACCCCCGCAGACTTTCGGCTGCTTTCCCCTATCGTATTGGAGCAGGCTTTAAAAAAAGCAGGGACAGAACTATTAGAGCCATATCTCCACTTTGAAATTTATGCACCGCAGGAATATCTCTCACGGGCGTATCATGATGCTCCAAGGTATTGTGCAGATATTGTAAGTACTCAGATAAAGAATGACGAGGTCATTCTGAAAGGAGAAATCCCTGCTAGATGTATTCAAGAATACAGGAACGATTTAACTTATTTCACAAATGGGCAGGGAGTCTGCTTGACAGAGTTAAAAGGATACCAGCCAGCTATTGGTAAATTTATTTGCCAACCCCGCCGCCCGAATAGCCGTATAGATAAGGTTCGGCATATGTTCCACAAGTTAGCTTAACAGCTTGCAAAAGTCATATAAAATGAGATTTGAAAGGATTAGAGACTAATTATGATGAAATGCGAATGGATATTGTGTCCTGTTTGTGGGAGCAAAACCCGTAATAAAATTAGGAAGGACACTGTTTTGGAGAATTATCCCCTTTATTGTCCAAAATGCAGACAAGAAAGATTGATTAAAGTTGACAACTTGAAGATAACTGTCATCAAAGAGCCAGACGCTTAAGACGCAGAGCCGATGAAATTGTGGAACAATTCACGAATCATCGGCTCTTTTTGTTTCGTATTTGAAAGAACAAACTCACCAAATAAAAAAAACGATATTCGGGTGGGTTATTTTGTTATACCCTAAATTACCCTCTGAATTTGTTTTTAAATTTGGAGGGATTTTTTTATGTCCTTTTTTCGGGCAGTTATCTATCTGCTCATACGAAGCAAAATTTATCAATACATAGCATATCAGAGAACGGCAGGAAACCAGTTAAAAAATTTCTGCCAGTGCAACGGTACTTCTCACCTTGAAAGTAGAAGTACAATCTCCATACAATAGAATTACTATTTCCTATAACCGTAAAGGTCACAGAGCCTTTGCGGTTTTTCTTTTGTCGATTTTTGTTGGAAAGTGCCGTAGGGCTGTTTCTGATATGCGGTGTCGTTCTCCGCCTCTCCATCTGGATTTTTTACATTTCAAAAATTCAGATGGGAGGTATTTATGGTGAAATATGCACCAAGAAAGGTATATATCAGAGAAAGTGGCGGCTATGTGGAATTATCCTACACGGAGTTCTGCCGTTGCAGGGAATCCGACCAGACCTATATGGACAAGCTGTTTATCCCCATTCAAGGCTGTCTGCTTGAAGTCGTGAGGGAGCAATACACAGACTTCTACCGTGACAAGGAACGGTGGCGTTATCTGCAAAAATTAGATACAAAGAATAGACTGCTATCTCTCGACGGATTTACGGACAGCGAGGGGAATCCTCTGGACTTTATCACTGATGAAGCGGTGGACATTGCAGAAACCGTTGTCAATGCGGTCATGGTGGACAGGCTGAAAGCCGCCCTGCCTTTGCTGTCGGATAGTGAACAGGAGCTGATACAGGCAATCTTTTTTGACGGACTTTCCGAGCGTGAAGTCGGGGCGAGGTTGGGCATAACCCAGAGCGTTGTAAACAAACGCAAAGCCAGAATCCTAATAAAACTAAGAAAGATAATAGAAAATTAAAATTTAAGGCGTTCAGCCCCCTTGTTTTTTCCTTTGGGAAGATGAGGGGGCTTTTCTCTGCCCTCTCAATCAATTCTGATTGGAGGAAGTAAGAATGGCATACAACCACGGACGGGAGGACAGGAAATGGCGTATCTGGAAAGAAGCGGAGGAAAAGCTGCTGCGTGAGTGCGGCGTTGATGAAGCGACCATTGAGCAGATACGCATGGCGGACAGGGCAGACTTCAATTCCAACAGGCGGTTTTACCGATGGACGAATGACGTTGCGGAATATCTTGAGGACATGGCAGGCAGGGAGCGGCAGGCGGAAGTGGGTACGGTTGCGGAGTTACTGGAAGAGATTGAGAGCGAAAATCTCTATCAAGTATTAGTCACGGTGGACGGGCGTACCTTGAAAATCGTCCTGCTGAAAATGCAGGGGTATTCCACAAAGGAGATTGCCCCGCTTGTGCATTTGACGACTGGTGCCATCTATGCGAGGTTAGACCATCTGCGGAAGAAGCTGCGGAAAATTTTATAGCTTCTAAAACAGCCTGCCATCCTGCGGGCTACTGGGTGAGGGATGGAAATCCCCTCACTCATTTTTTGCAGGAGGACAACAGGATGGCATACAGGGTTAAGGCATACACGCTTCGGGAGGAATCCACGGAAAGCGGCACAAGGTATTTTATCAGCTTTAAGGACGGGCAGGGCAAATCCCACGAGTTGGAAGTGTCGGAACAGTTCTTTATGGAGTTTCGGCAGATGGAGCGCAGGAACAGGAATCTTTTCTAATGGGACGAGCGGCACAGGGAGTTTAACGAGGTATGGGACGAAACCCTTTACAGACGGGCGTTGCGTGTGCCTAAGAGCCTTGATGAACGCATGGTTGAGGAAGAACGGAATGAAACGCTCTATAAGGCGGTTGGGAGCCTTCCAGAGATACAAAGGCGGCGTTTCCTGCTCTACTACGAGTATGAGTTCAATTTTTACCAAATCGCCGCTATGGAGCATTGCACCGCTTCGGCAATACAGAAATCTGTTGCGATTGCAAAGGAGAAAGTAAAGGCGGAAATTGAAGAAATATCTCCAACCGTGACCGACACCGCCCGAAAAAGAAATCTGTTTTTTATTTGTGTGGGATTGGCGGCATTACATACTCTCACTTTTTTCCGTGGGAGTAAATCTATTTTTAAGGAGGTCAACGCCTATGTGCAACGAAAACAAAGACACCGCCCGAAAGGAGGAAAGCCATGCAGAAGTTACAGACAGTCAACGCCGAAACGCTCCTTTATGAACCGCTTGAGAAACCATCCTTTGTGGTGGACAGCCTTATCCCGACAGGCTTATCGCTGTTCTGCGGCTCACAGAAGATAGGCAAAAGCTGGCTCATGCTGAAGCTATGCTTATGCGTGTCGCAGGGAATCCCTTTATGGGATATGCCGACAATGGAGGGCGATGTGCTTTACCTCTGCCTTGAGGACACGTTCTGCCGCATACAGGACAGGTTATTTCGTTTGACGGACGAAGCAAGCGGGCGGCTCCACTTTGCCGTGGCAAGCTGCAAGCTGTCAGACGGTCTTATCGTGCAGCTTGAAGATTATCTGAAAGATTACCCAGACAGCAGGCTCATTGTCATTGATACCTTGCAGAAAGTCCGTACAGCTTCAAAAGACAATGCCTATGCAAGCGACTATGGGGACATCTCCCTCATCAAAGACTTTGCCGACAGGCACTCTCTGGCGGTCATTGTCGTACACCACATCCGAAAGCAGAATGACAGCGACGTGTTCAACAAGGTGTCTGGGACGACAGGATTAACGGGGAGTGCGGACGCTACCTTTGTTCTGGAAAAGGAGAAACGTGCGTCTGACACCGCCAAGCTGTATGTGACGGGCAGGGACACGCCTTATCAGGAATACACGCTGCGTTTCCGTGATTGCCGTTGGGAGCTTGTGGAGCGGAAAACGCAGGAGCAGCTTGCGAAAGAAACGATACCAGATGTCCTTTTTCGGTTGGTGGATTTTATGAGGGATAAGGAAGAATGGATAGGCACGGCAACGGAACTGTTAGCCGCTATGGGGGAAACGGAAACCATACCCACGGTGATTACGAAATGGCTGAATGAATACCGCACCACATTTTTAAGCGAGAACCGTATCTGCTACCAGTACAGCCGCAGGAAAGACGGCAGGCGGATTGCCCTTGCAAGGAGGGCGGGTGACAGCGGTGATGGTGGTGACAGCGATATTAGGATACCCCCCTGTTACTGTCATTGACGCTTAAAGCCATGTAAAGCTGGCGGCTCTGCCCTGCGGGTGACAGCAGTGACGGTGGTGACAGTGATTTTAGGATACCCTGCCGCTGTCATCCCTACGGGAGAACACCCCGTAAACGCAAAATGCAGGCGTGAGATTTACTCGCCCTTTTCGGTCGTGTAAAACCACCCCTGCGGTCAGAAAAATCATTCCGATTTTTCCGACTGCGTTTACAGGGTGTAACACACTACACTTTGCCCTGCAAAGTCGTGTGCCAGACGTTCCCTCTGGACTCCCTTAAGGCAGGGCTGTGCCCTGCTATCCTACGCCTTACGGCTTCGGATAAAAGAATGGCGGCATGACGGTGACGGCTCTTGCGAGGGGGGTATCCCAAAAACACCGTCATCATCGACATGACCGTCATGCAGGGGGTGAGGGTGACAGTTGCGGCAGTCGGCAGGGGGTATCCCAAAACTGCTGTCACCACCGTCACCGCTGTCACCCCAAAGGACGGTCACCCGCCGAAAGAAAGGAGGAATCCGCCTATGCCTTATGCAATCCTGCGTTTCCAGAAACGAAAAGCGGGCGGCGTTGCGGCTTGTGAACGCCACAACGAGCGGAAGAAAGAAGCCTACAAAAGCAACCCAGATATAGATATGGAACGCTCTAAAAACAATTACCATCTCATAGCACCACCAAAGTACACCTACAAGAAAGAGATTAACCGCATGGTAGCCGAAGCGGGGTGCAGGACAAGGAAAGACAGCGTGATGATGGTGGAAACGCTCATCACAGCTTCACCAGAATTTATGAACCAGTTACCGCCCGAAGAACAAAAAGCGTATTTCCAGACGGCTCTTGACTTCATTTCGGAGCGTGTTGGAAAGCAGAATATCCTCTCCGCTGTCGTCCATATGGACGAGAGAACGCCCCATATGCACCTCTGCTTTGTGCCGATTACGCCAGACAATAAGCTGTCAGCGAAAGCTATCTTAGGCAACCAGAAATCATTATCCGAGTGGCAGACCGCCTACCATGAGCGGATGTCCTCACGGTGGAATCAGCTTGAACGGGGGCAGTCCTCAATGGAAACCAAGCGGAAACACGTCCCCACATGGCTCTATAAATTAGGCGGCAGGCTTGATAAACAGTATGAAGAAATCGTGTCTGCCCTATCCGACATCAACGCCTTTAACGCAGGGAAGAAAAGGGATAAAGCGTTAGATTTACTCTCTGCATGGCTGCCAGACGTGGAGAAATTCTCTAAGGAAATCGGGAAACAGCAGGCGTATATCGACAGTTTGAAAGAGAGAATTGGGCAGGAATCAGACTATGCGGGGCGTATGCGTGATGAAAAGTACGAGCAGGAACTAAAGGTGCAGAAAGCGAATCAGAAGATATTTGAATTGCAGAGAACCAACGAGCAGATGGGGCGGCTGCTGTCAAAAATACCGCCCGAAGTGTTGGAAGAATTGCAGAAAAATCATAGAAGCAGAGCGAAAGAAAGGTAGATATGTGAATGAAGAAACAGGATTTTAAGGTGTTAAAGACCAAAGACTTGTACCCGTTCCCCGACAATCCGTTTCATGTGGCAGAAGATGAAACACTGTCAGAGTTAGCGGAAAGCATCAAGGAATTTGGCATTGTCACGCCGATAATCACACGCCCGAAAGAGGACGGGGACGGTTATGAAGTGATTGCAGGACAGCGGCGTGTCCGTGCTTCTGAACTTGCAGGGATAAATACCGTGCCTGCGTTTGTCCTGCCCTTAGACCGTGACCGAGCCATCATCACCCTTGTAGACAGCAATTTGCAGCGTGAGAATATCCTGCCATCGGAGCGGGCGTTTGCTTACAAGATGAAATCCGAAGCCATGAAGCGGCAGGGTTTCCGCACAGACTTAACCTCGTCACAAGTTGTGACGAAGTTGCGGACGGACGACAAGGTGGCACAGGGCTTCGGCGTGGGCAGGATGACCGTGCAGCGTTTTATCCGCCTGACGGAACTGATACCGCCGATTTTGCAGATGGTGGACGAGGGGAAAATCGCCCTCACGCCTGCGGTGGAACTGTCCTTCTTGAAGAAAGACGAGCAGGAAAACCTCTTTGCCACGATGGAGAGCGAAGAAGCAACGCCCTCACTCTCACAGGCACAGCGGATGAAACAGTTAAGCCAGAGCGGGCGGCTTGACATGGATACGATATTTGCGATTATGACGGAGGAAAAGGGCAACCAGAAAGAAACCTTGAAAATCAACACAAGCAAGCTGAAAAAATACTTTCCGAAGAACACAACGCCGAAGCAGATGGAGGAAACCATCATCAAACTTTTGGAGCGTGAGTTGCAGAGGAAACGCAACCGTGACAGCCGCTAATCTTCTTTTTTCGGGAAGTAAATACAGAGAGTTGAGGTATGGAGAATGAGAGAAATCCAGTATGAAATCGTAAAGGAAATCGCAGTATTGTCTACGGGCGACAGTGGCTACACAAAGGAAATCAATCTCATTTCATGGAATGGGAAAGAGCCGAAGTATGACATCCGCAGCTTTTCCCCGAACCGTGAAAAGTGCGGCAAGGGAATCACGCTGAACGCTGATGAAGCGGCGGCACTCCTTAAAGCATTACAGAAAGAATTAAACAGCGAGGATTAATGGTATCTGATTGGCAGGGCGGGGACATTTCCAAACTCTTCCCTGCCCTGTCTGGAAAGGAAGATTTAAGTATGGGCGAGGATAAGAAAGCAGATAAAAAGAGAAAGCGTATCGTGCCAAAAGCACCAGTGCAGATGATAATCAGCCGTGAATATGTCGGCACACAGACCGTTACAGAAGCGTTTGTCCCGATTATCTCCGAGGATATTCGGAAGAAGATTGCCGAGGGCGACACCTTCGACAATGAGGGGCTGTCCGCTTAGAATGTACGCAATGGGACATGAAAACAGATAGGACAGATACGGAGGTTTTACAGTATGGCAGGAATCAAAGAAGAAAAGAAAATCTATTTAGTCGGCATTTATTGCCGCTTATCTAAAGACGATGGTACGGATAACGAGAGTGCGAGCATTGCGACACAGAAATCCATCCTCACGGATTATGTGAAAAAGCAGGGATGGCACATAGCAAAAACGTATGTGGACGATGGTTATTCTGGTACAAATTTCCAAAGACCAAGTTTCCAGAATATGATAAAAGACATTGAAAGCGGTCTGATAAACTGCGTGATTACGAAAGATTTATCCCGTCTGGGGAGAAACTATCTTGATTGTGGGTTATATCTGGAAGTTTTCTTCCCAGAGCATAACGTGAGGTATATAGCGGTCAATGACGGCGTAGATACCTTGAATAAATCTGCTATGGACATCACGCCTTTCCGCAACATTTTAAACGAAATGTATGCCGCTGACATATCTGTTAAGATAAAATCGGCATATCGGGCGAGGTTTCAACAGGGGAAATTCATGGGAACTACCGCCCCTTATGGCTATATCAAAGACCCTGCCGACCACAACCATCTGCTGATAGATGATAAAGTGGCACATGTTGTAAAAGAGATATTCGACCTTGCATTAAAAGGGAATGGAGTTGCCAAAATTTGCAGACATCTTAATAAACAGCATATCCTACGCCCTGCCGCTTATGCGGCGGAGCGTGGCGAAACAGGCTTTGAACGTCATTTTGAGGGGAACGAGGACAAACGCTATATTTGGAGTGGGAACAGCGTGAGGAGCATTTTAAGAAGCCCGATATATGCGGGAAATCTTGTAGGCTACAAACGGATTGCCGCCAATATGAAAAGCAAGAAACGCCCCTCTAAGCTGCCCGAAGAATGGGAAGTGATACCCAATACCCATGAGGGAATAGTCACGCAGGAGGAATTTGATATTGTCCAACAGCTTATTACAAGTCGTAGGCTTCCACAGAACAAGGGAGGATTTGTAAATATTTTTGCAGGCGTTATCAAGTGTGTGGACTGCGGATGTGCTCTGCGGGCAATGAACGTACACAGGAGGAAACGCCCAGAGATTATCGACTGTGTACAGTATTCATGTAATAATTATGCAAGAAACGGAAGAAGCGAGTGTAGTGCCCACAATATAGAAGCAAGGGATTTATTCAATGCCGTTCTTGCCGACATCAACTGTTTTGCGGATATGGCAGTGAATGATGAAAAGGCGGTCAGGGCCATAGAAAAGCGGCTCACGGAAACAGACCAGAGCAGGGCGAAAGCATTAGAGAAAGAACGTAAGAAGCTGAACAAACGCCTTGCGGAACTGGACAGGCTGTTTTCCTCTCTCTACGAGGATAAGGTCATGGAGCGTATTACCGAGCGGAATTTTGAGATGATGTCGGGGAAATACCAGAAAGAGCAGCTTGAAATTGAAGCAAGGCTGAAAGAGGTGACGGAAACTCTTAATGAAAGCTACGAGAAATCACGGGGAATCCGTGACTTCCTCGCCCTTATCCGAAATTATCAAGGCTTAAAAGAACTGGATGCAACAGTTATAAACGCACTCATAGACAAGATACTTGTTTCGGAGCGTGAGAAGATGGCAGACGGAACAGTGAAGCAGGAAATCAAGATTTACTATAAATTCATCGGCTTTGTCGATGAATTACATATCATACCTACAAAACGGTGGGCAGCAATGCCCGCTAAAAATTGTACGGTGTGCGGCGTTGAATATGTCCCGGGCTCTGGTGCATCAAGGTATTGTCCTGCTTGTGCCAAGAAGATACGGAGGGAGAAATCAAACGAGAGCAAACGCAGGAGCAGAGAACAGAAAAGGATAGCATGTATGAACTGTCCGCAAAAAATGACCGACTGATCTGGAACAGCAGGAAGGACGTATTTTAAGACAGGGAAACCAGAATGACAAAGTAAAGATATTCCGGTATGTGACGGAAAATACTTTTGATGCGTATATGTGGCAGATTTTGGAGAATAAGCAGAAGTTCATCAGTCAGATCATGACCAGTAAATCACCAGTCAGGGCATGTGAAGATGTGGATGATACCGCACTGTCCTATGCAGAGATCAAGGCACTTGCTACAGGCAATCCGTATATTAAGGAAAAAATGGATCTGGATGTGCAGGTGAGTAAGATGAAACTTCTAAAGGCAAACCATACCAGTCAGATTTACCGTCTGGAATCCGATATTGCAAAGAATTTCCCGGTACAGATCAGTGCATTGAAAGAGCGGATTGCCGGGATGCAGGTGGATTCGCAGGTAGTAAAAAGCGTGGATTTACAGGATAATGACACGTTTGCCATGACGGTAGGGAATGTTCTTTATGAAGATAAGAAAGAAGCAGGCGAAGCGTTGATCGCCTCCTGTGCAGGTTTAAAAACCGTCAGCACCGGCGGAAAGGTCGGGGAATATCATGGGTTTACGTTATCTGCTTCCTACAACATGTTTTCCAATGCGTTTGAACTGACGATCAAAGGAAAATGCTCTTATAAGCTGGAGATCGGAAAAGACCCAGTAGGAAATATGCAGCGTATCCATAACACGCTTTCTTCTATCGACAGGAAGCTGACGGAAAGTGAGCAGAAGCTAGAAACCGTACAACAGCAGTTTGCTACTGCACAGGAAGAGGTAAAAAAGCCATTTCCGAAAGAAGCAGAACTGAATGAAAAGATGGAACGGTTATCCGAGTTAAATGCATTGCTGAACATGGATGAAAAGGGCAATGAGACGATTATGGCAGATGAGGATATTGGCAGAGAAGGAAGCAGCATAGACAGCAGGGATGCCGTAGAAGAAAAAGAACTTCCGGAAACAGCAGACAGAATCCATAAGCCTTCTATTCTGGAACGATTAAAGCAGGAGAAGGCACAGCAGAATACAGCGGAACAGACCGTTACACAGAAAACTGCAAAGAAAAAACACGAACAGGAGTTATAAAAGATTTCCCGTCAGAGTTTTCTCTGGCGGGGACATAAAATGGAGGGTTTGTTTATGGCAAATAATATAGAAAAACAGTTAAAAGAAATATCGGAACGGCTGGAGCAGGGAGTAAAAGAAATCTTTACTTCGGAGAGATATACCGAATATCTGAATACCATGTCAAAGTTCCACAATTACAGCTTTAATAACACGCTGCTGATCACCATGCAGAAACCGGAAGCAACACTGGTGGCCGGGTATCATGCATGGCAGAAGAAATTTAACCGTCATGTAAAACGTGGAGAGAAAGGAATCCAGATCATCGCACCAGCACCGATACGGGAGAAACAGGAGATTGAAAAGATCGACCCGGTAACAAAAGAGCCTGTGATCGGGGATGATGGACAGCCGGAAACAGAGATCGTGGAGATGGTGATACCGAGATTCCGTGTAACGACAGTGTTTGATGTCAGCCAGACAGAGGGGGAACCGATCGCAGAACTGGAGGTGCCGGAGCTTACCGGAAGTGTACAGTTTTATGATACGTTCATGCAGGCATTGCAGAATATTTCTCCTGTGCCGATCCGTATGATGAATGTGGAAGGGGATGCAAAAGGCTATTATCACCAGACAGAAAAATATATTGCGATAAAGGAAGATATGAGTAATGTACAGACGATGAAAACCGGAGTCCATGAGGTGAGCCACGCATTGCTGCATGACCGGGAAGTAATGGATGCGGAAGGAGTCTTAAAAGACCAGACAACAAAGGAAGTGGAAGCATTATACTCAGTATTCCAAAATGTTAATCATTTTAAAGAATGCTGAGAAATAAGACGTTTTTCTACTAAAAGATAAGCATTATTCGTTAGCGCAATCCACAAAGTCTTGCCATTTCATCTTCGTTGTCTTCCCACATTGGTGCTTCATCAGATACAGGTGTTGGAACAGATTCCATTGCGTCTCTAAGCTGTTCAACAGATGGCTTTGCATAGTAGCTTTTGGTTGTATCAGTTCTGGCATGTCCTAACACTGTAGAAACCAGCTCAATGGCGATTCCATCCTGATAAAGATTTGTGGCTCTGGTTCGGCGGAACATGTGACAGTGAACCGAATCCGGAAGACTAAACCCTTTTTCACTGACCAGAGCTGCATATTTTTTTATAATCCGCTGGACATTTCCAACGGACATCCTGTCTGTTACACCTTTTATTGTTGTGGAAAATAAGTATGCTTCTTTGGAAGAATTACTGTGATATACACGTATATATTCCCTAAGGTGTTCGACTGCTTTAGCTGTTAATTGTATGGTTCTTTCTTTATTACCTTTGCCGGTTATGAAAATATTTGGATATTTTGTTTCTGCCGTGATATCACATAAGCGGATGTTAAGCAGCTCACTGACTCTTACAGCTGTATCGTAGAGAAGAATCAAAATAGCACGGTCTCGTACACCGAATTTCGTATTCAGCGGTGCAGACAGTATTGCAGCAAGTGCATCATCGGACAGAATAGGTTTTTCCTTTTTAATGGTTTTGCATGGTGAGATCTGACTGATCGCCAGGGCAACTGACTGGACTGATATGTCCATATCCGAGGCATAGTTCAGATAGGCACGGATAGCCGCAACTCTTACATTTACAGTTGATGGCTGGCTGCCATTTGCAAGCAGATATTCTCTGAAATTATAAATACATTCTTTGGTACAATCAGAAAACTGAAAGGTGCTTATGGATTTACCTAATTCACCTACAAGGTAGTTTTTAAATATTGTAAGGGAATCTCTGTAGGATTCTGCTGTAGCCTGACTGCGTCCGACCTGCTTTACCAAATAAACATTTAGAAAGTTCCATGTGTGAGAAAAGAACAGCTGGTCAGTCGATATCTTTGCTGATTTATTCTTCATAGGGAATCACCTCCGGAATGACCTTTCCAGACACTGAATCTTTCTCTCGGATAGTATCAAATGCCTTTTCTGCAAGATGATAGTAATAATACGTTTCGTCAGGACTTTTGTGTCCAAGGTATCTGCTTAAATATGGGAGCATAGTGTTTGTATCAATTCCCTGATGCATCCACTCATTAAATCTCTCCACTACAAAAGCATGGCGTAAACAGTGGGGGGTCGGATGTTTATCAACTGTCTTGGCAACCGGAAGCATGGCCCAATGGCGGTTAAAACTTGATTCTACTCCAGAGCACGAAACAGGCTTATGTGGATCTTTTCCCGGAAAAGCCCAGTCAATTCCGGGGAAAAGCATTTCCTGACGTTCTTTATAGTTTTTAAGTACCGGAAGGCTATCCTGCGGAAGATATACAAGGCGGTCCTTGTTACCCTTTGAGCCAAGGACAGTAAGGATTCCTTTATCCAGGTCTATGTGCTCCCATTTTAGCAATCGCCCTTCTGACAGACGCAGACCGCAGCAAAAATATAGGAGAAAAAGAATCTTGCACTCTCTATCGAGTCTAAATTGCTCTGAATTATGAGACGTGCGGATATCCATTTTCTGCAGCAGTTCCTTAACTTCCTCTTTTGATGGAATGTAAAGAACAGGACGGTAAGCCTTGCAGAAAAAATTAGGAATATATGCTTCCTGACCAAGGGAAAGGATATATTCACTCAGCACTTTCACCATCGACATACAGCGATTATGATAGGCATCTCCTTCGCCCGGTCTGGCTTCTGACCATTTGGCTGCCATTTCATAGGTGACTGTTGTCAGTTCCGGATAATTCTGTACGCAAAAGGTATCAAAGCGTTTTAATAGCTTTTCTTCGGAATTATAGGCATATCCATCAGCTCGTTTTTGCTGTATAAGTCCTTCGATATGATGTGCCAGACCGCTCTCAAAAATGTATGTCATGATAAAACACCTCCAAATTCCAGAGGGCAGAGCCTCATTTTATCTTCGTCACGTTCAAGATATACCTCTGCTGTTTCCTGACGTGCATGTCCGAGAGCATTGGAAATATCATCAAGTTTGTTGTCTGCCCGAAGCATTCTTGTGGCAAATGTTTTTCGTGTCATATGAAAGCCCTGACCAGCAGATAATTCAAATCCATATTCAGCAAGTATTCTTTTTAAAGCTCCACGGCACGCCGTTGTAACTTTAAGCGGAATATATGGTGCCTGATGGCGGATAAATATATAACCGTTGCCTGTGACAGCTGATTCCGGACGTCCATTCATGATGTATTTATATACTGAATTACCTACATCCGTTGGGACTGGAAGCGTTATTGCTTTGCTTGTTTTCTGCTGAATGAAGGAAACAGTTTTGTTTTTCCAGTCAAAATCATTTACCTGAAGCTTTAGGATGTCTGCTCCCCTGATACCCATTCGAAGTCCAAGCATGACCATGGCTGTGTCCCTGAGCTCCATGGGAGTAGAAGCTCTCTCACGATATTCATATATTTTCTCGACTATAGCATCGCTCAGAACATCAACTATGCTGCGATGAGGCGCACAGCTTGCAGATACTGCAAAAGCAAGTGTTGGTGAAATCAGATCCTGGTCAGCCATGTACCGTAGAAGCTGACGAAGCTTGGTTCCATATGCATTTTTACTTTCCGGGGTCGAGTGGACATCATGGTTATGAAATGCTTTAACCACATCGGGTGTTATGGAGACTGGATTATCTATTCCATTATCTTCAAGATATTTGAAGAAACTGCATCCGGCTGCCCTGCACATGGTAAGTGTCTTATCGGTCATTCCATCCCGCCTGCGGCTTTCTATGAAACCATCAAGGATGCTTTTGCTCCATGATGGAAGATGATCAGATGCACGCATCGGCTCAGCGATTATATTGGATTCCATTATGCCCTGGAGATACTTTTCAAACATTCTGATAGTGTGTGAACGATGAGCTGATCCGGAACTGCTGGCTTTGATCTGATTCGGGCAATCCGGGAGTATACCTATCCATGATGTCACAGTTTCTGCCGAGTGTTCCAGATGGTTAAGTTCCAGGAACATGAAATACCATGTGAAATCATTGCGATAAACAGCTTTTGATGATTTCATGTATTTCCAATCGTCCAAAGCGTCAAGATATTCATCAGCTTTAAGAGCGAGAGGTATACTCGGATGAAATGCGGTACCTGTTTTAGAAAGTCTCATCTCAAGCAGTATTTCAACGTTCTCACCAAAAAGAACCCGCTGGTAACACTCTGGCACATCACCTCTGCGGTGAAGATATTTCATAAGTGCTGTCATGGCACATACGGCGTTCTGACGTCTGGCAAGAGATTTACAGGATTTGCAGTAAGTATTCCAGTATTCGATAAGAGTATCTATGGTTATTGCTTCCGGCTCTGTAACTCCCAGGGAAGTAGCAAGCCTGAAGAACTCCTTGATGGCAACAGAATACGTATGGTAATAGCAGGGATTCTGTGTGGTCGCATAGTATTCTTCCAGCTCATATGTCAGGCGAAAAAAGGATTCCGATATTCCGCTCCGGCAGAAAAAACTGTCTTCTGAGCGGCAGAAAGAACTTTTGATATCTCCAAAGAGCAGGTAATGCTCGAGGCGGAACAGGGCATTTCTATATTGAGAACACGTCTCATAGGAAATTTCCCGTTTTTTAATCTCAAGCCAATCCAGTGCGGCATCCATTGAAAAAGGAATGCCCTTATCCATCAGGTACTTGAAGAGTGTAGCATAACAGGTTCTGTGCATGTCTATATTTTTACATGCACTGTCTGGCTGTTTCATCATATTGAGAACTGATGAAATAGCATCTAAATAGTTTATTTGCATATCAAATGCGCTCCTTTCCGGTTTCCCATTCGAGGGGAAAACCTGATAATAGCGTATCTGATAATGCTCATCTTTTTTACAAGAAAGTGAGGATTTATGGAAAATAATTTAAAAGATCAACATTATAAAAACATGGGTATAAAGCCTCAAATGGAAACATTAACATTTGAAGCAGAAAGTATTGCTTATATTGTCTGCAACCATTTTGGTCTGGATACTTCAGAATATTCGTTTACCTATATCGCCAGCTGGTGCGAGAGCAGGGATATGAAGGCGTTGAAAGCATCTATGGATACCATCCGAAAAACATCTGCAGAGATCATTGGGAATATTGAGGAGCAGATGCATGAGCTGGAAAGAGAAAATACCATGCAATATGAAGAAAAAGAAGCATCTGCCACCAGACAAGAAAAACTGGAACAGGACAGTGCGGAAATGATTGATGAAACTTTGCTTTTTCATGGAGAAAGCGGTCGTTTTGCAATCTATCAGATGGATACGGGCGGAGAGCATACTTATCAGTTTATGGGGTTTGAATCGGCTAAAAAATTAGGCTATACCATTGAGGGGAAAGACTACAGGATGGTGTATGCGGCTCCGTGGACACCAACGATCACATTAGAGGATATTTTTGAGAGATTTAATATCAACCGCCCGAACGATTTTCATGGACATTCCTTATCGGTAAGCGACGTCATAGTTATAAACCGGACGGCGGAGACAAAGGCTTATTATGTGGATTCTTTCGGCTTTGAGGAACTTCCGGACTTTGTACAGCAGAGAATGGAGATGCTGGAAAATAATCATACCAGAGCCTATCCCCCAGTCTATAAAGGAACACTTGCTCAGGCAATGGAAGAAAGGGATGTAGATGCCTATCTGGATTCCAGAAAGTTAAACATTGATTGTAAGAAAGCAATCGAGGAAGCGATCGCATTAAAATTTGACGGATTGCATTTAGAGGAAGATGCCGCAACGCAAGTGTTAGAGCAGTTTGGAGAAGAACGTATGACGTTTGTTATGGCAAATACGCTCCGGGAACTTTCTTATGACGGCAGATTTTCCAGGCAGAACAAAGACTGGGCAGAACATATCGAAATCCCGGAAAATATCAATCAGGGGAAGAATCTGAATCAGGATTATGTGATAGAAAGCCATCCAGCAGTGTTAGATGGTTTTATTGATATGGCAAGGGCAGAGATCCGGATGCAGAAGATTGAACAGGCGTTAGATGAAGCGGAAGTTACCATTACAGCAGATACCAGAGGATTTGAAGCAGATGGACATGCGGGAACCTGGCATACGGTGGATGAAAGAGAGTATGCAGGGGAGAAGTTTTTCTTCATGGAACATGATGAGTATGGTTCAGATGTGGCAGGGATTATCGTATCGGAACATGGTCAGCTTATTGCAGAAGATCTCTGGAATGGGTATGATGCAGGAGCATTGGAAGCTATTTCAGAATATCTGCAGGAGAAAGGGATTTCTGTAGAGGGACTTATGCCGGAACTGGAGCCGGATGAACTGGCATATAAGATTGACGATAGGTATTTTGCAATCCAGAGAACAGAGGAAGGCTATGATTATACCTTTTATGCTTTGGATTATGATGAGATCGACGGCGGTGCCTATGATAATCCTGATATTTCTATGCGTCAGGCAATGGAAGATATTCTTGAAGATGAGGATATGTCCCTGGAAAATGCCGTTCCCGTTGACTATGAGGATTTGATGGCAGAAGTGGAAGAAGCAGGCGAACGGCAGATGCAGCTGGCACAGTTATTAAAGAATTGTCCACCAAGTATTTTTGAGGATTATGACAGGGAAAGAGCAGTGGATACCTGTGAGGGAATTGTAATGCAGTTTACCAAGAGCAAAGGGTATCTGACCGTACAGGCAACGGAAGAAGGCTATTTTTATATTTTTATGATTCTGACCTGCACGAAATCCATTCCAATGATTATGACGATCCCAAAGTATCTGTTCAGAAAGCTACTTATGAAATCTTAAAAAGTGAAAGAATGGATGATATGGAATGTGTCAAAGTGGACTATAAAGAATTTGAGGCAATGACCATCCAACATTCAAAGGATTTACTACAGGCAGGTGAGCTTCGTGCGACTTCTGAGATTGGAAGAGATGAGGTTGCATTAAATGGTCTTAGCAGGGCAGAAGTGGAACGGGGTGTCTTGTATCACGCACAGGGTATTCTGGAAGATATGGGATTAGAAAATGAAGTAGAGCTACTTGCAGCAAGGGTGCATGGTTCCAGAAGCAGAGAGGAACTTTACAGAGATGATTCTGACCTTGATGTGGTGCTTTCTTATCGTGGCAATATCCGGGAGGACAGTTTCTTCAATGAATTAAATGCTCATGGTATGGCAATGGCAGGTATTAAGGTAGACATCAATCCTATTGCAGAAGAAAGAATTACTCTGGCAGAATATATGAGGGAATCCGAAGCCTATCTTGATCAGCAGGAGATCAAAAAGCTGGCGGTGGATTTAGATAATTTCAGCTATGAATATGACACTTACGAATATAAAGATACCGTTGAGAACAGGGAAGAACAGGTGGAGAAAATCACAGAGGACATCCTGAATAAGAAAACAGAGTGTTTAAAGGACTGGCTCGTTGAAGTATCGGAAGAATCTGATATAGACAGTGATGTGATAACTGCCCGGTCATTACTTTCCCGTCTGGAAAATGCAGAAACCCTTTCTATCTTTACCAGACAGCCTGAGCAGGAACAGCCAGAAGCTACGATCAGTTTCTATGTAGCAGAGTGCATGGAGTTCCCGGTCATGGGTGAGTACCATAATAATCTTACTCTGGAAGAAGCAATCAAAATCTATGAAAGTATTCCGGCAGAACGCCTGCATGGAATCAAAGGGATTGGTTTTGATCTGCAGGACGGGGATGAGGATTATTCCGGGGAATACGGACTTATGAGTGGAGACAGGATAGAAAGGAATCTGATTGATATGATTCCACATTATAAGGAAAGTCCATTGGTACAGAAAGCAATCAACGATATGGAAAAATATCTGAACGAGAAACATGAAAAGGTGCAGGAAACAAAACAGACTGTGGAAGTGAAACAGGAAGTTCCAGAAGCACCAGTCAAGAAAGAATCCGGATCAGTGGAACCGAACCAGACACAAAAGAAAGAGCCGGCAAAGGGCGAAAAAGGGGAACTGAAAAAATCTGTGTTGCAGTCGTTGAAAAAGTTTCAGGCAAGGGCAAAAGCACAGGAACAGAAAAATAAAGAAGCAGAAAAAACCAAAGCACATAAGAAGGGGGATGTAGAATTATGATGGATCTGACAATGAACTTTGATACAGACGAATGTTTAGTAACCGCAATGTTTGATAAAGGAAACAGAAATGACACAATGGAAGCAATCGACCATATCATTCCATTTCTAAAAGGGGATGCGGATATGATCGGGCTTGTCTGCAATACCCTAAGAAAGCTGTTATGCATGAGTGATGAAGGCTATGAGACTTTTCTTATAGACTTGGAAGATTATAAATCGGAACTGGAAGAGGGGGAATGAATTCAAGCCAGAGTGCAGTATAGCAGGTGAAAGATGAGAAGCGAAGGAAAAAGTGTCAGCATTGAGAAATGTTAACAGGTATATATTGGAAGAATTCAGCCAGGGGAACTCTGGCTGATATAAAAACACATCTGCAGAAATAGTGACTGAAGAAATTTTGAGTAGTGGAATTGGGAAGAAGTATTTAGATACTATAATAAAGAGATTAGCTGGCTTGTATACTAACAGAGAAGACATAGTAAACAGATTTGCGTTATTATCAGGGATTGTAGGGAGATTCCGAAGAGCTTTTGTTCAGATGATGAAACAATAGGATTGGTACAGGAAATATATGGAACAAAAGTTAATAAAGGGATTTGTTGCGTTTTCCGCTATAATAATCTGCCAGCAAAGAATGTGTTGCCTGAATATGTTTGTGATTATAAGAAACGAGCAGGGTTATTTCAAAGATCAGCAGATTTAGAGTAGTTCTTTTTTTCTGAGAGAAAATTAAAAATCGTTTTTGGTTCTTCTGGAGAGTGATTATAGCGTTTGGGAAACATCCGGAGAAACCATTACCTCAGGGTGTCGTAAAGTTCTTTATCAAAGAAGCTTTGAGATGCCCTTTCTTTTTTATCCAAATCTTTTCTTTTGTTTACATATATAAACCTAAGAAAAAGCTTGACGTTTAAATATTACAAGTGTAATATTTAAGAAAATATGAAAAAAGGAGAAATAAAACTATATGAGAAAAAAGAAAAGAAAAAAACACACGAAGATTATCACAAAAATAGTTTTATTTAGCGGTATATTGATTGGTGGTGAAATCGGTATTGTAACAATAATGAATTGTAATGTTCCTGAAAAAAGACTAATGGAATATATGAAATATATTGAAAAAGGGGAATATGAGCAAATGTATGCCATGCTGGATCAGAAAAAAAGCAGCATGAACAGTAAGGAAGAATTTATAGAACGAAATTCTAAAATATATGAAGGCATTGAGATGTCTGATCTGTCCATAACTGATATTACAGTAAAAAGACAAGAAAACGGAAATGCGGCGGTTTCCTATACAACAAATATGCAGACTGCTGCAGGAAATGTAGAATTTACCAACGATGCGGTATTTTCACATGATTGGACAGGATATCATTTAATCTGGCAGGATCAGTTGATTTTTCCAGAGTTATCTGCAACGGATAAAGTTCAGGTAACGTCAGAAGAGGCAAAGAGAGGAGATATTTTAGACAGAAATGGTCGTCAGTTGGCTGGAGAGGGAACTGCATCTTCGGTAGGAATTGTTCCGGGCAGGATGGAGAACAGAGAAGATACAATAAAAAAACTGGCAGAGTATCTTGGAATTGGAGCAGACGAAATTGAGGATAAGTTAAAAGCCGATTGGGTAAAAGCAGATTCTTTTGTACCAGTAGCAACAATTCCTAAAATACAAGAGGTCGATCTTCTGACAGTGAATCCGGATGAAACTGTTCTGGAAGAAAAAGAAAAGCAGGACACATTATTGAAGATTCCAGGTATTATGTTATCTGATGTAAAAGTACGAACTTATTATCTAAAAGAAGCTGCCTCTCATCTGGTAGGGTATGTACAGGCGGTTACAGCCGAGGATTTGCAGGAACATAAAGGGGAAGGGTATCGTACAAACAGTGTGATTGGAAAGACGGGACTGGAAACGCTTTATGAAAAAGAACTAAAAGGGACAGATGGGTGTGAGATCTGTATTGTAGATGCAAATGGAAATAAAAAAAGTGTTATTGCATATGAGCCTAAAAAAGATGGAGAAGATATCCATACTACGATTGATGGCGATCTTCAAAGTACTCTTTATGAACAATTTAAAGAAGACAGAGGATGTTCTGTAGCCTTGAATCCTTATACAGGGGAAGTACTGGCGTTGGTAAGTACGCCATCTTATGATAATAATGATTTTGTACGTGGAATGGACAACAGCCAGTGGAGTGCATTAAATGAAAATGAAGACAGGCCTTTATACAACCGCTTTCGCCAGACATGGTGTCCTGGCTCAACTTTTAAATCTGTAATTGCTGCAATTGGATTAAAAGTGGGGGCATTTACTGCAAATGACGATTTTGGAAATGAGGGTCTGGCGTGGCAGAAAGATTCCTCGTGGGGAGATTATACAGTGACTACACTTCATGATTATGCACCTGTGATCTTGAAAAATGCGCTTATTTATTCAGATAATATTTATTTTGCAAAAGCAGCATTAAAAATTGGTGCGGATCAACTGATGCAGTCTCTAAATCAAATAGGATTTAATCAGGAACTTCCATTTGATATTAAAATGTCAGAGTCCCAATATTCTAATACGGACAAGACAGAAACAGAAATCCAGCTTGCTGACAGTGGGTATGGACAGGGACAGATTCTGGTAAATCCTTTGCATCTTGCAAGCATTTATACGGCTTTTCTAAATGATGGAAATATGATAAAGCCATATCTTCACGCGGATGGTGGAAGCACTTCCGGTGAAATCTGGATAAAAGATGCTTTTTCACCACAAATTGTTTCGGAGGTTATGGAGGGGTTAGAGGGTGTAGTGAATAACCCGGAAGGAACTGGTTATGGAGCATGCCGGGAAGACATTAGATTAGCAGGAAAAACCGGAACAGCGGAACTGAAAGCTACAAAAGAAGATACATCTGGAACAGAAATTGGCTGGTTTACAGTTTTTACTACAGATAGAGATGCAAAGAATCCTATTTTGCTCATCAGTATGGTAGAGAATGTGAAAGATATTGGAGGAAGCGGTTATGTGGTGGAAAAGGATAAGGCGATACTGGATGAATATCTTGGTAATGAATAATTTTTACCTTTAAATATTACAAATGTAAGAGGAAAATGATATGAAAAAAATTTGGAAAATATTTGTGGGAGTTATTTTTCTTGCTGTCTGTAGTGGATGTGGCATAAAGAAAGAGCAGAAAAAGACAATTGAAGATACGAAAGAAAAAATTTACAGAGAGTGTGAAATGCTAGCAGAAGGCTATCAGAGCATATATGAGAATGCTGTGAAAGAAAATGCACTATATGAGCTGAGTACAATACAAAAAAGTATGGATTATTTTGGAAAATATGGATATGCAGTAATTGATTCCTACAATCAGCTGGATATGGTTCAAAGTATTAAAGTAGATGATTTTTTGAAAAAAGCAGAAAAAGAGAAAAATGGAAAAACTACTATATTTCAAGTTATAGCAGGGGATCATTTTATTCGGTATGATCTGAAAACCAAACAGGGGAAAATAGACGTTGAAGTAAGCTCTTTTAAATGGAAAGAGGATACTTGGCAGGAAACATATTATCATGAGTTTAGAGCTAATTCATGGAAATATACAGAAAACGGGTATTTCTTTATGGAAGAATATCATCCGGCTGGATATGATGGACCGTCTGGATATCGGGCCTTTCGGGTAGTGCCGTTAAATAAAAAATGCAGGGAGCTGAATCGAAAATATATACTTCCTTTTGGATATACACTTAATAAATTGTTTACTTCTAATTGGAGTGAAAAAAATTATGATGGAATAAATTTTTATGATGTTTTTGACCGTTTACTTTCAATGGAAGAAAAAGCTGATGAATTTAAGGAAGGAAAGACTTATGAAATCCCAAAAGAATCATTTGAAGCGATATTTCAAAAATATTTTAATATAAGCGCAGAGATACTGCAGACAGGAACGGTATTTCACACGGAAACACAGACATATCGGTATCGAACCAGAGGAATCGTATATGATTTTGCTCCCACACCATATATTCCATATCCGGAAGTTGTTTCCTACATAGAAAATCAAGATGGAACAATAACACTGGAAGTAAATGCGGTATGGCCACAAAAAGAATTAGATCAGGCGTTTTGTCATAGCGTAACCATTCGGCTGTTAGATAAAGATAGATTTCAATATGTATCCAATTATGTATCAAGGTCAGAAATAGAGGTTACCTGGTATACGGAAAGATTATCAGACGAAAAGTGGGAGGAATGTTATGGAGATAATTGATATGAGTACAAAAAGAAAACTGAAAAAGATGGTGAGTGTTTTATTTATTTTGGGATGCTTTTTCATAGGAAATACAAAATGTAAAGGGGCTGATTTAGAATATATTTCACAGGAAACTGCGAATTATGCTGTACAAGAAAGAGGATATGATTTGCCAGTAGATGAAGTCGTGAAAGAAGAAGCTATTGAAGATTGTAAGAATGTTATGAATCAGATGAAAGCCATTTATCAAAAGGCGGATAAAGGAACTTCATCGAATGTAGTAGTTTCTGAGACAGTAATGGAAGAAATGCAGGAAGTATTAAAGGAAAAAAATGTCCCTGTTATTACATCAGCGCCGTATTCAAATATGGCTAATTATTCTAAAATGGAAGAATTTCTTTTCAGGGCAGAACAGGATCTGCCAGGAGATATCGTCTTATATAGGATTAACAGGGATGGTGGGATAGAAAGACTCAAATTCAATTATGATGGGACAGATATGTATTTGCTGGCTGCGAAAGCTGTTTGGGGTATGAACGACAATCCATCTATTGTATATGTTTCGTATACAAGGATAGAAGAATGGAAATATACAGAAAAAGGCTGGTTTGGTTATACGCTATGTGTTCCAAAATATCCGGAAGTATCAGAAGCGGTTGATGGCAGTTCTATGATAAGAATTAAACCTTTAAGTGATGAATGCAGGGAAGTTTCAAAGAGGTGTGTGTATTGGCTTGGATATCAGGGGAATAATCTTTTATGTTCTGATTGGGATAGATCTGATATGGAAGGGTTAGATTATAATGGTTTATATGAATATTTATATCGAATGAAATACGGGGAGAGATATGAGTTTTCAGGTAACTCAAGTGGAATTCCGGCAGAAGAGTTTGAAAATCTGATAATGGAGTTTTTGCCGATAACAGCGGAGCAAATTAAAAAATGGGCAGTATTTGATTCGGAACATCAAACTTATGACTGGGAACAATTTGGTTGTTTTAATTATAGCTTTGGAACATCTTTACCGGAGGTCGTTGAAATAAGAGATAGCGGAGAGGGAAACAATGTGCTGGTTGTTGATGCTGTATGTGATACATTTATATGTAATGATGCCGTTATTACAAGTGAGCTGACTGTTAAGTTCAACGATGATAAGAGTTTTAAATATATGGGGAATAAAATTCTGAATAATGGTACGAAAGAAATTCCCAAATATCAATATAGAATAAAAAGAAAGAACTGATAACAACTATCAGCCCTTTCATATTTGTTAATTCCATATATGTAATTTTTTTAAGATATCAGAAGTGATTTCAAATGCCTTTTTGCCAGTTGCATTAGAATCACTTTGGATATTGGTTGCAAAATAATAGCTGTTATCGGAAGTTTCTACATATCCGATAAACCAGCCGTTGATATCCTGTCCGTTGACACGACCGGTTCCAGTTTTTCCGTAGAAATTACCATTAGGTGTACTGGCAATTTTTATAGCATTTTTAACAGAAAATACATTTTGGGAATTTAGATGGAATTCATTTGTGTTAAATTTTTTCAATAATGTTACTTGCTCTAAAGGCGAGATTTTTAATGAAAAATCGGACCAGTATAAATCCAGATTTGAACTGGTTGTCTGGTTTCCATATTCTATTTTATTCAAAAATTCCTGGACTCTGTTAATTCCGAGCTGCGAATCAATTGCCTGGAAATACCAGTTAACGGAATTTTGCATAGCAGAGTTTAAATCCTGATCAGCTTCCCAGGATGGAAAAGGAAAGGCATCACCATTCCATGTCATGGAAGAGTGTTCTGGTGTGATGATTCCGGATTCCAACCCTAATAATGCATCGTATATTTTGTAGGTAGACTCTGGCGGAATACGTTTGGTGGCTTCTTCAAGATCGTATATTTTCCAGGAATCCAAATTATTGTCATACAAAACAAATGATCCATCATATGTTCCAAATGTTTCGGATATATCTAACAGGGAGATATTTTTGTCTGTATCACTAAAATGATATACGCTTTGAGTAGAGGCATCAATGGATAAAATGGGTGTACATCCAATAAAAACAGCACTAATGACCAGATAAATTATCAATGCTCTCATTTTTTGATAAAGAGTTTCTTTCCTAAAAACGGCGATGTTGAGAATACGTCGTTTCATCTGCCTGAAATTTCCGGACATTCCAACTGCCAGTGGAGAGGAAAAAGAGGATATTTTTTCTGCAAAATTAATCAGTGTAGTTCCATAAGCTTGGTATTCATCAGCAGAAATCATCTGCAATACAGCAGAATCACAGGCTATTTCACGGTCACAGAAAATTTCTTTTAAAGTGTACCAAACAAAAGGGTTAAACCAGTAGAGTATATTACTTATGACCATGAGGAAGCCAATAAATGTATCTTTGTGACGGTAATGCTGTAATTCGTGTAGCAGCATAAAACGCATATCATCAGGATTCAGTTCGGAAATTAAATGGATGGGAATGTAAATCCTGGGATGTATTATTCCGATTAAAACTGGTGATTTTAAAAATGCAGTACTGTAGACTGATACTGGGTAAGAGATTTTAAGTTCCTTTAAACAATTGTAATAAATAGTTTTTACCTGCTGATTTTGAAGCGGGAGAGCAGATCTTTTTATGGAACGTACATAGTTTAATGAATGAAGGGTGAGGACTGACATAATCATAACACCCGTTATCCATATTAGAAAGAGTATGGTATTCAAGCCTCCAGAAAATTGACTACTGATGGAAACTGAAAAATCATTCACCTGGTTTAACAAAATATTTTGTGTATTACTGGTAAGTTCGGATAGCGTGTCGGTACCAGAGTTAAGTCCTGAGTCAGTTTGAAAAAAATGTAACCATGAAAAAAGTTGTGAGCCATGAATCTGTACAGGAAAAAATGGCACGGCAAGTAATAAAAATAAAAGAAAACAGAGATGGTACTGTGTAGCCGCAGATAAATATTTTTTCAGAAGTTTTTTTGTTCCGATTATTACAAGTGTAAAAATACATATGAAGATATTACTGATTAAAAAGTGGATGATCCAGTTGCTCATTGAAAACCTCCTATTTCTGATGTTTTGATAATAAATGGCGTAAGTTATCAATTTCTGTTGAAGAGAGCTTATCGTCTTCAAGGTAAGAAGCCAGCATAGAAGAAAGATTTCCATTATAATATCGCTTTAAAAAAGAATTGCTTTCCTGGCGTATATATTCATCTTCTTGGACTAATGGAGTATAGACAAATACCCGGCTTTGTTTTTCGTAGGAAAGAGCTTTTTTGGAAACAAGTCTCTTGATAAGAGTTTGAATTGTTTTTGGACTCCAGCTGATAGTTAGAGTAAGTTTTTCTGTAATTTCATTTGTATTGATGGGAGCATATTTCCATACAATTTTCATAACTTCAAATTCGGCTTCTGAAATCTGGGGTAGTGACATAATAAAATCCTCCTGCTAAATCCTACATATGTAATAAATATATTATATTACTTGTAGAAGAAAAAAGTCAAATGGCAGATGATATATAGAATATAAAATTAATAATGTAGAGGCAATAAAGGTGAAAAAGGTAGAAATTATTGAGAGAATCACAGATGCTAATGGAAGCATAAGTGAAAACATATTGACTAGCTGGGAACATAAAAACCAATTCATACCGGAAATTATAAGGTTTGGAGAATTAAAAATATATCTACAGGAACGAATTGTTAAAAAGAATGATAGTGATGTTCATCTTTCAAAATATGAATATGATATTTTACTTTTTTTAGCGAAAAGTCCAGGTAGAATATTTGGAAAAGAAATGGTTTATGATCTGGTATGGAATGAACCTTATTCCGGTGATTATAATGTGGTTATGCGACATATCTGCAATATCAGAGAAAAAATAGAAGATGATCCTGGACAACCATTATATATACAAACAGTACGAGGTGTAGGATATCGGTTTAATGGGAATTTAGGCAGCGAGTGAAATCGCTGCCTATTATTATGGTTTTACAAAGAAGGGAGTTGGTTATGAGAAGATCTTTGTATTTCAGGAGCATCCTGTTTGAGATATTTGGACAGGTTTTGATGTATCAATTCCAACTCTTTTATTTCTTGCTTAAAAGAAACGTATTGAGTATTTAGAGATTCTTTTCTGGAAATAAGATCTGCAATTTGCTCTTGCAACTTATTGGAATTAAGATGTTTCAGGTTTATACCATTTTCCTGTAAAATATGTTCAGCACCCGCGAAAAGAATAATTTGAGATTCATATTTACGGAAATAACGATCTGGATCTTTGGAGCTTTTATAATGGTCGTCGTAAATTTTATTTTTCTGATATTGTTCGGCATATTTTAGCATTTCTCGAAGATGGCGTATCTGAGACTCGAGAGAAACAACAGAGGTATTTACCTCTTTTTGCTGCATATGTAACAAGGCTATGCGGTCTTCAAGTTCTGAAAAATTATGTAGATTATGTGTGAACATCTTGTTATATTCAGCAGAGACAATTTTTAAATTTTCCTTATTTGCCCATTTCTGAAGTCCAATGTTTCCTGCTATATTGGGAGCATTGGTATCTATTAATTTGTTATGAACAGAAGGAAAAATAGCTTTCTGACGTTTATTTTCAATGCGTTCTTTGATACGTTCCTTAGTAAAGTTTTTTCCTAAAGATTTAGCACTTCCACGCACTGGACGGGACATATCGTGAGAACGAAAGGTAATGTATTTTCTGCTGTTTTCGCCAAATTCTGCGTTTTTTATTTCATATCCTTTAGCTTCCATAAATGTAAGAAATTCTGAATAAGTGGAAACGATCCGGATTGTCTGGTTGATATCTTTTCGCAGCTGCGTTTTTTTACTGGATTCAGATTTATTTGCAGCCCATTCATTGTATTTCATTCCCTTTTTACCATCTGGCATAATTGTGGACAGGTTATGTTCCAGGCATAAAGTGTCGCTGAGATTTCGTATTTTCCAGTAATTCTTTTTACAGTCATGGTAATGAGAAAAAGTGATGTTATCTGCAGAACAGAAAATTAAATGGTTATGTACATGACCTTTATCAGTGTGTGTTGTCAGAACATAGGAGTATTTTCCCTCCAGTAAGCGATCCGCAAGTTCTTTGCCAATTTGATGGGCTTCTTCATAGGAAACTTCACCAGGGGAAAATGCCTGAATCAGATGAAATGCCTTATTTGTATTGTGCGGATCTCTGCAGTCATGTGTATGATCCAAAGTGTATTTGAAGTCAAGAACGGCTGTTTCGGGAGAGCAGGCAAAGGAAGAAATATATAGATTCTGGCCAGTTTTATCTGGATTGCAGATGTATTCTATTGCTTTATCAACGGTTGTTTTGATACCATGGATTTTTGTAACTGCCATATTTTTTCCATTAACTCCTTTATATCGTCCAGGTCCTTTGGGTAAACTGTATTGGTACTGTTTATACGATGGGTGATCTGATTCAAATTGCTGCTGATATTGCCCAGCAGGGTATTCATTTTTCGGATATGAGAGTAGTCTACTTCATATACAAATCCATATAAGATCATTTTCCGTAGAAAGGCAGATTTGCTTTTCATCCTGGAAAGACGATATTTTTCTTCTAAAATGTATTGTTCGTCATCATTCAAATAAAATTGTACGGGATGAATTCTGGTACGTTTGCTCATTGAAATCCTCCAATTCGTTTTTTTCTATAAAAAAGAGTACAAAAAAACTGTCTAACCAGTTCGGCTATGACAGTTATGGTACTTGGTTTTTTGTTGGTTTGGACAGATGTATCTGTAAGTTATTTTAACAGGACTGGGTGAAAGCGTCAAATTAAGAAATTATAAAATATGAGAGGGCCAGGGATACTCCCTGATACATTTTGGTAGAATGAACCGGAAAGGGAATTTGACAAAATGAGCCAGTTGTCATGACACTGGCAGTGCTTGCTTCTTTTGGGGTGTAGCCTGCAAAGCAGGCTATGCAAAAGCTATAAAACATAAATAGAACTGTGAGAAGTGGTTGAGAATATAATCCTGATAGCGTATAATCAGAGCAAGAAATCGTAAGTGAGGGATAAATTTGAAACGTGAGGAAATTTTTCAATATGTGAAAGAGCAATATGGAACGGAACCGGAATATTTATGGAAAAAAGATCCTGATTCTGCGGTGCTTCGACATAAAAATGGAAAATGGTATGCTATAATTATGGCAGTGGAAAAGAAAACACTGGGATTAGAAGAAGATGGAAAAATTAATATCCTGGATGTAAAATGTGACCCTGATCTGGTTGGGATGTTAATTGAAACGTATGGATTTTTACCGGGGTATCATATGAATAAGCGACACTGGATTACGATTCTTTTGGATGAATCTGTCAGTGAAGCTAAGACGCTAGATTTTCTGGATATGAGTTATGATTTAATTGACAGTGGGAAGTAATTAAAATTAAAAAGGAAGCCTTTCAGAAAAATCTCTGATCGGCTCCCAGGTATTCATTCTGGATATGTATAAGTTGATCTTTGCAACAGGATATTTTCCCAATCTCGTTCATGGCGCAGCACTCGGAGAATATGAATCTCTTTTGTTTCTTCCATTATAATATAAAAAATAATAGATGGCGGAAAAGATCTTTTATGTATGGAATATCCTCTGTACAGAATTTGAGTTCGGGGAAAGGCAGTACTGAACTGGCCTAAATTCTGCATTTGTTCTTTCAGATCAGATTGAAAACGGTCAGCACGTTGCTGGCCGAATTCTTCTTCAATATAATCTGCAATGTCTGTGACATCGTAAATTGCTTCCCAGGTTAAAATAATTTTATATTCTTGCATTTCTTCGTGCATCCCTTAATTCTGTGATTTTGCGAAAAGCATCTTCCAGTGGCAATTCACGACCAGCTTCCATATCATCAATTCCCCGGTCTAACATGCGGAGAAGATGATTGTTTTCCTGGTTTTTATCGGTTGTAGGGACTTTTTTTGTTAATTCCATGAAATCACTCCAATCATACGGTTTATAAATAGTGTATGTTGTTCAGAAGTATCTATCCATAGTTTAGCATAGAATGGGCAGCAATACAATTGAATTATTTTGCAGGAGCGTCCGTCAGACCAAGAAGATATTCGCAGGAAACATTAAATACTTCGGCCAGTGCGACAACTTCGTAGTCGGGAACGAAACGTGTGCCTTGTTCAATTCGCAGGATTGCCAGATCATTAAAATCATATCCTGCAAGTTGTAATTTGGCAGCGAGTGTTTTCTGAGTAAGATTATGAGCCTTTCGTAATTCTTTTACCCGTTGTCCTATTCTGTTTTTACTGTTCGTTTTTTTATCCCAATAAATAATCATTCTGATCCTCAAAAGTTTCTAAAGATGAAGTATTATTATTGATTTTAAGGAAAAATATTGTTACTATACTTCTAAAGATGAAGTTTTTGGAAAGTTTATTTGATTTTTGAAATAAGAAAATGATAATGCTGCCTGTAATGAGAAATAATTCTAATGAGAGGTGGAAAGAAGATGAATGAATTTTATGAAGCAGTATCGAATTTATTTGAGGAATTGCGCTGTGACTTCGGAGAAAGAGAATATACAGTACAGCCGGAAGAATGGAAAGAAGCAGAGAAGAATTTGAAACAAATACAAAAGAAGCTGCCACTACATCTGGAAAAAATCCCAGAGCGTGAGCAGAATTTCTGGAATAAATATCTGGATCAGTTAGAACATTTCCATTATGAAGAGGAGCAGCGGGCTTATTACCAGGGAATGATGGATGTAGTTGAGTTTCTTATTAATATAGGGGCAATAAAGAAATCCACGAATGTTAAGAGAATGATAGAAAAATATGCACGTTAAGAGTGGCGGTATGGGAAACCATACCGCTTCTTCAGAATAATTCAGATAGAATTCAAATGAATTTCAGGGATCTTGTTTATCGTGGTCTGTAGGAATTTTGTATGTGCGCAGGTATGCTTCTACGATGGCAAGGATAGCGGTAATTTGCTCATCGTTGCATTTTGATAGGTACATGAGCAGGCGTTGATAATCAAGATTATCTGTATGATTGTTTGGATAAAACAATGGTTCAGGAGGAACATTTAAAGCGCGTACCAGTTTTCTGATTTTATGAAAACTGGGAACTCGGCCCCCATTTTCAATTTCCTTTAAATATCGGCTGGACATTTCTGCTTTTTCAGCTAATTCTTCATAAGTCAATTTTTGCTCGTGTCGGGCGTTCTTAAAAAACAATCCCAGTTCTTTATCTGTTTGTTTTGGCATATGATACACCTCCATGTTTAGTGTATAGTTCCCTTTCTTGAAAGAAAATGAACTAATATTTCACTAAAAAAGAGGGTGATATTTCACTTTTTAAAAGACATATAAAATTCTGAATTTCCGTAAAACAGATCCGGAGGTATAGGAAAGATTAAGAATTTTATTGTCTGGTATCATATCCGTCATTACGTGACGGATGAAATAGATAAATAGTTCAAAAAAGCAAATAAATTTCTTTACCTCAAAAAGTGAATTATATGCCACAAAAAATGATGGCAAAATATTATCTTTTGATATAAATAGCGTCCGATGGGCTAAAAACTACCCATTAGGACGTTTTTTATATACCTCAAAATACAGGAAAAACAATTTTCTCGTATTTATTAAGAAATTTTTTAAAAATTTCTTCCCACACCCCGACAAATGCACTCATCCGTTTGGGATATGTGTGAAGGGGAAGCAAGAACTTTGCTTATTGCCTACCGGCGGGGAAGGAGGTGAACTCTTATGGAGCAATCCTCTTTTCAAGATGAGCAGACAGTCAGACATCAGTTTGATTCTCTGTGCAAGCTGGCATTGAAAAGTGAAGTTATTAATTATGAAAAGCATATGGCATATCGCCAGAAGTATGAAGTGATGTTGTCAGAATTATCAGAAAAGGAGTTGAGCAGACTTTTTATAATGGATGAGCATGAAATGGAAACACATCGTTTTCAGGTCCTGGGTTACGACATAGAAGTCAAAGATGCATTGATTGCTGAAGCACTGCAGACACTTACTGAAAAGAAAAGGAATGTTGTGTTATTATCATATTTTATGGATATGAGTGATGCAGACATTGCCAGAGAAATGAATCTTGTACGCAGCACAATTAATGAGCATCGTAGACGATCACTGGAACTGATGAGAAAAAATATGGAGGAATCTGCAAATGAAAAAAAGTAAAAAACAGAAATGCGCATTTGATTTGCTGCCATTCCATGTTATTGAGGCAGCATCAACTGGTGATACTGAGGCAATCCAGGCAGTGTTGAAGCATTATGAAGGGTACATAACAGTTTTGGCTACCAGAAAAATGTTTGACGAATTTGGATAGGTGCATTACTGTGTAGATGAAACTCTGCGTCAACGCCTGGAAGCAAAACTGATTACTAAGACCTTGGGATTTGATACGAAATCATATGTAAGGAAAAGTAATCAGTAAAGGGAGTATTTAATATAGATTCCTTTTCCCCTTCAGGAATTTTTGTACCTTGAAAATTGTATATTGTTTTACATACAGGACGTGAAGATATGTAGAGCCACTAGGTAAATCCGCCATGATATATCTGCTCTGTTAATGGAGTAAATACGAGGAAATGCTGAAATATAACATTGAAGTAAAGGTATGGAGCGAGAAGAATTTGACAAAATGTGTAGCAGCTGCACAGGGCGACGAAGCATATCTGTGATAATGATACTTCCAGAAAAAATCTGGTCATATTTAATGACGGTGCAAAACCGATGTGGGCAGAGTACTGAACTGCCACCTGTATTGTAATTTTATCTGCCGATGACAGTGTATAAAATTGTAAATTGTCATGGGCAGATAAAAATGTTTTGTCCAAAGAGAAAAGGAGGAGAGAAGAGTGGCGATTAAAATTGAAAAAGGTAAGATTCCAATTTGGGAAAAATATATGCTTACGGTGGATGAAGCAGTGCAATATTTCGGAATAGGTGAAAAGAAAATAAGGATGCTTATTTCGGAACATCTAAATTCAGAATGTTGCTTTACAGTCCAGGTGGGGTGTAAGTCATTGATTAACCGTAAGAAATTTGAGGCCTTTCTGGATCAGACTACGTCTTTGTAAAAAATATACGAACAATTTAGCACTTTAAAGTGGAAATGTTAGCCCTGGTATGATATAATACCTATATCGTGCTAGGGCTTCTTCGTAGAAAGGGGCGAAGACGTTTGGGTAAAACAAAACGTGACCAAAAACGACGAGATAAAAAAGGTCGAATTTTACGAAACGGAGAAAGTCAGAGAAAAGATGGAAGATATGCGTTTGTATATACAGATTGTTATGGAAAGCAGAAGTTTTTGTATAGTTGGAAATTAGAGCCAACAGATTCTCTGCCAACTGGATGCAGACCATGCTTAGCTCTAAGGGAAAAAGAAAAAAATATCCAAAGAGATTTACATGATGGTATAGTACCTTACGGAGGAAATTTAACAGTTTTGGATTTGGTTCAAAAATACATTGGACAAAAAAAGGGGATTCGTCATAACACTCAGGCGAACTATGATTTTGTGATCAATATAATAAAAAAAGAAGAATTCGGAACCAGAAGAATAGATAAAATAAAATTGTCGGATGCAAAAGCATGGTTTATTAAGCTGCAAGCAGATGGAAGAGGATACAGTTCCATTCACAGTGTGCGTGGAATTGTAAGACCTGCATTTCAGATGGCAGTTGAAGATGATTTACTGCGCAAGAATCCTTTTGAATTTCAATTATGTACAGTTGTCGTAAATGACAGTGTTACAAGACAGGCAATTACAAAAGAACAGGAAGAGTTGTTTCTGGAGTTTATCCGAAATGATGACCATTACTCAAAATACTATAATGGAATGTTTATTTTGTTTAAGACTGGACTTCGTATTTCTGAGTTTTGTGGATTGACAGTGAAAGATATTGATCTTCAGGAGAGAAAAATCAATGTGAATCATCAGCTTCAGAGAACCAGAGGAATGCAGTACGTCATTGAAGATACCAAAACTTCAAGTGGAACACGAATGTTACCGATGACAGATGAAGTTTATGAATGTTTTGAACAGATTGTGAAAAATCGTAAAAAAGTAAGGGTTGAGCCGATTATAGATGGATATAGTCGATTCTTATTTCTGGATAAAAAAGATATGCCTGAAGTAGCACTTCATTGGGAAAAACATTTTCAGTGGGCGTTAGGAAAGTATAATCGTACTCATGAGGAACAAATGCCAAAGATCACGCCTCATGTATGCAGGCATACATATTGTTCCAATATGGCGAAAGCTGGAATGAATCCGAAAGCACTCCAATATTTAATGGGACATTCTGATATAGGGGTTACGTTAAATGTATATACGCATCTGGGATTAATTGATGCAAAAGAAGAGATGAATAGGATTGCAAAACTGGCATAGTATGATAAAATAATAGAAAAAAGAATTAAAAATAATCTGATTATAAGGTTCTTAGAAAGCCTGTTTTCCAGGCTGGTTATTACTAAGAAGTTACTAAATTTGGATAAGAAAATATACGAATTTATGCTGTGATATACAGGAAAATGACAGGATTGAAGATTATCGGAAAATGCCTGTAAACAGCGTAAATACAGCATTTCAAGGAGTTTTAAGCAATGATAAGTGTGTTATTTGTCTGCCACGGCAATATCTGCAGATCAACCATGGCCGAGAGTGTTTTTACGCACAAGGTAAAAACGCTCGGCCTTTCAGATCAGTTTTTGATCGACAGTTTTGCAACAAGTACAGAAGAGATTGGGAATCCGCCTCACAGGGGAACAGTGAACAAGCTGAGAGAAGTGGGAATACCACTGGTTCCGCACAGAGCGAAGCAGATTACGTGGGCGGATTATGAAAAAGCCGATTATATTATTGGTATGGATTCTGCTAATATGCGTAATCTTAACAGGATGCTGAAGAATGATCCGGAAGAGAAGCTTTATAAGTTTCTGACTTTTGCCGGATCAGGACGGGATATTGCGGATCCTTGGTATACAGGAAATTTTGATGAAACTTATGAAGATATACAGGAAGGTTGTGAGGGATTTCTGGATTATCTGGAGAAACATGGAGAAATCCATTACTGATATTTCGGAATGAGACACAAATCTGAAATAATACAAAAGGTATGACAGTAAAAGGCAGCGGAAGCTGCTTTTTCTGTCGATGAAAACTTCTTTACAAATCTGAAAACTTCTATTATACTTGTCCATACAGCAAGCAACTCAGATTCAGCAGAGAAATCTGCTCTCTGCAATTCTACAGTGGAAGTTCTTTCCACAGAAATATCTAATTATATTATCAAATCAGAATCATTTTGTGTGTCGTTGTGAGAGCGCACAGGATTTTGTCGGGACATTCGTCCGCTTTGTTTCACAGAAAGGAAATTAAATATGGAAAAAAGTTATGAAACTTTTGTCACGGACCTGAGAAAGCTTCTTCTTGCGGCTATGGATCTGAAGGAAGAAGAAATTTATTTTTCAAACGATGGAGAAAAATATGGCTGTTTGGGAGATAGGCTATTTGTAGAAAGTGGTCATATGGAAAAGGCAAAAACAGTCTGCGGGTTGCATACAGAAGAGCTTTATAAAAGGTACTGTCAGGAACATTCTTTTGAAAATATCGTTCATGATTGTGTTAGGGAGATAAAAAAAGTCAGTGAAAATTGTGTGCTATGTGATTTGGACGATCTGAAAGATTATGAGAAGGTAAAAAGCAGACTTTTTATTCGACTTCTGAATGCAGATAAAAACAGGACTATACTGAAGGAGCTGGTTCATCACAAAATCGGAGATATTGCTTTAGTGGTTTATTATCTTGCAGGAGAAAAAGAGGGATATGTTCTGAGTGCAAAGATCAAGAAAAGTTTTGTGGAGAAATGGGGAAAAGATGCGGATACTGTTTTCGAAGCTGCTCTAATAAATACATATTTTATCAGCCCACCAAGAATCTATCATTGGGAAAAAATGCTGTTTGATAAGACGTACGAAGGAGATAATTTCATGGATATCCTTGGAACATACCATCCAAATAAAGGGATTGCCGGGAATTGCCTGAGTACAGAAAAGCGTACTAATGGAGCGGCAGCAATCTTTTTGCCCGGGGTAGCCAGACGTCTTTCTGAACTTCTGGGGTCAGACCTGTATCTGGTTTTTACCAGTGTTCATGAAGTAATGGTCCATAATGCAGATGTAGTTTATCCGGAAGATTTGAAAGAGGTTCTAAGTGATACGCTCGAGAAAGCAACTCCGGAAGAGGATTATCTGACATCTTCCATTTATCGATACAGCAGAAGGAGTGGTGAATTCTCTGTGGAATTGAAATGAGCTAAAGAAAAGTGTCATATGGAAATTAAGGCCGGAATCCATCATAAAGAATGAAATTCCGGCCAGGTTCTTTCTCTGTGTTATGCTGTTTGTCTAACTATTATTATAAAAGCTTTTTTGTGGTTTAGCTGAGAAGTGCGGAATCGTTGGAAAATTCTTCACCGCTGGCTTCTTCGAATTTGTCTAGAAGATCTTTGACTGTAAGCTTTTTCTTTTCTTCACCCTGGATATCCAGAATGATCTTTCCCTCCCACATCATGATCAGACGGTTGCCGTGAGTGATAGCATCACGCATGTTATGGGTGATCATCATGGTTGTCAGATGATCGCGGGTTACGATCATGTCTGTGATCTCGAGAACCTTGGCTGCAGTCTTCGGATCAAGGGCAGCAGTGTGCTCATCCAGAAGAAGAAGCTGAGGCTTCTTTAAAGTTGCCATCAGAAGTGTCAATGCCTGTCGCTGGCCACCGGAGAGGAGTCCGACTTTGGAAGTGAGGCGGTCCTCAAGACCAAGACCGAGAATCTTCAGGAGTTCGTGATATTCTTCTCGTTCCTGACGGGTAATGCCCGGACGGAGAAGGCGGGATTTTCCGCGGCGTTTGGCAAGAGCGAGATTTTCTTCAATTCCCATAGTTGCAGCAGTTCCGGTCATAGGATCCTGGAATACACGGCCAAGATACGCGGCTCTTTTATATTCGGAAAGTTTTGTGACATCGGTTCCACCGATAATGATCTTTCCGGAATCTACAGGCCAGGCACCTGCAACTGCATTCAGCATAGTGGATTTTCCGGCGCCGTTTCCTCCGATGACTGTAACAAAATCACCTTCGTTCAGATGAAGATCCACGCCGTTTAAAGCAACCTTTTCATTGATGGTGCCCGGATTAAATGTTTTATGTATATCGATCAGTTTCAGCATGATCATTTACCTCCCTGTTTGGCTTTTGTAAAGTATTTGCCCTTCCAGTATGGGAAAGCAAGGAACAATGCAACGACGAGTGCGGAAAGCATTTTCAGAAGGTCTGTATCAATTCCCATCCAGATAACAATCTGAAGTACCAGATAATAAAGAATAGAACCAAATACAACGCTTAACAGCTTCAGTGCAAAGTTGCGGAAAATACGGCTGAAGATCGCTTCACCGATAATTACTGCAGCAAGACCGATAACGATGGAACCACGTCCCATGTTGATATCTGCAAATCCCTGGTACTGTGTAAGAAGAGCGCCGGAAAGAGCAACAAGTCCGTTGGAAAGCATCAGTCCCAGAACCTTATTGCGGTCTGTGTTGATACCCTGTGCACGGGACATGCTTGGATTACATCCGGTCGCACGCAGGGAACATCCGAGTTCAGTTCCGAAGAACCAGTAAAGGACTGCGATCAGAATAGCGATCATAATTGCTACGATAAAAAGCGTATTCTGTGTCAGAGCAACACCCTTGACACGTCGAAGGGATACCAGAAGATTAAATTTATCAACATTGATCGCCTGGTTTGCTTTTCCCATGATCTTCAGGTTGACAGAGTAAAGGGAAAGCTGTGTCAGGATTCCGGCAAGGATAGCCGGGATACCCATAAAGGTATGAAAAATACCGGTGGCAAGACCGGCCAGAAGTCCGGCTCCTGTTGCAGCCAGCATGGACACCCATACATTGTGTCCGCTGAGCATCATCATGATGCAGACAGCGCCGCCTGTACATAAAGTTCCGTCAACGGTAAGATCCGCAATATCAAGAATGCGGAATGTAATGTACACACCGATCGCCATGATTCCCCAGATAAGCCCCTGTGCGGCAGCTCCTGGAAGTGCGGTTATTAAACTCATAATCTGCATGTTAAATTATCCTCCTCTTTTTTATGCACGAACAGCGAGAAGGGGAACTCCCTTCTCGCTGTATCAGTGTATAATAGGTTTTTTACCGATTATTCAGCTGCTTCTTCTGTTTCGATTACTTCATATCCATCCGGAATTTTAATACCAAGCTCGTCACAGATGTCTTTGTTGTATTCTTTTGTGAATTTTGGTGCATATTCAATCGGCATTTTGGAGATATCTTTACCATCCTGAAGGATGCTGACTGCCATTTCGCCGGTTTTGTATCCAAGATCATAGTAGTCGATGGAAAGTGTTGCAACACCACATGCCTGGCAGATACCTTCTTCACCAGCGATTACCGGAACCTTTGCCGGAAGACAGATGTTGTTGATGATCTCAGTATTGGATGCTACAGTATTATCTGTAGGTGCATAGATCACATCACTGTCATTGGCAGCTGTAGTAACAACGGATGAAAGATCGTTGGAATCAGAGAATGCATAATATTCACAGGTATAACCAAGCTTCTCAAGAGCATCCTTTACAGTATCTACCTGATATTGGGAGTTCGGCTCTGCTGAGCAGTAGAGAAGTCCGACATTTTTTGCATCCGGGAAAAGCTCATGGAGCATATCGGCCTGCTCATCAAGAGGTGCAAGATCAGAAGTACCGGAAATGTTCCCGCCTACTGTTCCGTCAAAGTCATCGATTCCAAGAGCAACACCATACTCGGTAACGGCTGTTCCGAGAATCGGGATATCGGAAGTTCCGGCAGCTGCAGCCTGAAGAGATGCGGTTGCATTTGCAAGGATCAGGTCTGCCCCCTCTGAAACAAAGCCGTTGATAATGGTAGAACAGGTATTAGAATCACCCTGTGCATTCTGCTCGTCGAATTTTACGGAATCTCCCATTTTCTCAGTGATGGCATCCTCAAAGCCCTTGGTTGCGGCATCCAGTGCATCATGCTGGACCAGCTGGCAGATACCTATTGTGTAAGTCTTTTCTTCTTTGGCGCTTACTGTGGCAGCACAGGTTCCTGTTACAAGAGCTGCTGCGAGTACAGCTGTTAAAATACGCTTTTTCATATTGTTTTCCTCCTCACGATGTTGCTGCATTTTTGGATTATTTAAAAATACAACGCTGATTGTGTTAATATAACACTTTAACGCTTAAAAGTCAAGAAGAATTAACGTGAAAATATGTTGAGTAAACAGATCCGGAAAACAAAATAAAGCATGAAATGAAATGCAGGCACAGGAAAAAACATACAATCATATCATATTGTGAATGAAATTCTCAAGGAGAAAGAACATGGCATATAAAATCGTTCTGGATGCCGGACATGGTGGAGAAGATCCGGGTGCTGTTTATAAAGATCGCAAGGAAAAGGATGACAATCTGAAACTGACCCTTGCAGTAGGAAAGATCCTGGAAGAGAACGGCGTGGATGTGGTTTATACCAGGACTACAGATGTTTATCAGACTCCTTTTGAAAAAGCGAAAGCTGCAAATGAAGCTGGAGCAGATTTTTTTATTTCTTTTCATCGCAACAGCAGTTCCAAGCCGGAACAATACAATGGAGTTGAAGTACTGGTCTATGATAAGAAAGGCATTAAATATCAGATGGCACAGAATATCCTGGGAGCATTGGGAGAACTGGGGTTTCGGGAACTGGGCGTAAAAGAACGTCCGGGGCTGGTAGTGCTCCGGCGCACAAAAATGCCGGCACTTTTGGTCGAGACCGGATTTATAAACTCGGAAAAGGATAATCAGCTTTTTGAAAAAAAATTCGAAGAGATTGCCAGAAGCATCGCAGATGCCATTCTGGGAACATTGAATGAGGAAACGGTAGAAGAGCCATTGTATTATCGGGTACAGACAGGAGCATTTCGAAATCGGGAAAATGCAGACAGGATGTTGTATCAGCTGACAGATCAGGGATTTCCGGCGTTTATCCTGAGAGAGAATGATCTTTACAAAGTTCAGGTAGGAGCATATATGCAGCTTGGAAATGCGGTCAATATGGAACAAAGGCTGAGGGACAGTGGATATAGCACAGTGATCGTTACAAAATAGAAAACAGATGATCTGTTAGTGCATTTGCCACGAAAGAGTGATATGATTAGGCAATACAAAAAGCTGGATAAGAGATATCTGTCAGATAAATATCTTTTGATCCGGGATTTAGCTGCAGATGGTAAAGAAAGGACATAGAAAATAATGTACGAAGAGTTTTTGAAACAGATAGAAGATTTCATGTTTATAGAAGATAAGCCGGAAAAAGCGGATGTGATCTTTGTTCCGGGAAACGGATATCCTCAAATGGCAGAAAAAGCAGCGGAGCTTTACAGGAATGGGTTTGCACCAAAGATTCTGCCCAGTGGAAGATACAGTATCACAGCAGGGAGATTTACAGGAGTTCTTGACAAGAAAGAATGTTATTGTGGGGCATACAAAACGGAATGGGATTTTTTGAAAGATGTTCTGATGCAGAATGGTGTACCGGAAGAAGCAATTCTGAAAGAAGATCAGGCAACCTACACTTATGAGAACGCAATTTATTCCAGACAGGTAACAGACAGAGAACACCTGGATATCAAAAAGGCGATTCTCTGCTGTAAAACCTGTCATGCAAGACGTGCGTTGATGTATTACAAGTTGCTTTATCCGGATACGGAATTCTTTGTGAGTTCGTGTTGTGTGGATTCTATAGATAAAAATACGTGGATTATGACAAATGATGGAATTGATGAGGTAATGGGGGAAATAACTAGAATAATTAAACAAATTTCATTGATGCTCAAAAAAAATTAATTTAGGGGTGTCGTAAAAAAAAGAATTGTGTTATAATGCATTTGACGAAAAAAAGAAATATCTGTTACGAAAGATTAACAAGATATTAATTTTTGGAGAAATATTGGTTCGAGCGCATGTTACATGCGTTCGATATTTTATATAACTGAATTTTTTGACAAAAGGCAAATATGAATCTTAGATTTTGAATATAGAGGTGCAGATTATTATGAAAAAGAACACAAAGATTACATTTAGCAGAAGCTTTTCAATACTGGCAGCAGCGGCATTGTCCATGACACTGATCGGAGGACAGACCTTTCCGGCATATGCGGAGAACTCTTCAGGTATAGAATCCGGTGCTGTGATCCCGGATAATATAACTATTGACAGCCCTACAGCTCTTGCTAACATTGCGCTCCCATCTAATGCGTATGGAACTCTTTCCTGGGCAGATAGTTCTTATGTTCCGGACAAACGTGTGCAATCTTGTGGGGTAGTGTTTAAACCTGCTGCAGGTGCTGACCTTTCAGGCCTTCCGGGGTGGGACAGTAATTCAGGAACACTTACAGGTTCCGTGACAGTTGTGGTCAGCAGCATTGACAGTACAGAGGAAAATTCCGAAAGTGAGGAAAGTTCCGATTCTTCTGATTCAGATTCAGGAAAATCCTATGGAACCGATGATAAAGAGGAAAATGGAACCGACGTCAATGAGAGTGATGCAGATACTTCTGTAAAAGAAACAGAGGACAGCACTGCAGAGAATGAAGGGAAGAACGAAGGTCTGCAGGCTGACAGTGTTCAGGAGAATGAAAATAAAGAAGATCCGGAGACAACAGGAAAAACGGAGCAGTCTTCTTCAGATTCTTCAGATACAACAGATGCCAGTGAAGAGGAAAACAGGGGTCCGGAGATAACAGAAGCTCCGGAGGTAACAGCTGCACCATCTGAGGATAATAAAACTCAGGATGGGGAAGAGGCAGAAGCTACGGAAACTCCTGCTGTAACGATAACTCCGGCGGCAGAAGATGGTATGGATCCTGATGCAGCATCTGAGAACAGAGACGATGAAAATCATGAAAAAAATAATGATGCTGAAATTACCGCGATCCCGGAAATCACGGAGACTCCTGATGCTGAAGAAAACAAGAATAATATTTTTGACAGGAAAGATGATACAGAGGATAAACGCCCTCAGAATGCAGCTACTGATCTGACAGAAACAGAAAAAGAGGAAATTGCGTCTCAAAATCATACCTGTGATGGAATAACTGTATCAGGAATCGATCTTCCGTGGTATGTACAGTTTCGTGTTTCTGGTGGTGAGGACTATCAGTTTACCAATGAAGAAGATGCAACAATCTTTAAATCCTATGAGTTTGAACTCTGGGATACACAGAATAATACAGAGTATAAAATTCCGGATGGGGAGTATATCAGTGTGACTGTACCTGTAAAGGCCGGCTATACATATTCGATTGAACACCTTCTTGATAATGGCGCAATGGAGACCATCATTCCAAGCATGGATGGTGACACAATGACTTTCAGTACACATTCATTCAGCCCATTTGGCATCGCTGGAAGTAAATCTCTGGTAGGGCCAGATGCTGAAAGCAATACAGGTGCAACGGTTACACCTGCAGCTGATGCTTCATCTTCGGATACTGCATCTTCAGGTACTGCAGATTCTGCAGAAACAGACAGTACAGACACCAATACGGCAGAGACATCTCAGAATCTGACTTCAGATAGCACAGATCAGGAACAGTCTTCTTCTCAGAACAGTGATACGGCGGAGAATGAGGCTGAAGAACAGTCTTCTGCAACAACATCCAAGAAACAGGTAAATACCGGAGATAATACTCAGATCCTTCCGTTTGTGATCTTGTTTGTGGCAGCGGCAGTTGTATCTGGTGTAGCAGTGTTTTTTAAGAAAAGAAAGAAGTAATGAATAAGAATAAGAAAAAAAGCTCTCCCATATAATGACTGTGGGAGGGCTTTTTTATGAAGGGAAAAGCAATATTACGATCATTGCTGCTAGCCTATGGAGTGACAGGACTTTTTCTTCTGATACTGGCGTTTCTGCTCTTTCAGTTTGAGTTTGGAGGAGGGACGGCGGCGGTGGGGATCATTATTATTTATGTAGTATCCTGCCTGGTCGGAGGTTTTATGGCGGGAAAGATCATACGGAAAGATCGATATATATGGGGGATCGTTACCGGGCTTTCCTATTATGTTCTGCTGCTTCTGGTATCTTTTCTGGCACAGGGGAAATGGGATATGACCTTTGCCCATGCGTTGACTACTTTTTTCATGTGTCTTGGTGGCGGAGCCATTGGTGGGATGCTGTCGTAAAAGCTTACAAAAAAATGCTTTGAAAATCGATGATTTTATGCTATACTAGGCGAAGAATAGAATACATAAAGGAGGATATATCATGGAACATATCAAGACATTAAATACAAAGAACCTTCAGAACACGGTTAAGAAGGGTGGATGTGGCGAATGTCAGACATCCTGTCAGTCTGCTTGCAAGACTTCCTGTACAGTAGGAAACCAGAGCTGCGAGCATAAATAAGAAGCAGCCGTTGAATGAGTAGAAAGCAGCGGGAGATCCGCTGCTTCACTTGTTTTATCTGAAAGTAACAGGTATCCAGCAAAACGCGCCGGAGGGCGCGTTTTGTCGGGTTATAAAAGAATTTTAGAAAGGATTGCGGGAAGATGAGTCTGATTCACCGTTATCAAAGTAATGGATATAATATTGTGCTGGATATCAACAGCGGCTGTATCCACCTAGTAGATGAAGTAACCTATGAGGTGCTGCCGTATCTTGAAGAAGGCATGGAAGCGGCTGCCATTGCTGAGAAGCTTGGCGACCGTTTTAAGAAAGAGGATGTGGAAACCTCTGTAACTGAATGCAAGAAGCTTCAGGAACAGGGAATGCTTTTTACAAAAGATATTTATGAGAATATCATTGATGAATTTACCAAAAACCGCCAGACCGTTGTAAAGGCTCTTTGCCTTCATATTGCTCATGACTGTAATCTGGCATGTAGATATTGTTTTGCAGAAGAAGGAGAGTATCACGGAAGACGTGCGCTGATGTCTTTTGAGGTAGGAAAAAAAGCGTTGGATTTCCTGATCGCTAATTCCGGCTCCAGAAAGAATCTGGAAGTGGATTTCTTTGGCGGCGAGCCTCTTATGAACTGGCAGGTTGTAAAGGATCTTGTGAAATACGGAAGAGAACAGGAGAAACTTCATAACAAAAAATTCCGCTTCACACTGACAACCAACGGCGTTCTTTTAAATGATGAGGTGATGGAATTCTGCAATAAGGAAATGGGAAATGTTGTCTTAAGCGTGGACGGTAGAAAAGAAGTTCATGACTACATGCGCCCGTTCCGTAAGGGTGCAGGAAGCTATGATCTGATCATGCCGAAATTTGAGAAATTTGCGGAATCCAGAAATCAGGACAAGTATTATGTAAGAGGAACCTTTACTCATCATAATCTTGATTTCTCTCAGGATGTTCTGCATCTGGCAGATCTTGGCTTCAAGCAGATTTCTGTTGAGCCGGTCGTGGCAGCAGATACAGAAGAGTATGCGATCCGTGAGGAGGATATCCCACAGATCCTGGAACAGTATGATATTCTTGCAAAAGAAATGATCAAAAGAGAAAAAGAGGGAAAAGGATTCAACTTCTTCCACTTCATGATAGACCTTACCGGTGGTCCGTGTGTATACAAACGACTTTCCGGATGCGGCTCAGGAACCGAGTACCTGGCTGTTACTCCGTGGGGAGATTTTTATCCATGTCACCAGTTTGTGGGTGAGGAACAGTACCTTATGGGTAATGTAGACGAGGGAATCACAAAGCCTGAAATCGTAAAAGACTTTGGAAGATGTAACGTCTATACGAAACCGGACTGTAAAGACTGTTTTGCCAGATTCTACTGCAGCGGCGGCTGTGCGGCAAATGGTTACCATTTCGGCGGAGATATCCGGGGGAATTATAAGATCGGATGCGAACTCCAGAGGAAGCGTGTGGAGTGCGCTATCATGATAAAAGCCGCTTTGGCGGAATAAGAGAGGAAAAAGAAAATGAAGAAAAGTAGAGGAATTGCAGTGCTGCTTCTGACAGCAATTGTCACAGTATTCTTCTGCTATGTGGCTGCGGTAGGCATTGGTCCTACAGGAACAGGTTCGGCTAAGAATATCAACACCGGACTTGATCTTGCCGGCGGTGTCAGCATCACATACCAGGCTAAGGACAGCAATCCGAGCAAGGAAGACATGTCCGATACTGTTTACAAGATGCAGCAGCGTGTTTCTCAGTACAGTACTGAGGCACAGGCATATCAGGAAGGTTCCAACCGTATCACCATTGAGATTCCAGGAGTATCAGATGCAAATGCGATCCTGGAAGAACTTGGAAAGCCAGGTTCTCTGTATTTTATCGATCAGACAGATGCAGACGGAAACCAGAATTTTACAAAAGGAAACAGTGAGAGTGGATATGTTCTTGCAAGAAGTATTGAGGATATCCAGAAAGCCGGATCTGTTGTACTGGAAGGTACAGACGTTGCAGACGCTGAGGGAGGTGCTTATCAGGATTCATCCACAAGCTCCCAGAAATATGCAGTCAGTCTGACTCTTACAAAGAATGGAAAAACCAAATTTGCGGAAGCTACCAAGGCAAATGTTGGAAAGCAGATCGCAATCGTATATGACGATCAGGTTTTAAGCGCTCCGAATGTAAATGAGGAGATTTCCGGCGGAAAAGCTCAGATCACCGGAATGGCAAGTACAGAAGAGGCACAGAATCTTGCTTCTTACATAAGAATCGGTTCCTTAAGTCTTGAGCTTACCGAGCTTCGTTCCAGCGTAGTTGCTGCACAGCTTGGTGAAGAAGCCATCGCAACAAGTGTAAAAGCCGGAGCGGTCGGTCTTGTGATCGTTATGCTGATCATGATCATCGCATACCGTATCCCAGGTCTGGTTGCATCTGTTGCACTGGTTCTTTATACAACCTTAATGCTGATCACGCTGAATGCCTTTGATATCACCCTTACGCTTCCGGGTATTGCAGGTATCATCCTGGGCATTGGTATGGCAGTGGATGCCAATGTTATCATCTACGCCAGAATCCGTGAGGAGATCGCGGCAGGTCTTTCTGTCCATGCAGCGATCAAAAGTGGATTCGGCAAAGCGTTTTCCGCTATTTTTGATGGAAACATCACAACACTGATCGCGGCTTGTGTGCTGATGTGGCTTGGCTCCGGTTCTGTTAAGGGGTTTGCCTACACGCTGGCAATGGGTATCGTGATCTCCATGTTTACAGCACTGGTTATATCCAGGCTTGTTATTAATGCGGTATACGCAATTGGTGTTCGTGACCCGAAATTCTATGGCATTGCCAAGGAACGTAAGGCTGTGGATTTCGTTGGAAAGAGGAAAATCTTCTTTGCTGTTTCCATTATCCTGATCCTTTGCGGACCTGTAGGAATGCTGGTTCACAGTAATGTGATCGGTGACAAAGCCATGAATTACAGTCTGGAGTTTTCCGGCGGTACTTCTACCAATGTAACCTTCAATAAAGAGATGGATATCAAGGAGATCGATTCCGAGGTAACACCGGTTGTTGAGGCAGTGACAGGTGATAAGAATGTACAGCCGACCAAGGTGCAGGGAACCAATCAGGTAGTGATCAAAACACGTTCTCTGGATCTTAAGGAACGAGAAGCACTGAATAAGGCATTGGAGGAAAATTTTGATGTAGATACAAGTCTGATCACATCGGAGAATATTTCCGCTACTGTCAGCAATGAGATGAGAAGAGACGCTATCGTAGCGGTTATCGTAGCTGCGATCTTCATGCTTCTTTACATCTGGTTCCGTTTCAAGGATATCCGCTTTGCAAGCAGTGCAGTACTTGCACTTCTTCATGATGTCCTGGTCGTACTTGCGTTTTATGTTATTTCCAGAATATCTGTGGGAAATACATTTATTGCGTGTATGCTGACGATCGTAGGTTATTCCATCAATGCTACTATTGTCATCTTCGACCGTATCCGTGAGAATATGAGAGGCAGAAAGAAAGTTGAGGATGAGGAACTGAAAGAGATCGTAAATACCAGTGTCACAGAAACTCTGACACGAAGCATTTACACATCCCTGACAACATTTGTAATGGTTGCAATCCTTTATGTAATGGGTGTTTCCTCAATTAAAGAATTTGCAGCACCGCTGATGGTAGGTATCATCGGTGGAGCATATTCTTCTGTATGCATCACTGGTACTCTGTGGTACACTATGAAAACATTCAGAAAAAATCGTGTTGCAGCACCGGCCGCTGCAGCAGCTTCCGCAAAGATTTCTTCCGAGAAATCTGAGAAAAAGGTAAAACAGCCATCCGGACAGCAGACAGCTCAGCAGCAGCCGAAGAAGAAAAACCGTAAAAGAGTTGCCGAGCGCCTTGCAGCGCAGGAGGCAGCAAAGCAGCAGAATGATGAGGAGAAATCTGAATAAAATTGCTGAATAACAGAAACGTTCCGTACCGGGAAAGAATATTTCCTGGCGGAACGTTTTTTTTGTGTGGCATAAAAAACTTGCAGCCATGCAGGAGTATGAGTTACAATACGGTTATTGCGTTGCTTTGAAGAAAGAAAGCGGCAAAGCATCAAGGAGGAAACAACATGGAACGATGGGTTGTTGCTGCAAAACGGGCGGATTTTGCGGCAATTGGAAAAGAGTTCGGAATTGATCCGGTGATCGCCAGACTGATCCGAAACCGGGATGTACAGGACAGGGATGAAATTCGCAGATATCTTTATGGAAAGGTGGACGAACTGGCTTCTCCGCATTTGATGAAAGATGTGGATAAGGCAGTGGAGATCCTGCGGAATAAAATAAAGGAAAAAAAACGCATTCGTATTATAGGCGATTATGACATTGATGGGGTAGTATCGACCTTCATTCTGATTAAAGGACTGAAGCGTGCAGGAGCTCTGGCAGATACATATATTCCGGACCGTGTGGCAGATGGATATGGAATCCATGAGCACCTGATCGAAAGAGCAGTGAATGATGGGATTGACATAATTGTTACCTGTGATAATGGAATTGCGGCGTACAATGAAATCACTATGGCCAAAGAGAAGGGAATGACGGTGATAATAACCGATCATCATGAAATTCCCTATAAAGAAACGGAAGATGGAAGAGAACTGATCCTTCCGCCGGCTGATGCCATTGTAAATCCAAAACAGCCGGACTGTAATTATCCCGAGAAAAGATTGTGCGGAGCAGTTGTTGCGTTGAAGCTGGTGACAGCTCTCTATGAGGCATGTGGGATTCCGGAAAAAGAGCTGGAAGATTTTCTGGAATTAGGAGCCATTGCCACGGTGGGAGACGTGATGGATCTTCAGGGTGAAAACCGCATCCTTGTAAAGGAAGGCCTGAAACGACTTTCCCACACTTCTAACAAAGGTCTCCGTGAACTGATCCGTGCCAATGGCCTGGAGGATGGGCCGATCACTGCCTATCATGTAGGGTTTGTGCTGGGACCATGTATCAATGCCAGTGGAAGACTGGATACCGCTGCACGTTCTCTGAAACTGCTCTGTGCGGAGACGGAAGATGAAGCAGCAAAACTTGCCGGTGATCTGACTGCGTTGAATCAAAGCAGAAAAGCTCTCACAGAAGAGGGAAAGGAAGCAGCGATCCGTATTGTGGAAGAGACAGAAATCGGACAGGACAGGGTTCTTGTGATCTATTTACCGGACTGTCATGAAAGCCTGGCCGGAATTATTGCGGGACGTATCCGGGAAAAGTACAATAAACCGGTCTTTGTCCTGACGAAAGGTGAAACAATGGTGAAAGGCAGCGGACGTTCCATAGAAAGCTATTCCATGTTTGAGGAACTGGTAAAATGCGGAGATCTGATGGAACAGTATGGCGGTCATCCTATGGCGGCAGGATTATCCATTAAAGAAGAAAATGTGGAAGAGTTCCGCAGACGGTTAAACGAAAACTGTACTCTGACAGAAAAGGATCTGGCTCCAAAGATCCTGATCGATGTGCCAATGCCGGTTTCCTATATAAATAAGGAACTTGTGGAAGAGATATCCCTGCTGGAGCCTTTTGGAAAGGGAAATACCAAACCGATTTTTGCACAGAAGGGACTTCGGGTTTTAAGCAGCCGTATTCTTGGCAAAAATAGGAATGTGGCAAAGCTTCAGCTGTCAGACAGTACCGGCTGTGTAGTGGAAGCAGTATATTTTGGAGAAGCAGATGAATTTGTTGATAGAATAAAAAACTGTGGAAGTGTTGCGGTCACATATTATCCTGAGATCAACCGTTATCAGGGAAGAGAGACCTTACAGATCGTAATCCGAAATTATATTACAGAATAACAGGAGAAGGTATCACTAAAATGCAGATCCTGATAGCGAGGAATTGACTGTAAAACAGGAAAGAAGGCTCTGTACTGGGCAATATGCAGTCCAGGGCCTGTCGTAATTCCGCGAGTTCTGTCGGGTTGCACATTGATTCCCTACAGAAAAAGTGCTATACTATCTAACATCTGATTGACAAATTAAACCATTGGAGGTTATTATGAAAAAAATAGAAGAATATGTAAGAAGTATCCCGGACTTTCCAGAGCCAGGGATTATTTTCCGTGACGTTACCAGCGTCCTTCAGGATGCGGATGGATTACAGCTTGCCATTGATTCTATGCAGGATTGTCTGGAGGGTGAGGAGTTCGATGTGATCACCGGTCTTGAATCCAGAGGTTTTATCTTTGGTATGCCGATCGCATATAATCTTCACAAACCCTTTGTTCTGGTCCGCAAAGCAGGAAAACTTCCATGTGAGACCGTTTCCAGAACCTATGAGCTGGAGTATGGAAGTGCAACTATCGAAATGCATAAGGATTCCATCAAGCCGGGACAGAAGGTTGTTATTGTGGATGACCTGATCGCTACGGGCGGAAGCGTGGAAGCAGCCATCAAGCTTGTGGAGGAGCTTGGCGGCGAGGTTGTCAAGGTGGTTTTCCTTATGGAGCTTGCAGGTCTGAAGGGGCGTGAGCGTCTCAAAGGTTATAATGTGGCATCTGTGATCTGTTACGACGGAAAATGATTTTTTGTCGATGGAAGGGGATGTGAACTGTTGTAGTCATACGGCAGTATGAAATTGTGCACAGGCAGGTGGGATTTAATGGCAGAGACAAAAAATACGGAAAAACAAAACATTGAGATACAGAAGGAAGAAGAAAAAAGAGAGTCTGTCCGGAAGGCAGATGCGGCGGTGAAATCCATGCATGATTTTACAAGCCCTGAGGTTCTTTATCAGGAGCTGATAAAAAGTGTGAAGAAATATCATCCGTCTACAGATATTTCCATGATTGAAAAGGCCTATAAAGTGGCCAGTGAGGCACATAAGGATCAGAAACGTAAATCCGGTGAACCTTATATCATTCATCCTCTCTGTGTTGCGATCATCCTTGCGGATCTTGAGCTGGATAAGGAGACCATAGTGGCAGGTCTTCTTCATGATGCGGTAGAAGATACCTGGATGACGTATGAAGAAGTAGAAAAGGAATTTGGTTCTGAAGTAGCGCTTCTGGTAGATGGTGTTACCAAACTGGGACAGCTGTCTTATTCCAAGGACAAGGTAGAGGTTCAGGCTGAGAATTTAAGAAAGATGTTCCTTGCAATGGCTAAGGATATCCGCGTTATCCTGATCAAGCTTGCGGACCGTCTTCATAATATGCGTACCCTGCAGTATATGAGACCAGAGAAACAGCAGGAGAAAGCAAGAGAAACCATGGATATCTATGCTCCCATCGCGATGCGGCTTGGTATTTCCAAGATCAAGGTGGAACTGGATGATCTTTCTCTTAAGTATCTGAAGCCGGATGTTTACTATGATCTGGTAGAAAAGGTTGCTCTTCGCAAAAGCGCCCGTGAGGAATTTGTTAATTCTATCGTGAAACAGGTAAAGCAGCATATGGAGGATGCCAATATCAGGGCGCAGGTGGATGGCCGTGTGAAGCATTTCTTCAGCATCTATAAGAAGATGGTCAATCAGGATAAAACCATTGATCAGATTTATGACCTGTTTGCTGTACGCATCATTGTAGATACTGTGAAGGACTGTTATGCAGCTCTTGGTGTTATCCATGAGATGTATAAGCCGATCCCCGGCAGATTTAAAGATTATATCGCAATGCCGAAGGCCAATATGTATCAGTCTCTGCATACAACACTGATCGGCCCTAACGGACAGCCTTTCGAAATCCAGATCCGTACATTTGAAATGCATAAAACCGCAGAATACGGTATTGCGGCTCATTGGAAATATAAGGAAACTTCCGATGGTAAGAAACCTGGAAAGAGTGAGGAAGAGAAGCTGAACTGGCTGCGCCAGATTCTGGAGTGGCAGCGCGACATGTCCGATAACCGGGAGTTCATGAGCCTTCTGAAAAATGATCTGGATCTTTTTGCGGACAGTGTTTACTGTTTCACTCCCCAGGGAGATGTAAAAACGCTTCCCAATGGTTCTACACCTATTGATTTTGCATACAGCGTGCACAGTGCAGTAGGAAACAAGATGGTAGGTGCCAGGGTCAATGGCAAACTTGTTCCTATTGAATATAAGATCAAAAACGGTGATCGTATTGAGATCATAACATCCCAGAATTCTCAGGGTCCCAGCCGTGACTGGCTGAAGATCGTAAAGAGCACACAGGCTAAGAATAAGATTAACCAGTGGTTTAAGAAAGAACTGAAGGAAGATAACATCCTGAAGGGTAAGGACATGCTGAATCAGTATGCCAAGACCAAGGGCTTTAAACCAGGTATATATACCAAGCCACAGTATATGGAATCGGTAATGCATAAATATGGTTTCCGAGACTGGGATTCTGTATTGGCAGCGATCGGACATGGCGGCCTGAAAGAAGGTCAGGTGTTTAACAAGCTGGTAGAAGCCTATGAGAGGGAGCATAAGAAGAATCTTACAGATGAACAGGTCCTGGAGGCAGCTTCCGAATCACAGGAGAAGCTTCACATTGCCAAGAGTAAGAGTGGCATTGTGGTAAAAGGCATTCATGATGTGGCAGTTCGTTTTTCCAAATGCTGCAGTCCGATCCCGGGAGATGAGATCGTAGGCTTTGTAACAAGAGGAAGAGGGATCACCATTCATCGTACAGACTGTGTGAATGTGCTCAACATGCCTGAGATTGACCGGAAACGTCTCATTGAAGCAGAGTGGCAGATGCCGGACAGAGCGGATTCCGAGAAATACGAAGCGGAGATCCAGGTTTATGCAAATAACCGTACCGGACTTCTGGTGGATATTTCCAAGATCTTTACAGAGAGGAAGATCGATCTTCGTTCCATTAACAGCCGTACCAACAAGCAGGAACGCGCCACGATTTCCATGTCCTTTAATGTATGCAGCAAACAGGAACTGAATTCTCTGATCGAAAAGATCCGTCAGGTTGAAAGTGTTCTTGATGTAGAGCGAACAACGGGCTGACCCGATAAACGGAGGAATTTTTATGAGTAAACTTGAAATGCAGCAGTGTGTGCTGGGCCAGGTGTTTACCAACTGCTATTTTCTGAAAAATAAAGAGACCGGAGAACTGCTGATCGTAGACCCGGGAGACTATGCAGAAAAAGTTTTTCAGAAAGTATCTCTTATGCAGGGAAAACCGGTGGGGATCCTTCTGACACATGGTCATTTTGATCACATCATGGCTGTAAAGGAAGTGAAGGAAAAATATCAGATCCCGGTTTATGCATGCATGCAGGAAGAAGTGATGCTGGCAGAGCCCACGATAAATATGACTGCTGTTTATGGAAGTGCCTGTTCAATTAAGCCGGATGTTCTTCTGGATGACGGGCAGATTTTCGAAGCGGCCGGATTTTCCATCCAGATGTTCCACACACCGGGACATACCAAAGGTAGCTGCTGCTATTATATCAAAGACGAAGGTGTGCTTTTCAGCGGAGATACATTGTTTTGCGGCTCTGTGGGAAGAACCGATTTTCCTGGAGGAAGTTCAGCTGAGATCGTAAGAAGCCTTCACAAGCTTGTGGATACTTTGCCGGAGGATACAGAAGTATTTCCGGGGCATGGCGCATCCACAACCATTGGTTATGAAAAGAGGTATAATCCATTTGTATAAGATTGGCATTTTGTTTCAGAACAGAGATTTTGAGCATGATGTGTATGAACTGATCAAAGCGTTTTATCCCGGAAATGAGATCGTTTCTCTTTATGAAGAGGATGATGCGGATTATGATATCCGCTTCCGGGTCTCACGTGATGAAGAAGGTTATACCATCAGTTACAACAACGGAATAGAGAAAAAAACAGCTCATGGGGCTGGGATAGAAGGGCAATCCAGTGGAGAAGCTTCGGATGCCCTTATTTCTTGCAATGATGCCCATGATATCCGCAGAAAAAATAAAGACGCGATCAAATACGCCCTGTATCAGATGCTTTCCAAAGCTACAGGAAAGATACTTCCCTGGGGAAATCTTACAGGCATCCGTCCTGTGAAAATGGCTATGGGAATGCTGGAGTCCGGAATGAAAAATACGGAGATCGCCAGATATATGAGAAATCAGTATCTGGTAAGTCCGGAGAAAACAGCTCTTGCAGTTACCATCGCAAATCGTGAGCGGGATATCCTGAAAAACATTGATTATGAAAACGGTTACAGCCTTTATGTTGGCATTCCTTTCTGTCCGAGTATCTGTCTATACTGTTCATTCAGTTCCTATCCGCTGGAGAGATGGCGTAAATATGTGGAGGCGTATCTGGATGCGCTGGTAAAGGAAATCCGGGCTGTTTCCGGGATGATGAAAAACCGGAAGCTGGATACGGTCTATATCGGTGGGGGAACACCTACCACACTGGAGCCGGATCAGCTTCGGAGACTTCTTGGCGCGATCACGGAATATTTTCCCTGTGAGGAGCTGGAAGAATTTACAGTTGAGGCAGGAAGACCGGACAGTATAACCTTGGAAAAGCTTCAGGCGATCCGGGAGTTTCCGGTTACCAGGATTTCCGTAAATCCACAGACCATGAATCAGGAAACCCTGGATATCATTGGCAGACGTCATACAGTAGAACAGACAAAGAATGCGTTTCATCTGGCAAGAAAAGCCGGATTCGACAATATCAATATGGATCTGATCGTGGGTCTTCCCGGCGAAGATATCACAAAAGTGCAGCATACACTGGATGAGGTAAAAGCTCTCGGGCCGGACAGCCTGACCGTGCATTCTCTTGCTGTGAAGCGTGCGGCAAGACTGAATATTTTCCGTGATAAATACCAGGAGATGACCTTTGAAAACAATCAGGAGATCATGGATCTGACTATGAAAACGGCCTACGAGATGGGAATGGGTCCTTATTATCTGTACAGACAGAAGAATATGAAGGGGAATTTTGAGAACGTCGGGTATTCTGAGGTTGACAAAGCAGGGATTTACAATATACTGATTATGGAGGAAAAGCAGCCGATCATCGCACTGGGTGCAGGTGGTTCCTCCAAGCTTGTGTTTGATCACGGACAGCGCATTGAGCGTGTGGAGAATGTGAAGGATGTTGTCAATTATATCACACGTATCGATGAAATGATCGAGAGAAAACGAGAGGGCATTGCAAAATGGCTGTAAACGGAAAGGAGAGACGGATCCTTGAAAAGCGTACAGAAGATAAGTGAAACTACGCAGGACCGGATTCTGGAAATGGATCTTTCCGCAGAGCTGAAACATGGGGTTGTTGTCAGTAACCTTGCCTATGATGTGGCAAAGGAGCTTGGTCTTGGTGAGAAAGAATGTTATCAGCTGGCTATTGCCGGAATGCTCCATGATATAGGCAAGCTGAAACTGGAAGGATACATTAATGGCCAAGAGCAGAATCCGATGGTCATTGAAGAATTGAAGTATGTCCGCATGCACTCCACATTAGGTTATGAGATCCTGAAAGACCAGGGATATTCCGATTATGTTCTGGAAAGTATTCTTTATCATCATGAGAATTTTGACGGCAGCGGTTATCCCAGCAACAGAAGCGGAAAGGATATCCCTATGGGTGCAAGGATCCTGAGAGTATGTGATGTATATGCGGCTTTGAGTATGGACAGACCATATCGGAAAGCTCTGGAAAATGATGAAGTTTTAAGACTGATGATCGATGAGATTAAAAACTTTGACATGCAGGTGTTTCTTGCATTTCAGAGGGTGATTCATAAAGGAGGAAACTATGGCATTAAAAAAGAAACCGGTTACAGGAATGAAGGACATTTTACCGAAGGAAATGGCAATCCGTAACTATGTGATGAATATGATCAGAGAGACGTACGGAACCTTTGGTTTTTCCGCAATTGAAACTCCCTGTGTAGAACATATTGAGAATCTCTGCAGCAAGCAGGGCGGTGAAAATGAAAAGCTGATCTTCAAGATCATGAAGAGAGGCGAGAAACTGAAACTGGATACTGCAAAAACAGAGAATGATCTGACAGATTCCGGACTTCGCTATGACCTGACCGTACCGCTTTCCAGATATTATTCCAATAATGCAAACGAGCTTCCGGCTCCGTTTAAGGCACTTCAGATGGGAAATGTATGGAGAGCTGACCGTCCGCAGAGAGGTCGTTTCCGTCAGTTTATGCAGTGTGATATCGATATCCTGGGTGAGCCGACCTATCTTGCTGAGATCGAGCTTGTACTTGCAACTACAACACTTCTTGGAAAACTGGATTTCCAGAACTTTACGATCCGTATCAATGACAGAAGGATCCTGAAGGCAATGGCTCAGTACAGCGGATTCCCGGCAGAGAGCTTTGATACTGTCTTTATTATTCTTGACAAGATGGATAAGATCGGCATCGAGGGAGTTGCAGAGGAGCTTGAGAAAGAGGGCTTTGAGAAAGAGAGCATTGACACTTATCTTGGACTTTTCCGTGAGATCACCAACGATGTTGAGGGTGTCCGTTATATTAAAGAAAAACTTTCTGATGTTCTGGAAGCAGGTATTGCAGAGGATCTTGAAACGATCATCAACACTGTAGAATCTGTAAAAACAGCAGACTTCAAAATGTCCTTTGACCCTACACTGGTACGTGGAATGTCCTATTACACAGGTCCGATCTTTGAGATTTCCATGGATGAGTTCGGCGGAAGCGTCGGTGGAGGCGGACGTTACGATGAGATGATCGGTAAATTTACAGGAAATAATACCTGTGCTTGTGGTTTCTCCATTGGATTTGAGAGAATCGTTATGCTGCTTCTTGAGAGAGGCTATGAGATTCCAACCAAGAATGGCAAGAAAGCATATCTGATCGAGAAGAACATGCCGGCAGACAAGCTTCTGAACATCCTGAAACAGGCAACTGAGGAAAGAAGTGCAGGTACGCAGATCAATATCTCTATCATGAAAAAGAACAAAAAATTCCAGAAAGACCAGCTGGCAGCAGAGGGTTATACAGAGTATGTAGAATTTTTCAACAGAGACTGAAACTGCCCGTCTGAAAACGGAGATAGCAGAGTAAATTAAAATGACTATGAAAAAAATAGTCAGAGGAGGATAAAGAGATGGCTGAAAGCATGCAGGGACTGCACAGAACCTGCCGATGTGCAGAAGTGACCACAGAGATGGTCGGAAAAGAAGTAACATTAATGGGATGGGTGGCAAAAGCCAGAAATAAAGGAGGTCTTGTATTTGTGGATCTTCGTGACCGTTCCGGGATCATGCAGCTGATTTTTGAGAATGGCAGCATTGACGAGGAAGGCTTTACAAAAGCAGGTAAACTGCGTAGTGAGTTTGTTATTGCTGTAACCGGTACCGTAGAGAAACGTGGAGGAGCAGTAAACGAGAATCTTGCAACTGGCGAGATCGAGCTTCGTGTAAAATCCCTCCGTGTTCTTGCTGAGGCAGATGTTCCTCCATTCCCGATCGAGGAGAATAGCAAGACAAAAGATGAGATCCGACTTAAATATCGTTATCTTGATTTAAGAAGACCGGATCTTCAGAGAAATATCATGATGAAGAGCAAGGTTGCCCAGCTTACAAGACAGTTCTTTACAGAAGAGGGATTTCTTGAGATTGAGACACCGATGCTTGGAAAGAGTACTCCTGAGGGAGCCAGAGACTATCTGGTACCATCACGTGTTCATCCGGGAAGCTTCTATGGCCTTCCACAGTCTCCGCAGCTGTACAAGCAGCTTCTGATGTGCTCCGGATTTGATCGTTATATCCAGATCGCAAGATGCTTCCGTGATGAGGATCTTCGTGCTGACCGTCAGCCGGAATTCACACAGATCGATATGGAGCTTTCCTTTGTTGATGTAGACGATGTTATCGATGTTAACGAGAGATATCTTGCATTCCTGTTCAAAGAAGTTCTGGATATCGATGTAAAACTCCCGATCCAGAGAATTACCTGGCAGGAAGCTATGGATCGTTTTGGTTCCGACAAGCCGGATATGCGTTTCGGTATGGAACTTCATGATGTCAGTGATATCGTAAAAGACTGCGGATTTGGTGTGTTCACAGGTGCGCTTGAGAACGGCGGAAGTGTTCGTGGTATCAATGCAGAAGGTCAGGGCGCAATGCCGAGAAAGAAGATCGATAAGCTTGTTGAGTTCGTAAAAGGTTATGGTGCAAAAGGTCTTGCATACATTGCCATTGCAGAGGACGGAACCAGAAAGTCTTCTTTCGCCAAGTTTATGACAGATGAAGAGATGGATGCTCTTGTAAAAGCTATGGACGGCAAGGCGGGAGATCTTCTTCTTTTTGCAGCAGATAGGACAAAATTGGTATACGATGTACTGGGAGCACTCCGTCTTGAGCTTGCAAAACAGATGGATCTTTTAGATAAAAATGAGTATCGTTTCGTATGGGTAACAGAGTTCCCGCTTCTTGAGTGGAGCGAGGAGGAGAACCGTTTTACAGCAATGCACCATCCGTTCACCATGCTTATGGAGGAGGATCTTCCGCTTCTTGACACAGATCCGGGAAAGGTTCGTGCAAAAGCATACGACATCGTTCTTAACGGAAATGAGATCGGCGGCGGCAGCGTGCGTATCCATCAGGATGATATTCAGGAAAGAATGTTTGAGGCACTTGGCTTCACAAAAGAAGCTGCACATGAGCAGTTCGGATTCCTTCTGGATGCCTTCAAATATGGAGTTCCGCCACACGCAGGACTTGCATATGGCCTTGACAGACTTGTTATGCTTATGGCAAAGGCAGATACGATCCGTGATGTTATTGCATTCCCGAAGGTTAAGGATGCCTCCTGTCTGATGACTCAGTCTCCTAGCCAGGTAAGTGAGGCACAGCTTCATGAGCTGGGACTTGACCTTGAGCCGCAGAAAGAAGAGGAAGAATAAAAGATCATGCAGCCGACAATCTATACATTTCTGATCGTTTGTCCACTTGTATTTCTTGCCGGATTTGTAGATGCTGTAGCAGGCGGGGGAGGACTGATCTCCCTGCCTGCTTATCTTTTGGCCGGAGTTCCTGTACATAATGCTGTTGCCACCAACAAGCTGTCATCAGCAACAGGAACATTGATCTCAACTGTCCGTCTGTGCAAAAATAAATTTGTGGACTGGATCCTGGTGCTTCCATGTATTCCTATGGCGCTTCTGGGATCTTCCATAGGAGCTCACCTTGCTCTTATAGCCAGTGATAAGCTCCTGCGTTATATGCTGATCCCGGTTCTTCCGGTGGTTGCTTTTTATGTGCTGCGCAAGAAAAATATGGATGAGAAGGGTGGCGAGATCGCCAGAAAAAGACAGCTCCTGCTTTGTGCCGTATGCTCTCTTGCTGTAGGATGCTATGATGGCTTTTATGGACCAGGAACAGGAACTTTTCTCCTGCTTTTGTTTACAGGATTGGGAAAAATGAGTGTGGCAAAAGCTTCCGGTACCATGAAGGTTACTAACCTCTCTTCTAATGTAGCAGCTCTTGTTGTATTTCTGCTCAGCGGAAAGATTGTGATCATGCTTGGAATTGCAGCGTCAGTGTTCTCGATCGCAGGACATTATACCGGTGCAGGTATGGTTATGAAAAACGGAAGCCGGATCATACGGCCTATTATTCTTATAGTCCTTGCATTGCTTTTTATAAAGATCATATCCGGAATATAAAAAACCCGTGAAGATCACGCTTTCCTGTCAGAGAAAGCAGATATTCACGGGTTTTCTAGCTTTTATTCTTTATTCGTTATCTTCGGTAGAATCTTCAGGAACCGGTGAAGCGGTAAGAGTTCCGAAGATGGCATTGCCCAGTTCGGTACCTGCATTCTCAAGCTTCCAGGATGCACCATCGTTTGTGAGATGGAAGGTAGCAGTGGCAGTTATGGTTGCCTGATTATTTCTGATACTCTCCAGCAGCAGTTCATGTGATTTGTTGTAACGCTTCTGGGAACCGTCGATCACTGCATCAGCAGAAGCCAGATAAGTATTCAATTCTTTTTCGTACTGTGTAAGAATGGAATTACTGTCAAATGTGGTAAGCTCTGCGTCCACCTCAGCAAGATATCCGGAAACAGAGGTGCTTGATATTTTGTAGTTAAAACAGGAGTGAAACTGTTCCATAAGGGCAGAGGCAATGGCGTTTTTTGCCGGATCTGAAGTGTTCAGAATGGAATCCAGCCCTAAATAATTAGCCATCTGCTTTACATCCATTTCCTGAAGCGTTTTCAGATAGACGGTAAGCGTTTCGGCAGGCGGCACAAGATCAGGATCGGACAGATAGGTGATAAGGCCACCGACCAGATCATTTTCGAGAGAGGAATTGTGCGTAATCTCCCAGTCAGGTTCTGAAGAAGATCCAAGATTGTTTAGTTGGATGGAAGTATTGCGTTCTGCAGAACTGTACGTGTTATTCTTGAGAAGCTTGTACAGGAGCAGATAACGCTGCTCCAGGGAATTTCCGTTATCATTTTCTTTACCGGAGGCGGTTTCCAGTATTTCTTCCTGAAGGCTTGCAGAAACAAAATCACTGGCAAGAGCCTCAGCATCCAGAGTAGTAAGCTTAAGCTGCGCAGAAGCATTTTTTTCGTCGCTATCAACGGATATACCCAGGATTTTGTAATCGAAATTCTGAAAGAAGAGAGAAAATACTTCTTTTATGTCAGCAGAAAGCTTGGTGCTGTCATCAGAATCCGGAAACAGTTCCTGATAGGATATGTACTGCATGGTTGTTTCAGAGTCCAGATTTTTAAGAAGATCCAGATCTTTTTTGATCACTTTCTCCGCATGAGCTTTGGCCGACTGGGAGCAGCTACATAAAAAAACTGAGAGAAGAATGATCATCAAGAAAGCCAGCAGATGTTTCACTGTCTTCATATTGTTCTTTCCTTTCAAAAAAAGTTATATTATAACATTTTAGCAGATAAAGCACTGAAAGTCAAAATATCGCAAAAATGGAGAAAGCTTCTTTCTGTTGACCGGAATACTGGCACACCTGTCAGAAGCCTTGCTGATGACGGAACCTATCTGGCAACAACAGATATCCAGCTGTCCCTTGCGCATTCCATGGGGCCTGATCAGAATATGAGGGCTGAAAACACGGTGGATGCAGTGTCCACTCTTCTGAAGGGACAGAAGATCGATGGCTATGCAATGATCAACATGAGTGCAATCCAGGTAGTGAATGATATGGTCGGAGGTGTGACTGTTACCATCGAGGGTGATTTTTCGGAGAGAGATAAAAGAAAACTACAACTTACAATGGAAAAACCCAGCATCCGATATTAACTGTAAAAGCCGGTAAAAAAACAGTTTATATCAACGGTATCGGCCGTTATGCAGGTTTCTATAAAACTGTAGCATATACGATCAACCCTGCTGTTCAGAAAAATGTAAAAGTTTCCAGGAGCAGTGTTGCAGTTAAAAGAGGAAAAGCTACAACCATCAAGCTTACAAAGGCAAAATCTGCAAAAGCAACATGGACTTCCAGCAACTCCAAAGCTGTAAAAGTAAGTAAAACAGGTAAGATCACAGTAGCAAAAAATGCTAAAAAAGGCAAATATACTGTAAAAGTTACTGTTAAGCTGGCTAATCACAAGACTGTAACAAGGACAGTTAAAGTAACAGTTAAATAATCATTATTACATAAAAAAATCTCCTGGCCACGAAGGGGATTTTTTTTATGAAAAATCTGTGAAATCTGCATCGTTTTCTTCAGGGACTTTTCTTTTTAGAGTGAATCTGCTATGATGTTTGAAGCAACAGATAGTTTCAGTACGATGCTGAGAAAAGGGGACAGATATGAAAAAACGTATTTTGATCGCACTTGGGGTCCTTGTACTTGCAGCCGGTATCGGAGCCGGTGGATGGTATTATTATACACATCATGCAGGGCCCGCAGGAGGCAGCGATATTGTATATGTAACAAAGATAAGCAAGCTTTCGGAAATGGATTCCGGAGTGGAAAACCGATATGCAGGTGTTGTGGAACCGCAGGAAACGGTTCAGGTAAAGATCGAAAGCGGCCGAAAGGTAAAAGAAGTTCAGGTAAAGACCGGTCAGGAAGTCAAGAAAGGGCAGCTTCTTTTTCAGTATGATCTTGGAAGTATCCAGCAAAGTCTTCAGGAAGCACAGCTGGCCTTGGACCGCCTGAAAAACGAACAGTTAAGTATATCTGATCAGATCACCACACTGGAAGCTGAGAAAAAGAAAGCTACAGCAGATAATCAGCTTTCCTATACAATAGAGATCGAAACACAGAAAATGAATCTCAAGAAGAATGAATATGATCAGAAAAGCAAACAGGCAGAGATCGATAAGCTTTCCCAGGCAACGCAGAATACCGAGGTGCGCAGTGAAATCGATGGAGTGATCCAGAAGATCGATACCTCCAAGATGGGCGGTGATGATTCCAATGGCGTGGAGGATACGCTGACAGAAGGCACGACGGATTCCACAGATTCCAGTTCCGGAAACAGCTCCGACAATGCATTTATCACGATCCTGAGTACAGGTGCTTATCGTGTAAAGGGAACGGTAAATGAAATAAACCGCGATTCGATCATAGAGGGAACTCCTGTGATCATTCGTTCCAGAGTGGATTCTTCAAAAACCTGGAAGGGCACCATGGGCTCTGTTGACATGGATAATTCTACCAGCAACAGCAGTTCGGATATGGCAATGTCCGGAATGTCCAGTGCCAGTGATGATCAGACATCATCCAGTACCTATCCGTTTTATGTGAATCTGGATTCATCTGAGGGTCTGATGCTGGGGCAGCATGTGTATATTGAACCGGACGAAGGACAGGATGAGAAGAAGTCCGGTATCTGGCTGAACGATTATTTTATCGTGGATGCGGATACAGACAGCCCATATGTCTGGATCGCAAACGGTCAGAACAAGCTGGAGAAGAGAAATGTCATATTAGGACAGTATGATGAAGATCTTGGGGAATATGAGATCGCAGACGGACTTTCTGAAAAAGATAAGATCGCATTTCCGACAGATGAGCTGAAAGAAGGTATGCCTGTCACAGAAGGTACTGCAGATCAGACTACAGCGGCTATGTGGGATGATTCTGAGGATGATGGAGGTTCTGATGATTCTGCGTACACGGAAAGTGATGGCTCAGAGCCTGAAATGATCGAAGATGGAGCGATCGACAGTGACATGATGGATGCGACAGACGATATTTCTTCGGGAGATGACCTTGTTCCGATGGAAGGAGCGCCGACAGAATGATTTTGGATTTAAAAGGAATATATAAGGATTATCAACAGGGGAAAATGACGGTACCTGTATTGAAAGAGGTAGATTTTTCCATGGAGGAGGGAGAATATGTGGCGATCATGGGACCTTCCGGTTCCGGAAAGACTACACTGATGAATATTATCGGATGCCTGGACAAACCTACCAAGGGAACTTTTCTCCTGAATGGAGAAGATATTGCCAAATGTACAGAGAATGAGATGTCAGATATCCGTCTGAAAACGATCGGATTTGTATTTCAGAGCTTTCATCTCCTTCCAAGGCAGAGTGCGCTGACAAATGTGGAACTGCCGCTGAATTATGCAAGGGTTCCCAAAAAGGAGCGCCGGGAACGTGCACGAAAAGCTCTGGAGCGTGTAGGCCTTGCCGACAGGGTGGATTTTAAGCCCAACCAGCTTTCCGGAGGACAGATGCAGAGAGTGGCTATTGCAAGAGCGATCGTAAACAATCCCAAGCTTTTGCTGGCAGATGAGCCTACCGGGGCACTGGATACGAAATCGGGAGCACAGGTTATGGAACTGTTTCAGAAGCTGAACGATGAGGGAGTTTCTGTGCTGATGATCACACATGACCCGGAGATCGCGGCACATGCCAAACGGGTTGTTATGATCCGTGACGGTGAGCTGCAGGAAAAGAGGTGATAGAATGAAAGTGGTGAAGAGAGTGATCGTTGGTGTAATGGTTGCGGCATTGGCAGCCGGAGGAATCTACACAGGGCTTATGCATGTGAAAGAATCCAAGGTAACAGAGGTGCCGGTAACCAGCGTCAGTAATCTTCAGACGGACTGGTATTCGGAGACAACACTGGATGGAACCATCACCACGAATGTTTCTCAGAATGTAAATATGGATAAAGATATGATCATCGAGAAAATATATGTATCCCAGGGTGATGATGTAAAAAAAGGAGATAAACTGATCTCCTTTGATATGACACTTGTAGAGATGGAATTGAATATTGCAAAGCTGAAACAGCAGAAGCAGGAGCAGGATCTGACCAAAGCACAGAACCGTCTGACAAGTCTTCAGAATGGAGGTCCCATCGGAGACAGTACAGACAGTACTGATGATACGGACCTGAATCTTACAGGTGGTGATAAAGGAAATGACGGAGAAATGACAAATACCGATACACCTTCCGGAAGTGACGGAGACGATGATATGCAGTCAACTACCGGTTCCGCGGCTACTGCAGATGGCAGCTATCTTGCAGCGGCTTCCTCCAGACCATTACTTCTCAGTGCCTTTACAGATACAGAAGGAGATCTTGAAGATTCTGCAGAGAAAGTTACCGAAGAAATGCCGTCCGGAGAAACGACGGAGCAGATGACCGGAGATGACACAGCGGATATGGAAGAGGATACAACTGCATCCGATGAGGATCTGATCATGGATCCGACCTACCAGGATCCTACTGCCAATGATATTACAGACGGAGAGACTACGGACTGGGGTTCCGGAGAAGATGACACTCCAACGGTATCTCCGACACCGACTCCCACACTGGGACCCAATGAGCTTCCTGATCCCAATATAACAGAACCGGAAATTCCGGGGATCACAGATGGTGAACCGGAATTTTATCAGAAGCTGGATTATACTTCTCAGCCGTTTACAGGAACCGGTACGAAAGAAGATCCCTATGTTTTTCTTGTAAGCAGTGCCAAAGGCAAAGTTACGGTGATGGGATCCTTCTTTAACAGAATGGCGGGATACAGTGAGGATGGAACCAAAGTGGTCCAGAAAGGCGGCAGCTGGTTCCAGCTGGAGTTTCATGAGAATGATACTATTGCTGATTTTCAGGACAGAACACTTTCCTGTACAGGATATTATCTGATCGATGGAAGTCTTCTTGAAAATCCGGTATATATGTATGCGGAAACAGAATTTACACTGGACGAGGCTTCCAAATATGACAAAAATGATGATGAGATACCGGATGACAGCGGTGATGGAGATGACGGTACTGATGGCACAACCATGTCAAGAGAGGATGCGATCAAGATCCAGAAAAACAAGATCGCAAGTCTGAAACTGGATATTGAGGAAAATAATCTGAAAATCACCAAGCTGGAGAACAAAATAAAAAACAAGCTGATAACAAGCAAACTGGATGGAACGGTTGCTTACATCGGAGATGAAGTCACAGGTTCTTATAGTGGAGATGCTTTTCTGAAAGTAAAAAGCAAAGATGGTTTTTATGTTACCGGGACGGTCAGCGAACTGATGCTGGATCAGATGAAGGAGGGAACCCTTCTTCAGTGTACCAGTTATAATTCCGGCAGCTTTGAGGCGAAGGTACTGAATGTATCCGATTACCCGGTGGATTCTTCAAATGCTAATTATTATGGTGGAGATTCTAATCCCAATGTATCGTATTACACCTTTAATGCAGAGATCACAGATCGTTCGCTGCAGTTTACCGACCAGGATTATGTGACGGTATCTCTGAAGTCAAATAAACTTGCAAAAGGCAGTCTGGTTGTGATGAAGGCATTTATCCGTACGGAAAATGGAACCAGCTATGTATACAAAGATGTGAAGGGAACACTGAAAAAGCAGCAGATCACAGTGGGAAGCATTGTGAACAGCGGATATTATGCAGTTGTAACTTCAGGTCTGAAATCCGATGATCTTCTTGCTTTCCCATATGGTGATGCCGTGAAGGAGGGAGCCAAAACAAAAGAAGTGACGTTGGATGATATGTACAATGAATAAATAACAGGAAGGAGAAATTTCATGTTTGAAAATATACGCCTGGCTTTTCAGGGAATATGGTCACATAAGATGAGATCCTTTCTGACCATGCTGGGTATTATTATTGGTATTGCATCTATTATTGCAATTGTATCTACGATCAAAGGTACCAGTGAGCAGATCAAGGAAGATCTGATCGGGTCCGGAAACAATACCGTACAGGTTCTGCTCTATGACGGAGACAGTACATACGATATGGATTATGGTTCTTACGAAAGCTCGGCCAAACCGCCGGTTATTTCTGATTCCCAGAAAACGGCGATCGGAGACTTGGATCATGTGATCAGTTCTACATTTTATTACAGCAGCCAGTCTGCCGGTGTTTATTATAAAAACACAAGCTTTCAGGGCGGAACCGTGTACGGGATCGACAGCAATTATCTGAAAACGATGGGATACCTGGTCCAGTCCGGGCGGGGATTTGTACAAAAAGATTATGACAGCTACCGAAAGGTTGCTCTTGTGGATTCCAATGCTGCACAGAATATTTTCGGAAGTGAGAGCCCTGTAGGGAAAACCATTGAGGTGGGATCAGAACCGTATATCATTGTAGGTGTGATCACTCAGAGTGAGGACAACATGCCGAAGATCAATACGATTTCTGAGTACGAAGAATATTCGCAGGCGATCATGGGAAGCGTGATGATCCCGGATACTACCTGGCCTGTTGCATTTAAATTTGATCAGCCGCAAAATGTGACAGTCCGTGCAGACAGCACAGATAATATGAGTTCTGTAGGAAAAGCAGCAGAGGATATTCTGAATACAGGGATCCAGAATGAAAAAAACAAATCGAACTTTAAATATAAAGCGGAAGACATTATGGAGAAGGTCAAGAATCTCCAGAAGCTCAGCGAAAGTACCAATCAGCAGCTGATCTGGATTGCAAGTATCTCCCTGCTTGTTGGTGGTATCGGTGTTATGAATATCATGCTTGTATCTGTAACAGAACGTACCAGTGAGATCGGACTGAAAAAAGCTATCGGAGCAAGAAAAAAAGTAATCCTGGGACAGTTTCTGACGGAAGCTTCGGTGCTGACCAGTATCGGAGGAATCATTGGTGTGGTCCTTGGAATCATCCTGTCAAAAGTGGTGTCTCAGGTGTCCGGGGCACCAACGGCCATCAGCGTTCCGGCAATTATCGGTTCTGTGGTATTTTCCATGCTGATTGGTCTGATCTTCGGACTTCTCCCATCTGTAAAGGCAGCTAATCTTAATCCGATCGATGCCCTTCGCAGTGAATAAAAAGATATACATACATATAGCATCTGCAATTGCCGGAAGGATTCCGGCGGCAGATGCTTATTTTTATATCTGAAAGTATTGTTCAGGTTTTATGAAGCTCTGCGGTCTTTATTTTGTCACTTTTGCTGTATATATGACAAAAAAAGAAAGTATAAATAGAGTTTTTACAGGTTTTTTAGAGATCATAAAAAAATCGTGGCAGAATCTTTGGATAGTGTGATATAATGCATCATAAGTGGGCAAATATAAAAACAGAAGGAGATAATTTCATGAAGGTTTTGGAAGGTAAATCTGTCTTTTCCGGTATTGCGATCGGTAAGATCTCAATCCTCCAGAAAGTTGACGCCAGTGTTAAACGTGTTCACGTGGAGAATCCGGAAGAAGAGGTAAAGCGTGTGGAGGCAGCCAGAGAGCAGGCTGTGGCACAGCTTCAGAAGCTTTATGACAAGGCTCTTCAGGAAGTTGGAGAGTCCGGAGCGGCAATCTTTGAGGTTCATCAGATGATGCTGGATGATGATGATTATCTGGATTCCATCCACAACATTATCCGTACAGAGTCTGTAAATGCAGAATATGCGGTTGCAACAACTGGTGATAACTTCTCATCAATGTTCGCACAGATGGACGACGATTATATGAAAGCAAGAGCAGCTGATGTAAAGGATATCTCAGACCGTCTGGTACGTGTGCTTTCCGGCCATGGAGATGGAGCGCTTGAAGTATCCGAGCCGGTGATCGTAGTTGCAGAGGATCTTGCACCAAGTGAGACTGTACAGATGGATAAGAGCAAGGTTCTTGCTTTTGTCACAAGAAAAGGTTCTTCTAACTCACATACTGCGATTCTTGCGAGAACCATGAATATTCCGGCGCTGATCAATATTGAATACGATGAGTCCATGGACGGTAAGATGGCAGTCGTAGACGGAAAGAGCGGAAATCTGATCGTTGGGCCGGATGCAGAAACCCTAAAAAAATATGAGGATATGCGTGCCGATGAACTTGCACAGCGTGCGATGCTCAAAGAGCTGAAAGGTAAAGAAACTGTTACCAAGAGCGGTCGTAAGCTCCACCTTTATGCCAACATCGGAAGTACAGGTGATGTTGCGAATGTACTTGCCAATGATGCGGAAGGCATCGGACTTTTCCGAAGTGAGTTCGTATACCTGGAAAAAGAAGACTATCCTACAGAGGAAGAGCAGTTCCAGGTTTACAAGACCGTAGCTCAGAATATGGCCGGCAAGAAAGTTATCATTCGTACTCTGGATATCGGAGCGGACAAGCAGATCGATTATTTTAATATGGCGCATGAGGAGAACCCTGCAATGGGATATCGTGCGATCCGTATCTGCCTGGACCGTCCGGAAGTATTTAAGACACAGCTGAGAGCGCTTTTCCGTGCAAGCATGTTCGGAAATATTTCCATTATGTATCCGATGATCATCTCTGTAACAGAGGTGAAGCAGATCAAGGCCATTGTAGCAGAAGTAAAAGCAGAGCTTAAGGAACAGGGGATCCCGTTCCGTGATGACGTGGAGCAGGGTATCATGATCGAGACTCCGGCAGCTGTTATGATCAGTGATCTTCTTGCAAAAGAGGTTGATTTCTTCAGTATCGGAACCAATGATCTGACCCAGTATACACTGGCTATTGACCGTCAGAATGCAAAGCTTGACAACATTTATGATTCCCATCATGAGGCAGTTCTCCGTATGATCCAGATGGTTGTGGATAATGCACACAAAGAAGGTATCTGGGCCGGAATCTGTGGTGAGCTTGGTGCGGACACTACACTTACTGAGAAATTTGTAGAGATGGGACTGGATGAGTTGTCCGTATCTCCGACATTTGTTCTTCCGGTTCGAAAGATCGTAAGAGAAATGAAATAAGACACAGATCATAAATAGATAAGGATATTTTTGATAAATAGTGTGACAGCTGCTGTGCATAAATATTTGTATGGCAGCTGTTTTTTTAGTTATTGTTTGCGGTTACTGTTCACTGGTAATATTCCGCGAGGTGTTTTTTGTGAACGAAGGTCACAGAAAATTTCCAATTGTGGTATAGAAAAAAATATGATACACTAACATCATGGCTTACTACAGCAGTTCAAAGAATTAGTCCATCAGGGGCTGATGCATTAATTCTTTGAACTGTGAGATAACAGACCAGGAGGAGAGAAAGAATGGGCAAAATTGCCATTGTAACAGACAGCAACAGCGGTATCACACAGGCACAGGCAGAAGAGCTTGGCGTTTATGTGATACCGATGCCGTTTTATATTAATGAAAAAATGTATCTTGAAGGTGTAACTCTCACACAGGAAGAGTTTTATGAGAAGCTTAAGAAGGATGAACCGATCTCCACATCTCAGCCAAGTCCGGCTGATCTCTGTGATCTGTGGGACAAGCTTCTGAGAGATTATGAGGAAATCGTTCATATTCCGATGTCAAGCGGACTGAGTGCATCCTGTTCTACTGCAATGGGACTTGCTATTGATTATAATGGTCGTGTTCAGGTAGTGGATAATCAGCGGATTTCCGTAACACAGAGACAGTCTGTAATGGATGCTAAGATGCTTGCCGAGGCAGGAAAAAGTGCCGCAGAGATCAAAAAGATCCTTACGGATCAGAAACTCGATTCCAGTATTTATATCACACTTGACACCCTGAAATATCTGAAAAAAGGTGGCAGGATCACACCGGCAGCCGCAGCCATCGGAACGGTTCTGAACCTGAAGCCTGTACTTCAGATCCAGGGAGAGAAGCTGGATGCCTACGCCAAGGTCCGTGGCAAGAAGCAGGCCAAACGTGCCATGCTGAAGGCAATGAAGAATGATTGGGAAACACGTTTTAAGGAATACGCATCTGACGGTGAGATGTGTCTTCAGGCTGCTTATACAGGAAATCTGGAAGAAGCAGAAGAATTTAAAAAAGAGATCCAGGAGGTATTTCCGGGAATGGAGATACATATGGATCCCCTTTCCTTAAGTGTTGCCTGCCATATCGGTTATGGTGCCCTTGCAGTCGCATGTTCAAGAAAAGTGACGTTATAAGCATAAAATACAGAAACAAAGATATGAGGAGTTTGAAACATGAAGAAGATTATGGAGCAGATGGCGGAAGAACTTTCCGCAGCATTTGAAAAAGCAGGTTATGATCCATCCTACGGAAAAGTTACTGTTTCCAACAGACCGGACTTATGTGAGTATCAGTGTAACGGTGCTATGGCAGGAGCCAAAGCATATCACAAGGCACCGTTTATGATCGCTGATGATGTGGTAGCACAGCTGTCAGACAGCCGGATCTTTTCCAGAGCAGAAGTTGTAAAGCCTGGATTTATCAACCTGGATGTGAAACCGGAATTTGTTGCAGAATACATGAATAAGATGGCAGAGGATGAGAAGCTTTCTGTTGAGACTGCCAAGAATCCGAAGACGATCATTATCGACTATGGCGGACCAAACGTTGCCAAGCCGCTTCACGTAGGACATCTCCGTTCTGCAATCATCGGTGAGAGCATCAAGCGTATCGGACGTTTTGTAGGACATAAGGTGATCGGTGATGTACATCTTGGAGACTGGGGCCTTCAGATGGGACTGATCATCACCGAGCTGAAACACCGGAAACCGGAGCTGGTATATTTTGATGACAGCTTTACCGGTGAATATCCGGCAGAGGCACCGTTTACTATCAGCGAGCTGGAAGAGATCTATCCATGTGCCAGTGGGAAGTCCAAAGAGGATGAGGCTTACCGTAATGAGGCACTGGAGGCAACCCATCTTCTTCAGCAGGGTAAACCCGGATACATGGCTCTCTGGAACCACATCATGAATGTATCTGTAACTGATCTGAAGAGAAACTACGCGAACCTGAACGTAGACTTTGACCTCTGGAAAAAAGAATCCGATGCACAGCCTTACATCCCGGATATGGTAGAGGATATGAAGAAGCGAGGATTTGCCTATGAGGATCAGGGCGCTCTTGTTGTAGATGTAAAAGAAGAGAGTGATACCAAGGAGATCCCTCCATGTATGCTTCTGAAATCAGACGGAGCTTCTCTCTATACGACCACAGACCTTGCTACTATCGTAGAGCGTATGAAACTCTTTCAGCCGGATGAGATCCTTTATGTTGTTGACAAGCGTCAGGAGCTGCATTTTATCCAGGTATTCCGCTGCGCAAGAAAAACCGGTCTTGTAAATCCGGAAACCAAGCTTTCCTTCCTTGGTTTCGGTACCATGAATGGAAAAGACGGTAAACCGTTTAAGACAAGAGAAGGCGGTGTTATGCGTCTGGAGAACCTGATCGCAGATATCGATGAGGAAATGTATCGTAAGATCGTGGAGAATCGCAGTGTAAAAGATAAAGATGCAAAGGATACTGCCAAGATCGTAGGACTTTCTGCGATCAAATACGGAGATCTTTCCAACCAGGCGACCAAGGATTACATCTTTGATGTTGACCGCTTTACATCCTTTGAGGGAAATACAGGTCCGTATATCCTTTATACTATCGTTCGTATTAAGTCGATCCTGAACCGTTATGTACAGGAGGGAGGAGATTTAAGTACAGGTAAGATCCTTCCGGCAGTCAATGCCAGTGAGAAGAACCTGATGCTTCAGCTTTCCGGCTTTGCGGCAATGGTTGAGAACGCTTTTGAAGAAAAAGCACCACATAAGATCTGTGCATATATCTATGAGGTATCCAATGCATTTAACAGCTTTTACCATGAGACCAAGATCTTAAGCGAAGAGGATCAGGCACAGAAGGAATCCTTCCTTCAGCTGCTCCAGCTTACAAGAAGAGTGCTTGAGACAAGCATCGATCTTCTTGGATTCTCTGCACCGGATCGTATGTAAGGTATAGTTTTACAGATACAAACACTATGAATAATGACAGACCGCCGGATAAAGAGACATTTTTTGTCTGCTATATCCGGCGGACTTTTTTATATAGAAAGTTCTTTGCAAAAAGAACAGGACGTGCTATAATAGGACTTATCCTAAACGAGGGCAGATCATGAATATCTGCCTGACTATAAGTTATCTGTTTTTCAAACCGGAATTCACCGGATTATCCCAAATCAATAAGAAATGTAAGCATAAATATTGTCTGACAGAAATGAGAGGAAGGTGATCTGTCTGATCGGAAATGTTCTGAAAGAACGTTATTGCATTGTAGAACAAATTGGACATGGCGGCGGTGGAAGCCTTTATCTGGCAAAAGATATGGAGCTTGGTATCTGCCGTGCAGTGAAAGAGATACCGATCGCAAAGAAAAAAGAAGCCAGACTCATGCAGCATCTGGAATATCCTGCAATACCGAAGATCATCGATTATGTGGAAACAGGGGAGTACTGTTATCTGATCATGGAATATATCAAGGGTCAGTCGCTGGGAGAACTTCTCCGTTCAGGAAAACGGTTTTCTTTACGGGAAATCCTTGCTCTGGGAAAGGAGATTGCCAGAGTATTGGAATATCTTCACAGTCGGAAGCCACCGGTCTGTTACGGGGACCTGAAACCGGATAATCTTATGTTTTCTGAAAACGGGCATCTGTATCTGATAGATCTTGGAAGTGCCACGTTCGATCATGGAAAAAGAAAACAGATCTGTGAAGGAACGAAAGGCTATGCGTCGCCGGAGCAGTATCAGGGCTACTTAAGACCGGGAAGTGATATTTATGCTTTGGGGAAGACCCTGGAAAAGCTTTGCGGAAAAAAGAAATGGCAGTGGATTTTATATCCGGATTTTTTCTGGCTTCTGTTCCGATGTACCAGAAAACAGGAAAAATACAGATATTCGGATATGTCAGTGGTTCAGAAGAAAATCCAAAAGCTGGAAAACAGATATCGGATGATCACCTGGAGAAAACGATTTCTGGAAGCGGCAGCTGCAGGGATTCTGATAGGAACACTGATCTTGATAGCAGGATTGCTGAAAACGGAAGAATTTTCTGTGGCGATCTCAGAAGTAACAGATTTGTATTACGAAGCCAGACAGTATCCGGAAGACTCAAAAGATCGGGAAAAGTGCTGTATGGCAGCGGAAAAGAGACTCCAGAGGTTAAGTAGAAATTATGGGGAAAAAGAACAGCAGCGTCGTATTGAGCTATTACTGGCATGGAATGCGGAGCTTTTGTGTGAACCGGAAAAAGCGGCTTTATATTATGAAAATCTTCTTCTGTATGATGAGGAATATCCTGTGGCCTACGGGGAATATGGGATGTTTCTTATTCGGACCGGTCAGAAAGAGGCCAGCAGAAAGCTGTGGGAAGATTATAAAGAGAAAGAAAAAGCGGAATTACTGGATGACAGCGAAAGCAGAAATCTGCAGCTTTGGGAGGAGATCAATGAGAAAAAGAAGAGAAAGTGATCAGATAAAACCAAAAGAAATGAAAATTCCTAGTAGGAAAACCTGTTTTATTATTTTGTTTCTGCTGGTCTTATGCAGCTGGATGATCCCTTCTATTGCTGTCTATGGATTTGATGTGTCAGGAATGGATAGTTTTGATACCGGCGGATTTGATATGAATGTGGGAGAAGGAACCGGACAGCTGCCGGAAGACTGGGAAGAAAGCTATGCAGGAGAAGGAAGTGATGATAGTAATTGGAACAGAGAAGAAGGAAATACCGAGGAGTATTCCGCTGCCTGGGCAGAATCAGAGAATGATCAGGAGGAGTCTGCACAATGGAATTTAGATTTTCAGACAGATGAGGTACGTTCTCAGGAAGAAAGCTTTATGGAAAATGGAAATACTGCGGCAGAAGTAGAGATAGCTGATACACCTGCGGAAAAACGGACGGAAACGCCGATACCAACAAAACTGCCAATACTGACTGAACAACCGATCCCCATACAGACAGTGACAGCAAGTCCATCTGTAACGTTGACTCAAAAACCAGTTCGAAAGTCAGTGACAGATGCATCAAAGAGGGAGAAGAAGCAAAATCCGGCATTATCTTACTATCGGACAGAACCAACAGGAACGTCGGATAGGAAAAAAGAAAAAGAGCAAAAACCGGTGATCCGAATGAAAACAGACGGTAACAGGATCCGGATAGAGATCAGTCCGGATATTCCGTTCCAGATCCTTTCATTTCGGATCAATGGAAAAGAATGTGCTTTTTACTGGCAGGGAAAAAGGCTTCTGGCGGAATTACCGAAAAAAAGCAGAAATTCCTGGAAAGCAGAACTCCTGGGTTTTGTGAAATCCGGTAAGCTGTGCTATGAAAGCATGGACTTACCAGAAAAACAGTGATACAATAGGCATACTTACTGATTATTTTATACAACAGGAGGAATTTATGTATAAGGCAATCTTTTTTGATCTGGACGGAACACTGACAGAATCCGGAGAGGGGATTACGAAATCTGTACAGTATGCACTGGAGAAGCTTGGAGTTTCGGCACCGGAGCTGGAGCCATTGAAGGTTTTTGTGGGTCCGCCGCTTCTGGAACAGTTTATGAAATATGCGGGATTTGATAAAGAGACAGCGCAGAAGGGAATCGAATATTACAGAGAACGGTATTCAGAAAAAGGAATGTATGAGAACAACGTTTATCCGGGCGTGGAAAACACTCTGGCAGAACTGAAACGTCGTGGCTACCGGCTGGCAGTGGCATCTGCGAAACCGACCTTTTACGTAACACAGATCATGGACCATTTTAATCTGAGCCGGTATTTTGAGGTGATCGCCGGGACGGACCTCAATGGACCGAAAGTAACCAAATCTCAGGTGATCGAGGAAGCTCTGGAAAGAATGAGCTTTTCTGACCACCGTGACCAGGTGATCATGGTGGGTGACAGAGAACATGACATTCTCGGAGCCAGACGATGCGGGATCCAGTGTGTGGCTGTATCTTACGGATATGGAAGCAGAGAAGAACTGGAAAAGGCACAGCCTCTTCAGATCGTAGCTTCCGCAGATGAGCTGCTGAATTTTTTCGTCTGACCCCTCTGCACAGACAGAATATTTTTCAAATAGTGTGGAGGGAGCTTTATCCGGCAGGAATCCATTATCTTATCGGACAGATCCTCGGAAGCGCCGTGCTTCTCTGGCTGGCAGGGCATGTCGGCAACGCACAGGAAAGGTACTATAGTTATACGCTGGTGATCACCGGACTTACCGGAGTGCTGGTTATGTTTCCGGCAGTATATTTTTACCGGAAGGATCGTATAGGAAGGCTGATCGGCGGTTTAACTTCCGTTGAGGAACAAAGGCTATCTATTCCTGAAATGCTGCTTCTTCTTGCTGCTGGAGCCGGATTTGCCCAGTATGCCAATGTGCTGGTGGCGATCCTGCAGAACTGGATCTCATCCAGCTATGGAGAGACGATGACGAAGATCACCTCAGGAAAGAGTTTGTTTATGATGATCTTCTGGATGGGTATCATAGCGCCTGTTGCGGAAGAAATGATCTTTCGCTGGCTGATCTATCTGCGACTTCGGGATCATTTTTCTGTGCTGGTTTCCGCTGTGATCTCTGCGGCGTTTTTCGGAATTTATCACGGAAATGTCCTGCAGGCTGTGTATGCGTTTGTCTTGGGAGGGATTTTTGCGTGGTTTCTGGAGATGGGCGGTAATAAGTGGACCAGCGTGCTGATGCACATCGGAGCCAATACCTGGATACTTATTTTCAGTGAATATGCCCAGACTCTGGTGGAAAAAGCCGGAGCAGGAAGCCTTCTGATGATCTATGGTGTTTTTGCGGCAGCGATGATCGGAGGATATCAGTATTTTGCACGCCGGGGAGAAAAGCGTGGCTACCGGGCTGTCTGATCCAATGTGGATCACGAAGGTCCGCCTGCTACTGGATCAGGCAGAGTGATAGATAAATATTTGCTTTACAGAGAATCTGTAATGGGATCATAGTATAAGGATGCCATTACAGATTTTTTTGTAAAAATATGCCGGAATCTTTTGCTGCCGGTAAATTTATATAGATTTTATATTTATTTAAGAGACCATTTCTTGCGTACCTTTGTATCACGTGCTATCATAAGTGTATTAAAAGAATTAATACACTTAATACACAGATTACAGAGAAAGGAGCGTCGTATGTTATTCTTGGACTATCAGGACAGACGTCCCATTTACGAGCAGATCGTAGAGAAATTCCGGATGCTGATTCTGTCAGGAGCTGTGGAGCCATCTTCCAAGATGCCGTCTGTGCGGCAGCTGGCCGTGGAATTATCCATCAATCCCAATACCATCCAGCGGGCATATATGGAACTGGAGCAGCAGGGGCTGATCTGTCCGGTGAAGGGAAAAGGCAGTTTTGTCACAGACAGCAGCAGGATCATGCAGATCGGTATGGAAGAAACCTTAAGTGAGCTGAAAAAGATCACAGAAAAGGGAATGACTCTGGGAGTAGGGGAGGAAGAAATGATCGGTGTGATCCGCTTATGCTATAAGGAGGGAAACAATGATTGAGATAAAAAACTGCAGCAAAGCTTTTGGTAAGATACAGGCAGTAAATAAGGTCACTATGGATATCGGGGAACGGGAGGTTTTTGGACTGATCGGTTCCAACGGTGCGGGAAAAAGTACTCTGCTCCGTATCATGGCCGGGATCATCCGTCAGGACAGAGGAGAGGTGCTGATGGATGAAGAACCGGTTTTTGAAAATGAAAGGATCAAAGAGCATTTTTTCTACATCCCGGACGATGCATATATTCCGGCAAATTGCAATGCTCTGGACATGGCAGAATTTTACCGTTGTATTTATCCGGGATTTCAGCAGGCGCGTTTTGAGACAATGATGAAGCAGTTTCATCTGGATGGAAAACGAAAAATCAGTACTTTTTCCAAGGGAATGAAGAAACAGCTTCTGGTGATCCTGGGAATCAGTACAGGAACGAAATATCTGTTTTGTGATGAAACCTTTGATGGCCTGGACCCGGTAATGCGCCAGGCAGTAAAAAGTATTTTTGCATCGGAGATCATGAGTCGTGAATTTACGCCGGTGATTGCTTCCCATAATCTCCGTGAGCTGGAAGATATCTGCGATCACATCGGGCTTCTTCATCAGGGAGGAATTCTCCTTTCCAGAGATCTGGAGGATATGAAATTCCACATCCATAAGATCCAGTGTGTACTTACTGACAAAAAGAAAGAAGAAGAATTAAAGAAAGAGCTGGAGGTTTTGAAAACAGAGCATCAGGGCTCCCTGCTGCTTATTACTGCAAGGGGAACAAGAAGAGAGATCATGGAGAAGATACAGGCAAAAAATCCTCTTTTCTGCGAAGTGCTCCCACTGACTCTGGAAGAAATATTTATCAGCGAAACGGAGGTGGCAGGCTATGAAGTCAAAAATTTATTCCAGTGAGTATATGAAATCCTCTTCTAAAGGACAAAGATGGATTCCGGCATTTGCCATGATCGCATTTCTCCTTGCATTTCCGGTAGCGGAACTTATTCTGATGGGAAAATGGAATGAGCGCAGTTATACTCAGAGTCAGCTTTCCTATCTGTATTCCAGCCTGTGGAGCAGTGACTTTCTCACAATGGGAGCAGCTGTGGCTGCGGTAACCGCATTTTTTGCAGCAGTAAGCGGCTTCTGGTATCTGTATTCCCCGAGAAAAGTGGATTTCTATCACAGCCTTCCGGTAAAGCGAAGTGCACTGTTTCTGCACAGAGTATTGTTGGCTGTTCTTTATTATCTGGTGCCATATGTGATCATGGAATTTGCTGCGGTATGCATCGGGGCAGCCAGAGGATATTACAGCCTTTCCATTATGAAAAAGGCACTGATCCTGCTGGTACTCCATCTCCTGATGTATCTTCTGGTGTATTTTTCCACAGTGCTGGTGATCGCCTGCACCGGTACCATGTTGATGGGAGCACTTGCATGGGCAGGGCTGTTTACCTACAGTATCATTCTGGCAGTGATGCTGCAGTTAAGCGGACATTTATTTTTTGATACCTGGTACGAGGGCAGTTACGGAATTCTGGCAGCAGTGCGGGAGCTGGGATCTCCTCTTATGGTGATCGTAAGCTTTATAGATAGATACAGCAGCGGAAGCTTTGGAAAGCAGTTGCTGATACTGATCCTTACGCTGTTTATCATGGCAGCACTTTCCTGGATGGCATTTTGCAGACGAAGGTCAGAGAATACCGGAAAAGCTCTGGTATATACCTGGATGGAGCCGGTCTTAAGTGCCCTGATTACAATACCATCCGGACTGGGGATCGGTCTGATCTTTTATATGATTCCGGAAGATTCATCCAAAACAGCATGGTGGATCTTCGGAATGATACTGGGAACGATCCTGGTTCATGGAATTCTGGAAGTGATCTATGAAATGGATTTTCGCAGATTTTTCCGCAGAAAAGTGCAGCTTATGATCTTTGGAGGTGTTGTGGCAATCTGTGCGCTGACCATGAAAATGGATCTTCTGGGATATGACAGTTATTTTCCGGCTTATGACAATCTTCAGGGAGTTGTGATAAATGTAAGCAATCTTTCATATACAGAGCAGCTTTGCAATGTGGAAAAAAAAGAAGACGGAATCTATAAGATCCGGTATACTGCCACCTCAGACAATAGTTCCGGTCTGGTGGATCAGCCGGTGATGAAAAGTAAAGCATTATATAACAGTCTGGAGGATATCAGGCTTCAGAATGAAAAAGGAAAAAAATCAGGAAAGCGCGTGTATGTGCGCTACATAAATAAACAGGGATTCAGTGTATGCAGAAGCTATAATGTATCCTCTGCGCAGGCACAGAATCTTATGGAAGCCCTGTATGATGAGCAGACATGGAAAGAAGACAGATATTCATTTTTCCAGCTGGACAAACAGTATCTGAAAGAGGTCACCGGTACTTTCTGTGACGGAGATATTCAAACATTATTTGAGAAAAATGCAGAGAAGCGTCAGGCACTGGCAGAGGCGCTGAGAAAGGACATTCTGGAAAACGGCGGTCAGACAGTAAAAGACCAGCCATGTGCAATGCTGATGTTCGATTATGCGGGAATTCCCTCAGAAGGATACATGAATGAATGGGGAATGAATGTACCGGCTGTTCAGGAAGGAGAGAGGGTGTCTACCTCCGTTCTGGTGTATCCGGCATATAAGAGAACACTTGCAATTTTGGAAGAAACAGGATATCCTCTTTCTATGGATGAGCTGTCTGTTGAGTATATTGATGTTTATTACTTCAGCTCCGAAGCTGTCGGCGAAGATGAGGAAGCTTTTTCCGACACTGAGCCCCTTTCGGATCTTGAAGAAACAGAGAACGGTTATAAAGTCCGTTACGATAAAAAGGAACAGCTGGAAGTCCTGAAAAAATGTATCCGTCCATCACAGCTGGTAAACGGATGGACTATCTGGAATGCAGATGTCACAATGGAAGTGGTTCTGGAAGGACAGGAGAGCACCGGCGGGGATTCCGGACTTTATATGACATTTGCCGGTGAGATCCCGGATTTTATCAGAGCAGATGCAAAGGCAGCCCATGTAACAGAATGGGAGGTAAATGATTAATGGAAAAACCAGTCCGGCTGGATAAATTTCTGGCAGATGCCGGCGCAGGTACAAGAAGCGAGGTAAAAAAATACATACAGAAGGGTCAGGTGCAGGTTAACGGGAAATCTGTGAAGAAACCGGAGCTGAAAGTAACAGAAGAAGATCAGGTGGTTATGAACGGGCAGGAGATCCATGCTGCACCGGAATATATATACTATCTTTTTAACAAGCCGGCAGGCTGTGTCAGCGCAACGGAGGACTCCAGAGATAAAACGGTTCTCGACTACATTGAAGAGAAAGACAGAAGAAAGGGTCTTTTTCCGGTGGGACGCCTGGATAAAGATACAGAAGGCTTTCTTCTGATCACAGATGACGGTCTTCTGGCACACGAGCTTCTTTCTCCGAAAAAGCATGTGGATAAGACCTACTATGCAAAAGTATCCGGGAAAGTGACAGCAGAAGATGTCGTGAAGCTGGCAGAAGGCGTGGATATCGGGGAAAAAGATCTCACACGACCGGCAAGGCTGGAGATCCTTTCTACCTGGGAGTCCGGTACAGAATCTGCAGAAGCCGGTAAAAACTGGGAATCTGAGATCCGACTTACCATCCACGAGGGAAAATTCCATCAGGTAAAACGGATGATGGAGGCACTGGGAAAAAAAGTAACTTATTTGAAAAGACTATCCATGGGGCCGCTGGCGCTTCCTTCAGATCTTCCGACAGGAAAATATCGTTCGCTCACCGAAAAAGAGCTGGAGCTTCTGAAGTCTGCCGGAAACCGCTGAAAAACAGAAAAAAATTGGAAAAATCCCCTTTACATAAGGGGATTTTCTATGCTATAATTCAGAAGTTGCAAAAATAAGCACGCACGGCGATTCTATAAGGATGGTGCCCTACGGTGTGAGGATGGGTCCAGAGAGAAGGCGACCTGTGCGGAAGAATTTAACCAAAAAGGAGAAAAGACATGAGCGTTATTTCAATGAAACAGCTTTTAGAGGCAGGTGTTCATTTCGGACATCAGACAAGAAGATGGAACCCTAAAATGGCTCCGTACATCTACACAGAGAGAAATGGTATCTATATCATCGATCTTCAGCAGTCTGTAGGAATGGTTGACGATGCTTACAATGCAGTAGCAGATATCGTTGCCAACGGTGGACACATCCTTTTCGTAGGAACTAAGAAACAGGCTCAGGATGCTATCCGTACAGAGGCAGAGCGTTGTGGAGAGTTCTTCGTAAATGAGAGATGGCTTGGTGGTATGCTTACAAACTTCAAGACAATCCAGAGCCGTATCGCAAGACTGAAAGAGATCGAGACAATGGAAGCTGACGGAACATTCGACGTACTTCCTAAGAAAGAAGTTATCGAGCTTCGCAAAGAGCTTGTTAAGCTTCAGAAGAACCTTGGCGGAATCAAAGAGATGAAGAGAATCCCGGATGCTATCTTCATCGTAGATCCTAAGAAAGAGAGAATCTGCGTACAGGAGGCTCATACACTTGGAATCCCGCTTATCGGTATCTGCGATACTAACTGTGATCCGGAAGAGCTTGACTATGTGATCCCGGGAAATGACGATGCTATCCGTGCAGTAAAACTCATCGTTTCCAAGATGGCTGACGCTGTTATCGAGGCTAAGCAGGGAACTGCTGAGGCAGATGGCGAGATTGAGGCTGAGTCTGAGGAGTTTGCAGCTACAGAGGAATAATTCGTATAAACAGAATATTTCAGGAGGAAACGAACAATGGCTATTACAGCAGCACAGGTAAAAGAGTTAAGAGAGATGACCGGCGCCGGAATGATGGATTGTAAGAAAGCTCTTACATCTACAGATGGTGATATGGATAAAGCAGTTGAGTTCCTGCGTGAGAAGGGTCTTGCTACAGCACAGAAGAAAGCAAGCCGTATCGCAGCAGAGGGTCTTTGCAAAACTCTGGTAACAGAGGATGGAAAGAAAGCAGTCGTTGTTGAGGTTAATGCTGAGACAGACTTCGTTGCAAAGAACGAGAAGTTCCAGAGCTATGTTGCAGATGTTGCAGCACAGGCACTTAACACAACAGCAGCTGATATCGATGCTTTCCTTGCTGAGGCATGGGCACTTGATACAACTAAGACTGTAAAAGAGGCTCTTGCAGCTCAGATCGCAGTAATCGGCGAGAACATGAACATCCGTAGATTTGCTCAGGTTGAGGAGCAGAACGGATTCATCGCTTCCTACACTCATATGGGTGGAAAGATCGGCGTTCTTGTAGACGTTGAGACAGATGTTGTTAACGATGCTGTTAAAGAGATGGCTAAGAACGTAGCTATGCAGATTGCGGCTCTGAAACCGCAGTACACAAGCGACAAGGAAGTAAGCGCTGACTATATCGAGCATGAGAAAGAGATCCTTATGGCTCAGATCCAGAACGATCCGAAGGAGTCCCAGAAACCGGCTAAGGTTATTGAGGGAATGATCACAGGACGTATCAAGAAAGAGCTCAAAGAGATCTGCCTTCTTGACCAGACATACGTAAAAGCAGAGGACGGAAAACAGTCCGTTGCTAAATATGTAGAGCAGGTAGCAAAAGAGAACGGCGCTAAGATCCAGATCAAAGGCTTCGTTCGCTACGAGACAGGCGATGGTCTTGAGAGAAAAGAAGAGAACTTCGCTGAGGAAGTTGCAAAGCAGATGAACGCATAATCTTACAGTTCACATAAGAATTTGAATCGTAATTTTATCATGTAAATCAATGAAAAACCTTGAATTTCCTATGAAAATGGGATGATTCAAGGTTTTTTTGCGTATTGGGGATTAAATTCGAGACTGTGAGAAAAAGTCTGTAAATAAGATTCTTCTATGATATGCAAGGGTGGCAAGCCTGAAAATCAGGCTTCTCACCTTGTTTTATATATAACAGTGGTAGGGCGGTGGAATTTAAATAAAAAATTTACACTTTACAAATAACAGATAAAGTATTAAAATAAACAAAAAGATATCTTCAGGGCAGGGTGTGATTCCCTACCGGCGGTAGAGCCCGCGAGCCGAAAGGCATGATCCGGTGAGATTCCGGGGCCGACAGTATAGTCTGGATGGAAGAAGATGATAGTACAGTTGATTTTTGTATGAATGAATGTAGTATCAGAGCTCTGAGATGGTGATCCATTTCAGAGCTTTTTATGTAGGAAATAATCAGACATTCATTTATTGATCATATGTAACAGATCAATTCCACCCTGCAGATATTTCTGCAGGCTTTTTTTGTATTCGGCACATCGTTTTCGAAATAAATATACCACTCACTTGTCTGTGAATCCGATTGCACAGGTCTAAAAGCCTTGGCGTACCAGAGCGTGTTTGAAAAATCATTCCTGCAATCTGCACGCCCCACTTTGCGGTATATTTTGCCCGAATTCAGTTGCCGTAGCCCGCTACGGCGCCCTCATCCGGACAAAATCTCCCACAAATTGTGACGCACATCTTACAGAAAGCCTTTTTCAAACACGCTCTAGACAAAGAACAGGAATAAGAAAGAAGGAATAGAAATGACGGATCAGGAATATATGCTTCGGGCGGTTCAGCTGGCCAAAAAAGGAGAAGGCTGGACGAATCCCAATCCGATGGTAGGGGCAGTGATCGTAAAAGACGGAAGGATCATTGGGGAAGGCTATCATAAAAAGTATGGAGAACTTCATGCGGAGCGTAATGCAATTGCTTCCCTCACAGAATCAGCAGAAGGTGCGGTGATTTATGTTACGCTGGAGCCTTGCTGTCATCATGGAAAAACACCTCCATGTACGGAAGCGATCATTGAACAGAAGATCAAAAAAGTGGTGATTGGTTCCCGGGATCCGAATCCGAAAGTGGCAGGAAAAGGTGTACAGATGTTAAGGGAAGCCGGTGTAACAGTAGTTGAAGATTTTATGAGAGCAGAATGTGATCAGCTGAATCCGGTGTTTTTCCATTATATTACTACGAAAACCCCATACGTGGTGATGAAGTATGCCATGACACTGGATGGGAAGATCGCAACGAAGACAGGAGCATCAAAATGGATCACCGGAGAAGCGGCAAGAAAAGAAGTACAGCATATGCGGCATCAGTACATGGGGATTATGGCAGGTATTGAAACTGTGCTTGCAGATGATCCGATGTTAAACGTCCGGGCAGAAGGCTGGAAAAGTCCTGTCAGGATTGTGTGCGACAGTAAGCTCAGGATCCCCCCGGACAGTCAGATCGTAAAAAGTGCGGAAAAGTACCGGACGATCGTGGCTTATGCAGATCAGAAAAATACAGAAGAAAAAATAAAAATATTACATACCATGGGAGTTGAGACCATTTACTGTCCGGATGAAAAGGATCAGATAGACCTTAAGAAGTTGATGACAGATCTTGGAAACAGAGGTATTGACAGCATCCTCCTGGAGGGAGGCGGTACGCTAAATGACAGTGCCCTGCGAGCCGGAATTGTAAAGGAAGTACAGGCTTTTGTGGCACCAAAGCTGTTTGGTGGTGTGGCCGGGAAGACACCGGTAGAAGGTATCGGAGTTGAATTCCCGTCTGAAGCAGTAGAACTGAAATATACAGATATCTGCCAGATCGGTGAGGACATCCGGATAAGATGTCAGGTGTGTGAGAAAAAACAGGAGGAATCATGTTTACAGGAATCGTAGAAGAGAAAGGAAAAGTCCGTTATATACAGCTGACAGGAGAATCAGGGATCCTGGCAGTGAAAGCCCGGAAAGTCCTGGAAGGGACAAGGATCGGTGACAGTATTGCTGTGAATGGTGTGTGTCTGACAGTTACGTCGATCCAGCCGGACGGATTTACTGCCGATGTGATGGCAGAGACGATCAGAAGAAGCAGTCTTGGCAGTTGTAAAGCTGGAAGCCAGGTAAACCTGGAACGTGCAATGGCTGCAGATGGCAGGTTCGGGGGACACATAGTAAGCGGCCATATTGATGGGACTGGAGTGATACGTTCCATGCTCCGGGAAGAAAATGCCATCTGGGTATCAATTGAGACATCGCCACAGATCTTGCATCTGATCGTGGAAAAAGGATCCGTTTGTATTGATGGGATCAGCCTGACAGTTGCAAGGGTTGATGAAGCTGGTTTTCAGGTGTCGGTCATTCCACATACAGGAGGAGAAACCACTCTTTTGGAAAAGGTGCCGGGGGATCTGGTTAATCTGGAAAATGATGTGATCGGAAAATATGTAGAAAAACTGCTTGGCATCAGAAAAAATGAAGAAGAGAAAAAAGAATCCGGAATTACGATGGAGTTTCTTGAAGAATTCGGGTTTTAGAACAGGAGGATATACACTATGTCACAAAATTATCAGTACAACACAATTGAAGAGGCACTTAGGGATCTTAAGGAAGGAAAAATAGTTCTGGTCACAGATGATCCGGACAGAGAAAATGAGGGAGATCTGATATGTGCGGCAGAGTTTGCGACCCGGGAAAATATTAATTTCATGGCGACTTATGCAAAGGGTCTTATCTGTACACCGATGAGTGCAGAAATTGCGGCGAGATTGAACTTTCCGCCGATGGTTGCTGAGAACACGGACAATCACAGTACAGCATTTACCGTGGCAGTGGATCACGCAGATACAACCACCGGTATCTCTGCGGCAGAACGCTCCTATACCATTATGAAGTGTGTGGATGATCAGTCAAAACCGGAGGATTTCAGAAGACCGGGACATGTATTTCCGCTTATTTCCAGAAAAGGCGGGGTTCTGGTACGAAATGGCCATACGGAGGCAACAACAGATCTTATGAGACTTGCCGGACTGAAAGAATGCGGCGTGTGCTGTGAAGTTATGAAAGAAGATGGCACGATGATGCGTACATCACAGCTATGGGAAATGGCAAAAGAGCATAACCTTACATTTATTACGATCCGTGATCTGCAGGATTATATAAGAATACATGAAAAGCATGTAAAGGAGGAAGCAGCTGCAAACCTCCCAACGCAGTACGGTGATTTTAAAATGTATGGCTATATCAATGACATTACAGGAGAGCATCATCTGGCACTGGTAAAAGGTGATCTGGGAGATGGTGAGGATGTGCTTTGCCGTGTACATTCGGAGTGCCTGACAGGAGATGCATTCGGATCGCTCAGATGTGACTGCGGCCTGCAGCTGCAGACAGCGATGCGCCAGGTAGAGGCGGAAGGCAGAGGGATCATTCTGTATATGAGACAGGAAGGCAGAGGGATCGGACTGATCAATAAGATCAAAGCCTATGCGCTTCAGGAACAGGGATATGATACCGTGGAGGCTAATGTGAAGTTAGGGTTTGCACCGGATCTCAGAGAGTACTGGGTTGGGGCGCAGATACTGTCAGACCTTGGTGTGAAATCATTAAGATTACTGACCAATAACCCGGATAAAGTCTATGGGCTTGGTGAATTCGGGCTGAAGATCAATGAGAGAGTACCTCTGGAGATTCCGGTACAAAAGTATGACCGGAAGTATATGAAAACGAAGCAGGAAAAGATGGGTCATATTTTTAAGGAAATAAATTTATAAAAAACAGCAAATAGCAGGAGGAAGAAAAAATGAGACAGATCAATTTGGTAGAAGGAAAAGTAGTAGCACCGGAGGGAATGAAGGTTGGTATCGTGGCAGCGAGATTCAATGAGATCATTGTGAATAAATTATTGGGAGGGGCAGTCGACGGACTGGTAAGACATGGAGTAGAAGAAGAGAATATTACTGCAGCATGGGTGCCGGGAGCATTTGAGATTCCGCTTACAGCACAGAAAATGGCACAGTCAGGAAAATATGATGCAGTTATCTGCGTGGGAGCTGTCATCCGTGGAGATACTTCACATTATGATCTGGTGTGCAATGAATCTGCCAAGGGGATCGCACAGGTTGAACTTGCAACAGGGATCCCGGTCTTATTCGGAGTGATCACGACTGAGAATATCGAGCAGGCTATTGCGCGTGCAGGAAGCAAAGCGGGAAATAAAGGCTATGACTGTGCATTATCTGCGATCGAAATGGTCAATCTGATGAAGCAGCTCTAAAAGACAGGAAAATAAATGATGACAAAAACGATCATATTCGATTATGATGGAACGATCCATCATACCCTTGGAATCTATGAACCGGCATTTCGTGAAACCTATCAGTGGCTGACAGAACAGAAGGCTGCAGAAGAACGGGAGATAGGCTCGGCGGAAATTGCCGGCTGGCTGGGATTTAACAGTAAGGAGATGTGGAATACATTTTTGCCGGAGCTGGATCAGAGCTATAAAGAGCAGGCGAGCAGGATGGTAGGAGAACTGATGGTCAGACAGATCAGGAAGCATAAGGCAGTGTGGTATCCGGGAGCAGAGGAGATGCTTACAGCCCTGAAGAACCGGGGATATCATCTTGTGATCTTAAGTAACTGTAAAGCTTCCTATCGTGAGGCGCACTGGAAGGAATTTGGGATGGAACGATGGTTCGATCATTTTTATGACTGCGAATCGTATGGATTCCGTCCAAAGACAGAGATTGTGCAGGAAATCATCCGGGAATATACAGGCCCTTATCTGGTGGTCGGAGACAGGAGGCAGGATCTGGAATGTGCCAGAGCCTGCAAAAGCCCATTTATAGGATGCCTGTATGGATATGGTGAGAGAGGGGAGCTGAACGGGGCAGATCATCTTGCAGAACATATAGAGGATATACCACAGTTGGTGATATGAGGATGAGCTCAGCTTTATCCGAAAGCAGAAGCTGTACACTGACAGAAGGCATAGGACTGACGGGAACGGCATAAATATTATAAAAATCCGAAGGATCCTGAAATATGATTTCCCTCAGTCTATGTATGATCGTAAAAAATGAAGAAGCAGTTCTTGAGAGGATCTTGAAGCCGGTTTCTCAGGTGATGGATGCGATCCTGATCGCAGATACCGGTTCTTCAGACAGAACAAAAGAGATCGCGGAGCAGTATACGTCGCAGGTGTTTGATTTTCCCTGGTGTGATGATTTTTCTGCTCCGCGTAATTTTCTTCTGGAAAAAGTCCGCACCGATTACTGGATGTGGCTGGATGCGGATGATGTCCTGGATGAAGAAAATCTGGAAAAACTGAAGAGTCTTAAAGAAACTCTGAATCCCGGAACAGATGTTGTAATGATGGAATATGCGGCAGGGTTTGACCAGAGCGGGAGAACAACATTTTCTTATTTTCGGGAGCGGATAATGAAAACATCCAGAAATTTCAGATGGAATGGGGCAGTTCATGAAACTGTGATTCCGGAGGGAAATATCATTTATTCAGATGTGGTGATCCGACACCGGAAATGTGGAAAAGGTGATCCGGACCGTAATCTTCGCATTTATGAAAAAATGCTGGCAGGAGGAGAAACGCTGGAACCCAGACATCAGCTTTATTATGGGAGAGAACTGTATTATCATCAGCGGTATCCGGAGGCAGAGGCTGTGCTGGTGGAGTTCCTGAAAAATCCGTCCGGATGGCTGGAAAATAAGATCGATGCCTGTTTTGTACTTGGACAGTGCTACCGGAGAATGGGAGAAAAAAAGTACGCACTGGAAGCTTTTCTGTACAGTCTGACTATGGATGTGCCGAGGGCGGAAATCTGTTGTGAGGTCGGAAAGATTTTTCTGGAAAGAGAGCTTCCCAGACAGGCTGGCTACTGGTACGGGCAGGCGCTTACTGTGCCGTCAGATAAGAAAAAATGTGGATTTTTTATGGCTGAGTGTCATGGATTTGTGCCATATATGCAGCTTTGCGTTTGTTATGATAGGATGGGATGTCCGGAGCAGGCATTCTTTTTTCATAAGAAAGCGAAGGGACTGAAGCCGGAAGATCCGGGAGTATTGTATGATCAGAAATATTTCCGGGAAAAATATGGTCTGGCATAAAAGAAAAGATATCTTTATTGTATTTTTCTGGCAGGGTACAAGCTTGCGGGGATCCTATGCACAGGTAAAAGCTGTTGTCATATACTGTAGGGATAGTTATTTTCCTATGAGGTGATCGAAGAATGCTGTTCAGGCATCGAAAACGTAAGGAAATGGAAATGCAGCAGGACAGTCATGAGGATTTGTCCTGTATGTCCTGTTATGGAAATCATAGTTCCTGTGGATGTGACAGATGTGGAACAAGAGGCTGCCCAGGCCCTGTGGGACCTACAGGACCAACCGGTCCCAGAGGCTGTCCGGGAGTTCCGGGTCCTATGGGTCCTCAGGGACCGCAGGGGGAACCGGGAATACAGGGATATACGGGAGCCACCGGTCCGGTTGGAGCGGCAGGAGCAACAGGAGCCACCGGTCCGGCAGGAGTAACAGGTCCGACGGGAGCAACGGGAGCCACGGGTCCAGCGGGAGCAATGGGAGCGACAGGAGCAACAGGAGCCACGGGTCCAGCGGGAACGACGGGGGTAACAGGTCCGGCTGGTGCGATCGGAGCCACGGGTCCAGCAGGTCCAACAGGAGCCACGGGTCCAGCAGGTCCAACAGGAGCCACTGGTCCTGCAGGAGCAGCCGGAGCCACCGGCCCTGCCGGAACAGTAACCCCGGCAGCTGCTGTTGGAAATGCAACAACGGTAGATGATATTGTGGAGGATTTTAATGCACTTCTTGCAAACCTTCGTGATGCAGGACTCCTGGAAAGATAGTGAAATGATAAACACACGTTACTGTGCGGCTGCGTATTTTATGCAGCCGCTGCATATTCTCCATAAAAATATTTCATTGTAGCTTTCTGACGAAAGGTGCTATAATATTTTTATCTAAGTATGATTATAGGGGATGAAATCGTGAAAAAAAACAAGTATGAGATCGATATGTGCAATGGGTCGATCATGGACAAGCTGATCTCGTTTTCACTGCCGCTGATGCTGTCCGGTATCTTGCAGCTGATGTTCAATGCAGTGGACATTGTGGTAGTGGGACGTTTTAGCGGAAGTGAGGCACTGGCGGCAGTAGGTTCCACCACAGCGTTGATCAATGTGTTTACCAACCTTTTTATCGGGATTTCTCTTGGTGCTAATGTACTGGCAGCCAGATTTTATGCTGCCGGTAAGGATGACGAAATGTCAGAAACAGTACATACATCGATCCTGCTGGCTCTGATCAGCGGGATCATCATGGCAGTTCTGGGAGTGATCTTTGCCAGAATCTGCCTGGAGCTGATGGATACGCCGGAGGATGTGATCGATCTTTCTACTCTTTATATGCGTATCTATTTTCTGGGAATGCCGTTTTTTATGCTGTATAACTATGGCGCAGCAATTCTGCGTGCAGTGGGAGATACCAAGCGGCCGTTGGTGTTTTTGATCATTTCCGGTTGCGCCAATGCGCTTCTGAACTTGTTTTTTGTGATCATTTGTCATTTAAGTGTGGCAGGTGTCGGAATCGGAACCGTGATTTCTCAGCTGATCTCCTGTATCCTTGTTCTCCGATGCCTGTATCAGACAGAGGGAAGCTATCAGCTGCGTTTTTCGAGTCTGTCCATAAATATGGAATATCTGAAACAGATCTTTCAGGTAGGACTTCCTGCAGGAATCCAGAGTACAGTGATCAATTTTTCCAATGTGCTGCTCCAGTCCTCTGTAAACTCTTTTGGCTCCATCGCAATGGCAGGATATACGGCAGCAAACAATATCTTCGGATTTCTGTATGTGTCTGTAAATTCAGTTACCCAGGCCTGCATGAGCTTTACCAGTCAGAATTATGGTGTGCGAAAACCGAAACGTATGGACCGGGTACTTGTTGACTGCATGATCCTGTCCTTTGTCGTATCCTTTGCCATGGGCTGTGGTGCATACTTTTTCGGTCCGCAGCTTCTGAAGATCTATACGGAAGACCCTAAGGTTATCCAATGCGGAATGGAGATTCTTGCCTATACCACAGTTACCTATTTCCTCTGCGGACAGATGGATCTGTTTCCGGGAGCACTGCGCGGAATGGGACGCTCCGGTGTCCCCATGATCCTGTCAATCATCGGAACCGTCGGACTCCGGATCGTATGGATATTCGGAATTTTTCCGGCACACAGATCATTGAAGGTACTGTTTATTTCCTACCCGGCATCCTGGATCTTTACGATCGTTATGCAGGTGATCTGTTTCTGGTTTGTAAGACGGAAGGTACACAGGCAGCTTTTGGGAGAAAATGCATAATAAAAATGATGAGTAGAATATCAGAGAAAGCGGACATAGTTCCGCTTTTCTGCATTTACAGGGGAAATAAAATAAGCCGGTTCAGCGTCTGCTCCTGGACAGCAGACAATGCTTACAGCCTGGAAATTAACTTTATAATCTGAGATTATATTAAGTATCAAAAATATACATTTTAATTATATGATGTTTTGTGTTAGAATATAGGACGAATAGGGCAGCAGAGGAATGACTGCCCTGAAATGGATAACGATCAGAAAGGAACTTGTTTTATGGATAAGGGAACAATTTTTAAATTTCATAATGACCTTGATACCGATCAGATCATTGCATCCCAGTATCTGCTTCTGCCGAATCTGGATGAAATGAAGGGCCACACATTTGAATCACTGGATCCGGATTTTTCCAAAAAGGTTAAACCGGGAGATTTTGTAGTTGGAGGAGAGAACTTCGGATGCGGATCCTCCAGAGAGCAGGCACCGGGTGTTCTTAAGGCACTTGGAGTAAAGGCAGTTATTGCGAAATCTTTTGCCCGTATTTTTTTCCGCAATGCCATTAATATCGGACTTCCGGCAATTGTCTGTAAGGATCTTCCGGATGCTGTGAAGACAGGAGATACCCTGGAGCTTCATATGTCCGAGGGAACTGTTGTTGCCAATGGTAAGACTTATTCCTGCACAAAACTGCCGGAATACATGCAGAATATACTGAATCAGGGCGGCCTTATCGCTTCTCTGAACCGTGAGGAGGAATAAGAGATGGGAATGACGATCGCAGAAAAAATCATCGCGGCAGCGGCTGGAGTGGACAGTGTAAAACCCGGAGATATCTATACAGTTTCACTGGATCATCTGATGAGCAATGACGGAACCACACATCTGACTGTTGATATGTACAACAATAAATTAAAAAATCCTCATATTGCAGATACAAAGAAGCTGGTATTTATCGTAGACCATAACGTACCGTCTGACAGCCCGAAAACAGCGGCATCCCAGAAAAAAATGAGAGATTTTGCAAGAGAAAATAATATTGATTTCTGGGAAGGAAAGGGTGTCTGCCACCAGATCATGATCGAGAATTATGTCCGTCCGGGACAGCTGATCTTCGGTGCTGACAGCCATACCTGTTCCTACGGAGCACTTGGTGCTTTCGGTACCGGTGTAGGATGCACAGATTTCCTTTACGGAATGGTAACCGGAACCTCCTGGGTCATGGTTCCGGAAACCGTAAAATTTAACTTGACAGGGAAGCTTCCTGAGGGTGTTTACGCAAGAGATCTGATCCTTACCATTATCGGTGAGATTGGAGCAAACGGCTGCAACTATCAGGCAATGGAGTTTACCGGTGAGGGCGCCAGAACGTTAAGCATCAGCGACCGTATGGCACTTTGCAACATGGCTGTTGAGGCTGGTGCGAAGACAGGAATCTTTGAGGCTGATGATAAAGCTCTGGAATATCTGAAAGAGCATGGACGTGAGCCAAAAGCGGTATATCACAGCGATCCGGATGCCGTTTACGCAAGAGAGTATACCTTTGATCTTTCAAAAGTCCGTCCGGTTGTAGCGAAGCCAGACTTTGTTGACAATGTGGTTCCGGCTGAGGAAACCTGCGGCATCAAGATCAACGAAGCGTTCCTTGGCTCCTGCAATAACGGCCGTATTGAAGACCTCCGTGTAGGCGCAGAGGTGATCAAAGGCAAAAAAGTTGCAGAGGGAGTTCGTTTCCTGGTTGTTCCTGCAAGCCAGACCATCTATCGTCAGGCATTAAAGGAGGGGCTTATCGATATCTTCATGGAAGCAGGGGCTATTGTTATGAACCCGAACTGCAGTGTATGCTGGGGAAGCTGCCAGGGTGTTATCGGCGAGAATGAGGTTCTGATCAGCACAGGAACCCGTAATTTCAAGGGACGTGCAGGTCATCCGAGCTCCAAGGTTTACCTGGGATCTGCGGCAACAGTTACTGCATCTGCCGTTGCAGGTGAGATCGCAACTGCTGACAGAGTATAAGAGTTTCAGAAAAGATTTAAATAATATATTCAGAAATTATCAGAGGATGATCCGTTTCGGCGTGGGTTCTTATAACAGGGCAGACAGAAAACATTTGCCTGATGATACGGAACGGAATAAACAGGAGATATACATATGGAAGCATTTACAGGAAAAGTATGGGTACTTGGTGATGATATTGATACGGATATCATTATCCCGACGGAGTACCTTGCACTGAAAACCATTGACGATATGAAACAATACGGATTCAGCCCCCTTCGTCCGGAGCTGGCCGGACAGATCCAAAAGGGCGACATTATTGTAGCAGGAAAGAACTTCGGATGCGGATCCTCCCGAGAGCAGGCACCGGAGATCATCAAGGCACTGGGTGTGCAGTGTGTCATTGCGAAATCTTTTGCCCGGATCTTTTTCCGCAACTCCATTAACAACGGCCTTCTTCTTATTGAGCAGCCGGATCTTCATGACAATGTAAAAGAGGGAGATCAGGTTACGGTAGTAATGAATGAGCATGTAGAGCACAATGGAAAACAGTACCCGATCGCTTCTCTTCCGGAGAATCTGATGGATATCATCCAGGCTGGCGGACTGGTAAAAGCCATGCGTAAGCTGAACGGTCTGGACTAAAAAACGGAGAGGAGAGAAATAATGGGCGAGACGATCATTGAAAAAATTATCAGACATAATACAGGCAAGGCAGTAAAGCCTGGTGATATCGTGACGGTCAATGTGGACAGAGTGATGATCCATGATATCTTTATTCCGTTTGTAGCGGAAAAATTTGAGGAGATGGGCTTTCAGAAGCTGTGGGATCCGGACAAGGTTGTTCTGATCTATGACCATCTTGTACCGGCAAGTCAGCAGGATGATACCAGACATTTCCATGTGGGAGATGCTTTTGCAGCTAAATATGGCATGAAAAACGTACACAGAAGTGACGGTATCTGTCATCAGCTTATGACTGAGGCAGGTTATGTTAAACCCGGTAATATTGTATTTGGCACAGACAGCCATACCACGACTTATGGATGTGTCGGTGCGTTTTCTTCCGGCATCGGTTACACAGAGATGGCCAGCATCCTGGGAACAGGAACCATGTGGATCAAGGTTCCGGAAACCATAAAGGTTGTGATCGACGGAGAACTTCCGGAGAATGTCATGTCCAAGGATATCATTCTCCGCCTGATCGGTGACCTTCGTGCAGATGGAGCTACTTACCGTGCTCTGGAATTTTCCGGAAGCACCATTGAAAATATGTCTGTGGCAAGCCGTATGACTATGGCGAATATGGCAATTGAGGCCGGTGCGAAATGTGCACTTTTCACACCGGATGAGAAGACAGCTGCTTACTGCAACGTAGAGCTTGATGATTATCAGAAGAGTCTTGTGGGAGATGAGGATGCTGTCTGCATGAAGACCATAACTTATAAGGCAGAGGATTTTGTGCCGGTAATGGCATGTCCGTCTCAGGTGGACAAGATCCGTGATGTCAGTGAGCTTCAGGGCGAGACCATCGATCAGGTATTCATCGGTTCCTGCACCAACGGACGTCTGGAGGACCTTATGGCGGCAGCAGAGGTGCTGAAGGGCAAAAAGGTTGCAGACTTTGTAAAGCTGATCGTGACTCCTGCCAGCCGCAAAATTTACCGTCAGGCTATTGAGCTTGGCATTCTGGATACTCTTGCGGAAGCAGGGGCTATCATTACACATCCGGGCTGCGGACTTTGCTGCGGAAGGACCGGCGGAATCCTGACAGACGGTGAAAAGGTCGTGGCAACCAACAATCGTAATTTCCTGGGACGTATGGGAACTTCCAAGGTTCAGATCTATCTGGCATCTCCGAAAACAGCAGCCGCCTGTGCCGTTGCTGGCAAGATCGTAATGCCGGAATAAGAAGCAGAAGATCCTGAGAGAAATACTGCTGCCAGAAACAGATAAAGAAACGTATGAGAAAGACAGATTTTCGCAGAGGCGTCAGTCTGTCTTTTTTTACCGGATCAGAGGGATTCGGGATAAGTCATTTTTACAGAAAATGGGATTTATTGTATTATAATAGCAGCCAGTGTGACAACATAACATATATTACATAAGACTCGAGGGATAAGGGTATGGAGAAAAGATCAACCATCAGTAAAAAGACACTGAAGATCATACTCGGGATCTGCATTGGCGTAACGATCCTGGCAGTGGCAGGGTTATTTGTCTATACATACTTGGCAGATCACAATACGCTGGGACGGAAGATTTCCATATGGGGAGTGGATGTTTCCGGACTGGATGCAAAGCAGGCAGAAGAAAAGATCACTGCGGAATTTGCAGATCGTCCGGTATCCTTTCAGGAAAATGATCAGGAAGTTTACAGTATAACTCTGAAAGATCTTGGATACAGTCTCAATGAAGAAGATCTTTTGAATAAGCTTACAGAACTTCAGAAACAGAGAGAAGAGAACCGGAAAATTTTCCCAAAGGAAGAAAATGTCAATCTGGAATGTCAGATCGAGGAAAATGAGGAACAGGAAAAACAGGCTCTGGATCTTTCCAATTTTGGTGCAGAAGGAAGAAAAGCTTCCACCGATGCATCTATCCAGTACAATGAGGAGAAAAAAGAATTCACGCTTGTAAAACAGACGCAGGGTACAGAAATTGATCCAGATAAACTGGAAACTACGGTAGACACAAACCTGGATGCGGCATTTGATACATCTCTTCTGGGGGATGTCATCACAGTGCCATTGAACAAACATGTATATGTCAGTCCAACAGTAACAGCAACAGAAGATATGAAGAATAAAGTCACAAGCCTGAACAGCCAGCTGAAAAAATATCGGAGTGCCACAGTGACTTACACATTTGGAAGCGAGACTGTTGTGCTGGATTCCGATACCATCAGTTCCTGGCTGAAAGCAGAAGGAGATACACTGACACTGGATGAAGACGCTATCAAAACTTATATCAGTGACCTCGCTAACAAATATAATACCATTTATGTTCCACGTACGTTCCATACATCTGCAGGAAAAGATGTGACAATTGAGGGAAATGAGTATGGATACCGGATTGACCAGGACGGAGAGTACACACAGCTTATAGAAAATCTGAAAAGCGGTACCGCAGTTACCCGGGATCCCGTTTACAGCAAAACCGGTTATCAAAGAAATGGAACAGACGATCTTGCAGGCAGCTACATAGAAGTCAGCCTGGATGCTCAGCATCTGTGGCTTTACAAGGATGGAAACCTTGTGACAGAAACAGATATTGTCAGCGGCAAGCCGGTGAAGGGGCGTGAAACATATCGTGGTGCATGGCCGATCGCATACAAAGCAAGTCCCTATAATCTGTCAAGCTCTGAGTATGGATACAACGTAAAGGTTAATTACTGGATGCCTTTTGTCTACGGACAGGGACTTCATGATGCGTCCTGGCAGTCATCCTTTGGTGGGAACCGTTATAAAACCAACGGAAGCCACGGCTGCATCAATCTGCCTAAGGATCAGGCAGCACTGATCTATAACACTATTGATGCTGGTTATCCGATCATTATTTACTGATAGGAGCAAAAAAGCTTCGGAGAGATCCGGAGCTTTTTTTATGCCCGAAAATGAAAATTATCATGGAAGTAGGATCGTAAATGATAAGGTTTTTCAAAAGTACGTTAAAAAAAACACAAAAAATATCGAAAAAGCCTTGTCGAAACAGAAATAACGTGATATGATGATTTCGGAAATCGAGCTAATACACTTCTTAATTGCGGAGGAAGAGTGTTTTTCTCTTTTATTTGGGTGAAAATTGATAAAAAAACTCAAATAAGTGTTAGTTGAGATTTCATTTTTTTATTCATGTATTGTTAAAAAAAAGACAATATATGAACGAGAATATCTACTATAAACGTCAGATTTTAGACTAAGAAAGGATAATGAAAGGTATGAAGTACAGTTATTATCCGGGTTGCACCCTGAGAACAAAGGCCAGAGATCTGGATGAGTATGCCAGAGCCAGTGCCACAGCCCTTGGGTTTGAGCTTGAGGAGATCGAGGACTGGCAGTGCTGTGGTGGTGTTTATCCACTTGGCACAGATGAGATTGCCACAAAGCTTTCTTCCGTCCGTGCGCTGAACCAGGCAAAAGAAAAAGGCCAGGATCTGGTGACGATCTGTTCAGCCTGTCATCATGTGATCAAGCGTGTCAATGATGATATGAAAAATGTGGAAGATATCCGGACCAGAGCCAACAATTATATGCAGCTGGAAGCTCCCTATGAAGGAGAGACAACCGTTCTCCATTATCTGGAGGTTCTCCGGGACAGAGTCGGTTTTGATAAACTGAAAGAAAAAGTAGTAAATCCTCTTACCGGAAAGAAGATCGGAGCCTATTACGGATGTCTGCTTCTGAGACCTGGAAAGATCATGGCATTTGATGATCCGGAAAATCCAAGGATCATGGAAGACTTTATCCGTGCTCTTGGCGCTGAGCCTGTGATCTATCCTTACAGAAATGAATGCTGTGGAGGATATATATCCCTGAAAGAAAATGAAATGTCACAGAATATGTGTGAAAAGATTGAAGAAAGCGCAGCAGGCTTTGGCGCAGATATGCTGATCACTGCCTGTCCGCTCTGCAAATACAATCTGAATAAAAATTCCGGAAATAAAATGCCGGTTTACTATTTTACAGAGCTTCTGGCAGAAGCCCTTGGCGTCAAAGAGGAGGTGGCAAAATGAGAGATAACCATTCTGCTGCGGAAAAAATAAAGGAGATCAGCGGGACCAATCCTCTGAAATGTATGAAGTGTGGCAAATGCTCTGCTACCTGCCCATCCTTTGACGAGATGGATATCAGGCCTCATCAGTTTGTGTCCTACGTGATCAGTGAAAATATCGAAGCACTTGTAAATTCAGCATCCCTGTGGAAATGTCTTTCCTGTTTTGCCTGTGTGGAGCGCTGTCCGCGAGACGTAAAACCCGGAAAGATCATTGACGGGGCAAGACAGCTGGTTGTTCGGGAAAAGGGCGGAGACTATCTTTCACCAAATGAAATTCCGGAGCTTCTTGATCCGGAGCTTCCTCAGCAGCTGCTTGTAAGTGCGTTCAGAAGATACAGGAGGTGAGAAAGTGCAGAGAATCGGTGTATTTGTCTGTCATTGCGGAAGTAATATTGCCGCTACGGTAGACGTGAAAAAGGTTGTGGAGATCATTGCAAAAGAGCCAGGAGTTGTCCATGCAGAAGATTATCAGTATATGTGTTCCGAAGCAGGACAGTCCAGGATCCAGGAAGCCATCCGTGAAAAAAATCTCACAGGAGTGGTTGTCTGTTCCTGTTCTCCGCGTATGCATGAGGCAACTTTCCGTAAAGCAGCGGAAAAGGCCGGCCTGAATCCATATATGGTGGAGATCGCAAATATCCGTGAGCATTGTTCCTGGATCCACAAGGATATGCAGGAGGCTACGGAGAAGGCCGTGATCCTTGCAAGAGCAGCAGTAGCAAAGGTAAATTTAAACGCTCCTCTTCAGCCGGGAGAAAGCCAGGTTACAAAGAGAGCCCTGATCATCGGAGGCGGTATCGCCGGAATCCAGACGGCTCTTGATATTGCCGATGCAGGCTATGAAGTTGATATTGTGGAAAAAACACCAAGTATCGGCGGAAGAATGTCACAGCTTGACAAAACCTTCCCTACTCTGGATTGCTCCGCATGTATCCTTACTCCAAAAATGGTGGAGGCTGCAGCTCACGAAAAGATCAATATCTATACATACAGTGAAGTAGAAAAAGTTGCAGGTTTTGTAGGAGATTTTACTGTTGATATCCGCAAAAAAGCGCGAAGTGTCAACATGGACAAATGTACAGGCTGTGGAGTCTGCCAGGAAAAATGTCCTTCCAAAAAGATTCCAAATGAGTTCAACAGAGGGCTGAACAACCGGTCAGCTATTTATACTCCGTTTGCACAGGCGATTCCAAATGTTCCTGTGATCGACAGAGAGCATTGTCTGAAATTTAAGACAGGCAAATGTGGTGTCTGTTCCAAAGTATGTCAGGCAGGAGCCATTGATTACGATCAGCAGGATGAGATCGTAACACAGAAATACGGAGCGATCGTGGTGGCAACCGGATTTGATACCATCAAGCTTGACAAATATGATGAATACGCATACAGCCAGAGCAAGGATGTGATCACATCTCTGGAGCTGGAGCGTATTATGAATGCTGCAGGACCTACAAAAGGACATCTTGAGCGCCTTTCCGATGGAAAAGCACCGAAGGAGATCGTATTTATCCAGTGTGTTGGAAGCCGTTGCTCCGATGACCGTGGAAAGCCATACTGTTCCAAGATCTGCTGTATGTACACAGCTAAGCATGCCATGCTGATCCGTGATAAATATCCGGATACCAATGTGACGGTATTTTATATTGATGTCCGTACACCTGGTAAAAACTTCGATGAGTTTTACAGAAGAGCAGTTGAGCAGTATAGCGTAAACTACATCAAAGGTCAGGTAGGAAAAGTAATCCCGCAGCCGGATGGAACACTTCTTGTTCAGGGCTCGGATCTTCTTGATAATAAGCAGATCTTCAAGAAAGCAGATATGGTAGTTCTTGCAACAGCCATTGAGCCAAATCCGGACGTACGTAAGATCGCTACCATGCTTACTGCAAGTATTGATACCAACAATTTCCTTACAGAAGCTCATGCAAAGCTTCGTCCTGTAGAATCACCGACAGCAGGAATTTTCCTTTCCGGTGTATGCCAGGGACCAAAGGATATACCGGAGACAGTTGCCCAGGCAGGAGCTGCGGCTGTAAAGGCCATAGGGCTTCTTGCAAAGGACAAGCTGACAACCAATCCATGTACGGCAAGATCCGACGAGCTTCTCTGTAACGGATGCTCTACCTGTGCAAATGTATGTCCTTACGGAGCGATTTCCTATGAGGAGAAACAGGTCAACGATCACGGTATCCGTGAGACAAGAAGAGTTGCGGTTGTCAATACAGCACTTTGCCAGGGCTGCGGTGCCTGCACAGTAGCCTGCCCGTCAGGAGCCATGGACCTTCAGGGCTTCTCCAACAGACAGATTATCGCGGAGGTGGATGCAATATGTCGATAGAAACAAAGGAAGAATTCAGACCAAAGATCGTGGCATTCTGCTGTAACTGGTGCAGCTACGCCGGAGCAGACCTTGCCGGAAGCAGCCGTTTGAGCTATCCGGCGGATGTAAAGATCATCCGTGTTCCATGTTCCTGCCGTGTCAATCCCATGTTCATCCTCCGTGCCTTTGAAAAAGGAGCCGATGGTGTGATCATGTGCGGATGCCATCCGGGAGACTGCCATTACAGTACCGGAAACTATTATGCAAGAAGACGTATGACACTTCTGTTTTCAATGCTGGATTATATTGGGGTGGAAAACGGAAGAACACGTGTGGAATGGGTATCTGCCGCAGAAGGCGTGAAATTTTCACAGACTATGAATGAGTTTGTTGAGAAGATCCATTCACTTGGTAAAAACGTGAGATTGGAGGATATAAGATGCAGGAGCTGATAAAACGTGCAAAAGAACTGCTTGCAGATGGCACGGTAGTCCGGGTTCTTGGGTGGAAAGCCGGAGATCTTGCCTTTAATCCGGAACCAGCCTATTTTGAAACACCGGAATCTCTGGAGGATTTTGTCTATGATGGATTCTGCGGTGCCAATTTAAGCAAATATATGATCGAAGCTTCCAAGCTGGAAGGAAAAACCATGGTCTGTCTGAAGCCCTGCGATACATACAGCTTTAACCAGCTTCTGAAAGAGCATCGTGTAGACAGAGAAAAAGCCTATATCGTAGGTGTTGGCTGTAAAGGAAAGCTGGATATTGAAAAGATCCGCAAAATGGGGGTCAAGGGTATCCGGGGAATTTCCGGAGCAGAGATTACCGGAGATGCAGAGACCTTGACTGTGGATACTGTTTACGGAGAAAAAACCTGTGCATACAAAGATGCCATGCTGGAACGCTGCCATGTATGTAAAGGAAAAGAGCATAAAATTTACGATGAACTGATCGGTGAGTCAAAGGAGACAAAGGACGCTGACCGTTTCGCAGAAGTTGAGCGGATCGAGGCAATGAGTCCGGAAGAAAAATTTGCATTCTGGCAGAGCGAGCTGAGTAAATGTATCCGCTGTAATGCCTGCCGTAATGTATGTCCGGCCTGCAGCTGCCGCAAATGCGTTTTTGACAGCAACAAGTTCGACAGCGCCCAGAAGGCAAACGTGGATTCCTTTGAGGAAAAGATGTTCCATGTGATCCGTGCCTTCCATGTAGCCGGAAGATGTACGGACTGTGGCGAGTGCAGCAGAGTCTGCCCGCAGGGAATTCCCCTTCATCTGTTTAACCGTAAGTTTATCAAGGATATTGATGCGTTTTACGGTGAGTATCAGGCAGGCGAGGATGCGGAGTCAAAGGGTCCGCTTACCAGCTTTACCTTTGAGGATGTAGAGCCAGGGATCGTGGCAGAAAGGGGATAATGTATGTATAAGATCGCAGTAGAAAATCTGCCGGCATTATTCCGGAAAATTGCCGCAGACCAGGAATTATATTTACCGTTAAAGGTAAGTGAGCAGGTGAACTTCAAGGCATGGAGTGAGGATGCAGAAGTTTCCCTTGAAACACTGAAAACCGTGAAATCACCGAAGGATGCATTCTTTCCGCAGAGTGAAAATCTCTATACCTGTAAAAAAGACGGAAAAAATATCAGCATTGAGCCTCAGGCACTGAAAGACCAGAATTTTGTTGTATTCGGAATGAGAGCCTGTGATGTACAGGGTGTGAAGGTTCTCGACAAGGTATTCCTTGGGGATCCGGTGGATACTTTTTACCAGGCAAGAAGAGAACACGGAACCATCGTAGCTCTTGCCTGTCATGAACCGGAGGAAAGCTGCTTCTGTAAAGTATTTGGCATTGATGCCGCAGATCCGGAAGCAGATGTTGCAGCCTGGATCATCGAGGGAGAGCTTTTCTGGAAGCCTCTCACAGAAAAGGGAAATGCTCTGACAGAAGCTGTGAAGGAGCTTTTGGCAGATGCTGATGAGACAAAGGTAGAAGAGGAGAAGAAGGCGATCCGTGGCATTATCGAGCTTCTTCCATATACACATCTTTCACTGGAAGGATGGGCGCAGGAAGAATACATGGACCGTTTCAATTCTCCTGTATGGGAGAAACTGTACAAGCCTTGTCTTGCCTGCGGAACCTGTACCTTCGTATGTCCGACCTGTCAGTGCTATGACATTAAGGATTACGACACAGGGCACGGTGTTCACCGTTACCGCTGCTGGGATTCCTGCATGTACTCTGATTTTACCATGATGGCTCACGGAAACAACCGTACCAGCCAGATGCAGAGATTCCGTCAGAGATTTATGCATAAGCTTGTTTATTATCCGTTAAATAATGACGGCATGTTCTCCTGTGTTGGCTGCGGCCGCTGCGTGGAGAAATGTCCGGAATCTTTAAATATCGTAAAAGTCATCAAGGCCTTTGAAAAACAGGGAGGTGAAAAGAATGAGTGAATGTACCTGTCATAAAAATTATACACTGGATACGCTGATCCCAAAGGTTGGCGTGATCACAGATATCCGTCAGGAGACACCGGATGTAAAAACCTTCCGTGTGGAAGCTCCGGAGGGTGGAAAGCTTTTCGAGCATATGCCAGGACAGTGTGCCATGGTCTGTGTGCCAGGCGTCAGTGAAGGTATGTTTTCCATTACTTCTTCTCCGACTGTAAAGGATTATCAGGAATTCAGCATCAAAAAATGCGGATCCCTTACCGATTATCTCCACAGCCTTCAGGTTGGAGATGAGATCGCAGTCCGCGGACCATACGGAAATCATTTTCCGGTGGAAGATAAGTTAAAGGGAAAAAATCTCCTGTTCATCGCAGGTGGAATCGGTCTGGCACCTCTTCGTTCCGTGATCAATTATGTGCTGGATAACCGTGAGGATTACAGAACAGTAGATATTCTCTATGGTTCCCGTTCCGCAGATGATCTGGTGCAGCTTAAGGAAATCCAGGAAGTATGGATGAAAACAGAAGGTGTAAATGTATATCTTACCATTGACCGCGAGCAGGAAGGCTGGGACGGTCATGTGGGATTTGTTCCGAATTATCTGAAGGAGATTGGTTTTGATACCAATAAGACCGCTCTGGTCTGCGGTCCGCCGATCATGATCAAATTTGTTCTGGCAGGACTGGAAGAGCTGGGCTTCTCCAGAGATCAGGTATATACCACACTGGAGCTTCGTATGAAATGCGGTGTCGGAAAATGCGGCCGCTGCAACATCGGAGACAAATACGTCTGCAAAGACGGCCCGGTATTTAGGTGTGATGAGGTTGATGAATTACCTAATGAGTACTAAGTTATAGATTGCACTTTAAGAAACTTTCAAATATATGCGCTGGTTATAGCCAGTACACAGCCATGTGGAACAGCCATCTCGCTAAGATGCCCATTTTAGGAGCGGTTTCAGCAGAGCGTTGCGACGGGCACGTGTGAGATGGCTGTTTCACATGGCGTACGATTTGGATAAAAGAAAGGACACCAACATGGAAAATAATATGGTAAACGTATATTTTTTCGGTAAAAAATACAGCGTTCCCGGTGATCTGACCATTATGACAGCTATGGAATATGCCGGTTATACATTAAAAAGAGGATGCGGCTGCAGACACGGATTCTGCGGTGCCTGCGCGACCATCTACAGGATCAAGGGACAGAATGAGCTGAAAACCTGTCTCGCCTGTCAGACACAGGTGCAGGAGGGAATGTATGTGGCAAGTATCCCGTTCTTCCCTACAGACAAGAGACTTTATAATATAGAAGATCTTAAGCCGAACCAGCAGGTAATGATGGAGCTTTATCCGGAGATCTACAGTTGCATCGGATGCAATGCCTGCACAAAGGCCTGTACACAGGACTTAAATGTCATGCAGTATATTGCATATGCGCAGAGAGGCGAGTTTGAAAAATGTGCAGAGGAATCCTTTGACTGTGTAAGCTGCGGCTGCTGTTCCGTAAGATGTCCGGCAGGAATTTCCCATCCGATGGTAGGCCTTCTGGCAAGACGTCTCACCGGAAAATATATTGCGCCGAAAAGCGAGCATCTGGAGAAACGTGTGGAAGAGATCCACGAGGGCAAATTTGACGATATGATCGAGAAGATCATGCAGAAGCCGATCACAGAGATGCAGGAACTTTACAACAGCAGAGAAATCGAGAAGTAGGAGGGCGTAAAACATGTATGCACCATATCCAGAAAATATGATGGAATCCATCAAAAAGGTAGAGGCTACAAGAGCGGAGCGTATGGCAACAGAGCCAAGACGTCTGAGTGCAGATGAGAAAGATGCTCTTCTCAAAAAATTCCATCCGGACTATAACCCGGATGCATTTGCAGAGATCAAGGTAGGACCGAACAAGGGACAGAAAGCACCACTGGAACTGACAAAAATGCTCCATTCAGAAAGCCGTCTGCTCAACGAAAAAATCGATCTTACAAAAATTGATTATGATGTAGATGTACTGATCATCGGCGGTGGTGGAGCAGGCTCTTCCTGTGCCATCGAGGCTCACAACGCAGGTGCCAACGTTATGATCGTTACAAAGCTTCGTATCGGTGATGCCAACACCATGATGGCAGAAGGCGGGATCCAGGCAGCAGATAAAGAAAATGATTCCCCGGTACAGCATTATCTGGACTGCTTTGGAGGCGGACATTTTGCCGCAAAACCGGAGCTGGTAAAAAGACTGGTAATGGAAGCTCCGGATGCGATCAAATGGCTCAACGACCTTGGTGTTGAGTTTGATAAATCAGAAGACGGAACCATGGTCACTACACATGGCGGCGGTACATCCAGAAAGAGAATGCATGCTGCAAAGGATTATTCCGGATCAGAGATCATGCGTACTATCCGTGATGAGGTCTTAAATCTTAAGATCCCGGTAGTGGAATTTACCTCCGCTGTAGAACTTCTGAAGGATGAAAAAGGTCAGACTGCCGGTGCAGTTCTTCTCAACATGGAAACCGGAGACTATTCCGTTGCAAGAGCAAAAACAGTTGTAATTGCAACCGGTGGTGCAGGAAGAATGCATTACCAGGGATTCCCGACCTCCAATCACTACGGAGCAACTGCTGACGGACTCGTACTTGGCTACAGAGCAGGTGCTTCCCTTCTTTACCAGGATTCTATCCAGTATCATCCAACAGGTGCGATCTATCCGTCACAGATCCTTGGTGCACTGGTAACAGAGAAGGTTCGTTCCGTTGGTGCACAGCTTGTTAACGCAAACGGAGAAGCTTATATTCATCCGCTGGAAACCCGTGACGTAAATGCTTCCGGCGTTATTCGCGAGTGTGAGGAAGGCCGTGGCGTGGAAGTGCCAGGTGGACGAAAGGGTGTATGGCTGGATACTCCGATGATCGAGATCCTGGGCGGTGAGGGAACTATCGAAAAGAGGATCCCTGCCATGTTCCGTATGTACATGAATTACGGCATTGATATGAGAAAAGTCCCGATCGTGATCTATCCGACCCTTCATTATCAGAACGGCGGACTTGAGATCAACGGAGACGGCTTTACAAAAGAAATCCCGAACCTTCTGGTTGCAGGAGAGGCAGCAGGCGGAATCCACGGAAGAAACCGACTGATGGGCAACTCTCTTCTTGATGTAATTGTATTCGGACGAAATGCAGGTAAAAAAGCAGCTGCCAAATGCAAAGAGGTAGAGCTTGGTACAATGAACCTGGATCATATCAGAAAATATGAAGAGGAACTGAAAAATGCAGGAGTTGATACAGGAGACGTATCTCCCATGCTTCTGCCGAAATATGCCCGCCACGAACGTTAAGTTAAAAATATGTTATGATAATAAAAACATATGAGATAAGCGAAAGGAGTCTATTATGAGAGAAATCGAAGTAAGCAGACTTACAGAGATTATCGAAAAACTCTGTATCGAAGCCAATGAACATCTCCCGGAAGATGTGAAGGATGCTATCAAAACCTGCCGTGCCTGCGAGGACGGCGAGATCGCAAAAGGTGTCCTTGATAACATTATCGAGAATTTTGATATTGCAGACAGTGAGAATGTTCCGATCTGTCAGGATACCGGAATGGCATGCGTATTCCTTGAAATTGGTCAGGATGTCCACTTTACAGGCGGAGATTTAAATGATGCCATCAATGAAGGTGTACGCCGCGGATACGACAAAGGTTACCTGAGAAAATCCGTTGTCAGGGATCCGGTACGCCGTGGAAACACAGGTGACAATACACCGGCTATGATCTATACAGAGATCGTTCCTGGAGATCAGGTGAAAGTAACTGTAGGACCAAAAGGCTTCGGAAGCGAGAATATGAGCCAGATCCGTATGTTCAAGCCATCTGCAGGCCTTCAGGGAATCAAGGATTTCATTCTTGAGGCTGTAGAAACTGCAGGTCCGAACCCATGTCCGCCTATGGTAGTTGGTGTTGGTATCGGAGGAACTTTTGACAAATGTGCACTTCTTGCAAAGAAAGCGCTGATGCGTCCTCTGAATACAGAGAATCCGGATCCTTACTATGCAGATCTTGAAAAAGAGATGCTGGAGAAGATCAACAAGCTTGGTATCGGACCTCAGGGCTTTGGCGGAAAGACCACAGCTATCGGTCTGAACATTGAGACTATGCCTACCCATATCGCAGGTATGCCATGTGCAGTTAACATCAACTGCCATGTAACACGTCATAAAACGGAGGTGCTTTAATATGGAAAGAAGAAAGATCACACTGCCTCTGACAAGAGAGCTGGCAAGAACTCTCCATGCAGGCGACCAGGTTTTACTGACAGGAACCATCTATACATCCCGTGATGCAGGTCACAAGAGAATGTGCGAGGCCCTTGCAAAAGGAGAAAAGATTCCTTTTGACCCTACAGATGCTACCATTTACTATGTAGGTCCGACTCCGGCAAAACCAGGCGAAGTCATCGGCTCCGCAGGCCCTACAACCAGCGGCCGTATGGATGCCTATGCACCGACCATGATGTCCGTAGGCGCCAGAGGAATGATCGGAAAAGGCGCCCGCCTTCCGGAAGTCGTAGATGCAATGAAAAAATATGACGGTGTATATTTCGGAGCTATCGGCGGTGCAGGAGCACTTCTTGCAAAATGCATCAAAAAAGCAGAGCTTATCGCTTACGAAGACCTGGGTGCAGAAGCACTCCGCAAGCTTTATGTGGAAGACATGCCGCTTGTAGTCATCATTGACAGCGAGGGAAATAACCTTTACGAAGAGGGACGTGCAGAGTACCTGAAAGACCACGCAGAATAATCTTTTGCCCCAAAATGTGATATTGTGATATATTTCAAAAAGGAATAAAAAAAGGATAAAAGTCCGACAGTAAATGCTGAAGATCCGTGCAGAAGCATTTATTGTTGGACTTTTTAATTTTATCATTTCACTTTCAATTTAATCATTCTTGCGAAAATGATCAAATTAAAGTTGACAATGATAAAACTGATTTATTTACTTGAAGTAAATAAAATCCAAAAAGAGTGATAAAGAAGGTGATGAAAAATATATGAGACGGTTTGATTATCAGGAAAAGTGGAAAAATCTGTTGACTCCTGAAATTGTATCTTATCTGACACAGATACATGAATTTAAAGGAGAACAAACTCTTTTTATTGAGGCCAAAGCAGATACTCTTACACAATTATAGCTATCCTCTTAATTAACGCAAATTCCAGATGCGAGGAACCACCCTTTGCAATCGTTCGTACTTATTGTTTTTAAGGCCGCTTTTACAGCCTTAGGTAGTTCAGCAGCAACACGGACTTTCCTCTTTCTGAGAAAGGATTTCATTTTTGACCACATTTTTTCAATAGGGTTCAAATCTGGACTGTATGATGGCAAATATAGATAGGAGATCCCTGCCTTGTCTAAAAGTTCCGTCACTATTTTGGCATGATGAGAACGCATGTTATCCATGATTACAACATCGTTTTTCTCAAGGCTCGGTATCAATTGTTTTCCAATATATTCACGAAATCGCTGTGCAGTTGTTCCACCTTGGTACGTAGTATATACCAGACTGCCGTTAAGCCGGATGGATGACAAAACAGTTGTTCCGGCAGGCGTGTTGATCGGAGTAGCATCCATGGCACGTTTCCCATGTACTGCATGTGCATAGTGTCTTGTGAGGTTTGTATTAATACCGCTTTCATCGAGATATATTTGATGTTCTGCATTTGCACCAGATATAGTTTCTATCCATTGACTGCGTTTTCTCTGCACATCGGGGACGCTCCTGTTCTTTTGCATGCAAAGACTTTTTCTTATAAGTGTAACCTTGTTTTATCAGAAAACGCCTGACGGCTTCATCGCCGACAGGTAAATGAAGCGTTTCGACAATCTCCTTCATTGTGATATCTGGTTGTTCTTGCACAAGTTCCAGAATATCGTGGTGCTGTTTTTCTGTAAGAATTGTTTTCCGGCCTCTCATCTGCGTTCTGGTCTCATAACTGCCAGTGCGTGCACGCTCTTCTACAAGGCGGTATACGGTGCTTTCATTTACTGAAAAATATTTTGCAATTTCCCTGGCATTGTGAGTTTTATCCCAGGTTTCCAATACTAGTTTTCTAGCTTCATAGTGTAGCATACTATCATCTCCTACACTATATTTTATCACCGCTGTAAAGGAACTGCATTATTTAAGAGGTTTGCTATAGATACGCTGCGGCAGGATATAAAAAGAAATATCCTCTATCCCTGCGGCGTCAATATCGAACGCAAAGATGGTTCAGCGGATACGGTCAGCCTGAAAGAATAGTAAGTACCCTATCGGCTCCCTTTGCCCAACACAACACCGCATCCGGCCGAGGCCGTCCTAACCCTGATAACCGATATGCTCCGGGCCATCGCGGAGTATTCCAAGAATGACCGGGCCGAGTTTATCCGCACTGTCCAGGAAACGCAGGCCGCCCAGCAGACCGCCGATGTATCCAAGAAGCGGAAACGGCTGGCCGCCGCCCAAAAGCGGGCCGGGGAACTGGAAAAGCTGATTTGCAAAATCTATGAGGACAATGCCCTGGGTAAGCTGCCGGACGCCCGGTATGAGGCCCTGGACGCGCAATATGCCAAAGAGCAGGAAGCTTCTCAATGCGGAAATCGTGGAACTGGAAAAGGCCGTTACCGGCTATGAGCAGAGCCGGAAATCTGCGGAGAAGTTTATTGCCCTGATTGACAAGTATGAAAATTTCGACACGCTGACAAATACCATGCTCAACGAGTTTGTAGAGAAAATCCTTGTCCATGAACGCGCCTGCAAAGGCAGCCAGGACACCACGCAGGAGGTTGAAATCTATTTCAATTTTGTGGGCCGGTATATCCCGCCCGCCTTGCAGCCTGTTCCCCTGACCCCGGAGGAACAGGAAGAACTGCGGAAGAAGGAGGAGCGCAAAGACCGGCTTCACCAGAACTACTTACGCCGTAAGGCAAACGGCAAGCAGAAGGAATGGGAAGAACGCTACACCGCCAAACGCAAGGCCCAAGTGGAGGCGGCAAAGGTCGCGATCCGGGCTGAGGACATGGAGAAAGGCATTTTTACCACCATCAGCCAGTTACCCAGGCAGGAGCCGCGCAAGGCCACCTTACCGGCCAGCGCCGCAGTTTAACCATCACAGTGCAAAGGAGGACGAACATGAACGAATTGACTTACACCCGCTGCGGGGATTACTACATCCCCGACCTGAAACTTTCCGAGCAGCCGGAGGCCCCCATCGGCAAGTATGGCCGTATGCGGCGACGCTACTTGAAGGAACACCGGCCCGGTCTTTACAGCAGCTTGATTTTGAGCGAAAAGCTGTACCCGCACCTGTTGGAGATTGACCGGGCGGCGCATGAACGAATGGACGCCATGCTGCCCCGTATGATGGAGGCGGCAGGCGTCACCGAGGAACTGAAAGCCCGTGACCCCATGTGCTGGGTGGGGCTGATGAACACGCTGAAAGTGCAGGCGAGGAAATAGTGAACGATGAATTGATTTGCAAGAAACGTCAAATATAGTGGACGTTAGCGTACTATATTTGACGCTTTGTGAATTTTTCATATGATTAACTTTTCCATGGCAAACACACTATGCGGAAGAAAACTTAAAATTCAAAATTTGTAGGCATCAAATGCGTAAAGTTAATACTACAAGACTTGACAATAAACAGGAATGAGTGTATGATTATAACTAAGTTAGCTTTCTTTGTTCACTAAGGGGTGGGAAAATGGGATATGGAACATATGAGACTACACATGAAAATGTTATTAAAAGTGGAAAACGATTATTTATGCAAAATGGATATGAAAGAACGAATCTCCGAGAACTATGTAAAGAAGCGGGAATTACCACTGGTTCGTTTTATCGACATTTTGCAAGCAAGGAAGAACTCTTTGGATATTTGGTGCAACCTGCAATTGATGGTCTTTATAAAATGTATGATGCATCAAAAGAACTTTGTTTTGATTCTATTGAGACAGAACGTATTAAAGAACTTTGGAAAATCAGCAATGATACATTACAGAATCTGGTAGACTTTATTTATCAGAATTTTGACAGTTTCAAATTGCTGTTAGAATGTGCAGATGGAACGAAGTATAGCTCTTTTGTTAATGACGTTGTCACTATGGAGGTGCAGAATACCCTTAAAATGCTGGATGTCATGCACGAACGAGGAATTATTGTAAAGGATCTGTGTGAGAATGAATTTCATATGTTGTCTCATGCATTTCTTTCCTGTGTTTTTGAATCTGTCATGCATAATTATGGAAGAGAAGATACACTGGCGTATGTTCATACAATGGTAGAGTTTTTTAATGCCGGCTGGCAGAAGGTTCTTGGCCTTTGAGAATAATCAAGGGCCAAATTTTTATAATAAAAGCTGACAAAGTAAGCATACTTTGTTTTTAAAGTGTATCTTGTTTTTTGATACGAAGTTAGCTATATCTAACTTTGTCGTGTTGTTCAAGGAGGAATGAAAATGAATGAAAAGCCCAAAATTCAGACTGGAACAGTAGGAAAATTGATTGTATTTGCCCAAGATTGTTATGGGAAAATGGCAGCTTCCGTGTTTCTGGCAGTCATAGGGATTTTATGCGGAATGATTCCCTATTTCTGTGTGGCAAGATTAACAGCAGATTTCTTTTATGAAGAACAAACGATGAAAGCGGTTGTTGGGTGGTCAACACTCGCTGTTCTTGGTTTGTTGCTAAAAATGACTCTCACCACATGGTCATCTATGAAATCTCATGAGGCTGCATTTACTGTACTAAAAAATATTCGTGAAAAGCTCACAAGAAAGATGGAACGTGTGCCTATGGGAGTTATGATAGATACTCCTACGGGCACGTTGAAATCACTTGTGGTTGATACCGTTGATAAATTGGAAAAGCCACTTGCCCATATTCTGCCGGAGATGATTTCTAATATTTTTGCCCCGATTGCTATTTTGGTTATGCTATTTGCCATGGACTGGAGGATGGCACTGGCCACTTTAGCAACAGTTCCGATTGGATTTGTAATTCTTATGGGACAGATGATTGGGTATAAAGAAAAGTCCGAACGGTACATCAGAGCAGGAAATGAAATGAACAATGCGATTGTGGAGTATGTGAATGGTATCGAGGTGATTAAAGCTTTTAACCAGTCTGCATCTTCTTATGGAAAGTTTACGGATGCTGTAAAATTCTTTCGGGATTCGACTTTAGATTGGTGGAAAGGATGCTGGCTGTTTTCTTCGATTGGATATACAGTTATTTCTTCTACCTTATTATTTTCTCTACCATTGGGGGCATATTGGTTTAGAACTGGTATGTTGGATTTCTCAACGTTTATTACCTGTATTATCCTTTCTATGGGAATTGCCGGGCCGATTATGGCGGCAACACAGTTTGTAGATGATTTTGCGGTTATATATCAAAGTGTGGAGCAGGTAGACACATTTTTAGGGCAAAAAGAAATGGATAGACCTTCCGCACCCGTTATTCTTTCTGATTCAGAATTTGAATTTCAGGATGTATCCTTTGCCTATAAGGATACAGAAGTCCTTCATCATATCAATTTAAAAACTGTTCCGCATGGAGTAACGGCCATCGTTGGCCCTTCTGGAAGCGGAAAGTCTACGATTGCAAAATTGATGGCAGGATTTTGGGAGGCTACTTCGGGAAATATTCTTTTAGGCGGTCAAAACATAAAGGATATTCCGTTTCCGCAGTTGATGGAACATGTTGGTTATGTGGCACAAGACAATTTTCTTTTTGATACTTCCATTATGGAAAACATTCGTTTGGGCAGAAAAGACGCATCCGACGGAGAAGTTATAGCCGCAGCAAAGGCAGCAAACTGTCATGAATTTATACAGAAGCTGGAATACGGGTACGACACAAAAGCAGGCGATGCGGGTAGCAAACTGTCTGGAGGTGAAAGGCAGAGGATTACTATCGCAAGAACAATGTTGAAAAAATCAGATGTGATTATTCTTGATGAGGCCACAGCATTTGCAGATCCAGAAAGTGAGTCTATGGTCCAGTCTGCAATCAATAAATTGATTGCGGGAAAAACGTTAATTGTTATTGCACATCGTCTGTCTACGATTAAAAATGCGGATAAAATTGTGGTTATGGACAGTGGAGAAATTGTTGCCGAGGGCAAACAGGAAGAGTTACTGAAGAATTGTTCGTTGTATAACCGTATGTGGAGAGATCATATTACGGCAATGGATGGATCTGTGTTGGAACAGGAGGTGGAATCATGCTAAAAACTATCAAGCGTATTTTAGACTTATGCGGCTCTTATAAATCTCGGCTGATTGCCGGTATCGTGTGTAGCTTGATTTATTCTGTTTGTACAGCTTGCTCGATCTTTGCAATTTTAAATATTCTGTTAAATATCCGGGAGCTTACGAATGATCACATACGAAACAGTATTTGGATTCTTTTGGTCAGTATTGTTGGAAAATGCATTATGAAGTATCTTATCAGTATCTATATGAGCGCAAATGGATACAACGTTTTTTGTGAAAAACGTATGGAAATAGGTGATAGAATGAAACGAGCGCCTATGGGCTTTTTCTCCGAACAGAACTTAGGTATGATTAACACAGCATTAAGTTCCGCTACAACAGAACTGGAAAATTTCTCAATGGTTGCTGTGGAGAATATGGTAGGCGGCATTATTCAGGCAGTGTGTGTGATGATTGTCCTCTTGTTTTTCAACTGGAAAGTTGCATTACTCTCACTGATTGGCTTGCTTTTATCATCTGTTACACTCAAACTGATAAAGATCCGGACGACAAAACAGGCTCCTCGACGGGAAGCATCTCGCGAAATAATGGTCACAAAAGTGCTTGAATACATTAGAGGTATTTCCGTAATACGTTCCTTTGGACGCCAGCCGGATGATGAAATACATCAGGTATTAGAAGAAACAAAAAATGCAAATATTACGATGGAAAAACAGGTAATGTCTGTTGTTAATCTCTATAAGGGAATTCTTGAGGTGTTCAGTGGGCTGATTATTGGTTATTCAGCGTGGCTTATGCTGATCGGGCAGCTAACATTTCCTATAGGAGTAATGTTTTTGGTATCATCGTTTATGATTTACGGGCAAATGGAAACGATGGGGAATGGAGCATTTTTGTTGCGTGTTCTTGACAGTTCACTAAACCGAATGGAGAAGGTTATGAACATTCCTGTCATGGACGAGGGCGCGAAAAAGATTGAACCTGCGAATTGTGATATAGAATTGAAAAATGTATCTTTTGGATATGATAGCCGCCCAATCATTAAAAAGGTTAGCCTAAAAATTCCTCAAGGAACTTCTACCGCTATTGTTGGTTACTCTGGTTCTGGAAAGACAACCTTATGCAATTTGATTACCCGGTTTTGGGATGTGGATTCTGGAGAAGTGTTGTTTGGAGGGCATAATGTGAAAGAATATGCCTGTGACGATCTGCTCTCTAACATCAGCATGGTATTTCAAAATGTTTATCTTTTCCACGATACGATTGCAAATTGTATCAAATTTGGTAAACCGGATGCAACACGAGAAGAAGTGAAAATTGCTGCAAAGAAAGCCTGCTGTTATGATTTTATTATGAAGTTGCCGGATGGCTTTGATACTATCATCGGAGAAGGAGGTTCTACTCTCTCAGGCGGTGAAAGACAGCGTATTTCTATAGCAAGAGCGATTCTAAAGGATGCCCCCGTAATTATTCTGGATGAAGCAACTTCGAGTGTCGATCCAGAAAACGAACATGAATTGTTAAAGGCGCTTGAAGAATTGACAAAGGGTAAAACATTGATCAGTATTGCCCACCGTATGACAACGGTTCGGAAAGCGGATCAGATTATTGTATTGAGTGATGGTGAAATTGTACAGCAAGGCACTCATAAAGAACTGATAGCACAGGAAGGAGTTTACAAGAACTTTCTAACAATCCGTACACAATCTGTTGGTTGGCAGATTTAGCAGTAAAACCAATATTTATACTTGGAAAGGACAATGAAAATGGAAAAAACAAACAAACTTAATTCAAAGGACTTAATTAACATCGGTATCTATACCGCTATGTACCTGGTAGTATTCTTTGTAGTTGGGATGATGAATGCGGTTCCTATCCTTTATCCGATTTCCTTGTTTTTTGTGCCGATTGTCACAGGAATACCATTCATGCTTTTTGCTACAAAAGTAAAGAAATCAGGTATGGTTTTTATTATGGCTTTGATACTTGGTCTGTTCTGGTTTGCTCTCGGATATACTTGGACACCACTTGTTTCTTATATTGTTGCTGGTATTTTAGCCGAAATTTTCTTTAAAGTTGCGAAATTTCAGAATTTTAAACTTATTGTTATGGGATATTGTGTCTTTAGCTGGGGTGCAATCGGTTGCTGTATGCCTATGTGGGTTATGACAGATACCTATATGGCGCACATTGAAGAAGAAATGGGTTCTCAGTATGTAACACAACTCATGCAGTATATGCCATGGTGGATGGGAATTGCCGGTCTTGGGATTATTTTTATCGGTGGTTTGATTGGAGCAGCTTTGGGAAAGAAAATGCTGAAAAAGCATTTTAAGCGTGCAGGAATTGCGTAAAATGATGCAGTATCCGGCTTACATACCAGAAAAGAGGAAAGGCTTTTCCCTTGATCCCAGGACAAAGTTACTTTTCATGGTGCTGATAGCAACATTAATGTTTGTTGTTTATAACAACATACCTTACATCTGCGTATTGGCAGGACTACCCTTTTTGCTCCTTATTGTTAACGGTCAGAAAAAAACAGCAGTGATTTATGGTAGCTTATTTGTTTTGGCAGTGATTGCCAATTATATAAAGGACATTGCCACTCTGCCTCAACTGTTAAACGGTATTGTTGTCCTTCTAATTGCATTGGTCTTGCGGTTATTTCCAACCTTTATGATGGGTTATTACATCATAAAGTCTACGAAAGCGGATGAATTTGTATCTTCTATGGAGCGTTGGCATGTTTCTAAAAAGGTGCTGATTCCGATTGCTGTGGTATTTCGCTTTGTACCAACCATGCAGGAAGAATCCCAATCTATTACTGAAGCTATGCGGATGAGGGGAATTCAATTTGGTACAAAAAAGTTCTGGAAGTCTCCCGGTACTATTTTGGAGTACCGGCTGATACCGCTTCTGATCTCCGTTGTAAAAATAGGAGATGAATTATCAGCCGCTGCTTTAACTCGCGGATTGGGTAACTCAGTTAAACGAACCAATATTGCACAAATCGGATTCAGCAAAAATGATGCTATTGTATTGATAATATCAATATTTCTGTTATTATGGGCATTTGCATTGGGGGTGATGTCGTGATTGAATTGGACAATGTATCTTTTACCTATAATAGTTCAGAGCGTGAAAGCGGCGTACATAATATTTCTATCACGATTCCTACAGGTCAGGTAGTCTTATTTTGTGGAGAATCCGGCTGTGGAAAAACAACACTGACGAGAATCATCAATAAACTTATCCCAGAGTATTATGAGGGGAAAATGTCAGGTAAAGTAATAATCGATGATAAAGATGTAACAGGACAGACCATTTATGATTTTAATGGAAAAATAGGAACCGTATTCCAGAATCCTCGCAGCCAATTTTTTAATGTGGATACGACCAGCGAGATTGCTTTTGGGTGCGAAAACTATGGTATCGAACAACAGGAAATATTAAGACGAATAGGACAAGCCATTGGAGAAATGAAAATCCAAAATCTTATGGGACGTAACCTTTTTGCTTTGTCCGGGGGTGAAAAACAGAAGGTGGCCTGCGCTTCTGTATCTGCGATGGAACCAGATATATTTATATTGGATGAGCCTTCCTCGAATTTGGATGTTGCTACCATTTGGGATTTGAGACAGGCAATCATTGGGTGGAAGAAAAAAGGAAAAACGATATTGATTGCGGAACATAGGCTGTATTACCTAATGGATGTTGTGGATCGAATTATAATTTTACAGAATGGACAGATCGAAAGAGATATAGATGCCGCATCATTTTGGAAGTATGACGATACGGAAGTTATACACATGGGGTTACGTTCACGGAATCCGACAGTGTTTCAAAAAAATACCTTCCATAAGTCAAAAAAAGGTGTTATCAATATCTATGACTTTTCCTTTGCATATGACAAGAAGCATTCCCTATTAGATATTCCAATGCTATCTATTCCTAAAGGAAGTATTGTGGCAGTTCTTGGGCATAATGGAGCAGGGAAAACCACCTTTGGAAAATGCCTGTGTGGACTGTTGAAAGGTGCAAAAGGAACGGTTGAGATGGATGGAGTTTCTTATGATACAAAGGAACGGTTGAAAATCAGCTATATGGTTATGCAAGATGTAAACCATCAGCTTTTTACGGAAAGTGTTCTGGATGAGATTCTGTTAAGCATGTCTGGAGAAGATGAAGAATTAGATAGAAACAACGCTATAAGCATATTAGATAGTCTAAATCTGGAAGCGTTCTCGGAATATCATCCTATGTCTCTTTCAGGAGGGCAAAAGCAGAGAGTGGCTATTGGCAGTGCAATCGCCTCAGCTAAGTCCATTCTCCTATTTGACGAACCTACCAGCGGATTAGACTATCATCATATGCTGGAGGTTGCAGATAATCTACAACAACTTAGTAATATGGGAAAAACAGTTTTTGTGATTACTCATGATCCAGAGTTGATCGGAAAATGCTGCAATTATTTCGTCTTTATAGAAAATGGGAAAGTTAAATGGAGCGATGGCTGGAATTATATTAGTAAACAAAAACTATCGGAGTTTTTTGTACCTGTAGATAGAAACTATGAAGCTACATAAATCAGGGGAGGACTACCTGGAAACCATCCTTGTTCTCCATAAGAAGATGGGCATGGTGCGCTCCGTAGATGTGACCCGGCACATGGAGGTGTCCAAGCCCAGTGTGTGTCATGCGGTGGCAACCCTACGGGACGGGGGGCTTTCTCACGATGGACGAGGATTACTTTCTCCATCTGACCGATGTAGGCCGCGAGGTTGCCGAAAAAATCTATGAGCGCCATTGCTTCTTTACTGAGCAGCTTATCGCAGCGGGCGTCGACCCTGAAACTGCGGAGGCCGACGCCTGCCGGATTGAACACATCATCAGCGACGAGAGCTTTTCACGGTTGAAAGAGGCAGCCGCACAAGAGCAAGAATAAACTGAATAAGGCAAGCTATCCTGCCCCGCCAGACGGGAAAGAAAAAACCGTTGCAGGGCAGGTAGCTTCGTGCGCTCATAATGAATTATCAGAGTATTGCGGCGGTTTTGAGAAATCAAAGCCGCCGTTTCTTTATGCCCTCGACAAAGGAGTGACGCCTATACGCTGACACGGCGGCTTTAGGAGGGAGCCGCCATGAAGCACACTGACTGCCGACAAATTCAGACGAACTTTGCACTACCGTCAAAAAAAGCTCGGCCACCGGACAGCCCCCGTCTGACAGTCCGTGCGAAAATTGTCATAATGTAGTTGAATATCGTATTTCTCACGCCCGAATAGCTTCATGCTGTCCGGGCGTTTTTCTATGTCAGCCTCGGTGTCGTTCCCCGCCGCCCCGTTCAGATTTTCTCACAAAAATCTGAACGGAGGAAAGGCAGATGGAAGTCACCATCAATTATAACGGACAAGCTGTGGCCGTGGAGGTCACGCTGGAAGTCTATGAATTTCTTGACCGGGCCGACCACAAGACTGAAAACCTGCTGCACGAACAGCGGCGGCATTGGGATGGCCGGGAGTTTGACGAATACATAGTTGCCACCGAAGGCATGGGCATCTACGGCGAAACGCCGGAAGAATACCTTTGCCGCATGGAAACGCTGGACGAACTGCTGGCCGTCCTGTACACCTGTACCGAGGCCCAGCGCCGCCGGTTCTCGCTCTATGCGCTGGACGGACTGACCCTTGCGAAGATTGGGGCAATGTGTGGCTACTCCAAAGTATCCGTCTACGAGAGCATTCTCGCGGTTCGGAAAAAGTTCTTGAATTTTTTCGCAAACCACCCTAACGATTGACCTCTTTTGAGGCTACCAAGTGAAAGGGATTGTTTCCCTTATACCAGCGAGAGACGGACAGCGGACAAGCTGCCCGTCTCTCCCATTTTCAGGAGGTAAGCCTATGAAAACAATCAATTTGCGGTGGATTTATCCCCACTACCGGCACGACGAGTTTGTGGAGGTCAGCGACGAGGTATGGGAGGCCATGCGGCAGGCCCAGCGGGAGTACCGACTTACCTTAGTGAGATTGGCGGAGGCAATCAACCATTTGTCGGAGACACAGGCCCGCCGCATTCGTGCAAGGTATCTGCTGGGGATGAAAGTAATTGAGATCGCCGCCATTGAAGGAGTAATTCCCAGCTGTGTCGGCTCTTCCATCAGGGCGGGACTAAAGAACATTCGCAAGTATTTTGAAAAGAAGAAATGGAGGGTGTCCAGAGAATGGGAACAGTGGAACAGCTGAACGCCGAGAAGGAAAAAGTGCAAAAAGAACTGCGCCAGTTGGAGAACCGCCAGAAAGCCCTGCTGAACAGCAGCGTGACGCCGAGCGCCGAGCCAGAACCCGCCGCCTATCGCAGCGGAACCAAGCTGACAAATGAGTGGGACGGCCTGACTCATGACTACACCCACAAGGGCAGCGTGATCCCGGCAGATTGACTTCTGGAAGTGGTCTCTGTTTCGTCTGATGAATCCGGCGGTTACAGCGCTTCCTTCGCCTCCGACCTGTCTTTTGGCAGCTATTATGTCAAGGAACGCACGACCAATGGCGCCTATATCCTTTCGGATCAGAAATATCCGGTCGTCTTTGAATATGCCGGACAGGAAACCGCCCTGATACAGATCCTTGTCAATGAAGGCGAGGCTGTTTCCAATGAACTTCTTCGTGGGCGTGTAGACGGTGTAAAAGTTGGGGAAAACCCGGAAGGCGGCGAAGATGTCACGCTGGCCGGTGCGCTCATGGGACTGTTTAGACTTGATACAGAAGAATTTACTGAAGAAAATGCGCTGCTTACTGCTGTTACCGGAAAAGACGGCAGCTTTCCTGGAAGGATGACGGTGCTTATACTACCTGGCTTACAGCTATGAAGGAACGTTCTGCGGTGGAAAGTGATGTGACTATGACCTCTGCAGCGATAAGGTACTGACCCTTTCTACCTGTACGCCGGGCGGCACAGGACGCTTCCTTGTCATGGGAAAACTCGTGAAAGTAGATAACGAAATATAGATTTTAGACGGTGCGGGGGCAAAAGCTCCCGCACCTGCTGTTTACAAGGAGGATTTTATTTTATGGTAAATACCATGATTTCCATTCCTGGCTATGTCCATCTTTACCGCTCGCTTTTGCGTTTTTACGACATGCCGGAAAATGAAGTCCGGGAAATGCTCTATCTTTTGAATACGGCAAACCTGGACTGCTACGAGTATTATCACCCGGACCGCAGTGTGATCCAGAGCGGACCGGTCGCTTTTTGCGGATGGTTGGAAACGAAAGACTGCCGCCCTTACCGCACAGAGGTACAGCTTTACAAATCGCTGCTGTTTTTGAAGCGCAGCATTGACCGTGACCTGATCATATCAGCTCAGAGGGAGGCTCTGCAAACCCTGCGCTGTATTATCTCCAATCTGGAATACCGCTTTTATAAAGCCTATGACATGGAGATTGAGGATAAACGCACGGTCTACGGGGAATGTACCTACCATCTGGTTCCCAGGGAGGACGAACCCAGCGTGTGCCTGATGCACGACTGGATCTACCTGCCGAGTACTTAAAATGTCCCGAATAATACACAATATTCGGGACAAAATAAGAATACGATAGTTCCCATCTCCTGACATAGAATTTGAAACTGATGTATAAATTCTGTTCTATGTGGAATACTATTGCTAAAACTTTTGAAGTCTATTGAAAATTTGTCCCGAATAATATATAATATTCGGGACAAAAGGAGGTGAGCAATATGGCAAATGGCTATTCCAAACAGATTCAGGAGCAGATCAAAGCAGCGGCGGAAGGAACTATTTTCATCAGTTCTGATTTTGCGGATATTGCCGATACGGAAACCATAAGACGGAACTTAAACCGGCTTACACAGGCAGGTATGCTTCGCCGCATTTTGAAAGGTGTTTATGAAAAACCAAAATATAGCAAACTTCTGGATGAATATGTGGCAGCAGACCCGGAAGCAGTGGCGAACGCATTGGCACGAAGTTATCACTGGACGATTGCTCCATGTGGGAATACAGCATTGAACCTGTTAGGTCTTTCAACACAGGTAACAGCAGTATGGTCCTATATCAGCGATGGTCCATATAAGACCTACGAGTGGAACTCTACAAAGCTGGAATTTAAGCACCGGACCAATAAAGAGATTACCGGATTGTCCTATATGACAAGTTTGGTTATACAGGCATTAAAAACGCTTGGCAGATCGAATGTTACGCCAGAAGTCATACAGATGCTTTCCGAAAAACTGACAGACAAGGATAAACAGGCTTGTTTGAAGGAAGCAACAGAGTCTACGGATTGGGTTTACGATACGATACGGCAGATTTGTGGAGGTGAAAAGGTACAATGAGAAATATAGCAAGACTTTCAGATAACGACCGCAGGGAGCTGTTCAGAAATACAGCAGATAAAATGGGACTGAATGATGCCATCGTGGAAAAAGACTTTTGGGTATGTTTTACGCTGGATTTTTTATTTCACCGCTCACTATGGAAAGAGTCCATCACCTTTAAGGGCGGTACCAGCCTTTCAAAAGCCTTTCACCTGATTAGCCGGTTTTCAGAAGATATTGATTTGATTCTGGACTGGCGTGTATTGGGATATGACAAAGATGAACCATGGGAGAAACGTTCCAATACAAAACAGGATGCTTTTAACAAAGAAGCCAATGCGCGTGCGGAGGTATTTCTGTCCGAAACATTCTGCCCGGCAGTCAAATCCGGCTTATCCCAGGAAATCGGTTGTGAAGCAAATGTCTACATAGATGAAAAGGATAAACAGACGGTCATTTTCGCCTATCCGCACCTTTTTACAAATACGGCGACCTTACAGGTGATCCGTTTAGAGATTGGTGCGCTGGCAGCGTGGACTCCTGCAAAAACAGCGCAGATCGAACCATACGCGGCAAAATATTATCCGAAGATTTTTGAGCAAAAAGAAACTGCAATCCTTACCGTTGCCCCGGAACGGACCTTCTGGGAAAAAGCCACAATCCTGCACCATGAAGCGAACAGACCGGAACATTTGGAAATGCCGCAACGGTATTCCAGACATTATTATGATCTCTACCGCATGGCTGCAACACCGGTCAAAGAAGCTGCTTTTTCCAGGCTGGATCTCCTGAAGAAAGTTGTAGATTTCAAAATGAAATTCTATCCCAGAGCATGGGCGAAGTACCCGGAGGCTGTGCCGGGCACATTAAAATTACTCCCGCCGGAATACCGGTTCGCAGCATTGGAAGCGGACTATAACTCTATGCAGGATATGTTGTATGGGGATGTTCCGACATTTGAGACAGTCATAGCAGCGGTCCGGGAACTGGCAAAAGAGATCAATACATTATAACAATTACATATCCGTTTATTTGCCGGCTATTCTAAGATGCTTTAGAATAGCCGGTTTCTTGTTTTCAAAGGAGGGATGCTATATTACGCAAAATGAAGTCAATGCCGTTTTTGACGAACAGGTACGGCTCTGTGCTGATACCTTGAAACGAAAAACCAAAGAATACACCGGGGATGACCCGGACCGGCTGGGTGCATTTAAGGCAGCGGCAGCTTTACAGCATACAACGCCCCAGCGTGCCCTTGCCGGTATGCTGGCAAAGCATATTGTTTCTCTGTACGATATGTGCTTTGACGAGGAAGCGGTTTACCCGATGGACACATGGGATGAAAAGATCACAGACAGTCTTAACTATCTGTTCTTACTGAAAGCGATCGTAAAGGAGGGACATACCAATTAAACAGATCGAAGTAAAAATTTTGAACTGCCAGGCGGTGGCGGAAGCAGAAAAAAACATGGTCTTTGCGGCAAGACTTACCCAGCATGGACATAAGATTGCCTCAATGGATGACCTGATGGAGCTCTACGAAAAATCATTCAGTGTTCAGACAGTAGCAGCTGTGGGGGCGTTTCCCCATCCTACCATCCAGAAATTTGCGGTGATCACGGTAGCCATTGTCGGCGCCAGCAGGCGTTTTCTGGCGCAGATCACCCGCCACCAGAACGAAGTAAAATTTATGAGTGCATCGCTGCAGTACAGCAACTATGGGGCTGTCGGGAAATAGATAGTTCCAGAGCAGGGAGGGTATGACTCACAACGAGTCATACCCTCTCTGAATTTATCTGAAAAAAGAAAAAAAGATGGCTAACGACAACCATCTTTCTCTCCGTTACATGTTATAATGCAACTATGCTAATAACTAATTATTATAACGATTTTTTTGAGTTTGGGCAACAGAAAATTAACTTTAGTTTCTTCGAATTGAGTTTACCTGACGACGATCCAGTCTATACCCTGAAAAAAGTGATGGAGGAATTAGATTTTTCTGGCTTGTTATCCAATTGTTCAAATAAGGGAAGAACCGGGTACAACCCAATTATGATGTATGCTGTAGTTACCTATGCAAATATGCGGAGAATACGTTCTGTTGACCGTATTGTCGATCTGTGTGAAAGAGACCTTGCTTTTATCTGGCTGACGCGCGGACAAAAACCGAAACGAGATGCTTTTTATGACTTTAAAAACAGGAAGTTGACATCTGATGTCCTGGATGACCTGAATTACCAGTTTATGCGGCGGCTGCAGAAAGAAGGGCTGGTCACATTAAAAGAACTTTTTATTGACGGTACAAAGATAGAGGCGAATGCGAACCGTTATACTTTTGTATGGCGCGGAAGCATCAATTACCATCTGGCAGGACTTCTGGAGTCTATCGACCAGCTTTTTGAAAAATATAATTCTTTTTTGCAGGAGAATGATTATGGGACAAAGTACGAGCTGGGAAATGCACAGATGTTTGTGATCGAAGGGATGGATAAAGTCCGGGAAGTGATCGAAAAGAACAGAAAACGAAAGCTTGTAAAACATAAAAAGCTTTCAAATAACCGTATTATAGAGATCGATAACTGTTCACCGCTTGAAATACGGAAACTCCAGAACAAACTCACGATGATCGCAGACAACGAGGGAATCGAATTCGTTTACGGAAAAGGAAAAAGAAAACCTGCACTTCAACAGTTGCATGAGGAACTGGAACAATGCGGAAAACGACTGATGGAATATAAAGAATGCTTTGAGATCATGGGAAAAGACAGAAACAGTTATTCCAAAACAGATCTGGAAGCGACTTTTATGCGTATGAAAGAAGATCACATGCTGAACGGACAGTTAAAGCCAGCATATAATGTTCAGATCGCGGTAGAGAATTATTTTATCGTACATGGATATGTAAGCAGCGACCGCACCGATTATAATACCCTGATCCCGGTCCTTGAAAAACATAAGAATGCTTTCGGGAGTATTCTGGAAGAAGTAACTGCGGACAGCGGGTACTGTAGTGAAAAAAATCTGCTTTATTTAAAACGGAATGAAATATCCAGTTATATAAAACTGCAGGATCATGAAAAGCGAAAAACACGCGCTTATTCAGAAGATATCAGTAAATATTACAACATGAGGACAGGGATCTTTGAAGATGAACAGTTCTATATCTGACATGACGGACGTGAACTGCGGCATCTCAGGACAGAGAGCAAAGAATTTGAAGGAAAAACTGCCTAGAAAAAAAATGCAGCTGAAAAAATCCAAACAAGGATTTTTTGCGGCCAAAAACAGAAAGTATTTATCAAAATAAAAATATCCTGAACAAGTTGCAGAGCCAGAAAGCTCTGTAACTGTCAGGATATTTTTGTTTGGTGCTGTCAGCTCTAAAAAACGTTATTTACCGACAGTCCCTTTTTCCGTAGAGAGTGTTATTTCACAGCCCCTTTTTTGGCTATTATTCTTTGGTTCTTGTATTAATGAACTGCAGTTTTGGCTTGGAGTACAGAATTTTCTGGCTGTGATATAGTCCGAAGTATCCGGATTCCAGATATCCGATACCGATGGCCAGCAGGAAAAATGGCATGCAGTCGAAGCCAAACAGCTCAAAGCTGAGGAACAGGCTGCTGATTGGGCAGTTGTTCACACCGCAGAAGACAGAAACCATACCGCAGGCTGTAGCCAGGGATGGATTAAAGCCGGTCAGCTGACCGAAGATGCATCCAAAGGTAGCACCCACAAACAGGGTAGGAACAATCTCGCCACCCTTGAAACCACAGCCAAGGGTGATGGCGGTAAAGATCATCTTCAACAGAAAAGCAGTGGGAACCACTTCGCCGGAGATTGCCTTTGTAATGATATTCATGCCGGTACCCAGATAGTCAGTAGTGTGAAGGAGATTTACCAGCAGGATAATCAGCAGCGCACCGGAGACTACGCGGATCCATTCATTTGGTACATACTTCTGATACAGATGTTCTGTGCGGTGCAGGACAGCACAGAATAAAATACTGACGGCTGCACAGAGTAAAGCGAGAATAATTACCAGCGTGATATTCTTCGCATTCATAGGAATGCCAGCCGGAATAGTGAAGTGTTCTCCTTCCGCACCCACCAGAATAGCCATTTCCCGGGCGGTCAGTGCTGCGATAGAGCATGGACCAGCGCAGCATATTGCATGATGCCGACACTGACGACTTCCATAGAAAAAACGGTAGCTGTCAGCGGGGTACCGAACAATGCAGAGAAAGCGGCACTCATACCGCACATAATCATAATCTTTTGATCGTGCTCATCCATTTTGAGCCATTTGCCAAGGGTACCACCGATACTGCCGCCCAGCTACAGGGCAGCACCCTCTCTTCCGACAGAACCACCAAAGGCGTGAGTCAGCACAGTGGAAATCATGATGAGTGGAGCCATACGCAGAGGAACATATTTCCCACCAGAGATACCTTCCAGTACTCTGTTCGTTCCAGATTTGGAAGGATCTAATCTGTACATGACTACGATTGCGAGGCCGGAAACAGGCAGCAGATACAGCATCCATGGATGTGTGATACGAAATCCGGTTACGATGGTGATACAGCGGGCAAAGCCTCCTCCGATCAGTCCAAGCACCACACCGGCAGCTCCGGCCAGAACGATCCACCGCAGCAGAATGCCGATTCTGGCAAGACATTTCCAGATTCCTTCTTTTAAAAGACTGAATAGTTTATCTGTAGTGATATTCATAACAATTCTCTCCCATAGTTTTGTAGAGGGTCTGAAAAACAACAGAACCCATCATTTCCGGTATAATGAAAAGAAAGTATTTCTGCAATAAGAAGAGAAGAAAAAATGCGTATGCCTTGCGGAAGATGTGTGGGTTTGATAAAATGTAGAAAGCCGATGGGTTAGATCATACGAAAGAGGGCTGACATGGAAAGTATTTTAGTAAAAATTCAGGATACAGTAGCAAAGTACGCGGATGTGTTATCCAAGATTTCCCGTGTGGATGTGGAAGTGGTGGATAATCGTCTGTATCGTGTGGCAGGGACAGGGATGTTCAGTGAACTGGTGAATCAGGATATGTCAGCAGAGGGATATGTATATCGACAGGTGCTGAAAACCGGGCGCCGTCAGATTATTTATTCTCCAGGGCGGGAACTGATCTGTCAGAATTGTCCTCATTGTAATGACTGCCAGGAAGAGATTGAGATCTCCATGCCAGTACGTATGGGGATGGAGATTATCGGGATCATTGGCCTGGTCGGCAGCAGCCGGGAACAGAAAGAACGAATCCTGGGGGATGAGCAGCTTTATCTGGAATTTTTGGAGCAGATTGCGGATTTTATTTCAACTAAAGCCAGGGAATATCGTGAGATGGATAACAAGAACCGACTGCTGGATACACTGGATTGCACGATCGGATATATTGATCAGGGAATCGTCATTATCGGGGATGACCATGTGATCACCACGTCCAATGAAGTAGCGAAAAAGCAGCTGGAACTGGATATGCCGGAAGGAACCTATGTGGAGATCGAGGCAACCGGTGACCGCATGAATTACCTGAATGAATATAAAATGAAAGTTGGGGACAGGGAGTTCTCGATCATGGGACATCTTTATGACCTGCCACAAAAAAAAGGCAGATATGCCAAACTGCTTCTGTTTGAGAACAGTAAAGCCATTCAGAAAAAGTATTATGAAATGACCTCCACGGTTCATAAACTGGACTGTAGCAATATTATCGGTGACAGTGAGGTAACACAGAAGATGAAGCGGGAGATCATGCAGGTGGCTCAGAGTAGTTCTACCGTACTGATTACCGGTGAGAGTGGTACGGGAAAAGAGATGGTGGCGACAGCAATCTGGAATGCCAGCAATCGTCGTTCCGGAAGATTTGTAGCGATTAACTGTGCAGCGATTCCGGAGGCCCTGCTGGAATCTGAACTGTTTGGTTATGTAAAGGGAGCCTTTACCGGAGCTGATCCTCATGGTCGAATTGGAAAGTTCGAGCTGGCCAATAAAGGTGTGATTTTCCTGGATGAGATCGGAGATATGCCGCTGTATCTGCAGGCGAAGCTACTGCGGGTGCTACAGGAGCGGAAGATCACCCGAATTGGTTCCAATCAGGTGTTTACCATTGATGTGCGGATTCTGGCAGCAACCAATCGAGATCTGAGGGAGATGATTCGGGAAAAGAAGTTCCGGGAGGATCTCTATTATCGATTGAATGTCATCCCATTAGAGATAGCACCGTTAAGAGAGCGTATTGAGGATATTCCACCTCTGGCAGAGCATTTTGCCACTCATTATGCAAAGCTTTTTCAGAAATATTTCTGGAAGATTACGGAACCGGTGCTGAATTGTCTGAGACAGTATCCCTGGCCAGGCAATGTGCGAGAACTGGAGAATGTGGTGGAATTCATGGTGAATATGATGGGAACGGATGGAGTCCTGGATGAAAAGACCTTGCCGCGGGAAGTAAGAGAACGGGGAGGAAAAAGTGAGGAGAAAAACAGCTCATCAGATGGAGAAGAGGACGAAAGAACAGTACATTCTGAGACTGGGCGCGGGACAGAAGAAGTGTTGACCTTAAAAGAACTGGAACAGAGAGCCATTCGTCAGGCCATTGCCAGATATGGAGACACCACCCAGGGAAAAAAAGAAGCGGCCAGACAACTGGGCATCGGACTTGCCACCCTGTACCGAAAAATTGGGGAATAAAGCTAATGGGGACGGAGAGCCAGAAAACACCGTCCCCATTGTTTTCTCAGAATGAGAAAAAGAGAATGAAATTCTCATTCTGAGAATAAATAATTCCCAAAATGAGAAAAAACAGCGAATCGAAAAGAGAATATAAGAACCGAAAAAGATTCATACAAAAAACCAGGTGATGAAAAAGCCTTGTATTTCATGGATCTTTTTTGTTTTTTAAAATTTTTTATATTTTTTTAGAAACGGGAACGGAACTTGCTGTATAGATAGACAGAAAGCGAAAATACCAGATAAATAAATCTGGTACGAAAGAAAGGAAGGAACGCATGAAAGAATCATTTAAGATGGTGACACGGAAGCATGAAAAGAACAGAGGATGTGACCTGAAATTATTCAGCAAAGAGTCTGCTGATAAAATCCGTGAATTTCACAAAAGCTTTCCAGTATATGCACCGACACCACTGGCACATCTGGAAGAGACTGCAAAATGCCTTGGACTAAAAGATGTATATGTAAAGGATGAATCCTGGAGATTCGGATTAAATGCATTTAAGGTGCTGGGCGGAAGCTATGCAATCGGAAATTATCTGGCAGGTCGTCTGGGAAAAGATATTTCAGAAGTAAATTATGAAACCCTGATTTCTGATGAAACAAGAAAAGAACTGGGAGATATCACTTTTGTAACTGCTACCGATGGTAATCACGGAAGAGGTGTGGCTTGGACAGCCAATCAGTTCAAGCAGAAATCAGTTGTATATATGCCAAAGGGCAGCGCACTGGAACGTCTGAACAACATCAGGGCAGAGGGGGCAGAAGCAAATATCACAGATCTGAACTATGACGAAGCCGTTCGTCTGGCTAACAGCCAGGCAGAGCAGAAGGGTTGGGTAATGGTACAGGATACTGCTTGGGAAGGATATGAAGATATTCCGACCTGGATCATGCAGGGATACGGAACCATGGGACTGGAAGCACAGGAACAGCTTCCTGAGAAACCGACTCATATCTTCCTTCAGGCGGGTGTTGGATCCATGGCCGGAGCAGTAACCGGATTATTCTCCGCAATCTATGGCGAAGACAGACCGGTGATTACCATTGTAGAACCGAACAAGGCAGACTGCCTGTATCGTACCGCAGAAGCAAATGACGGCGAACGTCATTTTGTGACCGGTGATATGAACACCATCATGGCAGGTCTTGCATGTGGCGAACCTTGCAGTATTGGATGGAAGATCCTTTCCGATTACGCAGATCACTTTATTTCCTGCCCGGACTATGTGGCAGCAAAGGGAATGCGTATTCTTGGTAATCCGGCAAAAGGAGATGACCGTGTGATCTCCGGAGAAAGTGGAGCAGCAGCATTCGGATGCGTGGCAGAGATCATGACCAATCCGGAACTGGCAGATCTGAAGAAAGAACTTGGCCTTGATGAAAATTCCCGCGTACTGTTCTTCAGCACAGAAGGGGATACCGATCAGGAAAACTATAAAGCAATTGTTTGGGATGGAAAGTATCCAAGTACTCATAAAAACTAATCATATTTGTTCAGTGACTTCACAGATACGAAGCCAAAATTCAATAAAATCGCCTTTGGCGATAGAATTCTGGCGTGCGTGTCTCGGATTTTGGCATATTCATGCCAAAACATCTCGCGGGACAGTGGGTTCTGAACAGTTACAACTAATCATATAAAAAAGGCACAGGAAAAGGAGGACATTATGTTAAACAAAGAAAGACAGGAAGAAGTAGTAGAATTATGTCAGCATCTGATCCAGAAGCAGAGCTATTCTGGACATGAAGACGGTGTGGCAGGTGTTCTGGAAGAACAGTTAAAGAAAAAAGGATTTGATTCTGTAACCGTAGACAAATACGGAAACGTCATCGGATGTATCAAAGGTAACCGTCCAGGTAAAAAAATCCTGTTTGACGGACATATCGATACTGTACCGGTAACAGATGAAACAGAATGGCAGTACCCGCCTTTCGCAGCTGAGATCCATGATGGAAAGATCTACGGAAGAGGAACCAGTGACATGAAAGGTGCCGTAGCAGGATTTGTAACTGCTGCAGCTGCATTTGCAGAAGACACGAAGAAAGATTTCGCAGGAGAAATCTATGTAGCAGGTGTGGTTCATGAAGAATGCTTTGAAGGTGTGGCAGCTCGCGAAATCAGCAGCTTTGTAAAACCGGATTATGTAGTCATCGGTGAAGCTTCTCATCTGAACATCAAGATCGGACAGAGAGGACGCGGCGAAATCGTTCTGGAAACATTCGGAAAACCTTGCCATTCTGCAAACCCGGAAAAAGGTATCAACGCAGTATATAAGATGGCAAAAGTGATCGAAGCAATCCGTGCTCTGGAGCCGACACATCACCCGGTACTGGGCGATGGTATTCTGGAGCTGACCGATATCAAGTCTGCGCCATATCCAGGAGCATCTGTGGTACCAGAATACTGCCGTGCTACTTATGACAGACGTCTGCTGGTTGGCGAAACAAAAGAAAGTGTTCTGGCACCGATTCAGGCACTGCTGGACAAGCTGATGGCTGAAGATCCTCAGTTAAAAGCAAAAGTTTCCTACGCAGTTGGAAAAGAACAGTGCTACACAGGAAATGAGATCACAGGCGAGAGATTCTTCCCAGGATGGCTGTATGATGAAAGAGATGCATTCGTACAGGATGTAAAGAAGGAACTGGAAGGAATGGGATACACACCGGAAATCACACAGTACAACTTCTGTACAAACGGAAGCCATTACGCAGGGGAAGCCGGAATCAAGACCTTTGGCCTTGGACCATCCAAAGAAAATCTGGCACATACGGTAAACGAATATATCGAAATCGACCAGCTGACCAAAGTAACAGACTGCTACTATGGAGTCATGAAAGCACTGTTAAAATAAGCAGTGGGGATTTTGATCAGGAGAAGGGATTATAGACATGAGTGGAAAACAGACAACAGCGTTAATTATTATCTTTATTTATATGGCACTGACCATTGTATTAGGTCTGGTAGTGTCCAAAAGAAAAGCAGCAAAGCAGGCAAAACAGAGTAACGAAGATTTCCTGATGGCAGGAAAGTCCTTAGGACCTTTAGTACTGGCAGGAACATTGTTCGCAGCGAATACCGGTGGTGCTAGTACAACCGGTATTGCAACCAATGTTTACAGCTATGGTATTTCCGCATGCTGGTATGTGATTGCAGCCGGAATCGGATTTGTACTGGTATCTTTTATTGCACCATATTTCCGTAAAGCACAGGCAAGTACTGTGCCACAGATTATCGGAAAACGTTACGGAAAAGCTTCCCACATTTTTACTGCATTTACTTCTATCGCAGCTCTGTTCATGGCAACAGGAGCACAGATTATTGCAACAGCGTCCATTATTAATGTAGTAACCGGGATGGATTTCTGTACAGCAGCGATTGTTATTACAATTGTAGTTATTATTTACACTATGATTGGTGGTTTCCAGTCAGTAGCAGCAGCAAACCTGATGCACGTATTTGTTATTACTGTTGGTATGGCAGTAGCTATGTTTGTTATGCTTGGCAACCAGCAGGTAGGCGGCTTTGCAGGACTGTTTGCAAAAGCAAAAACAGTGACAGATTCTACAGGAGCTTCTCTGGATCTGCTTAGTATGACAAAGATTGGTGTACCTACTGTAATTGGTTACATCGCAATGTATTTTATGACATTCCCTACCGGACAGGAAATTGTTCAGACCTACTGTTCCGCAAAAGACGGAAAATCCGCAAAGTTTGGTTCCCTGATTGCAGGTGTTCTGTCTGCTGTATACGCAATTGTGCCTGCAATCATCGGTCTGATGGCTTACGTATGCATCGATGGATATGCAAGTGGTCCACAGAAAAATGCACTGGCTGATGCAACCATGAATTTTGCACCGGCAGTAGTAGCAGGTATCGTACTGGCAGCAGTAGTAGCAGCAACCATGAGTTCCGCATCCGGAAATATGATTGGTACTGCAACCATGTTTACAAATGACGTATTCCGTCCATATATCAATGGTGGAAAACAGGATGATGCAAAAGAAATCTGGATTTCCAGAGTGGTTATGGTAATCGTTGGAGGCGTAGGTCTTATTGTAGCATTGACAGCATCCAATATCATCAGCGTTATGATGGGTGCATTTGCACTGAGAAGTGCAGGTCCGTTCGCTGCATTTATCTGTGGTCTGTTCTACAAGAACGTAACACAGAGAGCCGGATTTATCTCTATCGTATCCGGAACAATCGTAGCAGCTATCTGGATTTATGGTTTACATACACCATGGGGATTAAGCGCAATGGTTCCAGGCGGTATCGTAGCTTTAATCGTAATCTTTGTAGTATCAGCAATTGAACGTGGTATCGGTGTTGCTCCGGCTCCGGAACTTGAGCTGGAAGAAGATTAAAAACAGTCGGTTGTCTGTGGGGCATGCATTCGATCCGCAGACAACTGCCGAAATTTTAATAGAAAGGCATGGGTGAAGCAAATGAAAAAATTAATCAAAGGCGGTTTAGTAGTAGATGGAACGAAGAAGCCTGGTTATAAAGCAGATGTATTGGTGGAAAATGATAAGATCGTAAAGATTGGTGATATTGATACAACAGAAGATATGGAAGTGATTGATGCAACAGGGCTGGTAGTAGCTCCTGGATTCATCGATACACACAGCCACAGTGATCTTCAGATTCTGGTAGATCCGGAAGTAAGACCTAAGATCATGCAGGGTATCACAACAGAAGTATTGGGACAGGACGGTATCTCTATGGCACCACTCCCACCACAGTATATCAGTCCATGGAGAAAGAATCTGGCCGGACTGGATGGAGACAGCGATGAGATCGACTGGAACTATCAGACGACAGAAGGATATCTGAAGATGCTGGAGCATGTAAAACCAGGATTAAACGAATGCTATCTGGTTCCGCACGGAAATATTCGTATGGAGGCAATGGGACTGGAAAACCGTCTTCCAAATGAAGAAGAACTGGAAAAGATGCGCCAGATTACCAGACGTGAAATGGAAGCAGGAGCAATCGGTTTATCTACCGGTCTGATCTACATGCCTTGTGCATATTCTGAGTCTAAAGAAATAATTGAAATGTGTAAAGTGGTAGCAGAATATGACGGAAGATTTGTAATCCATCAGAGAAGTGAAGCAGATACTATTCTGGACTCCATGGAAGAAGTTATTAAAATCGGAAGAGAATCTGGTGTAAAGATTCATTATTCACATTTCAAGGTATGTGGTAAGAAAAACTGGGATAAGATTGATGATGTGGTACGTCTTCTGGAAGCAGCCGAAAAAGAAGGTATTGATGTATCATTTGACCAGTATCCATACGTGGCAGGAAGCACCATGCTTGGCGTAATTCTTCCTCCTTGGGTACACGATGGCGGAACAGATAAAGTTCTGGAACGTCTGGCTGACAAAGAACTTCGCAAAAAAATGGTTTATGATATTGAACATGGAATCCCAGGATGGGATAACTTCGTAGAGTTTGCAGGTCTGGATAAGATTTTTGTAACCAGTGTAAAGACAGAGAAGAACCAGGATGCAGTAGGTTTAAGCCTGACACAGCTGGGAGAACTTCGCGGAAAAGATCCATATGAAGCAACCTTTGATCTTCTTTATGAAGAAGAAAATGCAGTTGGAATGGTAGACTTCTACGGAACAGAAGAACATGTACAGCTCTTCATGAAACGTCCTGAGATGAATGCCTGCACAGATGGTCTGCTTGGTGGAAAACCACATCCTCGTGTATATGGTGCATTCCCAAGAATCCTGGGAAAATATGTGCGTGAAGACAAAGCTCTGACACTGGAAGAAGCAGTATATAAAATGACAAAGAAACCGGCAACAGCATTTAACATGACAGATCGTGGAGAAATCCGTGAAGGCGCATACGCAGATATCTGTATTTTCAACCCGGATACTGTCATTGACAAAGGAACCTTTACCGATCCGATTCAGTATCCGGAAGGAATTGAATACGTTATGGTAAATGGCGAACTGGCAGTGAAGCACGGAGAACATACTGGTGTAAGAAACGGATCTGTTCTGAAAAAGAAAGGAAAAGAGGTAGTAAAATAATGGCAAAAGAGATTATCGCAACAACCAATGCTCCGGGAGCAGTTGGACCATATGTACAGGCAGTAAAAGTAAACGGGATGGTATATTGTTCCGGACAGCTGGGAATTGACCCTGCTGTTGGAAAAATGCCGGAAGGCGTAGAAGCACAGGCACACTGTTCTATGAAAAACATGGGAGCAATCTTAAAAGAAGCAGGAAGTGATTACAGCAAGATTGTAAAGACCACCATCTTCCTGGCAGACATGAATGATTTTGCAAAAGTAAATGAAATCTACAAATCATACTTTGGTGAAGAATATCCTGCACGTTCCTGTGTACAGGTAGCAAAGCTTCCACTGGGTGGACTGGTAGAAGTAGAATGCATCGCTTACGTATAAAAAGCAATTATCTGACAGTTTTTATATCTACACTCTCAGAAAAAGCCAGTTCCGGTGATAAAAATCATCGGAACCGGCTTTTTTAGCTGCCGGATCATATTCAGATAGTGTAATAATCTGTTTCGTGTTATTTCTCGTAAAATCTGCGTCCGCTCATGGCAGGAATTTGCATGGCAGTACGATACTTGGTAACCAGACGTTTGGAGACATTCGTTCCCTCTGCGGCCAGCAGATCAGAGATCTTCTGATCTGAGTATGGGTGAGATTTATCTTCTTTTTCAATAAAATCACGTATCTTATTTTTCACTTCATCTTTCTGATCCATTCCCTGTACAAAAAAGTAAGAAAGGGGAAATATTCCATACTGACACTGCAGATATTTGTCACGGGCAGCACGGCTGATGACAGATTCATGAACTCTCAGTATGGATGCGGCAGTAGTCTGAAGAAACGTGTGCAGATGACCTGGACCATGTAAAAAGAAATCCTGCTGATGCTCCACGATCAGCTTTCCAAGAGAAAGCAAAGTACCGGACCGCTGGCGGATACTAGACTGAATCTGTTCCAGTTCTTCTTTCTTTTTCCTCAGATACCGGGCAGTATCTTCCGTTTTCCCCTCTTTTAACAGCTCCAGATAGTAGGAATTCATGCGAAGCGCAGGGATAGAAGAAGCATTTAGCAGAATATCAAAGTAACCGTCAAATCGGATAATGACCAGCTCCGGACGGATGTATGGCATATAATGACGGTCATCAAAGGAAGAGCCTGGCTTGGGATTCAGAGAGCGGATCAGACTGCAGGCTTCCAGTACCTCTTTTTGTGGCCGATGCAGGGCACGGGCCATAGCCGGGATCTGATTCTTCCCCAGCAGATCAAGATAGTCCTGAACAATCCGCAGAGCCAGTGCCTGATCTGGGGCAATTTTTTTCAACTGAATGGACAGACATTCTCCTAATGTCCTGGCACCAACGCCATCCGGTTCCAGAGTCTGCAAAAGGGCAAGCGCTTCCGCTGCTTCCGTAAGAGAACAGTGGCAGACGCTGGCAATCTCTTCTAATGGAGTGGACAGATAGCCATTGTTCTCCAGACTCTGAATCAGAAAATGCAAAATACGAACCTTTTCATCTGGGAGATCCAGTCCGTTGACCTGAAGAAGCAGAGATTCTTCCAGTGTTTCTGTCATGGCTGTATCCAGATTCCAGGGATCAGATGCCTCCTGCCGTTCCTGTTTTTCATAGAACCGGTTTTGTTCATCCAGTGTATTCAGCCATTCCTTTTTCCGTATATCTTCTTCCGGGGGCTCTTCAAAATCCAGCAGAGGATTCTCCAGTGCCAGATTCTGCAGATATACTTCCAGTTCCATATTATTCATCTGTAAAATCTCGGAAAACTGAATCATCTGGTGAGTGATTGTCTGCTTCAGAGATGGACGTAATTCCATATTCATAATCAATGCTCCTGTAGAAAAAACATATTGTCTGTTCTTATAGTATTATAACACTTCTGCCCATAGAGTGCCAGCAGTTATCGGTACATTACAGTGGAATGAAAAAGTGCTTTTTCTGTGAATTCATCAAAAACAGAGCCTGTTTCAAACCATGCGATAAGGCATGAAAAAGAAAAGGAGCAGACATATCGTTTAACAATCAGCAATTGGCGTTCGATCTGCCTGTAGAAGGCGCTAATCTGGGTGCAGAAAATGTAGGCACGTCTGAGACTGCCGATATTAATGGAAATACGTATACAGAATCTGTATTCAGTGACTATGATCTGACTCTTGTGAATGCATTTACGACCTGGTGTTCCTCATGTGTCAATGAAATGCCGGAACTGGAGCAGCTGTATCAGGATATGAAAGATCAGGGGGTTGGAGTAGTCGGAATGATCATTGATGCTGTCGATGAAGAAGGAAATACGGACGAAGCTGTGCTGGAAAAGGCAAAAGTATTGCAGGAAAAGACAGGTGTGACCTATCCGCTTCTGAACCCGGATGCAGGAAAGCTGAACGGACGTATTTAGGGCTTACAGTCTTTCCCGGAATCTTTCTTTGTGGATAAGAATGGAAATATTGTAAGTGATCCGATTATGGGAAGTAATGATCTGGAAGGGTGGAAAGCTGCGGTAGAAGAACAGATGAAAGAACTGCAGACCAATCAGCAACTGCCACAGCAGAGGAACAGGAGTATCTATGAAAAAACTGACACAATCAAGAGGAACCGGACTTGCACTGGCAGCGGTGGGCGTCCTGATGATGGCATTTGGAATATACCGTGGAGAAATGATGGTGGTTCTGACAAAATCCATAAATATCTGCATGGAGTATATTGTTCATAATGGAATGATGAAGGATCTTTCTGTTTTGCTGGAATCTCCGTTTACGGATCGTGGGAGCATTTCGGAAATCTTTACAGATATGGGTGTTTGGCTTGGAATAAAAAAAGTCATTGATACGATCAACGCAAATGCTGCTGCATAAACATCCACCTCTGTAAAACATAAAATTTAACCGGATTTACAATAAATTTAACCATAAATCCGGTTGACAAAACCCGGCCGGGAACGTTATAATGACCAAGTTGATAATAAAATTTAAGAAAAAAAGGCAGGTGAACAGAATGGACAGTTGTGATTCTCATGGGCGAAGTTGTAGTTTTCGGAGTGAAAGATGGAAAGAACAGAGAGGGATGAGAATGTTCCATTCTGTTTTAAGTGTACAGAATATCTGTGAGAATATTATGTCTGTATATCAGAGGGATATATATAACAGGATATATAGGTGACACCAGAATCTGTACGGTATTATTACATTATAATTGTAGCAGGATTATAATAGATATCTTTTTCATTCTTCTCATTCTGAGAATCTTACAGTAAGGCGATCATGTATAAATTCATTTCGCTTTATACTCAAATCCCAAGGAAACACAATCAAAAATCAAACAGCACATAGACATGCTTTAACATGTCTGTTTTTGGTGTGCGTGTTTTGTGCGATATTATGTGAGGAGGATGAGAAAATGACAAAAAGAAATCAGGATTTTTCAAAAGATATTCTGAGTCTGATCCGAAGCAGTGTTTCTCCGGCAGTTTTAAGTGAAAGGCTGCAGGGTTTCCACGAAAACGATCTGGCGGAAGTATTAAGAGAATTAAGCACTGCGGAGCGCAGCAGACTATACCGTATCCTGGAAAGCAGTATGCTGGCAGATGTTTTTGAATATCTGGAGGAAGAAGAAACTGTACAATATCTGGAAGAGATGGATGTAAAAAAAGCGGCAGCCATTCTTTCCAAAATGGAAACCGATGCCCTGGCAGATGTTTTAAAGCAGATCGATAAAGAAAAACGCAAGCTTCTGATCCAGCTTCTGGATGAACAGGTGCGGAAGGATATCGAAATGATCCGTTCCTTTGATGAGGATGAGATCGGAAGCAGAATGACAACGAACTGCATTGTGATCCGTGAAAACCTGACCGTAAAGCAGGCCATGAGTGAGCTGGTTTCCCAGGCGGCAGATAATGATAATATTTCTACGATCTTTGCAGTGACGGACAGAGGAGAGTTTTATGGAGCCCTGGATCTGAAGGATCTGATCACAGCAAGACAGGATCACCCTATGGAAGAGCTGATCGTAACTTCTTATCCATATGTGTATGGTACTGAGCAGATCGACGACTGTATGGAACGACTGAAGGATTATTCTGAAGATTCCATTCCTGTACTGGACGATGACAATCGTTTCCTTGGAGTGATCACATCCGCAGGGATCATTGATCTGGTAGACGATGAGATGGGAGAGGATTATGCGAAGCTGGCCGGTCTGACTGCAGAGGAAGATCTGAAGGAACCTCTTTTTGAAAGCATGAAAAAAAGAATGCCATGGCTGATTGTTCTTCTGGGCCTTGGTATGGTGGTATCTTCTGTTGTGGGAATGTTTGAAAAAGTAGTTACCTGTCTGCCAATCATCATGTGCTTCCAGTCTCTGATCCTGGATATGGCAGGAAATGTTGGAACCCAGTCCCTGGCTGTAACCATCCGTGTACTGATGGATGAGACGCTGACAGGCAGACAGAAGGCGGAGCTTGTGCTGAAGGAAATGCGGATCGGTCTTTGCAACGGTGGTTTACTCGGTATGCTGTCTTTTGTACTGATCGGATTGTATATTTTCTTATTCAAAGGAAAAACACTCGTATTTGCCTATGCGGTATCCGGCTGTATCGGATTATCCCTGCTGGTGGCCATGCTGATATCCAGTGCAGTAGGAACCTGCATACCGCTGTTTTTCAAAAAGGTTGGTGTGGACCCGGCAGTAGCCTCAGGTCCTCTGATCACTACGGTGAATGACCTTGTAGCCGTGATAACATACTATGGAATGAGCTGGATCTTCCTGATCGAGATGTTCCACCTGGCTGGCTGAGAGTAAAATGCAGCTATGCTTATAAAAACAGACAGATATCAGAAATCTGTCGGATAACAGAAAAGTTACCGATACAAAAAAATTCCGGATCGAAAGATTCGGGATTTTTCTTTACATACAAACAGAAAGCTATTATAATGAAAGATACGCTTTGCCCGTTTAAAACGTTGCAGAAATAAATACAAACAACGGGCAGAAAAAGAGAACAAAACGATCACATGTGGTGATTGGGGAAGGGAAACAGTAACATGATAGTAACAATGATCGAAAAGGTCTATACATTTCTGTGGGGAGATCTGATAAGGATCCCGCTTCCGGGAGGAAGTACGCTGGGAATCTCACTTCTGATCCTGCTTCTGATTCCGACCGGTATCTATTTTACCATCAGGACAAAGCTTCTGCCGATCCGTCTTTTTCCGGATATGGTACGGGCCCTGTCAGAAAAGAAAAGTGACAAAAATAATCTTTCAGCATTTCAGACGCTGATCGTATCTACAGCTACCCGTGTGGGAATGGGAAACCTGGTCGGTGTGGTAGCTGCGATCTCGGCAGGAGGTGCAGGAGCGGTATTCTGGATGTGGATCACGGCGCTGATCGGTTCCTCTACTGCTTTTATCGAAGCGACCCTGGCACAGCTCTATAAAGAAAAGGATCCTCTTTACGGTGGCTACAGGGGCGGTCCTGCCTACTATATCCATCGCTACTGGGAAGAAAAACAGGGCAGAAAACGAAAAAAGGTTCTGCTTTCCGTTCTGTTTGCCATTTCCGGCCTGATCTGCTGGTGTGGGATCAGTCAGGTTATCAGCAATTCCGTCACGGCGTCTTTCAAAAATGCTTTTGATATTCCGCCGCTGTATACTACCATCGTGCTGGTAGTGATCGCAGCTGTGATCGTGCTTCGGAAGAATGCAACGGTTAAAGTTCTGGATCTTCTGGTGCCGGTGATGGCAGTGCTTTATTTTGTGATCACGCTGTTTATTATATTCACAAATCTCGGAAGTATGCCGGGAGTATTTAAACGGATTTTTGAAGAAGCTTTCGGATTTCGTCAGGCTGCTGCCGGAGGATTTGGCGTCGTGCTGATGAACGGAGTAAAAAGAGGTCTGTTTTCCAATGAGGCGGGAAGCGGCTCCGCTCCCTGTGCAGCAGCGGCAGCAGAATGTGACAGTCCGGTAAAAGCCGGATTTGTCCAGGCCCTGGGTGTATTTGTGGATACGATCGTGATCTGCAGCTGTACAGCCATGATCATGCTTCTGGCCCCGGAAGATCTGGTACAGGGGCTTTCCGGAATGGAACTTCTTCAGACTGCCATGCATTATCATATGGGGCAGTTTGGAGTGATCTTTATTGCTGCAACACTGTTTATGTTCAGCTTTTCCACATTCCTGGGAATCCTGTTTTATGCAAGAGGCAATGTGGCTTATCTTTTTGGTGATAACTGGGGTTCACAGACAGGATATAAGGTGCTGGCACTGGTGATGCTGTTTATCGGTGGGATCGCGGCTTACACATTTGTATGGGATCTGGGAGATGTAGGAATCGGCCTGATGACGATCTTTAATATTTTCATGCTGTATCCTCTTGGGGAAAAAGCACTGAAAGAGCTGAAGATCTATGAATCGGAAAAGAAGAAAAAATAAAACTGTTTACAGACCTTGAGAGCATATGGTAATATCAGGGTAAAGCGCTAAAAGAATAAAGAGTTCTGACAGCCGGAAGAAGTCAGACTCTGTGAAATATCAACGGTAAGTTGGATCAAGAGGAGGATATGAAAGATGTATATTACATGTCTGGACGTAGAAGGTGTACTGGTACCGGAGATCTGGATCGCATTTGCAGAGGCAAGCGGAATCCCGGAGCTCAAGAGAACAACCCGTGATGAGCCGGATTATGATAAGCTGATGAACTGGAGACTTGGAATTCTGAAAGAACATGGTCTGGGACTGAAAGAGATCCAGGAGACTATTGCAAAGATCGATCCCCTTCCGGGAGCAAAGGAATTTCTGGATGAGCTGAGATCTTTTTCCCAGGTGATACTGATCAGTGATACCTTTACACAGTTTGCAACTCCGCTGATGGAGAAGCTTGGACGGCCGACACTTTTCTGTAATTCCCTGGAAGTAGCAGAGAACGGAGAGATCACAGGCTTTAAGATGCGCTGTGAAAAATCCAAGCTGACAACTGTGAAGGCACTGCAGTCCATGGGATGTGAGACTATCGCAAGTGGAGATTCCTACAATGATCTTGGAATGATCCAGGCAAGCAAAGCAGGCTTCCTTTTCCGCAGTACAGAGCAGATCCGTGCAGATCATCCGGAAATTCCGGCTTACGAAGAGTACGATGAACTTCTTGCAGCGATCAGAGAAGCAATGAAATGAAGAAGGGAAAACCGGAATGATCAACGAAAGAATTGTGATCGAAGAAAAAACAAAGGACTATAATGAGGCATGGATAGAGACCTATTTCTGGCAGGAGTCGGAAGAACTCTATCCGGGACAGAAGCGTCCGGTCATAGTGATCTGTCCGGGCGGAGCTTATGGCATGACTTCTGACAGAGAGGCAGAAGCCATTGCTGTCCGGTTTATGGGAATGGGCTATCACGCAGTGGTACTTCGTTACAGTGTGGCACCTGCCAGATATCCGGTGGCTCTCCGTCAGCTGGCAAAAACAGTAGCTCTTCTCAGAGAGAACAGTGATAAGTGGCATATTGAAAAGAATAAGATCATTGTATCCGGCTTTTCAGCAGGAGGCCATCTGGCAGCTTCTCTGGGAGTATTCTGGAATACGGAGGAGCTTGCCGGGATCACGGGAATGGAAAACGAGAGGATCCGTCCCAATGGCATGATCCTGAATTATCCGGTGATCACTTCAGGGGAAGCTGGTCATGAAGAGAGCTTTCGAAATCTTCTGGGAGATCGTTATGAGGAGCTGAAAGATCGGATGTCTTTGGAATTTCAGGTTACGGAAGATACACCCAGAACCTTTATCTGGCATACCTTTGAGGATCAGACGGTGCTGCTGGATAATACACTTCTCTTTGTTCAGGCACTCTATAAAAAGGGCATTCCAGTGGAGTATCATGTTTTTCCGCAGGGACCCCATGGGATCGGCCTGGCAAATGAGCTGACTGCCAACGAAAACGGCAGAGGGATCGCAAGAGCCTGTGAACCATGGAGTGAGCTTGCAGGAAAATGGCTGAACCGAGAATTCCCATGGTGGAACGGGGCAAAGATCGAAAGATAATACGAGACTGCTGTGTCGGATAAAATATCCTTTTTACCGGGAAACCGGTAGAGAGGGTATTTTTTATGATTGTGATGAATGCTGTATTTGTCGGCTGTTTTGTCTGGCTTATCTGATGATAAAAGCTTTGCAGGGCTTTGGTGTGGATCTGGATCAACATTCACATTGCAGAAAGAAAGGAATTTTGATAATTATGGATAAAAATCAGATTTTTATTACCAGTGGTACGGAATATAAAAGAATGACAAAGGAGCTTCTGGAAAAAGCGGATCTTCAGTCTCATATCGGGGACAGAAAGAAAAAAATCGGGATCAAGCCGAATCTGGTTTCTCCTTCAGAGGCTTCCTGGGGTGCAACGACTCATCCGGAAGTGGTTGCAGGAATTATCGAGTATCTGAAGGAGCATGGCTTCCGGGATATGGTGATGCTGGAGGGATCCTGGGTAGGAGATAAGACAAGGGAGGCTTTTGAGACCTGTGGCTTTGACAGGCTTGAGGAAGAGTATCAGGTGCCGTTCTGGGATATGCAGAAGGATAAAGGTATTTCTGTGGACTGCGGCGGAATGGAGCTGAATGTCTGTGAGCGGGTAAAAGAGCTTGATTTTCTGATCAATGTGCCGGTTCTGAAAGGCCATTGTCAGACAAAGATCACCTGTGCCCTTAAGAATATGAAGGGGTTGATCCCAAATAAGGAAAAGAGACGGTTTCATTCTCTGGGGCTTCATAAACCCATTGCTCATCTGAATATGGGGATACAGCAGGACTTTATTGTTGTGGATAATATCTGCGGGGATCTGGATTTTGAGGATGGCGGAAATCCTGTCGTGATGAACCGGGTGATGGCTGCCTGTGATCCGGTTCTTGTGGATGCATATGTGTGTCAGATGATGCATTATGAGGTAGCTGAGGTTCCTTATGTGAAGCTGGCAGGTGATCTTGGCGTGGGCTGTTCAGATATTTCCAAAGCAGATGTCAGATTTCTGGAGGATGGTGCGGATCAGAGGATGCCGGTATCCAGAAAGGTTGTGGAGCTTGCGGATGCCGTGGAGGAAGTGGAATCCTGCAGTGCCTGCTACGGGTATCTGATCCCGGCATTGGAGATGCTGAAGGAAGAGGGGCTTTTTGAGAAGCTGGATGAAAAGATCTGCATCGGACAGGGGTATCGTGGTAAGACGGGAGTGCTTGGTGTGGGACACTGTACCTGTAAGTTTCAGAATTATGTGGAGGGGTGTCCGCCGTTGGAGGGGGATATATATGAGTTTTTGAAAGAGTATATTGGTGAACGGACGCCGGGGAAGTGACAGTCCTCCGTAGCAGCCCGGAGGACTGTCACTTCCCCGGCTGACGTTTCAGACGGAGGGGTGGAAGCGGACGCATGGTGTCCTGTCCTTACGTTTTGATGAGTTGAGCGTCCGCAGTTGGAGGTGTGGGAAGAATATGTCTGGTCAATAAATATTTTGGTGTTGCTCAATATCTGCCGTTTCATAGCTACACCCAAAGGAGGACACAAGCATTTTCCCGTCCGTCTTATCGGGATTTTGGATATAGTCAAGGGCTTTGCTCAACGTGCTTTTAACAGGCTTAATCTTTGTAACCGCCATATCTCATTAAGCACCCCCTTTATTTCCTCTATGTCCTCTTGGTAGAAGCTGCCCGTACTGTTCACACGCTTTGCAATCTGATTGACGTTGACACCGATTTTCTGTATCTCCGCTGTCATGGCTTTAATGTCGCTATGGTCTACTTGGATAATGTAGCCGTCAATGGCAATCTTTCTAAGATATGCCGCCATGTTCCGGGTGGGGACGAGCTTCATTTTCTGCTCAATCAACGCCCGTTCTTCCTCTGTCACATAGAATTTAACTTGTATTGTTCTTTTGCGTCCATTCATGCAATCGCTCCTTTCCATTCCGAGGGTTTGGGACACTTCCCAACAAGCAGTTTTCAACCGACGCGCCGCAGCGTGGACTTTTCCGCTTCCCTTTCCGAAAAAAGGAACTGATCTACCGATATATCATAGCGGAGCATAAGCTCAAAGAATATCTGTACGCTGGGGTGCTGTCCCTTGTTCTCAATATTTGCAAGGTAGCGCGGAGAGATATACATTTCGTCGCACACCTTTTTCCTGCTTTCCTTACGTCCTTTACGCGCCGCTTTGATTGCTTCACCAAAAGCCTTAAAATCGTATCGTGGTACTGGTCTTTTTGCCATATCCATTCACCCTATTACATTTTACTGTTCACCTTTCTTTTTGGATATGTATACACAGTTCTATAAATTAGCCAAAATAATTCACAAACTTAGCAAAAAGTATCTTGAAGTTATTCGGTTGGACGAATATAATTATACTGATTGAGGTTAGAGAAAGGGTGAATGACGATGTTAGAGTTTATTTCTGTCCCGGAAGCGGCGAAAAAATGGGGCATTTCAGAAAGACGGGTACAAAAGCTATGTGAGGAAAACCGCATACCGGGTGTGGCAAAATTTAGTCGGCTATGGCTGATACCAAAGGACGCAGAAAAACCAACAGATGCCCGGTTGAAAGCAGAAAGGAAGAAAAAACATGAATAAAGTTTTAATTATTGATGATGATAAAGAGCTTTGCACACTTATGAAAAAATGCGTAGAGCAGGAAAACCTTACTGCGGTTGTTGCAGGCGGCGGTATAGAGGGCTTGCATATATTGGAGGAAAGCAAAAATGCCTGTTCACTTATCATTCTTGATATTATGATGCCCGATTTAGACGGATTTCAAGTGCTGCAGCAAATACGGCAGACAAGCAATGTTCCCGTCCTTATGCTCACTGCCAAAAGCGACGAGGAAGATAAAGTGTCCGGCTTGCGAATGGGGGCAGACGATTATCTGACAAAGCCATTTAGCATTAACGAGCTTATGGCGCGTGTAAATTCCCTTATCCGGCGTTATACCCTGCTCAATCCAACTTCCAGCACCGAAACGGATTGTATGGTGTTTCAAGGAATGACGATTGATAGTCTTAATCGTCTTGTTTTTATGAATGACGTACAAGTGGAGATTACAGGAAAAGAATTTGATCTGCTCTCTTTTCTTGCGGCGAACAAAGGGAAAGTATTTACGAAAAAGCAGATTTATACCCATGTATGGGAGGAAGAATATGCTTTTGATGATAGCAATATCATGTCTTTTATCAGCAAATTACGAAAAAAAATTGAACCAGACCCGGAACATCCTTTTTATATTTTAACCGTCCGTGGTGTTGGCTATCGTTTTAACATGGAGGCATAACATGAATGTTAATCTGTTTTTATTGATTGCGTTTTGTATCGCAATTCTATTTATCTTGTTTCTTGTCACAAAACTTAGGCGTGTACGGGGACAACTATCTATTATCGAAGAAGCCCTCGAAGATATAAAATCCGGGAATTTAAACCGCCGTATGTTGGCTAAAAAAAACGATATGACAAGAAAAATCTGCTATGGTATAAACGATATTGCAATGAACAGCCAAACGCAGCTTATTAGGCAAAAACAATCTGAACAGGCATACAAACGGTTAATGACAAGTATTTCCCATGATGTAAAAACTCCCCTTGCTTCTTTGGTTGGTTATTTGGAAGCAATAGAGTGTAAGATAGTTGCAGGAGAAGAAAAAGACGAATATGTTCATGTCGCATTTGAGAAAGCTCACTATCTAAAGCATTTTGTGGAAAATCTCTTTGAGTGGGTAAAACTGGACTCCGGGGAACAGATTTTTCATTTTGATATTTTAGACTTAAACGAATTATCCCGGAATATTATAGTTGACTGGATTTCTGTTTTAGAAAATAGTAATTTTGACTATGCGTTTGATATACCGGAAACAGAATATCTTATGCGTATAGATACAAACGCTTATAGCCGCATCCTCAACAATCTGTTGCAGAATGTCCTTATCCATAGCAAGGGAACTAAAATAATATTCCATGTTTTTGAAGATGACCTGCAAGCTAAAATCACTATAACAGATAATGGAAAAGGAATATCCCCCGATCATCTTCCACATATTTTTGAAAGAATGTACCAATGCGATCAGTCACGGTCTGCTGGGGGAAATGGATTAGGCTTATCAATCGTAAAAGAACTTGTAGCTGTTCACAAAGGAACGATTACCGTTGACAGCACTCCCAACAGAGGGACTACATTTACCTTATTACTTCCAAAATCCCTGTAATAATACGGGGATTTTTCAGTTTTATCAAACTTTGCCTAACTGTAAAAGCATGAAAAAAGCAAGGTTTCGGCAAGGTTTTGGCAAGGTTAGCGTGATAGAATAGCAAATATGAAAAGGAGGTTTCGCAATGAGTAAATATGTAATTGAAACAAAAAATCTTACAAAACAATACGGAACACAAAAAAGCGTTGCAGATTTGAATATCCATGTCCAGCAAGGGCGTATCTATGGTCTGCTTGGCAGAAACGGAGCCGGAAAAACAACAACAATGAAAATGCTGCTTGGGTTGACACAGCCCACTTCCGGGGAAGTGGCAATATGGGGAAAGCCTTTACGGACAAATGAGAAAAAGCTACTGCCCCGGATTGGCAGTCTGATTGAATCCCCCGGATTTTACCCAAATCTGACTGCCACAGAAAACCTGCGCATTTTTGCTACCCTGCGGGAAGTGCCGAACCGCAATGCAATTAAAAATGCACTTGATTTAGTGGGGCTTCCCTATAAAGACAAAAAGCTGTTCTCACAATATTCACTTGGAATGAAGCAGCGACTGGCTATTGCCCTTGCCATTATGCACGACCCGGAGCTTTTGATTTTAGACGAACCGATTAACGGTCTTGACCCGATTGGAATTGCAGAAGTGCGCTCTTTTATCCGTGATCTCTGCACGGAAAGAGGGAAAACGATATTGATTTCCAGCCATATTCTTTCCGAGATTGCATTGCTGGCTGATGATATAGGAATTATTGACCACGGTGCATTATTGGAGGAAGAAAGCCTTGCAGAGCTGGAAGCAAAGAGCAGCAGACATATCCGTTTTACCGTTTCCAGTACAACACAGGCGGCAAGAATTTTAGAACGTAATTTCCATGAAACGCAGTTTACCATACAGGACGATTACAAGATGCGTTTGCATAATTTAGATATTTCTGTCGGGGAAATTGTAACCGCCTTTGTCGAAAACGGACTTACCGTATCAGAAGCTTATATCTGCGAAGAAAGCCTTGAAGATTATTTCAGGCGTGTAACAGGGGGTGAAGGGATTGCTTGATCTTGTAAAGTGTGAGTTTTGGAAATTAAAGCGAAAAAAATTCATATTTTTAACTATTCTTGCAGCCGCCCTGTTTCCTATTCCTATGACCGCATTTGCCGCGAAAAGCAATTTAGGCTTTGACTGGCTTTATTTGAATATTGGTGTGTTTGGATATTTCTTACTATTACCAACGGTTTTAGGGATTTTGGGAGCTATCTTGTTCTTTTCGGAAGAAACGAATGGAACACAAAAGAATATTAACACAATTCCAATTTCAACAGCCGCCTTGTTTACTGCAAAAGTAATTACAATATTGATATTTTCCGTTGTATATTCTCTTGCAACGAATGGCGCAACTTTAATAGGGGGATTGATAATAGGCAGTACCGACCATATTCTTTACAGGCTATTGATCGGACTTCTCATTGGTGTTATGGTGGCAATCTCCATACTTCCTATTATCGCCATTGAATGTATTAGCAAGAAAGGGTATGTTTTTTCGATAATCTTATCATTTGTTTATGCAAGTGCAAGTTTTGCTATTGTATTTGCTATGGCAAACGTATTGTCCCCTCTGTCTGCTGTTTTTAGATGGGCTCTACCTCATATGACTACAGGGCCTACTTACGGATTGGATGACTGGTTTTTAAGCTCTCCCGCATGTATAGGTATTTTGATACTAACCGCTATTGCTTCATTAACGCTTGCAATTATCTATAAAAGCAAGCAGGAAATTTAGGGGGTGCTAAAAATGATACGACTAATAAAAACAGAGTTCTTAAAATATAAAAGATACAATATTCTTTGGCTTGGAATTGTATCTGTACTTTTTTCAATTATTTTAGCGACATTTCAATTAGCTGGAACCAATAACAGCATTGTTAGTTACACAGGACTTTCGGAAGGAGTTATTTGGAACCATTTTAGTTTATTTCTTCCTTTCACATTCACGTTGGTAATTGGATATTCCATTAACCGGGAATATACCGACTTCACATTAAAAAATATACTGGCTGTTCCGGTTTCAAAACTTAGGTTAATCTTATCCAAAATAATAGTAGGTTATGGCTTGGTAATTTTTGAATGGATTTTTAGCTTTATTGTCACTCTGATAATTGCTAAAGCAATGAGTTGCACAGATATAAATATCAATTCCTGCATTATAAGTCTTAAACAGTTATTCATTGTAAGTACCTGTTGTTATATTGCGGTTCTTCCAGTCATTGTTATAGCAACGAGAAAGCAGGACAAATTCTTGTCTGGGGTTATTTTCTCATTCTTCTATGGGTTTTGCGGAATATTCCTTGCTGACGGAAACCTTATCAATTTATACCCTATGACAACAGGATTAGTGCTTTCAAATTATGCACATGATGATAAAATTGTATATTCTCCGCTATTGAGCATAAGCATTGTTATCATTGTTTGCATCGGTGCCCTTATTCTTCTTAAAGTGTTCAATCGAAAACGTAATGACATATAATCTGCCGCACGACGGCAAAAGAAAAAAAGCCGTCGTTCAGCAGAGATATTTTCACACGCCTATTCATACACGGCGGCTTTTGAGAGATCAAAGCCGCCGTTTCTTTTTTATCTTCTCAAGGAATGACGCGGTTTCACTGTTAAAAGCGGCGGCTAAAGGAGGTAGCCGCCATGAAACACATACTGTATCGACAAAATCCGACGGTCATTGACATATCAAAAAAAGCCTGTCCACCGCCGGGGAAAATTACGCTTATCAGTATGAACTGTCTAATCATCATAATACGGTTTTCAATGCCATTTTGCCTGTCCGCATTTTTTGTGGGCGGGCTTTTTTTGCGCCTTTCGGTTTTCTTAAAAAGCTGTTTGGAAAGCGCAACAAAAGAGCCTTTTCCATACGGATAGGGCGTGAAAGGGGACGGAAGGACAAGCCTTTTGTCTTTTACACCACGAAGGAAGGAGGTGAACTCTATGGAGCTATCTTCTTCTGAAATGAAAACGATCCAACATCAGTATGACGCACTTGCAAAAAAAGTCCTCAAAGGCGAAGCAAGAAGTTATTACCGGGAGCTTTCCAAACGCGCTGCCCTTGAAGTGAATTTTTCGGAAATGAGCGAAGCCGATCTCTTACAGCTTTATACGCTGGACGAGTACGAGAGCGATTATTACCGCTTTGAAGTGTCCGGCTATGATGTGCTTGTGAAAAATGAGCTGCTTGGCGAAGCCTTACAAGCCCTGCCCGAAAAGAAGCGTGACATTATCTTTTGTCATACTTTTTGGATATGAGCGACGAGGAAATAGGCGGTCTGCTGAATGTTGTGCGCAGTACGATTTTCCGGCACAGGAAAACCGCGCTTGAAAAAATCAAACTGTATATGGAGGGAAAAACAGATGAACAGAAATAAAAAATCCGTTGCCCTGTTGCCGTTCCCTGTTATTGCAGCAGCGGCGGGCGGCGACACGGAAGCCATGTGCGCAGTCTTGAAGCATTACGAGGGTTACATAGCGACACTTTGCACCCGGACGCTGAAAGACGACGCGGGCAATACTTATTCCTACGTTGACGAGGAAATGAAGAACAGGCTGCAAGGGTGCGGCTGATTACCCGCACCCTTGCCTTTAACGTAGGCTAAACACAGGCTGCCCCCAGCGGGGCGCATCCCCCTTTCCGCGCTTCCGCTTATGAGCTGCTTGTCGTTTCACCGGGGCATACCGCCCAGCGCGGTATGCTTCCGTGAGCCGACAAGCTCTTGATTTTGAACCTTGACAAAGAAAGCGGCGCAAGATAACGGCGGCGCAGCATAGGGCAGATCGGATACGTCCCTTTTGCGCCGAGCTATACGACGGGTGCGCCATGACACTATCCCGGCGGTTTTTTCCCCCGCTGGGACAGCCGAGCGACCAACACCACGCCGGGGAGCAAGTTTAGCAGCTTGCGGGCGACGATCGCGCAGAATATATAATGATACTCCCTTACCGCCACAGTCCGAGCGTTAAAAGCGTCGCAGGCAATGGGTAGGGCTGCATGAGAACCATGCAGGGGTGAAACTCCCGTGAGGTTACGCTATTAACCGTCCGATCACAGCCCCTTTTCACTATTAACCTTTTACCCATTTTTGAAAGGGGGATTTATAGAATGAACAATGCTGATGTGCCTATTTGGGAAAAGTACACGCTTACCATTGAGGAAGCGTCAAAATATTTCCGCATTGGAGAAAACAAACTGCGGAAACTTGCAGAGGAAAATCCCACGGCGGGCTGGATATTTTTGAACGGCAACCGTATTCAGATCAAGAGGAAACAGTTTGAAAAAATCATTGACACACTGGACGCAATTTAGCGAAAAAGATAGTGAAAAGGAGCAAAAACAATGTCGGAGAAAAGACGTGATAATAAAAACCGCATTTTGCGTTCGGGAGAGAGCCAGAGAAAAGACGGGAGATATGCTTACAAATATACCGATACTTTTGGTAAAGTGCAATTTGTCTATGCGTGGAAGTTAGTACCTACGGACAAAACCCCTGCCGGGAAGCGTGACGATATATCCCTTAGAGAAAAGGAAAAAGAGATACAGAAAGACCTTGACGACGGGATAGACACAATCGGAAAGAAAATGACCGTCTGCGAGCTTTACGCGAAGCAGAACCGCCACAGGGGAAATGTAAGGCACAACACCACAAAGGGGCGCGAACGGCTGATGAAGCTGCTGGAAGCGGATAAACTTGGTTCCTGCCCCATTGACAGTGTGAAGCTGTCCGACGCGAAAGAATGGGCGTTGCGCATGAAAGAAAAGGGAATATCCTATAAGACCATAAGCAACGACAAGCGTTCCTTAAAAGCCGCGTTCTATACGGCGATACAGGACGATTGTATAAGGAAGAACCCCTTTGACTTCCAACTAAACACCGTGATTGAGGACGACACAGAGCCGAAAGTACCTCTCACAGCAGAACAGGAAGAAAGCCTTTTATCCTTTATGCAAAGTGATAGCGTCTATCAGAAATACCGTGACGAAGTTATCATACTGCTGGGGACAGGGCTTAGGATTTCCGAACTCTGCGGACTGACTGAAACCGACCTTGATTTTGAAAACAGGATAATCAATGTAGACCACCAGCTTTTACGGAGCGCGGAAACAGGCTACTACATAGAGAAACCCAAAACGAAGAGCGGTATCAGACAAATTCCAATGAGTGAAAAAGTGTATGAAGCGTTGGGGCGCGTGTTGGAGAACCGCAAGGGAACGAAACAGATCACCATTGACGGTTACAGCAACTTCCTTTTCCTCAACCGGGACGGCTGCCCGAAAACGAATGTGAATTATGCGACCATGTTCCGGGGGCTTGCGAAAAAGTACAACAAGTGCCATGAGGAAGCCTTACCCAAAGTAATGACACCCCACACCCTGCGCCATACGTTCTGCACCAACTTAGCCAATGCCGGAATGAACCCGAAAGCGTTACAGTATATCATGGGACACTCCAATATCACCATGACGCTGAACTATTACGCACACGCAACTTTCGCTTCCGCAAAGGCTGAAATGGAAAGGCTGATTGCAGCATAGCCGCAGAACAATTTACTACTTCTTTTACTACCATTGAGAGGGAAAACCTAAGAAGTTATAAAGGTATATGTGAACTTCTCCCCGTATCTAAAATGCCGGGAAAGCCCGAAAATACGGGCTATACCGACATATAAGAACTTCTAAAGAGATAATCTAAATTCACCATAAATTTTCAGAAAAAAAATTCAGAAAAAAAGAATCCTAAAGACATCTCTTTATAATCTCAATAATCTGCTCCATAGAAAAACGGCTGCTGTCAATACAGAGATCATACTGTGTCATATCCAGCCATTTGCTGTCTGTAAAGTATTCATAGTAAGCTTTTCTCTCTTTATCCATTTTTTTGACCAGCTTCCGTGCGCTGGCTTCTTCTCTGCCGGTACGGCGTATCACATTCTGAACTCTTTCCTCAAAAGGTGCATGGATAAAAAGTTTAAGTGATTTATCCTTCAGGATACTGGTCGCACAGCGGCCGACAATTACGCAGTCCTCTCTCTGCGGAAGGGACAGGATGATCTTTCTCTGGAGATCATAGAGCACATCGTTCATTGGTACAAAAGAGAAATTATCTGTAAACTGCAGCTCACTGTCAACGGGAAATACCCACTGACTGGCTTTTTTCTCGTCTACCTTTGCCAGGGTGTCGAAGGGGATATTGTTTTTCTTGGCAGCCATGTCGATCAGTTCTTTATCATAAAAACCGATGTCCAGGTTTTCAGCCAGAGTCTTGCCGATAAGGCGTCCGTTGCTTCCAAACATACGATTGATGGTGATAATACGTTTTGCCATAAAGATACCTCCTTTATCTCGGACCGGAAGCAGGAATATCTGATTTCCGGTAGTTTTTCTTACTTCTTTTATAACATATTTCGGTAAAAAATACCAGAAAATAATATATAATTTTTAAAATAATATTTAATATATACAAAAAATAATGGAAACAGACAGAAAATATAATTAATTATCCGTATTTGTATATGAAAAATATCATACCTTTTTCACAGATCACACAAAGACTTTACACGTTTTTCTTTTAAAATATTTTTAAAACAGAGAGAACATACATAGCATATTTGGAGGTTAAGGAAAATGAAACGACGGCGTAAAAGGCTTATGGTGATTATCTCGGTGGCGACTGTCTGTGTGGCAGGTGCGGGAACTGTGGGATATTTTAAAGTGGCGCATACGAAGCCGGCGCAGAAAACAGCAGCGAAAACGCAATCGGCGGAGGCGAAAAAAGGGAATCTTTCCAAGACAATTGTGGGTACCGGTAATCTGGACCTGGCAGAAAATGCGCTTACAGAGCTCCTGATGGAACGCTTTGAGCAGGACGAAGACGCTTTTTCCATTGTGGATCAGTCAGAAATCATGGAAGTCATGTCCGGTGTCACCAATACCATGTCTCTGATGATCAGAACAAATCGCGGTTTTTTATCTGGAAATCCGCACATTGATAAGGTATAATCTATAACAGTTAGAGGAATATCTCTGCCGGGAGGACGGAACTGCCGGCAGGGAACTGCCGAGAAAGGGATGACAGTAAATTTGAACATCGTGGAGAAATGTGTTTCATGCCTGAATATAAAAGAATCTTATGATCTGGCCAGGCGCATGGAACAGGAAAAAACAAATCCGGTTCTGGGATACCGTACAGCAGGCTCCCTGGCAGAGCGAAAAACCGGAGATATGCTTTTGGAAGAAATGAAAAAAGCCGGTCTCACACAGGTAGAAAAAGATAAGATCCGTGTGGATGCATGGGAATTTAAAAAAGCGGTGATGCGCTGCCATGACAGAGAGGGAACCTGCCGGGAGATCCAGCTTGGCGCATATCAGACAGATTTTAAGACCAATGGCTTTCAGAGGTTTGATCTTGTATATCTTGGAAAGGGTACAGCTGACGAATATAAGGATATCAATGTGAAAGGAAAGCTGGTTCTTATCGAGATCAATCAGAGAGAAGAATGGTGGATCAACTACCCGGTGTATCAGGCACACCTGAAGGGTGCAGCAGCTCTGATCGCCGTACAGAGCAGAGGATACGCACAGATCGATGATACGGCTTTGAATGCACAGGATATCGCAGGACCTTCCTGTGCGCCTGCATTTTCCATGTCACGGGCAGATTTTCTTATGATCCGTCAGCTGATGGAGGAAAAAAATGAGAATGGGAATCGTGTTCCGGAGCTTTCCGTGGAATTTGATGCGGACACAGAGGTGATCAAAGACCAGTATACCTACAATATCGTTGGCAAAATCCCGGGAACCGATTCGGATTCCATGATCCTGTTAAGTGCTCACTATGATTCCTATTTTGAGGGATTTCAGGACGATAATGCGGCAGTGGCCATGATCATTGGAATTGCCAGGGCGCTGCTCCGTGGTGGCTATAAACCTCGCCATACTATTGTGGTATGTGCTCTTGCAGCAGAAGAATGGGGGATTTCCGACACAAAATATGACTGGTCCACAGGTGCTTACCGCCAGGTATTTGAGGCGAGACCGGAGTGGCAGGGGCACGTGATCGCAGATCTGAATTTTGAGCTTCCGGCTCATGCACACAGTACCAGAGATGCAGTACGATGTACCTATGAGTATGCGGATTTTGTGCGCAGCTTCGTGGATGCTGTGCAGATGCCGGAGGGGATTTATCCGGAAGGCATGACCACGTTGTATCCCATTGAAACCTGGTCTGATGATTTTACCATGGCTATTTCCGGGATCCCGTCCATGGTCAATGATTTCAGCGGTGGCCCGTTTATGGAAAATTATTATCATTCCCAATACGATAACCAGGATGTTTATGAGGAAGAGGTATACAGATTCCATCATGAATTTTATCTGAAACTTCTTCTGGCTATTGACAGCCTTGCTCTGCCGCCGATGGATTTCGGGCGGGTACTGGACCAAAGTATTAAGACCCTGGATACGGATCTGTGTATGCAGACCGGCGCCGACAGTACACTCCTTCTGAAAAAAACAGAAGAGGCAAAAAAAGCGGCTGCTATCCTTGCAGAGCAGGTACGGCGCTTCAACAGCCTTCCGGAAGAAAAACGTGACTGGAAAAAAGCCGATGCCATTACCGAAAAGCTTCTCGGTGTATTCCGGAAATCCCAGGATTATCTGGTACGTCTGGACTGGGATGACAATGTGATCTTTCCGCAGCAGGCAGTGCAGAACAATCTTTATGCACTGAAGAAAGCGATGGGATATCTGGAAAAAGGAGAGGTCGCACCTGCGCTGGAGGCTTTTTACAGTATTGACAACAACTGTTATGCTTTTCAGTTTGAGCGGGAAGTCTTTTATCATTTTACGGAATATATCTTGAAGCAGTCCCCGGATCGCCTGATGTGGGGAAAGAGCAGGATCATCCACCATGAGAACCTTTATGATCTTGTGGAAAGCCTGAAGGAAAAGAAGCCGGGTGACAGCCTGGAGGCAGAAAAGCAGAGCCTCAAGGAAGCCTGGGAAAGACAGAAGTGTTATTATGCCGATGATATTGAATATCTGATCCGTGCAGTGGAAAAGCTCAGGAATCTGATCTGCGAGGTCAGTGATATGTTTGAAAAAGGAACAGAATAAAACCATACCTGGAGGAAAGAATGGAAAGCCATAATTTATACCGAGTGAAAGAAGAAGATCTGGATAAGCTGATCCGGATATTGACCGTATGTTTTTCGGAGGATCCTCTGTATCATGCACTGATCCCGGACAGGGATACCAGAGAACGGCTGATGCCGGAGCTTTTTACCTGTGATCTTACGGAGTTTTTTGAGACCTGCGAGATCTATGCAGACAGCAGTGAGCTGAACAGTATCCTGGTAGTATCCGACGGAACGGAGCATGAAGCAGCCTTACATAATCTGATGGTGGATTTTTTTGCCCTTCTGAAAACAGATGGCTATCTGATCAAAGAGGATCCAAGTCTTGCGACCCTGCGGAAATTCATCCAGGGAAAAGACTATCTGAATTCCAGCTGGACTTCCCAGCTTCATACAGCAGAAAGGCTTCATGTGATTTATCTGGCAGTGGCGCCGAAGATGCAGCATCACGGTCTTGCTGAAAAGCTGATGGATGAGGTGATCGATTATGCGGACAGACATAAGCTGATGATCTCTCTGGAAACCCATAATCCGGCAAATGTTTCCATGTATGAGAAATTCGGATTTAAATTATACGGCATTGTACAGAAAAAAGGATTTGATCTGAAGCAGTACTGCATGATCAAACAGGCATAGGAGGAATTACGATGCAACGAAAATGGTGGCATGACAAGGTGGTATATCAGATATACCCCAAGAGCTTTTATGATTCCAACGGAGACGGGATCGGAGACATCCCGGGAATCATCAGCAAGCTTGATTATCTGAAGGAACTGGGAGCAGATATCCTCTGGCTTTCCCCGATCTATAGATCTCCCCTTGCAGACCAGGGATATGACATTGCAGATTATTATGCGATTGATCCGAGGTTTGGGACCATGGATGATATGGATCGTCTGATCGCAGAAGCAAAAAAAAGAGAAATGTACATCCTTATGGATCTGGTGGTAAATCACTGCTCCGATGAGCATGAGTGGTTTCAGCAGGCCATTAAGGATCCGGACGGAAAGTATGGAAATTTCTTCTATATCCGGGACAAAAAGGATGATAAAGTTCCCTGCAACTGGAGAAGCTATTTCGGTGGTCCGGTATGGGAAGAGCTTCCGGGACATCCGGATAAACAGTATCTCCATGTATTCCACAAGAAGCAGCCGGATCTCAACTGGGAGAATCCTGAAGTAAGAGAGGAAGTCTACAAAAACATCCGCTGGTGGATGGAAAAAGGGCTTGGCGGATTCCGTATTGATGCCATTATCAATATCAAGAAGAAGCTTCCGTTTTCCGATTATCCTGCCGATCGTGCAGATGGGCTCTGCAGCATCGAGAGGATGCTGGAGGAGGCAGAAGGGATCGGAGAATTTCTGGGAGAGATGGCTGAGAAGTGCTTTCATCCCTATGATGCTTTTACTGTAGGAGAGGTCTTCAATGAAAAGGAAGATGAGATCAAAGATTTTATCGGAGAAAACGGATATTTTTCATCCATGTTTGATTTTGAAGAAACCTGTTACGGAAAGAGCGAGGATGGCTGGTATGCATCCAAACCGTACCTGACTCCGGAAGAGTACAAGAAGTGTATTTTCCATACGCAGAAAAAGATCGGGGATACCGGCATGATCTCCAACATTATTGAGAATCATGATGAGCCAAGAGGTGTCTGTCACTATATTTCTCCGGAAGACCGCTGTCCGGATTCCAGGAAGCTCCTGGCAGGTGTTTATTTCCTGCTGAAGGGAATTCCGTTTATTTATCAGGGCCAGGAGATCGGTATGGAAAATATGGAGTTTACTTCTATGGACCAGATCGATGACATCAGTACCATCGATGAATACCAGGTAGCGCTCCGTGCCGGATGCAGTGAAAAAGAAGCGCTTGATGCTGTTTCCGCATTTTCCAGAGACAATGCCAGAACTCCGGTCCAGTGGAGCGCAGAGAAAAATGCGGGATTTTCAGAAGGAGAGCCGTGGCTTGGGGTCAATCCCAATTATAAGGAGATCAATATAGAGTCTCAGTTAACGGACAGTAACTCCCTCCTTTCTTTCTACAAAAAGCTGACTGCACTGAGAAAAGCTCCGGAATATACAGAAACGCTTGTATACGGAACATTCGCTCCATATCAGGAAGAACAGAAGAATCTGATCGCATATACAAGAAACGGTGAGAAAAATCTTCTGATCCTGGGAAATATGCAGGCACAGTCACAGAAGGTATCTTTGCCTGGAGAAGTAAAAGAGGTGCTTCTGAATAATCAGAAAGCTGTGGAGATCACAGAAAAAGAGATCATTTTGAAACCGTATCAGTTTATCGTTCTGGAGACCGCTGACGAATGCGGCGTCAGAACAGCAGAGAAAAAAACAATAGCTATTTAGCTGACAGTCTGTTAAAATAAATGTTCGGTTGAAAAAACAGCCGTAAAGAAAGAGAATGAGAATTCAGAAGGGAATAAAGTATGCTGAAGATAAAGAATTACGTAAAGGCAGAAAGCCTTGAACAGGCATATGAACTGAACCAGAAAAGAACAGCCTGTGTGCTGGGCGGTATGGTCTGGCTGAAAATGGGAAACCGGAACATCATGACAGCCATTGACCTGTCAGGTCTTGGGCTGGATACTATTACAGAAACAGAAGAAGCATTTGTGATCGGCTGCATGACACCACTTCATGCGCTGGAAACCCACAAAGAGCTGAATGCCTATACAAACAGTGCTATCCGTGAAAGTGTACGGCACATTGTGGGTGTGCAGTTTCGAAACTGTGCCACAGTGGGCGGAAGTATTTTCGGAAGATTCGGGTTTTCCGATGTACTGACCATGTTTCTGGCACTGGATACCTGGGTGGAGCTGTACAATGGCGGAACCATTCCGCTGGCACAGTTTGCATCCATGGAAAAGGATAACGATATCCTGGTAAATATCATTGTAAAAAAACAGCCGCTGAACAGTGTGTACTTAAGTCAGCGGAACAATTCCACAGATTTTCCTGTGCTCACCTGTGCGGCCGCTCTTATTGACGGAAAAGCAAGAACTGTCATTGGGGCCAGACCCGGAAAAGCAATGATCGTGGAAGATGAAGAGGAAATCCTAAAAGATTTTGTACAGATGAATGCACAGCAGAAAAAGGATGCAGCAGCATCTTTTGCCGCATATGCGGCGGAACATGTTTCTACAGACAAGAACATGCGTGCTTCACAAGAATACAGAAGTCTTCTTGTGAAAGTCCTTACAAGAAGAGCCTGGGAAGAGATCGGAGGGAGAGCAGAATGAATATCACTTTCTGGCTGAATGGTGTAAAACGGCAGGCAGAGGTACGTCCGGATGAACTGCTTCTGGATTTTCTGCGGAAAAACAGCTGTTACAGCGTAAAACGTGGCTGTGAGACTGCAAACTGTGGTCTCTGTACTGTGCTGATGGATGAACGTCCGGTACTGTCCTGCTCCATGCTGGCTGCCCGCGCAGACGGGAAACGGATCGTGACTCTGGAGGGAATGCAGGAGGAAGCAAAGGAATTCGGCGCTTTTATGGCAAATGAGGGAGCAGAGCAGTGCGGATTCTGCAATCCGGGATTTATCATGAATGTATTTGCCATGTTAAAGGAACTGGAGGATCCCACAGAAGAGGATATCCTGGAGTATCTTTCCGGAAATCTGTGCCGTTGCTCGGGATTTGTGGGACAGACCAGAAGTATCCTGAAATTTCTCGACTATAAAAAAGGACAGGAGGAAGGAAAATGAAATACGTAAACAAGCCGGTGCCAAAAACAGATGCAATGTCGCTGGTAACCGGAAAACCGGTCTATACCGATGATCTTGCACCTTCTGACTGCCTGATCGTCAAGATCTTAAGAAGTCCTCATGCCAATGCCTGGGTGGAAGAGATCAAGACAGATGCTGCAAAGAAGATCGAGGGGATTGCCTGTGTGCTGACCTATGAGGATGTTTCCCACAAAAGATTTACCCTGGCCGGGCAGACAGCGCCGGAGATCAGTCCATGGGATCGCTATATCATAGATAAGCATGTGCGTTTTGTAGGGGATCCGGTTGCCATCGTAGCCGGTGAGACAGAAGAGGCAGTAGATAAAGCACTGAAGCGCATTAAGGTAAAATATCGTGTGGAGAAAGCGGTTCTGGATATCCACACAGCCAAGGATAATCCCATTCTGGTGCACCCGGAGGATGACTGGTATATGCCGATCCCGGCCGGCGGAGATAATAAGCGTAATCTCTGTTCCTCCAATGTAGAAGAAGTGGGTGATGTGGATGCCATGCTGGAAAAATGTGCGTATACAGTAGATCAGGTTTACCACACAAAGGCAAATCAGCAGACCATGATGGAGACCTTCCGTACCTACTGTTATATGGACCATTTTCAGAGACTGACGGTGGTTTCTTCCACCCAGATCCCGTTCCATATCCGAAGGATCGTAGGAAATGCGCTGAACATTCCGTCTTCCAAAGTTCGTGTGATCAAGCCTCGTATCGGCGGGGGCTTTGGTGCAAAACAGTCTTCTGTCAGTGAGGTTTTCCCGGCACTGGTAACATGGGTTACCGGGCGTCCGTCCAAGATCGTTTTTTCCAGAAAGGAATCCATGATCGCGTCTTCTCCGCGTCATGAGATGGAAGTCCATATCCGTATGGGTGCAGACGAAAACGGTATTGTAAAGGCAATCGATCTTTATACTCTTTCCAACACCGGTGCCTATGGAGAGCATGGGCCTACAACCGTAGGACTTTCAGGCCATAAATCCATTGCGCTGTATCGTCATACGGAAGCCTACCGTTTTGCTTATGATGTTGTTTACACCAATATGCAGGCAGCTGGCGCTTATCGTGGCTATGGTGCCACACAGGGTATTTTTGCTGTGGAGTCCGCAGCAGATGAGCTGGCTCATAAGATGGGAATGGATCCGGTAAAATTCCGTGAGCTGAACATGCCTATGGAGGGAGAGGCACTTCCGGGATATCCGGATGTACCGATCAACGGCAGCTGTACCATGGATAAATGCCTCGCCCGTGCAAAGGAAATGATCGGATGGGATGAGAAATATCCGTTCCGTGATATGGGTAACGGCAAAGTACGGGGTGTCGGTATCGCTATGGCCATGCAGGGCTCATCTATTGCAGGGATCGATGTCGGCGGAGCAGACATTAAATTAAATGAGGATGGTTCCTATACCCTGGCACTTGGATGTTCTGATATGGGAACCGGCTGTGATACCATTCTTGCTCAGATGGCAGCAGACTGTCTGGATACAGATATGAAAAATATCGTGGTATTCAGTGTGGATACGGATATTTCTCCCTATGATTCCGGTTCTTATGCATCTTCCACAACCTATGCAACCGGAAATGCCGTGATCCAGGCCTGCGGAGAACTCAGAAAGAGAATCCACGCTTTTGGCGCACAGATGCTTGGAGTATCTGCAGAGGATTCTGATTTTGACGGAGAAAAAGTCCGCACAGAAGACGGAAAAGAGGTAACGCTGCAGCAGATCGCAGGAAAAGCGACCTGTGGAGTCTGCAGTGAGCTTCAGGTTGTAAAAGAATATTCTTCTCCGATCTCTCCGCCACCGTTTATGGTAGGTGCCGCTGAAGTGGAAGTCGATAAAGAGACCGGACAGATCGATGTCATTGATTATGTGGGCGTGATCGACTGTGGAACTCCGATCAATCCAAATCTTGCCAGAGTGCAGGCAGAAGGCGGTATCGGTCAGGGAATCGGAATGGTTCTGTATGAGGATGTGCAGTATACAGATAAGGGAAAGATCCGTAACAATTCTTTTATGCAGTATAAGATCCCCAACCGTATGGATATTCCGAGGGTGCGGATCGAGTTTGAGAGTAGCTACGAGAAGACAGGTCCTTTCGGCGCAAAATCCATTGGTGAGCTTGTGATCGATACACCTTGTCCGGCTATTGCCAATGCAGTTTATAATGCAACAGGTGTACGTGTCAGAGAGCTCCCGATCACTCCGGAGAAGGTTGCAATGGGAATCCTTGCCAGAGAAGCCGGAGAGAAGGTGTGAAATGCAGGAGCTGATACTGGCAATTGTCGGACTGATCCTGGAGCTGCTGGTATTTTTCTGTGCAGGAAGTCTGCTGACACGGATACTGAAAATGAAGGCGGAAGTAACCATGGAACTGGTCTTGGGATATCTTCTGTATTTTGCGGTTTTTGAGATACTTGCAGTTCCTATGACACTGAAATGGGTAAAACTGAGTACCTTTACGTATCTGTGGATGGTGATCATGGCAGCTTGTGTACTGGCAGCATGTCTGTTTGCGCATAAACTCTGGAAGGGACAGCTGAACCGGATAGGAGAAATATTACGGAAGCATTCACTGCTGCTGCTTTTGACCGCTGCGGCAGTGATCCTGCAGTGTTTTCTGGTGGCTGCATATCAGGACGTTACTGCAGATGCAACACATTATATTGGTGAAGTAAGCACTTCCGTGTATACAGACACTCTTGCCCGATACAGTCCGCTTACCGGTGTTATCCAGAGAAATTTTAATCTCCGCTATGATCTTTCTGCATATCCGATGAACAATGCGGTGTGGTGTGTCCTTCTGGGCATCCACCCGATTGTTCAGTCCAAGGTCGTGATGTCTGTGATCAACATGCTGATGATCAATCTTCTGATCTACCAGATCGGAAAAAGCTTTTTTCGTGGAGATGAAAAAAAAGCAGACCTGATGGTTCTTTTTGTGTGTCTGATGCAATTGTTTTCTTTTTCTATCTATACAACAGGAACCTTTGCGTTTATGCGGGTTTATGAAGGGAAGGCCCTGCTGGCAAATATTTCCATTCCGGCAGCGCTTCTGGTAAGTATACGGCTCTGGCTCAACAAAGATGGCAGAAATAAAGAGAGCTGGGTGCTGCTTTTCATTGCTGCAGTCAGTGCGTTGACGTTTTCAGGATCCTCCCTTATTTATCCTGCAGTAGTCAGTACGGCAATCCTTCCGGTGATGGTGCTGAAGAAAAAGCTTTCCTACGCGCTTCCCTATGCGCTTTGTATGCTGCCGGGATTTTTGTATGCCCTGGTTTATTTTTCGGCGAAGCTTGGATGGATCGCATTTCCGGCATCATAGGAAACTGGGAAGATACCATAGATAGGAGAAGAAAATGGCGGGAGTAACGATCGAAGAACTGGGACTGCGTTTTGTGCAGATCTGTATGGAAAATTACTGGAGCGGCTGTCTGCTGCCTGTATTTTTTCTGGCAGGTATACTCTGGGATATTTTTTACCGCAGGAGAAAAGAATCCAGAGTATTCCTGTATTATCTAGTCTTTCTGGCACTTACGGTATATAATCCGGTTCTTGTAAAATATGTGATACCAAAGGTACATTTTGAAAATGAATATTATCGTTTTATCTGGATCCTTCCGGTGATCCCGGGTGCTGCCTATTATGCTGTACGGATCGTGGAAGTGGTAAGGTTTCGATGGCTGAAGGCTGTAACAGCGCTGATCCTTGCGGCAGTGATCGTCACTACGGGGACACCTGTTCCCGGCATTGCAAAAGATTATGTGATGGCGGAAAACATCTATAAAGTCCCGAATGAGCTGCGCTCAGTATGCGATGTGATCCATCAGGACTGCGATAAAGAACAACCCAAGGTTGTTTTTGACAATGAGCTGAATCTGGTGGCTAGACAGTATGATCCGTCACTGATCCTTGTTCTGGATCGTAATTTTATCCTGTATCGTGCAGGAAGTACTGTGGTAGGAAACTACGAAAACAGCAAGGCCTACCAGATCCAGAAAGTGATCATGGATGTGATCAGTTATCAGATGGATGTGGGAATCGATAAGTTCCGGCAGGTATTGAAAAGAACGGAAACCGATTATCTCGTTCTTCCGGTAGATCTTACAAATCATGACTATATCCGTCAGGCAGGATGTACCCCTATTGCGCAGACAGAAAAATATGTGGTATACAGGTTTGAAGGGTGACTGTGTTCGCCCTTCTGGCCTGGAAAAATGACTAAAGTGCGTAAAATGATACGGAGAACGGAGTGAACAGCAACCATAAAATGTGTGATGAATATGTACTGTTTAAAAAAATCTTTACAATTTCATGGATTTGTGTTAAAATCATAAACAGTGTAAACCTACTTTGATAATTTCATACCTGAATTTAGAAGTTATGTTTTTCATTATGCACCTGTAGCTCAGTGGATAGAGCAGTGGTTTCCGGTACCATGTGCGGGGGTTCGATTCCCTTCAGGTGTGTTACCCGGAACAGTGGGAATTGTTCCGGCGTGTTGTTATGATAAGGAGGACAAGAACTTGGATGATTTCAGAGAATGGTTATCAGATAACCTTCGCTATTTTATGTTAGGCGGAGCCATTCTGGTGATCGTGCTTGTTCTGATCTTTGGCGTCCGCGCCTGTGTTGGAGGTAAGAAGGGGAATTCCAATAAAGATCAGACAACAGCCCAAAGTAACCAGGAAAATGATCCTTCTTCTCCGGCAAATGATGGGGAGACAGACGAGAAGAAAGACGCCAGTTCCGCGGCAGATACGGATGCGGAGACAACCATGGAAAAAGCCAGCACGGAAGTAACCGAGCTGATTCAGAGCTATTATAAAGCTTTTGGGGAAAAAGACATTGCAACACTTAAGACGATTGAGGACGGATTTACGCCGGCTGACGAGTCGCAGATTAATTCAAGGGATTATATTGATGGGTATGAGGTACAGAATGTTTACGCTAAGAAGGGACTGACGGACGATTCGTATGTCGTTTATGTAGTCTTTAATTATATCTGTACTGGAATTGAGACTCCGGTTCCGGCACTGAGCCAGTTTTATGTGGAGACGGGCAGTGACGGCAATCTGAAGATCAAAGGTGGTGCTGATGACGATGCAGATATCAGTGCCTATGTGAAAAAACTGGAATCTGAGAAGGATGTGCAGGAGCTTATCAGAAAGGTAAAGACGGACTATGAAGCTGCGCAGGAGAGTGATCCCTCTCTGGCAGAATTCCTTCAGGGCCTTGGTGAAGATGCCAGTGCTTCCGCAGATGCAGGAACAATGCTTACAGTTACAGAGGATTGTAATGTTCGTGCTTCCGCAGATTCAGAGGGTGAGGTTATCGGTGGTTTTTCTGCAGGAACGGAAGTTGAAAAGAAAGGGCAGGAAGGCGACTGGATACAGGTTGATTATGATGGACAGACCGGTTATGTCTATAGTGGTCTGTTAGAATAATAAGGGTTAATAAAATGCAGGTTCCGGAAGAACCTGCATTTTTGTTGTTTATATATAACGAAAGATCATTTTTTGAGTGAACCGTCTGCTGCCAATGTGTATTTTTTTCCATTTACGGTGATGGTTCCGGTCTGCATGATTCCGTCTTCGTCCAGATAATAACGTTTTTTGCCTAGGGTGATCCAGCCGGTCTGCATGATCCCATCCTTGTTGAAATAATAACGATGACCATCTGTGTCGGTAAGCCATCCGGTATAGGCGGTTCCGTCAACCATAAATTTCCAGTTGGTGCCATCCGGTGTCCAGACTCCGTTTTCTGCCTCCGGCGAACCCTTTTCTGTTTCGGGAATCTCTGTGGGAACAGGAGACGGTGTGGCGGAAGGTGAAGGAGTGCCGGAAGATATCGATGCATCTGTATGGTGATCGCGATCTGAACTTGGTTCAATAGTCGAAATATCGCTGGTATTTATGGAAACTACGGAAGTACTGCTGCTTTCAAAAGGACCGGCCGATGACTGGGTAAAGAGAATACCGCAGATCAGACACAGGAAAACAGCGACAAAGATCAGCAGCCGGTTCATACGTGGAGTATGCTCTGACATGATTTTCCTCCTGATATTTAAGTATATTTCTGTTTATCATACAATAATGAGAAAGAAAATACAAGAAAAATAACCGGTTGCGAACGCATGAGAAAAAATATATAATAGAACAATGGACGAAAAAATCAGAATCAATAAATATTTAAGCGATATAGGAGTCTGCTCAAGAAGAGAGGCAGACCGACTGACAGAAGCGGGGAGAGTTACTGCCAATGGAGAACTGGTTTCCACAGGAATGAAGGTCCTTCCGGATGCGGAGATCTGTATTGACGGAAAGACTGTAAAAAAACAGGAAAAAAAGATCCTGCTTCTTTTTCATAAACCAAAAGGGATTGTCTGCAGTACCAAGCAGCAGCGGAAAGAGGTAACAGTAACAGAATATCTGGATTATCCGGTGCGGATCTATCCCATAGGACGGCTGGATAAAGATTCCGAAGGACTGCTTCTCCTTACCAATGAAGGAGATCTGGTGAACCGTATCATGAAGGCGGGGAACTACCATGAAAAGGAATATCAGGTGACCGTGAATAAACCGGTGACAGAAGAATTTATCCGTGGTATGGGCGGCGGAGTGCCGATCCTTGATACGGTCACACGTCCCTGCAAGGTTACAAAAACAGGGAAAAACAGTTTTTGTATCATCCTTACCCAGGGTCTGAACCGCCAGATCCGTCGTATGTGTGAATATTTCGGATATAAAGTCGTAACACTGAAACGTGTTCGGATCATGAATCTGTATATTGATGGCCTGGAAGAGGGGAAATATCGTGAGATCCGGACGGAAGAACGAAAAGAACTGGAGGAGATGCTTTCCTCCGAAAAATCAGAAAAAAGGACGGGAGGAAGCCATGAACGAATCATCCATAAAAAAAATGAAAGAGCTGGGAGAAAAGCTCCGGGAAGCGTCCAGGGCCTATTATCAGGAAGACAGGGAGATCATGTCCAACGTGGAGTACGACGCCCTGTACGACACTCTGAGCGCACTGGAGAAAGAAACAGGGATCGTTCTGGCAGACAGTCCAACCGTTAATGTAGGATATGAGGCAGTGGAGCAGCTCCCCAAGGAGGAACATGAGAGACCGATGCTGTCTCTGGATAAAACCAAAGAGAGAGAAGCTTTGAGAGAGTTTATCGGGGAACATCCTACACTTTTATCCTGGAAGCTGGATGGCTTAACGATCGTGCTTACCTATGAAAACGGAGAGCTTATAAAGGCAGTTACCAGAGGAAATGGTATTGTGGGAGAGGTTATTACCAATAATGCCAGAGTATTTAAGAACATACCTCTGAAAATTTCTTTTAAAGGGAGACTGGTACTTCGCGGAGAAGCCATCATTACTTATTCGGATTTTGAAAAGATCAACAAAACTATCGGAGATGCAGATGCCAAATACAAAAATCCCAGAAATCTCTGCAGTGGTTCTGTCCGCCAGCTGAATAACGAAATTACAGCGAAGAGAAACGTACGGTTTTATGCTTTTTCTTTAGTGAGTGCGGAAGGCGTGGATTTCCGGAATTCCAGGGAGGTGCAGTTCCGGTGGCTGAATGAACAGGGTTTTGAGGTTGTGGAATATCGAAAAGTCACAGCGGAAACTCTGGATGAAGCGATGGATTACTTTGCGGAAGCAGTTACGACCAATGATTTTCCGTCAGATGGGCTTGTGGCATTGTATGATGATATTGCTTACGGAGAATCTCTGGGAACTACGGCCAAGTTTCCAAGGAACGCCATGGCATTTAAATGGGCCGATGAGATGCGTGATACAAGACTTCTGGAGATTGAGTGGAGCCCGTCCAGGACCGGACTGATCAATCCGGTAGCAATCTTTGAGCCGGTGGAACTGGAAGGAACCACAGTGAGCAGGGCCAGTGTGCATAACATCAGTATCATGAAGGAACTGAAGCTGGGGATCGGAGATACCATTCGTGTATACAAAGCAAATATGATCATTCCTCAGATTGCGGAAAATCTGACCGGAAGCGGTAATGCACCGATCCCGCACACCTGCCCGGCCTGTGGACAGGAAACGGTAGTAAAGAAAGAAAACGATGTGGAATGTCTTTTCTGCGTCAATCCGGGGTGCCCGGCCAAGAAAATCAAATCCTTTGGGCTTTTTACAAGCAGGGATGCCATGAATATCGACGGACTTTCCGAGGCAACGCTGGAGAAATTTATTGCCAGGGGATTTATCCATGACTTTGGCGATATTTTTGAGATCAGCCGGTATAAGGATGAGATCGTGGAAATGGAAGGCTTTGGGCAGAAATCCTATGATAATCTTATGGAAAGCCTGGAACGGGCGAAAGAGACTACACTTCCAAGGGTGATCTACAGTCTTGGGATCGCAAATATCGGTCTGGCTAATGCAAAGGTGATCTGCCGTCATTTTGACAATGATCTGGACAGGATACGTCATGCCAGTCTGGAAGAGTTCAGTGATATTGATACCATCGGGCCGGTCATTGCCGGAAATCTGGTAGCTTATTTTAAGGATGAGGATAACAATCGCCGCCTGGATCATCTGATGAACTTTCTTCATATTCAGGAGGACAGTCCCAAACAGGAACAGATCTTTGAAGGAATGAATTTTGTGATCACAGGAAGTCTGGTGCACTTTGGAAATCGAAGTGAGGCCAAAGAGCTGATCGAATCCCTGGGAGGCAAGGTTACCGGTTCAGTTACCAAAAAGACCAATTATCTGATCAATAACGACATCCAGTCCAATTCATCCAAAAACAAAAAGGCAAGAGAACTGGGGATTCCGATCCTTTCAGAAGAAGATTTTCGGAAACTTGCCGGAGTGCAGTAAAGGCCGTACAGACTGGAGATACTTTTTATCTGAAGAAAAAAGCCGAGCGGCTCCTTTATAAGAGACGCTTCATATATAAGGAGGGCAAACAATGCCGATCAAAACACAGGGGGATCTTCCGGTAAAGGAGATCCTGGAGAGCGAAAATATATTTGTAATGGACGAAAAACGTGCCATGCACCAGGATATCCGTCCGATCCAGATTCTGATCCTGAATCTGATGCCGCTGAAAGAAGAAACAGAGCTGCAGCTTCTGCGTTCTCTTTCCAATACACCGCTGCAGGTGGATGTGACATTTATGGCTGTGGAGAGCCATGAAGCCAAGAATACATCTCTCAGCCATCTGAACAAGTTTTATGAAACATTCACCGATATAAAGAAACGTAAATTTGATGGAATGATCATCACAGGAGCACCGGTGGAGCAGATGCCTTTTGAGAAAGTGGATTACTGGAATGAGCTGACTGAGATCATGGATTGGACTGAGAAGCATGTGACTTCCACGATCTTTCTCTGTTGGGCAGCGCAGGCCAGTCTTTATCATTTTTATGGCCTGGAGAAAAAACCTCTGGATAAGAAAATGTTCGGACTTTTCCAGCACAGGGTACTGAACCGTAAGATCCCGCTGGTCCGGGGCTTTGATGATGTATTTCTTGCGCCGCATTCCAGACACACAGAAGTTCCTATTGCAGATATCCATGCATGTAAAGACCTTACGGTCCTGGCGGAAAGCGAAGAGGCTGGTCTGTTCCTTGCAATGGCAGAGGGAGGACGTAAAATCTTTGTTATGGGACATCCGGAATACGACCGCGTGACTTTGGATGGCGAATATAAGAGAGACCTTGCCAAGGGTCTGCCTATTGAAATCCCGAAGAACTATTACAAAGATGACGATCCAAACAACAAACCACTCCTCACCTGGAGGGCCCATGCCAACAACCTGTATACGAACTGGTTGAATTATTACGTATACCAGAGTACTCCGTATGACCTGTACGGGACACCGGATTTCAGGGAAATTTAAGGAATATGAAATAAGTGTTAGCATAAGCTCATAAATCGTAGACAAAGCTATGATTTATGGGCTTATTTTAGATTGCTGCTTACGAAGGTCTTTCCTGAAAAACATTCCTACAAAATGTAGGAATAAATGCAATGTTTATGGTATGAAATGCGGCTGGTTTTTTGCATTTATTTTGATACAATCATTATATAAAAGACATGGAACTGAAATAAGAATTCCTGGTTACTGTTCATTGGTAATATTCTGCGAAGCGTGTTACTGAGAATGGAATGAACAGTGACAATTCTTGATGCAGGCCAGAATATGTTAACGGGAGGATAAATAGTATGATAATCATAGGTGAAAAAATCAATGGATCCATCCCCTCTGTGGCGGAGGCAATCGCAAACAGAGATGCAGAATTCATCAAGCAGCGGGCACTTGCTCAGGCAAACGCAGGAGCAAGCTATATCGATTGTTGCGCATCTGTTCCGGAAGCAGAAGAAGTAGAAACCTTGAAATGGATGATCGACTGTATTCAGGAAGTGGCAGATCTTCCGATTTCCGTAGACAGTCCCAGCGCAGATGTTCTTACAGAAGCTTACAAATTCTGCAGAAAACCGGGTATTTTTAACTCTGTATCCGGTGAAGGAGATAAGATCGATAAGATTTTTCCTCTTATGGCACAGCCTGAAAATAAAGGGTGGCAGGTTATCGCACTTCTAAGCGATGATACAGGTATCCCCAAAAGTGCGGAAGACAGGCTGAAGGTATTTGACAAGATCATGGCAAAAGCAAAAGAGTACGGAATTTCACCGGATCGTATCCATATTGATCCACTGGTTGAGATGCTCTGTACATCTGAAGATGGTATTGCGATGAACGTGGAAGTAATTTCAAGTGTCCGTAAACAGTATCCGATGATTCACATTACAGCGGCGATCAGCAACATTTCCTTCAATCTGCCGGTACGTAAGCTTATCAATTTCGGATTTGTGGTACTTGCAATGAATGCCGGCCTTGACAGCGCGATCATGGATCCTACAAACAGAGATATGCTTGGACTTGTATATGCAACAGAGGCATTGCTTGGTCTGGATGATTACTGTATGGAATACATCGGAGCATACAGAGAAGGCCTGATCGGACCTGTAAAAAATAAATAAAACGCATATGCGGAATGCGGATAAAAAGCGGAGGTGTTTGATTATGTCAAAAATCACAGAAGTAGCAGAATTGGTAGAAAAAGGAAAAGCAAAACTTGTAGGTGCAGCTGTACAGTCAGCTCTTGATGAAGGCTGTGAGGCAACAGAGATTCTTAACAGCATGATCGATGCAATGGCTGTTGTAGGTGAAAGATTTAAAAACGGAGAAATCTTTGTTCCGGAAATGCTGGTAGCAGCCCGTGCAATGAAAAAGGGTGTTGAGGTTCTGAAACCACATCTTGCATCCGGCGCTACAGGAAGTATGGGAAAACTTATCATCGCTACTGTAGCAGGAGATCTTCATGATATCGGAAAGAATCTTGTTGCAATGATGATCGAAAGTGCCGGCTTTGAAGTTATTGATCTCGGTGTTGATGTACCTGCATCGAAGGTTATTGAATGTTACAAAGAAAATCCGGATGTTAAGGTAATTGCACTTTCAGCGCTGCTCACAACTACAATGCCGGCTCTGAAGGATACAGTTGCAGCACTTAATGCGGAAGATTTCAGAAGCAATGTTAAGATCATGGTTGGAGGAGCACCGATCACGAAGAAATTTGCAGATGAGATCGGCGCAGATGGATATTCAGAAGATGCAGCAAGCGCAGCAGTTCTTGCAAAAGCTTTGGCAGCATAAGGGAAAATAAAACAGGCCGCTCTGTATTGTCTGTGCATGGCATAGACGGCAGAGCGGCTTTTGCTTTACAGTGACCATCGGAGGGATGAGAATGTACCGAATAAAATTTATCAGGGAGGAAAAGGAGATCCTGGTGGAACCGGGTACCAGGATCCTTGAGGCGGAAAGAAAAGCAAAGCTGGTTCCTGATGCACCTTGCGGAGGCCGGGGAAAGTGCGGGAAATGTCGTGTTAAAATAGAGGATCACATGGTGCTTGCATGTCAGACGGAAATCCACAGTGACCTTGAAGTAGATACATTGTCCGGATGCCAGGAAGAGGAGATCCTTACAGAAGGAATGCAGAGACCGGTTGCGTTCAGGCCTGATCTGAAACAGAAAAAAGTGATTCTTGAGAAACCGGAGACAGGAGACAACCGCTCTGAATGGGAGCGGCTGACAGAACAGCTGGATGTGGAAAAACCTGTTCTGCCTGATACTGAAATTGCATCGAAGCTTTACGGCTGCAGAAAAGAAGCAGAAGAATGGTATGTGATCTGTGCAGGAAATGAGATCCTGGATATCAGCAGAGAAGAGAAAAAAATCTGTTTTGCGGCTTTTGATATAGGTACAACGACGGTGGTCGGCTATCTTATGGATGCGTTGACCGGGAAGCAGCTGGCTCTCAAGAGCAGAATGAACCCACAGACTCAGTATGGCGCAGATGTGATCATGCGGGCGGATCATGCTCTGGAGCATGGCGTAGAGCAGCTGACTGGCTGCATACGGAATGCGGTTGATGAAATGCTCCAGGAACTGACAGAGGAAGCAGGAAGAAGCAGATCAGATATCTGTCAGGTATCTGTGGTAGGAAATACCTGCATGCATCATCTTTTTCTTGGGATTTCTCCGGCATCGCTGGTCCATGCACCGTATAATCCGGCGATCAGTCAGGGGCTTACACTGAATGCAGAGCAATATGGGCTCCATATCCACAGAAAGGGGCAGCTGTTTATGCTGCCTGATATAGCCGGGTATGTAGGGGCAGATACCTGTGGCTGCATTTTGACGCTCAGACAGGATCAGCAGAACGAGATCAGCCTTATGATCGATATTGGAACGAACGGGGAGATGGTCCTTGGAAATAAAACGGGATTAGCCTGCTGTTCAACAGCTGCCGGTCCGGCATTTGAAGGTGCAAAGATCGAATGCGGGATGCGCGGAGGAGCAGGAGCAGTGGATCATGTAGTATACAAAGATGGAAAATGGGAATACACGACCATAGGAAATAAGGCTCCGGCAGGCTTATGCGGTTCAGGTCTGATCGATCTTGTGGCACAGCTGTACCTGGCTGGCTTTATCGATGAAAGTGGTCATCTGGAAAGCGGCCAGGAAAAGGCGGGAGTGTTTGTGCTGGTACCTCCGGAAAAGTCGGGAAATGACAGGGGCGTTTATCTGACACAGAAGGATATCGGAGAGGTACAGCTGGCAAAAGCGGCTATCGCAGCGGGAATCTTTCTTCTTATGAAAAGACTGGAGATCACGGAAAAGGATATTAAACAGGTCTATCTTGCCGGTGCATTCGGCAATTACATGAATCCGGAAAGTGCGGCGACGATCGGGATGTTCCCGGCTGAGCTGCTGCCCAGGATACAGCCGGTGGGAAATGCAGCCGGAGAAGGTGCCAGGATCGCGCTTCTGAATGAAGAGGAAAGAAAAGAAATGGATCGGACTGTCAAAAATATGGATTTTGTGGAGCTGGCAGCCTCGCCGGAGTTCCAGGACTGTTTTGTGGATGGCTTATGCTTTCCGTAATGCGAGGAGAATGGATATGCTTAATATAAAAGAACTGGAAGAAATGGGAAAAAAGGCAGGATTTTCTCATGTAGCGCTTCTGAAGAGCGATTCGATCCAGCTTATGCCGGAGGTAAGGGAAATGTGCAAAAATAATATCTGTCATATGTATGCAAAACGCTGGAGCTGTCCTCCCGGATGCGGAGATCTTGAAGTATGCAGAAAAAAGATAGAAAAGTACAGGGAAGGCATTATTGTCCAGACAGTGGGGAAACTGGAGGATCCTCTGGACGGAGAGACGATGATGGAGACAGAAGCGGTTCATAAACAGAATTTTTATGAATTTGAAAAAGTGCTCAGAGAAAGATGGCCGGGTATGCTCCCCATAGGGGCCGGGTGCTGTACAAAATGTAAAACGTGTACATATCCGGATGCTCCATGCCGTTTCCCCGAACAGGCATTTTCTTCGATGGAAGCCTATGGAATGCTGGTAACACAGGTATGCCAGGCAAATGGTCTGGAATACTATTATGGTCCCTGTACGATCGCCTATACCAGCTGCTATCTTCTTGAATAGAACAGGAGTGAAAAAATGAATGACAGAGAACGGGAGGCATATCTGAGCAGGATCGGATATGAGGGTGAATTAAGAACAGATAAAAAATGTCTGGAAAAGATAATGGAACTTCATCTTTGCAGTATTCCCTTTGAAAATCTGGAAGTTTTTGACGAGGGAAGGATTCCTTCTCTGAGGTCGGAAGATATTTATGAGAAGATCATTGTCAGAAAACGAGGCGGATATTGCTTTGAGCTGAATAAATTGTTTTATGAGTTTCTGAAAGCTTTGGATTTCCGTGTGATCCCTGTGGCGGTAAGGATATTGTGGAACCGGGAAGAGCTTCCGCCGGTCCTGCACCGGGCAACCCTTGTTATTTTTGAGGAAGGAAGCTATTACTGTGATGTAGGATACGGAGGTCCCGGACCCAAGAAGCCGGTTCTTATGAAGGATGGTATCCACAGAGAAAAAAACGGATGGTACCGTGTTAACATGAAACCGGGAAATACAAACGGAGAGATTCTTGTTGAACGAAAGAAAAAAGAAAAATATCTGCCAATACTCAGATTTTCACAGATTCCTGCAGTAGAAGCAGATTTTGAACTGCTGAATTTCTATTGTGCAAAATCTCCGGATGTATTGTTTACCAGAAAAAGAGTGGTGAGCATCTGCAGACCGGAAGGAAGTGTTGCGCTGACCGGGAATGTTCTTACGATCCAGAAGGAAGATGGATCCATTGAAACGAAAATAAGCGATTCGGAAGAAACCATCAGGCTATGGATGGAACATTATTTCGGATTGGAGTTTTTACAGATATAAACAGAAAAAAGGACCAGGTTGTCAGGTGACAGTCTGGTCCTTTTCCTGCAGAAGAAAGCAGAGCTGCAGAAGAAGCCGGTCTTTCGGATTATCCAGATCAACCTTTGTGAGTTTCTGGATGCGCTCCAGACGGTAGGTCAGGGAACTTCTGTGTATAAAAAGCTCACGGGCTGTCTGAAGAGAATTGCGTTCATGCTCCAGATAGACCTTGAGTGTGTGATACAGTTCAGTATTGTTTTTGCGGTCATAATTCTGCAGTGCATCCAGCCGTGAAGAAACCAGAAGCTCGGGACAGATCTGATGGCTGATCTGGGAAAGCATATATTCCAGAAGATAAGCATCAAAATGATAGCACCAGGCCATGCTCTGACTTTTTTTGCCCAGGCGCAAGGCGGAAACAGCCTGAATATATCCCTGAGGGATCAGGAGAAAATCACGAAATTCAGAGCTTACTCCCATTTTAAAAAGCCCTTCGCGCAGGATGATCGCAAGTGAACGGATAACATCGGAAGATACAGAGTGCTTAAAGGACAGATTAACGATCACAACGATTCCCTGCTGATAGGTAAAAGCCAGACCTTCCGGGATCTGGGCTTCAATGTGTCCCAGTGTGGCGATGGAAGAGTGCATACGGTCATCCTGTTGCTGGGTTTCCAGACGAAGTACAAGATACCGGTCATGGCGATTCCAGTTCAGATACTGGATCTGATCGGTAACTGCCTGTAGTTCTGTGAGCTTTCCGGAAAGATATTCCGTGAAAAACTGCCGGGAGTCATTTCCCATTGAAATTTGGAACAGATTGTGCCGACGGATGCACAGCTCGATAAAGGAGCCAAGATACTCAAGAGCAGAAAAATGTCCGGGCTGTATCTCCGTCTGGAGCTCATCCACACAAAGCCGGCCCTGATAATTGCCGCTGACCCAGAGATTCATGTAGAGGATACGGTAACCACGGAGCTCTTCGGAATAAATATTGGCGCCGTGGGTGATAAGTGTGCGCTGGTATTCGGCGTCAAGCTTGAAATCCTGAATCAGGCTTAAAGGTGCGATGAGTCTTCCTGTACGCTGGTCATGGACCCATTCGGACATACCGGTTACGTGCCGGGGAGAAGAAAGAATATAGAAGTTGGTGTCATGGGCAAAAACCGGATTATGAAATATATCCAGACTGGCTTCCAGCATTTCGTTCAACGGATCGATACTTCCAAGTGCAAGCTGGAGTTTACTGTCCCAGTCAGAATATCTGTCAAAGGTCTGCTGTATCTGGTTGAAAATCTCAGAAAAAGAAAGGGTTCCCTTAATGTGAAGGATCCTGCAGCTTTCGGAAAAGCAGGAAAGATCACCGGAGCCCACCACTACAAATGCGATGTTCTGGTATCGCAGAAAGCTTTCGGAAAGAGAATTGCCGAAGACAAGATAAAGGTAGCATGGCTTCAGCAGGGCTCCTGCCTGATATATGCGAAGACCATCCAGCGTCAGGGGGTCTTCACGGCAGAGGATGGAAACATCCTCTTTTTTCTCCGCAAAATCGTCAGCAATGATCTGGAGATTAAGATGGAAGCCGGTATGCGGGCTATTCACGAAATGCTCTCTTTTATTCAAAGTATTTCCTCCAATTCATAAAAGCCTTGTATTTATAGGAAATTATAACATATTAGACGGAAAATAAAAAGAAAACGGAGAGAAAATTATTTGTGCATATTTACAATAATAACTGTGCAAAAAGTATGAAGCATTGGAGAAAGAATGAAGAAGTGTGCGGATTTACGAACAGGAAAAAAACAACTATACTATAACCATCAAAGGTAACGTGAAGTTGTGGAAATGGCCGGCCCCACAAAAAACAGCGAAGGGGGAAAGAAAATGAGTAAAAATGAAATACCGAAACAAAATCCGAAACAGAAAAAGGGTCTTACAAATGCCCTGAAATATTTCTTTGGTGTTGGTGATGCCGGATTTGTTCTTATGAGTAATATCGAGACATTTTACTTTATGACATTTCTAACGGATCTGGCAGGCTTTGCAGCTGGTGTAGCTGGTGTGATCAATTCCGTATTTACCATTGTTGATGCCTGTCTGTCCTGGCTTTACGGAGGAATCATCAATGGCACAAAAGCAAAGAAATGGGGGCGTTATCGTTCCTGGCTGATCATGGTTCCGTGGATGGTGCCGTTTCTGTATGCATTCATGTTCATACGTGTCAGCGATAATGAATGGGTTTCGGCAGTGGTGATCATTGCCGCATCCATCGCATCTCATGTGGCATGGAATTTCAGCTATGTTGCCAACGCAACTCTGATCAGTATTGTTGGCAAAACACCGGAAGACAAAGCAACGCTTGCATCTTCCAGGGCAACCTGGAATAACATAGGCGGTCTGTTGTTTTCCTATATGGGTCTTCCATTTGCAACACTTCTTGCCGGATATGTCGGTGAGAAAAATAAATTTGCAGCAGCAGCTTTCTGCCTGGGTATTCTGATGGTCGTAACCTATTTTGCCCATTTCAAGATGACGGAAGGCTATGAAGAGATTGAAACGGAAACAGCAGGAAAGAAAAATGACAAAACAAAGATCACGATCAGAGAGATGTTTGCTTCCCTGTTTCAGAATCCGCCTCTTATGGTCCTGATGCTGGCAGACCTTGCAAAATGGTGTGTGAAATTTGTAACAGCAGCATCTGCTATTTACTATTTCAGGGATGCAATGGGAAATCCGGGACTGATGACCACTTATCTTCTCTGTGTTGCCATCGGTGCCATCATCGGAGCTTTTTCCATGAGATACATTGCAAAAGCAATATCGTCCCGTACAACTATGATCATTGCTTATGCAGGAATGGCAGTATCCCTGTTCCTTGTATATATTTTCTATGGAAATGCAATGACAGTGATCGCTCTTATGACACTTGCCCAGTTTTTTTATGGCATGGCTTTTGCAGCTTCACCTGCACTTTATGCTGACACTGTAGTGTATGCAACATGGAAGAGCGGAAAAGATGCATCCGGATGGATCATGGGATTACAGAATCTTCCGCTGAAGATTGCCGTGTTCTTAAGAGGAATGATCCTCAGCGCCTGTCTTGTGGCGGTAGGCTGGAAATCCGGAGTTGTTCTTGAGGGGACGGCTCGTCAGGGAATGACGATTTCCTTTGCACTTGTTCCGGCTATTTTTTGTCTGGCAGGTCTTCTGCTTCTCATGTTTGGATTTAAGATCACAAAGGAAAAGGTTCTTCAGTATCAGGCTGAGATTGACGCAAGATCATAAAGATAAGTGATCGGGTATTTTGAAAGATCACAGGATAATAAAGGAGGAAGCATTATGTTGAAAGCATCGGAGATTTTACTTGAAACGATAAAAAAGGACGGCAGGCCGGAACGACTTCTGAGACAGTATGAGGGTGCGACCTTTTACCCGCCGAACCCAGCAAATAATTATGTGCGTGGAAACCGTCACCGTGGTATGGAGCCTATGAAGGATCTTTTCGGAACTGAGATCCTCTGGCCCCAGGAACAGCTGGCTGCAATGCCACATGTAACAGAGGACAACAAAGTCATTGATGATATCACAGAATGGAAAGAGCAGCTGGTGATCCCGGATATTGTCGGTCAGTGCTCGGATCCGGCTTTATGGGAACCATTTAAACAGAAGGCACAGGAGATAAAGGATTCAGGAAGCCTTTTCATGGCATTTATGCCTACAGGTGTTTTTGAGAGGCTTCACTTCCTGATGGGATTTGAGGATATGCTGGTGAACTTCCTTCTTGAGCCGGAGGATATGATGGATCTCTGCAATGCCATTGGGGAGTACCGTTTTCAGCTTACAAAGCTGATCGTTGATAATCTCCACCCGGATATCATCCTTTCCCACGATGACTGGGGTTCCAAGCAGTCCCTGTTCATCAGTCCGGACACATGGAGAGAATTTATCAAACCACAGTATGAAAGATCCTATAAATATATGAAAGACCATGGAGTAATCATCATGCATCACGCAGATTCCTTCATGGAACCGATCATAGAGGATATGGTTGATCTTGGGATTGACATCTGGCAGGGAACACTTCCGCAGAATGATATTCCGAAGCTCCAGAAACAGCTGAACGGAAGAATGACACTTATGGGCGGAATCGATGCTTCGATCGTAGACCGTGTGGATTCCACAGAAGAAGAGATCCGCAAGGAGGTCAGAAGAGCATGTGAGGAGTATGCACCACACGGACATTTCATTCCATGTATTACCTATGGAGGTCCCGGTTGTCTGTTCCCTCATGTAGATTCAATTATTGATGACGAGATTGAAAAATATAATAAGGAGCATTCCTGCAATTTATTAAAAGCGCCAATTGAATAAAAAAGAACCTCAAGGTATGATTGAGTTGCATCTTGGCGGATGTAAACAAAACAATCAAGCACTGGAGGTTCCAAATGAATTATACACAGAATGAAAAGATTGAGCAAGTAACAGATTCAACAATGGTTGTCGGAGTTGATATCGGAAGCCAGATACATTATGCAGGAGCTTTTGATAACAGAGGACGCGAACTTACAAAACGTATTTTTTCTTTTCATAACGATCTGGAAGGGTTCAATTCTTTCAACCTTTGGGCAGAGACACTTAAGACTGAGAATAAAAAGACTGCAGTTCTGATAAGAGACCTGGTATATACAGCCGTGACAGAATCATAAAGCAGCACAACATATCTGCAAACAGGATCCAGAGATGGCTTGCAATACATTTCCCGGAATATCTGGGATTATACACACGATTTGATGCAATAAGCGGCCTGGCAGTGCTTGAAAAAGCACCATTGCCAAAAGATATTGCGCACAACAGTGTTGGACTTGACGGAGGGATTGGAACAAAAAGTGAATTATATATGCTGCTTGGTTCCAGCACGGTTTATCTTTACGGAGAACCGAAGACAAGTAACGTCTGGGCATCTATTGATCTGAAGCAGCGGCGGCTTTTTGATCTGGATTAAAATTCACATAATCTTTATTTGATTATTTGAAAAAACAGTGCTATAGTAAAGTTGGTTCCGGTAAACGGATGATTTATGGATCCCAGAAGAGGACCGGGCGGAACCAAATTACTGTTGACCGGTCAGGATCTGGATCAGGAAAGAAGGAAGAGGGAAAAAATTGCGTAAAAAATCACATATACTGTTAGGCAGATACCTGGCTGACCAGATGTCTGAGGTGTACAGTCTCCAGCAGCACAGAAAAGCGTTTTGCCTGGGCAATATCATGCCGGATCTGAAACCATCGTTTCTCACCACCAGACATGAGTTTTTCGGAACATTCGATCACCTCCAGAATAAGATGAGGGCGCTTGTCGAGAAGAACCCGGAGGAAGAGAATGCCAGAGTATACTGGAGAAGATTCGGTGAGGTCATGCATTATATGGCTGATTATTTTACTTTTCCTCATAACAAAACATACAAAGGAAATCTTGCAGCACATAATTCTTATGAAGCTGAGCTGAAAAACCGCCTGAGAGAATGCATCCTCAGCGGCGCAGCAGACAGCCAGCTGGAAGAAGCGAAGCAGTTTGAAAGCTTTGAGGAACTTGTGGAATATATCCGTGAGCGTCATGCATATTATCTGGAAAGCCCACGATGCATTGCCGATGACATCCGTTTTATCCTTCGGGTGTGCTATCAGGTTGTACAGGGGATTTTTCAGCTCTGTGTCAGAAAACAGTTTCATATGGGCGGACAGCCGGCAGTGACTGTCTGACAGTATATAAAAGCCGCAGTGTGTGAGAGCACTGTGGCTTTTTTACGTTATGGTAAACTCTAAAAAATCTTACAAAAATGTGAATAAAAAGTGAAAAATAGATGAATTAAAGGAGATATCCTACCAGAATGGTTGATTTCACGATTTTCGTATGCTAAAATGAATTGAATTAAACTTTAAGTTATCAAACGGTTTAAGGCAGACCTTTATTATAGGGGAAGTAAAGGGATGTTCAAGGAAAGAAGGGAGCATCTTAATAAATATGAAGAACAAGTACCTGAATAAGTTTTTTTGCATCACGATGTTATCAGCTATGGTACTGGCAGTTCCAACCGGAGTAAAAGCCGCCGAGGAAGCAGATAATGTTGTTGCTGAGGAAGGTGTTTTAGGAGACGGGAGCGAGGTAAGTGAACCGGAACCGGAAGCTCCGGCAGATCCGGTGCCGACAGCTGCGCCGGAACCGGAAATAACTGCTGCACCTGACCCGGAACCAACTACAGCGCCGGAACCAACGGATACACCGATACCTGCACCGACGGAAACACCGGAGCCAACCGCAACACCGGCACCGACAGCGACACCGGAGCCAACAGCAACTCCTGCGCCGACAGCGACACCTGCACCAACCGCAACACCGGCACCGACGGAAACACCGGACAGGGATGACTCTGCAAAGGTACAGGCGGTGATCCGGAAGATCAAAGCACTGGCAGGCAGAACGATCACAGCAGCAGATAAAGCGGAGATAGATAGCGTACGTGCAGCTTATGAGGCACTGTCTAATACAGAAAAGGCCAAGGTTACGAATTATAAGATCCTGACTGAGGCAGAAGCCAAGCTTGCAGCTGCCGACAAGAACAACAGTGATAACAGCAAGGAAGATAACAAGAATACAGAGATCACAGATGGAAATAACGCCACAGCAACACAGATCGGAGATCCTGTTTATGTGACAAATATGGTATCCAATCTCCATGCGGGCAAGGATTTTTATCTGGATAGTCTTAAGAGCAATTATCATCTGTCCTTCTCCGATGATTTTGCTTCTGTAATGGAAGAGATCGAAAGAGAATATAAAGAGAAGAACAAGCTTACCGATACGGAGAATACACTTCTGGTAAGAAACTGGCAGGATATCCTTGCTGTTTATATTTACGAAAAGAGCAAAGCAGGAGCAACGTCATTTACATTGGATGCATCCTGCAAGGATGATCTGGCAAGGATTTTTGCGGAGATGAACCCTATCGTCAGGGACAAGCAGGATATTACCAAGATATCCTACGGAAATCGCAAGATCAACTACTACATCAAGAAGAACAATATTGCAAAGGAAGACAGAAGCGTCCTTAAGAAATATGTGGAAACAGACTGTAAGCTTCTCTGTGCGGTAGTTACCGCATCCAAAGGCTTTGTCCGCGAAAGCGTGGGAGACAATGTTTCTGAGGATCGTGTAGATGTTATCACCGCAGCGTATTCACTGGTTGGCAAGGTCGGATATTTCTGGGGCGGTAAATCTACGGTGATCGGAGAAGATCCAAGCTGGGGCTCCGTTGAGAAGGTATCTGCAGACGGCAGCAGAAGCTCCGGTACGCTCCGTGCATATGGTCTGGACTGCAGCGGCTTTGTTACCTGGGCAGTGATCAATGGATATAAGGATCAGGGAATGCAGGCAGCAGTTGGAGACGGAACCTCTGACCAGTGGGAGAAGGCCGGTGTTGTCAGCGAAGCAGATGCACAGCCAGGAGATCTGGTATTCCAGAGAGGACCGGAAGCAGGAAGCAACAACCACGTTGGTATCCTGTGCGGAAAGACGGATTCCGGCGACTGGATCGCAGTACATTGTTCCTCAAGCAAGAATGGTGTAACGGTTGGTGAGGCATACAGTGCAAGCTTCCGTTATATCAGAAAGCCATCCTTCTATCAGGATACAACGGCGGAGGAAAATGAGACCACAGCTACAGAGAATGATGTTCTGACAGAGGAGAGTGCAGAAAAGCTCCTCACGGATGTGGTTAGATCTGATGCACTGAAGGATGCACTGGCATCCGGGGATACTGTTTCCAGTGACCTTCTTGCAGATTTTAAGAATACGGCTTTGCAGGAGGATGAGGAAGAAGATGAAGTTGAGACGCTGACTCTGGATCAGGAGACCATGGACGATGCAGTGGATACATTTGATAATGATGTAGAAACACTGGAAATGGAAAACTAAGGGACAGCGATTGAAGATAAGGGCAGTCTCCCACGGGAGGCTGCCCTTTCTTACAATCGCTGCTTCAGACAGAGGACATGAGATTATGAAAAAAAGAAATTTCTGCCCCATGGCAGCCGCAGTGCTTACAGCCGCAGTGATCCTTCAGCCCTTTAGCGCTTCGGCAGGGGCACTGGATCAGATCCGCTCCATAGCAAAGAGCATTATTTCAGGCGAACCAAAGGAAGTAGAGGAACTGCGTCAGATGGAGGTTGCCCAGAGCGAAGAAGGGCATCAGGAATATTATTTCAAACAGCTTACGGAAGAAGAGCAGAGAGTATATCGGGAGCTGCTGAAAGGAATCCGTGCCCGGGAAAAGGAGTTTTATCTGACAATCTCTGATGATGACAGTATTGACAGAAGCTATCATGCAGTATTGAAAGACCACCCGGAGATATTCTGGGCCCACAATCGTGAAAAAATCTACAAAACTACGTATTCAGACAGTGATTACTGCGTTTTTACTCCGGGCTATACTTATACAGACGGCGAGATCGATGAGATACAGACGGCGATGGAGCAGAGCTTTCAGGAGGTCAGAGCCCTGATTCCGGAGGATGCCGGTGACTACGAGAAGGTACGCATTGTTTATACGTATGTTATTGACCATACCCAGTATCAGACCGGGGAGGATGATCAGAGCATAGCAGGCGTTTTCTGGAAAAAATCCGCAGTCTGCGCCGGATATGCAGGAGCTGTCCAGTATCTTCTGGAAAGGCTGGATATTCCCTGTATTTATGTGGACGGAAGCACAAAGGGAAGTACAGAGGGTCATGCATGGGATATTGTAAAAATAGGCCAGGAGTATTATTATGTAGATGCCACCAACGGGGATCAGCCGGATTTCCTCAATGGAGATGCCGTACAGCTGGAAGAACATAAGACGATCCTTTACGATTATCTCTGCCCTTTCCCGGAAGAATATGAAAAAACCTATTCACCATCGGAAGAACTGACCGTTCCGGCATGTACTGCGAAGGATCTGGATTTTTATGTGCTGAACCAGGGGTACTTTGAAGATTACAGCTGGCAGGACATATATGATTATTGTAAGATGAGACTGGATAATGGTGTGGCTGTAGTGCGTTTCAAGTTTGGCAGTCAGGAAGCTTTTTCTGAAGCCTGTCAGGAGCTGCTGGATGATGGCGTGGTACAGAATGTGGCACAGTATTATATGAAGCTTCACGGACTTGGTCAGGTGGAGTATCATTATGGAGTGATGGATAATTTTTATACCATATATTTTATTTTCTGAAACATCTTCGGGAAGATTTTCGAAGGTTTTGGAAAGAGAGGAGTAAGTTATGGATATGGATATGTTGTCAAGAGGATTTGACATACTGCAGAGAACAGGAGGGATAGAACAGATCGGCCAGCTTATGGTGATCGTATACGGAGTTCTCTGTGTCTTCGGACTTTTGAACTGTATCCTGGGATACCGTATCCTCCGGCTCTGGATGATGATCTTTGGATTTATCATCGGAGCGGGCGCCGGCTTTGGTGTAACCTATATGTCCGGTGTTCAGGATAAAATGGTGATCGCAGGTGCTATGGCGGGACTTGGGATCGTACTGGCTGTTGTTTCGTTTCTGATCTACAGGGCAGGAATCTTTGTGCTGGGATTTGGTATCGGAATAACACTGAGTATCTATCTGGTCCATCCGACCAGCTCTTTTTCCTTTTTTCTGTGCATCCTTATCGGCGTGGGACTGGGAGTGCTTGCCATGCGTTATGCAAAAGGCGTGATCATTGTCGGAACCAGTGTGCTGGGTGGTGTACTGGCAGGGCTTTCCATTGCAAAGATCGCAGGGCTGGCGCAGTTTCCATATGGCGTCGGCATGGCAGCGGGAATTGCGCTCCTTGGTATGCTGATCCAGTTCGCCATCAACAAAGATCGATACGATGAGGAAGATGACGAAGAAGAGGATGACGATGATGGAGCTCTGCCGGAGAAGACCAGGAAGCCGGCAGGAAGGGACCGTAGAGGAAACGACCGTGGATACACCTCTGACCGTAACAGGGACGATCGCAGATATACATACGAAAACCGGGCAGACGATGAACGGGAAAGCCGGGTGGAAAAACATTCCCGCAGAGCATCTGACAGAGAAGAACGCAACTCTGACAGAAGAGAAAGAAATTATGCAGACAGCCGAAAAAGATCCGGAAGCGAAAGAAACAGCAAAAGCAGTTCCACTGAAAGAAGAAGCACTTCCGGAACCTCCGGCAGCAACAGAACCTCCGGCAGAAGTTATGCTTCGGATGACAGAAGAGGCCGCAGACACAGCCAGAGCAGCACCAGAGAACGAAGGAATGCAGGAACGGGAAGCAGATCCCGCTATGCAGATCCGGAGGATCATGAAGGCTATGAAGAATATGATCGCTTTGATGAGCCAAAAAACAGGGACGACTATGAAGATCTTGAAAAACTGCAGCAGAAAAGACGCCGGATGGATATTGAAAATATGGCGGATTTTGATGAGCAGGAAGAATATGGAAATTACAGGGATGATCCGGATCTGATGAATGATGAGGATCTGGATGAGCTTGATGAGTGGAAAGACAACTGAGAAAAATCCGAGGAGTGACAGAAATGGGAAAAGAAGCCAAAACAAACGCGATGAGAATGCTGGATCGAAAAAAAGTAAAATATGAAGCGATCGCATATGACTGTGGAGAGTTCATAGATGGGATCCACTGTGCAGACATCACAGGAGCCCCTCATGATCAGTCCTTTAAGACCCTGGTCATGGAAGGGAAAAGCGGCGGCTACTATGTGTTTGTAGTTCCGATCGAGAAAGAGGTGGACCGTAAGGCAGCCGCAAAGTCTGTAGGCGAAAAAACAGTAGATATGATCCATGTAAAGGATCTTACAAAGATCACGGGCTATATCCGCGGAGGCTGCAGCCCTCTTGGAATGAAAAAAAATTATCCGGTGGTGTTTGACCAGTCTGCCAAAAACTTTGATGAGATCTATGTAAGCGGTGGAAGAGTAGGTCTTACCCTGAAGGTACCGCTTAAAGATCTTCTGGATGTAACACAGGGCAAGCTTGCTCCGATCACCATGGAGTAAGCGTATATAAAACAGATAAAAAAACTCCCCTGACTGCCTGTAAAGGCGGAAGCAGGGGAGATTTTTTGTTACAGAAGCATGGGATTTAGTTATCCTGTGCGTCCTCTTCGTTAACCTGGAATACGTGACGCTTCTTGGCCATTTCGTCGCTGGCAAGATACTCGTCGTAAGTGGTGATCTTGTCTACCAGCTTGCCGTTAGGAAGGATCTCCATGATGCGGTTTGCAGTTGTCTGTACAAACTGGTGATCGTGTGAGGTGAAAAGGATCACTCCCGGGAATTTGATCAGTCCGTTGTTCAGTGCTGTGATAGACTCCATATCCAGATGGTTGGTTGGCTCATCCAGGATCAGGATATTGGCACCTGAGATCATCATCTTGGAAAGAAGACAGCGAACCTTTTCACCACCGGAAAGAACACGGACATGTTTTACACCATCCTCACCAGGGAAAAGCATACGGCCAAGGAATCCACGGACGTAGGTTGCGTCCTTGATCTCGGAGTACTGTGTCAGCCAGTCGGTGATAGTAAGGTCGTTATCGAATTCCTGTGTGTTATCCTTCGGGAAATATGCCTGGGAAGTGGTAACGCCCCATTTGTAATTTCCTTCATCCGGCTCCATTTCACCTGTAAGGATCTTGAAGAAGGTTGTGATGGCCTGCTCGTTGGCACCCACAAAGGCAACCTTATCTTCACGACCAAGCGTGAAGGAAAGGTTGTCCAGAACCTTTACTCCATCAATGGTCTTGGACAGATTTTCCACCATGAGGACCTCGTTTCCGATCTCACGGTTCGGGCGGAAGTCGATGTATGGATATTTACGGCTGGAAGGACGCATGTCATCCAGCTGGATCTTTTCCAGGGCACGCTTTCTGGAAGTCGCCTGCTTGGATTTGGAAGCATTGGCGCTGAAACGGGAGATGAACTCCTGGAGCTCTTTGATCTTCTCCTCTTTCTTTTTGTTGGCCTCTTTCATCTGCTTGATCAGAAGCTGGCTGGATTCAAACCAGAAGTCGTAGTTTCCGGCATAAAGCTGGATCTTGCCATAATCGATATCAGCAGTATGTGTGCAGACCTTGTTCAGGAAATAACGGTCATGGGATACTACGATAACCGTATTGTCAAAATTGATCAGGAACTCCTCCAGCCATTCGATGGCAGGAAGATCCAGGTGGTTGGTCGGCTCATCAAGAAGAAGGATATCAGGATTTCCGAAAAGAGCCTGTGCAAGAAGAACCTTGACCTTCATACTACCGGTAAGGTCTGCCATCTGTGTATAGTGGAACTCGGTATCGACTCCGAGACCGTTGAGAAGAGTAGCAGCATCGGACTCTGCTTCCCATCCGTTCATTTCTGCAAACTCACCCTCAAGCTCGCTGGCACGGATGCCATCTTCGTCTGTGAAATCTTCCTTTGCGTAAATGGCTTCTTTCTCTTTCATGATCTGATAGAGTCTTTCATTACCCATGATGACAGTATCCAGAACCGGATAAGCGTCATATTTGAAGTGATCCTGCTGCAGGAAAGAAAGTCTCTGACCGGGGGTGATCACAATGTCGCCCTTGGTAGGCTCAAGCTGACCGGAAAGGATTTTGAGGAATGTAGATTTTCCTGCGCCGTTGGCGCCGATCAATCCATAACAGTTACCCTCTGTAAATTTGATGTTAACGTCTTCAAACAGCGCTTTTTTTCCAACGCGCAGTGTGATGTTATTTGCTGAAATCATATCATACCTCTTTTTTCATTAAATAAATATCGTTTCAATTACATACGAAAGCATTACAATCGTTTCCTATTGTACCGTAAACTGAAAAATTTGCAAGCTGTATTTTCCTTTTTTCGGCTAAATAAAGGAAAAACAGGGGATTCCTATGAATCACAGGAAAATAATAACCTTTTATTATATAAAAAAATAGGTTATACTGTCGTATGTGGTAATGAAGTATTCCGGGGATATGGATATCCGGCTCTCTGGCACATCAGAAACACCCAGGAACGTGGCAGATCGGATGGAATGCGGAAACTATCATAAATCAGCAGCTTAGTTGAACAGAAGAGAGGTTAAAAATGTTTATCACCAGAGAAAGCGATTATGCGATGCGGGTTATCCGCGCATTGATGTGGGAGCCGCGTTTGAGCGTCAGCGAGATCTGTGAGAGGGAATCGATCACAGCACCCTTTGCATACAAGATACTGAAGAAGCTTCAGAATGCAGGGCTCGTGGAAGGATACCGCGGAGTTCATGGCGGTTACGCGCTGAAGAGAGATCCGGAAGAACTGTCATTATATGAGATATACAGTGCGATCGATCCGGATATGTCCATCATTGAGTGCCTGAACGGCACATATCAGTGTCCAAGGAACGGACAGGACGGAGTTCCCTGCCATGCACATGATGAGCTTCAGGAGATCCAGGATCAGCTGTGGACAATGCTCCGTCGGAAATCCATGAAGGATCTTTTCGGAAAAGAGGAGAAGTGATTCCCGGATGTGAGTTGGGATAAGCGTATGAGATGATAAGGAGAGCAGTTTGGAGAGGGAAAATTCCGAACAGCTCTTTTTTATTTGTGAAAAAGATAACGGCGTTTGTACAGGATAATATACAAAAAACAATGAAAGAAAATGGACATAACTGGGAATCTATGATATAATAACCAATGGAATTTTAGGCCTTCATAAGCCTAAATAATATATTTTTTAACAAACCTTTAAGGAGGAAAAAACAATGGCAAGAAAGATGAAAACCATGGATGGTAACCATGCAGCCGCTCATGCATCATACGCTTTTTCTGATGTAGCTGCTATTTACCCGATTACCCCTTCATCTGTAATGGCTGAGGCTACAGACGAGTGGGCAACTCAGGGAAGAAAGAACATCTTTGGACAGGAAGTACAGGTTACAGAGATGCAGTCTGAGGCAGGTGCAGCAGGTGCCGTTCACGGTTCTCTGGCAGCAGGTGCCCTGACTACAACCTATACAGCTTCCCAGGGTCTTCTGCTTATGATCCCGAACCTTTACAAGATCGCCGGTGAGCAGCTTCCGGGAGTTATCAACGTATCTGCCCGTGCACTTGCTTCTCACGCACTTTGTATCTTCGGAGATCATTCCGACGTTATGGCCTGTCGTCAGACCGGATGTGCAATGCTTTGTGAGTCTTCTGTACAGGAGGTTATGGACCTTACACCGGTTGCTCATCTTGCAGCGATCAAAGGAAAAGTTCCGTTTATCAACTTCTTCGACGGATTCCGTACATCTCATGAGATCCAGAAGATCGAGACATGGGATTACGAAGATCTGAAGGATATGGCAGATATGGATGCGATCGCAGAGTTCCGTAACCGTGCTCTGAATCCGAATCATCCATGTCAGAGAGGTTCTGCTCAGAACCCGGATATCTTCTTCCAGGCAAGAGAGGCATGTAATCCATATTATGACGCTCTTCCGGCAGTTGTTCAGGAGTACATGGACAAAGTTAACGAGAAGCTCGGAACAGATTACAAGCTGTTCAACTACTACGGAGCTGAGGATGCTGAGCATGTTATCGTAGCTATGGGTTCCGTAAACGATACCATCGAGGAGACCATCGATTACCTTATGGCAGCAGGCAAGAAGGTTGGTGTTGTTAAAGTTCGTCTTTACAGACCATTCTGCGCGCAGGCTCTTATCGATGCACTTCCGGATACAGTTAAGCAGATCTCCGTTCTTGACAGAACAAAAGAGCCAGGAGCACTTGGCGAGCCTCTGTATCTTGATGTTGTTGCAGCTCTTCGTGACAGCAAGTTCAGTGATGTTAAGATCTTTACAGGACGTTACGGACTTGGTTCCAAAGATACAACACCTGCACAGATCGTAGCAGTATACGAGAACACAGAAAAAGAGAAATTCACCATCGGTATCGTGGATGATGTTACAAACCTTTCTCTTGAGACAGGTGCACCACTTGTTACAACACCAGAGGGAACAACAAACTGCAAGTTCTGGGGACTTGGAGCTGATGGTACTGTAGGTGCTAACAAGAACTCCATCAAGATCATCGGTGACAACACAGACATGTACGCTCAGGCTTACTTCGACTATGACTCCAAGAAGTCCGGCGGTGTTACAATGTCTCACCTTCGTTTCGGTAAGAAACCGATCAAATCCACATACCTGATCCACAAGGCAAACTTCGTTGCATGTCATAATCCGTCCTATGTTAACAAATACAACATGGTACAGGAGCTTGTTGACGGAGGTACATTCCTTCTGAACTGTGCCTGGGATATGGAAGGACTTGAGAAACATCTTCCGGGACAGGTTAAAGCTTTCATCGCTAACCACAATATCAAATTCTACACCATCGACGGTGTTAAGATCGGTATTGAGACCGGCATGGGACCAACACGTATCAACACGATCCTTCAGTCCGCATTCTTCAAGCTTACAGGAATCATTCCTGAGGAGCAGGCTATCGAGCTTATGAAGGCTGCTGCTAAAGCTACTTACGGACGTAAAGGTGATGACGTTGTCAAGAAGAACTGGGCAGCTATCGATGCCGGTGCTAAACAGGTCGTAGAGGTTCAGGTTCCGGAGAGCTGGAAGAACGCTGAGGACGAGGGACTCTTCATGTCTCACGCATCCCACGGTGCTCAGGAAGCTCAGAACTTCGTAAACAACATCCAGTGCAAGATCAACGCTCAGGAAGGTAACAGCCTCCCGGTATCTGCATTCAGGGATTATGTAGATGGTACAACACCATCCGGAACAGCTGCATATGAGAAACGTGGTATCGCAGTTAACGTTCCTGTATGGGCTCCGGACAACTGTATTCAGTGTAACCGCTGTGCATATGTCTGCCCGCATGCTGCAATCCGTCCGGTTGCTATGACAGCAGATGAGACAGCTAACGCTCCAGAGGGAATCAAGACACTTCCTCTTACAGGAATGAAAGACTATACATTCACAATGACTGTATCCGCTCTTGACTGTACAGGATGTGGTTCCTGCGCAAATGTCTGCCCAGGAAAGAAAGGCAACAAAGCTCTTGAGATGGCTCCGCTTGAAGCTAACACAGAAGAACAGAAATTCTTCGATTACGGTGTAACACTTCCTCAGAAGGAAGACGTTATCGCTAAATATAAAGAGACAACTGTAAAAGGCAGCCAGTTCAAACAGCCGCTCCTTGAGTTCTCCGGCGCTTGTGCAGGTTGTGGTGAGACACCATACGCTAAGCTGATCACACAGCTCTTTGGTGACAGAATGTACATTGCAAATGCTACAGGATGTTCCTCTATCTGGGGTAACTCTTCACCATCTACACCATACACAACAAACGCTAAGGGACAGGGACCTGCATGGTCAAACTCTCTGTTCGAGGATAACGCAGAGTTCGGTTATGGTATGCTTCTTGCACAGCGTGCGATCCGTGGCGGTCTGAAAGAGAAGATCGAAGACCTTGTAGCTAACGGAACAAACGAGGATGTTAAGGCAGCTGGTCAGGAATGGCTGGATACTTATGCTGTAGGCGCAACAAATGGTGCAGCTACAGAGAAACTCGTTGCAGCTCTTGAGGCTTGCGGATGTGACAAGGCTAACGAGATCCTTGCACAGAAAGACTTCCTCTCCAAGAAATCCCAGTGGATCTTCGGTGGTGACGGATGGGCTTACGATATCGGATTCGGTGGTGTTGACCACGTTCTTGCAAGCGGACGTGACATCAACGTTATGGTATTCGATACAGAGGTTTACTCCAACACAGGCGGACAGTCTTCCAAATCTACACCGACAGGTGCGATCGCTCAGTTCGCAGCAGGCGGAAAAGAGACTAAGAAGAAAGATATGGCATCTATCGCAATGAGCTATGGCTATGTATATGTAGCACAGATTTCCATGGGTGCTGACTTCAACCAGACTGTAAAAGCAATCGCAGAGGCAGAGGCATATCCGGGACCATCCCTGATCATCGCTTACGCTCCATGTATCAACCATGGTATCAAGAAAGGTATGAGCAAAGCTCAGACAGAGGAAGAGCTGGCAGTTAAGTGCGGATACTGGCACAACTTCAGATTCAACCCGGCTGCTGAGAACAAGTTCAGTCTTGATTCCAAGACACCGGATATGGAGAACTATATGGACTTCCTGAACGGTGAGGTTCGTTACAATTCTCTGCAGCGTCAGAATCCTGAGAAAGCTGCAAGACTGTTTGCTAAGAACGAGTCTGAGGCTCAGGCTAGATATGAGTATCTGCAGAAACTTATCACTCTTTATGGAGCAGATAAGAAAGAAGACTAATTATTGATCAATAGTTACTGTTTATACAGTGTGCTTGCTGATTAAGCATTAGGTGACAGGCCTGCGGTGTTTAGCGCACCGCAGGCCTTTTTTCATATACAGGAGAGACATACATGAAGAGATTTTTTTCGAAGGAGAAATCCCGGAAAGAGGAAAAAGCAGATTTTTATATTCTGTATACGATTGTTTTTGCAGCGATCTCGCTGTTTATTTACAGTTGTTTCTGTTTTAATGGAAAATCCCTGATCTGGAGTCATGACGGTGTTCCGCAGCACATCAATGCACTGGCTTATTACGGAAAATATCTGCGGAATGTTCTGCAGACACTGGTGACGGAGCATAAGCTTTCCCTTCCTATGTGGGATATGCATATCGGATACGGTTCCGATATCCTTACAACACTTCATTATTATGTGATCGGTGATCCGCTGACCTTACTGTCCGTTTTTGTACCGGAAAAAGACACAGAGATCTTATATGAGCTTCTGATCTTTCTCCGCATTTATCTGGCGGGTATCACATTCAGCATTTACTGCTTTTACCGCAGGAATCCCAAACAGGCCACATTTCTTGGAAGCCTTGTTTATATTTTTGCAGGATGGACCATTTATGCGTCCATGAAGCATCCATATTTTTCCAATCCCATGATCTATCTGCCGCTGGTCCTTATGGGAATTGAAAAGATTTACAAAAAAGAAAAGCCACACCTTTTTATCTGTGCGACGGCTGTAGCGGCAATGTCTAATTTTTATTTCTTTTATATGATCAGTATCTTTATGGTGCTGTATGCGGCTTTCCGGTATTTTGGAATATTCCGGAAACGTTCAGTAAAAGATGTATTTCAGTGGTTCCTGAAATTTGCAGGCTTTTATCTGGTCGCACTTATGATCGCTGCACTGATCTTTTTACCTGTGGTCATGACGCTGTTTGGAACAGAGCGCTTCCAGGCACAGAATTATGTTCCGCTGTTATATGACCGCATTTACTACGAAAAATATCTCGGCTGCCTGATCGGCGAAAATATGATCCAGTGGGGAGTTGCTGGATATTCCGCAGTCGCAATGGCAGGTGTGTTTGTGATCTTTTCCAGAAAGAAAAAATATACGGGTCTGAAGCTGGGCTTTGTGCTTCTGAACCTGTTCTTGCTGATCCCATTTGCAGGCCATGTACTGAATGGATTTTCATACGTGTCCAACCGATGGATCTGGGCATATGGAATGCTGATCGCATATATCCTGGTACAGGCATATCCGGAACTGTTTACGCTGGGCATCAGGGAAAAACGACGGATATTTGTAATGCTGCTGGTATATTGCGGGTTGGCACTGTTTTCAGAATCCGCCCGCACGGAACGCAATATTATGGCTCTGATGATGCTGGTCCTGGCTGTGTTTACCGTGGTTTCCTACGGAAACATATTTACACAGGGAAAATATCTCTGTGGAATGATCGTCGCCGTGCTTGTGACAAGTATCCTTCTGAATGTTTCGTACCAGTATTCTTACGAAAAGAATTATCTGCCAGAATTCGAGGAAAAGAATCAGGCATTGGAGAAGCTTCAGTCCGGACCGGACAAAGCGATCCTGTCAATGGACGATTCAGCGGTTACCAGATATGATCAGTACAAAACGGGCTCCTATGCGAATACGGCCATGTATATGGGAACCAACAGTACTTCCTATTATTTCAGTGTGGCAAATGGAAATATCAGCCGTTTCTTTGATGAAATGTATCTGAATACCCCCTGGGATTATCATTACAGCAGCCTGGACGGACGGAGTATCCTGGACCGTCTTGCCTCGGTAAAATATTTTGCCATCAAAAAAAGTGGATATGGGTTTCTGCCATACGGCTATGACAGCGAAGCGGCAGTCACAAAAAAATACAGGATCTACGAAGACGAGGATTCCCTTCCTCTTGGTTATACCTACGATTCCTGGATCTCCAGAGAAAAGTATGAAAAGCTTTCTGTGACCGAAAAGCAGCAGGCACTTCTGCAGGGGGCAGTTCTGGAGGACAGCAGTCTTCCTGAGACAGACCTCACCTTTGATGATAGGAAAGCAGATTTTACACTGGAAGCAGGAAAAGGCTGTAAGATCAAAGACGGAAAGATCATTGTGACCAAAGAAGGAGCAACGGTACAGATCAGATATCAGGGAGAGCCTGAGGCTGAGGTCTATCTTGTGGCAAAAAATCTGGATTTCGATGCCTATTCTCCACGTGCAGCGGTCAGTGATAAAAAATGGGATTCCATGACAGAATATAAGAAGAATACCGTGCGCTATGAAGACAATAACTGGCGCTACTGGAAAGAAAGCAAGGAATCCGCAGTGGATGTTTCGCTGAGCTCCGTGGACAAGACTATCCGAATCTTTACAGATAAATACAACGGCTACAGCGGAAGACATAATTTTCTTCTGAATATGGGATATAAAAACTATTCTGCAGGAACTATGACACTGACATTCTCCATGCCGGGAGAATATACCTTTGATGATCTGTATGTGGTATGTCAGCCCATGGCTTCTGTTGAAGAACAGACAGAGGAGCTTGGAAAAGAAAGCCTTCAGAATATCAAAACGGAGACCAATTGCATTCGTGGAAACATCACGACCACTTCCGATAAGATCCTGGTATTTTCCATTCCCTACAGCGCAGGTTTTACCGCCTATGTGGACGGAGAAAAAACAGAACTTGTGCAGGCAAACAGTATGTATATGGGACTGGAACTAAAAAAAGGCAGGCATACGATCACGCTCAGATACTGTACGCCATACATCGTGCCAGGAATGATACTGACAGTAATCGGCCTTATCCTGTTTGCCGGGATCGTGATATCTTACCGGCACCAGGGAAAACAAAAAGAAAGGGGAAAACAGGAGAAATGAGCCGATTATCGGTAGTTTTGCCTGCCTGTAACGAGGAACCGATGGTGGAGAAAACCTGCCGGACTCTCAGAGAGCTCCTGGGGCAGGCCGGGATCCGTTATGAACTGGTCCTGGTAGATGACGGTTCCTCTGACGGGACCTGGGCAGCCATAGAAAAAGTATCCAGGGAAGATAAAAATGTGACAGGTGTGCATTTTTCCAGAAATTTCGGGAAAGAAGCAGCAATCGTGGCCGGCCTTGCACAGGCATGCGGAGATGCGGTGGCTGTGATGGACTGTGACCTGCAGCATCCGCCGGAAATCCTTTTGGAAATGTACCGGCTCTGGGAACAGGGCTACGAGGTTGTGGAGGGCATCAAGAAAAACCGGGGAAAAGAAACTCTTTTTCACAGAAAAAGTGCCGGATTTTTCTATCGGATCATGTCCCGTGCCACCGGCTTTGATATGGAAAATGCTTCCGACTTCAAGCTGCTGGACAGGAAAGCGGTGGAGAGTGTTCTCGCCATGCCTGAGCGCAGCATGTTTTTCCGGGCGGCATCATCCTGGATAGGCTTCAAAAGCATCTCCGTACCTTTTGAGGTGCAGGAGCGTGAGGCCGGAGAATCCAAATGGTCTGCAGGAACGCTGATCAGATATGCGTTTCGGAATATCGTGGCATTTACAACACTTCCGCTGCAGTTTGTAACAGCCGGTGCCGTGGGCTGCTTTGGGTGCTCTCTGCTCCTTCTGGTCTATTCTCTGGTCCGGTATTTTTCCGGGCATGCGGTGGAAGGCTATACCACACTTCTGATCGTGATGCTCTTTATCGGAAGTGCTGTGATGATGAGCCTTGGGATCATCGGATATTATATCGCCAGGATCTATGAGGAAGTAAAACGTCGTCCAAGATATATCGTATCAAAGATCATACGAGGAGGAGATACCAATGAAAAAGTGGATCCTTAAATTCTATGAAAATGATGTGATCCGTTATATTTTCTGGGGTGGTTGTACGACTCTCGTAAATCTGTTAAGCTTTTATATCATGAGGGCAATGGGAATCCCGCTGATGAGTGCCAACATCATATCGATCATCCTGGCGATCCTGTTTGCCTATGTTGTGAATTCCAGATTTGTATTTCATGACCGCTGTGAAACATGGAGGGATCATATACGGCCCTTTCTGAAATTTATAAGTGCCCGTCTGGTGACCATGGTCATTGAGGCAGGTGGCGTATGGCTTCTGGCGGAGATCCTGGGATTCCGGGATATGTCTGCAAAATTCTGCACACAATTTATCGTGCTGGCGTTGAATTATATCTTTAGTAAATTTATTATTTTTACCACAGGTAAAAGGATTGGAGGTAGCAAATGATGACTTTGGATGAGGCAGTGAAGAAAGTCCGCCCCCTGGATGAAAAGGCCATGGAGGGGGCGAGAAAGAGATGGGACAGTATTGCAAAGCCCCTGCATTCTCTGGGAGAGCTGGAGAATATGCTGACACAGATCGCCGGTATCACAGGTACACCGGAGGTACGTGTGGAAAAAAAAGCAGTGGTTGCCATGTGCGCGGATAACGGAGTTGTAGAAGAGGGGGTGACCCAGACCGGGCAGGAAGTGACGGCTGTTGTGGCTGAGAATTTTCTGGAAGGGACTACTACCTGCTGTGTGATGTGCCGTCAGTGTGGAGCAGAGCTTTTTCCTGTAGATGTGGGAATGGTCACAGATACAAAGGTCCGTACAGATCTTAAGGTTGCCTATGGGACCAGAAATATGACCAGAGAGCCGGCAATGACAAGAGATCAGGCGATCCGTGGCATCGAAGCCGGAATTGCCATGGCAGAGGAGCTGAAGGAAAAAGGCTATCAGGTTCTTGCAACCGGCGAGATGGGCATCGGAAATACTACCACCAGCAGTGCTGTAGCAGCTGTGCTTCTCGGAAAACCGGTGGAAGATATGACCGGACGTGGTGCCGGATTGACCAGTGAAGGGCTTGTCCGGAAGATCAATGCGATCAAAAAGGCGATCGCCCTGAATAATCCGGATCGTTCAGATGCCATTGACGTCCTGGCAAAGGTAGGTGGACTGGATATTGCAGGAATGGCAGGAGTATTCATTGGAGGAGCAGCACTTGGAATGCCGGTTGTCATGGACGGATTTATTTCCTGCGTATCTGCACTGATCGCAGTAAAGATCTGCCCGCAGGTAAGTGATCATATCCTTGCGTCTCATGTATCCAAAGAGCCTGCAGCACAGCTGATCCTGAAGGAGCTTGGCAAGGAAGCGATCATCCACGCAGGCATGTGCCTGGGCGAGGGAACCGGAGCTGTGGCACTGTTTCCGATGATGGATCTGTCCTGTGCAGTATATAATTCCATGAGTACCTTTGGTGATATCAATGTAGAACAGTACGAGGAGCTGAAATAATATGCTGGCTGTTGTAACAGGAGGCAGCGGAAGCGGAAAATCTGCTTTTGCGGAAGAAACCGTACTTTCCCTTGGCGAAGCCAGAAGGATCTATATCGCCACCATGCAGGCTTTTGACGAAGAAAGCCACAGGCGCATCCGCAGACACCGGCACATGCGTGCAGGAAAAGGCTTCGAGACAATAGAAAGATATACAGAGCTGGATGAGCTGCTCATCCCGAAGGACTGCGTGGTCCTTCTGGAGTGCATGTCCAATCTGGTTGCAAATGAGATGTTCCGGGAAGGCGGCTTCCACCCGGAGGTGGCAGAAAAGATCACAGAAGGCGTGAAAAATCTTCTTTCCCAGGCAAAGCATGTGGTGATCGTCACCAACGAGATCTTTTCAGACGGGATCCTCTACGAGGAAGAATCAGAACAGTACAAAAAAGAGCTGGGACAGATCAACCAGAAGCTGGCAGAGATGGCAGAAGAGGTTGTGGAAGTCGTATACGGGATCCCTGTATGGCATAAAGGAGGAAAGGAAGCATGAAAAGCTTATGGAACAGTTTTAAGGCAGCCTTTGCAATGTTTTCAAAGATTCCTATGCCCATGGTGGACTGGAAGAAGGAAAACATAAAATATATGATGTGCTTTTTCCCCTTTGTGGGTACTGTCATCGGTATCCTGACCTGGCTTGCAGGAGGGATCCTCGGAGTGCATGCAGCTCTGGAACCATTTTTTCTCGCTGTGATCCTTACTGTGATCCCGGTATTTGTTACCGGCGGCATTCATGTAGACGGGCTTCTGGACACATCGGATGCATTAAGCTCCTGGCAGGAACGCACAAGGAGGCTGGAGATCCTGAAGGATTCCCATGCAGGTGCATTTGCCATTATCACAGCCTGTGTATATTTTATCCTCTGGCTGGGAGCCTGGGATCAGCTCCTTGGAAATTATAACGGGATCTGTATCATGAGCCTGGGCTTTATGATGTCCAGATGTCTTTCCGGGATCGGTGTGATCACATTTCCCAAGGCAAGGACAGACGGGACTGTGGCAGAATTTTCCAGAAATGCGTCAGAGATCGCAGTGCGAAATGTTCTTATCACGATGTTTGTGATCCTTGCAGCGCTGATGATATGGGTAGATCCGGTCCTGGGTGTTCTGGCAGCTGTCAGTGCACTTCTGGTATTCTGGTGGTATCACCATATGGCTTTGAAATATTTTGGAGGGACCACAGGTGATCTTTCCGGATTTTTCCTTTGCATCTGCGAGGTTGTGATGGCACTGGTGCTTGCTCTTGGTGGCACGTTTAATCTGTAATGAAGATTTGGATGAGGTAAAAAAGATATGGAAATGATAATCGGAGGCGCATATCAGGGAAAAGCTGCCTATGCAAAAGCACAGTTCCCGGATGTGGACTGGAAATTCGGAGGAGAGATCACAGAAGCGGAGCTTCTGAAAGCAGCGGGTGTTCTGGGATTTCAGGAATACATAAGACAAGCTCTGAAGGCAGGAGAAGATCTCACCGGCCTGGCAGAAAAGCTGGCACAGCAGGATCCGGATGTGATCCTTGTCAGTGAGGAGGTAGGCTACGGGATCGTTCCGGCGGATGCTTTTGAACGGCAGTACCGAGAAGCGGTTGGCCGGGTGTGCACTGCACTGGCTGCAAAAAGCAGCAGGGTCACAAGAGTGGTATGCGGGATCGGGACGGTGCTGAAGGATGATTAGATTATATCTGATACGACACGGACAGACACCCGGAAATAAGCTTCAGCGTTATATCGGAACAACGGATGAACCGCTGAGCACGGAGGGAAAGGAATTTCTGGAAAAGCTGACCTATCCCATGCCGGAGGCCCTTTATGTAAGTCCGCTCTGCCGCTGTGTGGAAACTGCGGGGATCCTTTTTCCGGGAAAAAGCTTTCATATTATCGAAGAGCTTTCCGAGTGTGATTTTGGAGAGTTTGAGAATAAAAATTATAAAGAGCTTTCCGGAAATCAGGATTATCAGAGGTGGATTGACAGCAATGGAACGCTTCCTTTTCCGGGAGGAGAAAGTCGAGAAGCTTTTAGGCACCGGAGCCTTACAGGATTTCAGAAGGCTGTCACACAGTGTATCCGTAACAACATAAAGACAGCGGCTCTTGTGATACATGGCGGAACGATCATGAACATTATGGAAGAATATGCGGACAGACCCAGGGCTTTTTATGAATGGCATGTAAAAAACGGCGGCGGTTATCTGGCAGAGCTGGAGCCTGCGCTGTGGCAGAAGGGACGGGGAGAACTCTGTGTCCGTGAAGTATATATGGAGGGTTAAGTTATGAATGAGCAGAAGATCAGCTGGAAACGCAGCGACTTGAAATGGCGCGGAAAACAGGCATTCAAAAAAAATTACTGGTCAGCAGTACTGGTAAGTCTGGTGCTGGCTATTGTGATGGCAACCGGCGGAAGCGGTGCGGCCACAGGCAGTGCCGGAAATGTGGTAAGTCCGGACTACGGTGTTACAACGTATCGTTTGGGTACGGATATCAATGGTGTTACTTCTTATGTCAGCCATGTATTTCGCTCCCCACTGGCAGTGCTTTTTGCACTTCTGAGTGCCAGTGCCGTGGTAGCTGTGGCTCTGATCGGAATCCTTTTTCATTTCTTTGTGGGAAATGTTTTGGAGGTAGGCGGAAGAGATTTTTACATTGAGAACCTTTATTCTGTACCCGGGCCCGGAAAGCTCCTCAGTGTATTTCGTTCCGGGAATTACGGTAATATCGTAAAAACCATGTTTTTACGGGACCTGTATCTTGTATTGTGGACGCTGCTTTTTATTATTCCCGGAGTGGTAAAATCCTACGAATATAAGATGATTCCTTATCTTCTTGCGGAATATCCGGATATGAGCACAAAGGAAGTATTTGCAAAAAGCCGTGAGATGATGAACGGACAGAAGATGGATACCTTTATCCTGGATCTTTCCTTTATTCCCTGGTCTGTCCTTTCGGCAATTACGGCCGGGATCGCGGGACTCTTTTATGTATCCCCGTATAAGGATGCAACCTATGCGGAGCTTTATGATACTCTTGCGGCAGGAATGCCGGGAAACGGACCGCAGGTGTATGAAGATGAAAACAGCGGCATTTACTGATAAAATGATCCTTGTGAGAGGTGGCGGAGATCTGGCCACAGGAGTGGTCCACAAGCTTCATCAGAGTGGCTATCAGGTCCTGATCCTGGAATGTGACCGTCCAAGTGCCATTCGCCGTCATGTGGCCTTCTGTGAAGCTGTTTATGACGGAACTGCAGAGGTAGAAGGCGTTGTGTGCAGGAGGATCACGGAGAACGATATCCGGACCCAGTGCAGGAAATGCTGGGCACAGGGAGAGATCCCCCTTCTGACAGATACCCATGGAAAACATATCCGCGAACTGGAGCCGGAGGCAGTGATCGATGCCATCCTTGCAAAAAAGAATCTTGGGATCAGCAGGGATGTGGCACCACTGACTGTGGGACTTGGACCGGGCTTTACCGCAGGGGAGGATGTGGATTACGTGATCGAGACCATGCGCGGCCATAACCTGGGAAGGATCATAAAAAAAGGCAGTGCCCTGCCGAATACCGGAGTGCCGGGACTGATCGCAGGGATCGGAAAGGAACGTGTGATCCATTCACCGGCAGCCGGTAACATGAAAAACATCTGTCAGATCGCAGATCTTGTTGAAAAAGACCAGGTGATCGCCATGGTAGGTGATACGCCGGTGAAGGCTACCATTTCCGGCGTGATCCGGGGACTGATACGGGACGGCTACCCTGTTTTTGAGGGAATGAAGATCGCGGACATCGACCCAAGGGCAGAACAGAAGAAAAACTGTTTTACGATCTCAGACAAGGCGAGGTGTATCGCAGGGGGAGTACTGGAGGTGCTGCTTTCCTGCAGAGTGCTTCCGGGAACAGAGAAAGCTGTGAGGAATAAGAATCTGTGACCGATACAGAGCCTGGTGTCCCTGAAAGAAGTTAGAAGATAAATGGAGTGTGTCATGAAGAAAAATGAAAAAGCGCTTACTGTGGCATTCACAGGAGGCGGCGGAAAAACCAGTCTGATCCTTGGACTGGCAGAAATATTTTCCGGACAGGGAAAACGTGTGATCGTGACCACAACCACGCATATGGCATGGGAACCGGAACGTCCTTTTGCGGAGGCAGAGGACATTCCGGGAGCATGCCGGCTTATAGAACAATACGGATACGTCATCGCGGCTTATCACAAGGCCGGGCAGCCAAAGATTTCCGGCCCCGAAAAGGAGATCCTGGAAAAGCTGCCCGGCTTTTGTGATCTTCTTCTTGTGGAAGCTGACGGATCCAGACGCCGACCCCTTAAAGTGCCGGCTGTTCATGAGCCGGTGATCCCTTCTTTTGCAGATGTGGTAGTAGGGGTGATCGGTCTTGACTGCATCGGCAGAAGGATCTGTGATACGGCACACCGTCCGGATGATGTGGCGGGATTTCTGGGAAAGCATACAGATGAGCCTGTGACATGGATGGATGTGTGGAAGATCATCCGGTCTGAAGACGGATTGCAAAAAGGAGTGGACGGGCGAAGATTTCTTGCGTATCTGAACAAGGCAGATACTCTGGAGGATTCTTGTGTGGCGGAGAAGCTTATGGCGCAAGGTCAGGAGTCTGGGATCATGGTAATCTGCGGAAGCCTGCAGAGAAGTGTAAACAGCTGGAATCGAAAGGAAGTGGAGCGGTGATATGAAACTGGGACTGATCATGCTGGCAGCAGGAAACAGCCGGCGGTTTGGAAGCAATAAGCTGCTGTACGGGATAGACGGAATGCCGATGTACAGGCATATCCTCCTGGAACTGAAAAAAGTGAAAGCAGCACTGGAGGAACAGGGGCACAGGTGTGAGATCACAGTTGTCACACAGTATGAGGAGATCGCGCAGGAAGCAGAGAAGCTCGGCGCGCGGTTTCTTTATAATCTGCATCCGGATGAGGGGATATCTTCCTCACTGAAGATCGGGCTGCGGTTCAACCGTGAGATGGATGCTTGTTTGTTTACGGTGGCAGATCAGCCGTGGTTGCGGTGGGAGACGGTTTTTGGACTGGTGGATGTGTTTTTGGGAGATAGGAAAGGGATTGCCTGTGTGGAGCATGATGGGAAGACCGGGAATCCCTGCGTTTTTTCGAAGAAGTATTATGGGGAGCTGATGGAGCTTTCCGGTGATGTCGGAGGGAAGAGAGTGGTTGTGGCACATCGGGGGGATGTGGCTGTGATGAAGGTGGAAGATGGACGGGAGATGGTGGATGTGGATTTTTCGGACGGACGCCGGCGAGGTACCGTCTGGTTTGTGCTGGGGCTTCGTCGGGGGCTGGCTTCTAAGACGCCGGAAATCTGCTAAAACCGCTGAAAAAAATCCAGAACTCGCTCCTGCGTCGCTCAAACAGCTGGATTTTTTTCAGCAACGCAGATTCCCACCGCCTAAGAAGCGCACCCCTCCTGCAGAGCCAGCCCAAACCAGACGGTACCTCGCCGGCTGACGTGCGAAGGAGTGGAAGGCTATAGTGGAAGCGTGAGGTCGAAGAATATAGCGAAAAGAGCTGTTGACGTGTGGCATAGAGAGTGAGCTAGGGTGAAAGCACCGTGTCTGAGGCAATTTTCACGCATACAAAAGCCAGCAGGGAACCGCCCTGGCGTGGCGGGATGTTCTGCAGGAGTCCTGCTGATTCTTAGGGGGTGTGGTTTCTGCGTTATTCCAAAAAGTTCTGCTGTCTGAGCGTCTGGACGCGAGTTCAGAACTTTTTGGAATGGTTTTAGCAGAAGCCGCAGCACCTTAGAAGCCAGCGGACGACGAAGCCCTTCCCGCCACGCCAGGGCGGTTCCCTGCGTACGTTCGTTATAATTTATAATTATAAGGTAGACAAATCTCAAATAAAATGATTCTTAGCCGCTTCTTCCTCAGCCAGACGAACCGTCTCACCGGAAGGATTGGAGATCACTGCTGAAGCTACGATCTCACAAGGCGGGTTCCCCTTTACACTGTCAACGGCAGCCGTAACAGCAGAAACATCACCAGTCAGAAAAACAGTGGCATGACCACCACATTTCGTCTGCCAGGTAAGAAAAGAAACATCAGAAGTCTTCAGCATCTGGTCGATCACCAGGATCGCATTACTGCTGCCAACAACCTCAACTAAACCAAAAGCACCATAATTCATAAATCCGTCGCCCCCTTTATTTATTGATCGTCATCTTCAGTGCAATCTCAGTATCCTCAGAAGGAGAAGCGATCACAGTATGAGAAACAACCTTACCAAGAGGTTTGGCTGCCTCCAGCGCAACCTCCATAGCTGCATTAACGTCAGAAACAGAACCACGCATCTTGACACAGGCGCCACTCTTCAGACGGTTACGCTCAACACTCTGGATCCTGACATTGGCTGCTTTGGAAGCAGCATCAAGAGCAACAAAACAGGCAACCAGATTATCCAGCTCAAAAACACCTACAGCCATGCCCTTATAATTATTATCCATAAAAATACCTCCATGCGGAACAGATTCCCAGTAATGTGGTTTCTTGACCGGTTTTACGTGGAATCACTACCGTTTTTATGGATTTATTATAACTTTTTTAGACAAAAATAGCAAGGAATAAATACACAGATAACAAAGTATTACTGAGAACGGAGTGAACAGTAGCTCACGAAGAGAACAGCAACGCAAAGTTTACTTTGGACGCCGGATATAGTATATTAATTAAATAAGAAATAGCAGGAAGGTGTAAAGAAATGCAGATACATCAGACAGACTTTTCAACAGGAAATGTCTATCGTAACATTATGGAAGTGGCTGTGCCGATGATCATTGCACAGATCCTGAACCTCCTTTACAACATTGTAGACCGGATCTATATCGGAAGGATTCCTGAGATCGGAGCCACTGCACTGACAGGAGTGGGACTGTGTTTTCCTATTATCACCCTGATCACCGCATTTACCTATCTTTTTGGAAATGGAGGAGCACCGCTTTGCTCCATGGAACGGGGAAGAGGAAACCGGGAAGAAGCAGAAATGCTCATGGGAAACACCTTTGTGATGCTGATCGGCACAGGAGTGATCCTGACAGCCATTGGCCTTATCTTTTACAGACCGATCCTCTATGCCTTTGGCGCCAGTGATGTAACCTTTTCCTATGCGGCAGACTACATAAGGATCTATCTTCTGGGAACCCTGTTTGAGATGATCACTCTGGGAATGAACCCGTTTATTAACAGCCAGGGTTTTGGAAACACAGGGATGCTCACGATACTGATCGGTGCTGTACTGAACATCTTTCTGGATCCCCTGTTTATCTTTGGAATGCACATGGGAGTCCGGGGAGCGGCTTTGGCGACTATCATTTCCCAGTTCTGTTCCGCCATCTGGGTCTTACGCTTCCTTACAGGAAAAAAGGCGATCCTGAACCTGAAAAAAAGCGCCATGATGATTTCCTGGAAAAGAGTGGGCAGTATCGTAAGCCTGGGTATGTCCGGTTTTTTTATGGCATTTACAAACAGTCTTGTGCAGGTGGTATGCAATGCCACACTCCAGACCTGGGGTGGTGATATCTACGTTGGTGTCATGACAGTTTTAAATTCTGTCCGTGACATTTTCACCATGCCGGTCCATGGGCTTACCACAGGTGCTTCTCCGGTCATGAGCTTCAATTATGGAGAAAAAGCATACGACAGAGTCAAAAAAGCAATTAAATTTATCACAGCTGTCTGTGTGATCTATACCCTGGCAGGCTGGGGAATCCTGAAGCTGCTTCCGGAATTTTTTATCCGGATCTTTAACAGCGATCCCGGGCTTCTGGAAAAGGGAGTTCCTGCCCTTCATATTTACTTTTTCGGCTTCTGCTTTATGGCCTTGCAGTTTACCGGACAAAACGTGTTCGTAGCACTGGGAAAGGCAAAAAAGGCCACCTTTTTTTCTCTGTTCCGAAAGGTAGTGATCGTAGTACCGCTGACGCTCCTGCTGCCTCATGTGAATGGCCTGGGAACAGACGGCGTGTTCTGGGCAGAACCGGTCTCCAACCTTGTAGGCGGCTGTGCATGCTTTTTTACCATGCTGGCGACAGTATTGCCGGAGCTGAAACGTAAGGTATAAGACCGTATGGAGCAGCGTCTGTGCGATATCAGGCTCATCATGGAAAAGGCGCCACATGAAGTCTGAAAGCAACAGACACAAGTTCCTTCGCAGCACAACTCATCATGGGAAAGACTCCATATGAAGGCTGAAACGGGCCGGATAAGGGTTTGCGGGAAATTTTGATATGTGTTAGAATGGACGGGATGATTTGAAAGTCCGGCGTATGGCCGGGCAGGAATGAGAGGAAAATACAATGGCTTTATTTCAGGCATTTCGGGCAGTAAGACCTGCTTCGGAAAAAGCAGAAAAGGTGGCTGCACTTCCCTATGACGTAGTCAGCAGAGAGGAAGCGCGAGAGATCGGGGAAAAAAATCCGGAATCTTTTCTCCATATAGACCGTGCAGAGATGGATCTGGATCCGGAAACCGATCTTTATGATCCGAAGGTTTATCAGAAGGCAAGGGAAAATCTGGATCGTTTCCAGAAAGAAGGGATCCTGATCCAGGATGAGAAACCGAACTATTATCTGTATGAACTGATCCGTAAGGGAAGATCCCAGACCGGGATCGTAGGTGTCAGCTCCATTGATGATTACATGAATGGTGTGATCAAAAAGCATGAGCTTACAAGAGAGGATAAGGAGCAGGACCGCATCCGTCATGTGGATGTCTGTGATGCCAACACAGGTCCTATTTTTCTGGCGTGCAGATATCCGGCAGAGCTTCTTACTCTTATGGAAGAATGGAAAAATGCACATGCTCCTGTGTATGATTTTACTTCCGATGATGAGATCACACATCGTGTATGGGTCGTAGATGAGGAAGAAAAGATCCGGACTATACATAGTCTTTTTGGCGGGATCGCCTCTATCTATATTGCAGATGGCCACCACAGAGCAGCCTCCGCAGTAAAGGTTGGACAGAAGAGAAGAGCGGAGCATCCGGACTACACAGGAAAAGAAGAATTTAACTTTTTCCTGTCAGTGGTATTTCCGTATGACCAGCTGACCATCCTTCCGTATCACAGGATCGTAAAGGATATCAAGGGTATGGAACCCAAAGCCTTTATCGGAAGCATGAAGTTTAATTTTGAGCTGATGGCAATGCCGGGATTTCCATGTAAACCGGTGGAGAAACACTGCTTTGGGCTGTATGTAGACGGAGAATGGTTCCATCTGAAGGCATATCCGGATATCTATGCGGGTAAAGACAGCGTAGGTCAGCTGGATGTGTCTATTCTTCAGGATAAGGTCCTGGGTCCGGTTCTGGGGATTAGTGACCCGCGTACCGATGAGAGGATCCGCTTTATGGGAGGAAACCACCGGCTGAAGGATCTGGCAGCAGCTGCAGATGAGACAGGAGGAGCTGCCTTTGCCATGTATCCTACATCCATGGAGGAGCTGATGACGATCGCAGACGAGGGTAAGCTTATGCCGCCAAAGAGCACCTGGTTTGAACCGAAGCTCCGCAGTGGTCTTTTTATCCATAAGCTTTCAGACTGATGCCGGCGGCTTTATAGATTTTTAATAAAATGGTCAGGAAAATCTTAGGAAATCACTACAGATTACTCACATTTGTCCGGTAAGATAAAAGTATATTCTGAGCAAACGCGAAAGAGGGTTTTTCATGACAAACGAACAGTATTACGATTGTATCCAGCCATATCAGAACGCATGTCAGATCATGCGCGCCAAGCTTGAGGTGCTCAACGGAAGCCTGTATCAGAAGTCTTCCGTATCTCCGATCCACAATATCCAGGAACGGATCAAATCCAAGAAGAGCATCGAAAAGAAGCTGGAGAAGCTAGGACATTCAGACAGTGTGCAGAACGCCAAGGATCATCTCAGGGATATCGCCGGGATCCGTGTGATCTGCTACTTTATCGATGATATATACAATCTTGTAAATGCGCTGAAGCGGCAGAGTGAGCTGATCTTTATCAGGGAAAAGGATTACATACAGAATCCCAAGCCTAACGGATACCGCAGCTTTCACGTGATCATTGCAGTTCCGGTGTATTATCTGGATACCATGGAGTATTTTCCGGTGGAGATCCAGCTGAGGACGATGACCATGGATCTCTGGGCAAGCATGGAGCACCGTGTCTGTTACAAGAAGCTTCCGGAACATAGGGATGAGCTGGCGGAGGCTTTCTGTCAGTATGCAGATATCCTTGGAAAGATCGAGGAACAGTTTGAAGCCTACAATGAAACAGGAATGCTGGAGGAGATCACACCTGCCCAGATTACTGAGAATCCGACGGAGGGATAGGAATGGAGATCGAAGAGGAATTTATATCCGGTTTCTGCCGTACCATGAACGGGGGCGAAACCGTCTGCTGTGAGTATACACGGCAGGAGGACAGCAGCAGGAAGCTGACCTTTATGGACTGCGCGCATGAAAGATGTGTAAACACAGGCGCCTGTGAGATCTTTAAACAGGCTCATGAGCTGGAGCAGAAATAAAAGATCAAAGAAAAGAAAACAGCGAAAAAGCAATAATGATAAAACAGCAATTATAAAAAATCGCAGAATACAGGAGGAGTGCGTATGAAGCACACAGTAGATGCAATGGGGAAACAGTGTCCGATCCCGGTTGTGATGACCAAGAAGATCCTTGACAAGGCTGAGCAGGGAGACGAGATCTTGATCCTGGTAGATAATGAAACAGCAGTAAACAATTTGAGCAGACTTGCCGGAAGTACCGGATGCAGCTTCGTATCCAGAAAAACAGAAGGTGGTTACGAGGTCAATATGACAGTAAAATCAGCTCCTGCTTCAAGAAGCCAGGCAGAGCCTGAGATCGTCTGCACACCGGCTGTTCCGCAGGGAGATTATACCGTTGCCATCACTTCCGATAAGATGGGAGGCGGAGATCCGGAGCTTGGCGGGATCCTGATCAAGGGATTTGTGTATGCACTGACACAGCTGGAGACACCGCCGTCAGTTATGCTGTTTTATAATGGCGGAGCCAGACTTACCGCACAGGATTCACCATGTATCGAAGACCTTAAGACCTTACAGGAGCAGGGAACAGAGATCCTGACCTGCGGAACCTGCGTGAACTTCTACGGACTGAAGGAACCGGCAGTGGGAACCGTAACAAATATGTATACCATAGCGGAAAAGCTCACAAAAGCAGGAAAAGTGATCCATCCGTAAACAGAGAAACATATAGAAACAACAAAAGCATATAGAAACTTACAGAAGCAGACAGAAACAAATAGAAATATACAGAAATGCCGCAGAGCCATTTTGAAGCCTGCGGCATTTTTGATATCTGGTTGATATTCGCTTGATATCCGGTTATGAGCAAGCAGCGAAGCGGATCGCGACTATCCGCTTGACTAAGCGCTACTCTTACAATTCCACATCAAGCTGCTGCTCCTCAATATGATGGCGCTTTGCATAGCCGGTAAGCATCAGCGTCAGTGCGCCGTCGCCGGTCACGTTGCATGCGGTACCGAAGCTGTCCTGCAGTGCAAAGATGGTAAGCATCAGTGCAGTGCCGGAGCTGTCGAATTTCAGTATTCCGGTGATGATGCCAAGGGATGCCATGACGGTTCCGCCGGGAACACCGGGAGCTCCGATGGCAAAGATACCCAGAAGAAGGCAGAACAGAACCATGGTACCCGGCGTGGGAACGGAACCGTACAGGATCTTCGAAATCGCCATACAGAAGAAAACCTCTGTCAGGACGGAGCCACAGAGATGGATGTTTGCAAAAAGAGGAATCCCGAAGCTGACCAGATCCTTGCGGAGAGGTTTTGCCCTGGAGGCACACTGCAGTGCAACGGCCAGTGTGGCTGCAGAGGACATGGTCCCTACGGCAGTCAGATAGGCAGGACCATAATGGCGGACAACCTCCAGAGGATTTTCACCGGAATAGATGCCTGCAAGGATGTAAAGAAGAGCCATCCAGATAAAATGCCCGGCAAGCACCAGTACGATGATCTTCAGAAAAACAGGCAGCTGTCTGGTGATGGTTCCCTCGTAGGCAAGACCGCAGAAGGTAGTGCCGATAAATAACGGAAGAATGGGGATGATGATCCGAGCCACCAGAGAAAGAACGATTTTCTGAAATTCATCCAGGAGCCCAGTGATCAGCTTCGCCTTTGTCCAGGTGGCGGCAAGTCCCAGCATCATTGCAAAAACAAGAGCACTCATAACGGACATGATCTGCGGGATCTCCAGCTCAAAGATCACCTCCGGCAGCTGCTTCAGTCCTGCAGCATAGGAATGGATGGACAGATGTGGAATGATTAGAAAGCCGGAGGCTGTGGAAAAAAGCGCTGCGCCAACAGAGGAGCCGTAAGCGAGGACAACCGCAACTCCCAGCATCAGCGAAGCATTTTTGCCAAGCCTGGTAATGGACGGAGCGATAAATCCCAGCACGATCAGCGGCACGCAGAAGGTAATGAGCTGGCCCAGAATGTACTTGATAGTAACTGTGATATTAAGAACTGCCATGGAGATTCCGTTGGTGCTGTACCGGTTCAGGATAAGCCCGGCTATGATCCCCAGGATCACAGCGACCAGCAGCTTAAATGGCAGACTGTTGAAAAAAGATGTTTTTTTCATTGGAAAACCTCCTCGGATAGTATAAAATAAAGCCAGAGTTTATTATAAAGGTATTTGATAAAAATCACAAGGAGGATGAGATGATTTATCTGGATAACGCGGCTACAAGCTTTCATAAGCCGGACTGTGTGCCGCGTGCTGTGGTGGAAGCCATGCAGCATGCAGGAAACAGCGGAAGGGGCAGCAGCGGCGAAGCAATGGCAGCCTCAAGGCTTATTTTTAACACAAGATGCCAGATCGCAGAGATGTTTGACGTATGGGGGCCGGAATGTGTGGCCTTTACATCCAATGATACGGAAGCGCTCAATATCGCCCTGCAGGGAACACTTCATCCGGAGGAGGGAATTATCCATGCGATCTGTACGGAGATGGATCACAACAGTGTGCTCCGTCCGCTGTACCGCCTGGAAAAAAAGGGTATGAAGCTTACAATCCTGCCGGCAGACCGCAAGGGACGGATCTCCCTTACGGAGCTTGAAGCAGCCATCCGTCCGGAGACGAAGGTGATCGTCTGTACCCACGCCTCCAATCTGACAGGAAATCTCAATGATATCCACGCCATCGGTGCGATCGCACAGAAGCACCAGAAGCTTTTTATTGTGGATGCTGCCCAGACAGCAGGAGTATTTCCGATTTCCATGAAAAAAGATCATATAGATATTCTTTGCTTTTCCGGACATAAGGGCCTTATGGGACCCCAGGGCACAGGCGCCATCTGCGTTCGGCCGGGGATATCTGTGGAGCCTCTGAAGGTAGGCGGAAGCGGCGTCCTCACCTTTCAGAGAGAGCATCCGCAGGATATGCCGGAGACACTGGAGGCAGGCACCCTGAACAGCCACGGGATCGCAGGTCTTGGCGCAGCCATCAGCTGGATTACCGAAATTGGAACAGAACAGATCCGAAAAAGAGAGCAGCAGCTGATGTGGCGTTTTTATGACCAGGTAAAGGAAATTCCGGGAGTCACCCTGTACGGGGATTTTTCCAGGGAAGAACGCTCCCCTGTGGTGACTCTGAATATTGCAGGGATGGACTCGGCAGAGGTGGCCATGGTCCTTGATGAAGAGTACGGGATCAGTGTAAGAGCCGGCGGCCACTGTGCACCGCTGATGCACAAAGCACTGGGAACCGAAAAAACAGGAGCTGTCCGCTTCAGCTTTTCTTATTTTAATACGGAAGAAGAGGTGGACACTGCTGCCGGGGCGGTAAAGGAGCTTGCCGCGGAATAAACAGCGAAAGACGGACAGAAAGGACACAGAGAATGTATCAGACAATATATGATGTGGTAGAAAAAAGAGGGCGTGTAAAAACAGGGATCCTTCTGAACGGAAAGGATGCCGGGCTGAAATATCTTTTGGAAGAAAGCAGCTTTTTTTATCCGAAGAGAGCAGAAAGAAATAAAGAAGCAGAAGAATTCCTGAAAGCTTCCGTGGAAGCAGCTGTGGAAACCGGTGTTGTGAAAAATGGAGACCGGGAGATATTTGTGGAAACCTACGAGAAGAATCCCAGGTTGATCATACTGGGTGGCGGCCATGTTTCTCTTCCGGTAGCAGAGATCGGCAGGATGCTGGGCTTTCATGTAACAGTCATGGATGACCGGGAGGAATTTGTGACGGAGGAAAGATTTCCCATGGCAGATGAGAGGATCTTTGGAGATTTTGATACCCTGTCCGACAGGATCCCTCCCTATGAAAATGCCTACTATGTAGTGGTGACACGAGGCCATCTGGGAGATTCCGCCTGTGCAAGAGGGATCCTTAAGAGACCCTTTGCATATTTCGGAATGATCGGAAGCAGGACAAAGGTGCGGATCACCAGGGAAAAGCTTCTGAAAGAGGGCTTTACGGAGGAACAGCTGGATCAGATCCATGCCCCCATCGGACTTCCCATCGGAGGACAGATGCCGGCTGAGATCGCCGTGAGCATCATGGCAGAGATCGTGCAGGAAAAGAACCGGCATTTCCGCACCTACTGTGATGAGGAGGTGGAGGCAGCAGTACGCCGCAGGACACCGGGAACCATGGTCACGATCATCGAGAAGAAGGGCTCCTCACCAAGAGGAACCGGGAGCAAGATGTTCGTATTCCGGGACGGAAGCACGGCAGGAAGCATCGGCGGCGGAAAAGTGGAGTTTGAAGCCGGAAAACACGCAGTAAATATCCGAAATACGGAAACAAAGGTTTACGAGCTGGGACAGGGGGCAGGAGATCTGGGAATGATCTGCGGCGGAACTGTCCGGGTGCTTTTTGAGCCGGTAAATATGTGAAAGAACCGGCCAGGACTTGCATAATATTGCAGAATCGTGTATATTGGACGCAGAGAATTTTTTACCGGCGTATAAGGAGGAATCAGATAAAATGAAGAAAAAATGTATTATGGCTTTGATAATAGGCGCGGCTTTCCTTGCACAGGGCTGTGGATATGAGGAAGGAACCGATGCAGTGGTAACAGTAGTAGATTCCACACCGACGCCGGAGCCCACAGAGAAGCCGAAGGCAACTGCAACACCTACACCGAAGGCAGCAGCAGATTCCACAGCAGACGGAGCAGCAGCGGCGGCAGACTCCACCACAGCCGGGGCAGCAGATCCCGCAGCACAGACAGCAGCTACGGAGCAGACCCCAAGCGGCATCAACGTACAGGCTCAGGATGCCACCTACTATGCAGTGGAGGGTGTGAATTTACGTTCTGACGCCAACGCAGAGGCAGAATTTGTGGCAGGTGTCCTTTCCGGAGAATCCCTGAAGTGTACCGGTGTCTGTGACAATGGATGGATCCGTGTGGATTATAATGGCCAGACCTGCTACGCATCCGGCGACTACGTCAGCACAACCCCGCCGGTAGGAGCAGTGGCAGCAGATACTACCGCAAAAACAGCACAGTAGAGCACAGACTACAGGCTTTGACCAGATCAGGGAAATCCTGATCCTGCTTCAATTGCAGATGTCTCCTTGATATAATAAAAAACAGGCAGCTGTATCCGATGAAATACATCGATACAGGCAGCCTGTTTTTTTGTTTCGGCATATAGTCCGTTCAGAACACAAGGATCATGCCAGCGGATCGTATCCGCAGATCATTCCGGATAAACAAGACGGTCCGGTTTGATATCGTAGAGAACTTCGTTCAGGAATTTCTTTGCCAGATATTTTGCCATGCCAAGGTTCATATCCAGATAATTTCCGCAGTCCTTGGGAGAAGCTCCCGGGATCTCACCCGCAAAATCTCGGATAAATTCAAACATCTCGATCATCAGCGGAACAATATCTCTGGATTCATAATCCCCGTTAAGAAGAAGATAATTTCCGGTACGGCAGCCCATAGGACCCCAGTAAATGACCTTCGGGCCAAACTCCTTATGGTTCCGCAGGAAGGTAGCTGCCAGATGCTCCATGGCGTGAAGCTCGGCTGTGTTCATAACAGGCTCCTCATTGGGAGAAGTCATACGGATATCGAAGGTAGTGATCACCTGATCTCCAACCGGATCCTTACGTGAAACGTATACGCCAGGCTGAAGCCTGATATGGTCAATGGTAAAACTTGTGATCTTTTCCATGTTGATTCCTCACTTTCTTATATGTACGGAGCCCATAATAAGCTCCATACATGATTTTAGCAGAGAACCGTAAGAGATACAAGGCAAAACAAAGGGAATCCTGCACGTTGCTGAGAACAAAGTGAACAGTAACTCCTGCACCTGGTTCCGTGCAAAGTTGACTTTATGAAAAGATGATGTTAAACTGAGAAAAGCTTACAGGGGGAGAGTGAAAAGCTCAGCTGAAAATGCCGGAACAGGCGTTTTCGGGATCTGATAAGGAGGACTTATAAATATGAAACGTAAGGTTTTAGCCGTATTATTTGCGACAGCTCTTACCGCAGGAATGCTTTCCGGATGCGGAAGCACAGACAGTACTTCTGACAAAGCAGACCAGAAGGAAGAATCTCTGGAGAAAGAAACCTCAGAAGGACAGACAGGCGTAGATGAAGAGACAGCAGCCAATGCAGTATCCGAGGAGGAGGCTGAGGCGGCAGGCTTTTCAGACCATGAAGAAAGCGCCGATGATCAGGAGGCTTCCGGTGATGCAGAGGACACTTCACATGAAACCGAAGCTTCTGCAGACAGCTCCGCAGACAGTACAGAGGATACAGACAGCGCAGACGGAGAATTTTCCGATGGTTCCGAGAATGCACAAATGGCAGGAACAACTGTGATCGATACCAGCCAGCAGCTGACAGGAACCCATCATGCTGCCATCACCGTAAAGGATTATGGCGAGATCGATGTAGAGCTGGATGCAGACACCGCACCCATCACAGTCACAAATTTTGTAAAGCTGGTACAGGACAATTTTTATGACGGTCTGACCTTCCACCGGATCATTGACGGATTTATGATCCAGGGCGGAGATCCAAACGGAGACGGAACCGGCGGAGCAGAGGACACCATCAAGGGCGAATTTTCCAGCAATGGAGTGAAGAACGATATTTCTCATGTAAGAGGAACCATTTCCATGGCCCGCAGCACAGATCCGGACAGCGCAAGCTCTCAGTTCTTTATCGTACAGTCCGATTCCACACATCTGGATGGCGACTATGCTGCATTCGGACACGTGACCTCCGGGATGGACATTGTAGATCAGATCTGCAAGGATGCCAGGCCGACAGACGGCAACGGAACCATTGCAAAGGATCAGCAGCCGGTGATCGAGAGTATCCGTATGGTTGACTGACAGGAGGGAGAAGGATGCTGAAAGGGAAAACAGTGCTTCTTGGCATCACAGGAAGTATTGCTGCATACAAGATCGCATATCTGGCAAGTGCATTACATAAGCTTCATGCAGATGTCCATGTACTGATGACAGAGAATGCAACGAACTTTATCAATCCGATCACATTTGAAACACTGACCGGGAATAAATGCCTGGTGGATACCTTTGACCGGAACTTTCAGTTCCAGGTAGAGCACGTATCCATTGCCAAGAAGGCAGATGTTGTGATGATCGCACCGGCCAGTGCAAACGTGATCGGAAAGCTGGCCAACGGCCTTGCGGACGATATGCTCACTACTACGGTAATGGCCTGCAGGTGTCAGAAGATCCTTGCACCGGCCATGAATACCGCCATGTATGAGAATCCCGTGGTGCAGGACAATATCCGGAAGCTGCAAACCTACGGATATGAGGTGATCACACCGGCCAGTGGCTACCTGGCATGCGGGGACACCGGAGCCGGAAAAATGCCGGAGCCGGAAACCCTTCTGGAATATATCCTGAGGGAATCCGCCTTCCAGAAAGACCTTGCCGGCAAAAAGCTCCTGGTAACGGCAGGACCTACCCAGGAGGCCATCGACCCGGTCCGCTGTCTCACCAACCATTCATCCGGAAAGATGGGATACGCCATTGCAAAAATGGCCATGCTCAGAGGAGCGGAGGTTACGCTGGTAAGCGGACCTACTGCCATTGAGCCGCCCCTTTTTGTGAAGGTCGTACCTGTGACATCTGCCAGAGATATGTTCGAGGCAGTCACCGGTTTAAGTGATGAACAGGACATCATCATCAAGGCTGCCGCAGTGGCAGACTACCGTCCGAAGCAGGTCAGCGAAGACAAGGTTAAGAAAAAAGACGATCAGGCTTCCATAGAGCTCGAGAGGACAGACGACATTCTGAAATATCTGGGCCGGCACAAAAAGCAGGGCCAGTTCCTCTGCGGATTTTCCATGGAGACCAGAGACATGCTCCGTAATTCCAGAGCCAAGCTTGAGAAGAAAAACCTGGATATGGTGGCAGCCAACAACCTGAAGGTAGAGGGCGCCGGATTCCAGGGAGATACCAATGTCCTGACTCTGATCACACAGGACGAAGAAGTGTCACTCCCGCTTATGAGCAAGGAGGATGCAGCGTTAAAGATCCTGGATAAGATCCTTCTGCTTACCACAAAGGCAGAAGCATAGCTGCAGAACCGGTCAGAGAGCCGGTTTAAAAAACGAAAAGCGGAACAAAAAGATCACCGCTTTCCATCACCGTATTGTATCCGCAGAAAACGCCGGGAAATGCTGTATGTCCGGAAATATTCACAGAGCGGAACGGTAACAAGGAGGAGAAGAAATGAAAAACAACAGATTTACAACAGCGCAGCTTACGTTACTGGGCCTGATGGCAGCAATCCTTCTGCTGATGGCCTACACACCACTGGGATATCTGAACATCGGGCCACTGGCCATTTCCTTTAACGTGATCCCGGTAGCCATCAGTGCAGTCGTCCTCGGACCCGTAGGAGGAGCCGTGGCAGGTGCGATCTTCGGCCTGACCAGCTTTCTTCAGTGCATCGGAGTAGGCGGCTCCAGTGCAATGGGAGTTGTGCTTTTCGGTATCAATCCGGTATTTGCCTTTATCCAGCGCTTCATCCCACGTCTTCTGGACGGTATCTGTCTCGGATATATTTTTAAAGGCATGCGAAAGGTCAGCAATACCTATGTGGCATGTGCAGTAACCGGATTCTTTTCCGCATTCCTGAATACCCTGTTCTTCATGGCAGCACTTGTAGGACTGTTCGGAAATACCGATTATGTAAAAAATCTGATGGGCGGTCATAACATCATCATCGGCTGCTGTCTCATGGTAGGGATCAACGCAGTATGCGAAATGATTTCCTCCACAGTGATCACAGGAGCAGTGGGAGCTGCACTTTCCAAGGCACATCTGATCCCATCCGCACAGATCAGCCGTGAGAAGACAAAAGCATAAAGACAGGGAAAATATAATTATGATATTAGCAATTGATATTGGAAATACCAACATAGTCGTGGGCTGCATCGATGATCAGAAAACATACTTCATCGAGAGACTTGCTACCGTAAGAACAAAAACAGAACTGGAATATGCCGTAGACCTGAAAACCTTACTGGAAATCTACCACATCAAAAAGGCAGACATAGAAGGCTGTATCATTTCATCTGTAGTCCCGCAGATCACCAACATTGCCAGGCTGGCAGCAGAAAAGATCCTCAAAAAAGAAGTCATGGTCCTGGGACCCGGAGTAAAAACAGGTCTGAACATCATGATGGACAACCCCGGACAGCTGGGGGCGGATCTTGTGGCAGACGCTGTGGCAGGATTAAACGAATATCCGGTGCCGTTTATTGTGATCGATATGGGAACCGCCACTACAGTTTCGGTTGTCAACAGCAAAAAGCAATACATTGGCGGAATGATCCTTCCTGGCATCGGAATATCCCTGGATGCACTGACAGCCAGAGCATCCCAGCTCAGCGGGATCAGCATCGATGCCCCGAAGCATGTGATCGGGCGCAATACCATCGAATGCATGAAAAGCGGCGTGCTCTACAGCAACGCAGCAGCCATCGACGGGATCATTGATCGGGTGGAAGAAGAGCTTGGTGAGAAAACAACCGTGATCGCAACAGGCGGTCTTGCAAAAAAGATCATTTCTCACTGCAAGAAAGAAATCATTCTGGATGAGGACCTTCTGCTCAAGGGACTCCTTGTGATCTACAAAAAAAATAAATAAAAACAAAAAAATCAGCTGCCGGTGCAGGAAACACCTACCGGACAGCTGATTTTTTACTGTAGAAATGCTCTGCGGAAATCCTCAGGCACAGGTGCCAGGAAACACATAGGCTCCCCGGTGATGGGGTGAGCAAATTCCAGCTGGAAGGAATGCAGGGCCTGGCGTCCGATCCGGTCAAAAACCGGATGATACAGAAAATCCCCCGGCAGCGGACAGCCGATATATTTCATATGCACCCGGATCTGATGAGTCCGCCCCGTATCCAGATGCAGTTCCACAAGAGCATATCCGTTGCTGACTGCAAGACGCTCATAATGAGTCACGGCAGCCTCCCCACGCTCAAAATTAACCTCCCTTGTGATCAAAGAAGCATCCATTCTCGCAACAGGAGCGGAGATCGTCCCCCTTTCCGGCGGGATCCCGTCAGTAAGTGCAAGATAGGTACGACGGATCTGGCGCTGCTTCATCTGGGCAGAGAGAAGAGCCCCGCTCAGAGGGTTCTTGGCCAGCACCAGCACCCCGGTGGTATCCCGATCCAGCCGGTTGATGCAGCGGTAGACAAAAGCCTTCCCCTGCTGCTTATAATACCAGGCAACACCGTTGGCAAGGGTATTCTCATAGTTCCCGGCAGAGGGATGCACAGGCATATCAGCAGGCTTGTTCAGCACAAGGATATCCTCATCCTCATACAGGATATCCAGAGGCAGTGGTACCGGAATAATGGAAGGCTCCGCTCCGTCCCCGGTCTCCTCCGGAACAAGGATCCGAAGAACATCCCTCTCCCTCAGGACCGTTCTGCCAAAAGCCGGCTGCCCGTTCAGCAGGATCGCCTGCTCCGCCCGCTTCATAGTAGTCAATATATGTTTGGAAAAACCCTTTTTCCGAAGAAATCCAAGAACATTTTCCCCGGACTCCCCGGTTGAGATCGTATAGGTAATAATTCTCTCCATAGAAAAAATCCTTTTCTGAAATTTAGCAGGCCAAAAGCCAGATCGCGCGGCCTGCGGGTATAGTATAGCATTTGGGGAGGGAAATGTCGATTAGGCATAAAAAAAGAGCTGGTACAAGAGGAAACATCCTTGGACAGCTCGTGGATTATGGGATTTGTGTCGCTTATTATCTTCATTAGTCACAGACCAAAAAAGACATATTTTACAGCTATATGTAAGGATATCATTGATATTTTCCTTTGTCAAGGCGTGCCAAAGACAGGAAGCATGCTAATAATGTCGTTTTTTAAGCATTATATGCAATCGTTTTCTATCAAAAAGTGAATAAACAGTCTGATAATCATCGAAATCTAACATTAGTGGTCACTAAAAGTGGTCACTTTTTTCTTGCGTAAATCCGCGTAAAATCAATACTTTTCAAGCTTTTTTCCTTTTTCTTTCCAATTATTAGTGGTCAAAATCGTGGTCAGCTGTGCCGAAAAAAGCAGCATTTAACAGTGTTTCAAGCTCTTTTTCGCTAATGAAGATATTAAGCGATACCTGACAGCAGAAAGAGATGCCATGAAAACAGGATACAGTATCAAAACATGGAAAATGCGGCTCTTTTGTCCGGAAAAGCAGATGATCAAAACAACAGAAGCCCTGTATCGGGAAGCCGTAGCCTTTTACTATGTGCTCCTGAAAGAAAGAGAAGAGCTCTGCGCCGAAAATCTGCTGACTATCCAGGGACATCTGGAAAAACTCACCGTTTCCGGAAGAGACGGAAGAGAACCAAAGTACATCCCGCCAGGCGGAAAGCTCCCCGTTTATTTTCGGAGATCTGCCATGAACAAAGCTGCAATGGCAGTAAAGACCGCAGCAAGCGCAGAAAGCTTCCCCGAAAAGATCGATGCCAACATCACCTTTTTCAAGGGAATGTACAAAGACCTGACAGACACCTCCGTAGTGCTGAAGCTCTGGAACGGAAAGAAATGGATCTGGGTACTCTGCGGACTTACAGGACGTCCCTTCCCAAAGGAAGCAGCGATCCTTTCACCGACACTGGTCCATGAGGAAAAATGGCTCATGTTCCATGTACCTGTCAAGCAGGAAAACTCCGATGCCCGGGCAGCAAAGGAACGAATGCAGGAAGGCGCCAGAGTATGCAGCGTCCGCTTTACCAATACGGACAGCTTTGCAGTATGCACAGTTCTGGATGAAGGATCCAGGCAGCTGGCTGTAAAAAACTGCAGAGGCGGAAATGCATACCGGCATCATTGCAGAGCTTTGCTGAAAAAAGTAGAAGCATCCAGGGCATTTACCGATAAAGACAACGTCAGTCAGCCAAACAGGAAATATTACATGCATCTCAAGCACCTGAATGAACATTACGCACATCAGGTCAGCAAGGAGATCATGGATTTCTGCAAAGAAAATCAGACCGGGATACTGGTACTGCCGGAGTATGATGAAGATTTTTCCAGGATATCCATGTACAGAAGTGGCAACTATTCGCCCCTTCACTTAAGTATCCGCATCCGGAATTATCTGAAATACAAAGCCTGGGCAGAAGGAATCCTGGTACTTGAGCTGCGCGCCGACGGAACAGAAAAGCAATGTTCCATCTGCGGAGCCACCGGAAAAAAACAGGGCAGCGTATTCATCTGCCAGAATGGCCATCAGGTCAACCGCTTCCTGAACGGCGCCCGAAACCTGGGCCGCAAATGCCAGGAAAGCTTCCGGAAAAACAACAAACCAAGTTAATAAGCGGCAGGAATGTCTCTTATATATAAATGCTGAGTGATCAGCAAGAGAGGAAGCGCCAGTGACGCCTCCTTTCCGGTTGAATACCGCCAGACGGCCCAATGCAGGCGTCGCCGAAGAACTGTGCCCTTGTGGTACGGGGTGTATTCAAAGTTATAAGAATGTGAAATTACTGAAACTTGGCCTGGGCTGGGTTCGGTGTATAGATGTTGAAAAAATGAGGATGGAACAGAGATATGGATTCTAGAAAAGAAGTACAGCATGTGTATTTGGTTGGTGCAAAGAGTTTAGGTGCATACGGGGGATATGAGACCTTTGTATACAAGCTTACAGAGTATCATCAGAATAAGGAAAACATCAAATATCATGTTGCCTGCAAGGCCAATGGTGATGGCTGCATGGACGAGAACAAATTTGAGGGTGTGACAAAGATTAACGACCATGAGTTTGAACTCCACAATGCCCATTGTTTTAAGATCAATATTCCACAGATCGGGCCTGCGCAGGCAATTTATTATGATGTTGCAGCGTTGAAAGCGTGTTGTGAACATATCAGGAAAAACCATATTCCTCATCCGATTGTTTATATAATGGCTTGTCGTATAGGACCTTTTGCAGGCCATTTTTATAAAGAAATACATAAGTTAGGCGGCAAAGTATATTTAAATCCAGATGGTCATGAGTGGATGCGGGCAAAATGGTCTGCACCGATCCGGAAATATTGGAAGATTTCCGAACAGATGATGGTTAAATATTGTGATCTGGCTATCTGCGACTCTGTGAACATCGAAAAATATATCCATAAGTGCTATGACGGTAAGGGTATTAAAGGTAGAAATCCGAAAACTACGTTTATTGCTTATGGTGCAGATTTGACACTTAGCAAGCTGGCTGACGATGATGAAAAGCTTGTGAGCTGGTATAAAGAAAAAGGATTGAAAAAAAAGAATTATTACCTTGTCGTCGGTCGTTTTGTACCAGAGAACTCTTTTGAAGTTATGATCCGTGAGTTCATGAAGAGTAATAGTCAGAAAGATTTTGCACTGATCACAAATGTTAACGATAAGTTTCTGAATGAACTGGAGGAAAAACTGCATTTCAAGAGTGACGATAGAATTAAATTTGTTGGCACTGTATACGATCAGGAATTACTGAAAAAAATTCGTGAGAATGCATATGCATATTTCCATGGCCATACAGTTGGTGGTACCAACCCTTCACTGATTGAGGCTCTTGGAAGTACGGACTTGAATCTGCTGGTTGATGTTGGATTTAATAAAGAGGTTGCAGAAGATTGCGCGTTATATTGGAGTCGAAAACAGGGAAGTCTTGCAAAATTAATAGATAAAGCAGATCAGATGAGTGCTGATGAAATAGCAGAAATGGGTCGGAGAGCCAAGATGCGTGTGGCAGAAGAGTATACGTGGGATAAAATCTGTGGACAGTATGAAGAAGCTTTTGTGAATGGGGAGAACTGACTATGAAAATATTGGCAATACACAATTTCCATAGAAAAGGTTCAGCAAGTGGTGATGATCAGGTATTCAAGAGCGAAACTGCGTTGCTGGAAAGTCACGGAAATCAAGTGATTAAATATACGGTTTCAAATGATGAGTTCGACAATGCAGGATTGATTGGAAAGCTATCGGCAACATTTGGAATGCTGTGGAGTTCAAAAAATTACAGAGCAGTACGACAAATGATTGAGAAAGAAAAACCGGATATTGTACATATTCATACTTTTTTTCCATTACTTTCACCATCAATTCTGTATGCAGCTAAACGAAGCGGAGTGAAAGTTGTAGCCACGTTACATGACACCCGTTTTGTTTGTCCATGTTCAACATCTCTGAGAGGAACAGAACTGTGTAATGAATGCGGCGATGGAAAGTATTTTCGTATGTGCAAATACGGGTGTTTTAAAAACTCCAGATTGCAGAGTTTTATTGTGGCAGGAATTTTTACCTATCATCGTAAAAGAAAAAGCTTTTACAAGCAGATTGATCGTTATATTTGTTTAAATGAAAATCAGATTCGACTTCTGACAAATATAGAATTTGATAAGAATAAAATTAGTAAGAAATACAATTTTGTACCTGATGCAGAAGCAAATCTCAAGGCGGTAAAAGTTGAGGGTTTGCCAGAGCGGTACGCTGTTTTTTATGGTCGTATTGGTGAGGAAAAAGGTATTAGAATCCTAATGAAGATTTGGGATAAGTTACCTGATATTCCTTTGGTCGTAATGGGTGGAGGTCCACTTGAAGAAGAGTTTAGGCATTGGGCAGACGGATACGACAATGTTTACTTCCTTGGATATACGCAGCACGATAAATGTCTATCAATTGTGAAGGGTGGAGAATTTGTAGTTTTTCCATCCATTTGGTATGAAGGTTGTTCTATGGTTGAAATCGAAACAGAAAGTCTTGGAAAAGGTTTGATTGCTACTGATCTCGGTTTTTCAACAGAAGCAATCGAAGATGGAAAGAATGGCTACAAGATAAAATTAGGTGATATTGAAGGCTTTCAGAAATGTATCGTTGAATTATGGAGTAAGCCAGAACTGATTTCTGAAATTGGAAAAAATGCACGGTTGGATTACGAGCGAAAATATAGACCGGAAGATAATTATGAACAATTGATGGAAATTTATAAAAAAACAATGGGGCAGTAAATATGAATACTTCTAGAACATCGAGTGTTTTTTGATACGATGAGAAGAATTAAGAGTCAGGGTTTTCAATAAAAAAGTATCACTAATGAAGATTATTGCTAGTTTGGAAACATTATGACGATACTGAACATTGTCACAATTGTAAAAGATAGCATTATTGATACAGGAATATTGGTGATAAAGGATGTTCCTACAAGTAGTGTTGTTGAAAAACGGAAATAATTATGAGGAAAAGGCGCTAATGAAATTTGCTTATTTAATTATTGTACATACACGATTTGATCAAGTAGCAAAGCTTTTAGAACTGCTTGATGATGAAAAAAATGATCTTTATGTTCATATTGATGAAAAAGTCGCGGATTCATTTGAAATATTTCAGAGAACATTAAAATCTTCTGTACAAAAATCGAAAATTTATTTGGTTAATCCGCATAATGTAACGTGGGGAGGAAAGAGCCTAATTGAGGCAGAATTGGAACTTTTAAAAGCTGCTATAAAAGGAAACTATGATTATTATCATTTAATCTCCGGAATGGACCTTCCAATAAAGACACAGAAAGAAATACATGAGTTTTTTGAGAATAATAAAGGAAAAGAGTTTATTCATTTTAGTACTAACGAAGATGCAAGAAAACGATGCCAATATTATTGGCTTTATCAAGAAAAATTGGGAAATGTGGCGAAGGCAGGAATTCTCAAAAAAACATGTAATAAATTGCGATTGCTAAGTATTTTGGTTCAGAAGTTGATGGGGATAGATAGAGTAAAAAAATACGGTATATATGAAAATGTAGCAATTGGAAGTCAATGGTTCAGTATTACAGATTCATTAGCACGGTATGTGGTATCTAAGGAGCAAGATATTTTAAAATGTTATAAAGATACCTATTGTTGTGATGAAGTCTTCTTGCAAACTCTTGTTTATAACAGCTCATATAAGAATAATCTTTATTCTTATATTATAGATGACTATCATGCGAATATGTGTGATATAGATTGGAAAAGAGGAAGACCGTACACTTGGAGAAATACAGATTTTGATGAACTTATGGCATCTGATTATTTATTTGCAAGAAAGTTTGATGAGCAAATAGATGATCAAATTGTTTATAAAATTTATATGAGGTTAAAAAGCAAATGATTATTACACAAACACCATTCCGCATGTCTTTTTTTGGTGGTGGAACCGATATGGAGAGTTTCTTTATGGAGCACGGCGGAGCTGTTCTGTCGACCACATTTGATAAATACTGTTATGTGAATGTACGTCATTTACCTCGATTCTTTGATTATTCTACAGAATTATCATATGCAAAGACAGAGCGTGTGACGAATATTGAAGATATTCAGCATCCGGCAATTCGAAATGCAATGAAGATGTTAGACATGCATGAGATTCGTCTTACCTATGAGGCAGATCTTCCGGCACGTTCTGGCTTGGGAACTTCTAGTTCTTTTGCTGTAGGAATGCTGAATGCTTTTTATGCGTTAAAGGGCAAATATGCCGATAAGAAGAAATTGGCAGATGAAGCAATTTTTTTGGAGCGTAATTTGTGCCAGGAAGCAGGTGGCTGGCAAGATCAGATTGCCGCATCGTTTGGCGGTTTTAATCGTATCAATTTTAATGCCAATGGTTATGAAGTTCTACCGGTAATCATCTCGCCTGAGAGAAAAAAACAACTCAACCAGAATTTAATGATGTTTTTTACTGGTTTTACTCGATTTTCTTCTGATGTTCAGAAAGCAAATGCATCAGGGAAGTTCGATAAAACAGCTCAACTAAAAGAAATGTTGTCATTGGTTGGTGAAGCAGAGAAGGTACTAACTGATAAAGCGAAGGATATTGATGATTTTGGTAGACTATTGGCTTATACTTGGAAGTTAAAACGACAGACAGGAACGGCGATTTCTACAAACTGTATTGATCAATTATATGCGAAGGGTATTGCAGCAGGTGCTTTGGGAGGAAAACTTCTGGGGGCTGGTGGCGGAGGATTTCTAGTTTTTTATGTGCAACCTGAACGGCAGGAAGCTGTTCGATTGGCAATGCGTGACCTACTATATATTCCGTTTAAATTTGAAGATGGTGGAACACGTGTGATTCATTACACACCAGAAGATTATGCACCGAGGGATTAAAGAAATGAAAACAGTGATTATGGCAGGTGGACAAGGAACCCGTATTTCTTCTGTGGCGAAAGATATTCCTAAGCCGATGATAAAAATTGAAGGAGTTCCTGTACTTGAAAGAGAAATCGAATGTTTAAAGAATCAGGGATTTAATGACATTATCATTACTGTGAGTCATCTGGGAAATATTATCATGGATTACTTTGGAGATGGTACTGGAATTTCTCCAGTGACAGGCAAACCTTTTGGCGTACATATTGAGTATTACTTTGAAAAAGAGCCGCTTGGGAATGCAGGTGCACTGTTTAAAATTAAAGATAAATTAACATCAGATTTCCTCCTTTTAAATGCAGATGCGATTTTTGATGTGGATTTTAACCGTTTTGTAAATTTTCATCAGAGACATGGTGGATTGGTTACACTTTTTACACATCCGAATAGCCATCCCTATGATAGCGGATTGATTATTGCAGATAAAAGCGGTGCAGTTGAAAAATGGATAGCGAAAGAAGATGAACGACCACAGTATTACAGAAATTGTGTAAACGCAGGACTGCATGTCATCGCCCCTAAAGTTTTGGAATTAGCTAATATTGATGCTGATTCAATAGGTAAGATGGGGGAGAATGGTAAACCTGTAAAGGTTGATCTGGATAGGCAATTGCTGAAACCATTAGCAGGAACTGGAATGATGTTCTGCTATGCTAGTCCAGAATATGTTAAGGATATGGGTACTCCGGAGCGGTATTATTCAGTATGTGCAGATTATAAAGAGGGAAGAGTGTCAGGTAAAAATCTAAAAAACAAACAGAAAGCAATATTCCTTGATCGTGATGGAACTATTAACAGGTATGTTGGATTTCTTCGGAATATAGATGACTTTGAATTGATTGATGGCGTTGCAGCAGCAATTCGTAAAATCAATGAAGTTGGATATCTGGCTATTGTAGTGACAAATCAACCGGTTGTTGCTCGAGGTGAAGTATCTTTTGAGGAACTGGAAGAGATTCACAATAAAATGGAGACGATTCTTGGAAAAGAAGGAGCATATCTTGATGCGGTTTATTATTGTCCGCATCATCCGCATAAAGGATATGAAGGAGAACGTTCGGAACTAAAAATTAATTGTGATTGTCGTAAACCGAATCCAGGAATGTTATTAAAAGCAGCAGAGGATTTTAATATAGATTTGGCACAATCGTGGATGATAGGTGATAGTGAGAGTGATGTCAAAGCGGGCATTAATGCTGGATGCAAGACAGTATTGCTCAATAATAAGGATGAAGACTATGGGCAGACCATTACTGTAGATTCTTTGAGCAAGTTTGTAGCTAATTATATATAATGGGGTAAATGTGTGAGGGAGAAAATGAAAGAGTTGAAGAGAAATATAGAAAAATATATTACTGTTCTTTGTGAGAGATATCCCGTGCTGAAGAGTGTAGAAAATGAAATTTCTAAAGCATATCTTCTGCTAGAAGAATCGTATAAAAATGGTGGAAAACTGTTAATAGCTGGAAACGGTGGTTCAGCGGCTGATGCAGAGCACATTGTAGGTGAGCTAATGAAAGGATTCAAACTTTCTAGAAAACTGCAAGCGGACTTTGCCGATAAACTAATCAAAGAAAATTCTGAGTTTGGAACCGTACTAGCGGAAAATTTACAGGGAGCACTTCCGGCTATTGCTTTGGATGGTCATCCAGCACTTTCTACTGCATATATGAATGATTGTGAACCAGTTCTTTGCTTTGCTCAGCAAGTTTACGGTTATGGTAAGGCTGGAGATGTATTTTTAGGTATTTCTACGAGTGGCAATAGCAAGAATATACTGTATGCGGCAACTACTGCGCGTGCAAGAGGTATGAAAGTAATTGGTTTGACAGGGGCTAAAAATAGCAAATTGGATCAGATGTGCGATGTATGTATTAAGGTTCCACAAACAGAAACTTATAAGATTCAAGAATTGCATCTTCCGGTTTACCATTGCTTGTGTTTAATGCTTGAGAACGAGTTTTTTGAGAAAGGAAATTAAAATGAGAGTAGTATTTATATCACAGGCGGTTTTAAATAAGAATAATGGAGGCGGACAATTTGTAAGGAGCTTGAGCGGTTTATTACGAAAGGCTGTTGGTGTTGACAATGTAACTGTTATTTCATTGCCCGACCAGAATGATACTGCGCTGTATAATAGAGTAGAAAAGAACCTTATTATTTATGAAGATTCTCCTAGCAAAATACAAATGGCAAAAAATGTCTTATCTGGATGCCCTAAATGGGTGAGGACAGATATATTTGAAAAAATAGTGGCTTATATTAAGAAAGAGAAATTTGATTTCGTTTTTCTTGGTTTTTCTACATATGAGTACTTGATAAAAAAGATAAAAAAAGAAACAGGACTGCCAGTGTTTGTTATGTATCAAGGAATAACGCCAAATACTAAGAAGTCTAGATTGGTTGGAGCATCTTTAATTCAAAAAATTAAAGCCTATCCATCATATCAGATGGTTTTAAAGAGAGAACGTATAAATGCAATGTTAGCGGATTGTAATATTGTTCACAATAAGAGAGAACGAGATGCTTTTTATCATTACTATAAAAAAGAACCGGAAATGTATTTGCCTGTATTTATAGCAGACAAGTTTAGCGATTATAAGGGGGAAAATCCCGGTTATAGCGATTTTTCACTTCTTTTCATTGGCAGCAATTTTGGACCTAATTTATCAGGACTCAAATGGTTTACTGAAAACGTGATGATCAAATTGCCTGAGGGAATTAGTTTATACATTGTTGGTCAAGGAATGGAAGTACTTAAAGAAGAATCAACGTATCAAAAAAATAATATTCATATTATTGGAGAAGTTGAAGACCTTGCACCGTGGTATTATTATGCGGATCTGGTTGTAGAACCGATTTTTGAAGGTGATGGAATGAAGACAAAGACCGTTGAGGCAATGATGTTTGGAAAAACAATTCTCGGTTCTGACGAAGCTTTTTGTGGATATGAGGGATTAAATAATTATTTGTGCAATACAGCAGAGGAATTTATTAAGCGAATAACCGATTATAAACAAAATGGAGTAGAAAAGTTTAATAAAGAAATCAGGGCAATTTATTTAGATAGGTACTCTGAGACTGCTGTTTTGGATACGATGAAAGAAGCAATAAGTAAATATGTCGGTGATTAATAGTAAGCTATTACATACCGGTGAGAGAAAAAATCCTGTGATGTGAAAGGGTGAAAAGAATCTAAAGTGATACGCAGGAGATGAGTAGATATGTAACTGGAGATAGTTTCCAAAATCAATTGTAACTGAAGAGTGAATTAATGATATTTATAAGTAGTGTATTTATAAGGAAAGTATGAAAATAGTATTTATTATTTTAAATTACAATACATTTCAAGAAACAAAAGACTGTGTGTTGTCTATTGAATCTAAAATTGACACACAAAATTACAAAATAGTAATTGTAGACAATCTATCGACGGATGATTCTGCTGATAAGATAGAAAAATTCATTGAACAAAAAAACAACATGATTTTGATTCGAAATACAGAAAATCTGGGATTTGCAAAAGGAAATAATGTTGGCATTGAATATGCGAAGAGAAATTATAAACCTCAGTTTATTGTGGCTTTAAATAGTGACACTGAATTGATACAGAACGATTTGGTAGAAAAGCTGGACAATGAGTATAGAAATAGTGAATTTGCATTACTAGGCCCATTAATTCTTACTGCAGATGGTCGATGTGATAATAGTCCACATTATCCTCCCACCGTTGAACATATTCAAAAAGAACTTAGAACATTTATAAGAGAAGAAAAAATTATAAAGAGAGGTTTATATAGACCTTATTGTGGGATTAGATTTTTGAGAAATTTGGTTCGGTATAAAATACTTAAAAAAGATACGCCGTTACATCGAAATATGGAATTCTATCAATATCAAAGGCAGGTGGTTCTACAAGGATGCTTTCTTGTTTTTTCTGAAAAAGCATTTGAATATATAAAAGGATTTGACGAAAGAACATTTTTATATTATGAAGAACCGATTCTATATTTGAGTTTGATGAAACATGATCTAGTTACAGTTTTTGATCCTGAAATTGTAATTTATCATAAGGAAGGGCGTTCGACCAGTTCAGTCGCAAAAAAGAATAAAGATAAATTACTTTTTATAAATAAATGTTATCAGCAGTCTGCAATTATATTATTAAATATATTAAAAGAAGCCAATAAGGAGGAGCGTTAATGGTAATAAAATGTAATCGGAAGGCTCTTCCGTATAGAATCTATTTGACAATAATTTTAATAGTTGAAATGCATTATTTTAGTTTATTTACACTTCCAAAAGAGTTGGAATTTATAGTTTATACTAATAAATCAAAATGGATTGGGGCTTTATCTGTTATAGTCGCACTTGTTTGCTATAAAAGACATAAGACTGCATTGGCTAGGTACACGAAGTTTTTAAAAAAATATTTTATTGTAGTGCTTTTATCGATTGTATGTATATCCTTTTATACTACAATAAAGTATCCGCTGAATTCATTAATAACTACATATGGGTTTGCAAGTTATTATTTATATTCTTTTATAGTAATTCCGATTCTATATATTTTTTCTGTAGAGAATGGATATGAGAGTTTGTTTGAATTATTTAATTTTATCGCGGTTATTATGTATGTCATAGCAATAATTCAGGGAGTTGCTTATATAAAAACAGGTAATATTCTATTTAATGCATCGTCTGATTTGATTTCGGGTGGTATGATAAGAAATGGAAAGATAAGATTTAATTCTGGAGCGCTAGCATTTCTTATGATAATTTATAATTTTTATAAATTATATAATTACAGAAATGTAAAAAATAGGAAGAAATTGATTCCGATTATTTCGATTTTTTTGGGAATGCTTTCAATTTACTTTACAGGAAATTCTAGAATTATGATTTTGACATTATTGGCATCTTTGGGAATTCTTATTTTGCTTGGTGATGGATCCATAAAAAAGAAAATGATTGCATTATTTGCAATTTCTGTTGGTATCATTATTCTTTTTGAAAGTGGTATTGTTGCAAAATTCTTGAATAGTTTTTCTTCTGCAGGTGAATTTGGCGGGAGCAGTATAGCCCGTTTAGGTGCATATAAATATTATTGGGAATGTTTTTTGAAAAATCCGATTTTTGCCAATGGATTTGTTGGAGATAAAAATTACTATGACATTGTTCATGGCGCTTCAGGAATATACTATCAAACAGTGTATGTTAGATTTTTTTATGATGATGTTGGAATAGTAGGACAACTTGCTTTATTAGGAATTTTTGTTATTGGTATATATATATGGCCTGTTTTTAGAATAATAAAAATTGCTTTCAAAACATGCAAAAATAGATTTTTTTCAGATGGTAAATTAATTATGGCATTGGCTTGCTATATTTTATGTACAACACCTACGCTTATTATAATGGATTCGAGTCGTGTAATTGCATTTCCTATCATTTTAGGAATTACTGAATTTATCTTTGGAAAGTACTTAGAAGGAAATAGATGAATGTGACGGAATATAGAGCATATTAGGAGCAAATTTTAAAATCAGATATTTATCATATGTTCTTACCATTTTTTGTAGGAACAGACATTGCGATGATTAATGATATAGTACAGGACGCAATAATAATTATGCGGCGATTAATTAAAATTGTCTAATTGGAAATTTAATATCTCAGATGTAACATGGAAAATATTTATAAATAATATAGAATCTCGAAATGAATTCATTAAAAGCGTTTCCGAGGATTTCAAAAGAAATTGTAGCGATAGAAAAAGATCTCTATTGGAATGGATAAAATAGAAATAAGACAAGGAGGTAAGGTGTAAATTGTTTGCTAAAGCTATATTTGTTATATTTGTGTTGTATTTGCTGGATCATTTAATTACATTTTTGTATTGTAAATTACAAGTACATAAAGACAAAAAATATGGGAATTTAATGAGTGATAAGCCACAGTATACAAACGCAGAGGTGATGAGTTATAGATTTCCTAAAAAGCAAATTAAAGCGTTATTCCATTTGTATAAGGGTTGGATTAGATATAAATTGAATCTATTAGGAAGGGTTCCTTGCCATACATATAGAAATTGGATATTAAAGCATGTATATCTTATGAAAATTTATAAAAAAGTCGTCATTTATGGAGGGTTTGAAATTTGTTTTCCATGGAAGATAGAAATTGGAGAAGGAACGATTATTGGAGATGAATGTAAATTAGATGGCCGAAATGGACTTAAAATTGGCAAGAATGTTAATTTTTCTACTGGTGCATGGGTATGGACAGAACAGCATGATATTAATGACGCAATGTTTGGGTCAAATAACTCAGGTGGATCAGTTGAAATAGAAGATTATGCGTGGATATCAAGCCGGTCGGTTATTCTTCCACACAACACAATTGGTAAAGGTGCAGTAGTTGTAGCTGGAGCTGTTGTTACAAAGTCTGTACCTGCATATACTATAGTGGGTGGGGTGCCAGCAAAGATAATCGGTCAGCGTAGTCACACTTTGAAGTATGAATTTCCTGGTATACATGAAGCATTTTGGTTAGAAAGAATAGTGGAATATGTTTAAAAATAAAAGTAAATCATTGGGAACAAATGCGGTTTTGAATGCAATTAGAAGTGGATTGTCGGTTATTTTTCCTTTGATTACTTATCCATACGCATTTAGGGTTCTACATGCAGATGGCATCGGAAAAGTGAATTATACACTTTCCATCATTGGATATTTTAGCTTGATTGCTGCTTTGGGTACATCAACCTATGCTGTAAGGGAAGGGGCAAAGCTCAGAAAAGACAAAGAAAAATTGAATGAATTTTGCAATCAGATTTTTAGTATAAGTATAGTTACATCAATTATAGCATATATACTGCTTGTTTTTTGTGCTTGCAATATTAAAGCTTTAAGTGAATATAAACAATTAATTGGTCTATTGAGCCTTTCTATAGGTTTTTCTACCTTAGGAGTAGAGTGGATAAACACTATTTATGAAGATTTTTTATATGTCACGATTAGAAGTATTGTGATTTATATACTGACATTGGTTTTACTTTTTGTTTTAGTTAAAGATCAAAATGATGCTTTGCAATATGCACTATTGACAGTTGCAAATAGTGGATTGATTTGTATATCGAATTGGTTTTATTGTAGACGTTGATTATTCCGGGGCTCTTTGAGCCACCTGTCCGGACTTTGAGAGCCACCATTCCGGAGAATGAGAGCCATATATTCCGGTAATTCAGAGCCACCTTATTGGGCTCTATTACATATATTTCCTTTATATTGTAAATACACACCTTTGGTGTGAATACAGATAAAGGAGGTCGTAAGTTATGACCAAGTATCGTGAAATCCTACGCTTGAAAAGCTTAGGATTCAGTGAGAGGAACATCGCACAAAGTTGCGGTGTATCCAGAAACACAGTCGCCAAGGTTTTGAAAAAAGCAGCGGAAATCAATCTTTCATGGCCGCTGGATTTTGACATGACCGACAGTGCGCTAGAGGAGCTGATGTTTCCTAAAGATAAGTCGGCAACGAATAAACGTATGCCAAACTTTGACTACATCCGCAAAGAACTTCTGCGGAACGGCGTAAACAAAAAGCTTCTCTGGGTAGAATACTGTGAGGAGTGCCGCATGAGCAGCGAAGAGCCTCTAATGTATTCTCAGTTCTGCTACTACATCCAGAAGGATGAAGAAAAACGCAGGGCTACCATGCATATCCCTAGAAAACCAGGTGAACAGATTGAGGTTGACTGGGCAGGTGACCCTGCTCACATCATTGATCCGGACACCGGAGAAATAACAGATGCATGGATATTTGTAGGTGTATTAACTTACAGTCAGTATGCTTTTGTAAAAGCATATATGAATGAGAAAACCGACAACTGGATCAAAGCTCATGTCCAGATGTTTGATTTCTTTGGCGGTGTCACACCTATGCTCGTTTCTGATAACTGCACAACCGCAGTGAATCATAAAAAGAGTGACTGGTACAACACTGCCTTAAACACAACTTATCATGAGATGGCAGAACATTACAATCTTGCCATCCTTCCGGCCAGAATCCGGAAACCCAAAGATAAACCGAATGTAGAGGGATCGGTAGGAAAGATATCCACATGGATAACAGCAGCCCTTCGCAATGAACAGTTTTTCTCTCTTGCAGAATTGAATGCTTCAATCCGTGAAAAACTGGATGCCTACAACGCCCGTAAATTCCAGAAAAAGGAATGTAGCAGACGCAGTTTATTTCTTGGGGAAGAAATGCCATTACTGGCTCCGTTGCCTGCTACACCTTTTGAACTGGCTGAGTGGAAACAAGCCACCGTCCAGTTTAACTATCACATCGCAGTAGACAGAATGTTCTACTCCGTGCCTTATCAGTATATCAAAAATAAGGTTGATGTGCGTATAACAGATACAACGGTTGAAATATTTTATAATCACAATCGTATTGCCTCTCACAGACGACTCTATGGAAGAAGCGGTCAGTATTCTACAGTGACAGAACATATGCCGCAGGAACACCAGAAATATCTGGAATGGAACGGTGATCGGTTCCGTAAGTGGGCTGATTCGATTGGAATTAACACAAGTAAGGTTGTCGATGCAATACTTACCTCCGGCAGGATTGAACAGCAATCCTACAGAAGCTGCATGGGATTACTGAAACTGGCAGAAAAATATTCGTCAGAAAAGCTGGAACAGGTCTGCGCTAAGGCGCTCTCATATTCCGGTAAACCCAGCTATAAAAGTATCAAAAATCTATTGGTTGCAACAAAGGATGCACCTGATACCGAATCAGAATCATCTCAAGTAGAAAAACCACACGGCATAACCAGAGGAGCCAGATACTATGGAGGTAAACAATCATGACAAATCAAAGTACAATCGATAAACTTATTGAAATGCGTCTGACTGCTATGGCAGATGCATTCCGCATCCAGATGGATGATCCTGCAATGAAAGAAGTTCCATTCGAAGATCGCTTCGGTATGCTTGTTGATGTCGAGTATAGCAACCGTAAAAACAATCGTCTGAAAAGGCTGATCCGCCAGGCTGAGTTTGAACAGCCAGATGCCAGCATCGCAGCCATCGATTACCATTCTGGACGAAAGCTGAACAAAGCACTGATCAACCGTCTGGCAACCTGTGAATACATTACAGAATACCGGAACATCTTTATTACTGGAGCAACCGGAAGTGGTAAAACTTATATGGCCTGTGCCTTTGGCATGGAAGCATGCAAGCACTATTACTCAGTACGGTATGTACGACTTCCTGATCTATTATTGGACTTACAGGCTGCCAGGGACAATGGAACTTTCTCGAATGTCCTGAAGAAATATACCAAGCCAATAGTACTGATCCTTGATGAGTGGCTGCTTCTTAAACTGACCGAAGCTGAAGCCAGGAATCTTTTTGAACTGATACATAAAAGACGTAAAAAATCTTCAACAATCTTTTGTTCTCAGTTCCGTGAAAGTGAATGGTACCAGCAAATCTGTGATGGTGAAAGTACTCTTGCCGATGCCATCATGGATCGTATTTCGTATGATTCCTATAAAATCGATATTGAAAGTGTTGACCCAGCTAAAGACCTCTCTATGAGAGAAGTATATGGACTGGATCCAGCAATGGCAAAGTAACTTAATAAACAAACTGAGGTGGCTCCGTTAGTCCGGACAGGTGGCTCTCGCCACACCGGACTGGCGGCTCTGCCGCACCGTAATATTCAACGTTACATACAAGTAAAACTTACGAAGAGTATTGAATTAAAAAGACATATAAAACCTATTCTGACAATTTTTGCGAACTCGGTGGCAACAACAATATATGTAAATGCAGACACTACTATGATTGGATTACTTTCCGGCGATTATTATGTAGGATTATATGCACTTGCAGTTAAAATTTATAATGTAATTAAAACGATGCTAGCAGCAATTTATTCGGTTGCAATACCAAGAATTTCTTTTTTAGTTGGTCAAAATGATAAAGAAAAGATTAAACAGGTGTTTACTTCGGTTTGTACTGCTTTAACAATTATATTATTGCCTGCAGCAATAGGGTTAGCTGCGATTTCAAGAGAAGTTGTTATAATAATGGGTGGAACGGAGTACTTGGATTCAGTACTTACACTTCAGATCTTGTCATTAAGTTTGATAGGTGCAGTTTTTGGAGGGCTATTTACATATTGTTTGAATATTCCTCTTGGAAGAGAAAAAATCAATGTTAAAGCAACAACAATAAGCGCTTTGGTGAATGTTGGATTGAATATTATTGTTATTCCTATATTTAAGCATAATGGTGCAGCATTTACTACGGTGGTAGCAGAGTTTTTTGTTTTGCTTTATTGTTGGTTATCGTGTAAAGATCTTAAAGATTACTTAGACATAAGCGCATTTAAGAAAAGTCTTTTTCAGTCTTTCGTTGGATGTATGACGATACTTATTGTTTCCTTTCTGGTAAAGTGTTATTGTAATGGTATTTTAGCTATAGTTGTCCTTGTGATTGTGCTTAGCATTATACTTTATGCATTGGAATTGATTTTTTTGAAAAATGAAATAGTGATGAAACTATTACAAAAGTTACGAAGATAGGACATTACCGGTGGAACGGGCAGTTCCTTTGCAATGTTTTGTACAAGGTTCATCTTGGAAATTGATTTGTTGTACATTACAAAAGCATAATTCAGGACAATGCCGTTACAGGAAAGCATAACCGCAACTGCCTGATGCCCGTAATCCTGTTTTTCCTTTAAATAGGGCAGGTGAAAATACGCATCTTCAATAGGAGGCAGAGCCCGTGACGAAGGCTTTGTCTATGAAGCAATCGTATCGTCCGCGATACAGAAAACAGGTTTTCCGGTGCGTACTGCTTCTGAGTAAATAACCACAATGACAAAACGTTTTAAGGTATTTAAAAGTAACCACATCATCCCATTTTCCGGAATTGAGAAAATGGGCAATCGTATTGTTGTAACAAGAACTGCTTTTAGCAAAATCCATGGTTTTTCCATGGTATCCTGAGATGAAAATGCTAATCAGGATACTCATAAGATGGTTGATTGCCCGGTTCGAATAAAAATTGCATAAATTAAATTTCTTAAGTTTTTTGTATATAAATGAAGAATGATGTATAGTATTGCAAGAGGCACATTCTTTCTCGTGAATGTTGCAAATGTTGGTTTGGTCACTTTCATTATACAACACATTCGAATTAAGGTTTTTTTCTTTTTTATGCAAAATTACGAAATTGCTCATTTATAGTTATAATAATTACCTCATTGTTTCGAGCACTCATAAAATTATAATTGAAAATAATTCGTATTTCTTGTAAAATTACCGTGTGTGAAACACTATACACATGCTCTTTCAGAGCCAAAGCACACGGTATATTTTAAAGCCCGACATATAGTTTATAACGAAAATAAAACAAACCCAAAAAGGAGTACAAGAAAAATGAACCTATCAAAAATACACCATATCGCTATCATCGTATCCAACTACGAATCCGCAAAGGATTTCTACGTAAACAAGCTTGGCTTCTCCGTTATCAGAGAAAACTATCGTTCAGAGCGCAGGGACTGGAAGCTGGATCTGTGTGTGGATGAACACACGGAGCTGGAGATTTTTGCAGAACCAAATCCACCGAAGCGGGTGAGCCGTCCGGAGGCTTGTGGTCTGCGTCATCTTGCTTTCTGTGTGGAGAGTGTGGAGCAGACGGTGAAAGAGCTGGCGGAGGTCGGGATTGAATGTGAGCCGATCCGTGTGGATGATTTTACCGGCAAGAAGATGACGTTTTTTCATGACCCGGACGGACTGCCGCTGGAGCTGCATGAGTAAGGGGATTGGAACAAATGACATTTCGTAAGGCAGTAAAAGATGATTTTGACAACATAAAATCTCTGTACTGGGAGCTGATCAATCAGGAGCAGGGTGATCCATCGTTTCCACATTGGAAGAAAGGTATCCATCCTTCTGATGAAATGCTGCATAATAGTATTGATAAGAAAGAACTGTATGTTCTGACATATGGCGGCGAGATGACCTTCAAAATGTATGAGCTGGTTTTGTGATCTATGGGTGAGAAAAGAGCGTATAAACCAAGAAGGCCCGGCGGTGGCCGCAGGAAATCTAAGCCGGAGTATGATGCCGGGAAGATCCTGAAGGAGCTGATGGATCCGGCTGTTGTGCTTTATGATGCCGGGATGTCTTTGCAGGCTATTGCAGATGAGCTGGGGCTGAACCCGATCAAGGTTCGGAAGCTGCTTATCACGGCTGGTGTGTATGCATCGGATGTGGCGGAGAAGGTGCAGGAGACCTTTGATGACTTCAGAAAAACACAGGATCATAAAGCTGCTGTCCTTTCAACTGCAAATGCTCTTGGCCTGTCCAGGTCCTCTGTTACTTCATATCTTCCGTACAAAAAGGGTGTGTATTTTCCGGGTACAGCACCGACAGATAAGATCAGTGTTGGAGCTGAACGGCAGCGGAGGTACAGAGCGATGAAGCGTTGGAGGAATGCTCTAACACTGGAAAAAAAGTAAAAAAGATAAAAGAAAAAAGAGCCCGACGCATCAGGCTCTTTCAAGGTGTTGTCCGAAGACGACCACCGCAATTCATAGCCATAATATACCATCCGGGAAGAAATTATGCAAGAGTTTTAACAAAGCTTAGCAAAAATTCTCCTACCTCTTTACGGATGCCACTGAAAAGTAGTCGGGGATTTTCTGCATTTATAAAAATAAGTTGCTGAATAGGTAAAACCTATATTATAATATAGTCATGAAAAAACTCACTGGGAGGTGCTAGTATGTTATTATTGAAAGAAGAAATTTATACTATAGATGATATATATGCTTTACCAGAGGGTGAAAGAGCAGAATTGATTGATGGCCATATGTATATGATGGCTCCACCGAGTCGCAGACATCAAAAAATTTCAATGGAGCTTTCCAGTGTTATTCGTGAATATATTCGTTTTCACAAAGGAAAGTGTGAGGTATATGCAGCTCCTTTTGCTGTCTATCTTGATGAGAAAAGTAATACCTATGTTGAGCCGGATATCTCAGTGATTTGTGATCCACATAAACTTGATGACAGAGGATGTAATGGTGCACCTGACTGGATTATAGAAATTGTGTCACCATCCAGTAAAAAAATGGATTATCTGCTAAAACTTCTGAAATATCGTTCCTGTGGTGTAAAAGAATACTGGATTGTTGATCCTGAGAAAGATCGTGTTATTGTATACAATTTTACAGGTGACGAAAGTATTAATGAGTATACTTTGGAGGATTCTGTTAAAGCAGGGATCTATGAAGAACTTGTGATTGATTTCGGAAGTATGGAATTGTAGGGGCCAATGAGTTGCCATCGCTTAAAGAAGATTATACAAAAGAAATGCCGGTTACTGTTCACTGGTAATATTCCGCGAGGTGTTTTTTGTGAGCGAAGGTCACAGAAAACCCGAGACATACCGCGCGGATTTATGCGATTAGCATAAATCCTGTGCATCGCGAAGCGTGTTGCTGAGAACGGAGTGAACAGTAACGACTGCCGCAGGTTTCGCGCCTGCGGCATTTTGCAGTTTGTATAAAAAACACAGAAAATATATTGGAAAAAGAGCGGGAAAAGGGTATAATGTCAGAGAAAGTGTGATTGATAAAATACAGACGTTTTTTTCTGCTTTGTCAGGTCATAAATAAGTGAGGCGGAGGATGTAACAATGGAACAGCAGCATATGTTTACCAACCGGATGATCCGTAATCTTCTGGTGCCGGTAGTGCTGGAACAGATTTTGAATTCGATAATGGGAACCGCAGATACCATGATGGTCAGCAATGTGGGATCTGCGGCTCTTTCTGCGGTATCGCTGGTGGATTCCATCAATGTGCTTCTGATCCAGGCTTTTTCGGCGCTGGCAGCGGGAGGCGCCATTGTCTGCGCCCAGTATATCGGACAGAGGAATTATGAGAAGGCGAACATGTCTGCCAGGCAGGTGCTTTTTATCATCACAGCGATCTCTGTAGTGGTGTCTGCAGTCTGTCTGATCTTTCAGAAGCCGCTTTTGAGGCTGATCTTCGGTGCGGTGGATGCGGATGTTATGCGTGCATCGGAAACCTATTTCTTTTTCACGGCACTGTCATTCCCCTTTATTGCGGCTTATGATTCTGCGGCTTCGATTTTTCGTGCCCAGGAGAATACCAAGGGGCCTATGACCATCTCCATGATCTCCAATATCATGAACATTGGCGGAAATGCGGTTCTGATCTGGGTTTTCCACCTTGGTGTTGCAGGAGCGGCGATCTCCACACTGGTTTCCCGTATTTTCTGTGCAGTGGTTGTTCTCTGGCAGTTGCGTAAGGATCGTCAGCCTGTCGTTGTGAAGGATTACCTGAAGATCCGCCCGGACTGGAGCATGATCGGACGTATCCTGGGACTTGGGATCCCTTCGGGAATTGAGAACAGTATGTTTCAGCTTGGAAAGCTTGCCATCCAGTCTACGGTTTCCACACTGGGAACAGCAGCCATCGCAGCGCAGGCAATGACCAATATCCTTGAGAACCTGAATGGTATCGCGGCCATCGGAGTAGGTGTGGGCCTGATGACCATCGTAGGCCAGTGTCTTGGTGCCGGCCGCAAGGATGAGGCGGTCTATTACATAAAAAAACTCTGCGTCATTGCAGAGGCAGTTATTATCGTAAGCTGTCTGATCGTGTATATTTTGATCAGACCGGTGACGATCCTTGGCGGAATGGAGCGTACCAGTGCGGAAATGTGCATCCACATGATCACATGGATCACCATCGTAAAGCCTGTGGTATGGACAATGGCGTTCGTGCCGGGGTATGGTCTTCGTGCAGCCGGTGATGTGAAGTTTTCCATGATCACCTCCTGCTGTACCATGTGGGCATGCAGGTTCTGTCTCTGTGTTTTCCTGATCCGTGTCCTGGGTTTCGGGCCTATGGGTGTCTGGATCGGAATGTTTGCAGACTGGACTGTTCGTGGAATCATTTTTACCTGGCGTTTCCACAGCCGCAAATGGCTGGAGCACAAGGTAATCTGAAAGGGAGGGCATCGTATATATGAAGAATGGACTGGAAGACCAGTATGTCATAAAAAACAACAAGCGCCTCCGTTATGGCTACACAACAGGCTCCTGTGCAGCCGGGGCAGCCAGGGGTGCAGTCCGGATGCTGCTCTCGGGAGAGACTCTTTCCGAGGTAGAGCTTGATACCCCAAAGGGGATCACTCTCACATTACAGCTTCACGATATTACCCGGGGCGAAACCTATGTCTCCTGTGCGGTACAGAAGGATGCAGGGGATGATCCGGATACCACCAACGGGATCCTGGTCTATGTAAAAGCGGAGAAGTTTTCTGTTTCAGCGGCAGAACAGGCCGGGCAGGAACGGAAAACAGAGAGATCCCGGCCTCAGATCATCCTGGACGGAGGAATCGGTGTGGGGCGTGTCACCAAGCCGGGACTTTCCCAGAACGTGGGGGAGGCGGCCATCAATCCGGTTCCCAGAGCCATGATCCTGCGGGAAGCCGAAGAGGCGGCCCAGGAATATGACTACGAGGGCGGTCTGAAGCTTACCGTATCCGTCCCTCAGGGGGAGGAGATCGCGAAGAAAACCTTTAATCCCCGTCTTGGCATTCTTGGCGGGATCTCCATACTTGGAACCAGCGGGATCGTAGAGCCCATGAGTGAGAAGGCTCTGATCGAAAGCATCCATGTGGAGATGAAGCAGCATTTCTGTCAGGGAGAAAACTATATCCTGGTGACACCGGGGAATTACGGTGCGGATTATCTCAGGGAGCATATGTCCATTCCCTTTGAGAACAATATCAAGTGCAGCAATTATGTAGGGGAGACCATTGACATGGCCATTGATATGGGCGTAAAGGGCATTCTTTTTGTGGCTCATATCGGTAAGTTTGTAAAGGTTGCCGCCGGGATCATGAATACCCATTCCCATTGTGCTGACGGAAGGATGGAGGTTCTCTGTGCAAGTGCCATCCGTGCAGGGGGCTCTCTGGAATGTGCCAGAGAGATCCTGGAGGCGGGGACTACGGATGAGGCGCTGGCTGTTCTTGACAGCTATGGTATCCTGAAAGAGACTATGGCTGTGGTCATGGAGAAGATCCAGTTTTATCTGGACCACAGATCCTATGAGCAGATCCTTCTGGGTGCGGTGGTGTTTTCCAATGTATACGGACTGCTGGGGCAGACCCGGGATGCAGAGGAGCTGATCCATAAGATACAGGAGCAGGCAGTCGGGGTGGATGATATTTCATGACAGGAAACCCCGGTCCGGATGGAATTTTTTTAATTTCAGGACAAAATTTGATATAAATAACAGACAGGTTTTATCCTGTCCGGAAAATATAGCTAGGAGGAAAGAAATATGGCAGGTAAATTATATGGTGTAGGGGTAGGACCGGGAGATCCGGAGCTTCTTACCTTAAAAGCACTTCGTCTTGTAAAGGAGGCAGAGGTGATCGCACTTCCGGGACAGGTTCCGGAGGATACGGTAGCGTTTAAGATCGTGGAGGGGGCTTATCCGGAGCTTGGAAAGAAGGAGCTTCTTGCAGTTCCTTTTCCGATGTCCAAGGATCCGGAGGTGCTGAAGAGCTATCACGATGCAGGAGCAGATAAAGTCAAGGCTGTCCTGGACCAGGGTAAAGACGTGGTATTTCTCACACTGGGAGATCCTACCGTGTATTCCACATATCTCTATATCCATCACAGACTTGTGGCGCAGGGCTATGAGACGGAGATCGTCTGTGGCATCACATCCTTCTGTGCAGTTTCCGCCCGTCTGAACACCGGACTTGTGGAGAAGGCAGAGCCTCTTCACGTGATCCCGGCTTCCTATCAGATCGAGGATGCGCTGAAGCTTTCCGGTACCAAGGTCCTTATGAAGACCGGAAAGAAAATGAGGGATGTGAAGGCGGAGCTTCTTTCCCAGGGAGCAGAGGCCATGATGATCGAAAACTGCGGAATGCCGGACGAAAAGATCTACCGGACCGTGGAGGAGATCCCTGAGGATGCAGGATATTATTCCCTGATCATTATCAAAGAAAACAAAGACAGAAGAGAGGAATAGATTATGGTACATTTTGTAGGAGCAGGTCCGGGAGCACCGGATCTTATTACAGTAAGAGGTAAACAGTATCTGGAAGAGGCAGATGTGATCATCTATGCGGGATCTCTTGTAAATCCCCAGCTTCTGGAGTATTCCAAGGATGTGTGCACCATCCATAACAGTGCAAAGATGACCCTTGAGGAAGTGATCTCTGTTATGGAGAGAGCAGAGGCTGAAGGTAAGATGACCGTTCGTCTCCACACCGGCGATCCATGTATCTATGGTGCGATCCGTGAGCAGATGGATATCCTGGATGAAAAGGAAATCCCCTATGATTCCTGCCCGGGTGTCAGTGCCTTCTGCGGAGCTGCATCTGCACTGAACCTGGAGTATACACTTCCGGATATTTCCCAGAGTGTGATCATCACAAGAATGGAAGGAAGGACACCGGTGCCGGCAAAAGAGAGCATTCAGTCCTTTGCCGCTCATAATGCGACTATGGTTATTTTCCTCAGTACAGGTATGCTGGAGGAGCTGAGCCGCAGACTGGTGGAGGGCGGATACTGTGAGGATACACCGGCTGCCATCGTCTACAAGGCAACCTGGCCCGATGAGAAGAAGTTTATCTGTACAGTGGGTACTCTGGCGCAGACAGCAAAAGAGAACAAGATCACAAAAACAGCGCTTATGCTGGTAGGTGATGCGGTCAATGCTGCAAGCTATGACAGATCCAAACTGTATGATCCGGGCTTTACCACAGAGTTCCGTGAGGCTACGAAATAAAATATGAACATTTCCATCATTTGCTTCAGTATGACAGGGCTGGAGACAGGGGAAAGGCTTCAGAGGGCTCTGGAAAAAGAGGGTGAGAATGTCACCCTTGCAAAAAAGAGCCGGTACCTTCCGGATCCGATCTCTGTTTCCACCTCCCAGTGGGCAGGGGAACAGTTCCGGACAGGAAAAGAGGGCGTGATCTTTATTGGCGCCTGCGGGATCGCAGTGCGCAGTATCGCACCTTACATTGCCGGAAAAAAGACGGATCCGGCTGTGCTGGTGATTGATGAGTGCGGAAAATTTGTCATTGCTCTTCTTTCCGGACATCTGGGCGGAGCCAATGAGCTGGCTCTTCGCTGTGCCGGATATCTTAAGGCGGAGCCGGTTGTGACAACAGCCACAGATCTTCACAGCCGTTTTGCAGTGGATGTTTTTGCAAAAAAGAATGGCTGTGCTATTTTTCATATGAAGGCTGCAAAGGAGGCTTCTGCGGCCCTTCTTGCAGGAGAGAGCGTTGGCTTTTACAGTGAGTTTCCATGGGACGGAGAGCTGCCGGAGGGTCTGGTGCTTTGCGGAAAAGACGGAAGGCCCTCAGCTGCAGCGGATCCGGGGAATGGTGAGAAAGCCGGTGAGGCACCGGAAACAGGTATTGCGGTGACGATCCACAGAGGCTGCCTGCCCTTTAAAAATACAGTCCATGTGGTGCCGCCCTCTGCAGTTCTGGGAATGGGCTGCCGCAGGGGAAAGGATGCAGCCTCCATCCGGAAGGCGGCAGAGGAATGTCTGAAGGAATCGGATGTTTACAGAGAAGCACTGAGAGCCATTGCCAGTATCGATCTGAAGAAAGAAGAGGTGGGACTTCTTTCTCTGGCAGAAGTCTGGCAGCTTCCGTTTCTGACCTTTACAGAGGAAGAGCTGAAGGCAGTGCAGGGTGAATTTACCCCGTCACAATTTGTAAAAAAGATAACAGGTGTAGAGAATGTCTGTGAGAGAAGCGCGGTTCTGGGTTGCGGACAGGGTACACTGATCAGAAAAAAAACAGGCCGGGACGGTGTGACCACCGCCCTTGCAGCCGGAAATCGGAGGATACGTTTTGAGTAAGATTTATGTTGTAGGAATTGGCCCGGGTGCGTATGACCAGATGACTGGAAGAGCGATCCGTGCATTAAATGAAAGTGATGTGATCATCGGTTACACGGTGTATGTGGATCTTGTAAAGGAGTATTTTGCAGGCAAAGAGTTCATGACCACACCGATGAAAAAAGAGGTAGACCGCTGTGTACTTGCTTTTGACGAGGCAAAAAAAGGAAAAACCGTTTCCATGATCTGCAGTGGTGACGCCGGTGTCTACGGTATGGCAGGTCTGATGTATGAGGTGGGAGAAAACTATCCGGATGTGGAGCTGACCATTATCCCGGGTGTGACAGCAGCCACAGGCGGCGCCGCAGTGCTGGGTGCACCGCTGATCCATGACTTCTGCCTGATCAGCTTAAGTGATCTTCTGACTCCGTGGGAGAAAATCGAGGCAAGGCTTCTGGCAGCAGCACAGGCGGATTTTGTGGTATGCCTTTACAATCCGTCCAGCAGAAAACGTAAGGATTATCTTCAGAAGGCCTGTGATCTGATGATGAAATACAAGTCTCCGGATACTGTCTGCGGCACGGTTGCCCAGATCGCACGTGACGGCGAGACTGCACAGGTTATGACACTGAAGGAGCTCCGTGATACAGAAGTGGATATGTTTACTACCGTTTTTGTGGGAAATTCACAGACTAAAAATGTAAACGGCAAGATGGTAACACCAAGGGGATATAAGAATGTATAAAGCCATTGTTTTTGCAGGGACCACCGAGGGCTATGCACTCTGTGAGTTCCTTGCGGAAAATCATGTTCCGGTCTATGCCTGTGCAGCTACGGAATATGGCGGCTCCCTTCTGAAGGAAAATGAATTTCTCCATGTCAGCGCCGGAAGGCTGAAAACCGAAGATATGGAGGAGCTTTTCCGGAGGGAAGCGCCGGAGATCGTTCTGGATGCCACTCATCCCTATGCAGCAGAGGTGACAAAAAATATCCGGACTGCCTGTGAGAACGGAAGCATCCGCTATCAGCGTGTCCTTCGCCCGGAGGGGGAGAAGAACAGGGAAGCCATCTATGTGGAAAGCACGGAGAAGGCGGCAGAGCTTCTTTCCGGTACAGAGGGGAACATTTTTCTTACCACAGGAAGCAAGGAGCTGTCTAAATTTACAGTGATCCCGGATTACCAGGAGAGGCTTTTTGCCCGGGTGCTGTCCATCCCTTCCGTGATCAGCTCCTGCGCGGAGCTGGGGATCGAGGGAAAGCATCTCATCGGTATGCAGGGGCCATTTTCCACAGAGATCAACGAAGCTATGCTTCGACAGTTTCAGTGCAGCTATCTGGTCACCAAGGATACTGGTCTGGCAGGTGGATTCCCGGAAAAGATGGAGGCCTGTCAGCACTGCGGCGTCATACCTGTGATCATCGGAAGACCATTGCAGGAGGAGGGGCTGTCCCTGCCGGAAGCAAGGGTATTTCTGGCAAAGCGGTTCGGCCTTACCCTGTCACAGAGGGTTTCTCTTGTAGGCATCGGCATGGGTGCGGAAAAAACACTGACTTTGGAAGGAAAGAAGGCCTTTGATGAGGCGGAGCTTCTGATCGGTGCAAAGCGTATGACAGATGCCGTACAGAGGCCGGGACAGATGGTTCTCCATGAGTACCGCAGTGATAAGATCGTGGAGTATATCAAGACACATCCACAGTACCGTACTGTAGCCATTGCCCTTTCCGGCGATGTGGGCTTCTACAGCGGTGCAAGGAAGCTGATGGATCTTCTGGACGGCGATGTCCAGGTGATCTGCGGGATTTCTTCCGTTGTTTATTTTATGGCGAAGATCGGTCTTTCCTGGGATGATGCCAGAATCGTCAGCGCTCATGGAAGAGACTGCAATCTGATTGCCCTGATCCGGCATAACCCCAAGGTTTTTTCCATTTTGGGAACAGAGGATGGGGTAGCTCTTCTGGCTTCTCGTCTGGTTGCGTATGGAATGGGTGATGTGACCCTTTATGTGGGCGAAAATCTTTCCTACGAAAATGAAAAGATCTTTCATGCCAGTGCGGCCGAGCTTACAGAATACCGGGGAGATGCGTTAAGCGTGGTAACTGCGTGCAATGAAAAGGCAGTACCTTTGCCCGCAGTTCACGGGATCTGTGATGAGGAATTTCTTCGTGGGAAGGCGCCTATGACAAAGGAAGAGGTGCGTACGGTTTCTCTGTCCAAGCTCCGGCTTCAGGAGGATTCTGTCTGCTATGATGTGGGAGCGGGCACAGGCTCGGTTTCTGTTGAGATGGCGCTGCGTGCCTGGAAGGGGCAGGTCTATGCCATCGAGAAAAAGGAAGATGCCCTTGCTCTTCTGAAGGAGAACAGGCGGAAATTTGCCACAGACAATCTGGAGATCGTGCCAGGTACTGCACCGGAAGCGATGGTGGAACTGCCTGTTCCGACACATGCCTTTATCGGCGGGTCTTCCGGAAACATGAATGAGATCATCCGGCTTCTTCTGGACAAAAATCCGGGAGTACGGATCGTGATCAACTGCATCACCCTGGAGACGGTGACGGAAGCCATGAATGCCATCCGGGATTTCAGCCTGACGGATGTGGATATCGTACAGCTGTCTGCGGCAAGATCCAAATCTATCGGAAGGTATCATATGATGATGGGTGAGAATCCGATCTATATCATTTCCTGCAGCGGAAGAGGGGAGGAGATTTAGGTGAAGATCCCGAGAATACTTCTTGCGGCAGGTGCCAGCGGAAGCGGAAAAACCCTGATCACCTGCGGGCTGCTTCAGGCGCTGGTGAACCGTGGCCTTAAGGTGGCTTCTTTTAAATGCGGCCCGGATTACATAGATCCTATGTTCCACAGCCGTGTGATCGGTACAAGATCCCGAAACCTGGATACGTTTTTTACAGATGGAGACAGAACCCGGTATCTTCTGGCAAAGAACGCATCGGACTGTGAGATCGCAGTGATGGAGGGAGTCATGGGGTATTATGACGGTGTAGGAGGGATCACCTCCAGAGCCAGCGCCTATGATCTGGCCTCCACCACAGATACACCGGTGATCCTGATCGTAAGCAGCCGTGGCATGAGTGTTTCCCTGGCTGCCTATGTAAAGGGCTTTCTGGAATACAAAAAGGACAGTCATATCTGCGGCGTGATCTTTAACCAGATGTCTCCCATGCTGTATCCCAGGATGAAGAAGCTTCTGGAAGAGGGGCTTTCCGTAAAGGTGCTGGGATATGTTCCGAAGGTGGAGGACTGTGTGATCGAAAGCCGTCATCTGGGGCTGGTGCTTCCGGAGGAGATCCCGGAGCTGAAAAGCCGTCTGCAGAAGCTTTCTGAGGTACTGGAGAAAACCCTGGATATCGATGGGATCCTGGAGCTTGCAGGGGAAGCACCGGAGCTTGCGGCACCGGAGACGGAAATGCTGATACAGAAGGATACTGCCTTCGGATACCGTACAGAGGAAAAGGTGCGGATCGGTGTGGCGGATGATGAAGCCTTCTGCTTTTTCTATGCGGATAATTTAAATCTTCTGGAGCAGATGGGAGCGGAGCTGGTACGTTTTTCCCCCATTCATGACAGAGAGCTTCCGGAGGATCTGGACGGGCTTCTTTTAAGCGGCGGTTACCCGGAATTAAACGGGGAGGCGCTGGAAGAAAATCAGGAAATGTGCACCCGGATCCGGGAAGTCATCCTGGACGGAATGCCTTGTCTGGCAGAATGTGGCGGATTCATGTATCTTCATCAGGAGATGGAGGATATGGAAGGAAAGCAGCGCAGAGTCTGTGGGGTGATCCCTGGAAGGGCTTACCGGACACCGAAGCTGAACCGGTTCGGCTATATCACCCTTACGGAAAAACAGGATACCGGACTTGGTGAGATCCCGGCTCATGAATTCCATTACTTTGATTCCACAGATTGCGGAGAGGATTTTCATGCGGCAAAGCCGGCATCTAAAAGAGGATGGGATTGTATCCATGACCGGGGCGGGCTGATGGCAGGATTTCCGCATCTTTATTATTACGGAAATCCCAGGGTTCCGGCACGCTTTCTGAAGAACGCACTGGAATATAAGAAAAAACGGAGGCAGAAAAAAGATGCTGAAATATAGTCTTCCTGCACTGGTCATAGGATTTGTGCTGGATCTTCTGATCGGAGATCCCAGATGGCTTTATCATCCGATCTGTGTCATCGGCAATCTGATCGCAGTGCTGGAAAAGGTGATCCGGAAGATTTTTCCGAAAAATCACGGCGGTGAGCTGACAGGAGGCTTTCTGATCGTAGTGCTTGTCTGTCTGTTCAGCGGCGGGGTGCCGCTTCTGGTGCTTTATTATCTTTACCGGTATCTGCCGGTGGCCGGATTTGTGCTGGAGGTTTTCTGGTGCTATCAGCTTCTTGCCACCCGTTCCCTGAAGGATGAAAGTATGAAGGTTTATGACCGGCTGAAAAACGGAACTCTGGACGAGGCACGCTATGCGGTGTCCATGATCGTAGGCCGTGATACCAGAGAGCTTACGGAAACCGGCGTGACAAAGGCTGCCGTGGAAACCGTTGCGGAAAATGCATCCGACGGCGTGATCGCTCCCATGCTTTATATGGCTATCGGCGGGGTGCCGCTGATGTTTTTGTACAAGGGTATCAATACCATGGATTCCATGCTTGGATATAAAAATGACAAATATCTTTATTTCGGCCGTATTGCGGCAAAGCTGGATGATGTGGCCAATTATATCCCTGCCAGGATCTCCGGATGGCTGATGGTGGCAGGAACTGTTTTTACAGGAATGGATACAAAAAATGCGGCAAAGATCTACAAACGTGACCGGAGAAATCATGCAAGCCCCAACTCTGCTCAGACAGAGGCTGCCATGGCCGGAGCGCTGGATGTACAGCTTGCGGGAAATGCATATTATTTCGGGAAATTATATGAAAAACCCACGATCGGGGATCCGATCCGCCCGGTGGAGCCGGAGGATATCAAAAGAGCTAACCGGCTGATGTACGCGGCATCCATACTGGGTGTGGTTGTATTTGGACTGCTCAGTGCGGGGATCCGGTTCGGGTTATTAAGGTAACAATAAATACAGACAGGAGAATGACCAATGACAAAACACATACATGGAGGAGACGTATATAAACATAAAGACTGCCTGGATTTTTCGGCAAATCTGAATCCTTTGGGAACACCGGAAAGTGTGAAGCAGGCCATTATCCACAGTCTGGATCATATTGCACAGTATCCCCAGGTGGGATGCGGCGTTCTCAGGGAAAGGATCGCAGAATCGGAAGGGGTAAAAGCGGAAGAGGTAATATGCGGTAACGGAGCAGCAGAAGTGATCTTTACGCTCTGTCACGCAGTAAAGCCAAAGCGGGCTCTGATCCCGGCGCCTACTTTTGCGGAATACGGACAGGCTCTGGCCAGCACTGGCTGTGAGCTGGAATATTACATGCTGACGGAAAATGACGGTTTTGTGCTCAGTGAAGCATATCTGGATATCCTCCATAAGGGACTGGATATGGCTTTCTTATGTAACCCCAACAATCCTACCGGCATGCTGATCCCCCACAGGCTTCTGAAAAGGATCCTGGAAAAATGCAGAAAGCTGGATATCCTGCTGGTGGTAGATGAATGTTTCCTTGATTTTGTAAAGGAACCGGAAGAGTATTCTCTGAAGCATTCTCTTTCCGGGTTCAATAATCTTTTTATCCTGAAAGCATTTACAAAAAGATATGCCATGGCCGGTGTGCGGCTGGGCTATGGCCTCTGTTCTGACAGAAAGCTGATGGAAAGGATGGAGCTCTGCGTTCAGCCATGGAATGTTTCCACCATGGCCCAGGCAGCCGGGCTCCAGGCACTTACAGAGACGGAATATGTAGAGGAGGGAAGACAGCTTGTTTTTCGGGAGGCACAGTGGCTGAAGGATGAGCTGGTCCGCATTGGGTATAAAGTATTTCCGTCGGAAGCAAATTATATTTTCTTTAAAGGACCGGAGGAGCTCTTTGACTTCTGTCTGCGCAAGCGGATCCTGATCCGTGACTGCAGCAATTATCCGGGTCTTACAAAGGGGTATTACCGGATCGCGGTAAAGCGCCATGAAGAAAATGTAAAACTGATCGAAGTACTTGAGGGAGGTATATTATGGCAAAAGCAATAATGGTACAGGGAACCATGTCCAATGCCGGAAAAAGCCTGCTGGCTGCGGGACTTTGCAGGATCTTTAAGCAGGATGGGTATCGTGTGGCTCCTTTTAAATCACAAAATATGGCACTGAATTCCTTTATCACAGAGGATGGTCTTGAGATGGGACGGGCCCAGGTCATGCAGGCAGAGGCAGCCGGGATCCGACCGTCTGTCCTGATGAATCCCATCCTTCTGAAGCCTACCAATGATGTAGGCTCCCAGGTGATCGTTAACGGAGAAGTTCTTGGAACCATGAGTGCCAGGGATTATTTCAAATATAAGAAGACCCTGGTTCCGGATGTGATGAAGGCATACAACGCTCTTGCAGCGGAAAACGATATCATTGTCATTGAAGGTGCGGGAAGTCCTGCCGAGATCAATCTCAAGGATGAGGATATTGTAAATATGGGTATGGCAAAGATGGCCAAGGCACCGGTCCTTCTTGTGGGAGATATTGACCGTGGAGGTGTTTTTGCCCAGCTGATCGGTACGGTGGAGCTTCTGGAGGACGATGAGAAGGCTATGGTAAAGGGGCTGATCATCAACAAATTCCGCGGAGATAAGACTATTCTGGACCCTGGTGTTGTCATGCTTGAGGAAAGAAGCGGGATCCCGGTGGTGGGTGTGGCGCCTTATCTGGATATCCAGGTGGAGGATGAGGACAGCCTGACGGAGCGTTTTGACCGGAAGCAGGAAGCCGGTGTCATTGATATCGCAGTGGTCCGTACACCAAGGATCTCCAACTTTACGGATTTTAATCCTTTTGAGAGCATTCCCGGAGTTTCTCTCCGCTATGTAAAACACCCGAGAGATCTTCACTCTCCGGACATGATCATCCTTCCTGGAACCAAGAACACTATGGGTGATCTGATCTGGATGCGGGAAAGCGGAATGGAGGCAGCAGTTCTCAAGGAAGCCTCCAGAGGCAAGCTGATCTTTGGTGTCTGCGGCGGCTATCAGATGCTGGGTGAAACCTTAAGCGACCCTCATGGAGTTGAAAATGGCGGTTCCATGAAAGGAATGGGACTTCTTCCTATGGAAACGGTATTTGCCGAAAAGAAAACCAGGACCAGGGTGCAGGGGCATTTCGGTCAGCTGTCCGGTGTGTTTGCTCCTCTTTCCGGTGCGGAGATCGAGGGCTATGAGATCCATATGGGCGAAAGTATCCTGAAGGAGAATGCAGGAACAGCCACGAAGATCACAGACAGCGTCAGCGGTAAGAAAAAAGAAGAGGGTGCTTTTGCGGGAAATGTGTGCGGAACCTATATCCACGGCGTTTTCGATAAGGAAGCATCTGCAGAGGCGATTATCCGCGTGATCGGCGAGAAAAAAGGGATTGATGTGGAAAATATGACAGGCGTGGATTTTGCGGCATTTAAGGAACAGCAGTATGATATCCTGGCTGCAGAGCTGCGGAAGCATCTGGATATGAAAAAAATCTATGAGATACTGGAAAACGGGATTACGGAGGAAGAATAGAAATGAAAGTTGAGCTTGAAAATGTAAAACCCATGGAGATCGAAAAAAGAAGCTTTGAGATCATCACAGAAGAGCTGGGGGATGCTCCCCTGATTCCGGGAACAGAGCTGATCGTAAAACGCTGCATCCACACAAGCGCAGATTTTGATTATGCAAAAAATCTCTGCTTCTCGGAGGGGGCAGTGGAGATGGCCATGGACGCCATCCGCGACGGCGCCTGCATCGTCACAGATACCCAGATGGCAAAGGCTGGGATCAACAAGCGTGCACTTGCACGCTACGGCGGTGAGGCTTACTGCTTCATGTCCGATGAGGATGTGGCTGCCCTTGCAAAAAAGAACGGGACTACCAGAGCCACAGCCAGCATGGACAAGGCAGCAGAGATGGATAAAAAGCTGATCTTTGCCATTGGAAACGCACCTACCGCACTGGTACGTCTTTATGAGCTTATTGAGAACGGAAAGCTTTCTCCTGAGCTGATCATCGGTGTGCCGGTAGGCTTTGTGAATGTTGTGCAGTCCAAGGAGCTGATCATGCACGCAGATGTGCCTTATATTGTGGCAAAAGGACGCAAGGGTGGAAGCAATATTGCTGCGTGCATTGTAAATGCCCTGCTCTACATGATCGATAACCGGAGAGATTAGGAGCCGGTAACCTCCTTCAGAAGCTGACAGGCAGGTAGAAAATCCTTGGATGGAATGGAGGAGCAGGAGAGGACCAGGGTGACCTCGGCTCCGTTTTCTCTGAGAACCTCCAGTCCCAGACCACGGTTCCGGGCTCTGTCTGTCAGTTCACTGCCTGTGAGAGAACAGGGAAGAGTAAGGGCAAGGCTGGTTCCTGCGGCTCCTGTTTGGATCTGGCAGTCCTGGCCGAAGGTTTCCCGGACAGCCTGGGAAAGAGCCTTCAGCTTCTGGGAATAAAGGCGGCGGAGCTTTCTTGTCTGAGAAGCCAGATGCCCGTCGCGGATAAACTGGCAGAGCGCAATCTGTTCTGCCTTGGAAGCAGTCTGATTATAAAAGGCTGCTTTTTTTGTATATTTTTCCCGGAGAGAGCGCGGCAGTACCATGAAGCTGACACGGATGGAGGGCAGCAGCAGCCTGGAAAAGGAACCGATATAGACAACGTTTTCACCACCTGCAAGACCGAAAAGTGAAGGCGTCGGCTTCTGGAAATAAACAAATTCGTTTTCGAAATCATCCTCAATGATCAGATGGTCATTGATCTCCGCATGACGGATCAGCTCCAGGCGTCGTTTTACCGGCATGATCTCGCCCCATTTCGTCATGTGAGCAGGAGAAACATAGATCACATCGCAGCTTTTGTCCCGGTAATGGACATCAAAGCCGTAATCCTGAAAGATGGTGCTGCATGTGGTGAAGGACGGTGTGGGGAACGAAACGGTTTTCCGTTCATGGATCAGAGGACAGAGGATCTGGAGAAGGGGCTGGAGACCGGCCCCTACTACAATGTCATCGGGGGAGCAGATCACATTTCTGCGTTCCCGGATATAGTCTGCGAGAACCTCCCGGAAATCGCTTTCGCCCTGGGGTTCGCCATAAGAAAGCATACGGTCGCCCTGGCGGAGGGCACTTTTGATGTAACGCTGCCACAGATCAAAACGGAAGCTTTCCCGGTCAACACCGGAAGAGGCAAAATCATAAAGGCAGGGCGTGATATCCTTATCCTGTTTTTCGGGGGTAAGCAGATGCTGCTTGGAAGCAATGCCGGTGACATAATAGCCGCTCTGTGCCCTGGCGATGATATAGCCGTCTGCTGCCAGCAGAAGATAGGCATTTTCGATGGTGGTACGGCTCAGCTTCAGCTCCTGGGCGCATTTGCGGAGGGAGGGCATTTTGCTTCCGGGAAGGAGACGGCCTTCCAGGATCAGCTTCCGGTAATAGTGATAAACCTCCAGATAAAGGTGTTCTTTTTTGTGTTCTGCAGATATATTTAACATAAGTATGATGATTTCCTTCCAAAAATGATTGCGTAAACCTGACAGTTCATTCTATAATATTACAGAAAAAAACTCAAGACTGGAGAATTACCATGAAAAAAATAGCAGTGATCAATGATCTTTCCGGGCTGGGGAAATGTTCACTGACAGCAGCGATCCCGGTGATCTCGGTGATGGGAGTCCAGGCGTGTCCACTTCCCACCGCTGTTTTAAGCAACCAGACCGGTTATGAAAGTTATTTCTGTGAGGATTTCACAGAGCATATGGAACCATATATGGAGCAGTGGAAAAAAAGAGGATTTTTCCCGGATGGGATCTATACAGGATTTCTTTCTGACGATAAGCAGGCAGACAGGATCCTGAAATTTATGGATGCGTTTGCAGGGAAGGATACTCTGATCCTTACAGATCCGGTGATGGGGGATGACGGCGTGGTTTATCCGATCTATACAGAAGAGCTCCGCAGCCGGTTCTGCGAACTGACACGTCGTTCCTATGTGATCACACCGAACCTTACGGAAGCCCTCCTTCTTCTCTACGGAAAAGAAAAAATGGAGGAGATCTGGAATAAACTGCAAAAGGCATCAGAGGCCCGGCGGATGGAAGAGATCCGGGAGATCGGGTGCGGACTTGCCCGGAAATTTTCACTTCCTGCCGTTGTGATCACCGGAGTGGATCACAGGGATGAGGGGCAGCCTCTGAAAATGGGGAATCTTGTCCTGGAAAACGGAAACAGCTCCTGGGTATTTGCAGAGAAATCCGGCGGAAGCTATTCCGGGACAGGAGATCTTTTTGCATCCGTGCTCAGTGCAGGGCTGGTAAAAAGATATTCCATGAAAACCTGTGCAGAGCTGGCCGTGGATTTTATCTCGGCATCGATCCGGGATGCGGTGGAGGAAGGAACAGACCGTAACGATGGTGTATGCTTTGAACAGCATCTCGGCATGCTGCTTCCGTAAAAAAATAAGGGGATAAAAAAGAGCTGACCGTCAGGCCAGCTCTTCCCATTTTTCATAAAGCTCTTCCAGTTCTTCAGCGATGGCTGCTTTTTCGCGGCTCAGCTTTGTACATTCCGCTACATTGGTGCAGACATCCGGAAGGACCATGGTTTCGTCGATCTCGCTGTCTCTTGTTTCCAGCTCTTCGATACGGGCTTCGACTTTTTTCAGCTCGGCTTCCCGTTTTCGTTTCTTTGCCTGTTCTTCCTTCATCTGCTGCCAGGAAAGCTTGTTCTCGGAAACCGATTTTTCTTCGGCAGGTGCCTCCGGAGAAGTGCTTCCCGGTGCATAGGTACTGGTCAGCTCTTCCTTCTTTTCCAGATAGTAATCATAATCACCGATGTAATTTACCACTGCCTGGTTTGTCAGCTCCATGATCCTGGTCGCAGTCTGATTGATAAAGTAACGGTCATGGGATACATAAAGGACTGTACCGGTGTAGCTGACCAGTGCTTCCTCCAGGATCTCCTTGGAGGCAATATCCAGATGGTTGGTAGGCTCGTCAAGGATCAGGAAGTTGGCTTCGGAAAGCATCAGCTTTGCAAGGGAAACACGGCCTCTTTCTCCACCGGAAAGTGCGGAGATCTCCTTGAAAACATCCTCTCCGGTAAAGAGAAATGCGGCAAGCATATTTCGGATCTCGGTCTCTGTGAGAGTCGGATAAGTATCGGAGATCTCCTGGAAAATTGTCTTGTCCATATGCAGAACATGATGTTCCTGATCGTAATAACCGATCTGCACCTTGGAACCAAGGGAAAATTTGCCGGCATCTGCCTCAATAAGACCGTTGATGATCTTCAGCATGGTGGTCTTTCCGGTTCCGTTGTTTCCGATCAGTGCCACACGCTCGCCGCGTTTGATATCAAAGGAGATATCGGAGAACAGGGTCTGTCCCGGAAAAGCCTTGGAAAGCGCTTCCACGTGGAGCACATCGTTTCCGCTTAACACCCGTGGTTCCAGCGAGATACGCATCCGGTCCTGGAGCTCAAGAGGCTTTTCGATCCTCTGTACACGGTCCAGCATTTTTTCACGGCTTTCCGCACGCTTGATGGATTTTTCACGGTTAAAGGATTTCAGCTTTGCGATAACGGCTTCCTGATGCTTGATATCCCGCTGCTGATTTAAGTATGCCTTGTACTGTGCGTCACGAAGCTGAGCCTTCTTGAGAGCATAGGCAGAGTAGTTGCCGCTGTATACGCGGGTCTGTCCGGCTTCGATCTCAATGACCTTGGTGACCACCTTATCCAGAAAATAACGGTCATGGGAGACGATAAAAACAGCTCCCGGATAATTCAGAAGATAAGTTTCCAGCCAGGAGATGCTTTCCATATCCAGGTGATTGGTTGGCTCATCCAGAAGCAGGATATCCGGCTTGGAAAGAAGCATCTTGCCCAGCGCCACGCGGGTTTTCTGACCGCCGGAAAGAGTTTCGATCTGCTTGTCATAATCTTCCTCCGTGAAGCCGAGACCCTTTAAGACACCGGTCAGCTCACTTTTGTAAGCGTATCCGTTCTCCAGCTCAAACTGATGGGTCAGGCGGGTATAGGTTTCCATCAGACAGTTCAGCTCATCACCGGTCACCGTGTTCATTTCCTGTTCCATATTGCGGATACGGCGTTCCATATCGATGATGTGCTGCTTGGTGGTAAGAAGCTCCTCGTAGATGGTATGATGTCCGTGGATATCCTGGTACTGGGCAAGATAGCCGATATTTTTATCCCGGGCAAGCACCACGGTACCGGAATCAGCAGAAAGCTCCTGCATGATGATCCGCAGCAGTGTGGTCTTTCCTGCACCGTTGCATCCGATCAGAGCAGCCTTTTCACGGTCTTCAATGTGAAAGGATGCATCATTTAAAATTACTTTTTCGCCAAAGGCCTTGCATATATTCTGACATGATAAAATCATAAAAACTGTCCTCCTGTATAAAGAATCACCCCTGTTTATGTCTGAACAGGGAAAAATCCTCCACCTATTATAACGGAAACTGCCGGGATTTCAAAGAAAAAATCAATTATTAGAAAAAATAAAAAGAAATTTGTACAGAATAGACAACTTTAATTGACAGGAAAATGTCAATTCGTTATAATTAACCTAGTGTAAGGTAAGGAGGAAAACTATCGTGGAGACAAAACAAATCTCGAAAGCGGTGATTAAGCGTCTGCCACGCTATTACCGCTACTTAGGAGAGCTGATGGAAGATAATGTAGAACGTATTTCTTCCAATGAATTAAGTAAGAAGATGCATACCACAGCTTCTCAGATCCGTCAGGATCTTAATAATTTTGGCGGTTTTGGGCAGCAGGGGTATGGCTATAATGTACACTATCTTTATACAGAGATCGGTAAGATCCTGGGACTGGATACCGTTCATCCTATGATCATCCTGGGTGCCGGTAATCTGGGACAGGCACTTGCCAATTATGTGGATTTTGAGAAGCGCGGGTTCAGGCTGGTTGGTATCTTTGACGTAAATCCTGTGCTTGAGGGCATCGCAGTCCGTGGACTTGAGATCCAGATGCTCAGTGAGCTTCCGTTTTTCCTGAGAGAGAATAACGTGGAGATCGCGATCCTGACACTTCCCAAGAATAAAGCCAAGGAAATGGCAGATATTCTGGTGGAGAACGGGATCAAGGCAATCTGGAATTTTGCACATCTTGATCTTGAGACACCGGATGATGTGATCGTAGAGAACGTTCATCTTTCCGAGAGTCTGATGACACTGTCTTATAATCTCAGCAAATACAGGCAGGAACATGTGGATAAGTAAGAATTGTTAAGCTGCCGGAAACGGCAGCTTTCTCTATGACAGAGGGGAGGCAGAAGACAGAATGAAGAAGCTTGTTACCTGCAAAGAAATGAAGGATCTGGACTCCACAACGATCCGCGAGATCGGAGTTCCCTCCGAGGTTCTGATGGAGCGGGCAGCACTGAAGGTGGTAGAGGAAATAGAAAAGTGTCTCCAGAAGGACGAAAGGATCCTGGTAGTCTGCGGAAGCGGAAATAATGGCGGTGACGGTATCGCTGTTGCCAGATTGTTCCATCTGAAGGGGATCCGGGTAGAGTTTTATATGGTCGGAAACAAAGAGAAAATGACCAGAGAGACCGCTCTTCAGTATAAGATCGCTTCCGGTTATCGTGTCCCGGAGGTGAATAACCCGCAGTGGAGTGAATATACTACTATAGTAGATGCCGTGTTTGGGGTAGGCCTGACGCGTCCGATCGAGGGGCATTATGCTGATATCATCCATGAGATGAACAGTGCGAGGGCCAAAAAGATCGCAGTTGACATCCCGTCAGGAGTGAACGGAGATACTGGCCTGGAAATGGGAATTGCCTTCAGCGCCGATCTGACTGTCACATTTGCCTACCGGAAAAGAGGTCTTTGCTTTTATCCGGGAAGACTGTATGCAGGAAGGATCGTTACCGCCGATATCGGGATCTATGAGCAGGAAGCTGTGACTGCATCTGCCGCCTGTCTGGAAAATAAAGATCTGAAGCTGTTTCCGGAACGTGATCCCGGCGGAAACAAGGGTACCTTCGGAAAAGTGCTCTTTGTGACCGGAAGTGAGGGAATGTGCGGAGCCGCTTATTTAAGCGCCAGTGCAGCACTTCGTGCCGGTGTGGGAATGGTAAAGATCCAGACTGTGGAAGCCAACAGGATCCCACTGCAGATACTCCTTCCGGAGGCTATGGTCTGCAGCCGCTTTGATCAGGAATCCAATGAACAGCTTCTATCCTGGTGTGATGTGATCGTGATCGGACCGGGACTTGGAACATCAGTGGCCAGCCGTGAGAGAGAACAGTGGTTTCTCACGGCGGCTGCCCGGGAGAAAAAGCCGCTGATCCTGGATGCGGACGGCCTGAACCTTCTGGCTGCACATCCACAGTGGTATCAGTATCTGGGAGAGCATGTAGTCCTGACACCGCATATCGGAGAAATGAGCCGGCTCAGTGGCAGAACGATCCAGGAGATCCAGCATAAGATCGCAGATACTGCACTGAAATGTGCTGCGGAAACAGGCTCTGTGTGCGTATTGAAGGATGCATGTACGGTGATCGCAGATGAGAAAGGCCAGATGTATCTGAATCTTTCCGGTAATTCCGGAATGGCAACTGCAGGAAGCGGAGATGTGCTTTCCGGTATCCTGGCAGCAGTGTTATGTATGTATCTGAAAACGGAGGAACAGCCTCCCATGGTTTTAAAGGCCGCGTTAGGTGTTTATCTTCACGGACTTTGCGGTGATCTTGCAGCCGCTGAAAAAGGAAAGCGCAGTATGCTGGCAGGAGATATTATAGAATATCTGCCCAAGGCATTAGCTATAGGTGAAGAGGAGTCGGAATTATGAAAAAATACGAGAGAGTAAAAGCACTGGTATCACTGGATGCCATTGCCCACAATTTTGAGGAAATGCATAAAAATGTCAAAGAAGGGACAAAGATCATCGCTGTGATCAAGGCGGACGGTTATGGTCATGGTGCCAGAGCTATTGCCCGTCTGATCCAGGACTATGACTATATCTGGGGATTTGCAACAGCTACTGCAGAGGAGGCACTGGAGCTTCGGCATGCAGGGATCACCAAGCCTGTCCTGATCCTTGGCCTTGTATTTGAGGAATATTATGAGGAGCTTGCAGCCAACGATGTCCGGATCACCATATCGGATCTAAATACAGCGGCAGAATATGCAAAAGCAGGTGCACGCATTGGAAAAAATGTACATATTCATCTGGCTCTGGATACGGGAATGACAAGGATCGGATATGCGGATATTCCGGAAAATGCGGTAAAGATCGAAAAAATCTCAAAAATCCCGAATCTGGTGATCGAGGGAATGTTTACTCATTTTGCCAGGGCGGATGAGACCGACCGTTCTCCTGCACTGGTGCAGCTGGACCGTTATCTCCGTTTTGCAGAACTTCTGGAAAAAAGAGGTGTTCATATTCCGGTACGTCACTGCTCCAACAGTGCAGGTATCATCCGTGTTCCGGAAGCAAATCTCAATGTCGTTCGTGCCGGCATCACCATTTACGGTATTTATCCGTCAGAGGAGGTAGAACGTGATATTGTGAAGCTGACACCTGCAATGGAGCTGAAAAGTCATGTATCCTATGTGAAAAATGTGGAACGTGGAACAGCGGTAAGCTATGGAGGAACGTTTGTTACAGAACGCTTTACCAGAATGGCAACGATCCCCGTAGGTTATGCAGATGGCTATCCGAGACAGCTTTCCAATAAGGGCTGGGTCCTGATCCGGGGCAAAAAAGCTCCGATCCTCGGACGGGTCTGCATGGATCAGTTTATGGTTGATGTCACAGGTATCCCGGAGGTGAAGGCCGGGGACGAGGTCACCCTGATGGGAAGAGATGGAGAGGAATTTATCAGTGTGGAGACACTGGGGGATCTTTCCGGAAGATTTTCCTATGAATTTGTCTGCGGGATCAGTAAACGTGTTCCGAGGGTTTATATCAAAGACGGTAAGGAATGCGGAGAAGAGGAGAGCTTTTTCCAGTAGATCCGTAAATACCCGGATCCGGAAAACGCCGGGTCAGACATAAGGCCGGTAAAAAAGTACCACGCATGGTATACACAAAGAAATTGTGGAAATACTTATCTGTAAAAAGGAATACGGCTTGCAAATAAGCCGGACCAGAATCGGAGTGTGAATTGTGTGGTTATAAAAAGAGGGGATATTTTTTACGCGGACTTAAGACCTGTAGTGGGCAGTGAACAGGGCGGCATCCGTCCGGTGCTGATCATCCAGAACGATGTGGGCAACCGTCACAGCCCTACAGTGATCTGTGCGGCAATTACATCAAAAATGAATAAGGCAAAGCTGCCGACACATATTGAGATCGATGCATCCGCCTACGGGATCGAAAAGGATTCCGTGATCCTTCTGGAACAGCTCCGCACCATCGACAAGCGGCGTCTGAAGGATAAGGTGTGTCATCTGGACAGTGCTATGCTTGATAAGGTGAATCGTGCGCTTGAGATCAGTCTGGAACTGACTTTTTAGGGGAACATGAGGAATTTTGACCGGTTTGTTTTCTGATTCTTGACGAAATCTTTCATAAGTGCTATATTAAACCGAGTTGCAATTATGTAAAACGGTACCCAAAATGAGCAGGGCACGAAAGAAAATATACGGTAACAAGGAGAGGAAGATACCATGTCAGGACATTCAAAATTTGCCAACATCAAACATAAGAAAGAGAAAAATGATGCCAAGAAGGGTAAGATCTTTACAGTCATCGGCCGTGAGATCGTTATGGCAGTAAAGGCCGGCGGCCCGGATCCTGCAAACAACAGCAAGCTTCGTGATGTCATCGCAAAAGCAAAAGCGAACAACATGCCGAACGATACGATCGATCGTGGAATCAAGAAGGCAGCCGGTGCGGATTCTGCAGACAGCTACGAGAAGGCTGTATATGAGGGATATGGTCCGAACGGTGTTGCTATTATCGTAGAGACTCTTACAGATAACAAGAACCGTACTGCAGGTAATGTACGTAACGCGTTTACCAAGGGTAACGGAAGCATCGGAACACAGGGATGCGTATCCTTTATGTTCGACCAGAAGGGCCAGATCATCATCGACAAGGAAGAGCTTGAGGATGAGTGCGGCGAGATGGATGCGGACGAGCTGATGATGACAGCTCTGGATGCAGGTGCTGAGGACTTCAGCGAGGAAGAGGACAGCTTTGAGATCATCACAGCACCGGACGATTTCAGTGCTGTACGTGAGGCTCTTGAGAAAGCCGGGATCCCGCTTGTAGAAGCACAGATCGCCATGATCCCGCAGACCTATGTGGAGCTGACGGATGATCAGGCTATCAAAGATCTTCACAGAACACTGGATCTTCTTGATGATGACGACGACGTTACTGACGTATGGACAAACTGGGACGAATGATCTCTGAATAGAAAGTAATATTTTGCATATAATACCTCCAGAATTTCAGATTCCGGAGGTATTTTTTTATGGAAAAACAGAGCGAAGAGGGAAAACAGAAGGAACTGGACCGGGAAGCGAGCCAGAACGAACAGATCCGGGAAACCGGGCAGGCAGTGCTCGATGGAAATTCCCGGAAGCATAAAGTGGAGCTTCTGACGGTGATCGGGGAAATCGAAGGTCATGAATCCGCGCCGTCTCACAGCAAAACAACCAAGTATGAGCATGTACTGCCAAAGCTTGCTCTCATTGAGGACGATGAGGAGATCGAGGGACTTCTGATCCTTTTAAATACGGTAGGAGGAGATGTGGAGGCAGGGCTTGCCATTGCGGAGATGATCGCGTCTCTGAGTATCCCTACGGTTTCCCTGGTGCTGGGCGGGGGACATTCCATAGGTGTACCCATGGCGGTATCAGCAGATTATTCCTTTATCGTGCCAAGTGCTACCATGGTGGTCCATCCGGTACGCCAGAACGGAATGTTCATCGGCGTAGCGCAGTCCTACCGCAATATGGAAAAGATCCAGGACCGGATCATTGCCTTTGTATCCGGACATTCACATATCACGGCAGAACGGATGGAGGAGCTGATGCTGGATACCTCCCAGCTTGTAAAAGATGTGGGGACTATGCTGGAGGGTGAGGAAGCGGTAAAGGAAGGACTCATCGATGAAGTAGGAGGGATCCGGGAGGCACTGGACCGATTGTATACCCTTATCGAAAGGAAAAAAACACAGAAATAACCAGTTTTGTATGTAGCTTTTGATGATATTAGTTGCATAAGGCTAACATGGTCGCGCTGTGCTGTAGTAAAGAATTTTGACAGAAATTATAAATCTACTCTTGTCATATGCTGATTTTTAGCGTATTATTAATAAAGGTTTATAATTTGCGCGAGGAGGAAGACCATGTATAAGGTTTTAAAAGCTGAAACGCTGGCAGCTAAGATCCATCTTATGGTTGTGCATGCACCACGTGTGGCAAGCCACTGTCTGCCAGGACAATTTATCATTGTGAAACTTGACGAAAAGGGAGAGAGGATCCCGCTTACCATCTGCGATTACGATCGCGAGGCCGGTACAGTTACCATCGTATTCCAGGAGATCGGAGTATCTACCATTAAGATGTCCGCACTGAAGGCGGGAGATTCATTCCGTGATTTTGTAGGACCTCTGGGATGTCCGTCTGAGTTCGTCCATGAGGATATCGAAGAACTTAAGAAGAAAAAAATGGTATTCGTAGCCGGTGGTGTCGGTACCGCACCTGTTTATCCGCAGGTTAAATGGCTCCATGAGCACGGCATCACAGCGGATGTTATCCTTGGTTCCAAGACTAAGGATATGGTTATCCTTGAGAAAGAGCTTGGCGCTGTTTCCAATCTTTATGTTACAACAGATGACGGTTCCTATGGCCGTTCCGGTATGGTAACAAAGACTCTTGAGGATCTTGTAACAAACGAAGGCAAGCATTATGACGTCTGTGTAGCGATCGGACCGATGATCATGATGAAATTTGTCTGTCTTCTTACCAAGAAGCTTGGTATCCACACAATTGTCAGCATGAACCCGATCATGGTTGACGGAACCGGTATGTGCGGCGCTTGTCGTCTCCAGGTCGGTGATGAGATCAAATTTGCCTGCGTAGACGGACCGGAGTTCAACGGACATCTCGTTGATTTCGATCAGGCTATGAAGAGAAGCCAGATGTATAAGACCCAGGAGGGCCGTGCATTACTGAAGCTTCAGGAAGGCGATACCCACCACGGTGGATGCGGACATTGCGGAGGTGACAACTAATGGCAGATGCAAAAATGTTAAAAAAAGTTCCTGTAAGAGAGCAGGATCCGAAGGTACGTGCGACAAACTTCGAGGAAGTATGTCTTGGATATAATCAGGAAGAAGCAATGGAAGAGGCACAGAGATGCCTTGGCTGTAAGAAACCGAAATGTGTAGAGGGATGTCCGGTATCCATCAATATTCCGGGATTTATCGAGCACATCAAAGAAGGCAACATGGAAGAGGCTTACAAGGTGATCGGTTTATCTTCCGCACTTCCGGCTATCTGTGGTCGTGTATGTCCGCAGGAATCCCAGTGTGAGGGACAGTGTATCCGCGGTAAGAAGGGCGAGGCTGTTTCTATCGGTAAGCTGGAGAGATTCGTTGCAGACTATGCTCTGGAGCATGATATCAAACCTGCAGGAGCAGAGGTTAAGAACGGACATAAGGTTGCAGTGATCGGTTCCGGTCCATCCGGACTTACCTGTGCAGGTGACCTTGCAAAGGCAGGATACGATGTAACTGTATTCGAGGCTCTTCATGAGCTTGGCGGTGTTCTTGTTTACGGTATTCCGGAGTTCCGTCTTCCGAAGCAGAAGGTTGTTAAGAAAGAGATCGAGAAGGTCAAAGAGCTTGGCGTTAAATTCGAGACAAACGTTGTCATCGGTAAATCCACTACCATCGATCAGCTGATCGAGGATGAGGGGTTTGAGGCTGTATTCATCGGCTCCGGTGCAGGACTTCCGATGTTCATGGGTATCCCGGGTGAGAATGCAAGCGGTGTATTCTCTGCAAACGAGTACCTGACAAGAAGCAACCTCATGAAAGCATTCGATGATTCCTATGATACACCGATCGCAGCAGGCAAAAAGGTTGCAGTTGTCGGCGGTGGTAACGTTGCCATGGATGCTGCAAGAACAGCGCTGAGACTTGGCGCTGAGGTACATATCGTATACAGAAGAAGTGATGCAGAGCTTCCTGCACGAGCAGAGGAAGTTCATCACGCTAAGGAAGAGGGCATCATCTTTGATCTTCTTACAAATCCGAAGGAGATCCTCGTTGATGAGAACGGCCACGTAAACGGTATGAAGGTTGTCAAGATGGAGCTTGGTGAGCCGGATGCATCCGGAAGAAGACGTCCGGTAGAGATTCCTGGTTCCGAGTATGATATGGATGTAGATACTGTCATCATGTCTCTTGGTACTTCACCGAACCCGCTGATCTCTTCCACAACCAAGGGCCTTGACATCAACAAGAGAAGATGTATCGTTGCCGAGGAAGAAACCGGTAAGACATCCAAGGACGGCGTATATGCCGGTGGTGATGCCGTTACAGGTGCAGCTACCGTAATCCTTGCCATGGGTGCAGGTAAAGCTGGTGCAAAAGGTATCGACGAATATCTGAAAAATAAATAAGCAGAAAGTCTGTTTATAAACAGATCCTCCGACTGTGTTTTCTGATGCAGCCGGAGGATTTTTTTCTTGCAGATCAAAAAAGAACATTTGTTTGAAACTTTTGCCAAGTGAAGATTGTAAGTTTTACTCAGTTATGCTATAATGTGTTGGAAAAAATTTAAGAAAAGGAAATATCATTATGTCAGTGATACATGCGATTATATTGGGAATCATTCAGGGAATCACCGAATTTCTGCCGGTGAGCAGCTTCGGACATCTCTGTGGAGTGCAGGATCTTTTGGGCGGTACCAGAGGCACTGGTGTGCTTTTTGAAGTGATGCTCCATCTGGGAACTATGGTAGCTCTGATCCTTGTTTTTCTGAAGGACATCAAGAAGATCGGGATCGAGCTGATCGGAATGATACTGGATCTGATCGGAAATGCCAATATTTTTCTCTATAACCGTAGGACTGGGAAAGAGCTTACCTACGCAAAGATCATAAGCGGAACTTACCGGAAGCTTACTGCCCTGATCATGGTATCCACCATTCCTACAGTCCTGATCGGATATCAGTGCAAACGACTTGTTGTGCGAAGCGCATCCTCACACATGTTTTCCGGGATCGGAATCCTTCTTACAGGTGTGATCCTCCTTGTTGTGGACTACAGTAATGTCAATGGCAGCAAGGGAACAAAAGAAACCAGCTTCGGAGATGCTATGTGGATGGGTATCTGCCAGGGCCTTTCTGTGTTTCCGGGACTTTCCAGGTTTGGACTTACCATGAGCGCAGGACTTTTCTGCGGCCTCGGACGGAAGTTTGCAGTGAAATATTCGCTGCTGATGAGCATTCCGGCTGTGGTGGGAGCTTTTTTTGTGGAGATGGGAGAGTTCACATCTGTTCATATGACTGTTGGCCAGGGATTTACTTATGTTCTTGGAATGATCGTGGCCGGGATCACAGGCTATCTGGTGATCCGTTTTATGCTTAAGCTTTCGAATCAGGTCAGACTGCGTTATTTTGCATTTTATTCTTTTGCAGCCGGAATCCTTATTCTGGCAGCGAATTATATTTGATATCAACTGGGAGGAGTCTGACAATGGCAGCTTCAAAAACGACAAAAAAAAGAAAAAGAAAACCTGCGGCGAAGCAGCAGCCTGTCGGTAACCGCTTTCAGACAGAAATCCTGATCCTTGTGATGTTTGCGGCCTGCCTGATCCTGATGATCAGTGCATTTGGTATGGGAGGGATCGTAGGAAATGCCATCAGTGCCGTATGCTTTGGCATCATGGGACTTTGTGCATATATTTTCCCGATCCTGCTTTTTGCCGGAGTTACGTTCCTGATCGTGAACAATACCAACCGCCTTGCCTACAAAAAGGTACTGGCGGGCGTGGTATTTTTTGTGTTCCTCTGCGGCTTTCTTCAGCTGATCACAGAGAGCTATACGCCAAGTACCACGTTTTCGGATTATTATTCACTGAGTTCGGAATACCGTACCGGCGGTGGAGTATTCGGTGGTGCAGTATGTATTTCCACAGCATCCGCTTTTGGCGTTGTGGGCGGAACTGTGATCATCGTTCTGGTGCTTCTTGTGTCTCTCATCATCATAACACAGAGATCCTTCTTCGGATTTATGAATAAGATCCTGGACTTTTTTACAGATGCTGCAAGAGAGGGCAGAGAAGCTTATCTTGAGGGACAGCCGGACAGAGAAAAGCAGAAGGAGCTTCGCAGAAAGATCCGTGCGGAAAAAAGAGCGGAGAAGATCCGCCGGCTGGAAGAAGAGCTGGAGGAAGAAGAACTTGCCCTTACAGAGAAAGATCCGGAAAATATCTCAAAAAAACAAAAGAAAAAAACAAGAAGATCGCAGAAAGAAAGACAGGCTGCGGTGAAGGCGAACCGGGAGGGAGAATTTAATCTTCCTTCTTTCCTTGATGAACAAAAGGCTGTACTTCCGGCAGATGCAGATCTGACAGAAGAGGATCCAGGGCTTGATGAGAAACCGGAGGAGCATGCCCGGCCGCTGGAATTCCAGATCCACCGTTCACAGTCCCAGCCGGCCCGGGAAGAGTCGGAGGAACCGGATTTTGAAAGAGAAATGCAGGTAGCCGAAGAGGAAGATGCCTATTCCGGTTATGAGGATGTGGATATTCCCGAGATGCAGCAGGTTCTGCCGTCAAAAACTGAGACAGCAGCAAAAGCTTCCCGGGAAACAGGAAAGGCAGCCGCTCCCGCTGAGATAAAGGAGGATCCTCAGCCGGAAGCTGAACAGAAGGCATCCCATCAGCCCTCCAGAAACCAGAAGTCATCTCAGACAGAGATCGAGCATGGGATCAGAAATATCCAGCATGAGATCAGCCAGGGAGAAGCTCCGGAGAAGAAACCATATCAGTATCCGCCGCTGAAGCTTCTGAAGCGCGGAGATGGCAGATCTCAGGGAGATTCCGATGCACATCTGCGCAAAACAGCGCAGAAGCTTCAGGAAACCCTGCATAATTTCGGCGTCAATGTAACCATTACCAATGTGAGCTGCGGACCTACCGTTACCCGCTATGAGCTGCAGCCGGAAATGGGTGTGAAGGTCAGCAAGATCGTTGGTCTTTCCGATGATATCAAGCTGAATCTTGCTACACCGGATATCCGCATCGAAGCACCGATACCGGGAAAGGCAGCCGTGGGGATCGAGGTTCCGAACAAGGAGAACAGCCCGGTCATGCTGAGGGATCTTCTTCAGTCAGAGGAGTTTAAAAATGCAAAATCCAAGCTGTCCTTTGCAGCAGGTAAGGATATTGCCGGAAAACCGGTAGTGGCAGATATTGCCAAGATGCCGCATCTTCTTATCGCCGGAGCAACCGGCTCCGGAAAATCCGTCTGCATCAATACGCTGATCATCAGCATCCTTTATAAGGCTACACCGGATGAGGTGCGTCTGATCATGATCGATCCGAAGGTGGTGGAGCTCAGTGTATATAACGGGATCCCGCACCTGTTCATTCCAGTGGTCACAGATCCGAAGAAAGCGGCCGGTGCGCTGAACTGGGCTGTTTCCGAGATGACCAGCCGTTACAATGCCTTTGCGGAATATGGGGTACGTAATCTTGGAGAATATAACAAAAAGGTTGCCAATATGCGGGTCCCGGAGGGAGAAAAGGCACCTGAGAAGATGTCGCAGATCGTGATCATCGTGGACGAGCTTGCGGATCTTATGATGGTTGCGCCGGGAGAAGTTGAGGATGCGATCTGCCGTCTGGCCCAGCTGGCACGTGCAGCAGGTATCCATCTGATCATTGCTACCCAGAGGCCATCGGTCAATGTCATCACAGGTCTGATCAAGGCCAATATGCCGTCCAGGATCGCATTTTCCGTATCTTCTGGTGTGGATTCCAGAACGATCCTGGATATGAACGGTGCCGAGAAGCTTCTTGGCAAGGGCGATATGCTGTTTTATCCTCAGGGATATCAGAAGCCGGCCAGACTGCAGGGCGCTTTTGTTTCAGATGAGGAGGTCAGTGCAGTCGTAGAATATGTTTCTGACAAAAATCAGGGTGCTGTTTATGATACCTCCATTGAGAAGCAGGTCAATACAGCCGGTGTCCCGGGAGGAGCCGGCGACGGTGACAGAGATGTCTATTTTACAGAAGCCGGTAAATTTATCATTGAGAAGGAAAAGGCCTCCATCGGTATGCTCCAGCGTATGTTCAAGATCGGATTTAACCGTGCGGCAAGGATCATGGATCAGCTTTGTGACGCAGGAGTGGTAGGTCCGGAGGAAGGAACCAAGCCAAGGAAGGTTTTGATGTCAGCAGAAGAATTTGAGAATTATCTGGAGGAGAACGGCGGATGAAAATAAGTATCCTGACAGTAGGGAAGATCAAGGAAAAATATCTGCGGGATGCCATTGCGGAGTATTCCAAGCGCCTCGGGCGTTACTGCAAGCTGGAGATCATAGAAGTGTCCGACGAAAAAACACCGGATAATGCCAGCGAAACAGTAGAAGATGCCATTCGGAACAAGGAAGGGGAGCGTCTTCTTAAATATATCCGGGATGATGCGTTTGTGATCACTCTGGAGATCGGAGGCGAACAGCTGACCTCTGAGAATTTCGCACGGAAGATCAACGAGCTGGGAATACGTGGAACCAGCCATATCCAGTTTGTGATCGGCGGCTCTATCGGTCTTGGAAAAGAAGTACTGAAGAGATCAGACTATGCTTTAAGCTTTTCGAAGATGACATTTCCTCATCAGCTGATGCGTGTGATCCTTCTGGAACAGATCTACCGCAGCTATCGTATCATCAGCGGAGAGCCCTATCATAAATAATATCATACTACATATCTGCAAATATCTTGACAATTTTCGGATATGTAGTATGATAAAAAACGCGTAGCACTCGAAACTCAAGAGTGCTAATAATCACAGAAAGAAGGAAATGAATATGGCATTAAAACCAGTTGCAGACAGAGTTATCGTAAAATATTTTGAGACAGAAGACAAAACCGCATCCGGCATCGTACTTCCGGACAGCTCCAAGGAGAAAACCCAGCAGGCAGAGGTTATCGCAGTAGGTGGCGGTAAGGTCGTAGACGGTAAAGAAGTACCGGTACAGGTAAAGCCGGGCGATCGTGTGATCTACGGAAAATACACAGGAACCGAGATCAAATATGAGGGTGAGAAATATCTGGTGATCAACGCAGATGATATCATCGCCATCGTAAAAGACTGATGAAGAATATATAGATCTGGGGCAAGATACAGAAAATTTATCTTGACGCCTGTGTGATCTGTATGTAGAATAAATACAAACTTTAACGAAATGCAGTAAAAAAATTTCTGAAGAGCCAGGGACAGCTTGACAAAGGTAATATGGTATAGTATTATCATGCCTATATCATATTAAACTGGTGGGAAAAGAGGAATACTCACTGAAACACAGGAGGAACAGGAAATGAGAAAAAAAGTACTGGCAGCGCTTCTGGCAGCTGCAGTGGCAGGAACAACTGTTATGTCAGGAATGACTGTTTTTGCAGCAGAAACAGAAGGAACCAAGGCGGAAGGCGGAAATATTACCATTGCAGAAACAGCAGATCCGCAGAACATCAATCCGCTTTATGTTGTGGATCAGACAAGCTTCGATATGATGCAGGCACTGTACAGCCCGTTTTTTGAGATCGTGAACGGAGAGATGTATTACGGAAACGGACTTTGCGAAAGTGTAACAGCCAATGATGATGCCAGCGAATTCACACTGAAGCTCAAAGACGGACTGAAATGGCATGACGGTCAGCCGATCACAGCCGATGATGTGGTATTCACCATGCAGGTGCTGGTAGATGAGAAGCAGAATGTTCCGTACTCTTCTTACGGATACGTTAATGATAAGGCAGTAGAGGCAGAGAAGGTTGATGACCTTACAGTCAGGCTTTCCCTTGGATCATCTTCCGCAGGATTTCTTGGCGGACTGAGCCAGGTTTACTGTATTCCGAAGCATATTTATGACGGCGTGGAGAATATCGGAGAAAGTGATCTCAACAATGAACCGGTGGGAAGTGGTCCTTTTAAGTTCGAGGAATACAAATCCGGAGAGTATTTCAAAGTAACAAAATTCGATGACTATTTTGATGATGTAAATCTGGATTCCATCACCTTCAAGATCGTAAAGGATTCCAGTTCCGCCAATGCGGCACTTGCAAGCGGAGATCTGGATGCACGACTGATCAGCGCAGATGATTACGATACCGTCAGTGCTTACGATAACGTAAACATCAATACCTATAATTCCGGACGTGTCAACGCCATGTTCATGAATGAGCTGAACAAAGATCTTCAGGATGTAAAGGTACGTCAGGCGATCGCATACGCACTGAATAAAGAGGAGTTCTGTCAGTTTGCTTTCCTTTCCGAGGATTATGCAGAGCCTGCAGATTCTATTTTTACACCGGATACACTCTACTATACAAAACCGGACAATACCTACGACAATGATCCGGCTAAAGCACAGGAGCTCCTTTCCGAAGCAGGAAAGACAAGTCTTTCTCTGAACCTGATGTATATCTCCACAGATAAGACAATGGAGAGTGAGGCTCTGTATGTACAGTCTGCCCTTGCCAATGTAGGAATCACCATCAATCTTCTTCCTACAGATGAGTCTACCTTCAAGAATAAGACAAAGGATCCGGAGTGCACAGATTATGATCTGGTACTGAGCTTCTACACTCTGGGAGAAGAGCCAAGCCTTTATGCAGACATGAGTTCTTCCGACAGCCGTTCCAACTATTCCAGGATCAAGGATACAGATCTGGATGCATTGTGGGAAGAGGGAAACAGCACTGCAGATGAGACAAAACGTGGCGAGATTTATAAGGAGATCCAGAATACGATCAATGATAACATGTATATCTATCCGATCGCTTATTCCAATGGTTTCTATGCGGTAAGTAAAGATTTCGGAGGCTTTGATGAATGTCTGTTAAAAACTATTTATTATGATTATTCCAAGATCTACGCATTGGAGAAATAAATAAATTTATAGCGGATGAATACCGGAAACAGAAAGAGGCTGACGCGTTTTTTGCGCCAGCCGATTTCCTGTTTTCGGGGAAAATAAAGGAGGTACATTTTGAAGAAGATCGTAAACCGTCTGATACAGTGTATTCTGACACTGTTTATTGTCTCTGTTCTCTGCTTTGCACTGACAAAAGCAGCGCCCGGAGATCCTGTCCTGACTTATGTGGAACCAAATATGAGTGAAGAATATATCCAGAACCTGAGAGAAAGCCTGGGACTTACAAAGCCTGTCTATGAGCAGTACTTTCTGTGGCTGGGAAGGATCCTTCACGGGAATTTCGGAAATTCCCTGATGAATAACCGGCCGGTCCTGACACAGATGCTGGAGAGGCTTCCCGCAACCGTGATCCTAATGGGAATCAGCATGCTGCTTGGTTTTCTCATTGCCATTGTACTGGGCCTGTATTCCGGAAAAAATAAAAATGGTGTTCTGGATAAGATCACCAGTATGTTCTGTTATGTAGGCATCTCCATTCCTACGTTCTGGTTCGGTATCATGCTGATCTATCTCTTCAGTGTGCATCTCCATATCCTGCCAAGTATCGGTATGCATTCAGACGGCAACCGTTCCTTAGGAGATCTGATCCTTCATATGGTCATGCCCTGCGCAGTTCTGACCTTTGCAAATGCGTCACAGTACATACGGTATTTAAGAAGCAGTACCATTACGGAAATGTCCTCCGATTATGTTATGGTGCAGAAGGCTTACGGAATGAAAGAGTCTGGAATCCTTTTCCGGCATGTACTGAAAAATGCCATGCTTCCTATGATCACAGTTCTTGGAATGAGCCTGCAGTCTCTGGTTTCCGGTGCCATTATCACCGAGCAGGTTTTTGCATGGCCGGGAATCGGTCAGCTGGCAGTGACCGCTGTTATGCAGTATGATTATCCCCTGATCATGGGAATCACCATGTTCACTGCGCTTCTCGTGGTGCTCGGAAATCTTCTGGCAGATATCCTGTATGCTGTCTTTGATCCGAGGATCCGCAAAGCAGGATGTTAGGAGGTAAAGGGACATGAGAGAAAATATCTGGAAAAATATCAAACTTGGTTTTAAGACAAATAAACTTGCAGTGGCAGGTGCAGCAGCGATCATCCTGCTGGCGCTGATCTCCATTTTTGCCTTTCTGTATCCGGTAGATCCCAATGCCATCAGCGCCACAGAGCGACTGAATGCTCCATCCATGGCACACCTTTTCGGTACGGATGATATGGGACGGGATTATCTGGCCCGCTGCATTTACGGAGGAAGAGCATCCCTTCTGGTGGGCTTCCTTTCCATGGTGCTTTCGACAGCCCTTGGTGTGATCATCGGTTCCATCAGCGGTTTTGTGGGAGGAACGGTGGATGCAGTGCTGATGCGTCTGGTGGATGCGCTGATGAGCCTTCCGACATTCCTGATCATGATCGTTATGAATGCCTTCCTGAAACCGGGACTTCAGAACATTGTCCTGATCATCGGCTTTCTGACCTGGATGAACATTGCCAGGATCGTCCGTGGCGAGACCATTTCCCTGAATGAGAGAGAGTATGTCATCTATGCAAAGATCTCCGGACAGAAGAAATTCTCCACCATTGTACATCATATCCTGCCTAACATCATGCCTACCATTATCGTGGCTGCAACCATGAACATTGCCAATGCCATCCTGATGGAATCTGCACTGAGCTTTTTCGGCCTGGGTATCCAGCCGCCTACGGCTTCCTGGGGAAGTATGCTGAGCAATGCACAGCGCTATATCCAGCAGGCACCGTATCTGGCTATTTTCCCCGGAATTCTGATCCTGATCACGGTTGTCAGCTTCAATTATCTGGGAGAAGTATTAAGAAAAGTATTCGAGCCCAAGTAAGGAGGACATTTACATATGGAAAAATTACTGGAAGTAAAAGATCTGAAAGTGTCTTTCTTTACAGACCTTGGAGAGACACAGGCAGTAAAAGGTGCAGGCTTTGCCATCGGTGAGGGGGATTTTTTCGGGATCGTAGGAGAGTCCGGAAGCGGAAAAAGCGTGACCACCAAATCCATTCTCCGTCTCGGACCATCTAACTGTAAGATCATGGGCGGGGAGATCCTGTTCCGGGGAGAAGATATCCTGAAGAAAAATGAAGCAGAGCTCCGTGAGATCCGCGGTGGTGAGATCGCCATGATCTTTCAGGATTCTCTTTCCGCACTGAATCCGGTTTACACTGTTGGCAATAAGATGGTAGAGCTGATCCGACGCCATACCAATATGAACAAAAAAGAAGCAAAGGCCCGGGTGCTGGAGCTTCTCACAGCCGTTGGCATCACAGACCCGGAAAAGGCTATGAACAGCTATCCCCACGAGCTTTCCGGCGGTATGCGCCAGCGTGTGATGATTGCCATGGCCATGAGCAGTGACCCGAAGATCCTGATCGCAGATGAGCCCACCACAGCCCTGGATGTTACGATCCAGGCGCAGATCCTTCATCTCCTTCTGGAACTTCAGAAAAAAAACAATATGAGCATCATCCTGATCACCCATGATCTGGGCGTTGTAGCGCAGACCTGTAAACGGGTAGCTGTCATGTGTGGTGGCTACGTGGTGGAAGAGGGAACGGTAGAAGAGATCTTTCTTCATCCGGGACATCCCTATACACAGGCACTGATCGCAAGCATGCCGCGGGTGGGAGGTACCTTTGAACAGTTTCTGGAGAGAGATCTTTCGGACGGAAACGGTGATCTGTGTCCCTTCCTGAATCGCTGTAAATATGCGGACAAAACCTGTGAAGCCTGTCTTCCGAAATATTATGAGGCTTCAGAGGGACACAGGATATTCTGTCACAGAAGGGAGGAGAAGAGATGAGCAAGCCCTTAATTGAAGTAAAAGATCTGAAAGTATATTTTAAACAGAAATCTCCGAAGCTTCTGTCCTTTAAGCCGGGCATACTGAAGGCTGTGGATCAGGTAAGCTTTTCGATTGAAAAGGGGAAAACCTTCGGTTTGGTAGGAGAATCCGGAAGCGGAAAATCTACCATCGGAAAGGCAATCCTACGTTATCATAAACCCACAGGCGGTGAGATTTTTTATGAAGGAACAGAGATTGGAGCCATGGGGGAAAAAGAACTGCTTCCATACCGCAAAAAAATGCAGTCCGTTTTTCAGGATCCCTATTCCTCTCTGGACCCAGGCCATACAGTGCAGGATATCATCTGTGAGCCTATGGCGATCCATAAAATGTACACGCAGAAAGAACGTAAGGAGCGTGCAAAAGAACTGATCCGCGTGGTTGGCCTCAAAGAGCAGGATCTTCTGAAGTATCCTCATGAGTTCTCCGGCGGACAGCGTCAGAGGATTTCCATTGCAAGAGCACTTTCCGTACAGCCGGAATTTGTAGTCTGCGATGAGCCCATTTCTGCGCTGGATGTTTCCCTGCAGGCCCAGATCGTCCAGATGCTTCAGGATCTTCAGGAAAAATACGGGCTGACCTATCTGTTCATCAGCCATCAGCTGCAGGTGGTCCAGAAGATCTGTGATGAGATCGGGGTGCTTTATCTTGGAAATCTCATGGAGATCGCAGATGCAGATAAGCTCTATTCCAATCCGCTGCATCCTTATACAAAAATGCTGATCTCCTCGATTCCGGTTCCGGACCCGAGAGTCAAAACTCTGGATCAGATCGTTACGGATACCGGAGTACAGTCCAGATCTATCGGGGGCTGCCGCTTCCATAACCGCTGTCCATGGTGTGAGGAACGCTGCAGACAGGAACCCCCCGTACTTCGTCAGGTGGAGCCGGGACATATGGTAGCATGTCATAAATATCAGGAAAAGAAATAATCATAAAATACGGGAAGGTAAATAAAAAAGTGGACAAAAATATATATAAAAACTATCTGGCGATCCTCCGTGAGGAGATGATCCCGGCTATGGGATGTACAGAACCGATCGCTCTGGCCTATGGTGCGGCAAGAGCAAGAGAGATCCTTGGGAAAGAGCCGGAGTGTATCGTAGCAAAATGTTCCGGAAATATCATCAAAAATGTGCGTTGTGTGATCATTCCCAATTCAGGAGGCTTAAAGGGGATTCCTGCAGGTGTGATCCTTGGGGCGGTGGCAGGGGATGCCTCACTGAATATGGAAGTTCTTTCCAAAGTCGATGAAAAGGGCAGGGCACGCTGCCGGGAACTTCTGGAGGCAGATATCTGTAAGGTGGAGCTTCTGGACACGCCGGTAGTCCTTCATATTATCATCGAAATGTATGCCGGTGAAGATGCCGTCAGCCTGGAGATCAAATACGACCATATTAACGTGACCAGGATCAGCAAAAACGGAGAGATCCTCCTTGATGCAGATAAAGCAGTGGAAGAAAAGGAAGAGACGGACCGCGGCCTGTTAAATCTGGAGGATATTCGGGAATTTGCAGATACCGTAGAGCTTTCCGATGTAAAGGAGCTTCTGGATGCGCAGATCAGAAGCAATATGGCCATTGCTCATGAGGGAATGACCGGAAAATACGGCCTGGGTATCGGGCGTGTGATCCGTGAAAATTATTCTCACGATATGCTCACCAGAATGAGAAGTCTTACTGCAGCGGCTTCTGAGGCACGTATGGGTGGCTGTGATATGCCGGTTGTCATCAATTCCGGAAGCGGAAATCAGGGAATTGCATGCTCTGTTCCGCTGATCGTCTATGCAAGAGAGATGGAGCTGCCGGATTACAGCCTCTACAGGGCCCTGGTGTTTTCCAATCTCCTCACAGTTTATCAGAAGCAATATATAGGGAAGCTGTCTGCCTTCTGCGGTGCGGTATCGGCCTCCTGTGCAGCCGGAGCTGCCATTACCTATATGGTAGGCGGAGATATTTCCCTGATCAAAAAAACGATCGAGAATACCCTCGCCAATATTCCGGGAATCATCTGTGATGGGGCTAAGATCTCCTGTGCAGCCAAGATCGCAGCCTGTCTTGACGCAGCCTTCCTGGCGCATCATCTTGCCATGAACGGGCAGTCTTATGCACCTTATACAGGAATTCTCCAGGAAGAAACCGCAGAGACCATCAGCTGTGTGGGACAGATCGGAAAAGACGGTATGAAGGAAACAGACAGAGAGATCCTTAAGATCATGCTGGAGCACTGATCCGTAGCGGAGAGGGCACAGATTAAACAGAAAAGGTTGGATTTATGGACAACGAATTAAGAATTGCAATACTGATTGATGCAGATAATGTATCAGACAAATACATCAAGATCATCGTGGATGAAGTGGCAAACATCGGCATAGCCACCTACAAACGGATCTATGGAGACTGGACCAGTGCACGGCTTTCCTCCTGGAAAAAGGTTCTTCTGGAGGATTCCATCATTCCTATCCAGCAGTACAGCTATACCACCGGAAAAAACGCCACCGATTCGGCGATGATCATTGATGCCATGGATATTCTGTATTCCGGAAATGTGGATGGATATTGTATTGTTTCTTCGGACAGTGATTTCACCCGTCTGGCAGCAAGGCTCCGGGAATCCGGAATGCTGGTCCTGGGTATGGGAGAGGAGAAGACGCCGAAGCCGTTTATTTCCGCATGCAACCAGTTTAAATATCTGGATCTTCTCTACCGCAACCAGCAGGAGGAAGAGAAGAAGGAAGATCTGGCTACTGCAGCAGAAGCTAAAAAATCCGGAAACAGCAGCAAACAGAGCAGCTCCGGCTCCAGGAAGAACAAAGATCTCAAGCGGGTACGCAAGGCCATTAATGCCATCATCGAGAAATTTTCTGATGAAGAAGGATGGCTTTCCTCCGGACAGCTGGGAGATCAGCTGGGGAAACGACTTCCGGATTTTGATGTGCGTAATTACGGATATTCCAAGCTGACCCCCTTTATCAAATCTCTGGGAAATTATGAGACAGGCAGGATCCCCACAGGAAGCGGAGGGAAAAAGCAGATCTATTTCCGGATGAAGGAGGATAAACAATGAAGAATTATCTGGCACCTATGGAGGGCGTAACCAACTGGGTTTACCGGAATGCATATCATGACTGTTTTTATCCCGTGGATAAATACTTTACGCCCTTCATCACTGCCAAGCCCAATAAACGTCTCAGCAGCAAGGAGATCAAAGAGGTATCACCGGAAACCAACGGAGATCTTCCGGTGATCCCCCAGATCCTGACCAACAATGCGGAGGATTTTGTGAAAACAGCCCATATCTTCCGGGATGAATACGGACACAGGGAAGTAAATCTCAATCTGGGATGCCCCTCAGGAACTGTCACAGCCAAGGGAAAGGGTGCCGGTTTCCTGGGCGAGCCGGATAAGCTGGAACGTTTTCTGGATGAGATCTTCGAAAAGACCGGGATGGAGATTTCCATAAAAACGAGAGTGGGAACGGATTATGAGGAAGACTGGGAACGGCTTCTTGAGATCTACAGCAGATATCCGCTGAAGGAGCTGATCATCCATCCACGCCTTCTGAAGGATCATTATAAGGGGATTCCCAGATATGAACTGTATGAGGAGGCAAGGGAAAAGCTGAAGGTTCCCCTGGGATATAACGGGGATATTTTTTCAGTGGAGGCTTATCAGGAAATCCGGGAGAAATTTCCGGATGCAGACAGCGTCATGTACGGAAGAGGCCTGATCGCAAGGCCCTATCTTCTGGATGCCATTATGCAAAAAGAAGACGGAGAGGATCACAGGGAAGAATACCGGAAAAAGCTGCGGCAGTTCCATGACCGTCTTTACCGGGATTATCAGGAATATCTTTCGGGAGAACGAAATGTACTTTTCCGCATGAAGGAATTGTGGAGTTATATGGCACCGGGCTTTACCAATTATGCCAGATATCTGAAAAAGATCAAAAAATCCCAGCATTTTGGTGACTATGAGGCAGCAGTTATGAGCCTTTTTGGAGAACAGGAGATCTTAAAGGTATGAACAGTATAAAAGAAAAATTTGATGAGTTTATTTCCCAGTATCCCATTTTTGAGTATCGTGTGCTGGATACCGGGGATATTAAAGTACAGTCACGTGTGCGTACGATCTGTAAACAGGAATGTGAACGTTATGGAAGCACCTGGGCCTGTCCTCCGGCAGTGGGAGAGCTGTCAGAATGCGAAAAGAAGATCCGGAGCTATCCGAAAGCAGTTTTCTTTTCCAGCGTTGCGGAGGTATCGGATATCATGAACATGAAGGAGATGCTTTCCACAAGAATGGAACACGAAGCGCTGACAGAGAAGGTACGTGATTTTCTGGAGGGAGAGGGCTATGAGACCTTTACGCTTTCCACGGAATCCTGTGATTTCTGTGAACGCTGTGCCTATCTGGACGGAAAACCATGCCGTTTTCCGGAGCATATGCATCCATGTCTGGAAAGCTATGGCGTGGTAGTCAGTGAGATCGTAGAAAAGGAAGCTATGGAATACAATCTGGGTGGAAATACCATTCTCTGGTTTTCCATGGTGCTGATCCGCAGATAAAAGACAAAAAGCAGATACAGCGAAAGATACATAAGAAGAAATCCTCCGGCATAGATTAATGATAAAAGCCGGAGGATTTTTTTAATGAGAAAAATGTCAGCTTTTCTGGAGCTTCCCGGGGAACCGGCATTTCGGGAGGTGCAGGTGATACTTACGGGAAAACGCCGGGCAGTGATCGAAAATTACCGGAATATCCAGAGCTATACAAGGGAAGAGATCCTGGTACTCACCTCCTCCGGCAGACTTGTGATCCGTGGGAAAAACCTTGTGATCCCCTGCTACACACCTCTTGAACTTTGTATCCGCGGGCAGCTCGAAAGCATCACGCTGGAGGAGGGAAATAAGTAATGATCCCAGGTTTTGTGCGGGTTTCTGTTAAGGGACAGCAGTGCCAGCGGTTTGTGAATCTGTGCAGAGGCAGGGAAATGGATCTGAAAAGGATCATCCGTACCGGTGAGACGGAGCTTCAGCTCACCATGAAGGTGGCGGATTTTCTGCAGATCTCGCCACTGCGGAGAAAAACCGGGGTACATATCCACATCCTGAAAAAAAGAGGACCTTTGTTTTTTCTGCTTTTCTGTAAAAGAAGAAAAATGATCCCTGCGGGGTTTCTGGCAGTTTTCTGCCTCCTTTTTTTTCTGTCAGGCAGAGTATGGAACGTTGAGATCCGGGGAAATATTTTAAATCCCACACCCCAGCTGATGAGCTTTCTGAAAGAGCAGGGGGTCTGTTTCGGAGTATCCAGAAAGAAGATCAGCTGCAGTGCACTTGCAGCTTCCCTGCGAAGAGAATTTCCGGAGATCACCTGGGTGTCTGCCGGATTTTCGGGAACGGGCCTGCGTTTTGAGATCCGGGAGGGAACTGCCGGAGAAAAAGCAGAGCCGGAAGAAAGCTCATGCAGTCTGTTTTCAACCCTGGACGGTGTGATCGATTCCATGGTCACACGGCAGGGAACTCCTCTTGTCAGGGCCGGGGATGAAATAAAAAAAGGCCAGGAACTGGTTTCCGGGATCGTGGACATCACCGATGACAGTCAGGAGGTCATCCGCTATGCATATGTTCAGGCAGATGCGGATATTTACATCCGACATACCATTGCCTATTACGATACCTTTCCGTTGGACATAGAGAAAAAGGTATGGTCCGGTAAAAAGAAAACAAGGCTTTTTTTTCAGCTGGGAAACTGGTTTCTGGACTTTTCCTCTCCTCTGAAACAAAATGAGGAACGCCTCGTCAGCCGGGAACCTCTTTTCCGTACCGGGATTTTTCGTTCTCCTGTTACCCTAGGGATCGCTTCGATCGGGAAGTACGAAGTACAGAAAGAGCAGCTGACAGAGGATGCCGCAAAAAAACAGGCCATACAAAGGCTTTATGTCTATGAAGAAAAATTAATAGAAAAAGGGGTTCAAATATCTGAAAATAATGTTAAAATAGAAATAAATCACCAGGACTGCGTCAGCAGAGGCACTCTTACCGTCATTGAACGGACCGGAAGAGAAGCCCCCACAGAAAAAAAGACGCAGCCAGAAGAAAGGACACCAGAGGATGGCTAGCAGCATTATCGAATTATATGTGGATGTGCCGGCAGACCGCCAGGCGAATATTTTCGGACAGTTTGACGAGCATCTGAAGCTGATCGAACGTACTCTGAACGTAACCATGATCTTCCGTGACGGTTCTCTTAAGATCCTGGGAAGCCAGGAGGGAGCCACACAGGCCAGGGCGATCGTGGAGGAACTGAACACACTTGCGGGCAGAGGCAATACCATCACACAGCAGAATGTGAATTACGCACTTTCCCTTGCCATGGAGAAGATCGGCTCCGTGATGGAGGAGATCGACAAGGATTTTATCTGTAATACCATACAGGGCAGACCCATCAAGCCCAAGACTCTCGGACAGAAGGACTATGTGGAACAGATCCGTAAGAAGATGATCGTGTTCGGCGTGGGACCTGCCGGAACCGGCAAAACCTATCTTGCCATGGCTATGGCAGTAACTGCTTTTCGCAATGAGGAGGTTTCCAGGATCATTCTTACCAGACCGGCCATTGAGGCAGGCGAGAAGCTTGGATTCCTTCCCGGCGATCTCCAGAGCAAGGTCGATCCCTATCTGCGTCCTCTTTATGACGCATTGTATCAGATCATGGGCGCAGACAGCTTTGCAAAAAACATGGAGAAGGGGCTCATCGAGGTTGCACCTCTTGCCTATATGAGAGGACGTACACTGGATAATGCCTTCATCATCCTGGATGAGGCACAGAATACCACACCTGCCCAGATGAAGATGTTCCTGACCAGGATCGGCTTCGGTTCCAAGGTGATCATCACAGGAGATGCATCCCAGAAGGACCTTCCCAGGGATGCCACATCTGGTCTGGATGTGGCGATGAAGGTGCTGAAGAAGATCGATGACATCGGATTCTGTGAGCTGACCAGCAAGGATGTTGTACGTCATCCACTTGTACAGCAGATCGTACAGGCCTATGACGATTATGAAAAAAAACAGAAGCCTGCCAAATCCAGGAAGGATGACAGGTATGCTGTAAAAAATAAGGAGTACAGAAGATGACCATAAATATCGAATATGAGACAGATCAGGAGTTAGGCATTGACTATGCTGCCCTTGCATCCCAGGTTGCGGACAAGGTTCTTGAAATGGAAAAATGTCCCTATGACGGACAGGTCAATCTTGTCCTGACAGACAACGAGGAGATCAAGAGGGTAAATACGGAATTCCGGAATATCCAGGCTCCTACGGATGTGCTGTCATTTCCTATGATCCCCTTTGAGACACCGGCGGATTATTCCGTTGTGGAAGAAGATGAGTCCTATTTTGATCTGGACAGTGATGAACTCCTTCTTGGAGATATCATGATCTCCGTGCCTAAGGTTTTTGCCCAGGCAGAGGAATACGGACATAGTGTGACAAGGGAATTCTGTTTCCTGGTGGCACACAGTATGCTGCATCTTCTGGGCTATGATCATATGACAGAGGATGAGGCAAAGGTCATGGAAGCCAAGCAGGCAGCGGCACTGAAGGAGCTGGGGATCAACCGCTAGACGGGCTGTCCCACGGAAAAGCTAAGCGGAAAACCCTTCCGCTTTAAGAAAAGGAGGTAATATATGAGAATGAAAAAGACAGGTATCCTGGCAGGTATCACAGCTGCATGCATCTGCATTGCCCAGACTGTTCCCGCTTTTGGAGCAGGGCAGGATCTGGTAGGCTTTGTCCCCAATGAGGAAAAGCAGGAAGAAACCCAGGTAAAGAGCTATCTTACCGGCGAAAATGTTCCGGAGAGCATTGGACGGAGGAGACCGGTTGCCGTGATGATGGGCAACAACAGTGTCGGAGCTCCCCAGAGTGGGATCGGACATGCCGGTGTTGTTTACGAAGCGCCGGTGGAAGGTAATATTACCCGTCTTATGGGCATTCTCGAAGATTACGATGAGCTGGAACGGATCGGTTCCGTTCGCAGCTGCCGTGACTATTATCTCTTTTATGCCAACGAATTTAATGCGATCTATGCCCACTACGGACAGGCTGCCTATGCACTGCCTTATCTGGAGCAGCATGTGATCGATAACCTCAACGGGATCCAGATCGGCAAGCTGGCTTTTTTCCGCACAACAGACAGGAAGGCACCTCACAATGCCTATACAGATGCCAGCCACCTTCAGGCAGGCATAGATGCTATGGGATACAGCCAGGAATATAAAGAAGAATATACCGGACATTATCTTTTTGCAGAAGATGGTACAGAGACTGTACCGGATGGGATCACAGCCAGCCTTGTGAAGCTGGATAATTTTACTGACAATCATCCCTGGTATGAATACGATGAGGAGACAAAGGAATATAAGAGATTCCAGTTTGGCAAGGAACATGTGGATCAGCTGGATAATGAACCGCTTACCTGCGACAATATCATCCTTCAGTATTCATCCTGCCCGGCCTACGATGGAAACGGCTATCTGAACATTGATGCCATTTCCGGCGGAGAGGGCAAGTTTATTACCAGAGGCAAAGCCATTGATATCCGCTGGGAGAAGGATTCTCCATGGGGGATCACGCATTATTACGACGGAAATGAACAGGAAATCCGCCTGAATCCGGGTACTACCTGGGTGGAGATCGTACAGAATGACAGGATTGATTCCGTTACTTATCAGTAAGACTAAAATACAGGTATCAGGAGAAACAAAAAACATGAACGCAGATTACAGGGAACGACTGAAAGACAAGAAACGCATCGTTATCAAGATCGGATCATCATCACTGATCCACGCAGAAACAGGAAGACTGGATCTCCGTAAGCTGGAGATCCTGGCCAGAGAGCTCAGCGACCTTCATAACCAGGGGAAAGACGTAGTGCTGGTATCCTCCGGAGCCATTGCGGTAGGTGCAGCTGCACTGGGTATGAAGGGAAAGCCGGAAGAGCTTGAGAAAAAGCAGGCCTGTGCAGCTGTGGGACAGGCCAGGCTGATGACCATTTATCAGAAGCTTTTCGGGGAATACAATCAGATGGTGGCACAGATCCTGATGACCAAGAATACCATGGTCAACAATACCAACCGCAGGAATGCCCAGAATACCTTCCAGCAGCTTCTGGCAGAAAAGGTGATCCCTATTGTAAATGAGAACGACTCGGTATCCTCCTACGAATTCCAGAACCTGGTAAAATTCGGAGACAACGATACCCTTTCTTCTGTGGTTGCTGCACTGATCAATGCGGATCTTCTGATCCTCATGTCCGATATTGACGGTCTTTTTACAGACGATCCCAATTCCAATCCGGATGCACAGTTTATCGACATTGTAGAAAACATGGATGACAATATGCGTAAGCTTGGCAAATCCTCCACAGGAAGCAATGTCGGTACCGGGGGAATGGCGACCAAGCTTACCGCTGCGATCATCGCCACTGCGGCAGGAGCGGACATGGTCATTGCCAACGGAAATGACTTCCACAACATCCACAGGATCGTGGAAGGCAGGAGCTGCGGAACATTATTTGTAGGAAACAAGAAGGAAGAATTCTTCCTCATTGATTATATCGAAAAACTGCTTTAAGGAGAGTATCATTATGATGGACAATATCAAGATCGACAGGATCAACGCGCTGGCACATAAACAGAAAAGTGTAGGTCTTACCGAGGAAGAAAAGGTGGAACAGGCGAAGCTTCGGAGAGAATATCTGGATGCAGTGAAGGGGAACCTTCGTGCGCATCTGAATAATATCGATATCAAAGAAAAGGATGGCAGCATCACCAATCTTGGAGAAAAATATGGAAGAAAAAAAGGAAATTAGAAAAAAGATCTTCAAAGCCAGAAAAGAACATACCGATGCCTGGATCCGGGAAAACAGTCTCCGGATTACAGAGGCCCTGACACAGCTTCCGGAATACCGGAATGCAGAACGGATCATGGCATACGCAGATTATAACCATGAAGTGATCACACGCTACATCATCGAGCAGGCCTGGAAAGACAGCAAGGAAGTGGCAGTGCCAAAGGTTTTCGGAAAGGATATGGTATTTTACAGACTGACCGATTTCAGTCAGCTGGAATCCGGCTACTTCGGGATCCCTGAGCCAAAGGAAGACGGAGAAACGGTTTCCTGGGAAGAAGCCATGATGGTCATGCCCGGGGTGGCTTTTGACGTGAATTGCAACCGGGTAGGCTATGGCGGCGGTTTTTATGACCGCTTTCTGGAAAAACATCCGGAGGTCTGCCGCGTTGCAGTAGGATTTTCCTTCCAGATACTTCCGGAGGTTCCCACAGAGCCTACGGATATCCGTCCGCAGGTCATTGTGACGGAAGAGAATATATACCGCGATGCACAGTAAGATATTGCTGTAAAGACAGAAAGAAAGGCAGGAATATTTGGAAATGAATGTAATGCTTGAAAAACTGGGACAGAATGCGAAAGATGCGGAGACAGTCCTTCGAAATCTTTCCACAAATGACAAAAATAAAACCCTGGAAGCTGTGGCAAAGGCTCTTGTCGCTCATACCGATGAGATCCTGAAGGCCAATGCCCTGGATGTGGAAAACGGCAAAAAGAATCAGATGCCGGAAGGACTGATCGACCGTCTGATGCTGACACCGGAGAGGATCGAAGGAATGGCAGACGGACTTCGTCAGCTTACCGGTCTTGAAGATCCCATCGGGGAAGTTACCGGTATGAAAAAACGTCCCAACGGACTTCTGATTGGACAGAAACGTGTTCCATTAGGTGTGATCGGCATCATTTACGAAGCGCGTCCCAATGTTACCTCAGATGCATTCGGTCTCTGCTTCAAAACCGGAAATGTCGTGATCCTGAAGGGTGGAAGCGACGCGATCCATTCCAATACTGCCATTGTCAGCTGTATCCGTGAGGCATTAAAAGCCTGCGGCATTACCGAGGATGCCATCCAGCTGATCCAGGATACCTCCAGAGAAACGGCTGCGGAATTTATGAAGCTGAACCGGTATGTGGATGTACTGATCCCACGTGGCGGAAGAGGACTGATCAAAGCAGTGGTAAACCAGAGTACGATCCCTGTCATCGAGACCGGAACCGGAAACTGCCATATCTATGTGGACGAGACTGCAGATCTTCAGATGGCAGCGGATATTGTGATCAATGCAAAGACCCAGCGTGTGGGCGTATGCAATGCATGCGAATCCCTTCTTGTAAACCGTAAGGTGAAAGACGATTTCCTGCCGTTACTGGCCGGACGCCTTAAGGAGAAGCATGTGGAGGTCCGTGCAGATGAAGCGGCAAAGGCTCTGATGCCGGGAGCAGTTCCTGCAACAGAAGAGGACTGGGGAACCGAATATCTTGACTATATCCTTTCTGTAAAGGTAGTGGATTCCGTGGAGGAAGCCATTGCACATATCAATAAATATAATACAAAGCATTCGGAGGCCATCATTACCAATGATTATACCCATGCCCAGAAATTCCTGGATGAGGTAGATGCAGCGGCAGTTTATGTGAACGCTTCTACCAGATTCACCGATGGAAATGAGTTTGGATTCGGTGCGGAGATCGGGATCAGTACCCAGAAGCTCCATGTCAGAGGCCCAATGGGACTCCTTGCACTGACCACCACCAAGTATATCATTTATGGTAATGGACAGGTACGTCCGTAAGACAGATACAGTAAAGCGGATTCTTTGGTCCGCTTTACTTTTTTGAAGTGTTGTGCTATACTTTTTTATAATTGGATTTAAACAGACTAACTCATAACAGGAGGACTTATAAATGAAAAAAAAGCAGCTTTTTGCAGTCCTGCTTGCAGGTTCCATGACTGTTGGAATGGCACCTGCCGCAGCGTTTGCCGCTGAAGATACCGGAGCGGTAACAGAGGCCGAAGCACCGACTGCAGACGAGAATACAGAAACACCAGATGACGGAGCAACTGTGGATGACCAGTCCCAGAGTGAAGCCGACGCCCAGGCAGCGGCTCAGGCTCAGGCAGAGGCAGCAGCCCAGGCCCAGGCAGAGGCAGAAGCACAGGCAGCAGCCCAGACCCAGGCGGAAGCAGAGGCCCAGGCAGCAGCCCAGGCTCAGGCGGAAGAGGCGCAGCAGGAGCAGACGGAAACAACTGCAGAAGCAGCAAATGCCGTTGTAAAGACAGCAGAAGATCTTAAGAATGCGATTAAAGGGGCTCCGGATTTTACAGGTTCTATTGATGATACGGAAGAGAATCTTTATGCTTCTTCTTATAAGATCCTGATCAGTGAATCTTTTGCTCTTACAGAGCCAATTACGGTTCCTGAGAATAAGAATATTGCAATTTTCAGTGCGCAGGGAAGCGAAACCACAGTCAGCCGTGGAGCAGTAACCGGTGATATGTTTAAAGTAAACCCTGGTAGTATTTTGTCCATGACCAAGAATGACGGAGATGGCACCACAACAATTGGTAAACTTCTTATCGATGGAGCTAAAGCTGATGGAACACAGGCAGAGGGTTCTATTATTTCTGTAGATGCAAATGCAAAATTTGTAATGACTACAGGTGTTACTCTTGCTAATAATTCATCCACATCTGCAGGTGCGGCAATAAGGAACAGTGGTAAGCTTATTATTACCGGTGGAGAGATCAAAGACAACGTATCTGCAGGTGGAGCTGTTTACAGCACAGGTACAGTTTCACTTAAAAAAGGTGAGGGTGCGTCTGATGACGAACCAAAGATCATCGAGAACTATACAAGCGCAGAAAAGAGCGTAAAATCCAATATCGTATTGGGACATCAGGATCAGAGTGCTGGAAGTATCATCATTGCCGGTGCATTTGAGAACCAGAATATTGGATATTCCGTAGAGAATCCGGCAGTTGACTATACAGTTTTCCAGAAACCTGAATCTTTAGATGCAACTGCATTTGAAAAAGCAGTTAATGCGATGAGCTATGAGGGCGACCAGAGTTATGGAATAAATACAGCTACAGGTCAGCTTGTTTCTAACAGACCAACGGTTAATATTGATAATGCTACGAGTAAAGAAGCAAATACAGTTTCTGTAACCTTCACATCTGATAAAGCAGGTACATATTACTATAAATATGTTGCAAAAGGTGCGGAAGCTCCGACCATCGAGACAGCTACAGAAGGTGGAATGGTTAAGGCAGGAGAAACCACTTCCCTGAAACTTACCAACGTCACAGACAAGACTATTGACCTTTATGTATGGGTAAAAGAAAGTGAAAGTGGTAACAACATTGTTGGTGAAGGTGTAAAGAAGGAGATTGCAGTAACCCAGGCACAGAATCCAGACAATCCGAAACCGGTAGCACCAAAGGTTACTAAAATCAGCGCAAAGAGAAAAACTGCAACAACTGCAGAAGTAGTTCTTCAGTCCGATAAGAGTGGTACATGCTATTATAAATGGGTGGCAAAGGGAGCGGATAAACCTTCCATTAGCACAACTAAAGACAGCAAGATTGAGATCACTGAAAACAAAGATTTTAAGATTGATCTGAAAAACCTGAAAGGTGATGCGATTGATCTCTATGTGCAGGTAGTAGCGAAAGATGGATCAGAGTCAGCAGTAACAAAGATTGCAACTGTTACTTTGAAAGAAACAGCGAAAACACCTGCGAAGATTTCCAACGTAAGCTACAAATGGAAAGGTCATACATCTGCTACTGTAACTATGCGTTCTGATAAAGCTGGTGTGTACTATTATAAATGGGTAAATCGTGGTTCCAAAGCTCCGACAGTTGATAAAATGAGCACGGGAAAAAATGTTTCTGCAAATAAGGATTTCACGATCAGTTTGAAAGATTTGGATGCAAACAATGCAATTGATGTTTATGTGAGCATCAAAGGAACTGACGGAACTGTAAGTACACCAAAGAAGATTGCATTGGATGAAGCTAAGCGTCCGGCAAATGTCAGATGGGTTGGATTTTCATGGATCAACCATACATCTGCGAATGTTACTCTTATTTCGAATAAGAGCGGTACCTGTTATTATAAATGGGTTTCTCGTAACAGTGATGGCACGTCTGCCACTCCGAAAGATCTTACATCTACCGGAAAACAGACAACATTTACTGCTGATAAGAAATTTAATATCGGTCTTGAGGATTTAGATTCTGATAATCCAATTGATCTTTATATCCAGATCAAAGATAAGAATGGTGTTTTGACGAATCCATTGAAAATAGCATTTAAAGAAGATTCCAGACCGAAAGTTGCAGATCCAACTCCGACTGACACACCGGATGCATACATCCCAAATGTAAAAGAGAGCATAGTACAGGGACTGGATGAGGCAATTCAGTTCTATCCGAATCAGTTCTATCCATTTACTGTAATTGGTGCTGGAACAACCAATCAGGATCCAAATGAGGGTGATGTGAAATGGGTTCCGGTTTACTGGAGTACAGCTGCAAACCCAACCCAGAGCCAGATTCATACAGCATGGAAGATTGGTTCCGGCAAGGGAATCAACAAAGACGCTACATACAACCTGTACGTATTCTTCCAGAAATACATCTACACGGGTGGTCAGTGGCAGAAGACAGACACCATTGAATCCGCAGTATATCAGTTCAGATCTGCAAAACTGACACCTACCGGAACTCCGGGAGCAGACGGTACATACGGTACCGGCGGCCAGACAGGTTCTGATCCGGATGCAACCATAACAGGAGCGGCATCTGCAACATCCTCCAACGGAGGCAACGGAACCAGATCTAAGAATGCAGTATCAACAGCCGATAACTCACCGATTGGAACCATGTCCGCACTGGCAGTGGCATCTCTTCTTGCAGGTGGATATGTGATCGTGAGAAGAAGAAAAAAGGACATCTAAACGCACAATAGCCAGAATAGTATAAGAAATAAAAAACACCGGTTTTCCGAAAGAACAGGAAAGCCGGTGATTTTTTTGTAAAGATAAATTTACAGATTTTTTTTCTTATAGATAAACCAGGAAGCTGCAATGCTGAATGCAATTAGATAGACTGTCAGGATCAGGACACTGAGGTAATTGACTCCACCGCCGGAAGCAATGGTACGGATCAGATGACTGGTCTGTGACAGTGGAAGAGCAGCTACAAAATTCCCAAGAAAGCCCGGGATCTTCTCTGTAGAGAAGAAGGTGTTGCACAAAAAAGCCATTGGCATAATGATATAATTGGAAAAACGAGGTACATCCGCATGGTTTTTTGCAAGGAAAGACACCACAACACCGATGGCTGAAAATACGGCACCGTTGAGGAACATCACCAGCAATGACCATCCGTTGAACACAAGACCGGTTCCGATCGGCATGGTCAGAAGAAGGATGATCCCTCCTGCATAAAGCCCACGGAGACTGCCTCCGATGATCTGTCCGGCAATAAACTGCCATAGAGGTGTCGGAGATATCATAACCTGATCAAAGGCTTTCTCATAAAGACGCTGCACATTCAGATTCTGTGCGATAGCATTAAAGCTTCCGTTCATTGTAGTCAGTGAAACCACACCCGGGATCAGGAAATTCAGATAAGGCTCTCCATGTGAGGAGGTCTGGATCCCCATTCCAAAAACGATCAGATACATCAGCGGCGCGATCATGGCCGCCAGCGTAATCTTATAGAAATCCCTTCGGAACTCCACCCATTTTTCCCATAAAATAGTAAGTATTCCCATGATAATTCATCGTCCATTCTGTTAAATTATAAGATAACTGTGGCTGACGCCGGCTTATCGCTGCATCAGATGCCTGCCTGCGCGCTCCACAAAAACATCCTCCAGAGTTGTCTCACGAAGGGTGCACTGTCCGTCCAACGAGGACAGAAAAGAGATGGCTTCTTCCCGGCTGTGGAAGTAGTGGCTTTTTGCCCCTTCCGGTGTTTCCTGATCTACGGTGTATTTGCCCAGGCTGTCGATCAGACCCGATGGAGTATTGATCTCCTCCAGCTTTCCGTGATCCATAAGTGCTACCCGGTTGCAGAGAGACTGAGCCTCTTCCATATAGTGGGTTGTCAGAAGAATGGTCAGATTTTTTCCGTTCAGCTGACGGAGAAGATTCCACATCTGTCGTCTGGATAGCGCGTCCATGCCTGCAGTGGGCTCGTCCAGAAGAAGGATCTCCGGACTTGTGAGAAGTGCCCGGCATACCATAAGCTTTCGTTTCATACCACCGGAAAGCTTCCTTACAGTCCGCTTGCGGAAGGGAAGAAGTCCACAGAAATCCAGAAGCTCTTCAGTTTTCCGTTTGATCTCTTTTCGTGGCATGAAATAAAGACGGCCCTGATATTCCATGATCTCGTCCATGTTCATATCCTGGCGCATGGAATATTCCTGCGTGATCACGCTGATCTTGCGCTTCAGATCCGGTCGGTTGCGTCCAAGTGTCTGCCCGTCAATGAGGATTTCGCCCTCTGTGGGCAGGAGCAGAGTGGAAAGCAGACTGATCGTGGTAGTCTTTCCGGCACCGTTGGGTCCCAGCAGACCGAAAAATTCGCCGGTTTCTATGCGAAGATCCAGAGAATCCACAGCAGTAAAACTGTCGAATTTTTTTGTGAGATTTTTTGTTTCGATCATCTCTGTTCATTTCCTTTCATTTGTATGCAAATTTCACTCTATTATACTGGAAAAGAAGAGACATTTCAACAACTCTGAGATGTTCTTTACAGAAAAGGAGCGTTGTGCTATAGTGATACGAAGGAAAAACAAAAAATGGAGAGAAAACCATGAAACACAGGATGAGAACAATAATGCTGCTTCTTCTGACTATGCTGCTGCTATGCCCGATACAGGTTCTGGCCGCAGGTGGAGAGAACGCAGTGAAGACAGATCTTGAGGACGGAGAATATTCCATACAGGTGGAGCTGGAAGGCGGAAGCGGAAAGGCCAGCGTTTCTTCCCCCACATTGATGCTGGTAAAGGAGGGGAAGATGTATGCACGGCTCCAGTGGAGCAGCTCCAACTATGATTATATGATCGTAGATGGGGAAAAATATCTCAATGAGAGCGAGGAAGGCAGAAATTCTGTTTTTACTGTCCCGGTAACTGCCCTGGATGATAAGATGGAAGTGATCGCAGATACACTGGCCATGGGCGCCCCCCATGAGATCGATTACACGCTGACCTTTTATGAGGCTTCCATTGGCTCCAAGGGCCAGCTTCCTCAGGAGGCAGCGAAAAGAGTGGTTGCAGTTGCGCTGGTGATCATCATCGGCGGCGGTATCCTGAATTATTTTGTAAACAAAAGGAATCGGTGTTAAACCGGTTCTTTTTTTATGCTCTTTCGCATAATATACATAATAATGAACATGTATAAAGACGGAAGGAAGGGAACATCATGGATACAGTACAGGATAAAACCTACGAAGCAATTTATTATTCACTGTGGGAGGCAGCCAGGCGTTACAGCAGCTTTACCCAGTTTCGGGTGATCGGAAAAAGCCACGATGACCGGATGATCCCTATGCTGGAGATCGGACAGGGAGATGCCTGTATTTTCTGTGTGGCCGGCTTTTCCGGAACGGATGGACAGATGACGGACAGGCTTACCAGGATGGCACTGGAGCTTTGCAGAATATATGAATGCAACTGGACCGTGGACGAGCTTTATGAGGTAAAAAAGCTCCTGGATCAGACCAGGCTTTGTATCATACCGGTGGTCAATCCGGATGGATATGAGATCTGCCGGAAGGGCTACAATACTGTGCGAAATCCCATTTTCCGTCAGATGCTGAAAATGCAGGATGTTCCTTGTGATGAATTCGAGGGAAATGCAAGAGGAATGGATACTGCACGGAATTTTCCTACTACCTTCTGCAGCAGAAAAAAGATCCATCAGCAGCCTGCCAGTGAAAATGAGACACGTGCACTGATTCGGATCTTTCAGGAATACGGAGGACGTGGCCTGCTGGTTTTCTGCGGATATGGAAAAAAGGTGGTTTATTATCGGCGAGATCAGAATTTTTCCACTGGTCAGAGATGCTACCGTCTTGCACGCCACCTGAAAAAATGTACCAGGGGAAAGCTGGAGCAGCTGGCAATAGAACGAGAAGCGCAGAACGGGCGAAGGAGCACAGGCAGGCCAGAACAGTATTACGGAGAAATGATCCGCCAGCCGGCTTTCCGGATCGAATTGCCGGTAAATTCCGGAAATAAAGAAGAGGAAGAACGGGAAATCCGTGATCTGATGCTGCTTCCATTGGAATATATTTACTCTCTGGTACAGCTGTAAGAAAATTTGTGTTGTGAGGATGCAGGGTCTGTCAGCTTATGAAAAATAGGGTGACAGACATACTCGCTGAGAAACCAGTGTCGAATCCTGTCGGACGAATTTGATTGACTTCCGGATCTGCGGACCCTATAATAACATCATCTGAAACAAATCTTTTTTAACAAATGTCGCAGGAATCCTTCACCTCTGTAAGTGATGAGAGGAACTGCACATCTGAGCATATCTGCTCGAACAATTTCCATTCAGTATTTTTGCTGTATTATTATTTTGATCATGCTTGTCCTCACTTCAAAATCTGTGCGTTTAAGTGATGGGAGCATGTTGTGAATTGCCATATTAACTGCTATACAGGGAGGACTTTTTTATGGCTCAATTTATGTGGGGCAGGTCTCCGCCGGAATTTTCCTGGTATCCGAACACGGTTTCTTTCCCTGCAGAGGGAAGTGATCATCAAATATCGTATGTAGAACAGAATACAGGAATGAAAATATTTTTTCGATGTATCGGCAACACAGTTCTGGGACTGATGCTGGTGATGGCATTGGTGCTTCTTATTCCCGGACTTTTCGGGATCCGGCCCTATGTGGTCTATTCCGGATCCATGGAACCTGAGATCCCAACCGGAGCTGTGGTTTTTACAAAGGAAGGAGAGTTTTCTCCGAAAAAGGGAGATATCATTACTTTTCATAACGGAGATACCGTTGTCACCCACAGAGTGGTTAAAAAAGAAAAGGATATCTTTATCACAAAAGGTGACGCCAACAAGACAGAAGATCCTGTTCCCGCAGAGGCGTCACAGATCATCGGGCGGGTAGTCTTTCACCTGCCTTATCTGGGCTACGTGATCCATTTTCTGAAAGCCCGGATCCCTTTTGCCGCAGTTTGCATAGCGGCATGTCTGTCAGTACTCTTTGATCTGGCATATACCCCAAAAAAGAAAAAAATACAGGGAGGAATTTAATCATGATGAAAAACAGAAAACTGGTAAAAGGAATCGCACTTGCTGCTGTGATCACTGCACTGGCAGCCGGAGGAACAGCTGCATATCTTACGGATTTTGAAACGGCAACCAACAGCTTTACCGTAGGAAAAGTGGATATCGACCTGGATGAGCCTAACTGGAAACCGGAGGACAATACAGATCTGGTTCCTACTCAGGTGATCCGGAAGGACCCCTATGTAGCAAATAAGGGGGTAAATGAAGCATTTGTATATCTGGAAGTTTCTGTTCCGGTCCGAAATGTGATCACGGCAGCCAAGGATGGCACCAGAAATGCGCTTGCAAAAACAGAGCTGTTCAGCTTCACCAAAAACAAGGACTGGACACAGCTGGAGCGGACCGAAGTGGGGCAGAATATGGTCTATACCTATGCATATAACCACATCCTGAAGCCGGGAACAAAGACTACAACTCTTTTTGATACAGTAACCTTTGCCAATATCATCGAAGGTCAGCTGGATACACAGCAGATCGATATGCCGGTACGGGCTTATGCGATCCAGGCTACCAATACCGGGGATGACAAGACTACGGTTCTGGAGCAGGCAACTGCTGCTTACCAGAAATATGTAAATCAGAATAAAGGACAGGCCGGTGGTGTCACGAAATGAATAAATTAAAAAGACCCGTTTTCCTTCTCCTGACAACAGGGATCCTGTGCGCAACAGGGACTGCGGCGTATTTTTCAGATTTTGAAAAAAAGATAAATTCTGCTGCAGTGGGGTATGTGACAACGGAGATCGAGGAAGATTTTCCGGATCCTACACCTACGCCTATGGAGAATGGTCCGTCCTACAGAAAAGAGATCCGGATCGGAAATTTTTCCGGCAGTGTGAAAGGGTTCCAGGCAGACTGCTATGTGAGGATGTCCCTTTCCTACTCCAATGACGATATCGGCAGAGGCGTGAAATTAACAGGTCTGGATACGGCAAACTGGGTGTATAACAGTCAGGACGGCTATTATTACTACCGGAAAAAAATATCTGAGGGTGAAAAAACAACTCCTCTGTGTACCGGATTTCAGATCGATCCCCAAAAGATCGATGATACTTACAGGGACAGCATTAAGGATTTTGAGATCAATGTTTATGAGGAAGCTGTACAGGCAGAAGGATTTTCAGATTATGAAAGTGCGTGGAGGTATTTTTCAGATCCGGTTTCTGCTCAGGCAGAAAGGAGGGGGAATGCTTGAAAAAACACCTTAAAGCCCTGCTGGCAGGTGCTGCTGTGGCAGGCAGTATCCTGGCGTGTACGGCTGCTTATGCCAGATTTTCAGATTCCGTGACAGTGACCAATCACATATCAGTGGGAGATATCAATATTTCTCTTCGGGAACTGGAAAAAAAGGACGGCCGAGAAATGAAATATCAGGATCGCCGGATCGTTCTTCCGGGAGATGAGATATCCAAGATCCCCAGGATCACCAATCACTCAGAGCCATGCTGGGTAAGGGTGAAGATCTCTTATACAGATGATCTGGAAGGTTTGGATGGTCTGGATGACAGGAATCTTACAGGAATGTCACCGAGATGGATCCGGAAGGGAGAGTATTTTTATTATACCAGGAAGCTGGAACAGGGAGACAGCGTGGATATTTTTACCGGTGTGACTGTACCATCCCAATGGGATGAATCCTACCAGGATAAGAAGCTGGGGATCACCATCGTGGCAGATGCTGTCCAGGCGGCAAATTTTGCACCGGATTTCCGTGCCATGTCACCCTGGGGAAATCAGAAGGTCTTAAGATGTATCCACGATACCGATGGTCTTGTGGTTCAGAAAAAAAGTCCGGTGGATCTGAAGGTGGAGTTTGCAGGAAATGCGCACAAACTGATCGCGGCTCCGGAAGACTTTTTTTCCGGATTTTCCACGGCAATGCCGGGAGATGTTTTTCATGATTCTGTAGAGATCCGTAACACAACGGAGCATGCTGCAGAGATATTCTTCCGCACATCACCGGAATGTAAATCGGTAAAGGATCAGGAATTTCTGAAAAAGCTGAAGCTGGTGATCACCATGAATCATAAAAAGCTGTATTCCGGGGATCTTCTGGCTATGTCTCTCAATAAGGCCGTATCCCTGGGGGAATTTTCCAGCGGAGAAAAAGGAAACATGAGATTTGAGGTTACGGTTCCGGCAGATCTGGATAATTTATATGCTCTTCGGGCTGCAGATGTGAAATGGATCTTTTCTGTGGAGGAGGATCAGGAGACGGTGGAAACCAGTCCCGTCCCACGCCGGAATGGCAGGAAAGAAAGCACAGAAAGAGCTTCCGGAAATAACAGCTCTTCGGTAAGGACGACACCAGTGAAGACCGGAGATGAATCTCCTGTGATCCTGTTTGCACTGATGGCCGGTATAGCGCTGCTTACCTGCAGTCTGACGCTATGGAAAGGAGGACGAAAAAATTGAAAAGAAGAATGATCGGTGCATGGATGGCATTGATGATCACAGCTTCTTCTCTTGTGGTTTCGGCCAGTCCTGCAGCAGATATGAGTTCGGTATCAGCAGATCCGCAGCAGGAACAGACAGAACCGGAGGAAGAAGAGGAGACCCCGGATATTCCGGTAACAGATCAGCCTGGGGAGGCTGAGATGCCGGTTCCGACAGCCTTGCCTGAACCGGAAACGGTGGAGAAAGCTTTTGAAGAAGGTAAAGATAATACTGAAAATACGGACAGGGATGAGCTGATCGAACCGGAAGAAGAACCGGAAGCTGCTTCAAAAGAAGGAGAAAATATAGCTCTGACAGAGATACCGGAGCAGACAGAGGATCCGGGATTTACTGTATTCACGGAAGAAAACGCGGAAATCCTTACAGGAGAAAGTGAAGAGGATCAGGAACTGATCCAGGATATCGAAAACGGAGAGATCATTGCTCTTTCTGCAGCACTTCCCGGGGAGTTCCGGGAAGCTGGCAGTGCGGAAGTAATCTCAGAAGGAGAGGATGCTATCGCAGCTACAGCACTTTCCCCGTCCCAGTATTATCTGGACAGCTGGACCAGGGTTTACTGCGATGAGGTCTGGACAGCTGCCAATGATTTTCTTGGTTCCGGAAATAAAACCCGTATGGGATGTACGTATCGTTCTGTACATTATATCGATGATACAGGAAAGGAAAAGGTTTCACCTCTCTATTGCCTGAAAGCAACTCAGGATGGACTGGACAGTATGACGCTGAAGAATGAGGCAGTAAAAGCACTGACTAATTCTGTGATCCAGAAGCTTTTGTACTTTGGCTATGGAGGACCGGGGGATCTGGGCACCGGATACGACCCCTCCTGCAGTCACATAGACTGGTCAAAATGGCAGAACCGTTATGTATTTACGCATATTGCGCTGTCAAAGGTATATTTTAATGACTGTGGATATGCCACAGCAGCAGAAGTAGAACATACAGGAATAAACCGTCTGATCGATAAGATCCAGACATTGACGATCCCTGCAAGAAACAAGGCAGCCGTTTATGTTTCCAAAGACGGTTCCTGGGCAGCAGCATCCGGAAAGACGATCCCGTTAAGTGTATTCCGAAACAGGCCTGCAGGTTTTCCCTTTGTTCCGGACAGTATGAAGGACGGATTTCAGATGAGTACTCTTATGAAAGTGACGGATGGAGCAAAAGCAGGGAACGGGATCACCATAACAAGAGGAGCCGCAGAAAAATGGCAGCTGGCCTACTGGACGAGCGCAGCGGATTATAATTCACAGAAAACCAATCCCAAAATGATGTCGGGGCCAAGCCTGAGTCTGAAGGATGGAGCATATTTTTTTCTGATCTTTCCGTTAAATGCATCTGCAGCAAAGAAGTTTTCCTGCAAAATGCTGCTTCAGCCGGTTTCCTATATCCTGGTTGACGGAAGTGCCCAGGCAGGAAAAGATGGAGTACAGGATTTTGGCGCTTACGTATACCAGGGAACAAGAGGAAGCTTTTCGTTTTCAGTAAAGCCATCGGTTTACGGCAATGCAAAGCTGGTCAAGAAGGAACCCAACACGGGAAAACGGATCCAGGGAGCGCAGTACGGACTGTTTGCAGCAGAAGCTCTGACCTCCGGATACCGGACTATGTACAGTAAGGATCAGAAGGTTTCAACCGGAACAACAAACGCCGGTGGAGAGATCCTTTTTTCAAAACTGGTTCCAGGAAAATACTATGTGAAAGAAACGAAAACCGCCGCCGGATACAAGCTGAACACCGCTATCAAAAATCTTACAGTAACCGGTGGAAAGACAACAGCCGTCAACGTAACGGATATCATGGATATCAGCGGAACAGTATCCATCAGAAAGAAAGACGGAAATACCGGTGATCCGCTGGCAGGAGCTGAATTCACCCTGTATCAGTGGAGTAAAAAAAGCAAAAGCTATGTAACCTTAAAAAAACTGACTTATGATGGACAGAAACGTACCTATAACTCCGGGAAATTTAATTATACCGAAGACAATCAGGGAAAATTCCGTGTGCGTGAGACAAAAGCTCCTCCCAATTACACCGGAAACTGGCAGAAGAATTTTACACTGGAAAAGCCGGGAGAAAAGCAGGAATTTCTGTTTGAAGCAGTGAACTATCAGAACGAAAAACGAAGGATAGAGGTTCGTAAGATCGATGCGAAGACCGGTGAAGTACTGAAGGGTGCGGAATTTACACTTTATGAATACAGTGCAGCCAAAAAAGCCTATAAAGAAAAAGGAACACTTCTGGATTATGATAGCTCAAGTGAGCTTTATGTAAGCAGTGAACTTTTAAAGACTTCGGATAATGAGGGAAAATATAAGATCGTGGAAACAAAGACTCCGCCCGGATATACAGGAAGCTGGGAAGAAGCGGTGGATATCACAGACAAGGATGCACGCCTTTCCTTTGAAGTTGTCAATGAAAAGGAAAAGGAATATACAGGGGTGATCCGTCTGAGAAAAACAGACATCTATACAGGGGAAGTTCTGGAAGATGCGGAATTTACCGTGCTTCAGTGGAATAGAGGGAAGCAGACTTACCAAAATGACCTGGGCAGGCAGAGCATCCTGAAATTTGACGTAGAAACCGGATGGTACTCTACGGAAGAGCTGGTGCTTACAGATGCTAATCAGGGAAGGTTCAAAGTAGTGGAAACAAAAAATCCGGAAAACTATACTGGCAAATACGAAAAGGAGGTAATCTTCCAGAAAAAAGAAAATACAGATACGGATACTGTGGATCTGAAAGCAGAGAATACTCCGGTAACACTTCCGCTGGGAAATATCACCATCATAAAAAAGATCAAAGAGGAGGATATTACCTGGGCTCATGGAAATCCAACCTTTTCCTTTGTGGCAGAAGGTACGGATCTATCCGGAAATCCTCACAGATATGAGGATTATGTGACCTTTACCAGAGGAAGCTATGAAACCGATAAAAATGGTTATGCAACATTATCGGTCACTCTCAGGAATATCCCGCTGGGGCAGTATACGGTCTGGGAAAAACCGGTACTACGCTACTATCTGAAAGATGTACGGGCAAATACAGAGAATGTCCACATCATAAAAGGCGTTGCGCCTGCATATGGTACAGATCCCCGGAAGATTGCTTCCGGTACGGCTGCTTTGACAATGCAAAACAAAAATGCATCGCTGACTTTTGTAAATGAGAAATCCAGATATGATCGATATTCCCATAATGACAGCATAAAAAATACCATACCCGTATCATTTTCCTGAAAAAAATACAGAGGGGCAGGAGTAATCCTGCCCTTAGCTGCGTATTTTATATAGTAAAAAACAAACTGTAAAAAGAAATACAGTAATGTATATAAGGGCGACTGGAAGTACCTGACAGATTTTCTGGCATCCCGGGAAGGCGGAACGATAGAGGTTCGTTGCATCAATAAAGACGGTAATGCCGGTCTTCTGACAGTGCGGGGATTTATAGCACAGGACAAAAGCACCGTAGATCATTACTTCATAGGAAACTCCAGAGATATCACCAGGGAAAAACTCCAGGAAGAATTTCCTGAGGAACGTGCCCAGAAAGATCCTCTGACCGGATTGTCTTCTTTTTCAAGATTTCGCGAAAATGTGGAGAAAATTCTGATTGGAGGTTACGGGCCGAGACATGCAGTGCTATATACCGATTTTGAAAAATTTAAACGTATCAATGCAAAATACGGATATCGTGTGGGAGATCAGATCCTGCGGCAGTTTTCCGAGTATGTGGTGTCCGCACTGGAATCTATCTGATCACCAAAGAATGTGACAATGCATCTGAGGCAATCGATACAGCGAATTATGCAAGAAAATATGCTGCTGGAAATTGTGAAACAGGTGTTAAGCTGTATGACGAAGAACTGAAAAAGCAAAGCGATGCAGAGTGAAAGATACAGGAATATGGACCGGAATCTATGCTTTTTCAGAATTTCAGGAATAATCTTTCAGGAAAGCTTTTACAATAGAACAGAGATGTTTGCGGCAGGAGTGAGCTTATGAACGGAAGTGTTCCGGAAAGTCTTTTAATCTGTATTTTAGTCTTATGCCTGGCTCTGACACCCGTTGGTGTCAGGGGAGAAACGGAAGATAGTGGAAAAGCACAGCAGCTGATCGAAGCGCCGGGTGCAGTCCTTATGGAAAAAGAAACCGGTACAGTGATCTATTCCAGGGATCCTGACACCCGAAGAAGCCCGGCCAGTATTACAAAGATCATGACATTGATCCTGATCTTTGACGCTATCCGTGAGGGAACCCTGCATCTGGAGGATAGCATTACCACCAGTGCTCATGCCAGATCCATGGGAGGGTCTCAGGTATTTCTGGAAGAAGGAGAAAAGCAGACTGCAGAAACCATGATCAAATGTATTGTGATCGCTTCCGGAAATGATGCCAGCGTAGCTATGGCGGAGCATGTTGCGGGAACAGAACAAGCCTTTGTGGAGAGGATGAACGAGAGGGCGAAGAATCTTGGAATGAAAAATACTCATTTTGTGGATTGCTGCGGGCTGACGGAATCACAGGAGCATTATACAACTCCCTATGACATTGCACTTATGAGCAGGGAGCTCATCAGCAGATATCCGGAAGTTCTTACATATTCATCTGTCTGGATGGAGGATATCACACACGTTACCAGAAAAGGCTCCTCGAAATTTACACTGACCAACACAAATAAACTGCTGCGCAGCTATGAGGGGTGTATGGGACTTAAAACAGGCAGCACCAGTATTGCAAAATACTGTCTCAGTGCTGTGGCAGAACGAAACGGGATCACACTGATCGCCTCAGTGATGGCCGCACCGGACCCGAAAACAAGATTCCGGGATGCAGCAGCTCTTTTAAATTACGGCTTTTCTAAATGCACATTGTATCTGGATGATGCTCTGGAGCCACTGAAACCTATGAAGCTCCGCAAAGGAGTCAAAGAGCAGGTTCCGCTTGTATATAGTGGGAAATTCCGATATATCAGCACAGATGGAACGAAACCTGACAATGTTAAGAAAAAGTTGATCCTTCCCAGAGAACAAAGTGCGCCGGTGAAAAAAGGACAGAAAGCAGGGGCTCAGGAATACTATCAGGATGGGAAAAAGATCGGTAGTCTGGATATCCTGTACGGGGAAACAATAAAAAAGGCCGGATACAATGACTGGCTGGAAAGAACCTGTCAGGCATTTCTTTTGTGATGCCTGCAACATATTTTGACAAAAAGGGCAGACTGGATGTATAATACAACGGATTGAAGAAATAACAGAACAGGGAAGGGATTTTGGATGAAAGAGATCAGAACAGAAGATGCAGTGGGACACATTCTGTGCCATGATATCACGCAGATCATAAAAGATGAGAAAAAAGGCGTTCTTTTCAAAAAGGGTCATGTAGTGAAAGAAGAAGATATACCACTGCTGCTCTCTGTAGGAAAAGAACACCTTTTTGTGTGGGAGAAAAAACCGGGGATTCTTCACGAAAATGAAGCTGCAGAGATCCTTTACAAAATCTGTGCCGGAAATTCTTCCAAAGTATATGGAACCGAGATCAAAGAAGGTAAGATCGAGGTGGTATCAAAGATCGATGGTATTCTGAAAATACGTCGTGATGCACTTGTGGCTGTGAATTCTCTGGGAGAAATGATGATTGCTTCCAGACATGGCGATTTTCCGATAAAAAAAGGTGATAAGGTTGCAGGAACCAGGATCATTCCGCTTGTGATCGAGAAAGAGAAAATGGATGCAGCAGAGAAGGCAGCAGGAAATCTTCCGATCTTTGACATTCTCCCTTACCAGCAGAAAAAAGTAGGGATCGTCACAACCGGAAGTGAGATCAAAAAAGGACTGATCCAGGATACCTTCACACCGGTACTCCGGGAAAAGCTTTCCGGGTTTCCGACAGAAGTGACAGGCCAGGTGATGCCGGGAGATGATAAGGAAGAGATCACAAAGGCAATTCTTTCTTTCGCAGATGCAGGAGCAGATCTGATCATCTGTACCGGCGGAATGAGTGTGGATCCCGATGATCGTACTCCGGGCGGGATCCGGGATACCGGAGCAAAGATCGTAACCTATGGAGCACCTGTACTTCCGGGAGCTATGCTGCTTGTGGCATATCTTGAGAGGAACGGAAGATCCATACCGGTACTTGGACTTCCGGGCTGCGTCATGTACGCAAAAAGAACGGTATTTGATCTGATCCTGCCCAGAGTAATGGCGGATGATGAGATCAAGGCAGAGGAGATCGCCAGGCTGGGAGAGGGAGGACTTTGTCTGAACTGTCCGGTTTGTACTTTCCCGAACTGCGGATTTGGAAAATAATATGAAAAAATTCAGAATCAAACAATATGAGATCCATACGGACAAGATCCATGCTCCACAGGGCGTGCGGATGATCCTTCTTGCAGATCTTCACGGAATATCCTACGGAAAAGACAATATCCGGCTGACAGAGATGATCCGAAAGCTTGTCCCGGACGTGATACTTTCTGCCGGTGACATGGCTGTACGTACAGAAACGGATACTCTGGTAACTGCATGTAAGCTGCTGACAGAGCTTGCCAGGGATTTTCCCGTGTATTATGCACTTGGTAATCATGAATATAAAATGTTCCTTTCCGAAGAATATCGGCCATATTATGCAAAATACGAAAGAGCACTGAAAAAAGCCGGTGTGCATATTTTAAGGAACGGACGTGAAGATATGGTCCTGCAGGGAGAACACTTCTGTTTCTGGGGCCTGGAGCTTCCCATCGAATATTATCACAAACCAAGATCACCGAAGCTGAAAAAAGAAGTGATGGAAGAACTGATCGGAAAACCTGAAGATAAAGGGATGCAGATCCTGCTGGCACATAATCCGAAATACGGAAAAACCTATTTTGAATGGGGCGCGGATCTGATCCTGTCCGGACACTATCACGGAGGCGTTGTCCGCCTCAGTGAACATTACGGTCTTTCATCTCCCCAATATCTGTTCCTTCCGCCGTTTTGCTGTGGAGACTTTCACAAAGGGGATCAGCATATGATCGTCAGTGCCGGACTTGGAGAACATACCATCCCCCTTCGGATCCATAATCCAAGGGAACTGCTGGTGATCGATATAAAACCTTCCGAAAAAATGAAATGAGGAAACCCTATGGCATTATCTGTTAAGCTGAATGTATTTGAAGGCCCTCTGGATCTTCTGCTTCACCTGATTGACAAAAACAAGATCGATATCTATGATATTCCTATTGTGGAGATCACAGATCAGTATATGGAATATCTGCATTCCATGGAAAAAGAAGATCTGGGGATCATGAGTGAATTTCTTGTCATGGCAGCTACTCTTCTGGATATCAAATGTAAAATGCTTCTTCCGAAAGAAGTGAATGAGGAAGGAGAAGAGGAGGACCCCAGAGCAGAGCTTGTGCAGAAGCTGCTGGAATATAAGATGTACAAATATATGTCCTATGAATTACGGGACAGGCTTGGAGATGCGGCAGGGGTTTATTACCGAAAACAGGATCTTCCGGAAGAAGTGCTGCAGTATACTCCACCGTCTGATCCCCAGGAACTTCTCCGGGGTCTGACACTGGAGCGGATGAGTGCGATCTATCAGGCTTTGATCCGCAGACAGGAAAATAAGATCGATCCGATCCGAAGTAAATTCGGAAGGATCGAAAAAGAGGAAATATCACTTTCCGATAAATTGCTGGAAATGAAGGAATATGCAAAGGCTCACCGGAAATTCAGTTTTCGCAGGCTGATGGAAAACCAGCATTCCAAAATACAGCTGATCGTGACATTTCTGGCAATTCTGGAATTGATGAAAATGGGACATGTTCATGCAGAACAGGAAGATCTTTTTGATGATATTCATGTGGAAGTTATCACGGATCCGGACACATGGAAGAATCTGACAGAATTCGCAGATGAATAATATAGTAGGAATGAGGACAATAAGTGGAAATCAAACGAATTGAAGGAGAAATCGAAGCCATCCTGTTTGCAATGGGAGAAGCAGTGGAATTACCCCGTATTGCCAGAGCGATCCGTCAGGATCCGACAACAACGGAAAATATCATCCGAAATATGATGATCCGTTATCAGGAAGAAGAGCGGGGGATCCAGATCATAGAGCTCGAAAACTCCTTTCAGCTTTGTACAAAAAAAGAATACTATGATTCTCTTATCCGGATCGCAGCGCAGCCAAAGAAACCCACGCTGACAGACGTTATGCTTGAAACCCTTTCGATCATTGCCTACAAACAGCCTGTTACAAAAGCAGAGATTGAAAAGATCCGAGGGGTAAAATGTGATCATGCCATCAATAAGCTGATGGATTATGATCTGGTGAGAGAACTTGGACGTCTGGATGCTCCGGGTCGCCCGATCCTCCTGGGAACCACCGAAGAATTTCTGCGCTGCTTTGGTGTCCAGGGGCTGGAAGACCTTCCGGAAATGGATCCGGTCCAGCTGGAGGATTTCAAGGCGGAAGCAGAGGAAGAGATTCAGCTGAAGCTGGACGTATAACAAATAACACGGACAGATGCCGGTTTACGGGACCTGCCGGACAAATCAGAAAACAGAAGAGGAGTGACGAAAATGCCCACAACATACGCACATGATCTTTTTGGAAAAAGGGTTTACCGGAAACTTTCCGTAAAATTACAGCATCTGATCCGAAGCAACGGAAATCTGTACCGGATCGGACAGCATGGTCCGGATATCCTGTTTTATTATTTTATATCCAAAAATCCGGTGACACAGTACGGAGTGCAGATGCATGGACGGAAAGCAAGAGAATTCTTTGAAAAGGGCATGGCGAAGGTCCGGGAGGAAAAAAATCCTGCACTGATGGCTTACCTACTGGGGTTCGGATGTCATTATATCCTGGATTCTACCTGTCATCCTTACGTCAATCAGGTAGCTGCCGAGGGGAAAGTCTCACATACGCTCTTTGAGAAGGAATTTGATCGCATGCTGATGTATGAAACCGGCAAAGATCCATTGCGTTTTTATCCGTCTCATGGGATCCGTGCCAGTTTTCTCAGTGCATGGACGATCCACCAGGTATTGCCGGCGATCCGTACCTGGAACATTTATCTGTCATTGAAAATGATGAAGATATTCACCTGTATTTTGGTATGTGATGATGGAGGAAGGAAGAGACGCCTTTCGGAACATGCCCTTTCCCCCGCAGGAAAAAAGAGATCTGCGTTTATTACCGAATTTTTTATGAGCCCGGAGCCGGAGATCGACTGTAGGGAGGAGCTTCTTAAGCTGGACAGTCTGATGGAAGAGGCACTTGCCAAGGCGCCGGATATGCTGGAAGAGCTTGCTGCACTTGCAGTCAGGCCAGGACATCTTTCTGACAGATGGGATCTGACCTTTAACGGATGATCGATCCCGGCAGACAATAGATACAAGTGATATCTGAATGCTATCCCCGCATAAAATTAAATATAACAGTTACTGTAAACAGTTATATGAACCGTGTACGGGGTGATGCATTATGAGCAAACGGCGTATGGCCGCTGTCGTGCTGGTGACAGCGGTCCTTATTATTTGTCAGATCTTTCCGGTAAAGGCGGCAGATGACGAAAATCTATATGCACTTTCTGCAGTTCTCATGGATGGGGAGACCGGCCGTGTGCTGTACGGAAAAGAAGCATACAAGGGACGGCCGAATGCCAGCACCACAAAGGTAATGACCTGTATTCTTGCTCTGGAGCTGGCAAAGGGAGATGATTACGTACAGGTTTCCGGGAATGCGGCATCTCAGCCACAGACACGTCTTGGCATGCGGGAGGGCCAGCAGTTTTATCTGGAGGATCTTCTCTATTCACTGATGCTGAAAAGCCATAATGATTCCGCAGTGGCCATCGCGGAACATATCGGCGGCTCCGTAGAAGGTTTTGCAGAGAAGATGAATGAAAAAGCAAAAGAGCTGGGATGTAAGGACACACATTTTGTTACACCCAATGGTCTGGATGGAGAAGATGAAGGCGGTATCCATCATACAACAGCCCGGGATCTTGCCTTGATCATGGCGTATGCAATAAAAAATGCAACATTTGTCCATATTACCCAGACCAGAGATTATACTTTCACGGATATCTCAGGAAAAAAGCATTATTCGGTACATAATACCAATGCTTTCCTGGATATGGAAACAGGAGTGATCTCCGGAAAAACAGGATTTACAGGAAATGCCGGATATTGTTATGTCTGCGCAGTCCGACAGGACGAGCGATTATTTATCGTGGCTCTTCTGGGATGCGGATGGCCCGGAAATAAAAATTATAAATGGAGCGATACCAAGAAGCTTCTTTCCTATGGCAGGGAAAATTATCAGTATGTGATGCTGCCGGAGCTTCCGCAGCTGCCTGAGATCCCGGTAACAGAAGCAGCACCGGGAAAAGAAGATCCATATCCGCAAAAGTCCGATCGTTCCGGATATCCTCCCAAACAGGTTATGCTGAAAATACACGCAGTACTTTCTGAAAAAGATCGTGAGAAAAGATATCTTCTGAAAAAAACAGAAACGATCACATGGGAAACGGAGCTTCCGGATAAGCTCCCGGCACCAATACAGAAAAACCAGAAGATCGGTACACTCCATGCAAAGCTCAACGGAAAAGAACTCCTTTCCTGCCTTGTAACCGCCGATGACAAAATCGACAGAATTACCTATAAATGGTATGTGGATAAAGTATTTAAGGATTATTTTCATTAATTTAGCGACCCCTGGCATATGTCAGGGGTTAATTTTTTAACGTTCGTGACGAAAAGTATTGAATTTTCTGCAAAAAAAAGGTACAATTATACTCGGCTGAATTTTTGGTTATATTAATAAAAAAATGGAGGGCATAGTATAATGAGTAATGCGACACAAAGCGTAGCGGCTGCAAGGATCGATTCCCTGCTTGACGCCAACAGTTTTGTTGAGATCGGACAGGCTGTCACAGCCAGAGCTACGGATTTCAACATGACTGAAAAAAAAGCACCTTCAGACGGTGTGATCACCGGATATGGTGTGATTGACGGCAGTCTGGTGTATGTATACAGCCAGGATGCATCTGTACTGAACGGAACAGTTGGTGAGATGCATGCCAAAAAGATCGCCAAAATTTATGATCTCGCTCTGAAAGTTGGAGCACCTGTTATCGGTCTTGTAGACTGTGCGGGACTTCGTCTTCAGGAGGCTACCGATGCACTTGAGGCATTTGGTGAGATCTATCTGAAACAGACACTGGCATCCGGTGTTATTCCACAGATCACTGCTGTTTTCGGAACATGCGGCGGTGGAATGGCAGTTGTACCGGCTCTTACAGACTTTACATTTGTAGAGGAGAAGAAGGGCAGACTGTTTGTAAACACTCCAAATGCACTGGAAGGAAACAGAGTGGAAAAATGCGATTCAGCTTCCGCACAGTTCCAGAGTGAGGAGACAGGACTTGTTGACGGCATCGGAACAGAAGAGGAGATTCTTGGACAGATCCGTACACTGGTCAGCATGCTTCCGGAGAATAATGAAGATAATGACAGCTTCAAGGAATGCACAGATGACCTGAACAGAGTATGTGATGATATTGCAGGCTGCACAGGCGACACAGCTATTGCGCTTTCAAGAATCGCTGATAATGGTGAGTTTTTTGAAACAAAGGCAGCTTACGGCCAGGATGTCGTAACAGGCTTCCTTCGTCTGAACGGAGCTTCCGTTGGCGCTGTTGCAAACAGAAGCGAATCTTACGATGCTGATGGCAATAAGACAGAGATTTCCGACGGAACTCTTTCTGCAAGAGGTGCAAGAAAAGCAGCAGACTTCGTAAAATTCTGTGATGCTTTTGAGATTCCGGTACTTACTCTTACTAATGTAACAGGATTTAAAGCTACACTCTGCAATGAGAAGATGATGGCTAAATCCGTTGGTGAGATGGTACATGCTTTTGCATCTGCAACTGTACCGAAGGTAAATGTTGTAATTGGTAAAGCATACGGAACTGCATACGTTGCCATGAACAGCAAATCTGTCGGAGCAGATATGGTTTATGCATGGGATACAGCTGAGATCGGCATGATGGATGCTTCCCTTGCAGCAAAGATCATGTATGAGGGAGCTGACGCTTCTACACTGAATGAGAAGGCAGCTGAGTACAAAGAACTCCAGAACGGTATCGCATCTGCAGCGGCAAGAGGATATGTGGATACTATGATCAAAGCAGAAGATACAAGAAAATATGTAATCGGTGCTTTTGAGATGCTGTTCACAAAAAGGGAAGACCGTCCATCCAAAAAGCATGGAACAGTCTAAGTGAGGTGAGCGTATGAGACAGTTTTATAAAAAGATCTCTTCTGTCTGCATGGCACTTCTTTGCATAGCTGCACTTCTGATCGGATGCACAGCTACTGCATGGGCTGCTGATGAGATTGATGATTCTGTAAAGAGTCAGCTTGTCAAAACAACCGAGGGCCTGACGGATGCGATCATCGCAATGTCCGAGGATGATATCCAGGGATATCTGGAATCAGAGGATGCTTTCACACAGAGTGCAGCAAGTGCATGGGACGGCTCCAGAGAAGAGCTTGGTAAGAAAAAAGGTGATATCGATGAAAAAGATATCACAGTGGAGTACTCCGATGATCAGTATACCGTTGTTGTTCCGGTATCCTTCGAGAAAAACAAAGCGAATTTCACTTATGTATTTGATAAATCAGGAACCCCGACATCTCTTACAGTTGATGTGAATTATACACTGGCACAGAACATGGAGAAGGCAGCGATGAATACAGTGATGGGTCTCGGAACTGTATTTGTGATCCTGGCATTCCTGATCTTAGTGATCTCTCTTTTCAAATATATTCCCGGACTTGTGGAAGGAAAGAAAAAAGAGAGCAAACCAGCTCCTGTAGCAGCAGCTCCGGCTCCGGTTGCTGAGCCTGCTGTTGAGGATGTGACAGATGATGGTGAGCTTATTGCCGTGATCGCCGCAGCGATCGCTGCTTCTGAAGGCAAAACAAGCACAGACGGATTCGTAGTACGTTCCATCCGCAAAGTCAACCGCAGAAAAAGATAATCATTATTTAGGAGGATTTTAAAATGAAGAGTTATACAATTACTGTTAACGGAACAGCATATGAAGTTACTGTAGAAGAGAACGGAAACTCAGCAGCTCCAGTTGCAGCAGCACCAAAGGCAGCAGCTCCGGCTCCTAAGACAGCTCCGGCAGCAGCTCCTAAGGCAGCAGCTCCGGCAGCAGGCGCAGGTTCTGTTAAAGTTTCCGCAGCCGTTCCTGGAAAAGTTGTAAAAATCGTTGCATCTGTTGGACAGAGCGTAAAAGCCGGTGACAGCGTAGTGATCGTTGAGTCCATGAAGATGGAGATCCCGGTTGTTGCTCCTCAGGACGGAACGATCGCCAGCATCGATGTTGCAGAGGGTGCTGCCGTTGAAAATGGAGATACTCTTGCAACAATGAACTAAACAGGAGGTAGACAAATGTCTTATGTAATAAATACCCTGTCAAACCTGATCCATCAGACAGCATTTTTCAACCTTACCTGGGGAAACTACCTGATGATCGCAGTGGCATGTGTGTTCTTATATCTTGCCATTAAACATGGTTTTGAGCCGCTGCTGTTGGTTCCGATCGCTTTTGGTATGCTTCTGGTAAATATTTATCCGGACATTATGCTGAGCATTGAGGATTCATCCAATGGCGTTGGCGGACTTCTTCATTATTTTTACTTAATGGATGAGTGGAGTATTCTTCCTTCACTGATCTTCCTGGGTGTCGGTGCGATGACAGACTTCGGTCCGTTGATCGCAAACCCGATCAGCTTCCTGATGGGAGCAGCTGCACAGCTTGGTATTTACCTTGCATACTTCCTTGCAATTTTCCTTGGATTTAATGGTAAAGCAGCAGCAGCGATCTCTATCATCGGTGGTGCTGACGGCCCGACTTCCATTTTCCTTGCAGGTAAGCTTGGACAGTCTTCTCTTATGGGACCGATCGCAGTAGCAGCATATTCCTATATGTCTCTGGTACCGATCATCCAGCCTCCGATCATGAAGGCATTCACAACAGAGAAAGAGCGTAAGATCAAAATGGCGCAGCTCCGCCCTGTTACAAAACTTGAGAAGATCCTTTTCCCGATCGTTATCACAATCGTTGTTTGCCTGATCCTTCCGACAACAGCTCCCCTTGTTGGTATGCTGATGCTCGGAAACCTGTTCCGTGAGTCCGGAGTTGTTAAACAGCTTTCTGAAACAGCTTCCAACGCTCTTATGTACATCGTAGTAATCCTTCTCGGAACATCTGTAGGTGCTTCCACAAGTGCTGAGGCGTTCCTGAACGTAGATACACTGAAGATCGTAGTTCTTGGTCTTGTTGCCTTTGCCTGCGGTACTTTTGGTGGTGTTATGCTTGGTAAGCTTCTCTGCAAGGTTACTCACGGAAAGATCAATCCTCTGATCGGATCAGCCGGTGTTTCTGCCGTTCCTATGGCAGCCCGTGTATCCCAGAAGGTTGGTGCTGAGGCAGATCCTACAAACTTCCTGCTGATGCATGCGATGGGACCGAACGTTGCTGGTGTTATCGGTACAGCGGTTGCTGCCGGTACATTCATGGCGATCTTTGGTGTCTAACCCATTGTCTTATAAAAATTTGTAAGGAGAATAATTATGGCAGAAATAGAGAAAAAACCTGTGAAAGTTGTGGAAACGATCCTGCGTGACGCTCATCAGTCCCTGATCGCTACACGTATGAGCACAGAGCAGATGCTTCCGATCATTGAGAAGCTTGACAAAGTCGGCTACTATGCAGTAGAGTGCTGGGGCGGTGCTACTTTCGATGCTTCCTTACGTTTCCTGAAAGAGGATCCGTGGGAAAGACTTCGTAAACTTCGTGACGGTTTCAAAAACACAAAGCTTCAGATGCTGTTCCGTGGACAGAACATCCTTGGATATCGTCCATATGCAGATGATGTAGTAGAGTATTTTGTACAGAAATCCGCAGCTAACGGTATCGATATCATCCGTATCTTTGACTGTATGAATGACCTTCGTAACCTTCAGACAGCTGTAAAAGCAGCAAACAAGGAGAAAGCACATGCACAGGTTGCAATGGCTTACACACTTGGTGATGCTTACACACTTGATTACTGGACAGATCTTGCAAAACGTATCGAGGATATGGGTGCAGATTCCATCTGTATCAAAGATATGGCAGGACTTCTTGTTCCGTACAAGGCTACAGAGCTTGTTCAGGCTCTCAAAGAGACTGTTAAGATCCCGATCGATCTTCATTCTCACTATACATCCGGTGTTGCTTCCATGACATATATGAAGGCAGTAGAGGCAGGTGTTGATATCATCGACACAGCAATGTCTCCGTTTGCTCTTGGAACATCCCAGCCGGCAACAGAGGTTATGGTTGAGACCTTCAAGGGAACACCATATGATACAGGATTTGATCAGCAGCTTCTCGCTGAGATCGCTGACTACTTCCGTCCGATGCGTGATGAGGCTCTTGATACAGGTCTTCTCAATCCGAAGAACCTTGGTGTAAACATCAAGACTCTTCTGTATCAGGTACCAGGTGGAATGCTTTCCAACCTGACATCACAGCTGAAAGAGCAGCATGCCGAGGATAAATTCTACGAAGTACTTGAGGAAGTTCCGCGTGTACGTAAAGACCTTGGTGAGCCACCGCTTGTTACACCGTCCTCTCAGATCGTTGGTACACAGGCTGTATTTAATGTGATCATGGGCGAGCGTTACAAGGTTGTCACAAAAGAGACAAGAGACGTGTTAAGTGGTAAGTATGGCGCAACAGCCAGACCGTTCAATCCGGAAGTACAGAAAAAATGTATCGGAGATATTGAACCGATCACATGCCGTCCGGCAGATCTTCTGGAAGATGAGCTTGATAAGCTTGAGAGCGAGATGGCACAGTACAAGGAGCAGGATGAGGATGTTCTCACATATGCACTGTTCCCGCAGGTTGCCATGGACTTCTTTAAATATCGCCAGGCTCAGAAGACAAAAGTTGATGAAACTGTAGCAGATACCAAGAACGGCGCATACCCGGTATAAAGCACACATAGAAATGCAGATGCATTTCAAAACAGGAAAAGGAGCTTGCTGTATGCAGGCTCCTTTGTGCATAAAAAGATAAAAAAGGCAGGATAACAGGTAATGTCCAAAGTTGCGATCATAGGCGGCGGTGCCGCCGGAATGCTCTGCGGTGTATATGCTGCGCGCAGAGGACACCAGGTTCACATACTGGAAAAAAATGAGAAACTCGGAAAAAAGCTTTTCATCACCGGAAAGGGAAGATGCAACGTCACCAATGATTCCGATACCGAAGAACTTTTTCCGGCAGTGATGTCAAACCGCAAATTTCTTTACAGTGCTTTCTACACCTATGGAAGCAGAGATGTGATGGAATTTTTTGAGGAGGCAGGAGTGCCGCTGAAAACAGAGCGTGGAAACCGGGTTTTTCCGGTATCGGATCATTCATCAGATATTATCCGTGCGCTTGAGCGGGAACTGAAAAAAGCCGGAGCGCAGATCCATCTTCATACAGAGGTAAAGGAAGTTTGTACACAGGATGAAAAAGTTACCGGTGTATTACTTTCGGACGGTACCTTTTTTGAAGCAGATACTGTGGTAGTTGCCACAGGAGGGCTTTCCTACCCGTCCACAGGTTCCACAGGAGACGGATATCGTTTTGCTGCTGAGACGGGACATAAAGTTATTTCCCAGTCACCATCACTGGTACCACTGGTGGCAAAAGAAGATTATGTCTCCAAACTTCAGGGCCTTTCCCTCCGGAATGTGGAGCTTACAGTAAAATCCGGCAAAAAAGTTCTCTATAAAGATTTCGGCGAGATGATGTTTACTCATTTCGGAGTGACAGGACCGCTGATCCTTTCCGCCAGTGCCCAGATCGGCAAAAAGCTGGAAAAGGAGCCTTTGGAGGCTTTCCTGGATCTGAAGCCGGCGCTTGATGCAGAACAGCTTGACGCCCGGATCCTGCGTGAATTTGATGCAAATCATAACAAGCAGTTTAAAAATGTGATCGGTGTTCTTTTTCCGTCTTCTCTGACTCCGATCATGATCGAAATTGGCGGTATCCCCGGGGAAAAAACGGTACATGAAATCTCCAGGGAAGAGCGTCAGGCTTTTGGCCGTCTGATCAAGGCTTTTCCGTTTACGATCACGGGAATGGGAGAGTTTAAGGAAGCAATCATCACAAGAGGCGGTGTGTCAGTAAAAGAGATACAGCCATCCACAATGGAATCCAAAAAAATAAAAAATCTGTATTTTACAGGTGAAGTACTGGATCTGGATGCAGTGACCGGTGGCTATAATCTTCAGATCGCATGGTCTACAGCGTATGCGGCAGCTCAGGCGATAGAATAACAGAAAAGAGGAAGGAGCAACGATTATGGGTATTAATATTGCAATTGACGGACCGGCAGGTGCAGGAAAAAGCACAATTGCAAAAAAAGTGGCAAAAGAGCTGTCCTTTATTTATGTAGATACAGGGGCAATGTATCGTGCCATGGCACTTTATCTTCTGGAAAAAGGAATCAGCGGTGACGAAAAAATCTCGGAAGCCTGTCACGATGCGGATATCTCTATCCGTTATGAGAACGGTGAGCAGCAGGTGATCCTTAACGGAAAGAATGTAACTGCGTTCCTCCGTAAGGAAGAGGTAGGAAATATGGCATCTGTAAGCTCTGCAAATCCGGAGGTGCGTGCACATCTTCTGAAGCTGCAGCGCAATCTTGCAGCCGAGAATAATGTAGTTATGGACGGAAGAGATATCGGAACCACCATTCTTCCCAATGCGGAAGTGAAGATCTTTCTGACTGCAAGTGCAAAGACCCGTGCCAGCAGACGATACCTGGAGCTTACAGAGAAGGGTGAAGCCTGCGATATGGATGAGATCCTGAAAGATATCGTTGACAGAGATGAGAGAGATATGAACCGCGCGGTTTCTCCGCTTAAAAAAGCAGAGGATGCTGTTCTTGTTGATTCATCTGAGATGGGAATTGACGAAGTGGTTGAGAGTATCCTTTCCGTATACAGAAAAAGGGTGAATGGATGAATGTAAAAGTTGCAGAAACTGCCGGCTTCTGTTTCGGCGTACAACGAGCAGTTGACCGTGTTTATGAGCTGATCGGTTCCGATGCAGCACCGATTTATACACTGGGCCCGATCATCCATAATGAGGAGGTTGTCTCAGATCTCGAAAAAAAAGGTGTGTCTGTGATTTGTGAGAAGGATCTTGGCAGCCTGAAGGGCGGCACTGTTGTGATCCGTTCCCATGGAGTAGGCCGCAGGGTTTATAACACGATCAAAAAATATGGTCTCGGATATGTAGATGTTACCTGTCCTTTTGTGCTGAAGATCCACAAGATCGTTGAGAGAGAAAGCTCCAGAGGTGCCCATATTGTGATCATCGGTGATCCGGACCATCCGGAAGTCCAGGGGATCTGCGGATGGTGTCAGGGACCATATACAGTGATCAGAAATGCTGAGGATGCTGAGAAATTCAATATTTCTCCGGAAAAAGAAGTATGTGTAGTGTCTCAGACGACATTTAATTACAACAAATTTCAAGAATTAGTTGAAATTCTCCGCAAAAAGAGTTATGATAATAATGTTTTAAATATTCTAAATATTTTAAACACTATTTGTAATGCTACCGAAGAACGGCAGAAAGAAGCTAAAGCGATAGCCGGAGAGGTAGACACTATGCTGGTCGTAGGTGGCCGACATAGCTCCAATACTCAAAAGCTGTTTGAAATATGTAAAAAGGAATGTGGAAATACTTACTATATACAAACACCTGTAGACTTGGATTCTGAAATGTTCCAATGCAGTAGTTGTGTAGGTATTACAGCAGGGGCTTCCACCCCAAAGAAAATTATTGAGGAGGTTCAAGAACATGTCAGAGTTAAGTTTTGAACAGATGCTGGAAGATTCCGTAAAAACAATCAGAAATGGAGAGATCGTACAGGGTACCGTCATCGATGTTAAAGATGATGAGATCATCCTGAATATCGGCTATAAAGCAGACGGTATCATCACAAAGAACGAGTACACAAACGATTCAAGCGTTGTGCTTACAGACGTTGTTAAACCTGGCGATACCATGGAAGCAAAGGTTCTCAAAGTAAACGACGGAGAGGGACAGGTTACACTTACCTACAAACGTCTTGCAGCAGAGAAAGGCAACAAACGTCTTGAGGAGGCATTCGAGAACCAGGAGGTTCTGAAGGCTCCTGTAACACAGGTACTTGACGGCGGTCTTTGTGTCAATGTTGAGGAAGCAAGAGTATTCATTCCTGCAAGCCTTGTATCTGACACATATGAGAAAGATCTTTCCAAATATGCAGATCAGGAGATCGAGTTCGTTATCACAGAGTTCAACCCAAGAAGACGCCGTATCATCGGTAACCGCAAACAGCTTCTTCTTGCTGAGAAAGCTGAGAAACAGAAAGAGCTTCTTGCTAAGATCAACGTAGGCGATAAAGTTGAGGGTGTTGTTAAGAATGTTACAGATTTCGGTGCATTCATTGACCTCGGCGGAGCAGACGGACTGCTTCACATCTCTGAGATGTCCTGGGGCAGAGTAGAGAACCCGAAGAAGGTATTCAACGTAGGTGATAAAGTTACAGTTCTTATCAAAGATATCAACGGAGACAAGATCGCACTTTCCCTTAAATTCCCGGAGGAGAACCCATGGCTTACAGCTGCTGAGGACTTCGCAGTAGGAAACGTAGTAAAGGGCAAAGTTGCACGTATGACAGATTTCGGTGCATTTGTTGAGCTTGCACCTGGAGTAGATGCTCTTCTTCATGTATCTCAGATCTCCAGAGAGCACGTTGCGAAACCATCTGATGTACTTTCCATCGGTCAGGAGATCGAAGCTAAGGTTGTTGATTTCAATGGCGAAGACAAAAAGATCAGCCTCAGCATGAAAGCACTCGAGGATAATTCTGCAGAGCAGACAGAGGAGTAATTTCTCAGAAGCTGTACAGCAGTTGAATATTTTGAATTTCATAGGCCGTCACATTTATTGTGACGGCCTTTTTTTGATTGGAATTGCGTAACAGAGATATTATTTAAGAACAGAAAGATAATATGGCAGGCAGTGTTTCAGATAGGTTTTCTGTTTTAAAGGATCATGCAGAAAAGCTTCTGTTACAGGAAACCAGGTATAACAGCTGTCCCTTTTGGCAGGCCTTCGGAGCTTTTTGTCCATGCAGGCACTTAAGGCTTTTGGTATGGCAGTGTCTTCGGAAGGGATGTAATCGTAATCTTTATAATTGGAGTAGTATTGCTTTAAACGTCCATTTTGAAGCTTCACAAGAAGACGGACACGGTTATTCTGTCCGATTATGTAGAATTCTTCACTATGATTTGAAAATTCAACAGGCAGATCGTAATGAATTTTAATTGTAAAGGCCAATTGATCGTCTTGAATTTCACAATTTAGTGCTTCGTAATCTTCATTGAAAAGAGCAAGATAGGACAGCATTGAGAAAATTTTTCCAAGTCCCAGAAGATCTTCCAGGTTATGTCCCATAACGATCTCTGCCGCTTCCGGTTTCTTTCCGGAAGCGAATTGTTTGTAAAGACGGATGCAGGCACCCCCATCACAGTAGTTCCGTTCAGTGATACCGAGAAATGATTCCATAGAAGGCTGATTCATCCGTGAAAGCTTCAGAAGTCCCTTGAGCGGCTTTAGTTCCCGGTAAAGGTCCAGAGAAGGCAGCTTTGCAAAAGGGGAAGGCAGTCTGTGGATCTGATATCGCGCATCCAGATAAGGCTGGTCAAAACTGTCACCGTTATATTGGATCGTACATGAAAAATCCTGAAGGAATTCAGAAAATGTTTTCAGAAGTTCAGGTTCTTCCTCTTCGTTTTCAATCATCCACTGGTACATCTGCCAGTTGTTTTCTTCGTAGGCTACAGCGCCGATCAGATACAGAAAAGTGGAATTTCGTGATAGTCCTGTAGTTTCAATATCATAGAAAAGCGGTACAAAACGCTCTGAAAATCCATGATTTTTGGTCAATTTTTTAACAGTCTCAAAGTCTGGAAACCCTTGTAAAATCGGCATTTTTTTAACGATCATGTTAATTTTCTCCTTTATGGATTGTATCTGATTATACACAAAAAAATTGCTTTTCAATAGTGCAATTTAAAGTGAAATGAGTTATAGTTATTAGTAGAGTTGATGATAAAAAACAGGAAATGGTACTGGATTTATGTAGGGATTGACAGTGAAAAAATGACTATTATCGCTTCATAAATTGGTTATTCATTTACAGCTTTTTATGAGGTGGTGAATATCTTCTACCGAAGTATATCACAGGATCGTGTCTGGATTCAATCTTTCATACATATCCTGCTCAAAGCAGAAGCTATTTTGTTACTGTTCGCTGGTAATGTTTCGCGAAATGATTTATGGGAGCGAAATAGATCTTGTTTGTCTTGGATGAAATAAGAAAAGGAAAATCAGAAACACAGAATCAACTTTAAAAAAGAGTATATGTGCAACGCAGAAATACCATGTACATATACTTGCAAAAATAAAGGAGGAGATGAGATCTATGGCATTTTTAACCTTCAGGGGTGGTATCCATCCTTATGACGGCAAAGATTTGTCAAAAAACTGTCCTGTCGAGAAGTATCTGCCGAAGGGAGATCTGGCAATTCTTGTTTCTCAGCACATCGGAGCTCCGGCCAAGCCGATCGTAAAAAAAGGTGATCATGTGCTTGCAGGACAGAAAATCGCAGAAGCAGGAGGATTTGTTTCCGCACCGATACACTCGTCTGTATCAGGAACCGTAAAGGGAATCGAGAAACGTCTGACCGCAGTAGGCGCCATGGGTGATGCGATCATCATTGAGAATGACGGTCTGTACGAATCTGTGGAATATGCACCTGCAAAGCTTTCGGATCTTTCCAAGGAGGATATCCTGAAAAGGATTCAGGAAGGCGGAGTTGTTGGTCAGGGTGGTGCAGGTTTCCCGACACATGTAAAGCTTTCACCAAAGGAACCCGACAAGATCGATCATATCCTGGTCAACGGTGCGGAATGTGAGCCTTATATCACCAGTGACTACCGAAGGATGATGGAAGAACCGGAAAGTATTGTTGGTGGTCTGGAAGTAATCCTGAAAGCTTTCCCGAAGGCAGGGGGATGTATCTGTATCGAGGACAACAAACCGGATTGTATTGCCAGGATGAAAGAAGCCATCAAAGGCAAAGAGCGTATGGAAGTAAAAGAGCTTAAGACCAAATACCCTCAGGGTGGTGAGCGTACACTGATCTATGCGGTAACAGGCAGAGAGATCAACTCCACCATGCTTCCGGCAGATGTAGGATGCGTGGTTGATAACGTAGAGACCGTCACTTCTGTTTATAAGGCAGTGATCCTCGGACAGCCGGTTATCAGCCGTAATGTAACGGTTACCGGAGATGGTATCCGTACACCGAAGAACTTTTCCGTTCTTACAGGCACAGATCTGTCCGAACTGGTAGATGCTGCAGGCGGACTGAAGGAAAAGATCGCAAAAGCAATCTCCGGCGGACCGATGATGGGATTTGCGCTGTATGATCTTCATATTCCATGTACGAAGACAACTTCTTCCCTGCTTTTCCTGGAGCGTGACGCAGTTTCCGAGGCGAAGCAGATCCAGACTGCATGTATCAATTGCGGACGTTGTGTAAGCGTCTGTCCGGGCCATGTGGTTCCGGCCCGCCTTGCAACTCTTGCAGAACACGGTGATATGGCAGGCTTCGAAAAAATGGATGGTATGGAATGCTGCGAGTGCGGCTGCTGCAGTTACATCTGTCCGGCCAAACGACCTCTGACTCAGAGTATTAAATCTATGAGAAAAATGGTTCTTGCAGAGCGCAAGAAAAAGAAATAGGGGGAGGAATAACAATGGAACAAATGTATAACGTATCATCTAATCCCCATATCAGGGATAAAATGACCACCAGCCGTATTATGCAGCTGGTAGTGATCGCACTTCTGCCGACAACACTTTTCGGTATCTGGAACTTTGGAGTGCATGCACTCCTTGTAGTGCTGGCGACGGTTGTATCCAGTGTGTTTTTTGAATGGCTGTATGACCGACTGATGCATAAAAAGAATACAACTACTGATTTCAGTGCAGTTGTAACAGGACTTCTGCTTGCACTGAACATGCCGCCCCAGATCCCGATCTGGATGCCGATCCTTGGCAGTGCTTTTGCGATCATTGTTGTAAAACAGCTGTTCGGTGGACTTGGACAGAACTTTATGAACCCGGCTCTTGCAGGAAGATGTTTCCTTATGATCTCTTTTGCCGGAAAAATGACTAACTTTGCAGTTTCCAAAAGCTCCCATGCTGTTGTAGATGCGGTTACACAGGCAACACCTCTGGCAGCGCTTAAAAGCCAGGGATTCATTGAGGGGACTTCTATTCCTGTAAAGAATCTGTTCCTTGGTAATATCCAGGGTACCATCGGTGAGACTTCTGCCCTGGCGATCCTCATCGGTGCAGTGATCCTTCTCGCATTTAAGATCATCGATCTGAAGGTACCTCTTACATATATTGGAAGTTTTGCAGTATTTGTCATTTTCTATATGCTGGGAACAGGCAAAGGCTTTGATGTAAACTATCTTTTCAGCCATATCTTTGGAGGAGGTCTGATGCTTGGAGCCTGGTTTATGGCAACAGATTATGTGACAACGCCGATCACTCCGAAAGGTCAGCTGGTATATGGCTGCTGCCTCGGTATCGTGACAGCGGTATTCCGTCTCTTTGGTGGTTCCGCAGAGGGTGTTTCCTATGCGATCATTTTCTGCAATCTTCTGGTTCCGCTTATTGAAAAAGTAACAAAACCGGTTGCTTTTGGAAAAGGAGGCAAGAAATAATGGGTAAGATTATCAGAAATACATTGATCCTTACGATCATTACAGTAGTTGCCGGCCTTGGCCTTGGACTGGTTTACGAAGTTACCAAAGAACCCATTGCAAGAACCGAGGAACAGGCAAAAAAAGAAGCATGGCAGACTGTATTCAGTGATGTAAGCCTGGAAGATTTTAAAGCTGTAGACGTAGACAAGGAAGCAGCAGATAAAACGATTGCAGACCTTGGAGTAAAGGCAACAGTAGACGAGGTCTGTGAAGCAGCAGATGAAGGCTATGTGGTAACTGTAACCGATAAAGAGGGTTACGGCGGTGATATCCAGATCACAGTTGGTGTAACAAAAGACGGTACCGTCAGCGGCGTTTCCATTCTTTCCATCAGTGAGACTGCCGGACTTGGAATGCGTGCTACAGAAGCGAAGTTCCAGGAACAGTATGTTGGAAAGAATACCGATAAATTCTATGTATCCAAGGACGGCGGCGAAGGTGAGCCTATTGATGCTATCAGTGGTGCGACCATCACATCCAGAGCTTTTACCGGTGCAGTCAATACAGCTATCGGCTATTGCAAAAACGCATTTTAGGAGGGTAGTTGAATATGAATAATTGTGGTGAAAGATTAAAAAACGGCATTATAACCGAAAATCCGATTTTCGTCCTGATGCTTGGTATGTGTCCTACCCTTGCGGTAACGACTTCTGCGATCAATGGTATTGGTATGGGACTTTCCACAACCGTAGTTCTGGTTATGTCAAACATGCTCATCTCCATGCTGCGTAAGGTTATCCCGGACTCCGTCAGAATGCCGGCCTTTATCGTAGTTGTAGCATCTTTTGTAACGATCGTACAGTTTCTGATGGAAGGCTTTACTCCTTCTCTTTATGAGTCACTTGGAATTTACATTCCACTGATCGTTGTTAACTGTATCATTCTGGGACGTGCAGAGAGTTATGCTTCCAAGAACCCTGTCCTTCCGTCTATCTTTGACGGACTTGGAATGGGTCTTGGCTTTACAGTGGGCCTGGTTGCCATTGGTCTTGTAAGAGAGATCCTTGGTTCCGGAAAGGCTTTCGGAGCACAGATCATTCCGGTTGCTGATGCAGCTACCGGTGCTGCCGGCTATACCCCGATCACTATCTTTATCCTTGCACCTGGAGCATTTCTGGTTCTTGCCGGACTTGCAGCGATCCAGAACAAAGTAAAGATCAACATGGCAAAGAAGGGCAAAGATGTTTCCAAGATCCAGTCCGGCTGTGGCTCCAATTGTGCGACCTGCGGCGGATGTCCTTCCGACAAAGAATAAAAAGGGGGAATAGAAGATGGCAAGCTTGATGTTGATCGCAATTGGTTCTGCGCTTTGCAGTAACGTTGTATTGAGTCAGTTCCTGGGAATCTGTTCTTTCCTTGGAGTTTCCAAGAAAACAGAAACCGCAGCCGGCATGGGTGGTGCAGTTGTGTTTGTTATTACTATTGCATCTTTTGTTGCAGGACTGCTTTATAAATTCATCCTGGTACCGACCCATTTTGAGTATCTGAAAACGATTGTATTTATCCTGGTTATCGCGGCACTGGTACAGATTGTAGAAATGTTTCTCAAGAAATTTGTACCATCCCTTTACAAGGCACTTGGTGTATACCTTCCTCTGATCACAACAAACTGTGCAGTTCTTGGTGTAGCACTGAACAATGTGAAATATGAATACAGCATTCTTGAAAGTGTTGTCAACGGATTTGCCACAGGTGTAGGTTACCTGATCGCAATTGTATTACTTGCGGGAATCCGTGAAAAAATGGAATACAACGATATTCCGGAATCCTTCCAGGGTATGCCGATCGTTCTGCTTACGGCAGCACTGATGGCTATTGCATTCTTTGGATTCTCCGGAATCGTATAGGAGGAAGAAGAGCATGAGTATAACAGGAATTATTATGGCTGCAGTCATTGTCGGCGGTACTGGTTTATTCATTGGTATCTTCCTCGGACTTGCAGACAAGAAATTAACCGTTAAGGTAGATGAAAAGGAAGAAGCCATTCTCGGCGTTCTTCCAGGAAATAACTGTGGTGGTTGTGGATATCCGGGATGTTCCGGACTCGCTGCCGCAATTGCAAAGGGAGAAGCTCCTGTAGATCAGTGTCCGGTTGGCGGTACTCCTGTTGCAGCCAAGATTGGCGCGATCATGGGACAGGAAGTAAAAGAAACCGCACGTCAGGTTGCTTTTGTAAAATGTGCGGGAACCTGTGATAAGACGACTGTAAAATATGAGTACACAGGTGTGGAAGACTGCGAGATGATGGCTTTCATCCCTGGCAGCGGTGCAAAAAACTGTACATTTGGATGTATGGGCTTCGGAAGCTGTGTAAAGGCATGTCCATTTGATGCGATCCATATAGTGAATGGTATTGCGGTCGTAGATCAGGAAGCATGTAAAGCCTGTGGCAAATGTGTTGCCAAATGTCCGCGTCACCTGATCGAGCTGGTACCATATGACAAACAGACACGTGTAGCCTGCAGCTCCCACGCAAAAGGTAAGGCAGTTACAGCTGCCTGCGAGCTTGGCTGTATCGGCTGTAAAAAATGTGAGAAGAATTGTCCGTCCGAGGCGATCACAGTTACCGATTTCTGTGCACACATCGATTACGATAAGTGTACAGGCTGCGGTAAATGTAAGGAAGTTTGCCCAAGACATGTGATTCTGTAAAACAAAAAGAACTGCCTGTCACGGAAGTTTTCCGAGTGACGTGGCAGTTCTTTTTTGGAATAAAGCATGTTATGCCCGATAATGCATAAATAAAATAAATACATACAAACTTTTGGTTATATTTCAATGAAAAATTGCAGTTTCCGGTTAAAAATATTTGACCGGTGAATTTCAAGGGGCTATAATAGGATATAAATATTCAGTATACTTCAAGGAGAACGAAATTCATGAGTAAGATTATTTTAACTGGCGACCGCCCGACGGGGCGCCTTCATGTAGGTCATTATGTTGGATCTCTGGCAGAGCGTGTGAAACTGCAGAATTCCGGCTTATATGATGAGATTTATATTATGATCGCAGATGCCCAGGCACTTACAGATAATGCAGAGCATCCGGAGAAAGTACGTCATAACATTCTTCAGGTTGCTCTGGACTATCTGGCATGCGGGCTTGACCCGGAGAAATCCAATATTTTTATCCAGTCCATGGTTCCGGAGCTGACAGAACTTACCTTTTATTATATGAATCTGGTTACGGTAGCACGAGTACAGCGTAATCCTACCGTTAAATCCGAGATTAAGATGCGTAATTTTGAAGCCAGCATCCCGGTAGGCTTTTTCTGCTATCCGATCAGTCAGGCTGCTGATATTACTGCCTTTCGCGCAACACATGTACCGGTAGGTGAAGATCAGCTTCCGATGCTTGAGCAGTGCAAGGAGATCGTCCATAAATTCAATACCGTTTACGGTGATACACTGACAGATCCGGAAATTGTTCTTTCTTCCAATAAAGCATGCTTACGTCTTCCGGGAATTGACGGAAAGGCTAAGATGAGTAAATCTCTCGGAAACTGCATTTATCTGTCTGATGAAGAAGATGTTGTGAAGAAAAAGATCATGTCCATGTTTACAGATCCGAACCATCTTCGTGTTCAGGATCCTGGTCGTGTAGAGGGAAATCCGGTATTTATCTATCTGGATGCCTTCAGCCGCCCGGAACATTTTGCTGAATTTCTGCCAGAGTATCAGAATCTGGATGAACTTAAGGCTCACTATCAGAGAGGTGGCCTTGGTGATGTGAAAGTCAAGAAGTTCCTGAATAATGTTATGCAGGCAGAGCTTGGACCGATCCGTGAAAGAAGGAAAATGTGGGAGCAGCGAACCGAAGATGTGTTCGATATCCTGAAAGCCGGTACAGAGGTTGCCAGAGAAAAAGCTGCCGCAACGCTTCATGATGTTCGTTCTTCTATGCGGATCAATTATTTTGAGGATCAGGATTTCCTTAATCAGTGATAGAAAACAGCGAGAGGAATCACAGATTTGTATACAGGATCAACCCGGAGATTGTATTCCGGGTTGATTTTTTTTGAAAATTATGTTACTATTGCGTTCATATGGGAAACAGATGTTCAGCTGTTTCAGGGAAGGAGCCTTGAGATTTGATTTCTTTTGTAAAAGGTACCGTATCAGATATCGGTGAAAATTGTCTGGTTGTGGAAAATGGCGGAATTGGTTATGCAATTTATATGACAGGACAGGATCTTGGGAAAGCGCGGATAGGCGATGAAAAGAAGATCCATACCTTTCTCTATGTGCGGGAGGATATTCTGCAGCTATATGGTTTTTTTTCGAAGGATGATCTTGGCATGTTCAAGCTTCTGATCGGTGTCAACGGAGTCGGACCTAAAGGCGCTCTGGGTATCCTTTCCGGGATCAGTGCAGACGAGCTTCGTTTTGCAGTGCTTTCCGATGATGTAAAAACAATCTCCAAGGCCCCTGGAATCGGGAAAAAGACAGCCCAGAAAATGATCCTGGAGCTGAAAGACAAGCTGAAGCTGGAAGATGCTTTTGAGATGAAACTGGCGCATCAGCAGGAAGAAGCAGCTGAGGGAGCATCTGATCTGAGGGATAGTCGTCAGGAAGCGGTGGAGGCGCTTGTCGCATTAGGATACAGTTCTGCAGATGCCCTTCGTGCAGTACGAAAGGTACCGGAAGATGTGCCGGCAGATGATGTAGAAGCAATTCTTCGGGCTGCACTGAAAAATTTTTAACGCCGTGAGTAAGAGCTAACATGCTCGCACTGAAATGAAATAGAACGGAGCATAGCAAATGGATAACAGGATCATTACAACAGATGTTACAGAAGAGGATTTTTCCCTGGAGGGAAATTTAAGGCCTCAGAGTCTGGATGAATATATTGGTCAACAGAAAACAAAAGATACCCTGAAGATTTATATCGAAGCAGCAAAGCAGCGCCATGATTCACTGGATCATGTGCTGTTTTATGGACCTCCGGGGCTGGGAAAGACTACACTTTCCGCGATCATTGCCAATGAGATGGGAACACATATGAAGGTAACATCAGGTCCTGCGATTGAAAAGCCAGGCGAAATGGCTGCGATCCTGAACAACCTTCAGGAAGGAGATGTGCTGTTTGTAGATGAGATACACAGACTGAACCGACAGGTAGAAGAGGTTCTTTACCCGGCCATGGAAGATTTTGCTATCGATATCATGATCGGCAAGGGAGCATCCGCCCGTTCCATTCGTCTGGACCTGCCAAAGTTTACATTGGTAGGTGCAACAACGAGGGCAGGTCTTCTTTCCGCACCGCTTCGTGATCGTTTTGGCGTAACACAGAGACTGGAGTTTTATGATAAAAAAGAACTGACGACGATCATTCTCCGTTCCGCTCAGGTGCTTGGCGTGGAAATCGAACCCAATGGAGCTGCCGAGATCGCCAAGCGTTCCAGAGGAACCCCCCGTCTGGCCAACCGTCTTCTGAAGAGAGTACGTGATTTTGCCCAGGTGAAGTATAACGGTGTGATCACCTACGATGTTGCCTGTTTTGCATTGGATCTTCTGGAGGTGGATCAGTATGGCCTTGATAAGACGGACCGCCGCATTCTCCAGACCTTGATCCTGAATTTCCAGGGCGGACCAGTGGGACTTGAAACACTTGCCGCATCAATCGGAGAAGACTCCGGAACCCTGGAAGATGTGTACGAACCCTATCTTTTACAGACAGGTTTCCTTAACAGAACTCCACGTGGAAGAATGGCTTCCGTGCTGGCATATACCCATCTTGGATATCCTCGTCCTGATTTATCGACAAAATAATAGAAAAACTTCTATACATTTTTGCGGGAATCAGTTATAATAAAAGAAATTGCGGGTTGTAAGACCGGCAATGCAGAGGAATGTTATTGAGGAAATTACCAGTAACAGATAAATTCAGGAGGCTTTACGAATGGCGGTAAAGAATACAGCACAGGTTGTTATCGATGGAAAGATCATTACTCTGGGCGGGTATGAGTCCGAGGAATATTTTCAGAAGGTTGCAGCCTATATGAATAATAAGATCAGTGAGCTGAGTCAGATGCCGGGATACTCCAGACAGGCCATGGAGACCAAGCATACACTGCTCAGTCTGAATATTACAGATGATTATTTTAAGGCAAAAAAACAGGCGGAGATTTTTGAACAGGATCTGCAGCAGAAAGACCAGGAGATGTATGATCTGAAACATGAACTGATCTCTTTGAAAATGCAGATTGAAGAGGCGAAGAAGGCAGAACAGGAAGCTCAGGAACAGAAGAATCTTCTGGACGGTAAGGTGAAGGAACTGGAGAAAGAACTTGATGAACTGCTTAAATAAGGATGGGGGATTGCTTCGGTAATCCTCTTTTGTTTTATGGTCATCGCATTGATTAACAGATGGGAGATGAGGGAATACTTTGAAAAATGTGATAACAGAACTGCTCTCGCCGGCAGGTTCTTATGAAAGCTTTGAGGCAGCTATTGGTGCCGGAGCTGATGCGGTATATGTAGGTGGACCGGCTTTTGGAGCAAGAGCTTATGCGCAGAACTTTACTCAGGAAGAGCTGATCACTGCCATTGAGACCGCACATATCCATAACCGTAAATTATATCTTACTGTGAATACACTTTTGAAGAACCGTGAACTGGATGATCAGCTGTTTGAATATCTGCTTCCGTATTATGAGGCAGGTCTGGATGCGGTGATCGTACAGGATCTGGGAGTATTTTCTTTTATACGCCGGAATTTCCCGGATCTGGATATTCACGCAAGCACACAGATGACAGTAACCGGACCGGAGGGAATGCGGTTTCTGGAGGAAAAGGGAGCAACTCGTGTGGTTCCGGCCAGAGAGCTTTCCCTGGAAGAGATATCTGCCATGCATAAGGCAAGTCCTCTGGAAATAGAGACTTTTATCCATGGAGCTCTCTGTTACAGCTATTCCGGCCAGTGTCTGATGAGCAGTATTTTCGGTGGAAGAAGCGGAAACCGTGGCCGCTGTGCACAGCCATGCAGGCTTCCTTACAGTGTAACCATGGATCACAGAAAATATAGAGGAGACAAGGATTTTTGTGCATTAAGCCTGAAAGATATCTGCACTCTGGATATTCTTCCGGATATCCTGGAGGCGGGTGTTATGTCTCTGAAGATCGAGGGGCGTATGAAACAGCCGGCGTACACAGCGGGCGTCACGGCAGTATATCGAAAATATCTGGATATGTATTTAAGTGGAAAAGAATATCACGTTCAGGAAAAAGACCGGAAGTATCTTCTTGAGCTTTTCAGTCGGGGAGGATCCTGCAAAGGATACTATGATATGTATCGCGGGCCGGAAATGATGGCTTTTGCCAATGAAAAAAAATCCGGTAATATCCAGCCGGAGATCAGAAAAATAAAAGAAAAAATTCATGGGAATTTAATACTTTCTCCTGAAAGTCCTGTTATACTGGAAATAACCTGCAAGGGCCAGACAGTAACTGCCATGGGCGGTGAGGTACAGTTTGCTAAAAATCAGCCAATGGAAGAACAGAGGATCCGTCAGCAGATGGAGAAACTGGGAAATACAGATTTTCAGTGGGAGGATCTGAACATTGAAATAAATGGAAGGATTTTTGTTCCGGTTAAAGTTCTCAATGAAGTACGAAGAGATGCTCTGAGTCAGCTGCGGGAAGCACTGATCGGATGTCAGAAGAGAGTACAGGTTACGAAGCAGCCGACGAAATCTAAGGATCAGGCTGCCTGTCACAGAAGGGTAACAGACAGTCTGCCTGTGTATGTATCCTGTGAACGTTCGGATACTGCGGAAGTACTTTTGAACGAACCGGGGATTACAGGTTTTTATTTTCCTTTTGATACTATGGAAAAATTTTTTTCACCGGAACTTGCTGCAAGCAGTGAATTATATCTTTCTACCCCACATATCCATCGCGGAGAAATCCCCGAAAAGTGGCTTCGATCAGCTCAAAAATGGTTGGAGCAGGGTATGAAGGGTTTTCTGGTAAGAAACCTGGAATCTTACGCCGTACTGAAAAAAATGGGATATGGCGAAAAATGTATCCTGGATGCATCCATGTATACCTGGAATGATCAGAGTGTTGATTTCTGGCGGGAAGAGGGAGTTCTTCGAAATACAGTCCCCCTTGAGTTGAATGAGGGTGAACTGAAACACAGAGATAATACTTCTTCGGAGCTGCTTTTATATGGTTATATCCCACTGATGCTTTCCGCGCAGTGTGTAAGGAAGAATCTTTTCGGATGTACAGGAAAATATGAGACGGCTTATCTGAAAGACCGCTATAACAGTGAATTTCCGGTAAAATGCAGTTGTGATCCATGGGGAAAAAACATTTCCGAAAAAGCAAAATACTGTTATAATATCATTTATAACAGCATTCCTTACGGACTTCCGGGTGAAAAAGATCAGATAAAAAAACTGAACCTTCACTCTTTGAGGCTGGCATTTACGATCGAAGAGCCAGAGAAAGCAAAAGCGATCCTGAAAGAATTCCGGACGGTTTATCAGGAAAACGGAAAACCTTCCGGACGCAGGTATACAAAAGGCCATTTTAAAAGAGGAGCCGAGTAAAAGTGTATGATTAATGTAATTACAGAATTATCTAAGTATGTGATCCTCACATTGATGATCGTCTATACCTTTCATTGTTTTTATATGGTGTGGCGGCAGGATGAGGAAGAAAAGAGAGAACTGCTCCATCAGCAGCTGACCATGATCTTTTTTATTGATTTTACAGCATTTCTTGTGATCTATTTAAAAAGCATGGATTTCAGGGTCATCCTGTTCTATATCGAAATGATGATCTTTTTTGCAGCGATCCAGATCCTTTATCGAATTATTTATCAGAATGCATCGCTGCTTCTTTTAAATAATATGTGTATGCTCCTGAGCGTAGGATTTATCATGCTCTGTCGGCTTTCACTTCCGTCTGCAACTAAGCAGCTTCTGATCGTGGCCGCAGGTAGTGCAGTATCACTGGTGATACCGGTAATGATACGAAAAATGAAATTTTTAAAGGATCTTACATGGGCTTATGCCGGAATTGGTATTGTACTTCTGGCGGCAGTTCTTGTTCTGGCAAGCACAAGCTACGGTGCAAAGCTTTCTCTTATGGGAATCCAGCCTTCCGAGGTGATCAAGATAACCTTCGTATTTTTTATGGCATCACTTCTGTGTACCAAGGTGGATTTTCGCAAAGTAGTACTGGCTACGATCGTTGCAGTGATCCATGTAGGGATCCTGGTTCTTTCCAGGGATCTGGGTAGTGCAGTGATCTTTTTTGTCACCTACCTTGTACTGATCTATGTGGCAACCAGAAATCCGAGCTATTTATTTCTGGGACTTGGCGGAGGATGCGTTGGTTCGGTGATCGCATATCATCTTTTTGGACATGTTCGTCAGCGAGTCAGTGCCTGGAAGGATCCGATGGCTGTCTATCAAAATGAAGGTTATCAGATCGTGCAGTCTCTGTTTGCGATCGGAACCGGAGGCTGGTTTGGAATGGGACTTTGTCAGGGCTCTCCGGAGAAGATTCCGGTCGTAAAAAATGATTTTATCTTCAGTGCTATCTGCGAGGAACTGGGTGGCATTTTTGCCATCTGCCTGATTCTTGTATGCACAAGCTTTTTTCTGATGATCGTTACTATTGCACTAAAGATCAGGAATCCGTTTTATAAACTGATCGCACTGGGGCTCGGAACTGAATATGCTTTTCAGGTATTTCTGACTATTGGCGGTGCAACCAAGTTTATTCCAATGACAGGAGTTACACTTCCGCTGGTGAGTTACGGAGGCAGTTCTGTCATGTGTACCATCCTGATGCTTGCGATCATTCAGGGACTGTATATTCTGAGGGAAGATGAGGACGAACAAATTGAAACGCAGCGAAAAGAAACGATTGAAAGAAGAGGAAAGAGAGCAACGCCTGAGAGAAAGAGAAATCGCCAGACTCCGTAGAAAAAAGAACCGGCCTTTAACTTTTGTGTCGGCCTTCTTTATATTGATCTTTGTCAGTCTGATCGGATATCTGGTCTATTTTGACGCCATAAAAAGCGAAGATTTTATCAACAGCCCGTACAACACCCGTCAGGATACATTTTCGGACCGGGTAGTACGTGGAAGTATCCAGTCTTCGGATGGTGAGGTTCTGGCACAGACCAATGTGTATGAAGATGGAACAGAAGAGAGAACGTATCCGTTTTCCAATATTTTTGCACATGCAGTAGGATATGATACCAATGGTAAGAGCGGTTTGGAATCGGAAGCAAATTTCCAGCTTCTCACCTCCCATTCATTTTTTCTGGAACAGATGAAAAATGAATTCCTGGGAAAAAAGAATCAGGGTGATACCGTGATCTCCAGTCTGAATGCAGATCTTCAGACAACGGCATACAATTCTCTGGGAGACCGCAGAGGAGCGGTAGTTGTACTGGAACCATCCACCGGACGTATCCTGACTATGGTGAGCAAACCGGATTTTGATCCGAACACGATCGCACAGAACTGGGATACCCTTGTTAATGATGAAAGTAACAGCAGCCTTTTAAACCGTGCAACCAATGGAGCTTATCCTCCAGGATCAACATTTAAGATCGTCACGGCACTGGATTATTTCAGGCAAAAAGGATCACTGGAGGGATATTCCTATCTGTGTCAGGGAAGTATCACAGTGGATGACCACACGATCCAGTGTTACAATGGTGAAGTACATGGACAGGAGGATTTTTATTCCGCATTTGCACATTCCTGTAACTGTGCATTTGCAGATATGGGACTTGGTCTGGGAGGAGATACTCTGAAAAGTACTGCAGAGGATCTGCTCTTTAATAGGGCGCTTCCGCTGAATTCCTATAAAACCAGTCGCTTTACCCTTGATAAAGATTCTCCGAATGCACTTGTGATGCAGACCTCGATCGGCCAGGGGAACACTCTTGTTTCTCCGATGCATATGGCATTGATCACAAGTGCCATCGCCAATGATGGTATACTGATGAAGCCAACCATGATCGATAAGATCGTGAATAATTCCGGTGATACGGTCAGGAAAACAGAAAAAACAGAATACAAACGTCTGATGACAAGAAATGAAGCCAATATCCTTGGAAAACTAATGAAAAATGTAGTTGAAAACGGTACGGCTTCCGCATTGAACGGACGAGGATATACTGTTGCCGGAAAGACCGGTTCTGCGGAGTTTGATGAAAATGGTTCCAGTCATTCCTGGTTTGTGGGTTATTCTAATGTAGATGATCCGGATATCGCCATTGCAGTGATCGTGGAAAACGGCGGAACCGGAAGTGAAGCGGCAGTTCCCATTGCGGCCGATGTTTTTGATGCCTATTATTTCGATTAAATTGAGAACAGTATCTGCTCCTTGCCCCTTGCCTATAAGGTGAAAAAGAGGTATACTATAGCCAGTGCAAAAGACACACGCATTACAGGAGGATTGCAATATGATAGAAGCAACAAGCTGTGGCGGTGTGGTAATTCATCGGGGTAAGATCCTGGCATTGTATAAATCCTACAGGAACCGTTATGAAGGATGGGTGCTTCCCAAAGGAACTGTAGAAAAAGGAGAGACTTTTGAACAGACTGCTTTACGTGAAGTAATGGAAGAAGCAGGTGTTCGGGCCTCTATCGTGAAATATATCGGCAAGAGCCAGTATAATTTCACCGTTCCGGAGGATGTGGTAATGAAAGAGGTACACTGGTATCTCATGATAGCTGATAATTATCATAGCAAACCCCAGCGAGAGGAATATTTTGTAGATTCCGGATACTATAAGTTTCATGAGATCTATCATCTTCTCCGTTTTTCCAACGAGAAGCATATCGTGGAACAGGCCTATCAGGAGTATCTGGAAATGCGAAGTGAGGGCGTCTGGGCGAAACAGCAGAAGTATTTTTAACAACAGGACAGGGCTGTGTACATACGCAGCCCTGTTTGGCATTATAGACGGAGGTGATGGCAGATTGCTGAAATGGATGAAAAACTATTACATAGGAAATGATGTAAAAAATCCTACTAGAATAAGAACCAGGATCACTGCTGGCAAATTCGTGCCGGATATCTACGTTGTTACTTTGTCTGATAATCCCGGAAATATTTTGGAAATTCTTCCCGCAGGCATGCTTGTACAGCGAAGCGCCAGAGCCACCTGTCCTTTGATCGTTGGAATGGCCAGAGGAAAATCCGGTGCTATACAGATGGTACAGGATATGATCGAACAGGTTTATACCGAAACTGGAAATTTTAAAATAAAAGAATATCTGAAAAACAGGTGAACCAATGCTGCATATATTATGGCTGATAATAAAATGGATATTGATCCTTCTGGGGATCCTGATCGGGCTGATCTTCCTGATCCTGCTGCTTCTTTTATTCTGTCCGATCAGATACAGAGGGAAAATAAAAAAAGACCGTACGGATAGTCTTCGTAAAATACATGCTACCGGTGAAGTGAGCTGGCTGCTTCATATAATATCTGCACAGGTATTCTGGGAGCAGGGCGTTCTGAAAACAAAAATATGTTTTTTAGGGATTCCTTTGGAAAAAATAAAAAATCTGTTTCGTAAAAAAAAGGAACCAAGAGCTCTTTCCAACTCCGGAAATCAAAATGCAAAAAAACAGACAGAGTCTTCCCGAAGCCATGAAAAGACATCAAAAAGCGAAAATCAGAACGATACCGCAGAGCTGCAAATGTCTGAGCCTCAGGAAGATACTGTTGAAGATATAAATGAAATTTTGGAAAATGTAATAATGGAGCCGATATCGATTTCCGAAGAAATATCGGAAGAATCGGAAGATGAAAAGAAGCTTCGGACAAAGATTGCAGATTTAATTTTGAATATAGTGGGAAGAATAAAAACGGCAGTTGGAAAGCTGTTCCGAATCGTACAGAATTTTCTTGGAATCCCCAAAAGGATTCTGAAAAAAATTCAAAGTCTTGCATTAACAATCCGGAATTTCTGTGATAAGATAAACCGGTGGAAAGAATTTTTAGACCATCCCCGAACCAGAGAGGCTCTTTCCTTTTTGTGGAAAAATGCAAAAAAACTGATTTATCATGTGTTTCCGACAAGGATCACCGGAAAAATCACATTTGGCAATGAAGATCCGGCAGTTACAGGTATGGTATTGGCTGTATTAGGAATGACGATTCCTTTTCATAAAAACAAGATCGAAGCAGCGCCCCTTTTTGATGATGAAAATGTTCTTGAGGGAGAGATCCTGTTAAAGGGAAGGATTTATGGAATTGTAGTTCTCAAAACAGCAGCAGAGCTTTATTTCAATAAAAATATAAAATACGTCATCCACCGATGGAGACATAAGGAGGTAAAACATGGAGAAAGAGAATAATTTCAAAGATACCGTGAATTCATTATTTAAAGGAATGGATGGCTTTGTATCGGCCAAAACAGTGGTTGGCGATGCCATTCATGTAGGTGATACCATTATCCTTCCTCTGGTCGATGTATCCTTCGGCGTTGGAGCCGGAGCTTTTGAAGGGGATAAGAAGAACAATGGTGGCGGAGGTCTTGCCGGAAAGATGTCTCCCTGTGCAGTACTTGTGATCCAGAATGGAAGCACCAAACTTGTAAACGTAAAAAATCAGGATGGCCTTACCAAGGTTCTGGATATGGTGCCGGATTTTGTGAACCGTTTTGCGCCAGGTGCAGGCAATGCTGAGGATACAGACGGGAAAGAAGAGTAGTATTCCATTTAGATTTCATGCATATACTGTAATAAAAAAACAGGAAATGAGCAGACAGGAGTGGGAAAGCTAACTGGTTTTATGCTGTTTTTTATTGGTGTGGGCATGGTTCTTGGTATCCTTATTACAGAGAATTTTATTGTGATCGCAATGGCAGTCATATGTCTGCTATGCGGATATCATATGTTTTGCAGATAAGCGGGAAGTGTGCACCTGGCATACTTCCCGCTTGTGATTTATCAGTCTTGAAGATAAAAAAACAGCCCCCGCATTCTACGGGGGCATACGATATTACTTACGCTCTTTCAACTTTTCCGGATCTTAAACAAGAAGTACATACATACATTTTCTTTGCTCCGCCGGCAGTTGTTTTTACTTTGACGGATTTAACGTTAGATTTCCACATTTTGTTGGATCTTCTATGGGAATGACTCACATTGTTTCCGAAATGAGCTCCTTTATCGCAGATTGCACATTTAGCCATGAATAGCACCTCCTTTTATCAACAGTCACCATTTTAACAGATGAATTGCTCTTTTGCAAGCAAAAAAAGGAAATTTATCAAAAATTCTGCAAAGAGTTTTAAGGAAAGTATTCCATACCTCCGGGAACAGGGCGGATCATGGTGGAATTAAGCGTTGTGTGTATGGTTTAGATCAATTTGAAACATAGAAAATTACCCAGTGCGAATTAATTTATCGTTTTTTCTTTGGCCTGGTCTCTTTCCTGAATCGGAATAGAACATATTCTTGCTGAACTGGCATATGAGGATAGGAAAACCGGGAAAATGCAAAAGAATTTGGCAGGTAGTTCGGAATCCGAAAATGTGGTATGATTATGGGCAGGATATCAGAAACGTCAGGAGTTGAATGGATTGTGAAGAAAGAAGAAATTTTCGAATATGTGCAGAAACAGTATGGCACAATTCCGGAATATTTATGGAGTAAATCGCCAGACAGTGCAGTACTCCGACATAAAAACGGAAAATGGTATGCAGTGATCATGACTGTCGAAAAATCGAAACTGGGATTAGAAGGAAAAGAGTCGGTTGATATCATGGATGTAAAGTGTGATCCGGACATGACGAATTTGGTTATTCAGACGCATGGATTTTTACCTGGATACCATATGAACAAGCAGCACTGGATCACGATTTTACTGGATGGTTCGGTCAGTAAAGCAAAGATACTGGACTTTTTGGACATGAGTTATGACCTGATTGGTGGCGCAGGCAGAAAGGAAAACAAATGAGAAAAGCAATCATATATGCATCGGTACATCATGGAAATACAGAAAAATTAGTAAAGGGCATAGCAGCAACGTGCCAGGTCAATTTGATCGATGCTGTAAAACAATCCGATGCAGATCTGAGCAGTTATGATATGATTGGGTTTGCATCAGGAATCTATTTTTCAAAATTTCATCAGTCATTATTGGGATTTGCAGAGAAGAATCTACCGGGCGACAAAAAGGTATTTCTGATCTGTACTTATGGTGGAAGTGCCAATTATAAATCCATTGAGCAGATTTTGGACAAGAAGCGTTCCAAAGTGATAGGAAAATTCGGGTGCAGGGGTTATGACACATTTGGCCCATTTAAACTGGTTGGTGGAATTGCAAAAGGGCATCCAGATGAAGAAGATATAAAAAATGCAGTTGAGTTTGTAAAAGGATTATAAGTAGATAAACGAAAAAGAAAAACCGGCTTCATAGGATCGGTCGGCATGCTCCATCACAATCCGGGATTCCCCTTCAACAGAGTGGATGAGCTTAATTTTCTATAAGATAAAACAAGTTGAACTCTATCATTGCGTAATTATAAAAAAAAGGTTATAATAGTTTTATATAATTTAATCTGAATGAAACAATGGAGGTAACCATATGAATGGACGTATAGATTCCGGATTGGGTCAGATCGTAATTGATACAGATGTCATTGCGACTTATGCCGGCAGTGTGGCGGTAGAGTGTTTTGGTATCATCGGAATGGCAGCTATCAGTATGAAGGATGGCCTGGTCAAGCTTTTGCGTATTGACAGCCTGAAACATGGTATCAGTGTTAAGATCACGGATGATAATAAGATCCGGCTGAATTTTCATGTCATCGTAGCATATGGCGTGAACATCAGTACTATTGCGGACAATCTTGTCAACAATGTAAAATATAAAGTCGAGGCCTTTACAGGAATGGAGATTGAAAAGATCTACATTATGGTTGAGGGCGTGCGTGCAATAGATTAGTTTTAGAGGAGGAACTTGTGGTGAATAACAAAACCATAGATGCTAAAATACTTTCCAGAATGTTTCTGTCCGGAGCAAAGAATCTGGAAGCGAAGAAAGAGTGGATCAATGAACTGAATGTGTTTCCTGTACCTGATGGAGATACGGGAACCAATATGACGCTTACCATCATGTCTGCTGCTTCCGAAGTAGGTGCTCTTACAGATCCGGATATGGAATCCCTGGCAAAGGCAATTTCTTCCGGTTCCCTCCGTGGAGCCAGAGGTAATTCCGGTGTTATCCTGTCACAGCTTCTGCGTGGATTTACCAGAGGTGTGCGTAAACTTACAGATCTGGATGCACCTGCCATTGCCGCAGCTATGGAGCGAGGCGTTGAAACTGCATACAAGGCAGTTATGAAACCAAAAGAGGGAACCATTCTTACTGTGGCCAGAGCTGCAGCAGACAGAGCAGCAGAGCTTGCTGATGCTGCAGAAGATCTGGATGCTTTTTTCGACGGGATCTTTCAGCATGCAGAGGAAACTCTTGCCAGAACACCGGAGATGCTTCCAGTCCTGAAAGAAGCAGGTGTTGTGGATTCTGGCGGACAGGGACTTCTGGAAGTTTTCCGTGGTGCCATCGACGGATATCATGGAAAAGAAGTGGATTATTCCCAGTTTGAAGCAGCAGCTCCTAAGATCACAAAGATCTCTCCTCAGGCAGAGGCAGATATCAAATTTGGATATTGTACAGAGTTTATTATCCTTCTTGAAAAACCGCTTCCACAGGATGAGATCGACCGTTTCCGTGAATTTCTGGATTCCATCGGTGATTCCATTGTTTTGGTGGCTGATGATGAGATTGTCAAGGTACACGTGCACACCAATCATCCGGGACAGGCTTTTGAACGCGCACTCACGTATGGTCAGCTTTCCCGTATGAAGATTGACAATATGAGAGAAGAACATCAGGAAAAACTGATCAAAGATGCGGAAAAACTTGCAAAAGAACAGGCAGAAAACAAAGAACCTCCAAAGGATCATGGATTTATTTCCGTATCCGTAGGTGAGGGACTTTCTCAGATTTTCCGTGAGCTTGGCGTAGATTATCTGATCGAAGGCGGCCAGACTATGAATCCGAGTACCGAAGACATGCTCAATGCTATTGAGAAAGTAAATGCAAAAACAATTTATATTTTCCCGAATAACAAGAATATTATCCTTGCAGCTAACCAGGCAAGAGATCTGACTGAGGACAAGGAGATCATTGTAGTACCAACCAAGACAATCCCACAGGGAATTTCCGCAATGATCAGCTTTGTTCCGGAGAAGGGCGGCGAGGAGAACCTTGCTTCCATGACCGATGCGATTTCCAGAGTGAAGACCGGACAGATTACTTATGCAGTCCGTGATACACGCATTGATGACAAGGAAATCCATGAGGGAGATATCATGGGAATCGGTGATGCAGGTATCCTTGCAGTAGGCAGAGATCGACTTCAGGTAGCGGAGGAGATGGTAGCAGAGATGGTTGACGAGGAATCTGAGATCATCAGTGTTTACTATGGTGAAGATGTATCTGAGGAAGATGCAGAGGCACTTTCTGATTCTCTTACCGAGAAATATCCGGAGTGCGAGGTTGAGCTGAACCAGGGTGGACAGCCAATTTACTACTATCTGATTTCTGTAGAATAAAGAGCACAAAAAATGAATGATAAGACACCTTTACGTGAATTAAAAGGCGTGGGTGAGAAAACAGAGAAGCTTTTCCAGAAGATCGGGATTACGACTGCGGAAGAGCTTCTCCGTTATTATCCGCGGACTTACGATATATATGAGGAGCCTGTGGAGATTGCATCAGCAGAGGAGGACAAAACAGTCTCTATCCGTGCCACTATAGCAACAGGTATTTATATTAACCAGATACGCAATCTCCAGATTCTGACAACAACTGTTGCAGATGCAAGCGGCCGATTGCCGGTTGCCTGGTTCAATGCGCCTTATTTGCGGGGAACACTCAAAAAGGGCAGTGTGTTTATCCTCAGAGGAAAGATCATCAGAAAAAAAGGCCGTCCGCAGATGGAACATCCGGAGATTTTTACCCCGGCAGCTTATGAGGAGATCATTCACAGTATGCAGCCTGTATATGGTCTGACGAAAGGACTTTCCAACAAGATGATCACGAAGTTGGTCCATCAGATTTTGGATACAAGACCTCTCCATGGGGAATATCTGCCGGAGGAGATACGGGAACGCTATCAGCTCGCAGATGCCAATTATGCGATCCGGACTGTTCATTTTCCGAAAAATATGCAGGAGCTTCTCACAGCCAGGAAACGTCTGGTATTCGATGAATTTCTGCTTTTTGTGCTGGCAATACAGCTCTTGAAGGAGAAAACTGAAGAGGCTCCAAACACTTTTCCAATGAAACCAGTATGGACAACCGAGGAGATCATAGAAGGGCTTCCCTATGACCTGACCGGAGCCCAGAAGAATGTCTGGCATGAGATCGAACGGGATCTGAGCGGTCATAAGCTGATGTCCAGGCTTGTACAGGGGGATGTTGGTAGCGGCAAGACCGTGATCGCATTTTTAGCTATGGTACTTTCAGCAGAGAATGGATTTCAGAGTGCATTGATGGTACCGACAGAGGTTCTGGCAAATCAGCATTACGAAGGCTTTCTGAGGCTGATGGAAGAACAGAATATCGCTTCCTGCCATCCGGTGCTTCTGACAGGATCTACCACAGCCAGACAGAAGCGTGAGATCTATCAGAAGATTGCAGACGGTGAAGTGAATGTGATCATCGGAACTCATGCCCTGATCCAGGAAAAGGTGGAATATAAGAATCTGGGGCTTGTGATCACAGATGAGCAGCACAGATTCGGCGTTCGCCAGAGGGAAGCGCTGACGACCAGAGGAAATCCGCCTCATGTACTTGTTATGAGCGCAACCCCCATTCCCCGGACACTGGCGATCATTTTATATGGAGACCTGGATATTTCGATCATTGACGAGCTTCCTGCAAAAAGACTTCCGATCAAGAATTGCGTAGTAGGAACTTCCTACCGTCCCAAGGCGTATTCTTTTATCGAAAATCAGGTGCAGATGGGAAGGCAGGCTTATGTGATCTGTCCTATGGTGGAAGAGAGCGAAGGCCTGGAGGCAGAGAATGTTACAGATTATGCCAGAAAGCTTCAGGAGATCCTTCCAGGGGAGATCAAAGTAGAAATCCTTCACGGAAAGATGAAGCCAAAAGAGAAAAACAGGATCATGGAGGCGTTTGCTTCCGGCGAGATCCAGGTGCTGGTATCTACCACAGTTGTGGAGGTTGGAGTGAATGTGCCAAATGCTACCGTCATGATGGTGGAAAATGCAGAACGTTTCGGGCTTGCCCAGCTTCATCAGCTTCGGGGCCGTGTAGGGCGTGGAGAGCATCAGTCTTACTGCATTTTTATCCAGGGAAATAATGAAGAAAATACTTCTAAACGTCTGAAGATCCTCAATGAATCCAATGATGGATTTTATATAGCCGGGGAAGATCTGAAGCTTCGGGGCCCAGGAGATCTTTTCGGTATCCGCCAGAGCGGACTGATGGAATTTAAGATCGGTGATATCTATAATGATGCGGGAATCCTGAAGAATGCAAGTGAAGCAGCTGGTGAGATCCTGGCACTGGATTTTGATCTTATCCTGCCTCAGCATAAGGCTTTAAAGGAGCATCTCAAGGGGTATATGAGTGAAGAACTGGAAAATCTGGGGATCTAACCTTGCGTTCTTTCACAAAAAGTGATATCCTAAAATTCGAGAAAAGATTAACAAATCCCTTGTAAGGAGGCTATAAACATGGCTAGAACAAAGAAAGCTGCAACCAAGACAACTGTAAAAACGGCTTCAGTAAGCGAGACTCCTGCAAAATCTGTAGTAACCGCATCCGAAGAGAAAGCCGTTAAGGCTGAGACACCAAAGACAGACGATGCAAAAGCTTCTGTAGAGACAAAAGCAGCTGAGAAGACAGCAGAGGTAAAACCTGCTGCTGCGAAACCAGTAGAAGAAAAAGCAGCAGAAGTAAAATCTGATGAAGAGAAAACAACAGCTGTAAAATCAGAAGAGCCGGCTAAGAAAACAGCCGCCAGGAAGACAACAACACGAAAAACTGCTGCAGCTAAGAAAACAACAACCAGGACGACTGCTAAGACAACAGCAGCTAAAACAACAAGAAAGACAGCAGCTAAAAAAGCTGAACCAGTGACAGAAGTATATGTTCAGTACTGGGGCAAAGAGATACATACTTCAGAGGTTGCTGACAGGATCAAAAAGATCTGGACAGAGGATATGGGCAAAAAAGCCTCTGAACTGAAAGAGCTCAAAATCTACATTAAACCGGAAGATAATGGTGCACATTATGTGATCAACGGAGATGTTACAGGATTTATCGGACTGTAAAAAGAATCTCTGATAAAAAGTATATAAAAGAGTATGTAAGATGGCCTGCTATAGATAAAATCTGTAACAGGCTATTTCTTTTGTGTATTTGACCAATGTAAAAGAGCGTGATATGATTCATTTAACCAATATACATACTAAATAGATAGGAATATAATAGAATGAAACAGATATTATGCTTTGGAGATTCCAATACATGGGGATATGACGGAGAGAGCAGAGAGAGACTTCCGTGGGGAGCCCGCTGGACAAGCCTTCTCCAGGAAAAACTGAATAAAGAAGAATATCGTGTGATCGAGGAGGGACTGTGCGGAAGAACAACAGTTTTCGAAGATCCGCTCCGCGACGGAAGAAAAGGAACTGCACTTTTTCCCACACTTCTGGAAACACATGCCCAGGTGGATGTGATCACGCTGATGCTGGGAACCAATGACTGCAAAACTGTTTTCGGAGCATCCGCAGATGTAATCGGAAAAGGAATCATAAGATTGCTGGATCAGGTCCAGGAATATGCGCCAGAAGCGAAAGTCCTTCTCATGGCTCCGATCTACCTGGGAGAAAAAGTATGGCAGGAAGGATATGACCAGGAGTTTTCCAGAGAGTCTGTGATCGTTTCCAGAAATCTGCAGCCTGTTTATGAAAAAATCGCAGCTGAACGTCATATCAGTTTCCTTCCGGCAGCATCCTATGTACATTGCTGTGACGCAGATCAGGAACATCTGAATGCAGCAGGACATAAGGAATTTGCAGAGGTTGTATATCGGAAAGTACAGGAATTGCTGTAAATAAATATAGGATTTTAAGATTTTTGGATCTTATTGTTTGTATAATGTATGGATATGTTTGTGAAATAATCTCTCTTTTTATATAAAATAAAAAGATGTTGTCTGGCAGGTTTTCAGTTCTGTCAGACAGCATCTTTTTTGCATGAGCTTAGATCAACTCAGCATAGCAATGAAACTACCTGCGCGTACAGATTTAGTACTGCTGGCCGCCCTGGGAGTTGCCGGACATCTGACGCTCCTGTGCCTCGATCATTTTTTTGACCATATATCCGCCTACGGATCCGTTCTGTTTGGAAGTCAGGTTTCCGTTGTATCCGTCTGTAAGCGGAACACCCAGCTCGTTTGCTACCTCATATTTGAAACGGTCAAGTGCGCCCTTTGCTTCCGGAACAACTGCTTTGTTAGAAGAAGTGTTACTTGGCATAATTCATTTCCTCCTTGGTTGTTGTTTGTTTTGATGTTACATTGCTAGTATATGAAATCCGTAAAATAATACACTGGCAGTTAAAGGAAATTTAACATATAAAAATATTTCCGTTCATAAATTATACCGCGGTAAAAAAACGAATGTATGGTTGTTTTTTGACGGGAGTTGCGGTTATAATAATCTCTGCATCACATATAATATCTGTCAGACAAAAAAAAGTAAGGGGGTCCCGTGAAAAAGAAGCGTTATCCTACATACAAGCGAAAATATAAACGAAAAAAACAGCCCAGGCGAAAAATACTCACAGCCATTATCCTGTGTGTCATCCTTGCAGTATGTAATGGCTGGATGCCGCCGCGGAGCCTGAAAGAGGTAAAAGATCAAAGCCGGATCTTCGGACAGGTATTTCTTACATATATAGAAGAAAATGCGCAGATCCTCTGGGAAGATGTTTCGGAATCCGCTTCCGATGCATTGGCAGGATTGCTGAAACAATCCCAGACGAAGACAGGAGGGCAGACAGAATCTGTTTCTCTGGATCAGATTCCAGAATACAGCGGCAGTCCATATGTGGAGATCAATGGAAATGTACCATCTTTTTCTGATGAAAAAAGCGCAGGACCTGCATACGAATTTTACAGTGAACTGGATTCCCTGGGGCGCTGTGGTTATGCAGAATCCAAGGTCACACCGGAGCTGATGCCTGTCGAAGAGCGAGAAGCGATCGGAATGGTGAAGCCTACAGGATGGCATACTGTAAAATATGAAAATATAGATGGCAGGTATCTGTATAATCGCTGCCATCTTATCGGGTATCAGCTGACTGGAGAGAATGCAAACAGGAAAAACCTTATCACAGGAACCAGATATCTCAATGTGACGGGAATGCTTCCTTTTGAAAATGAGGTTGCAGATTACGTGCACAGTACAGGAAATCCCTGCATGTATCGTGTAACTCCGTTTTTTAAGGGAGATGAACTGGTAGCCCGGGGTGTGGAAATGGAAGCCGAATCCGTTAAAGACCAGAAAATATCTTTCCATGTTTTTGTTTATAACATACAGCCGGGAATTGAAATTGATTATACTACAGGAAACAGCTGGGAAGAATAGAGTATATGGAGCAACGCCGGGAAAAAATATTAATTTTTCATGAATTTACATGAATTAAATTGCACTTTTTTGGGCGTTATGCTAGAATCAGTTACAGAGTTATATGATTTTACCTATATAAAAGGGAGAAAAGGGATGTAACCCAAGGGCAGAGAATGGAGAGGTGAATTATGAATTTAGGAATTATTGCGCATAACAGTAAGAAAGTTCTGATTGAAGACTTCTGTATTGCATACAAGAATATCCTTGCCAAACATGAAGTATATGCAACCGGAACAACAGGAAGAAGAATTGAGGAAGCAACCAGTCTTCACGTTCACAAGTTTCTTGCCGGAAGTATAGGCGGAGACAAGCAGTTTATGGAGATGGTAGAGCGTCAGGATCTGGATATGGTGATCCTGTTTTATAACCCTGTCATGATGGACCCGGTAGAGCCGGATATCATGAGCATTGTCAAACGCTGCGACCAGTACAACATTCCGGTTGCTACAAATATTGCCACTGCGGAACTTCTGATCCTTGGACTGGCCCGCGGTGATCTGGATTGGAGATTAAATCTGAAATGAGAGTCATAGCAGGAAAAGCACGTAGATTAAACTTAAAAACCATTCCCGGAAATGAGACACGACCAACAACAGACCGTATTAAGGAAACTCTTTTTAACATTTTCCAGCCTGAAATACCGGGTTGTCGTTTTCTGGATCTGTTTTCCGGAAGCGGAGCGATCGGTATTGAAGCTCTGAGCCGTGGAGCCGAGTATGCCGTATTTGTGGAAAAAAATCCCAAAGCATGCACCTGTATCCGCGAAAATCTTTCATTTACAAAACTCACGGATGGTGGTAAACTGCTGAACATGGATGTGCTTCAGGCACTGCGTTCACTGGAAGGCGGAGAACCATTTGACTGTATTTTTATGGATGCACCATACGAACAGCATCTGGAACAACCAGTCCTTGAGTATCTGGCTGACAGCACTCTTGCAGATGAAAACACGCTGATCGTTGTGGAGGAAGATCTACATACGGATTTTTCTTATGTAGAGGACCTTGGATATCATCTGGTACGTTCCAAGGAATATAAAACCAACAAGCATGTTTTCCTAAAAAAATGAAAGAGAGACAGACATATGATAACAGCAGTATACCCGGGAAGCTTTGACCCGGCAACCTATGGCCATCTTGACATCATTAAGCGGGCAAGCATTTCATTTGACCGGGTTATAGTGGGGGTTTTGCATAATTCTGCAAAAAGTCCGTTGTTTTCTGTAGAAGAACGTGTTAAGATACTAACAAAGGCGACAAAAGATATCCCGAATGTGGAGGTGAAAGCATTCGAGGGCCTGTCAGTGAACTTTGCCAGGGAAAACCATGCCCAGGTGATCGTTCGAGGGCTTCGTGCTGTCACGGATTTTGAATATGAACTGCAGATGGCCCAGACTAATCGTGTTCTGGCACCGGATGTGGACACCGTTTTTCTTACAACCAGTCTGGAATATGCATACTTAAGCTCCACGATCATGAAAGAAGTTGCTAATTTCGGAGGAGATCTGAGCAAATTCGCTCCACGTGAGATTACGGATGCAGTCGAAGAGAAATTGAAAAAAAGAGAAACAGAGAAATAAGGAGAGTGTATTATGAGCAGCAGAATTGAACAGATTATTCAGGAGATTGAAGAGTATGTGGACAGCTGTAAATTCCAGCCTCTTTCCACTACCAAGATCGTAGTGAACAAAGAAGAGATTGAGGAGTATTTACGTGAACTTCGTCTGAAAACTCCGGATGAGATCAAACGTTATCAGAAGATCATCAGCAATAAGGATGCGATCCTTGAGGATGCTCAGGCTAAAGCTGACAGTCTGATCGCAGATGCTCAGGCCAAAGCTCAGGAACTTGTTACACAGCATGAGATCATGCAGAAAGCATATGCACAGGCAAATGAGACCATAAATGCTGCAAACAAGCAGGCTCAGGAGATTCTTGATTCTGCAACACAGGATGCAAACAGCATTCGTCTCAGTGCGATCACATACACAGATGATATGATGGCTAATATCGGTTCTGTCCTGAATCAGACACTTGAAGATGCCGGTGGTAAATACAAAGCATTTATTGATGCTCTGCAGAGCTGCCTTGAGGTTGTTAATCATAATCGTCAGGAGCTTGCACCACAGACTGCTCAGGCAGCGGCAATCTCCAATACCTTCCAGGATGATGACAGTTCTTCTGTAACAAAAGAAGACGAAGATCTGTTAGACGATATCGGAGAAAACTAGGATCAGGAATATCGCACTGGCGTTCAGACATTTTGAAATAGCGTAGGGGATCAGTGACAAACTGTTTTCCAATACGCTTTTTGTCTGAGCCATGACACAAAAGCCACCAAAAGAAGTCAGGAGCATAGAGGCAAGGTATCTGCTTTTCCATGGCAGTGGTGCGTCGGCAATCTGTTTCAGCCCGGTAGTTAGTTCCAGTGGTGCTGTGAACAGCATACAGCTTTGTGCATGAAATGGCCAGTAAAAGCTGATACTGGCGAGTATCAGTGAGAAGAGGAGAATATAGCCCCCGAGACGTGTGATGGTTTCAAATCCGTCCATGATCGAGACATCCAGGATGGCTCCTGTGGAGTCCTGTTGGTATGTCTCTTTTTTTATCTTGTTTACGCAGACAGAGTCCACGGTATGCCCGCGATATACAACGAAACGAAAAAACAGCATACAAAAGAGATCTGCCGCCAGAAAAGTGAGGATCATCTGCACTGCTGATATCTTATTTTTCAAAAGTATCCCGGAAAGATAGGAAATGATAAATGCGGGACTTGCATTGCAGCTAAACGTAAGAAGATATTCCCCTTCTCTGCGGGAAATCTGCTGGTCTATGTACAGATCATGTGCCAGTTTGGCTCCCATAGGATATCCGCATAACAGACCCAGGATCAGAACATAGGCTCCAGCAGGTGAAAGCCCGAAAAACGTTTTCCAGAAGAAAGCAGATGGTTTCAGAAGCTTCCGGATATTTCCAGTTTTTAATAATGCTCCTGTCAGGATCAGAAATGGCAGCAGAGTGGGAATCATGATATTCAACCACAATCCAAGTCCATTTTTTACTCCGGTAAGAGCTTCTTTTGGGTGAAAAAGCAGAAAAAGCAACAGGCAGATATAGAAAAATATGATTATTTTTCGTTTCATAAAAACAGGTCCTTGCTTTTTTTACAGTATATGATTATTATAAAAGACAAATGAATTTATGAAGCAGAAGGAGGCAGAACTTATGCCAGTATTAGAAAGTTGTGAACCAAAGAGAGTTTTTCATTATTTTGAAGAAATCTGCAAGATTCCTCATGGTTCCGGAAATACAAAACAGATCAGTGATTTCCTTGTGAAATTCGCGAAGGATCATGGATTCAGATATGTACAGGATGAGCTGAATAATGTAGTGATCTACAAGCCAGGCACACCCGGATATGAGAATTCTCCCACAGTGATCATTCAGGGCCACATGGACATGGTATGTGAAAAACGACCGGATGTAGATCATGATTTTACAAAAGATGGTTTGAACATCTCTGTAAAAGATGGTTATATCACAGCCAACGGAACAACGCTTGGCGGTGATGATGGTATTGCAGTTGCTTATGGCCTTGCCCTTCTTGACAGTACAGATATTCCACACCCTCCTCTTGAAGTACTGTTCACGGTTGATGAGGAGATTGGTCTTCTTGGTGCAGTCGGTCTGGACTGCAGCGTGCTGAAGGGAAGAAGATTTATCAATCTGGATTCTGAAGCGGAGGGAAGTCTCTGGATCAGCTGTGCCGGCGGTCTTTCCGGTATCAGCCATATCCCTGCCCAGCGTGTAGAAGGAGAAGGAGAAAAGGTACAGGTCAAAGTCTGTGGACTTATGGGCGGACATTCCGGTGCCGAGATTGACAAGAACAGAGCGAATGCCAATAAACTTATGGGACGATTTCTTTACGGACTTAAGAAAAAAGCGGAATATGCCCTTATTTCTCTTACAGGCGGACAGAAAGACAATGCCATTACAAGAGAGTGCACCGCAGAATTTCTTACGGATTCCGTTGCTGAGGTAAAAGCTTACGCAAAAGAGCTCCAGGAGCAGCTCCGTGAAGAATATACTGGTTCTGACGAAAACATTACTTTTGAAATAACAGAAAAGGGTACTGCAACAGCAGAGGTTCTTCATCCTACAAGTCAGGAAAAGATCGTATTTTATCTGCAGAATGTACCATTCGGAATCCAGAAAATGAGCGGAACCATCAAAGGCCTGGTGGAAACCTCCAGCAATATCGGTATCCTCCGTCTGGATAGGGACGAGCTTTTTGCAAGTTCCAGTGTAAGAAGCTCTGTAGACGCTGCATGCAGTGCATTATCTGATAAGATTGAATATCTCACAGAATTTCTTGGTGGTGACTATGAAGTACAGGGTGCATACCCGGCATGGGAGTACAGAAAGGAATCTCCATTACGAGATAAAATGGTTGCAGTTTTTGAGGAAATGTACGGACATAAGCCTGAAGTCGTAGCGATCCACGCAGGCCTTGAATGCGGGCTTTTCTATAAAAAAATGGAAGGACTGGACTGTGTATCCCTTGGACCGGATATGAAGGATATCCATACATCCGAGGAGGTTCTCAGCATTGCTTCCACAGAAAGAGTATGGAACTATCTTGTACAGGTTCTCAAAAATCTGAAAGACTGATTCCGTTCGAAGTATGTTCGAACTTTTACCCTGGAGAGACGTATGGTTTCTCCAGGGTATTTTTATGCCCTGATAAAAAAATATTCATAAAATACAGAATTATACATATATATAGATTTGTGGATGCATCACACAAAAAGGAAAATAATTCTATATTTTTTTAATAAAAAATTGATAAACAATCCCTTTTTTTTCAAAACATATGTTATAATAAAAAATATATGCCGCTGTCACCAAAACCAAAAAGAGACTGACGGCAGATGATAAGGAGCGAGCAACATGGAAATACAGTTATGGCGAAGTATTTTGTGCCCTTACGAGCTGGCTGTCAAAGAACTGACAGTCAAGTTTAAACATATAATAGAAGAGTATCACGAAAATGATCGTTATTCTCCCATTGAACAAGTCAGTGGAAGAGTAAAAAGTGTTTCCAGTATCCTGGAGAAAATGCAGCGTAAAGATATCCCGATCGAACAGCTGGAAACAGAAATGGAAGATCTGGCAGGAGTACGGATCATTTGTCAGTTTGAAGAAGATATCGATACCGTTGCTGCGATCATCCGAAAAAGAACAGATATGGAAGTCAAAAGTGAAAAGAACTATCTGACGCATATCAAGCAGAGCGGTTACCGGAGTTATCACATGATCCTTTATTATACAGTGGAGACTATTCATGGGCCGAAACGGCTTCAGGTAGAAATACAGATCCGTACCATGGCAATGAATTTCTGGGCAACGATCGAACATTCCCTTCAGTATAAATACAAAGGTGATATGCCTCCTCATGTAGCAGAACGTCTTAGTAAAGCATCCGATGCGATCATTTCGCTGGATCATGAAATGTCTTCTGTGCGCAATGAGATCATGGATGCCCAGAATTCATCTCAGATGCAGTCCAATCTTGTAAAGGATATTCTGAATAATATTGAAAATCTCTACCGTGTTTCCAGTGAACGGGAAGTAAGCAAAATACAGGATGAGTTCCTGCGGGTATTCAAAACCAAGGATCTGCGTCAGCTGGAACGCTTCCACAGACAGCTGGATATCATTGCAGAGGGTTATCGTGCCCAGGCAGTCCATCACAGCATATGAACACAGGGCAGACAGTACTAATACACATACATACGAGGAATTATAAATGCAGGATTTTTTACCAGTTACAAGAGAAGATATGAAGTCAAGAGGCTGGGATGAGTTGGATTTTGTCTACGTGACAGGAGATGCCTATGTGGATCATCCGTCTTTTGGATCTGCGATCATTGGACGTCTTCTGGAAAGCAGAGGATATCGTGTAGGCATGATCCCTCAGCCTGACTGGCGAAAGAAGGAGAGCATCCAGGTGTTCGGGGAACCGCGCCTGGGTTTTCTCGTTACAGCAGGAAACATGGATTCCATGGTGAATCATTATACGGTTTCCAAAAAGCACCGAAGCACAGATGCCTATTCTCCGGGAGGAAAAATGGGATTAAGACCGGACAGGGCTTCTGTTGTATACAGCAATCTGATCCGGCAGACCTATAAACATACACCTATCATTCTTGGCGGGATCGAAGCCAGCCTTCGAAGAATGGCACATTACGATTATTGGGAAAATAAGGTCAAGCACAGTATTCTGATCGATTCCGGTGCGGATCTGATCTCTTATGGAATGGGGGAACATTCCATCCTGGAGATCGCAGAAGCCCTGCAAAGTGGGATTCCGGTCCAGGAGATCACATATGTGGCAGGGACGGTTTTTAAAAGCCACGATATCAGCAGGGTTTACGATCCGGTGGTCCTTCCGTCATTTGAACAGGTACAGACCGATAAAAAAGCTTACGCGGACAGCTTTGCCATTCAGTACCGAAACACGGATCCATTTACAGCAAAGCCTCTGGCAGAATCTTATGGGAACCGTGGATATGTGATACAGAATCCACCATCTCAGCCTCTGACGCAGATGGAGATGGACGATGTTTACGATCTGCCTTATACAGGACGATATCATCCCATGTATCAGAAAGAAGGCGGGATTCCGGCACTGAAAGAGATCAAATTCAGTCTGACCAGCAACAGAGGATGCTTTGGAAGCTGTAATTTCTGTGCGCTGACCTTTCATCAGGGCCGCATCCTTCAGACAAGAAGTCACGATTCCATTCTGAAAGAAGCTGAAAAGATGACGGAGGATCCGGATTTTAAAGGCTATATCCATGATGTAGGAGGCCCTACGGCTGATTTTCGTTATCCTTCCTGCAAAAAGCAGCTGACAAAAGGAGTCTGCAAGGAGCGGCAGTGCCTGTTTCCTTCTCCGTGTAAGAATCTGACGGTAGACCACAAGGATTATCTTCAGCTTCTCAGAAAGGTCAGGAATATCCCCAAAGTTAAAAAAGTTTTTGTCCGTTCCGGCATTCGGTTTGATTATCTGATGGCAGACCCGGATAAAACTTTTCTTAATGAGCTTGTGAAATATCACATCAGCGGTCAGCTGCGAGTAGCACCGGAGCATGTTTCTGATGAAGTCCTGAAGTTTATGGGCAAACCCAGGCACGAGGTTTATGAGGGCTTTCTGAAGGAATATGAAAAAGCAAATGCGCGGACTGGTAAGCAGCAATATGCCGTTCCGTATTTCATGTCGTCCCATCCCGGGTGTACAATGAAGGAAGCCGTGAAGCTTGCGGAATACGTCCGTGATCTTGGATTTACGCCGGAGCAGGTTCAGGATTTTTATCCAACGCCATCAACACTTTCTACCTGCATGTATTACACAGGAATCCATCCGCTGACAGGCGAAAAGGTATATGTGCCGAAAAATCCACACGAAAAAGCAATACAGCGAGCACTGATGCAGTATAAAAATCCGGAAAATCGCGAACTGGTCCTGGAAGGACTTAAGATGACCGGACGTATGGATCTGGTCGGCTTTGGACCGAAATGTCTGATCCGTCCCAGAGAGCTTCATAAAAAAGCCAAAAAAACACAGACAAGGAGTTCGGCACATGAAAGATACCAGAAAAAGAAAAACAAAAAAAGGTGATTTCGGTTATTTTAACAGCGAAAAAAAACGAAGACTCCTGATCACAGCAGGATTATTTTCGCTTCCGCTGCTCATTTTCTTTGTGGCGTGGGCCGTCAACGGAACAAGAATGACAGTCTGGACGGTTCTGACCGTAGTAGGCTGTCTGCCAGGCTGTAAATCCATGGTAAGCCTGATCATGATCCTGTTACGTCATCCTATGGATGAAAAGCTCTATAAAGAGATCCGCAAGCATGCCGGTGACCTGGTCATGTCCTATGAAATGTACATGACTTTTTATGAGAAAAGCGGTTATCTGGACGCTGTTGCCGTGTGCGGAAATACAGTAGTGGGTTATACCAGTGATCCAAAAGCAGATATCGCCTACCTTGCAGAGCAGTCACAGAAAATCATCCGTAAAAACGGATATAAAGTAGATGTAAAGATCCTGAAGGACCTGAAGCCCTATCTGGAACGTCTGGATTCCATGAATGAGCACAAAGAATCTTTGAGAAACGGGATTAAATTCACGCCGGATGAGCGATACCCGGATCTTTCCAGGGAAGAACTGATCAAACATACGATCCTGGCAATCTGTCTGTAGGAGCACTATATAATGAAAGAATTTATCATTAACGAAAACGAGGCCGGACAGCGTTTTGACAAATATCTGGCCAAGCTTCTCCGTGAAGCTCCAAAGAGCTTTTTCTATAAAATGATGAGGAAAAAAAATATCACGCTCAACGGAAAAAAAGCCACCGGGAATGAAAAGCTGTTTTCAGGAGATCATGTAAAACTGTTTTTAAGTGATGAAACATTTGAAAAATTCAGCGGAAATGATTCTGCTCCACGGGCACATTATGCTCTGGATATCATTTACGAGGATGAAAATATCCTGTTGATCAACAAACCGGCAGGAATGCTTTCTCAGCCTGCTGATGACGGAACCCCTTCACTGGTAGAATATCTGACTGGCTATCTTCTGAAAAATGGCTCTCTTACAGAGAATGATCTGAGAACCTTTCGTCCTTCCGTATGCAACCGCCTTGACCGCAATACCAGCGGGCTGATAGCGGCAGGCAAAAGCCTTTCCGGTCTGCAGGAACTTTCAGGGATGTTCAAGTCCAGGGAACTTCATAAATATTACCTCTGTCTTGTGGAGGGAGTTTTAAAAGAAGAAAGATATATCAAAGGTTATCTGGCAAAAGATAAAAAAAGCAATAAAGTAACCATCTATAAACAAGAGAAAGAAAATGCCCTTCCAGTGGAAACAAAGTATTATCCGTTGGGTACCAATGGAACCCGTACCCTTCTTAAGGTTGAACTGATCACAGGACGTGCACATCAGATCCGAGCTCACCTTGCTTCGGAGGGACATTCGATTGTTGGTGATCCCAAATATGGAAAAGCCGATAAAAAACTGAAAGGACAGCTGCTTCATTCTTTTCGAATGGAGTTTCCATCTATGAAAGGAAGCCTGTCATATTTATCCGGGAAGATCTTTACGGCACCGCTTCCGGAAATCTTTCTCAGAACACTAAAAGAGGACAAGTTGGAGGAGAGTTATTATGAAAATCTGGAATGAAATATGGGATTACGTCAAGATGATCATCATCGTGGTAGTTGTAGTCCTGGTTATCAACAATGTAGTACTGATCAATGCAAAGATCCCGTCAGAATCTATGGAAAATACCATTATGACCGGGGATCGTATCTTTGGCTATCGTCTGGCCTATGGTCTGAATATGGACGTATTTGGTCACGAGATCTCAAAAAAATGGAAAGATCCGGAACGCTTTGACATTGTGATCTTCAGATATCCGGATGATGAGTCCCAGCTGTTCATCAAACGTATCATCGGTCTTCCCGGAGATAAAGTAGAGATCAAAGATGGTAAAGTTTATATCAATGATTCGGAGACACCTCTGGATGATTCCTTTGTGCCGGAAACTCCTCTTGGAAGCTTCGGACCATACGAAGTACCGGAAAACTGTTACTTTATGATGGGAGACAACCGTAACAATTCCAAGGATTCCCGATACTGGCAGAATACATATGTACAGTTTGATCAGATCGTCGGAAAAGCGGAGATCCGTTATTTCCCATCCATCAAACTTCTAAATTAAAGGGTAGACTTTATGGCAACATGGAACAGCAGAGGACTTCGTGGTTCTACTCTGGAGGAACTTATCAATCGTACCAATGAGCAGTACAGGGAAAAGGGACTGGCCCTCATCCAGAAAATTCCGACACCTATCACTCCGGTTAAAATGGATAAAACCTCCCGGCATATCACGCTGGCATATTTTGAACAGAAAAGTACCGTAGATTATATCGGAGCAGTACAGGGAATCCCTGTCTGCTTCGATGCAAAAGAATGCTGTGTAAAAACTTTTCCCCTTGCGAACATTCATCCTCATCAGGTAGCATTTATGGATGAGTTTGAAAAGCAGAAGGGGATTGCTTTTTTTCTGATCTATTTCAGCGCAGATAATGTTTTTTATTATCTTACCCTTCGTAAGCTGAAGGAATTCTGGAAAAGGATGGAAGATGGCGGGCGAAAAAGTTTTCGTCGGGAAGAGCTGGACGAGGAATTTTATCTTTCCGGAAAAAATGGATTTCTGGTTCCTTATCTGGAAGGGATCCAGAAAGATCTGCAATTACGGGATTGACTTTTGGAAAGGTTTCCTATATAATCAAATTTAAGTTTTTCTGTGGTAGCATGGTAGCGAATTAAAGTGAAACACAGAAAATCTCAAAACGTGTTACGGAGGAAATGAACATGCAGCGTATTTTTCATACACCTGAAGGTGTGCGGGACATTTATGGAGAGGAATGCAGCCGCAAAAAACGGCTCCAGAAGGAGCTCCACCAGGTGTTTTCAAGATATGGATATGAAGATATAGAAACACCGGGATTTGAGTATTTTGAAGTGTTCAGCAATGAAGTAGGAACGATCCCATCCAAGGATTTATATAAATTTTTTGACAGAGAGGGAAACACACTTGTTCTCAGACCTGACTTTACACCGTCTGTTTCCAGAGCATGTGCAACTTATTTTGATCCGGAAAAGGGACCTGTAAGACTTTGTTATACCGGAAATACATTTATCAACAATTCCAGTTACAGAGGTCAGATGAAGGAAAATACTCAGATGGGTGTTGAGCATATGGGAGATGATTCTGCAGCAGCAGATGCTGAGATCCTTGCCATGACCGTGGAGTGTCTGAAGGCAGCAGGACTTACCGAATTCCAGGTTAGCGTAGGCCAGGTAGATTATTATAAATCCCTGCTTGCAGAGGCAGATCTGGAGCCGGAGATAGAAGAGCATCTTCGTGAGCTGATCTCTCAGAAGAATTATTTTGGTGTGGAAGAGCTTCTTAAGGGACAGAATTTAGGCGATAACCTTTCCAAGGCTTTTGCTGAACTGCCTCAGATGTTCGGTTCAGCAGAAGTGCTGGAAAAAGCAAAAAAACTCACCTCCAATCCGGAAGCACTTTCCGCAGTAAAACGACTGGAAGAAATTTATGAGATCCTGAAAGTATACGGCTGTGAGAAATACATTGCTTTTGATTTTGGAATGCTCAGTAAGTTCCGTTATTATACAGGGATCATTTTCCAGGCTTATACATATGGAACCGGTGAACCCCTGATCAAGGGCGGACGCTACAACGAATTGATGAAGCATTTCGGAAAACCGGCTTCTTCCATTGGATTTGCCATTGTGGTTGATAACCTGATGCTCGCGCTTTCCAGACAGAAGCTGGCTGTTCCGTCCGGTGATAAGACCATTGTGATCACCTATGATCCGGGAAATCTGAAAAAAGCGATCCAGGAAGCAATGGAGCTTCGAAATGAAGGTAAAAAAGTGGCATTGTGCCCGGCAAAGGAGGAGCAGGACTGATGAGATATCTTACATTTGCCCTCACAAAAGGGCGTCTGGCCAGCAAAACACTGGATATGTTTGAGAAGATCGGTATTACATGTGAGGAGATGCGTGACAAGGATTCCCGAAAGCTGATCTTTACCAATGAAGAACTGAAGCTGAAGTTTTTCCTTGCAAAAGGTCCGGATGTGCCGACTTATGTAGAGTATGGTGCAGCAGATATCGGTATCGTAGGTAAGGATACCATTCTGGAAGAAGGAAGAAAGCTATATGAGGTTATGGATCTTGGATTTGGAGCATGCCGCATGTGCGTATGCGGCCCTGAAAGCGCCAGAGAAGTCCTGAATAACAATCAGCTGATCCGTGTAGCTACAAAATATCCAAATATTGCAAAGGATTACTTCTATAACAAAAAGCATCAGACTGTGGAGATCATTAAGCTGAACGGTTCCATCGAGCTTGCGCCGATCGTAGGACTTTCCGAGGTTATCGTGGATATCGTGGAAACCGGAAGCACCCTTCGCGAGAATGGCCTGAAGGTGCTGGAAGAAGTCTGCCCGCTGTCTGCACGTATGGTAGTCAATCAGGTCAGCATGAAAATGGAAGATGAACGGATCCGCAAACTGATCACGGAACTTCGAGGTGTGATCAAATAAACTGAACAACAGATGAACCTCCAAAATACAGAAAGAAGGCAGAATTTATTATGCGTAAGGTAAAACTCACCAAAGAATCTACAAAAGATATTCTGGAAACTCTCTTAAAAAGAAGCCCTAATAATTATGGAAAATACGAGGATGCAGTAGCAAATATCCTTGCCAAAGTAAAAGCAGAGGGAGATACCGCGTTATTTGCATTTACCAGAGAATTTGATAAAGTCGAAGTGACAAAGGATACGATCCGTGTAACCCCTGAGGAGATCGAGGAAGCATACAAGCTGGTAGATCCTTCCCTGATCGATGTGATCAAAAAAGCATTGGTGAATATCCGCAGCTATCACGAAAAGCAGCTTCAGAACAGCTGGTTCACAAGCACAACAGACGGAACTATGCTTGGTCAGAAGGTAACCGCTCTGAACTGTGTAGGTGTTTACGTTCCCGGTGGAAAGGCTGTATATCCGTCTTCCGTGCTGATGAATATCGTTCCTGCAAAAGTTGCCGGTGTTGAGCGTATTGTAATGACAACACCTCCTGGAAAAGACGGAAAAGTAAATCCAAGCACACTTGTTGCTGCCAACGAAGCCGGAGCAGATGAAATCTATAAAGTGGGTGGTGCACAGGCCATCGGAGCACTTGCATATGGAACTGAGAGTATTCCAAAGGTTGACAAGATCGTAGGACCCGGAAATATTTTTGTTGCGCTTGCAAAAAAGGCAGTTTATGGATACGTAAGCATTGATTCTATTGCCGGTCCAAGCGAGATCCTCGTTCTTGCAGATGAGACTGCAAATCCTCGTTATATTGCAGCAGATCTTCTTTCTCAGGCAGAACATGATGAGATGGCATCTGCGATCCTGATCACAACAAATGAGGAATTTGCAGATCAGGTAGATAAAGAAGTCAGAGGTTTTGTTGAGGTACTTTCCAGAAAAGCCATTATTGAGAAATCCCTGGAGAACTTTGGTTATATCCTGATCGCAGAAGATATGGACGAGGCCATTGAGGCTGCCAATGAAATTGCTTCTGAACATATGGAGATCGTCACAAAGAATCCTTTTGAAGATATGATGAAGGTACGAAATGCAGGTGCGATCTTTATCGGAGAGCACAGCTCTGAACCCCTTGGAGATTATTTTGCAGGACCAAACCATGTGCTTCCTACCAATGGAACCGCCAAATTTTTCTCCGCACTTTCTGTAGATGATTTTATCAAGAAATCCAGTATTGTATATTATTCCAGGGAAGCACTCCGAAAGATCCACAAGGACATTATCCAGTTTGCCACATCGGAACAGCTGACTGCACACGCAAATTCCATTGCAGTCCGTTTTGAGGAAGAGGACAAGGAGAACGAATAATGGCAAGAGAAGCACTGATTGAAAGAAACACAAAAGAAACGCAGATACGTCTGCAGCTGAAAATTGATGGAACAGGAAGTTCCGATATTGATACAGGCATTGGCTTTTTTGACCATATGCTGGACGGTTTTACGCGCCATGGACTGTATGATCTTACGCTGAGAGTCCACGGTGATCTGAATGTAGATGATCATCACACCATTGAAGATACAGGGATCGTCCTTGGAAACGCTATCCGTGAGGCAGTTGGCGACAAAAAAGGGATCAAACGTTACGGCAGCTGTATCCTTCCTATGGATGAAGTGCTTGTGCTCTGCGCAGTAGATCTTTCCGGAAGACCTTATCTTGGATGGGATGCAGAGTTTTCTACGGAAAAAACAGGAGATATGGCTACAGAGATGGTAAAGGAATTCTTTTATGCAGTATCCTATTCCGCAGCAATGAATCTTCACATCAAGGTTCTTTCCGGGGGAAACAGCCATCATGTGGCAGAGGCCATGTTTAAAAGCTTTGCGAAAGCCCTTGATGCAGCAACACAGTACGATTCCCGGATCACAGACGTGCTTTCTACCAAGGGAAGCCTCTGATACAGAAGGAGACCACTTATGAACAAACAGTTGATCCCATGCCTTTATCTTCATTCAGAAAAGGCGGTAACAGGATTTGGACAGAGAAATCTTTTCGGAGACGGAAATGTAGAAACACTTGCAAAATTTTACGGTGACAATGGGGCAGACGAGCTTCTGGTATTTGACTTTTCTTCCGCAGATGCAGAGCATGACCGTGCGATCGGAAAAATCCGTGATATCTGTCAGGCATCTGAGATCCCGGTGATCGCAGCGGGAAATATCAAACGTATGGAAGATGTAAAAAAGCTGATCTATGCGGGATGTGCCAAAGTTGTACTGAATTTTTCGAAAGAGAATAATATCAAGCTTCTGGAAGAAGTATCCCGGCGCTTTGGAAAAGAGCGTATGATGATCAGCATCTCTGATCTGAGAGAATTCACAGAAAATCAGGATCTGATCGAAACATATGCAGACACTGTTCTGGCTTTGGACACTGTCGAAAATGAAATTGCAGAGATTTCTCAGATTTCCATTGTTCTTCATACCGATGAAAACAGATCTGAGAACGTTCTGGAGCTTTTAGGAGAACCAGCTGTGTCCGGACTTTGCGGTGCTTATGTAAGCAGTCTTGAAAATGATCTGCATACATTTAAGGAAACCTGCGAAGAAGCCGGAATTCCGGTAAACACATATAAAAGTAATATTGCATGGTCGGACTTTAAATTAAACAGTGACGGAATGGTTCCGGTTATTGTCCAGGATTACCGGACGGATGAAGTACTGATGCTGGCCTATATGAATGAGCTTGCTTTTAACACAACATTGAAGCTTGGAAAAATGACATACTGGAGTCGCAGCCGGAATGAGCTCTGGACCAAAGGTCTGACATCCGGACACGTACAGTATGTAAAGTCTCTTACCATTGACTGTGATAATGATACGATCCTTGCCAAAGTGGAGCAGGTGGGCGCAGCCTGCCATACAGGAAACCGTACCTGTTTCTTCAAACCGCTGATGAAAAAGGAGTACGATGATATCAATCCTCTTCACGTGTTCCAGAATGTGTATGATGTGATCACTGACCGAAAAGAACATCCAAAGGAAGGTTCCTATACCAATTATCTTTTTGATAAAGGAATCGACAAGATTTTGAAAAAAGTCGGTGAAGAATGCACAGAGATCGTCATTGCAGCCAAAAATCCGGATAAAGAAGAGATTAAATACGAAATTTCAGATTTTCTTTATCATATGATGGTACTCATGGTGGAAAAAGGAGTCAGCTGGGAAGAAATCACCAAAGAATTGGTAAAAAGATAAATTATATATCATTCAGGAAAAAAGCTTTTGTACGTCGGATCAGAATGAACGGTTACGAAAGCTTTTTTCTGTTTTCCCGGAATCTTAAAAGAATATGTATAATTTCGGTTAGGCATGATATACTTATCGTCAAAAGTGCGGAAATATTACAGAGAATACATCGCGCTGACAGGTGGTTCCTCCGCAGGAAACTACATGCATCTTCAAAAAAACGATCGGTGTTCTGAAAGCTCTGGCTGAGAAGGAGGGGTCGCCTTATATGGTTCAGCCCTTTTTCTTCATATAAAATACTTTTTTATGTAAAAAAACGAAAAATCCTCTTTACTTTCTAAAGTTAATATAATAAAATCTATAAATATGTGTAAAACTGGTTTAAAAGCAGAAAGCATGGGGATGCATAAGCAAAATCCCTCATATTTTGTGATTTTAAAGCAGAAACATGGAAGGGAGAGAAACAATGACAACAGCACATATTTGTATAATGGCAGCCATTATCGTCTATCTGGGTGCAATGCTCTTTGTAGGTTATCTTTGCTCCAAGAACAATAATGACAGTTCTGATTTCTATCTTGGAGGACGAAAGCTTGGTCCACTTGTCACAGCTATGAGTGCAGAGGCTTCTGACATGAGCAGCTGGCTTCTGATGGGCCTGCCGGGACTTGCTTATCTTACCGGTATTGCAGATGCAGGCTGGACAGCCATTGGCCTTGCGATCGGAACTTACGTAAACTGGAGGATCGTGGCAAAAAGAATCCGCCGCTACACACATGTGGCAGGAAATTCCATTACATTGCCATCCTTTTTCAGTAATCGTTACAGAGATGAGAAAAAGATCCTGCAGTCTATCGGAGCGATTTTTATCGTGATCTTTTTTATTCCGTATACAGCTTCCGGATTTGCAGCCTGTGGTAAACTTTTTGCAAGTCTCTTCGGTGTAAAATATCTGCCAGCTATGATCATCAGTGCACTGGTCATCGTTGGATACACCACACTGGGAGGATTCCTGGCAGCATCGACCACGGACTTTATCCAGAGTATCATCATGTCCATCGCTCTTGTGATCGTATTTGTATTCGGGATCAGCACAGCAGGTGGTATTGAAGCAGTTGCAGACCATGCAAGATCACTGCCCGGATATCTGACTATGTTTACTACATATGATCCAACAACCGGAACAGAACAGGCATATCCACTGCTTAATATCATTTCCATGCTTGCATGGGGACTTGGATATTTCGGAATGCCGCATATTCTTCTTCGTTTCATGGCGATCGAAGACGAAGAGAAGCTTACACTTTCCAGAAGAGTAGCAACTACATGGGTAGTGATCTCACTGGCAGTAGCAGTACTGATCGGTGTGGTAGGACTTGGAATGACAGCAGCAGGAGAGTTTGACCTTCTGGAAGGCTCCGCATCTGAGACAATTATCGTTCAGATCGCAGATCTTCTCAGTAAACATGGTGTAATTGCAGCAATCCTTGCAGGAGTCATCCTTGCAGGAATCCTGGCATCCACCATGTCAACTGCAGATTCTCAGCTCCTGGCAGCATCCTCAGCAGTTTCTTCCGACCTTCTCGGAAGTATCCTGAAGGATAAAGAAACAAAAAAAGAAAGCATGGTAGCCGATAAGATCACGCTTCTTCTCATCGCAGTAGTAGCCATGTTTATTGCCCGCGACCCGAACAGCTCTGTGTTTACTATCGTATCCTTTGCCTGGGCAGGCTTCGGAGCCGTATTCGGCCCGGTGGTACTTCTGGCATTATTCTGGAGACGTTCCAACTGGCAGGGAGCCCTGGCAGGAATGATCTGCGGCGGTTCCATGGTATTTATCTGGAAATACGGAATCAGCACGCTCGGCGGCGCCTGGGGAATCTATGAACTTCTTCCCGCATTCCTGGTGGCCATTGCAGCAAACATCATCGTCAGCCTCATTACCAAGGCACCATCCAAAGAGATCACCGACGAATTCGACCTGGTAAACCAGAAATAAAATATTTTTCGATAATAGTCAATAATTCACACGGATACGAAACAAGCCCGATACAGATTGTAGTAAAGATATCTGTATCGGGCTTGTTATCTTTTTATTATTTAATAAATAAAGTCACACCGCCAAAGTTTTTCCCTCAAGCTTTTTTAACAACTGCTCCATTGTTAAATTCAACACCGGATGCCGAAGATACGGTGCGATCTCCACCATAGGCTTCAAAACAAAATCCCTGTTTTCCATATCAATATGAGGCACATGTAGTTCCACTGTATCAATGATCTCATTATCGTAAAACAGAATATCCAGATCCAGTGTCCTTGGTCCCCAGTGAATGATCCTTTTCCGGTCCGCAGCCTGTTCCAGCACATGCAGCCTGTCAAGAAGCTCCTCCGGAGAAAGCAGCGTCCGGACTCTTAAGGCTCCGTTGAGAAAATCATCCTGCTCCACATCCCCGTAAGGCTCCGTTACAAGATACCCGGAAACCTTTTCAACAACAATCTCTTTCATATCCCGAAGACCCTGGATCGCATTGTCCAGGTATTTCTTCTTATCCCCCATATTGGAACCAAAAGCAATATAAGCCGTATGCCAGCCTCGGGTAATTTCCACAGCAACGGTTTTCAGCGGAAGGCCTACCGGAGCCCAGGGCTTTTCAATACGGAGAGTGATCTTTTTAAGAAGAGGGAGAGAAAGCAGCAGTGTCTCTGCCAGATTCTCCACAGCAGCCTCCAGAAGTTTATAAGTATTTTTCTGAAGAAAATCGGTGATCATATGACTGACTTCTCCATAATTGATGGAAGCAGAAAGATCATCTGTCAGCCCTGCCGGACGTGTTTCTGTATACATAACAGCAGAAACAACAAATTTCTGTCCGAGAGCTGTTTCTTCCGGAAACACACCATGGTTTGCAAAAATCTCAAGATCTCTGATTTCGATTTTATCCATCAGTTCCTCCTAACGTCCCAGAATAGCTTCTGTCATCTGGATGACGCGTTTATTTTCTTTGATGTCATGAACACGGACAAATGCACAACCCTTCATAACACCGATCACCGATGTGGCAAGAGTTCCCTCTACACGCTGATCTACAGGAAGATCAAGGGCAAGTCCGATCATGGATTTTCTGGAGGTACCAAGAAGCACCGGATATCCCAGCTTCCGGAAAAGCTCCAGATTATCCATGGTCATCAGGTTCATCTCATAGGTTTTACCAAATCCGACACCAGGATCAAGGATGATCTTATCATCGGCAATACCGGAACGTTTGGCAATATTGACACATTCCTGGGTTTCTGCCAGCATATCTACAATAAAATTATTGTATTCAGTATTATCTTTGTTATGCATCAGACAGCAGGGAGCCTGATATCTGGCAATGACAGGAGCCATTTCAGGATCATATTTCAGTCCCCAGATGTCATTGATAAGATCTGCTCCGTGTTTCAGGGCTTCTTCCGCAACACATCCCTTATAGGTATCTACAGAGATGGGGATATCAAAACGCCCTTTTACTGCTTCGATAACAGGAAGAATACGCTCGATCTCCTCCTGTGCGCCAACCGGTGTATGTCCCGGACGTGTGGATTCCCCACCGATATCAAGAATATCAGCACCTTCGGCGATCATAGCTTCTGTATGTTTCAGGGCATGATCCATATCGTTCCATTTTCCGCCATCTGAGAAAGAATCCGGTGTGACATTTAGGATACCCATAATATATGTTTTGTTTTTTACATCAAACTCACGATTTCCGATTTTCATGGAAAAACCTCCTAATATTGGATCGTCATATTTTTTTTGGCAGGAGACCAGTAACATTCCGGCTCTGCTTTACAGGAAAAACAGTTTCTGGAGCTTTTGTCCGCAGTATAGAGCAGTTTTCCAAGAACTGTCGGATCCGTCTGAGCTCTGTGACCACGTATTGCCGCAAGGATCGCTTCCATTTCTTCCATAGAAAATCCAAGCTCGTTTAAGATCTGTCCTGCGATAGCAGCACCGGCCTCATCATGAGGAGTGCCATCTTCATACTGTCTGGCCCGTCCGATATCGTGAAGGAGGGCAGTACAGTAGATCAGTTCCTTTGAAACAGGAGCATTTTCCTCAAGTGCCCGGATATAGGCAAGGCGTGCCACATCCAAAAAATGCTCCGGTGTATGTCTGCAGAATTCACGGTCAGTCTCCAGAAGCTGAAGCTTATTAAGCTCATTCTGATAGAGCGGATGATTCCAGATCTGATTCACTCTGTCCATCAGTCCTTGACCATAGCAAGGAACTGTTTCTGAAGCTCCATATTTTCTTTAAATTCACCTCTGGTAACAGTCGTAACCGTTTTGCTTCCCGGCTTTTTGATTCCACGCATGGTCATGCAGGTATGCTCCGCTTCCAGCATAACCATGATTCCCTTTGGAGTGAGAACACGTTCCAGCGCATCTGCGATCTGCACAGTCAGACGTTCCTGAATCTGCGGTCTTCTTGCATACACATCAACGGTACGGGCCAGCTTGCTTAAGCCGGTAACCTTGCCATTTGGGATATATGCGATATGAGCTTTTCCGTAAAAGGGCATAAGATGATGTTCACACATGGAATAAAAGGTAATATCCTTTTCCAGAACCATTTCATTGTTCTCTACATGAAACTGTTTCTGAAGATGTTCATCCGCTTCATTATCAAGTCCGCCATAAATTTCCTCGCACATGCGGGCGATACGTTCCGGAGTTCCCTGCAGTCCCTCTCTGTTTACATCCTCGCCGATTCCCTCGAGAAGAAGCTTGATCGCCTCTTCAACTTTTGCTTTGTCTACCATAAATAACAACCTCCATTTGTTAAAAAAATCACGTTTTTCGGAGACTGTCTCTTTTATTTTTGCGCATAAAAAAAGATATCTCCAATTGTAATAGAACGTATGTCGAAAAAGCCCTACACAATATGAGATATTCTCTTATATTGCTGCAACGGGTGCGGATTTCATACCGTAAGACGTACTTTTCGTTCTGGCGACAACTCCCCATTCGCCAAACACTTGACGCATAAAATCCTATTTTGCATATCATTCATTTCACGGACAAGTATACCATATACTGATATAAGAAGAAAGGGAAAATGATAAAAAAATATCACAAAAATAGGGAATATGTTCTATGAATTATGCGATAGAATCTATGGATATGTCAGATTTTTGCAGATTATATTCCGACAAATATAAAAAGAATTACAAAGTAGAAAATCCCGGAACAGAAAACTGCTGTTCCGGGATCATAAAGCTGTTAATGACGTATCATTTTCATCAGATTCACAATTCTGTCAAGCTTAGCTGCCTCTGCCGGACTTTTCCCCATTTTCAGAACTTCTATGATAGTGGAAATCTCATCAGAGCTGAAATTTAAGCCCGCATTTTTTCCTTTAGAAGCTGCGCCCATGATAAAAGGCAGAAGTTCGGACGGATTTTTCCCCAATCCCTGATCTGCCAGTCCCTGAAGCATGGAAAGCTTCTGAGGGTCCATTCCGGAAAGCCGGGGATTATTTTTCCAGTCATCACTCATGGATTCTCACCTCCTGACGAATCTTCATTCATGATCTGAAGCATCTGGATCGTAGCCATAAGACTGGTGATATGATCGATCTGACGGCGATTTTCTCCGCCACAGCACTTACGGATATCCTGCAGCATTTCCAGAGGATCGGTGCCGGAAAAACCGGTAGCCTGCAGATCGGCTGTTCTACGGCTGCTTTGAAAAAGCGACATGGTATTCCGAAGTTCCCGGACTTTCGTATACACAGATAAAAACCGCTGCCCGGAAGAAGGAAGGTACGGGATCATGGCTTTCAGCATCTGATCCTGGTCACTTTCCACCATTTCATCCAGAGCAGTACGTGCGATAGGCTCCTGTTCCATAAAAAATCCTTTTTCCTGAAATCTATGAATTTGCAGAAAGAAATATGACAGAAACCTTCTCTGGTCATATTATATATAGAAGAAATTTTTCAAAGGAATGTGATTATGGAATCTGAAAAAAAACAGGAACTTGTCATTGATGGAAATTCTTTTTATGAGATAGATCTGAAATGTCTGGAAGAGAAAAAACAGAAACAGGAGGAAGCAGAAAAACGGCAGCGGAAAAGGCAGAGGAAATGACCTCTGCCTTTTCAAAAGATCAGCAGCAATTGTTGCAGCCGCATCCATTTCCGCACAAAAGCAGAAGAAGGATGATGATCCAACAGCTGTCGTTGCAGCCGTTGTTATTACAGCCACAGCCACTGTTGTTTCCACAGCAACACATCAGACAGATGATCCAAAGGATACAGGAGCAGCTGTTTCCACCGTTTCCAAACAAGGAAGTTCCGCAGCCATTATTACAGCCACAGTTATTGTTACATCCACATCCTGTGCTGCATCCGGAATCACAACCACATCCGCAATCACATCCACAATTGGTAGCCGCTAAGTCACTCATCGATAAGTCCTCCAGCAAATTTTATTTACACTTCATCATATGGCAGGAGTCCGTCCACAGTTACAAAAAAGTTGACAGTGTTTATTCATTACGATATAATAAACGAAATGTAACATTTTTGTAATTTTTGAGACAAACTAGCTTTTATATCTAAAACAGGAAATGGGGAAAATTATGAAGAGTTTCAGAACAAAAAAATGGCTGAAGGGTCTGATGCTTGCCATGCTGCTGATCGTGGGAAGCACAGTCTTTTCTGCCTCTGTAAAAGAGGTACAGGCTGCCACTGCAGGCTTTAAAACTATCGCTGGAAAAACATACTACATAAAAAGTGATGGGAGCAAGAAGAAAGGCTGGCTGACCCTGGGCGGATACAAGTACTACTTTAACACAAAGACCGGAGTACAGGTAAAGGGCTGGATGAAGGTCAATGGCAAATATACCTACTATTTTACAAAAGGCAAGGGTGTTATGACAACCGGCTGGATGACAGATTCCAAAGGCCATAAGCGCTATTTCAATCCCAAAACAGGTAAGCTTACCACAGGCTGGGTAAACTGCAGCAAGGGAAGGAAACGTTATTTCACAAAAGGCGGAGGCATTATGGCAACCGGCTGGCTCACCAACAGCAAAGGGCAGAAACGTTATTTTTACAAAACTTCCGGTTATATGGCAACCAAATGGGTAAAAAACAAATCCAAAAATATCAGCTACTATTTTGCCACCAGTACCGGTTATATGTATACTGGTCTGAAGACGATTGATCAGAAGAACTATTATTTTAAATCCAACGGTGTCATGGCAGTAAGTACCTCCGTGACAGTGAATGGAATTACATACTCCATCGCAGCAGACGGAGTGGCCACTGCGAAGACTACCAAACCAAATGTAAATGTCAGCAATGGAAATGTCAAAGTTTACGATACCAAAAACAGCAGATATTACACTATGGTAAAAGAATATAAGAGCCATCCTGGAATAGCCAACGGCAAGACATCCGATGAAGCACTGCTGGCCGCACTTTGTGAATCGGAGGCAGGCGATCAGGGCAAGATCGGAATGGAAGCAGTAGCACTCTGTGTATTGAACCGTACGATCAAATCGGACAAGGAATTTCCGTCTACGATACGAGGTGTGATCTATGAGAATATCGGAAGCAGCACAACCCCACAGTATTCTGTAGTGCGGAACGGAGCCCTTCTCAAACGTCTCAATGGTCAGTTTGAAAACCGTACTCTTGCTTATCAGGCTGCAAGAGAAGCAATGACTATTTTTAAAAAACATGTCACTTCCGGCAAAGCAAGGACACTCAGCGGATTTAAACAGAAAGATTTTAATTATATGTATTTCATGATGACCAGCTATTTCTGGAACCAGAATCTGAATTTCAATAAAGTGAAATATGAAACTTACAAAGGCCATACATTTTTTGTAGACTGGGTATAAGCAACATAGTCTCCGGCAGTAAACTTTGAACAGGCAGGCGTATGGACATAAAATTGAAAATTTAAGGAGAAGCAAATATGCAGGTAAAAATCTATACGGATGGTGCAGCCCGGGGAAATCCGGATGGACCGGGAGGCTACGGAGCAGTTCTTCAGTACATCGATACCAAAGGCCAGTTACATGAACGTGAACTGTCCAGAGGCTACAAAAAAACCACAAACAACCGGATGGAGCTGATGGCAGCCATCGTAGCACTGGAAGCACTGAACCGCCCCTGCCAGGTGGATCTGTATTCCGATTCCAAATATCTGGTAGATGCTTTTAATCAGCACTGGATCGATTCCTGGCTGAAGAAAAACTGGAAACGTGGAAAAAACGAAGATGTGAAGAACGTAGATCTCTGGAAACGCCTTTTAAAGGCCAAGGAGCAGCATCAGGTAAGCTTCCACTGGGTTAAGGGACATGCGGATAATCCGTTAAATGAACGGTGCGATCAGCTTGCCACATCAGCGGCAGACGGCAATGACCTTTACGTAGATGAAGGAATAAATGGCTTACAGAAATAAAAGTTCCACTTATCACTCACAGAAAACCCGAAACATACCGTGCGAATTTATGCGATCAGCGTAAATTCTGTGCATCGCGAAGCGTGTTACTGAGAACAGAGTAAGCAGTAACATTCTGCCACTTTAAGTTGTCAAAGCAATATTAAAATTTCTTGACAAACAAAAAAGCAGTTTGTATACTTCATATAGTATAGTAAAAGGCTTGGAAGGGAAAAAGTAGCTTGAGGAAAACCCCACAGAGAGCAGCCGGCAGGTGAGAGGCGCAGGGTAGAACTTTTGTGAATACATCCCGGAGCTGCGCACCGAATCGGGACTTGATACTGTAAATTATAAACTTTATAATAATAGCGTATTATAGATAGGCTGCGACGGAATGGCACCCGTTATTGTGCTGAAGTGGTTTTATATCTTGATATATATGGATATAACGGGATGTAGATTCACTTTATGAGGCAGGAAATGCGAGTTTTCTGTAAATTTAGGTGGTAACGCGGGACCCGGTTCTCGTCCTAAACGGACAGGAACCGGGCATTTTTTATATGACTATACAGGAGGAAAGAACAATGACAGTTTGGGAAGAACTGAAGGCACGTGGCCTGATTGCACAGGTTACAGACGAAGACGAGATCAAAGAGATGGTAAATAACGGGAAAGCCACATTCTATATTGGCTTTGACCCTACAGCAGACAGCCTTCATGTAGGTCACTTCATGGCTCTTTGCCTGATGAAGAGACTGCAGATGGCAGGAAACCGTCCGATCGCCCTTCTCGGCGGCGGAACAGGAATGATCGGTGACCCGTCCGGAAGGACCGATATGCGTCAGATGCTGACAAAAGAAACCATCCAGCACAATATTGACTGCTTCAAGCAGCAGATGAGCCGTTTCATCGATTTCTCTGATGGAAAAGCTCTTATGGTAAACAATGCTGACTGGCTTATGAACCTTAACTATGTAGAGCTTCTCCGTGAGGTAGGTGCTCACTTTTCCGTAAACCGTATGCTGACAGCAGAGTGCTACAAACAGCGTATGGAGCGAGGCTTAAGCTTCCTGGAATTTAACTACATGATCATGCAGAGCTACGACTTCTACATGCTGTACCAGAAATACGGCTGCAACATGCAGTTCGGTGGCGATGACCAGTGGAGCAACATGCTTGGCGGTACCGAGCTGATCCGCCGTAAGCTTGGCAAGGATGCCTATGCCATGACCATCACACTGCTTCTCAATTCTGAGGGCAAAAAGATGGGAAAAACACAGTCCGGAGCTGTATGGCTTGATCCGAATAAGACATCCCCGTTCGATTTCTACCAGTACTGGAGAAATGTAGACGATGCTGACGTTATCAAATGTATGCGTCTTCTTACTTTCCTTCCTCTTGAGGAGATCGACGAGATGGCCAAATGGGAAGGCAGCGAGCTGAACAAAGCCAAGGAGATCCTTGCATACCAGCTGACAGAGCTTGTACACGGTGAGGAGGAAGCCAAGAAAGCACAGGAGGGTGCCCGCGCACTGTTCTCAGGTGCAGATACTTCCCATATGCCTACAACAGAGCTTTCAGAGGAAGATTTTGACGAGGAAGGAAAAATCGACCTGATCACACTTCTTGTAAAAGCAGAGCTGGTACCAAGCCGTTCCGAGGGTCGCCGTGCGATCCAGCAGGGTGGTGTATCCATCGATGGTGAGAAGCTCACCGATATTTACCATACGGTTGAGAAGGATGTTTTTGCAGGGGACGGGATCGTTCTGAAACGAGGCAAGAAAAAATTCAAAAAGATCTGTGTAAAATAATTTCCCATATCTGTGACATTTCCGGGATAAAGCTATGGCATTCCGGAAATGCTGACAGGTAGGGTTGACACAAGGAGGATAACAACATGAAAAAGTACGGAGTGAACGAACTTCGTAAGATGTTCCTAGACTTTATGGAGAGCAAGGGCCATCTTGTAATGAAAAGCTTTTCCCTGGTTCCTCAGGGAGATAAGAGTCTTCTGCTGATCAATGCAGGTATGGCTCCGCTGAAACCATATTTTACAGGTGCTGAGAAGCCGCCAAGAACAAGAGTGACAACCTGCCAGAAATGTATCCGTACCGGAGATATCGAAAATGTAGGTAAAACCGCACGTCACGGTACTTTCTTTGAAATGCTTGGTAACTTCTCTTTTGGTGATTACTTCAAGAAAGAAGCCATCCACTGGTCCTGGGAGTTTCTTACTGAGGTTGTAGGACTTGATGCAGACCGTCTCTACCCATCCATTTACCTGGATGATGATGAAGCCTTCGATATCTGGAACAAAGAAGTAGGGATTCCGTCTGAACGTATTTTCCGTTTCGGAAAAGAGGATAACTTCTGGGAGCATGGCGCAGGTCCATGCGGTCCATGCTCTGAGATCTACTATGACCGTGGCGAAAAATACGGCTGTGGCAAACCCGGATGTACGGTAGGCTGCGACTGCGACCGTTACATGGAAGTATGGAACAACGTTTTCACACAGTTCGAGAACGATGGAAACGGAAACTACACAACCCTGAAACAGAAAAACATCGATACCGGTATGGGACTTGAGCGTCTTGCTGTAATTGTTCAGGATGTTGATTCTATTTTTGATGTAGATACAATTTGTGCACTTCGTAATCTTGTATGCGAGATCGCACATAAAGAATATGAGAAAAACTATGCAGATGACGTTTCCATCCGTCTGATCACGGACCATATCCGTTCCGCAACATTTATGATCTCCGATGGAATCATGCCAACCAATGAGGGACGTGGATATGTTCTCCGCCGTCTGATCCGCCGTGCAGCACGTCACGGACGCCTTCTTGGCATCGAGGGAACTTTCCTTGCAAAATTAAGTGCACAGGTGATCGAGAGCTCCAAAGCCGGATATCCGGAGCTTGAGGAGAAGAAAGAGTTCATTTTCCGTGTACTGACAAATGAGGAGAAGCAGTTCAACAAAACTATCGATCAGGGACTTCGCATCCTTTCCGACATGGAAGAGGATATGAAAAAAGCAGGTGAAAAGACTCTTTCCGGTGACAACGCATTCAAGCTTTATGATACGTACGGATTCCCTCTTGACCTTACAAAAGAGATCCTTGAGGAAAAAGGCTACGGCATTGACGAGGAAGGCTTCCAGAAAGCAATGGAGGAACAGAGAGTCAAGGCACGTACTGCCCGTGAAGTAACCAACTATATGGGTGCAGACGCAACCGTATACGATGATATTGATGTAAACGTAACAACAGAATTCGTCGGCTACGATCATCTTACCTTTGATTCCAAGGTTACTGTCCTTACCACAGAAACAGAGATCGTAGATTCTCTCACAGAGGGACAGAAGGGTACCGTATTTGTAGAGCAGACTCCTTTCTATGCAACAATGGGTGGACAGGAAGGTGATACCGGTGTGATCGAGACTGCAAACGGTAAATTTGTTGTTGAGGACACCATCAAACTCCGCGGTGGCAAATTCGGTCACGTAGGACATATGGAATCCGGTATGATTTCCTCAGATGAGACAGTATCCCTGAAGGTAAACGAAGAAGCAAGAAAAGATACCGAGAAAAACCACAGTGCAACACATCTTCTTCAGAAAGCACTGAAAACCGTTCTTGGTTCCCACGTAGAGCAGAAGGGTTCTCTGGTAACTCCGGACAGACTTCGTTTTGACTTTGCTCATTTTCAGGCTATGACAGCAGAAGAACTCCAGGCAACAGAAGAACTTGTAAACAAAGAGATACAGGCAGGTCTTGATGTTCATACAGATGTCATGGCTGTGGAAGAAGCCAAGAAATCCGGAGCAATGGCTCTCTTTGGTGAGAAATATGACCAGAAGGTACGTGTAGTATCCATGGGAGACTTTTCCAAAGAGCTCTGTGGTGGTACTCATGTAAAGAATACAAGCTCCATCATGCTCTTTAAGATCGTGTCCGAATCCGGTATCGCAGCTGGTGTACGCCGTGTTGAGGCACTTACCGGCAAAGCAGTTATCGAATACTACAGAAAGCAGGAAGAGCTTCTCCATGAGGCTGCAAAAGCATTAAAGGCCAATACAGCCGAGGTTGTAGAAAAGATCAGTCACCTGCAGGCTGAGGTAAAGGCTCTTCAGAGCGAAAATGAATCCCTCAAGAGCAAAGCTGCCCAGAGTGCACTTGGCGATGTCATGGATAAAGTCGTTGAAGTAAACGGCGTAAAACTCCTTGCAACCAAAGTTGAGGGCGTTGACATGAACGGTCTCAGAGACCTGGGTGATAAACTGAAAGAGCAGCTTGGCGAAGGTGTTGTCCTTCTTGCAGCAGTAAACGACGGCAAGGTTAATCTTCTTGCAATGGCAACGGATGCAGCTCAGAAAGCAGGCGCTCATGCAGGAAACCTGATCAAAGCAGTGGCAGCGATCGTTGGCGGTGGCGGCGGCGGACGTCCGAACATGGCACAGGCCGGCGGAAAGAATCCGGAAAAGGCTCAGGAGGCTATGGACGCAGCAGCAGGAATCCTTGAAAAACAGCTCACAAAATAACAAAGTTGTGCGTGATTTACAGTTTTGACATTTTTTTCATAAAAATTGAAAAAGATGTTGACGAAAGCACTTGTTATGCTATATAATAACACTCGTGCAAGAAAAATACCCAGACAGTTGTATTTTAGCACAATCTACAACTGGAGGGAGGTTAGGTGTGAGTCTATGTCAAACGTTATCGTAAAAGAGAACGAGACTTTAGATAGCGCTCTTCGCAGATTCAAGAGAAGCTGTGCCAAGGCGGGAATCCAGCAGGAAATCCGTAAGAGAGAGCATTACGAGAAGCCAAGCGTTCGTCGTAAGAAAAAATCTGAAGCCGCAAGAAAACGTAAATATAATTAATTGTGCGCAAAAATCCCTGGCTGTATGGTCAGGGATTTTTAATTAAATAGAAACAGGAACGTTTGACGAAGGAAAGAAATATGAATTTGTTTATTAAACTGATTATCAAACCATTGCGATCGCTCCTTAAATTATTATTTAATCGAATTTTTTATGTAGCTCTGGCTCTTGTTGTGCAGCTGGCATGGCTGTTGATCGCCCTTTTCCGGCTTATGGAATATTCCAGATGGGTGACGATCGGAATGCAGGTCATAGGTTTTCTGGTTGTTCTGTGGATTGTAAATAAAAAGATCAATCCATCTTATAAGCTCGCCTGGACGATGCTGATCCTTATTTTTCCGGTATTTGGTGTTTCCCTGTACCTTCTTTTCGGTAAGTCACGGATCGGCGCTGTAATGGAGCAGCATTATCAGAATCTTATTGATGAAACTGCTGAATACCTGGAAGGCTCAGAGCTCACAAGAAAACGTTTAAACGAAGACGACCGTTCCATGAGAATCCAGTCGGATTACATCTGGCAGTATTCAAGATATCCGGTCCACGAGAATACCACAGCAGAGTATTTTCAGGTAGGAGATGATATGTTTCCGGTTCTGGTGCATGAACTGGAGCAGGCAAAGCATTTTATTTTTATCGAATATTTCATCATAAATGACGGGGTAATGTGGCAGACGATCCTTAATATCCTTGAAAAAAAGGCTAAAGAAGGAGTGGATGTCCGACTAATCTATGATGGCTTCGGCTGCCTTACCACATTGCCATACAAGTATGATCAGGAGATGCGTCGGCGAGGAATCAAATGCGAAGTATTCAACAGGTTCCGTCCGATTCTTAATATAATCCAGAATAACCGTGACCACCGTAAGATCTGTGTGATCGATGGCTGGACCGGTTTTACCGGCGGCATCAACCTGGCTGACGAATATATCAATCAGCGAAAACGGTTTGGCCACTGGAAGGATACAGCCGTTATGCTGAAAGGAGAAGGCGTCTGGAATATGACAGCTATGTTCCTGTATATGTGGGGAATCGTTACCAGAACAGATACTTCTCTTGATTTCGGAAATTATGTTCCGCACAGGTGGCACCCCAACGAATTTCCGGGAAGCGGTTATGTCCAGCCATTCTGCGATTCCCCCCTGGACGATGAGATCGTAGGAGAGAACGTTTATCTTAATATTATCAATCGCGCCAAAAACTATGTTTATATCTGCACACCATATCTGATCATAGATAATGAGATGATGACCGCCCTGTGCCTCGCTGCAAAAAGCGGTGTGGATGTCCGGATCATGACACCAGGTATCCCGGACAAAAAAATGGTCTTCCTGCTGACACAGTCTTATTATAAACAGCTTCTGGAAGCAGGTGTAAAGATTTACGAATACCAGCCGGGATTTTTACATGCAAAATCTTTTGTCTGTGATGACAAAGTAGGCGTCGTAGGAACCATAAATCTGGATTACCGAAGCCTTTATCTGCATTTTGAAGATGGTGTCTGGATGTATAAGAATGATGTGATCCTGGACATCCGGGATGATTTTACAGAAACCCTGGAGTACTGTGATCCCATTGATCTGGCATTCTGCCAGAAGAGAAATATTATGGTACGTGCCATTCAGAACGTACTGAGAGTTTTTGCACCGCTATTATAAAAACTCTTTGACAGACAACTGTAAATTCTGTATGATATATCAGACGGGAGTTCAATGCTCCCGTCTGATATTGTCTAAAGAAAAATAATTTATAGATACATATGAAATTTTTAGTTATTGGAGGAATTGATTTGAGCCAGAACAAAGAAACAGAGATCCAGCTTCAGTACATTGAAAAATGTAAAGAGCTTCTTGCCAAAAGCAGTACGAAACGTCCCACCTTCCACATCCAGAACGAAGGATGCCAGATGAACTCCATCCAGACAGAGTCTATTGCGGCCATCATGGAAAAAATGGGATATGAAATGGTAGATACCGAGGATGCCGATGCAGTTGTATTTAACACCTGCACAGTCCGGGAAAATGCCAATCAGAAGATCTATGGACATCTTGGACATTTAAAGAGCATCAAACGGGAGCACCCGGATATGAAGATCGTACTGTTCGGATGTATGATGCAGGAGCATCACGTAGTGGAAAAGATCCGCAAGGATTATAAATATGTAAATCTTGTATTCGGAACCCATAATATCCACAAATTCCCGGAGCTTTTTTACCGGACGCTGCAGACCGACGACCAGATCATTGATATCTGGAAGGAATCCGATGAGATCGTAGAGGGCATGCCAACTTCCCGCAAATACTCCTTCAAAACAGGAGTCAGCGTAATGTTTGGCTGCAATAACTTCTGCAGCTACTGTATCGTTCCTTATGTCCGCGGCCGCGAAAAGAGCCGCGAGCCACAGGCCATCATCCGCGAGATCGAGGAACTGGTCGCAGATGGCGTTACTGAGATCATGCTTCTTGGTCAGAATGTAAACTCCTACGGAAAAACTCTGGAAACACCGGTAACCTTTGCAGAACTTCTGAAAGAAGTGGAAAAGATCGAAGGGCTGAAGCGTATCCGTTTTATGACTTCCCATCCGAAGGACCTGTCCGATGAGCTGATCCAGACCATGGCAGAGAGCCGGAAGATCTGTCACCATCTGCATCTTCCGTTGCAGTCCGGAAGCAGCAGAGTCTTAAAGGAAATGAACCGCCGTTACGACAAGGAGAAATATCTGGAGCTGGTAAATAAGATCCGTAAGGCGATCCCGGATATTTCGCTGACAACAGATATCATGGTCGGATTTCCAGGAGAAACAGAAGAAGATTTCCAGGAAACACTGGATGTTGTAAGAAAAGCAAATTACGATACTGCCTTCACATTTATTTATTCCAAACGAAGCGGAACCCCTGCAGCCGGCATGGAAAATCAGGTGCCGGAGGATGCGGTAAAAGACCGTTTCAGCCGTCTTCTTACCCTGGTACAGGAAAAGGGCCGGGAGAATTCCTCACGTTTCCAGGGAAGCGTACAGGAAATCCTGGTAGAAGACGAAAACCGGGAGAAGGGTACTCTTACAGGCCGTACCCAGCATAATCTTCTGGTTCATTTCCCGGGAGAAAAAGATCTCATCGGCAAATATGTAAAAGTAAGCCTGGATACCTGCAAGGGATTCTATTATTTCGGACATATCGTGGAAGAGTAGAATTATAGACAAGTCCCCACCCACTGCTTATTGCTTTTCGCAACCCCGTTGGGGACTTACCTGATTCGTCTAATTATAAGTTTATATTGCCTGCTCATTGCCATTATCGGATGAGCGGGCTTTTTTTATTTAAATAATACTGTTTTCTATTGACAAATACCCCATGAGGGTATATATTATTCCATATACAGAGGATACCCCATGAGGGTATTTATGAGAAAGGAGAGACAGCCTATGTCTGAAAAGAAAGCCTGTCCCTGCTGCTGTGAAAAACACACTGCACGTTCAGAGGAGGAGAAAAAAAAGCTGATCAACCGTCTGAAACGTATTGAAGGCCAGATCAGAGGCATTATAGGAATGATGGAGAATGATGCCTACTGTAATGATATCCTGGTTCAGTCCGCTGCAGTCAATGCTGCAGTGAATGCGTTCAACAAAGAGCTGCTTGCCAGCCACATCCGCACCTGCGTTGCCCGGGATATCCGGGAAGGTAAGGATGAGACCATTGATGAGCTGGTAGCAACCCTCCAGAAGCTGATGAAATAAAGGGACAAACTGGATTTTAGGAGGTACTGAAAGAAAATGGAACAATATAATGTAACTGGTATGAGCTGCGCCGCCTGCTCTGCCCGTGTGGAAAAAGCCGTATCAAAAGTTCCGGGGGTGAATAGCTGTTCCGTCAGCCTTCTGACCAATTCCATGGGAGTTGAGGGAACCGCTTCATCCGGCGAGATCATTGCCGCAGTGGAAGCCGCCGGATATGGTGCATCCTTAAAGGGCGGAGCTGCCGGAGCAAAGATTTCCATGTCTGCGGCAGAAGAAGCGCTGGAAGATCATGAAACTCCGATCCTAAAGAGACGTCTTATCACATCCGTAGGATTTTTGCTGGTGCTGATGTATTTCTCCATGGGGCACATGATGTGGGGATGGCCACTGCCGAAATGGTTTGACGGCAATCACGTATCCATGGGACTGGTACAGCTGCTCCTGGCTGGTATCATTATGGTGATCAACCAGAAATTTTTCATCAATGGATTTAAGAGTCTGTGGCGCCGTTCCCCAAATATGGATACTCTGGTAGCTCTTGGCTCCATGGCATCCTTCCTGTGGAGCGTCTATGCACTGTTTGCCATGACAAGAGCACAGGCAGACGGAGATTCTGCTGCAGTTATGAATTACATGATGGATTTTTATTTTGAGTCTGCAGCCATGATCCTGACATTGATCACCGTAGGAAAAATGCTGGAGGCCCGTTCTAAAGGAAAGACAACGGATGCGCTTAAAAGCCTTATGAAGCTGGCGCCCAAAACTGCGGTCGTGGTACGAAAGGGACAGGAACTTACCGTTCCTATTGAGCAGGTTCAGAAAGGAGAAACCTTTGTCGTCCGCCCGGGAGAGAATATTCCGGTGGATGGAGTGATCCTGGAAGGAACCACAGCAGTCAATGAATCCGCACTGACCGGAGAGAGTATCCCGGTCGATAAAGAAGCCGGAGATATGGTTTCTGCGGCAACTGTGAATCAGTCCGGATTTATCAAATGCGAAGCGACCAGAGTGGGAGAGGATACCACCCTTTCCCAGATCATCAAAATGGTCAGTGATGCGGCAGCCACCAAGGCACCGATCGCAAAGATCGCAGACCGTGTTTCCGGTGTGTTTGTACCGGCAGTGATCACAATCGCAGTGATCACAACAATCATCTGGCTTCTTGCAGGACAGACCTTCGGTTATGCTCTGGCAAGGGGGATTTCCGTTCTGGTCATCAGCTGCCCCTGCGCACTTGGCCTTGCAACACCGGTTGCCATTATGGTCGGCAACGGTATGGGTGCCAAAAACGGAATTCTTTTCAAAACAGCTGTTTCCCTGGAGGAAGCAGGAAAAGTCCAGATCGTCGCACTGGATAAAACCGGAACCATTACAAGCGGTCAGCCGGAGGTAACAGATATTCTCCCGGCAGAGGGAATCACAGAAACAGAGCTTCTCACGCTGGCCTGTGCACTGGAGAAAAAAAGTGAACATCCACTGGCAAAGGCAGTTCTCAAAAAAGCCGAGGAAAAGAACCTTGCCACAGGTGAAGTAACCGGATTCCAGGCACTTCCGGGAAACGGACTTTCCGCTATATTTGGAAGTGACAAACTGACAGGCGGAAGCATGAAATTTATCAGTGGCCAGACGAAGGTTTCCGCAGATCTTAACAGGAGAGCCGAGCAGCTTGCAGAGCAGGGAAAAACGCCCCTTCTTTTCACACGAAACGGTAAACTTCTGGGAATCATCGCAGTTGCGGATGTAATCAAGGAAGACAGTCCCCGTGCAGTAAAAGAGCTTCAGAACATGGGAATCCGTGTAGTTATGCTTACCGGTGACAATGAGCGTACCGCAAAAGCCATCGGAGCTCAGGCCGGGGTTGACGATGTGATCGCAGGAGTTCTTCCGGATGGAAAAGAAAGTGTGATCCGCGCTCTGAAGGAGCAGGGAAAGGTTGCCATGGTCGGTGACGGTATCAACGACGCACCGGCACTTACAAGAGCCGATATCGGAATTGCCATCGGTGCAGGAACCGATATTGCCATTGATGCGGCAGATATTGTTCTGATGAAAAGCCAGTTAAGCGATGTTCCAGCGGCAGTACGTTTAAGCCGCGCCACACTTCGGAATATCCATGAGAATCTTTTCTGGGCATTTTTCTACAATATAATCGGCATTCCCCTTGCAGCAGGTGTCTGGATCCCGCTTTTCGGATGGACCTTGAATCCGATGTTCGGAGCTGCGGCCATGAGTCTTTCCAGCTTCTGTGTTGTAACAAATGCGCTGCGTCTGAATCTGTTTCAGGTCCACAATGCAGCCAAAGACAAAACGATCAAAAATCCGGTAACATTACACATCAGTCATGATGAAAATATAAAAGAAGAAAAGGAGAATAAAACAATGGTAAAGGTAACGGTCAATGTAGAAGGAATGATGTGCGGACACTGTGAGGCACACGTAAACAAAGCCATCCAGGCAGCTTTCGGAGCAGAAGACGTAGTTTCTTCCCACGAGAACGGAACAACTGTATTCTCTGTACCTGAGAAGGTTGACGAGGCAAAGGTTGAAGAAGTGATCAGGGAAGCCGGTTACGAGTTTAAGGGAATCACCCAGGAATAAACCGGATTTTTAAACCACATATTTGCCAAATGGCCAAAAGAAACAGTTCTGTAAAAGCGGAGCTGTTTCTTTTGTCTCATACAGAAAAAAATTTTCCACTTCTATAAATCCGGCTAATATCTTTATAGTTTATTCTGAAAAAGCAGGATTATCCGCCAAATTGGTTTTTATTTTCAATTCTCTTATGCTATACTGATAGCGATTATGGATATAGGAACGATAACAGAAATCGTTAACATCATGGTAGTAGAGAGGAGCGCATTATGAGCGGATTTTTTGGAGTAGCATCGAAGGATGACTGTGTACTGGAGCTTTTTTACGGAGTGGATTACCATTCTCATCTGGGAACACGCCGCGGAGGTATGGCTGTTTACGGAGAACATGGATTTGACCGTGCCATCCACAACATTGAGAACACGCCTTTCCGTACAAAATTTGACGGAGATGTGGGTTCCATGAAGGGAAATATGGGAATCGGATGTATTTCTGATTATGAGCCTCAGCCCCTTCTGTTCAGTTCCAGGATCGGCAGCTTTGCCCTCACTTTTGTGGGAAAGATCAATAATTACGATGAACTTCTGCAGCAGCTGTATGATACGACCAAGGTACATTTTCAGGAGATGACCAACGGAACAGTCAATGTGACCGAACTGATCGCTGCACTGATCTGTGAAAAGGACAATTTTGTGGAAGGTATCCAGTACGTACAGGGACTGATCGACGGCTCCATGACTCTGCTTCTTATGACAAAAGACGGAATTTATGCAGCCCGTGACAAGATGGGCAGAACTCCTGTGGAAATTGGCCGCAAAGAAGGGTCATACTGTATTTCCTTTGAAAGTCATGCCTATATCAACCTTGGATACGAAGATTATAAAGAACTTGGCCCCGGAGAGATCGTATTCGTAACAGCAGACGAAGTCAAAACTCTGGTTGAGCCCGGAAAGAAAATGAAGATCTGTTCCTTCCTCTGGGTTTACTACGGATATCCGACAGCCTCTTATGAAGGTGTAAATGTAGAGGAGATGCGCTACCGCTGCGGAAGCATGCTTGCAAAGAGAGACGGCGATTCCGTGCACCCGGACATTGTAGCCGGTGTTCCGGATTCCGGCATTGCCCATGCCATCGGATACGCCAATGAATCCGGCATTCCTTACGCAAGACCATTCATTAAATATACACCAACTTGGCCCAGATCTTTTATGCCGACCAATCAGAACCAGCGTAATCTTATTGCCAAAATGAAACTGATCCCGGTACGTGCGCTGATCAAGGATAAAAAACTTCTTCTCATAGACGATTCCATCGTACGTGGCACCCAGCTTCGCGAGACAACCGAATTTCTGTACCGCAGCGGAGCCAAAGAGGTTCATGTCCGTCCTGCCTGCCCGCCAATCATGTACGGCTGCAAATATTTAAACTTCTCACGTTCCAAATCTGAGATGGAGCTGATCGCCCGTCAGGTGATCGAGAAGAGAGAAGGCCCCAACTGTCCGCAGGAAGTTCTGGATGAATATGCAGATCCACATACAGAGAAATACGAGCAGATGGTACAGGATATCTGCGAGATGCAGAATTTTACAACTCTCCGTTATCACAGACTGGATGATCTTCTGGAATCCATTGGGATCGATCCTTGTAATGTATGCACATATTGTTTTAACGGTAAAGAATAAAAAATGTTTTGAAAATAGAGCTGATGTTTCAGATGAGCCTCCTTAACTCCCGGTTGCATTTTGGATATCTGCGGCTTATAATAAATGCGGATATATCTTTTGTGATATATCCGCGTTTTTTATATCAGTTTTTTATGCCATGGGAAATTATTTCGTAATGTTCCAATGACAGAGTATCACAAAAAAATTTTCAGGAGTATAAACATGATTTTTCCTATAAAAGCCGTGCTATTTGATGCAGACGGCGTCCTTCTGGATTCGCTCTCTGTTTGGAAGGAGCTTGGAAAACGATATATTACAGATCTGGGATATCAGCCGGTTGCGGAAATGGACGAAATCCTTTTTCCCATGAGTATGGAGCAGGGAGCGGACTGGCTGAAAAACAGGTTTACTCTTGCGTATTCCGAAGAAAAGATCGTGATGGATCTGAAATCCCGGATCCGTAAATACTATTTTGAAGAGGTCCCGGCAAAACCAGGTGCCAGAGAACTTCTTCAATGCCTTGCAGAACAGAAAATCCCGGCTGCGGTAGCAACCTCAAGCCCCAGGGAACATATCTGCCGGGCGCTGGAAAGAAACGGACTTCTTTCCTTTTTTGATAAAATCTATACCACCAGTGAGATCGGAGAAAGCAAACATTCTCCGAAGGTCTATCTTACAGCTGCAGAAGCACTGGGAACGGAGCCATCCCGGACGCTGGTTGTGGAGGATTCACTCTACGCGTTGCAGACTGCCGGAAATGCAGGATTTCTGACTGCCGGTATTTATGACGCATTGGGAGAACCGGATCAGGAACAGCTGAAAAAGGATGCCTATATCTACTGTCGGGATCTGACAGAGTTACAGAACCATATATTCACAGAAAACGGAGGAAACCAAAGATGAAAACAGCATTAACCATCGCAGGCAGCGATTCCAGCGGAGGAGCCGGGATCCAGGCCGATATTAAAACCATGATGGCAAACGGAGTATACGCCATGAGTGCCATCACCGCGCTGACTGCCCAGAACACCACCGGTGTCACAGCCATCCAGAATGTAACCGCAGAGTTCCTGGGTCAGGAGCTGGACTGTATTTTTACGGATATCTTTCCGGATGCAGTAAAGATCGGAATGGTTTCCGAAAGTGATCGGATCCATATGATCGCAGGAAAGCTCCGACAGTATCGGGCAAAAAATATCGTGGTGGACCCGGTTATGGTTGCCACAAGCGGTGCAAGACTGATCAGTGAGGAGGCGGTGGATGTTCTGAAGGAAGAACTGTTTCCTCTTGCAGATCTTCTCACCCCCAATATCCCGGAAACCGAGGTGCTTACCGGACGGAAGATCAAAAGCGCCGATGATATGATCGAAGCTGCAAAACAGATTTCCGAGCAGTATCACTGTGCAGTTCTCTGCAAGGGTGGACATAAGCTCAATGATGCCAATGATCTTCTCTATGTGAATGGAACATATCAGTGGTTTGAGGGAAAAAGGATCGACAATCCCAACACCCACGGAACAGGATGTACTCTTTCCTCGGCCATCACTTCCAACCTTGCAAAGGGATTTTCCATGGTGGAATCTGTAAACCGTGCCAAGGACTATATTTCCGGAGCCCTTGCTGCCATGCTGGATCTGGGAAAAGGAAGCGGCCCTATGGATCATGGCTTTGCGATAAAGAACAGTTATACAGAGGAGGCATAAGATTATGACAGTTACAGAACGGATCACAGCTCTTAGAAAACAAATGAAGGAAAAGGGAATCGATGCTTATCTGGTTCCGACCGATGATTTTCATGGTTCTGAGTATGTTGGGGATTATTTTAAATGCAGAAAATACATCACCGGATTTACCGGTTCTGCCGGAACTGCCGTGATCATGCAGGACATGGCCGGACTCTGGACAGACGGAAGATATTTTATCCAGGCTGCACAGCAGTTAGAGGGAACTCCGGTTACTCTGTTTAAGATGGGAGAACCGGACGTACCAACGATCCACAAATTCCTGAAAGAAAATCTGAAAGAGGGAATGTGTCTCGGCTTCGATGGCCGTACCGTAAGTGCAGAAGAAGCAGAGACGCTAGAAAAAATCCTTCAGAAAAAACAGGTACATTTTTCTGTAAATGAGGATCTTATCGGAAATATCTGGAATGACCGTCCGGCACTTTCCTGTGAACCGGTAATGGAATTATCCGAAAAATGGGCCGGAAGATCCAGAGCAGACAAGATCCGTGAGATCCGCAGCAAACTGAAAGAGAAGGGCGCAGACCTCTTTATCCTCACTTCCCTTGATGATATTGCATGGCTTTTAAATATCCGCGGAAATGATATCCACTGCTGCCCGGTAGTTCTTTCCTATCTTGTGCTGGATGACAGTGAGCTCCGTCTTTTTGTCAATGAAAAAGCCTTTTCGGATTCTGTTAAGGAAGCACTTTCCAAAGACGGCATTGCCATTTATCCATATGATGATATTTACACCTATGTACAGACGATCCCCGAAGAGAAAAAGGTATTTCTTTCCAGAAGCAATGTAAACAGCCGGCTGGCCAGCAGTATTCCAAAGCCGGTAACGATCCTGGAGGGTGAAAATCTGACCCTTCTCCCAAAAGCCATCAAAAATGAAACCGAAGTCCGGAATGAAAAGACAGCCCATATTAAAGATGGCGTTGCAATGGTGAAGTTTATCCACTGGCTGAAGAAAAATGCGGGAAAACAGAAGATCACCGAGCTTTCCGCTGCTGATAAGCTCTATGAATTCCGTTCCGGACAGGAGAATTTTCAGGGAAACAGCTTTGATCCCATCATTGCCTACGGTGCACATGGAGCCATTGTCCATTACAGTGCAACAGAAGAAACCAATATTCCACTGGAGCCAAAAGGGCTGGTTCTGATGGATACAGGCGGACATTATCTGGAGGGCACTACTGATATCACCCGCACCGTTGTACTTGGCCCGGTTACTGAAAAAGAAAAAAAATATTTCACAGCAGTACTCCGTGGACACCTGAACCTGGCAGCAGCAAAATTCCGTTACGGCTGTACCGGCCTGAATCTGGATGCCCTGGCTAGAGGACCTCTCTGGGCTATGGGAGAGGATTACAACCACGGAACCGGCCATGGCGTAGGTTATCTTCTCAATGTACACGAAGGACCGCAGAGCTTCCGCTGGAAAAGCCCTGCCGAGCTTCCGGCTCCTGTTCTGGAAGAAGGGATGATCACCTCCGATGAACCGGGATATTATGCGGAAAATGAATTCGGCATCCGTCACGAAAATCTTGTAGTTTGCAAAAAAGCCGAAAAAACATCCTACGGCCAGTTTATGAAATTTGAGCCACTGACTCTGGTCCCATTTGATCTGGAAGGTATCGATCCGGAACAGATGGAAGCAGGAGAGCGCAAATTGCTCAATCAGTATCATGCCCTTGTATACGAAAAGATTTCTCCGTATCTGAATGAAGAAGAGCAATCCTGGTTAAAAAAAGCCACACAGGAAATATAACCCGGAATTCACCTTAATATTTCCTTCCGACAGATACCATAAGAAACGCAAAACCATTTCAGGGATAAGAATAAATCCAACCAGGGAGGTACTTAGCGCCTATGAAAACAGAAAATAGAATTGATCACTACATCGATCTCCACGCACATCTGGACGGCTGCATTACCACAGAGATAGCCAGAAAACTTGCCGCATTGCAGCAGATCACGCTTCCGGCTGCCACAGATGAAGAGCTTCTTTCTCTCCTTTCTGTGCCGGATACCTGCGAAAATCTCAATGATTTTCTGAAATGCTTTGACCTGCCTCTTTCCCTTCTTCAGACAGAAGAGGCATTGGAAGAGGCTGTTTATCTTATCCTTTCTGAAATGAAAGAAGACGGTGTGATCTACGCAGAACTTCGTTTTGCCCCACAGCTCCATACACAGAAGGAAATGACCCAGGAAACAGCGATCCACGCTGCATTACGTGGTCTGAAAAGAGCTCCCATCCCCGGTAATCTGATCTTATGCTGTATGCGCGGTGATCTTAACCAGAAAGAAAATCTGGAAACTCTGGAGCTGGCAAAAAAATATCTTGTTGAAGATGGCGGCGTGGTTGCTATCGATCTTGCAGGAGCCGAGGCACTCTTTCCAACAGAAAACTACGAGGCGCTTTTTGCAAAAGCAAGAGAATATCAGGTTCCATTTACCATCCATGCAGGCGAGGCCGGAAATGCAGAGGATGTAAAAACAGCTGTCCATATGGGGGCAGTCAGGATCGGTCATGGTGTGAGGATCGCGGGAAATAAGGAAGTGATACAGCTTGTAAAGGATAAGGGGGTTTTTCTGGAAATGTGCCCTACAAGTAATCGCCAGACAAAAGCTATGGAAGAAATGTCTGTGTATCCGCTGAAAGCATTTCTCGAAATGGGACTTAAGGTAACCTTAAATACCGATGATCCGGCGATTGAAAGAACAACCCTTTCCCGGGAATTCCGATATATGGAATCTCTGTTAAATCTTACCCAGGAGCAGAAAAGGCTGCTGCTTCTGAATTCTGTGGAGGCAGCCTTTACTTCCAGGAACAGAAAATGGAAACTGAAAGAACAGCTTCTTTTCTGAACTATATGAAAACTATCAGGCGAAAGGATAGCCCTGGACACCAATTTTGAACTGGAGAATGAAGATATGAGCCGTTTTTTTATTTCCGGGAAGGGCACTGCACTGTCGCATGTATTGGAATGATCATAAAGAATAAACAGGACATCCGGATAGAAAATTTCTCATTACCCCATCTTGAACCCAGAATCCTTTTATGATAGAATTGAAAAATTATGTTGAGACGATACGAATTAACCGATGAAGAATGGAACCGTATAGCTTCATTACTGCCGCCTGAAAATTCTGGAAAACAGGGACGCCCACAAAAATCCATGCAGTTGTAGATGCATACGGTTATCCGGTTTATTTTATGATCCGTGAAGGGCAGCGTAACGATATCAATTACGCAATCCCTTTGCTGGATCATGTCAATCTAGGAAATGAGAGTACAGCTAATTGAATGAATCGAAAGGTTGTACTTTTATTTTAACTATAAAAGTTCTGGACAGCTACACTATCTGTAAATTATAACATATTATGCATCAGCTGCGATACAGGTATTTCCACAACAGTTACAAAAAGATGGTGAACCGGACTGAATCCACCATCTTTTTTCTTTATCTTCTGTTATTAATAACCTCTCTCGCCATATCTGCAAGTTCTCCGGCAGATAATTTTCCATCTATTTGCAGCAAATCATACTGGATGCCATCCTTATTCCAGTTAACGCTTTGAACCTGACTGACTTCAATCTGAGAAGTACTGTCATCGTAACTGAATACAACTTTTCCACTGGACTGGTCTTTTTTATCTTGTTCTGTCAATTCGTAATCATCGGATACCACTTTATTTATATAATGTACATAATACAAATTTGTTCCATTTACAGTGGCAATAATATCACCTGACGGAGTAAGTTTTGAGTTAAATTTCTGCTGTTCAAACAATACAACATCTCCATTCTTCTGATAATCAAAGGACACAGATTTAAAATTCTCAATTACATTTGCATTGCCATCCTTAAAACTGTTTTTTATAATATTGCCCTCTTTGAAGCAGTACCCGTTCTCAAAGGTATCAATCAATACCGGTCTATACCCAATATCCTTTGTAATCTGTTCTGACGTTGGAAGAGATGTATAATCAGCACGTGATGCAGATGAACCTGTCCACATTGAAATCTTTCCTGTTGCTGCCATAGCCGTAACTCCAATTGTAAGTGTTGCAGCTATCAACAAAGGTAATATTTTCTTTTTTGATCTCATAGTCGTTTGCTTCCTTTCTGTATCTGCGAAGTCAAGTTTTGCATAAACTCTCTGTCTGACATTCTCTGTATCAATATCAAGAGCATTGCAGGAAATATCTGCCTGTTTTTGTATTCCCAATTCTTTAAGCAAATTTTTTCTTCTCATAATTTTTCCTCCGCATCCGATAACATTTTTCTGAGTTTTCGTTTTCCTCTTGAAAGTCTGGTCTTAACTGTAGAAATATTAAGTCCCATTGCTTTTGAAATATCCTTGATTTTTTCATCAAATTTATACCGCCTTACAAAAATCTCGCTGTCAGGTTCGCCAAGGCTCATAACTGTTTCCCATACATAATTATTGTGAAAATTCTCTTCCATGAAATTTTTGCCATCTGACAGTTCAATATCTTCAAGAGATGTATGATCCATCTTTCTGTTTATCCGTTTCAGAGCAAAATTCCGGGCAACAGCAGCAAGATATGACCGTAATGTACCTTTCTGCAAATCTATCCTCCCGGTATTCTTCCAAAGTACAACAAACACATCTGCCACAATTTCTTCAATATCCTCTTTCGGCAGTGAATTGCCGGCCATATGATACAAAACAGTACTCAAATACGGCGTATAAATTCGGATTGCTTCATCTATTGAATTTTTTTCTCTGTTCCTGAGACGCTGCAAAAGTTCTTCTTCATCTGTCATATCAATCCTACTTTCTTTTTAATATTTTCAAAAATTAAAAGCTTTTAACCTTTACATTCTTATATATCCTGTCAAAGAGCAAAAAGTTTCAATTTTAGAAAATTATGATATTGATACACCACTTTACAACTTTTTTATAAAAAAATATCGTACAGGATTTCCTGATGTATAATGAATTTGGCATAAAACATTACAAAGGAAAGTGAACCTGTACGGCAAAAACATTATACAGCGAAAAAATACTGATAGGCAGACTTCAGCAATATTTTTTGATCTATTTTGAAACTTTTTCTGTTCCGACAGCAGATACCTTATTTCTGCTGATATTATCTATACTGAGCCGCACACAACGGTTCCAACTATCTGAATGGACACTGCTTTGTGAGAGTCATGCTCTGCGTACCTGTCTGGAATGGGGATAAAGTATCTCATCTTTCATTGCACATATACAGAGAAACTGGGTGAGAAAACAGTGAAAGCATATCGGATTGATCTTAAGCAGTGTTTTGTTTTTGTCGCCTGTGAAGAGCAAGACAAAGAGAAGCTTGAGGAATATATTACGGAATTACATAAAAAATACAAACACAAACAGAACAGAGATTAAAAAAGTGGATATTTCGTTGGCAATGGAAGAGGCAACGGAAAAAATACTTTTATGAGAACCGATTTCCTTTCCGATGCATCTAATTAGTGTAAAAGTAAACATGAGTAGTAATCCAGCTGGACAAAAGGAGAAGACAAAGTTATGACAAAAGATGTATTTATTAAGGAGGTCCGGGATGCAGAAGCCATGCTGTATCATATATCGAAGTCCATTCTGAAGAATGACTCTGATTGTGGGGATGCTGTGCAGGAAACAATTCTTAAGGCATATGAAAAACTTCCCACTTTAAAGAAAGAAAAATATTTCCGAACATGGATCACAAGGATATTGATCAATGAATGCAAAGGGATTCTTCGGAAAAGAAAAAATGTTATTCCATATGAAGAATATATGGACAATATGAAAATGACTGAGGAGGACAGATACAGTCATCTGTATATGGCGATTATGGAACTTCCGGAGGATCTGAGGGTTTTGGTAACATTGTATTATTTAGAAGGATTTTCATTGAAAGAGATCAGTGAGGCTCTGGATATTCCGGAAGGAACGATCAAAAGCAGACTTTCACGTGCAAGAGAGTTTTTGAAGGTGCAGTTATCCGAAGAAGAGAAAAGAACGGCAACTGGGAAAAACAGCAAGCAATTAAAGAGAATAACAGGAAAGGGGAAAATGTCATGTTAGAGAAGAAATGGAATAATATCGCACCGGAAGTACCACAGGGTTTTCATAATAAATTTGAAGATACACTAAAACAGATTGAACAGGCGGATTCAGTTGATAAAAAATACAAAAGAAAAAAAATCAGTGGACGATTATTGATTGCAGCAGCAGTAATCTGTACTGGTATGGCTGTTACTGTGGCTGCAAAAGAGTTCTTTAAATGGAATGATTACCTGGTGAAAAGACTGGATCCATCAGAGGAACAGCAGGAGACACTGCAGGAATCAACTTATATTCAGAATATAGACCAGTCTGTAACACAAAATGGTGTGACGGTTACCCTGACAGATTCTATTCAGGATCAGGGATTCCTGTATGTTTTTTTTGAAGTGAAAACAGAGGACAGTATTTCTATGACTGATCATACTTCTTTTGAGGAGATGACACATTTTAAGATCGATGGAAAAGAAGTATATGCAGTGGACGATAACAGATTTGGAAGTTTCAATACTGGGGTAGGACAGGATGTGTTACTGAAAACAGATCAAAATTCTGCACATCTTAAGTATTTTAACGCCTGTATATCTTATGACAGTGATTATGATCTGAGTAATAAAACAGTAGAAATCACATTAAAGAATCTTACGGAGGAAGGAGATTATGATACGACTGTTATTACAGATGGAACATGGGATTTTAAATGGACTCTGGGTGCAGTAAAGCCTCCGACAACTCTGGAAGTGAACCGGAAATGTGATTTTGGAGGTTATGAAATCACAGTGAAAAAAATGGAAGTAACGCCCCTTTTATGGTCATTATATCTTGATTATGATGAAGCTATGAAGGTGTATGAAGATGAGAAAAACAAGTTTGAGTACACAGGTACGGATTATGGCATGGATCTTTATGCCAGAGCTAATATTGACCAGGTGCGTTATAAAGATGGAACGGTTTTAACACTTGATATGACCATGGGAGGCATTGCTGGCGGTGGAGAAAAACAGGATAAGGAAAATGGTGTCGTGATCATCAGAAACAGCTTCCCGCAACTGGTTGATGTAGATAACCTGCAGGCGGTACATTTTGGGAACATTGACCAGTGGCTTGAAGTGCGGGGATAAAAGTTTTTTCGGTGATACAGAAAAATCCTCCCATAATTAGATAATGAGAAAATACAAAAAGAACCGATACAAGGTCTTTGCAAGACTGATATCGGCTCTTTTTGGCTAAGTCTGCCAACTGTAAAATTTTGTTTATATATTAACGCATCCTGTTCATGTACAGGAAACGGATTCTAGCGTATACTGAAATTATTGATTACAAGGTCTACATGAACTGCAAATACAGATTCCGGGTTATATCCGGAAGCCATATTTTGCACTTACCGGTAAAATCTGTAATAGTTGGCATAAAAATTCATTACATATTCGATATAAGCTTTAAATCTTTTCATTGTCTGTTCCTCCTTTCTTTATCTTATGGCTGTATTATAAAGCAGGTTAACCGGGAGTTCATGCCAAATAGAAAGAAAAAACAGACAAATCTTGCAAAAAAAGGAGGATGATATAAGTAACTAAATATATTGTAAAAAGATATTAAATGTGTTTAAATATACTTATGGAGGTATATTATGGACACATCAAATATCACAAATTATAAACCAAAAGATTTTGCTGAATTATTAGGTGTTTCTGTAAAAACGCTTCAGAGATGGGACAGAGAGGGAATCTTAAAAGCAAACCGAACTCCAACAGACAGGCGTTATTACACATATGACCAGTATCTTCAATTTAAAGGTATAAATATAGAACATGATAAACGAAAAGTTGTTATTTATGCAAGAGTATCTACCAAAAACCAAAGGGATGATCTTCAAAATCAGACAGCATTTCTGCGTCAGTTCTGTAATGCCAGAGGAATGATCGTAGACCAGTGCATGGAAGACTATGGAAGCGGACTTAATTATAACCGCAGGAAATGGAATGGATTACTGGACGAAGTCATGGAGCAGAAGGTCAAAACCATAGTGATCACGCATAAAGACAGATTTATCCGTTTTGGATACGACTGGTTTGAAAGATTCTGCATGAAATTCCACACAACGATACTGGTGGTGAACAATGAAGAACTGTCACCACAGGAAGAACTTGTACAGGATATTATTTCCATCCTTCATGTATTTTCCTGTAGATTATATGGACTTCGTAAGTATAAAAAACAGATAGAAAAGGATGAGGAGATTGCTGAAGAGCTTCAAGACAGAGATCGATCCTACAGAAGAGCAGAAGATCAAAATACATAAGACAATCGGCACATGCAGATATATTTATAATTTCTACCTGTTTCATAATAAAGAACGTTATGATGCCGGTGAAAGATTTATGAGCGGCAAGTCGTTCAGTGTATGGCTGAACAAAGAATACCTTCCAGGGCATCCGGAATATTTCTGGATCAGAGAAGTCAGTTCCAAATCGGTAAAGAATGCAATCGAAAATGCCTGTACCGCTTTTTCAAGATTTTTTCATCATCAGAGTAGTTTCCCGAGATATAAGAAAAAAGGAAGATCTGATGTAAAAATGTATTTTGTAAAGAATAATCCCAAAGACTGTCTCTGTGAACGTCACAGGATCAAGATCCCAACACTTGGCTGGGTAAGGCTGAAAGAAAAAGGTTACATTCCGGCCTCTAAGGATGGATATGTGATCCGAAGCGGGGCAGTTTCCATGAAAGCAGGCAGATATTATGTGTCTGCACTTGTCGATATACCTGCTCCGGAAGCAGATGGAAATTTCACTGATGGGATCGGAATTGATCTGGGGCTGAAAGACTTTGCAGTTGTGTCAAATGGAACTGTATACAGAAATATCAATAAAACAGCACGGATCAGAAAACTTGAGAAACAATTAAGACGGGCACAGCGAAAGCTTTCCCGTAAATATGAGAACTTAAAGAAAGGAGAGACCACTCAAAGAGCAAATATATGCAAACAAAAGCTTAAAGTACAGAAACTTCATCATCGGATAGAAAATATCCGTACAGATCATATCAACAAGGTAATATCTGAGATAGTGAAAACCAAGCCGTCTCATATAACGATCGAGGATCTGAACATATCCGGGATGATGAAGAACCGGCATCTCTCAAAAGCAGTTGCGTCCCAGAAATTCTATGAATTCCGGACAAAATTGAAAACAAAATGTGCTGAATATGGAATCGAACTGAGGGTAGTTGACCGATGGTATCCATCTTCCAGGATCTGCCACTGCTGCAGCTGTATTAAAAAAGATCTGAAACTTTCAGACAGGATCTACAGATGCACATGTGGATATATTGAGGACAGAGATCTCAATGCAGCACGGAATCTGAGAGATGCAGAGACTTACGAAGTTGCATGATCCCGCAAACGTAAGTATGTACCGAAGGCTATTTCGGGAATTAACGACTGTGGAGTGTACTTAGGATCTGTGAGTAGAGATAACTCCGGTTACTCAAAAGCATACACAAAGAAACAGTAAGCGGTATTCGTGAGAATCCGCATTATCTCGATGTGAGTATGTTTAATCACATTTTGAGTGGCAGATAGAGTAAATGTTTCCTGTATATGAGGAGAAAAAAGAAAACCTTCATTTTAGAAGTAAAACGTCCAGACATGCTTCCCCACACCTTCATAACTCCATAGAATTTATATATATTACAGAAGGAACCCTGGAGCTTGGGATGGGGCAGGAACTGTATCATATGGATAAGGGGGATTTTGCAGTAATCTTTCCGGATGTGATCCACCATTATCAGGTGTTTTCACCAGGGATAAACAGAGCCTGGTATCTGTGGGCAGGGATGACGCTGACAGGACAGTTTGCAGATACAATACAGAAATCATGTCCGGATAATCCAGTAATCACATCGAAGAATTTACACCCGGATATCCGGAATGCAGTTAAATGTCTTTATGATAATAAAAAAAGAAAAGATAAGAACCCTGTTGTTGAACAGGCGTATGTACAGATTCTGCTTGCAAGGAGCATCCCCTGTTACAGACTGGCGGAAAAGAGCAGTGTGGAGAGCAGTGATATTATCTATCAGACAGTATCTTATATTGCAAAACATTTTAAGGAACCAGTCTCGCTGGAATCCATGGCAAAAGATCTGGGGATAAGCAAATTTACACTTTCGCGGGTGTTCTCAGGGACTTTCCACAGGAATTTTAACCAGTATCTTAATGAGCAGAGGCTCAATTATGTCTGTGTACATCTGGAGTGTACAGATAAAAGCATCACGGATATATGTCTGGATGCTGGCTTTGACAGCCAGAGGACATTTAACAGGGTATTTCGGGAACGGTACAGGATGACGCCCAGAGAGTATCGTTCCCTTTATAAAGAAAAATACATTTTACAGACACAGGAAATGGAGGAATTGTGAATAAAACTATCCTGAACAAATACAAGGTTTTTATATTCTGTATTTTTACAGGATAGTTTTTTTATACCTATACAGAAATACGGAAAATCTAAAAAAGGTCCTAAAAAAAGATATCCAAAAAAGCAATTGTAATAATATACAAAAATTACACATAAAAATTATGCAATTGTTACATTGGCAAAAAAAACGGGCCTGAAGCTTTATGAGAATTTTATAAATTGAAAAATTTTGTGCATGTTTTGTCAAAATCTGTTTATATGAATTTAACAGAGAAAAGGATATAATTTTCATCGAACAAGAGATGCGTAGGAAATAGCAGATGTGAGAACAAGAGGAAGAGACAGAAGCAGGGAGACAGAAGCAGAGAAGCAGAAAGCCATCAGATATCTCACAGGTTTAAACGCATGAAAACAACCTGGAGAAACCAGGAGAAAGCGAAGGGAAAAATGGAAGAAAAGAAGTACTTGAAATGGTATAACAAAGTTGGATATGGTTCAGGAGACATGGCTGGAAATGTGGTATATTCATTTCTGTCATCCTTTATCATGATCTATCTGACCAATATAGTTGGTCTGAATGCAGGTATCGTCGGAACACTTATTGCAGTATCCAAACTGTTTGACGGTGTAACGGATATCTTTTTTGGAGCTATGATCGATAAAACAAAGAGCCGTCTTGGAAAAGCAAGACCCTGGATGCTTTACGCATACATTGGCTGTGCGGTAACCCTGATAGCAAACTTTGCTATTCCGACTAACATGGGAAAATTTGCACAGTATGCATGGTTCTTCATTGCATACACCCTTTTAAATGCCGTATTCTTTACTGCAAACAATATTGCCTATGCGGCACTTGTAGCATTAGTAACCAAGAACAGTAAGGAACGAGTTGAGATGGGATCCTGGAGATTCATCTTTGCCTTTTCAACTGTCCTTATTATTCAGTCAGTGACAGTTAAGTTTGTACAGATCCTTGGAGGAGGGGCATACGCCTGGAGAGTAGTTGCAATCGTGTTTGCCATTGTAGGTGTCATTGTAAATACCATCTCTGTTTTCTCTGTAAAAGAGCTTCCGGAAGAGGAACTGAATGGTGATGGGGTTGTTGATGACGAGATAGAGAAATATGGTCTTGTAGAGGCAGCAAAACTTCTGTTTTCTAACAAATATTACATTATGATTTCCGTAACATATATTGTACAGCAGACATACTCTGCCATGCTGAACATGGGTATTTACTATATGACATATGTCCTTCTTAATGAAGATCTTTATGCTGTATTTTCCTGGGCGATCAATATTCCACTGATCATTGCACTGATCATAACACCTACCCTGGTAGCAAAATGGAAAGGACTTTACAAACTGAATATAGTAGGTTATGCAATTGCAACTGTCGGAAGAGCACTTGTTGTTGTTGCAGCTTATATGCACAGTGTACCTCTTATGATTCTCTTTACTGCTGTATCCTCATTCGGACAGGGACCATGGCAGGGAGATATGGGAGCAGTTGTGGCAAACTGTTCTGAATATACTTACCTTACAAAAGGCAAAAGAATTGATGGAACCATGTATTCCTGTACATCTTTCGGAACCAAGCTTGGTGGTGGAATTGGTACTGCACTGACAGGATGGCTTTTAGCTGCAAGTGGATTCAATGGTGAAGTTGTTACCCAGTCTGCATCCTGCCTGAATATGTTACATTTCATGTATCTGTGGTTCCCTGTAATCCTTGCTTTAATTATCACGTTCATCATGACAAAAATGAATGTAGAAAAAGCAAATGAAGAACTGAAAAGCAGAAGATTAAAAGGTTAAAATGGAATTACCGTTTTTCTGAAGAGAGGAAACGATAAAAATAAAAAGGGGAATTCGATATGAACTATAATGGTTTGAAAGAAGATAAAAGATTAGTTAAAGCGGTACCATCAGCAAGACAGATCGCATATGAAAACATGGAATTTTTCTGTTTCATTCATTTCACTGTAAATACTTTTACCGGCAGCGAATGGGGAGATGGAACAGAACCGGAATCCATTTTTAATCCGACAGAGCTGGACGCACGCCAGTGGGCAAAAACAGCAGCAGAGGGCGGGATGAAGGGATTGATCCTCACATGCAAACATCATGACGGATTTTGCCTGTGGCCATCCAAATACACCGAGCATAGTATCAAAAACTCCCCGTACAAAAACGGAAAAGGGGATATTGTCAGAGAAACAGCCGAAGCGTGCCGGGAGTTTGGACTCAAATTTGGTGTTTATCTTTCACCCTGGGACAGAAACAACAGCAGCTATGGAAAGGGAAAAGAGTATGACGATTACTATCTGAACCAGCTGACAGAGCTGCTGACAGAATATGGTGATATCTTTGTAATCTGGCTGGACGGTGCATGTGGTGAGGGACCAAATGGAAAGGTTCAGAAATACGACTGGCAGAGATATTATAAAGTGATGCGTGAACTGCAGCCAAATGCGGTGATTTCTATTTCAGGCCCGGACATCAGATGGTGTGGAAACGAGGCCGGGGAAGTAAGACCGAGTGAATGGAGCGTTGTTGCAAAGGATATGACTGATCCGGCGATCACAGCAGCGTTAAGCCAGCAGGAAGATAATGAAGAATTCCGGAACCGGCCGTTGGACGAGACCCAGACAGATCTTGGAAGCAGGGAACGCCTTGCAAATGAAAAAGAGCTTGCATGGTACCCTGCAGAGACGGATGTTTCTATCCGTCCAGGCTGGTTCTATCATGAGGAAGAAGATGACCAGGTCCGCTCCTTTGAGAACCTGAAAGACATTTACTTAAAATCCGTAGGGGGAAATACCACATTATTATTAAATCTTCCTCCGATGAAAAATGGCCGTATCCATGAAACAGATGCTGCAAATCTGAAACAGTTGGGCGAGTTTATTGAGAATACCTTTAAATATAATCTGGTTGATGAAGCAGGTATCACATCTATCCCGCCACTGGACCGCTGGGAGAAAGAACCTACAGTATTAAGAAATGATGATTATGAGACTTATTTTATGAACGAAGCGGGAACAAATAAGCTCATGATCAAGATTAACTGGATCGAGAAAAAGAAACTTAATTATCTGGTACTGAAGGAGGCCATTCCATTCAGCCAGAGAGTAGAAAAGTTCAAAGTCTGCTATGAAGAAAATGGATCTATGAAAGAATGCTATAATGGAACTACCATTGGATATAAAAAGATCATTGATCTTAAAGGAATCCAGACAGATTTTCTGGCGATCGTGATCGAAGACTCCAGAGTAGCACCGGTAATGTCTTTCGTGGGAGTATATTGATCAGGAACTGATATTTTCAGCTGAAAACTACGCGTTGTGTTCTCACTGTTATCTGCAGTGGCGAATAGAACGCGTAAATTTTCGGCAGATTATGGCAATCTTGCAAATAGCATCTCTGAAAGTAAAAATATCTGATATAATGTAAAAGTTATGGAATGTTGGAATCGTGAACTTTCTGATATAATGAAAACACAAATGAAGGGAGATTAATCAGTATGAGCACAGATACGAGAAAATGGTTTAAAGAAGCCGGATATGGAATGATGATTCATTGGGGCCTGTATTCACTTCTGGCCGGAGAATGGAAAGACCAGAAATGTGGAAATTACGCTGAATGGATTCAGACAAGATGCAGAATTCCGATAAGTGAATATGACAAACTGGCAACGGCATTCAATCCTATCTATTTTAATGCGGATGAAATTGTAAAATTTGCAAAAGATTGCGGAATGAAATATCTTGTGTTTACAAGCAAACACCATGAAGGCTTTGCCATGTACCATTCTAAGGTGGATAAATTCAATGTGGTGGATGCGACACCGTTCAAACGCGATGTTTTAGGAGAACTTGCAGAAGCTTGCTACAAAAACGGGTTAAAGTTTGGATTATATTATTCCCAGGATCTGGACTGGCATGATAAGAATGGTGGAGGATATTTATCCGGACACATTCCGTGTGAGGGAACAGCATGGTGCAATGACTGGGATTTTCCGGATAATGATAAAAAAGATTATGATGTGTGCTTTCGCAATAAGATTTATCCTCAAATCGAAGAACTTCTGAGAAATTATGGGGAATTGAGCCTGATTTGGTTTGATGTTCCGATAACATTGGAAGAGAAGCATAGTCGGGCGATTTTTGATCTGGTAAAAAAATATCAGCCAGATTGTCTGATCAATTCAAGGCTTGGCAATGGAGCATATGATTATGTATCACTGGGAGACAATGAAGTACCGGAATCTATACCAGATGATGCGGAACTGAAAGAAAGCATGATGAATGCATTTGACGGATTCAAGCCATCACCTTATGGCCTGTACGAGACTGCGGCAACTGTGAATAACAGTTGGGGATATTGTGCATGGGATCAAAATTGGAAATCTGCAAGAGAGATCGCAGATATAAAACAAAAATTAAATCATCTGGGAATTAATTATTTGCTGAATGTAGGACCTGATGGACTCGGGAGAATCCCGGCAGAATGCAGGAGAATTTTACGAAATGTAGCGAAATATGATTAATCTGAGATTTAAAGCGGCAGGAAAATTATTTCCCACCGCTTTTTATGTATAAAAACTGATGAGGGGCGGTTATGTATAGTTGCTTAGAACAATAAGTGAGAATCCTCGGCAATTCAATTACCGAGATGAAAGCGCATGCATGTGCGTATCTGCACATACTTGTAATGCAGAAGCATATTATCGGCGGTGTAATGGCAGGTGCAGTGAACGGGTAAAGATTCATTAAATATAGATAACCGTACAGTCGGAAAAATGGCTCTGTAACAAAAGACCGTTTTTCCGGCTTTTCATTTTGTCAGCAGTGAGGCATTCATACCGTTTATAAATCTGTAAGATCTGAGTCATTGGGGTATGTCATGACGGGTAATCAAATATATGACATAGATTCTGCAATTGTAGAAAATGGGATTGACTTTCTAATTCTACAGATGTAAAATTAGAGATGATTTCTACAAAAGTAGAAAAAGAAGGGAGAACACAAGCTGAGGCGCAGACTCACAGACCACTATGATTACGATGTGACCATGTGGGATTCACTTGTGATAAAAAAGTTGCTGCAGCGTATAAACTACATCAAATAGATACGGAGGATAAAATGTGTGGAATCTGTGGATTTACAGGTTATAGACAGGATCAGAAGACAGTAATTGAAAGGATGATGAAAGCCATTGAGCATAGGGGCCCGGATAGTGAGGGCTCTTTTTGCAGGGAGAAGATTACGCTGGGCTTTCGAAGACTTAGTATTATTGATTTAGAAGATGGGCAGCAGCCTATGGAAAGTACGGACGGAAACCTTCATATTGTTTTTAATGGAGAAATCTATGATTATAAGGAACTGCGGGCAGAACTTGAGGATTTCGGCATTTCTTTCTGTACTCATTCTGACACGGAGGTTCTGGTAAATACTATTCAGCTGTATGGGGAGAAGGCACTGAATAAGCTCAGGGGAATGTTTGGGTTTGCTGTATGGAATGAACAGGAGCAGAGTTTGATGCTTGCAAGGGATTTCTTCGGAATTAAGCCTGTGTACTATGCCGAAATAGATGGACACTTTGTATTTGCTTCTGAAATTAAGAGTATCCTTGCATTTCCAGGCTATGAAAGGAAAGTAAATCAGAAGGCACTGGAGCAGTATTTGTCATTTCAATATTCCCCTCTGGAAGAAACTTTTTTCAGGGGGATTTATAAGCTTATGCCAGGTCATATGCTTTTATATAAAAACGGAAACTATGAGATAAAGACTTATTTCAAAACAAAGCTTGCACCAGGCCAATGGGACCGTAAGACGAATATGGAGCAGCTGCGGAATCAGCTTGCAGAGAATTTAAAGGATTCAGTGGAGCACCATATGTTAAGTGATGTGGAAGTCGGCGCGTTTTTATCCGGGGGAGTGGATTCCGGTTATCTGGCTTCTTCCTCTGGTGCAGATCAGGCATTTACAGTGGGATTCGATGAGGGAGACCGATATAGTGAAGTAAACAAAGCTGCCAAAGTGGCAGAAAAAGCAGGTTTGAAACACCATGTGAAAATCATATCCAAGCAGGAATTCTGGGATGCCCTTCCAGATGTTATGTATCATATGGATGAGCCCCTTGCTGATGCTTCCGCCGTTGCACTCTATTTTCTCTCAAAAGAGGCGGCAGGTCATGTCAAGGTTGTTCTTTCCGGAGAAGGAGCAGACGAGCTTTTCGGTGGATATAATATTTACAGAGAACCGGAATCATTGAAAAAAATTGCCTGGATTCCATTTGGTGTCAGACGTGTAATTGGAAAACTGGCTGCAAAGCTGCCGGATGTGAAGGGACGAGATTTCCTTATCCGTGCAGGAATGAAAGTGGAAGAACGTTTCATCGGAAATGCATATATTTACCGTGAAAAAGAGAAAGCGCAGATTTTGAAAAATAAAGTAACAGGACCTTCCACACAGGAATATTTAAGACCATTTTTTGAAGAACTTGAGTCAGAAAACAGAGGATTACTTCAAGACATGGAAAAAATGCAGTCTGTAGATCTGAGATACTGGCTTCCTGGCGATATTTTGCAGAAAGCAGATAAAATGAGCATGGCACATTCATTGGAAGTCAGGGTACCATTTCTGGATAAAGAAGTTTTTGACTTTGCAGCAAAGCTTCCGAAAGAAGCCAAGATTGCAGCGGGTACAACCAAATATATTTTCCGTAAAGCTGTTTCAGAATTTCTTTCACAGGAAACCGATGAACGTAGGAAACTTGGTTTTCCAATTCCAATCCGTGTGTGGCTGCGGCAGGATGACTGGTATCAGAGGGTAAAGGAGTTATTTACCTCGAAAGAAGCAGAAGAATTTTTTCATACAGAGGAACTGCTTCGGCTTCTGAAAGACCATAAAGAGAAAAAGGCAGATAACAGCCGTAAGATCTGGACAGTTTTGACATTCCTTATCTGGTATGATAGATTTTTTGCTACATGCTCGAAGTGAGAGAGTTGGTTATGAGACGGTAAAAATATAAATATACGAAAAATCCGTTGACAATGGTATTTGGGACTTTTATGATAAAATTCTATTTGTTTGTATAGAAACTTTCGGATTATTGGAGGAAGAGTTTAAGGAGTATGTGGGTGGAAATCTGAAAGATTTTACGGTTTTGGATGCTTTCGACTCATTGTTCTTAAATGGAAAGGCAAATCAGGAAACGCAATTTCAGCAGTTTGCTTCCTTGGAAATCCACAATTGCAGTCTGTGGCATCTAGGAAAGGAGTTATATTACTATCCTGTATATTTGTTGGATTTATTCTTTTGTTACTTTATAGAGAAACATTTGTTCATCTTAGCATAATTTACAGAAGAGAAAAATATAGTGCAGGTAGTAGTGTAAGAAATGTGATCGAACCAAAAGACCTTGGGATGCAGTCCGGTTGTGACGATGCATGTAACTGGGATGATAAGGAGAATATTTATGATTGAAGCTGTAGCAGTACTTCTTTTTTTTATAGTTGCAGGAACTCTATGGGGGATAATAGAAACTTTTAAATATAGGAAATTTTTTTCAAGAGACTGTGAAAACGGACAAATCTCCACTATTAAAGCGTACCGAATAAAGCGACGTGGATCCTGGCGGATTTTTGGTGACCGTATTCTAGATGAAAAATCGTTTCTGGTAATGAGGGAAAAGGAGTCAAAGTTAAAAATTCATTAATTCAATAGCGGGGTATTTTAAATGGCTGAACAAAATGTTTTTAATCTAATGCAAAACGATGAGATTGGGCTGTTGTGGAAAAAGATATATCAATTACATCAAAAAACCAAAATTTATCTACTTACAGCCGAAGAAATATCAGAAAATGGTGATGCATTAATTCAGCCATTAAAAGAGCACCGGGATGCATATGATCATATTGTAAGGATTTTTGCAAGCACAACCAAAAAGTGCCGGAAGGATACGATTACTATTCTTATATCAAAGGAAACCTTGAGAAAGCATATGGACATGAGTATCGTGCTTTTTTTGATACGGCAGACTGGCTTGCATACAATCTGCGGCATAATTTAAGAGAGCGCATAAATGCGATTCCATATAATAAAAGAAATCAATTAATCCCAAATTGCAAAGAAACAATCAAATTATTGAACCAATACCCATTTGAAATTTCTAATCTACGAAATGACAAGGATATAGTAAAAGAGTCTGATTCGGATGAGACAATAAAAGAATATGAAAATTTGCTTAGGCAACTAATAAAGTTATATAAAGAAATTGATTCAATTTGATGTTGGTACAAAAACAATTAATAGACTGATTGATCGTCGAAAGGTATCTGTTTGTCCATATCAGTGATATGTTACTCCATAAGGATAGTTCAGGAATATGTAGAATATTACACTTGCAAAAAAAATCTGAGTGCAGAAGTGGCAGACCTTTTTTACAAGTGTAATACGGTTTTGCTTTCAAGAGCGACTCAACGACTTGAATATCAGACAATTTAGAGGAATACATTTTATCTGGAAAAGATATTTCTTCAAATGAAAAAATAGCAAAGCATGAGGTCTGGGCGAAAGAATTGCTGAAAAAATATTCGGATATTAATGCAGAGAACATTCATGCAATTCTTCAAAAAGAAGTAGGACTGGTGTTTGTACATGTGCTGGAAGAGGCCGGAGTTTATAAATGCACACCAAAAGGAAGAGAAGATTTTATGCGTTTTGTGGAAAGTTTATAGGATGTGTTTTGACCGTGATTATAATGAATGCTGTAGTATAAAGTACAAAACTACAGAACAAGAAAATATTTTATAACAGCAGTTGCAGCCGGTATCTCATGATATATAAAATGAGAATATCGGCTGCTTTTCATTATTTTTACCCCTAAAAGGTAATCTTCTGAAAACCAAAACTGTAGTTTGGATCTCAACTGAAAAAAATTAAATTTTTTTGTTACCATCCACTATTTTTTACGATATATAATATGAATGGAAATTTTTTTATTCAAAAAGGCGCCTTATCTGTTGCTGGTCAGATTATGGACAGTGACTTTTATCTTAAAGAAACCCGGAGGACAACCTGTAAATGAATGATGATGAAATTATAAACCTGTTTTTGAAAAGAGATGAGAATGGAATTATAGAATTGAGTACTAAGTATCACCCTTATTGCTACAAGATTGCCTGGAATTTATTGGCGAATAGAGAAGATGCCGAGGAATGTCTGAATGATACCTGGTTTTCGGTATGGTCACAGATTCCTCCTACGCATCCTTCTGTATTGGCACACTTTTGCGGTCGGATTACAAGAAATCTTAGTATTGACCGCTTAAGGAAAAAGTTTGCAGGCAAGCGCCCGGATGTTCATATGGCAGATGTTATGGAGGAAATGGAGCAGCTAAATGTAACTTATACCGTGGAAGAACAGCTGGCGGAAAAAGAACTGATGGAAACCATAAATCGTTTTTTGGAAGAAATGTCTCCAAAGGACAGAAATATTTTTGTACGAAGATACTGGTTTTTAGATCCTGTTTCTGCAATATCCAAAAGGCATCATATGTCAGCGGGAAGCGTGAAAATGAATTTATACAGAAACCGGAAAAAGCTGTTGAAACTGTTGGAAAAAGAAGGAGGACGCATATGAAAAAGTTTGATTTTTCAAAAGAATTTGGTAATATTGATCCGAAATATATAGAGGAAGCAGAGCGGGAATGGAGTGAAAAAAAGGAAAACCGGAGACCAAAAGGGTGGAGCAAAGCAGCAGCTGCCTGTGTGATCGTCACCTTGGGTTCTGTTATCTTTTCTAATCCACATATCCAGGCTGCAATAAAAAATATTACATTGTCCATAGGAGAAACCCTTGGTTTCCCAAAAGGTATTGAATCTTATACGGAAGTGTTGAATACCTCTAAGGAAGACAAAGGAATTACTGTAACATTAAAAGAAGTTGTTCTGGATAATGGGGTTCTGTTAACAAAGGTGCATGCAGAAAAAACATCTTCCGGGCAAAAGGACACGGATGATGTCCAGGATGCCTGGACCTTTGCCAATACACAGCTTGACATTGATTATCAGAAAACTACAATAAATGGACAGAAAATTGAAGAATACGAAAGCGGACACTATCTGCCATATTCGGACGAAGATTTGCTAAATACTGGACTGGATGAAAATGTCTATGATGCTGTTCTGGAATCTCGATTTTCCCTTGATGGTGATTTGGGAGAAAATCCGGAAGTACATTTGGTACTCGGTGCCTATCAAAATGAAAATCTTGGCGAAGATTATTTCGCAGAGTTTGAGTTTGATTTTTCTATTCCCCATGAGGAGCTTATGAAACAGACAGTTCATAAAAAGCTGGAAGATGTTTCTGTTAAAACAGAAGAAGGAACCGTAAAATTAACAGACTTTTCCATGAATAAACTGCAAAGTATAATTAAGGCAGAAATTCCGGAAGAACTTGAGGAAAAGCTGTATAATGGTAATGAGATGATGCTTATGGGGACAGACAGTAAAGGAAATCAGGTACAGTATGAACTGCGCAGTAATTCGGCAGATGGTAAATCTCAATGGAGTTTTAAAACCAGTTTCTGGGGTATGTATCAGCTGGATTCTGACGGCCCGGTTCTTTTGCTCCCGGATATTGACAGCGATTATCTGGAATTACAGCTTTATACCAGAGAACCTTACATGGCTGCTGCAGACACGGTCTGGGTTGATGACGATTTTGTAGAAATTGGTGAGACTACAGAAGAGGTAGAAGAGGTTCCGGAGGATACTTTGGAGGATAAAAATCCGTCAGATGCAGAGGATCAGGTTGAAACTCAAATTATCGGAGGGGCAGATGCTCCCACAGAAGTAAGGCTTCAAGACGATACAGACCAGAAAGAAAATACCGACGCAGCAGATAAAACGGATGAAGATTACGGAACCGAAGAAAGCGCATACTATGATGGAGCTACAGGTGAAATCACTGCAGAATCCGGTTGGACACCTGTCGGAGATAAAATAAGGATTCAGATTAGGTAGAGAAACGTGAATCTGTTTTCAAAAATCCCATGTCAAAGAAGCTTTGCATACCTGTTTTTTCGATGTAAAAGGTAAATTGCTTTTCATTTGGCAGAAATTTTTATATAATCCAGGTGAGAAAGCAAAACCGATTGGAAGAACAGGAGCAGAGCAATATGAACATTGGAACGCAGATATTAAAAATACGAAAAGAAAAGGGACTGACCAGGAGAAATTTGGAAAAATATTTCATGTTACCAGACAGACTGTGTCTAATTGGGAAAATGAAAAGAGCTATCCGGATCTGCAGATTCTCATAGACATCAGCAACCGTTTTGATATTTCTCTCGATGTCTTAATAAAGGAAGATGTCAAAATGGTAAAAACCATGGATAAAGAAAGAGTGCTTGGATCATTGAAACGGGAAAAGTCTGTTATTGACTTTTTTACAGGTGCAGGAACTGGAATTGTAATCACCTGCCTGTTTTCAGCTGATACAATGGTCAGAACGGTTACCATTGTATTAGGCGTGGTCATGATCGGAATTGGCTGGTACCGGGAAGCAAAATATGACAAAAGATTGTTCTGATATATGAATGATGAAGAACGGTGAGGTGGAGAATATGAAAATCTGGCGTGAACTGTTAGGCTATGTGAAATTGATTGTAATAGTAGTGGCAATTACTCTGGTTATCAATAATGTTGTTTTGATTAACGCAAAAATCCCTTCACCCTCCATGGAAAAAACACTTATGGTGAAAGACCGCCTTTTCGGCTTTCGGCTTGCGTATGGAATTAATCTTAATCTGTTCGGTTAAGAAATTTCTGAAAAGTTCAAGGACCCGGAGCGATTTGATATTGTAATATTCAAATACCCAGATGATGAAAGCCGTCTTTTTATCAAAAGAGTGATCGGACTGCCGGGAGAAGTAGTGGAAATTAAGAATGGGAAAGTTTACATTGATGGTTCACCCACTCCATTGGATGACTCTTTATTTGACCAGCTTGTGGGGAAAGCTGTTGTAAGATACTATCCATCTTTCAAGTGGTTAGGATAATAAGAAACGCGAATATCAGTGGCCTATTAAGCACTGGAATATTCGCGTTTTTTATTTGATAATGGAAGTCGATTTTTGTCCTGCCTTGTGTATCCCAAAAGTGCCTGTTTTACAGGCTTTCCGGGGTATCAGTCATTTTGTCTGGTATTGTAAAGCAGTGTCAGATTTGTCGTAAATGTCGTAAATTTGTGGTCAAAAAATGATGAGAAATGGAGAGTGCTAACAAAATGAAATTAACGTATACGAATGTAAATGGATATCTGCTTCCGGATCTTACTTATAAATCCGGTGAGCAGATGGAGCAACTTGGCAAGTATGGTTTTCTTCGCAGAGATTATCTGAAAAATCATCGAAATTCAACCTATCAGGTGATGCTTCTGCAGGATATGATTGGAAAGCATCTTCTGGAAGTGGACAAGTATTTCCTATTATGTATTTAAGAAATTCTATTTTCTTTATGAAATCTTCAAAATTTGCAGTTATCCTTTTAGCATAATCAAAAGAAAGGATAGTGTAAAATATGAGTATAATCTTGAAAACAACAAATCTCTGTAAATCATTCAGCAGGCAGACAGTTGTAAATAACATATCGCTGAATATTGAAAAAAATTCCGTTTATGGATTGTTGGGACCAAACGGAGCCGGAAAGTCCACAACACTTAAAATGATAACAGGCATTTTGAAACCGACATCTGGAAGCATTGAGTTTGACGGCCACGCTTGGCGCCGAAAAGATTTGAATGACATAGGAACCTTAATCGAAACCCCGCCTCTTTATGAGAACCTGACTGCATTAGAGAATTTAAAAGTGAGGACGGAGCTTCTCGGCTTACCGGATAAACGCTGCCATGAAGCGCTTGATATTGTCGGCCTTACGAATACCGGAAAGAAACGGGCAGGACAATTTTCTCTTGGCATGAAACAGAGGTTGGGAATTGCGATTGCAATTTTAAACAATCCCCGCCTGCTGATTTTAGACGAACCTACAAACGGCCTCGATCCTATTGGTATAGAAGAACTCCGTGAATTGATTCGTTCCTTCCCCTCTAAGGGAATTACGGTAATTCTTTCCAGCCACATTCTTACAGAAGTACAACAGATTGCCGACCATATCGGCATTATCTCGGAGGGCGTCTTGGGGTATGAGGGTGTTTTACATGCCGAAGAAAACCTCGAAAAATTATTCATGGATATTGTGAAAAAGAACAGAAAGCTTCCTGTATACTTTAAATAGGGCAAGAGATTGACACAAAAAAATACCTCAAGTAAATTTGGATTATTACTGACTTGGCCGGTTGGTAAAATCCAGAGAATACAAGAGGTATCTAACATGAATCTTAACGGCACAAAGAAGAAAAATCAAGTATCAAATGCAAATATTTTTGAACAGCAGGAGCTTCTGAAGAAAATCGAGGTGGTCAGAGAAAATTTAACAGCTTCAACCTGGCATGAGTTGGAAACCAAAGGGAAGTTCGATAAGAATGCAAAACTCAGTTTTATCTGTGATGACATGCTTATTTTAGGATGCGATGTAGGCAGTGAAACACACTATCTGAGGGCAATTGACACCAGAGGCAGAGAACTCAGTAAGTCCGCTTTTTCATTCAGCAATAATGCAGATGGATTTAGCAAGGCAAAGGAATGGGCAGTAAAGATAGCAGCCGAATACGATAAAAAACAGATTGTTCTTGGTCTTGAACCAACCGGCCATTACTGGTTCTGCCTTGCGACCTGGATGATCTCAAATGGGATCAGTGTAGTTCAGGTAAATCCGTATGCAGTAAAGCAGACAAAAGAACTTGAGGATAACAGCCAGCTGAAAGATGATACAAAAGATCCTAAGCTGATTGCAAATCTTGTAAAAGATGGAAACTTTGGAATGCCTTATCTTCCAGAGCAGCTTTATGCAGATCTGCGACGGTTATCCATGTTTCGTGATCAGCTGAATGAGGACAGGATCCGGTCGATCAACCGACTGCACCGGGAACTGAAAATATATTTTCCAGAGTACAAAGAAGCACTTGGAAAAACAGAAGGCACATTCAGCCTTGAACTGTTGAAGCAGGCACCATTTCCGGATGATCTGGCAGCTTTGAAAGAAGACGGAATCAGGCAGATCTGGCATAATGCGAAACTTAGAGGACGCGGGTATAGCAGAGCTGGAGAAATCTTGGAGTACGCCAAGGCGAGTGTTGGCATCCGTGAAGGAAAAGAAACAGGGAAACTGGTTGTACAGTGGTTTGTTCAAAAAATCCTGGAACTGGATGAGGAGCTTGCATTGATAGAAACGCAGATTAATCAGAAATGTCTGGAAATTCCCCATACGGATAAAGTTTTGGAGATATGTGGAATCGGGGAGAATACCCTATCCGGTATGGTGGCAGAAATGGGAGATATTTCCAGATTTGACGATGTAAAGGAGATCCAGAAATTAAGCGGACTTGGGCTTGTGGCAAGCAGTTCCGGCAAGCATAAGGGTGAAACCAGGATCAGTCACAGAGGGCGTAAGCGCCTCAGATATTGGCTGTTTCAGGCGGCAAAATCAGCTGTAGCACATGCGGAAGAATTCAAGAAATTGCATGTCTATTATACGACCAGGGAGCAGAATCCACTGAAAAAGATGCAGTCATTAATAGCAATCGCCTGCAAACTCCTCAGGATTATTTTTACGATTTTGAAGAAGGGAATCAAGTATGATCCCCGGAAGATGTTAAAAGATATCCGGCGGGAATCCAGGCAGGAAAGCCTGGCTGCATAAGAAGTATAAAGCAAAGCAGTATTCCAGAATCCTGCTGAGGTTCAGAAACTTCTGAAATTGAGCAGGGTTCTGGAAAAGAACCTGTTGACCCAGATCCATGGAACGTGGATCATAACGAAACGACTGGTTGAGAGATGCAGGGTAAGCGTCCGCGGGAAACCGCACCTTGCAGAATCATAAGGTCAGTAAGAATCAAACGACAAACAAGAGCTGTAGCTTGCGGTAGTTCACTCCATAGGGCACGACCCTGTTAGAAAGCTTGGCAAGCACTCGGTGTATGAACAGGTGGGACGAAGGAAGTTGGGACAGGATCCCATTAGACACGGAAGGTTCACCCTCATAGCTAACAGAGGATTATAGCCTTAAAAAGCCCCATTACCAGGACGCTTTATAAGCTATACCCTTTTATGGCTGTTCAGTACAGGATACGATGACTGTCGTACACCTTTAGCTCTGTTTTGAGAGGTAATATTTAAAGAAAAAGCCCGTAAAATCAATACTTTAGGGCTTGACATTATAGGAAGGAAATGTAAGAGTATGAAATACCTTAAATCAGAACATTTAAAATTCAGAAGAACCTTTTCCAATAAATTGTTGATAATTGCCCCATTGATTACAGCAGTTTTTGCTTGGCTTATGGCTGGATTTACTGGATTCCAATATATGACCTTGTATTGGTGGTATTCCTTTTTACTTCCGGGAACAATTACAGTTCTTTGCTATTTGTCCAATCAAAAAGAAATACGTGCAGATAAATACTATTCTGTATATTCTATGTCTATCAATCTGAAAAAATTTTGGATTAGTAAAAATCTGATTCTGATTGAAAAAATGATATTTGCGGCTTTTATATTGGCATTGTTGGTATGTGTTAGCAATATTATCTCCCCGTCAACCGTTATTTTCACACCGGGACAATCCTTTATAGGCAGTGTTGCTATTATGATAGCTTCTATATGGCAGATTCCGCTTTGCTTATTCTTGATTTTTAAAATAGGATTGTTTATGCCGCTTGTAGTAAACACTGCCTTTGGAATTTTTCTTCCCGGCTTTTTTGGAACTACCTCCTTATGGTGGCTGTGTCCATATTGTTGGGCTCCAAAGCTGGCGGAATCACTAATGGGAATTGGTATCAATGGAACATTGAATGACACTCCTAACGTTTCCATATTACCTGTCGCATTATCTTTAATTTTATCATTCATACTTTTTTTCGTACTTACTTATTTGGGTGCAGGTAATTTTAGCAGACAGGAGGCAAAATAGAATGACACTATATAGAGCAATTCGTTCAGAATTGGTAAAATTGCGCCACACACCACTATTACCAATTCATATATTCGTACCGATAGTCGGTGCAATCCTTTTTACAAGCTATTTTGGCTTATACAGTTTCCGGCCAGACTACAATAAATATAAGCTGATTTTTGAGATTACAGCTACGTTTTTTCCAATTCTTATCAGCATAATTACCGGGTTAAATACGTTTATGGAAGATCACACCGCACATTCACAGTCGATTCTGTCCGTTCCAAACAGGATAACCATTTTCTGCGGAAAGTTTCTTGTCCTTTTTGGTGGAGGCGTTCTTTCACTGATTAGTTTGGTGCTATTATTTTCTATACTGGTAGCAATACAAGGACTTATTCCACATCCACCCTATGTCATGCTGTTAGAAACAATCATAGTCCTTGCCTTTGGAAATATTATACTTTACATTTTCCATTTATTTATTGGCTTTAAGTTTGGACTTGGGCCGTCATTATTTTTAGGTGTATTTGAAAGCCTACAGGTAATTATGTACAGTAATATTGTCTTAGCGGGAGTTTGGAAGTATATCCCTTTCGCTTGGGCGATTGATTTAAGCCATTATGTGTTAGACGATAAACTATTCCTACACAAAAATGAGGTTTTTATAATGGGACTTATTACAATAATTGCTTTTATTGCAGTGACTTTTTGGATTTCACAATGGGAAGGAAGGAAAAACGATGATTAAGAAAATGATTTTACTGGTTGTTGCTATTCTGCTGATGGGAGCAAGTATGACTGGCTGTTCTGTTTTGGAAAAGGGAATTGATGAATATTCCAAAGACAAAGAAGAATGTGTGCTGAATACGGATAATGTGACACAGTTTACCTACAAGGGAGACAGCTTCACCATTCTTGATGATACGCTGTCAAATTCAGAACTTGGAGAATGGGTTGGCTATATCAGAAAACTTGCGGTCATAGATTCAAACGGGAAAATCCTGCTTCAACAGGATACAGAAAAGGCCACTTTTAAAACTTTAGCTGATATTGCTGATTCAAAACCAGACGCCGCCTATATCATTCCATTTTTAAATGTCTATACGGTCAAAGATGGAAATACGCAGGAGCTTATTGTTGACGTAAACGGAGGCTACCACAAAGCTATTCTTAATAGATTTGTTACGGACAAAGATACTATTTTTCGATACAATCAGAAAACAGAGGCAACAGCCGAAGGAGAATTTACAATAAATACGCAAAATTGTACACAGTTGCTATGCGGGGATAAAGTTTATCAGATAACAGATGAAACCGTTCCCTATGAAAATATTGGAGAATATATTGATATAATTGCTGAATCCTATACATTTGATAATGATACAAAATTACAAATTCCCAAAGAGGAACTATATCATATTGATTGGAGCGGAAAAGAGAAGAGCTCACAAAAACGAGAGCAGTGGACAATAGGCGGTATATATGAAATCTTGGACAAAGATAGAACTGATTCCGTGGCAGTAGAAGTAAATTCTGAATACCGGGTGGCAAAATGTCAGTAAAATTTGCAAAATAATATGATGGTGCTACAATAGTACCAGAGTGAAAGGAGGTGCATTTTATGGCAAATATCCTTGCTATAGATGATGAAATTCCTATTTTGGAATTGATAAAAAGTGGATTGCAGAAAGACGGACACACCGTTTCCACATATCCATCTGTTTCACAGATTCCCTTAGAGTACTTAAACCGATATGATTTGATAATGCTTGACATTATGATGCCTGACACAGATGGCTTTACATTCTGTAAAAAAATCCGCTCCCTTGTGGATTGCCCCATACTATTTCTTACTGCTAAAACATTGGAGAACGATATCACTTTTGGCTTGGGAATTGGAGCTGATGACTATTTGACAAAGCCCTTCCGTATAGCTGAATTGCGGGCACGTGTAAACGCTCATCTGCGGCGGGAAACAAGAGAAAAACACAGCACAATCGTTTTTGAACATATTAAGGTCGATTTATCCGCAAAAGAAATCCGGGTTGATGACTGCCCGGTTCCCTTTACAAAGAGCGAATATTTAATTTGTGAATATCTTGCTAATAACAAAGGACAGGTTTTTTCTAAAGAACAGATTTATGAGGCTGTATTTAGTATTGACGGAGACAGCGATAACTCAACAATTTCTACTCACATTAAAAATGTACGGGCAAAGTTTAATAAGATGGGGGTACAGCCAATCATTACAGTTTGGGGAATAGGTTACAAATGGGAACAAAGATAGCGACATTAAGGACAGCTTTTATAAAATACCTTGTTATGCTGATAGGCGGTCTGGCATTATCCGTAATCACTCCTTTTCTTATATTTACGATATTTGCTAGTTTGGGGATTGTTAATTATGCTAATCAAAGTGAAGAATTTGTGAAAACAATAGCTCCTGTTCTTGCTTCAACACCTGATTTGGCAGATGTAACAGAAAATATGCCCCCCGGGTGTGATTACCTTTTACTGGATAAATCATACACAATACTGGAAACCTCCTTAAAAAATGATGATGTGAAATCAGCATTAAGATATGCGACCGATGGTGTTAATACTGCAAATAACGGAAAGCAGTTTCTGTTGATTACAAGGGATAAGGAATTGATTGTTTTACAATACTATATTGGTTCACGCTTTATAAACCCATGGTTGAACAAATATTTTCCTTCACCGGAAATAATACTTTACTCTCTAATTGCTCTGAATTGCGTGTTTGTATGTATACTATTAACCATTCGTTTTTCAAGGCGTCTACAAAAACAATTAGTGCCTATTATGAACGCGACCGAAGAAATTTCATCACAAAATCTTGATTTTGAAATAGGCCATTCTAATATTAAAGAATTTGAAGATGTTCTGCTTTCTTTCTCTAAAATGCGGGATGATCTGAAAATGTCTTTAGAGAAGCAATGGCACGCAGAACAATTACAGAGAGAACAGATTGCAGCATTAGCCCACGATTTGAAAACACCTTTGACAGTTATTCAAGGAAATATTGATTTGATAAATGAAACGGAACTTGATGACGAACAACGTCTATATGCAGATTATATCACTGAAAGCTCCAGTCAAATAAGCATTTATATTAAGACGCTGATTGATATTTCCCGGACTGTTGCCGGGTATCAGCTTCATTTGGAAGAAATTGATATTTCTGGTTACATGGGACAGATTGAAGCACAGGCAAACTCTTTATGTCTTGCAAAAGGAATTTGTCTGCACATGGAAAAGGAAGTTGACTTGGGTATATTCAAAACGGATAAACTTCTGTTAGAACGGGCAATTATGAATGTGATAAGCAACGCCGTAGACTATTCTCCACCACTGGGAACAATTTATGTAACAACACAAAAGGTAGACCATTTTTTACACATATCCATAACAGACGAGGGAACCGGCTTCACATCAGAAGCTATACACCATGCACAAGAACAATTTTTTATGGGCGATAAAAGCAGAACTTCTAATATGCACTTTGGTATGGGACTTTATATCACAAACAGCATTATCAAACAACATGACGGGCAACTTATTTTAAGCAATTCTAAAAAGACTGGTGGTGCGCAGGTAATAATTAAAATTCCATATTAAGAAATTAGAGGGCGATACTACGGTATCGCTCATTATTTTTTCAAATCTTTATAAAATCTACAAATTTTCCATATAGTATATAAGTAAAGAATATAACTTCATTCTGTCGCACGACGGCAAAGAAAAAAAGCCATCGTAACGCAGATACATTTTCCCGTGCTTTTGAAGCGGTGGCTTTGATTTTTAGGCAAAAGAGAAACTCCTGCCGTGACATTATCGCAGTTTTTTCAGGAATGTAATTCAGAGAATCTGACAGAAAAACAGAAAGAAGTTCTGGGGATATGGAACAATCTGAGTACAAATGAGCAGGAAACAGTAATGTCAATGCTGCGTGGACTTCGGAAGTAGGAGAACAGTTCGAGTATATGTATCGGCTGTTCTTTTTTGTTTTTGAACGTTAAAACGGTAATTTTTTTCTTGTGCATAGTAGAACGTTAAAGTATAATAAAATCGGTTTTTTGCATAAGATTAAAGCTATAATTAAGGAAATCGGCAAACCAGATGAAAGTCTGGGACGCAAAGCTACAGGGTCTTTAAAATGGCAGCCAGTTGTATGAAATGACGTGCACTGTCTGTTTGACAGTGTTTTTTACGGTGTTATTTCATAGACGTAACAATAATGATTTTATCAGAAAAGAATGAGGAAAATAAAAGTATGAAAAAGGCAAAACGTTGTCTGATAGCAGTGGTGTCAAGTGTACTTGTAGCAACTGCTGTCTTGTCTGGATGTGGACAGTCAAAGAAAGAAGTATCTAAAAACGATGATCATCTTACCGTTTATCTGTGGGATAATCGTTTGATGAAAAATATTGCACCCTATATTCATGAACAGTTTCCTGATCAGGATATTGAATTTATTATTGGTAACAATGATACCGATTTATACAGTTATTTTAGAGAACATGATGAATTACCGGATATCATAACAGTACGTCGATTTTCTGGAACAGATGCACAGGACTTACAGCCTTATCTTATGGATTTTGCTTCTTATGATGTTGTTTCTAAGTATTATTCTTATGCGTTGCAATATTATAAGAATGCGGAGGATGAAATCCAGTGGCTGCCAATCTGTGGTATTCCGCAGACGATCATTGCCAACAAAACACTGTTTGATCAGTATGGAATTAAGATTCCGGAAAATTATGAGGAATATGTACAGGCTTGTCAGCAGTTTTATGATAATGGCATAAAACCGTATTCCATGGATCTTGGTGAAGACTGGTCTAATAATGAAATCATCCAGGCGGCGGCAATCGGTGAGTTTACAAGTCTGGATGGCATTGAATGGCGAAATAGTGCAGAAACTGCAACGGATGAAGTAAAGTTTGATGATACATTATGGAAACGTATTTTTTCAGAAACCAGTCAGTTTCTTAAGGACTCGCACTTTGGCAAAGAAGATGTCAATATTGACATCGATACGGGAACCCAGATGTTTGTCGAGGAAAAATCAGCAATGTTTCATGGACATCCGACGATTATGCAGCAACTGCAGAAACAGATGGATGCGGAACTGATCCGTATTCCTTACTTTTCACAGACATCGGATGAATCCTATGTGTACATGCATCCGTCCTTAAACATTGCATTTAACAAAAAACTGGAAAAAGATCAGGAGAAACTGGATACTGCACTGGATGTGCTGGATTGTATGATTTCAGAAGAGGGGCAAAAGCTGATTGCGGATGGAAGCGGTGTTATTTCATTGAATACAGATGTTCCAACCATGATGAAGGATGTGTCTGGACTGGAAGAGGAAATTAATAATAATGCTTTTTATATCCGATACTCCGCTCAAAAATCATTTGAAGCAAGTCTTGAGGCTGTTCACGGATTATTGTCAGGGGAAATGGATGAAACACAGGCTTATGATACTTTGCGCAGTGTAATGAATCGCAAAGATCCAGAAGAAAAAGCAACGGTGAATTTTGAAAATGCATATTCCATTTCACTGAACGATAGAAATGGCCGTGATGCAGCATCTTCCATTTTAACTACGATTAGAGAAGAAAATGATGCACAGCTGGCTCTGGCACCATATTATTATTTCACTTCTTCTATATACAAAGGAGAATGCACCAGCAGCCGGGTTGGCATGATGACAGCGAAGAGTTCGGATACACCATTGTATTTTGCAAAAATTAATGGTAAACAGGTTTATGAACTCGTGGAAAAATATCTCGCTGATGCTGATGAGAATTTTTACGTAACCAATAAATACGAATTACCAATTGCATCCGGTATGAAAATAATCGTTAATCAAAAGGAAAGTGGATTTTCGTTAAAGGACTTAACAGTTAATGATAAGAAAATAGACAAAGAAAAGGAATATTCTATTCTTCTTACAGACACCACAATGTCTGTTTTGAAAAAAATAAATCCGAAATGTGAGATTGAGCAGCTTAAAGATGCAACATTATCAAGTACATGGATCGAAGCAATGTCAAAAGGACAGCAGCCGTCAGCACCGGAAGATTATATAGAGGTTGAACAGTAAAAGTGGGGATAGAACAAGCGATAAATAAAAGAAAAAAAATAACAAGGCTGTTGCTTATACTACTTATTATTCTTTTAAGCTTAGCAGGAACAACGTATCTGATAAGCAAGTCTAGCAAGTATATCAGCGAAAATGGAAAAAGCAGTATGGGAGCTGTTGTCGAACAGATACAGCAGACCTATGATCTTCAAGTGAGTGGATACTACAGCCAGCTGCAGTTAGTTGAGGAATTTTTACTTCATGAGAGGGAACTGTCTCTTGAAACAGATACGAACAAGAATTTCTTTGAAGCATGGGAAAAAGAATCGGAAAGTACACTTATATTCCTTCAGGAAAATGGTCAGGCAATATCAGCAGGTGGAACAAAAATGCGGATTGATATGCCAAGTAAACTTCTGCTGGAATTAAAGAATGGATACAATATTGGAAAAATGGTGTGTCTTGATTATGATCAGAAGAAAAAAGACGGTTATCTGGTTGCGATTCCATGTCAGGAATATACGATCAATGGGGAAACTTATACGGCAATTGGAACTGTGTACGATCATTCGAAACTGGATTCCATGTTAAAACTGAAAGGTTATTATGGAAAAGCATATTTATTCATGCTGGATAATGACGGAAATATTACGTATACGAACCAGAGTGGTGATAAATACCTGCGAAATTATTCTTTGTTAAAACATTTAAAAAGGGAACAGGCTATTACAGAAGAAGAGGCTGATCTGTTCAAAAAGAAGTTTGATAACAGAGAATCCGGGGTTTCACTTCTGGGAAAACAGACTCCCTATTATTTGGGGTATTGCCCGATAGAAAGCAACAACACCATTTTGGTATGCATTGTGGCAAAGGGAGTTATTGACAATGTGCTGATAGATTACCAGAAAACGGTGTTGTGTACAACAATACTCATGGCAGGGTTTATACTTTTACTTTTTGTCGGTTTATTCTACAGTATTTCCAGACTTGGCCTTGCAGATCAAAAAGCAGAATATGAAAAAAGAAATAATGAACTTCATTTACAAACAATGAAGGAAATGGAAGTAGTCAATCAAAAACTGAAAAAGGCAAAGAACGCTGCAACAGAGGCTTTACAGACAGCGGAAAATGCAAATAAGGCGAAAACGGATTTCCTGTCTAATATGTCACATGATATTCGTACACCTATGAATGCAATCATTGGTATCACATCTTTGATCAGACATGATGCAGGTAATAAAGCAAAAGTTATAGAATATGCAGATAAAATAGACATTTCATCACAGCATCTGTTAGGAATTATTAATGATGTTTTGGATATGAGTAAGATTGAGGCAGGAAAAACAGTCTTCAAGTATTCTGACTTTTCTATTCTGGAATTTGTACAGGAGCTTGACACTATATTTCATTCTCAAATAGATGAAAAGAGGCAGACACTTACAATTATAAAAGAAAACATCCGTCATGAGTGGGTGAATGGTGATCAGGTTCATTTGATGCAGATTTTCAGCAACCTGCTTTCAAATGCAGTGAAGTATACCCAGGAAGGTGGGAAAATTCAGTTCCTTGTAGAAGAATATGAGACAAAGTCATCTGTCTATGCAAAGTACCGTTTCTTAGTCAGCGATAATGGAATGGGAATGTCTGCAGATTTCAAAGAGACAATCTTTGATCCGTTTACTCGTGCTGAAAGTTCTCTTACAAACAAAATACAGGGAACCGGACTTGGAATGGCGATTACTAAGAACCTGGTTGAGGCAATGGGAGGCACCATTGATGTGGAGAGTGAACTGGGACAGGGAAGCTGTTTTGAGGTCCTCATAGATCTGAAAATTGCAGAGGATAGAACAGTTGCTCTGGCAGCACAAGAAGAAACAGATGAGCAGGATGGTAATATCCTGCAGGGAATGAGATTCCTGTGTGCAGAAGATAATGAGCTGAATGCGGAGATCCTGACGGAACTGTTAAAGATTGAAGGTGCAGAATGTACCATCTGTGAAAATGGTGAAGAGATTTTGAAAGCATTTGAACAGTCTGCTCCAGGTGATTATGACATGATCCTGATGGATGTGCAGATGCCTGTTATGAATGGCTATGAGGCAACGAAGGCAATCCGCAGAAGTTCCCATGAGCTGGCAAAGACGATTCCGATCATTGCCATGACTGCCAATGCATTTTCAGAGGACATTCAGCATTCTCTGGCAGCCGGTATGACTGCACATATTTCAAAACCAGTTGAGATGAAAGTACTGGAAAAGACAATCAGAAGTATAAAATCCGGCGGGGGGGGGTACCGAACCGCAGGTTACTGAACAGTGACAAATGGAAAATAACCGGACATAAAAGAATCGAAAAGGATAGTTAGGGATAGATAGAAAATGAAAGGAAAAAGAATGATTGCAGGCATTCTGCTTGCGGGAATTTTAGCGGTCACCCTGGCAGGGTGTAAAAACACAGATAACACGAAAGAAGAAACCGAAAAGCCTGTTATTACCCTCGGCAGCGACAACTATCCACCATACAATTATCTGAATGAGGATGGTGTACCGACGGGAATCGATGTAGAACTGGCTACGGAAGCTTTCAAAAGAATGGGATATCAGTTGGAAGTTGTCCAGATCAACTGGGAGAAGAAAAAAGAACTGGTGGAGAGCGGAGAGATTGACTGTATCATGGGCTGTTTTTCCATGGAAGGGCGTCTTGATGATTACCGCTGGGCGGGACCGTACATAGCAAGCCGTCAGGTGGTCGCTGTAAATGCGAACAGTGATATTTATAAACTGAGTGACCTGGAGGGTAAGAACCTGGCTGTTCAGTCCACAACCAAACCGGAAGGAATCTTTCTGAACCGGACGGATGAGAGAATCCCAAAGCTGGGCAATCTGATCAGTCTGGGACACAGGGAGCTGATCTATACGTTTCTGGGGAAAGGATATGTAGATGCAGTTGCAGCACACGAGGAATCTATCGTTCAGTATATGAAGGATTATGATGCAAGTTTCCGTATTCTGGAAGAACCTCTGATGATCACCGGAATAGGTGTCGCTTTTGCAAAAGAGGATGATCGGGGAATCTGTGAGCAGATGGATCAGACACTGGAGGAGATGCGTCAGGATGGCACATCCCTGAAAATCATTGAAAAATATCTGGATGATCCCCAGAAGTATCTGGAGGTGGATGACCTTGGATATTAAGAGAAAGAAAAAAGAAAAACGAATCCGGCTGTTCGGCTGTCTGATTGGAATCTGTGTGGCAGTAGTCTCTCTGTTTTATTTCTTCCACGCAGAAAAAGCGGAAGCAGAGAAAAGGATGGTGGAGATTGTAAACTATGTGAAAGTGCAGTGCTCCACCTGCACCCATTATAATGAATCTTCGGAATCCAAAAGTCTTCTCCGTGCCATTGAAAGTGCCAGACAGATGAGCACGAATATCGATACGGAAATAGAAAACGGCGGTCAGCTAAGCCAGGATTTTCTGAAAGAAAACCTGCAGACTCTCTGGGTGGATGGTATCATTATACTGGATGCAGAGGGAAAGACGGACTGTGAATACAGTATGGATGAGTCTCTGACTAATGAGATCACGGAGTATCTGCAAAAAGACATTATCATGGATTTTGACGGATATGAAGAAAGAACTTATTCAGAACGGTTTAACAGGAAAGACGGATCACATATTGACATTGCAGCCTGTGCCAGAAAAGATGCACCAGGTATCGTTGCGACCTATTATTACACATCTCCTGAATTTGCCAGAAACTATACGCTGACGATACAAGGGCTTTTAAATGGTTATAGTGTCCAGAAAGATGGAACGATTATTGTTGCAGACGAGGGAATCATTGTTGCCAGCAATGACGAGAGCCTGCTGGGGCAGAATACAACCGACAACGAAGTTGTTCAGGCAATGAAAAAGCATACAGACAGTCAGCATATTTATCATTTGAAGAAGGAAGGAATTGGATGTTATGGAATCATGCTGAAACAGCGTGATTATTATATTTATGCCTATCTTCCGGACAGAGAGGTGTTTTATAACCTTCCATTAAGCGTAGCAGGTGTCATTTTTCTTTATTTCCTGATGTTCAGTATATTCTGGTTCTGGACATACAGAACCAACCAGGCACATCAGAAAAAGGAACAGGAAAAAGATGAAAAATACAAAGCAGAACTTCTGATAGCAGCAAAAAAGGCAGAAGCAGCCAATGAGGCAAAAACAGAGTTTCTACAGCGGATGAGCCATGATATCCGGACTCCGATCAATGGAATCTGCGGCATGGTAAATATGGCAGACCATTATGCAGATGATATGGAGAAGCAGAAGGAATACAGGACAAAGGTGAAAGAGGCATCCAATCTGCTGCTGGAACTGGTAAATGATGTTCTGGATATGAGTAAGCTTGAGTCAGATGAAATCGTTCTGGAAGAGGTTCCATTTAATCTGATCAAAATCTCTGAGGAAGTGCTTGTTGTGATCGAACAGATTGCAGCAGAACAGAATATCCGGATTGTATGGGAGAAAAAAGAAATCAAACACCGTGATCTTATTGGAAGCCCGAGGTATGTGAAACGTGTGATGATGAATATTCTGTCCAATGCGGTGAAATATAACAGAGAAAACGGGCAGATTTATATCAGCTGCAGGGAAATTCCATCCGAACAGCCGGAAATGCCGATAATAGAATTTGTCTGCCGGGATACCGGAATCGGAATGACAGATGAGTTTCAGAAGCATATTTTTGAACCATTTGCACAGGAGCATACCGGAAGCCGCACAAAATTTGCAGGAACAGGTCTGGGAATGCCGATTACAAAGAAACTGGTCGAGAAAATGGGTGGTACCATTACTTTCGAAAGTGAAAAAGGCGTAGGGACGACATTTGTGATCCGGGTTCCGTTTAAAATAGATTCGGATGCGGATAAACGTGAAGAACAGAAGGAGGTATCCGAAAAATCTATAAAGGGACTGCACGTTCTTCTGGCAGAAGATAATGAGCTGAATATGGAAATCGCCGAATTTGTGCTTCAGAATGAAGGCGCTGACGTGTCAAAAGCCTGGAATGGACAGGAAGCTGTTGAACTGTTCAGAAATAGTGAACCTGGTGAATTTGATGTCATTCTTATGGACATTATGATGCCGGTCATGAATGGTTATGAAGCTACAAAGATGATCAGGTCTCTGGACAGAGAGGATGCAAAGGAGGTACCGATCATTGCAATGACAGCGAATGCCTTCACGGAGGACAGAATAAGAGCAAAAGAAGCAGGGATGGATGAACATGTTGCTAAGCCTGTTGATGTGGAATTACTGAAAAAAGTAATTCATAAATTGGTGAAATAATTAATACGACAGTGTCAAATAAGCGATGAAATATACAGGGATAGGGGTACAGTTTACAGATGAGCCGACGGGAACTCTGGATTCACAAAATAGCAGCGAGGTTATAGCATTGCTCAAAGAAACATCGTAAAAATATGAGCAGACCATCATTATGATTACCCATAACCGAGGCATAGCACAGACGGCAGACCGGGTATTGCAAGTGTCGGTGTTTGACCGTATCATGGGCAATACAAAGTATGGTCTTATTGGAATTCAATTAGATTCAAATGCAACTGAAGAAACGATAGCAGAAATTAGAAGCCTTGAAAATGATGACATTATTATCACAGATCAGCGTGAAAGCAATAAACAAAATAATGCTACCTATTTGGCGGTACGAATTGTTTGTTATGGTTTTCTGGCTACTGTCGGAATTATCTCACTGTTTAATATCGTCAATAGCATATCCATGAGTGTATCTGCACGGATTAAGCAGTATGGAGCAATGCGAGCTGTTGGTATGGATAATAGACAGCTTAAACGAATGATTTCTGCGGAAGCGTACACATATGCAATTTCTGGTTTGATAGTTGGATGTGGCATTGGACTTTCTCTTAATCGATTTTTATATAATCGTCTAATTACACATTATTTTGGAATTGAGTGGAGTTTTCCTATCCTCTGGTTTGGAAGTATCGTTGCCTTTATCTTCATATTTGCCATTGTATCTGTCTACGCTCCGTCAAAACGGATACAGAATATGGCAATTACCGAAACAATCAGTGAATGGTAATAGCCATCAGTTTTGATAAATGTTATTGATATATTGACAAATAATGTAAAATAAACTATTATATAGATAACCGATATATAGAACACCGATATATAGAACACCGATATATAACTTATTCTAAGAAGGGGGTGGACCAGATGGCTATTGAAAAAGCGTTGGTTTCAGGAAGTATGGCAATGCTTGTAATGAAACTTTTGTCTGAAAAGGATATGTATGGATATGAGATGATCGACACATTGAGGCAAAAATCTCAGAATGTATTTGAGCTGAAAGCAGGAACTCTTTATCCATTGTTGCACAGCTTGGAAGAGAAAGGACTCTTGACAGTATATGAACAGGATGTAGCTGGAAAGACCAGAAAGTATTATAGCCTTACCAGACAGGGAAGAGGATTCCTGGAAAAGAAAATAGAGGAATGGAAAGAGTACTCCGCAGCAGTGACCAATGTGCTTATATTGGAGGTGTGAGTTATGGACGAATATCTGAAATTATTGCTGGAACAGATTCGCTGCACAAAAGCCAGACCATATATAAAACAGGAGCTGCAGGATCATATGGAGGATCAGATTGCGGAAAACATGAAGGCAGGCATGGATCATGAACAGGCAGAGAAGGAAGCCGTCAGAGACATGGGGGATCCTGTGGAAACAGGGATCTCCCTTGACAGTATCCACAGACCTCAGGCTGCATGGAAACTTTTGGGAATGATTATACTTATCAGCATTGCAGGTATTCTGATACATGCAGGGATTTCCGGAAAAGCCAGTGAGAATGCGGTAGCCGGTTCTGACAGATATGTGTTTCATGTTATAATCGGGCTGGCTGTTATGATGATTTTGTATCTGCTGGACTACACCGTACTGGCAAAATTTTCAAAAATAATTGCAGCTGTTTTATTGTCCGTCTGTTTGCTGGTTATATTGGAAGGAGACCAGGTAAACGGAGCAAGGATCTTTATATCACTGCCGGGAGGCAGAAGAGGCATGGATGTACAAAAACTGATGCTGTTTTATGTCCCTGTATATGGAGCGATTTTATATAAATATCATGGGTGGGGATATAAGGGGCTGATAAGAGCAATCTTATGGATGATTGCTCCAGTAATATTAGTTTACAGCCTGCCGGCGCTCAGGACAGCTTGTGTGATGCTGGTAACTATGCTGACTATGTTGACAATCGCAATCAAAAAGGACTGGTTTACTGTCAGAAAGAAAAGAACTATCTGTGGAATCTGGGCTGTGTTTTTGACTGCACCCATAGCAGCTTTTCTGAGTATGTACCTGAGAAACAGACTGGCGGAATATCAAATTGTGCGCATACAGGCGATGTTTTCCAGCGGTAGCGAAACAGATTATTTCACAAAAATGTTGCATTCACTTTGGAAACAGAATAATCTGATCGGGAAAGGCAAATCAGATGTAACGGGAATCCTGCCAGCATTTAATGCGGATTATATTCTGACCTATCTGTCATCTGTATATGGAATAATTGCAGCTATACTTTTGTGCTGTGTTCTTGCGGTTCTGATTTTTGCAGTCTTCAATACTGCATTGCGACAGAAAAATCAGCTGGGTATGATGATGGGATGCGGGTGCGGAATTGTATTTCTCATCAGTTTTTTGATAAATATCCTTGAGAATCTTGGCATATTTCCGCAATCAATAACATTTCTTCCGTTTTTTTCAGCCGGAGGAAGCTGTATCATAATTTCTTATGGACTCATGGGTATAGTGCTGAGTACTTACAGGTATAAGAATATTTATCCGCGGCATCCTGAAGCAGGCTTTATGTCCATTAATTCTAAGATAAAAAAAGTATCATAATATTATGTTAAATAAAACCAACCAAAAAACGCTGAGAATTGCTCCCAGCGTTTTTTGGTTGGTTTTATTTTGGACAGTTTTCTGCATTCAGCACCAGCTGCTTGCGGAACTGTGAAGGGGACATGCCACACTGTTTTCGGAAAAATCGGCTGAAATATAATGGATTTTCGTACCCGACCAGGTTGGCTATTTCTGTGATATTATAATTGGTCGTTTCCAGAAGCATTTTTGCATTGGTAAGCCTCAGAGACTGCACGTATTGAGCAGGTGTAGTATTGGCATACTGACGGAAGTTCTGGATGAACCAGCTGATACTTATATTGTGGGAAACAGCATAGTCCTCAATACTTATAGGTTTGTTATAATGCATCCGAAAGTACTGTGCAGCCTGTTCCATATCGTTCATGTTCTGAAGGTTCTTTTTACGTGGCTTTTGCAGTGCTATTCTATGGAGGCTGATCAGGAGAATTGTGAAATAATTTATCAGCATCTCCTCATAATCAATTTGCTGCAGATTCAATTCCTCGATCATGGATATAAATAGATTTTTGTACTCAATGGAGATACCGGTATAAATAATGCGGGTATCGTCGGTAATCCCATATCTTCTCAGAAAGCTCTTTACATTATTTCCAGTAAAGTGAACCCAGTAAACTTCAGTCTGATCCGCTCCATAATAATAATAGCGTTGTTCCTCACGTGGACGGTAGAGTACCATATTGCCGGCTTCTACAACAGTAGGTTTTCCATCAAAATAAAAATGTGCCCGACCGGATGCGATGTAAAGGAGCTGATAATCAAGCCGGCCTTTCGGGCGGTGAGTAGGAAGCTTTTCTACGGTGTATAGATGATAAGTGCCGCAGCTTCCAATAAACAGGGGGTGTTTTTTATCCATAAAATCAACCCTGGATTTGTGATAGTATGCTGATAATGTATACAAGTAATGTCCTCCTTGTCATATTGCACAAAACACAACAATATGAATTGTGTAATTTTACGATTCTGCAAAATATTGTTAAAAAATAGTTGGCTATTATGTAAAAGTATAACATTTTGTGCATGTTTTGTCGAATGTTGTTTATGTATTTTTTTAAAAGAAAAAAGTATAATGATAGCACAGTAAAACAAAACATTAAACGTATTGGGAGGATATCACATGATCATACCTAAGCATTATGAAAATCTTAACATGCTGCATGAGAATACCATGCCATACCGTTCCTACTATGTACCGGCTTCCGCCTGCATGGGAGCTCTCGTACACGACAGGGAAAAATCGGACAGAATAGAATTCCTGAATGGAAACTGGAAATTCCGTTTCTATGAGAGCATTTATGACCTGCAGGAAAAATTTTATGAAGAAAGCTATGATACAAATGGGTTCGGGGAGATACCTGTACCGGGGATCTGGCAGAATTTCGGCTATGACGAGCATCAGTATACCAATGTACGTTATCCGATTCCCCTTGATCCGCCATACGTTCCACAGGACAACCCATGCGGGGCATATGTTCATGAGTTTGAGTATGAAAAAGATGAACATGCACCAAAAGCATATCTGAACTTTGAAGGTGTGGATTCCTGCTTTTATGTATGGTTAAACGGATGTTATGTGGGATATAGCCAGGTTTCACACTGCACCAGTGAATTTGATGTGACAGATTACATCCGTAGTGGAAAGAATACACTGGCAGTGCTGGTTCTGAAATGGTGTGATGGTACTTATCTGGAAGACCAGGATAAATTCCGAATGACCGGTATTTTCCGTGATGTATATCTGTTAAAGAGACCGGAAGCAGTTCTGTATGATTACTTCACTACTACAAAACTACTGGGAAGCACGGCAGAGGTGGAGATCTGTGCAAAATTTCTTGGCAGCGCAGCAGAAACTGTAAACATCCGGATCCAGGATATGGATGGCAACACAGTGGCAGCGGGTGGATTTAAAGAGACGGCTGAAGGGGAATATTCCCATAAAGCAGTGTTTACAATTATGGAACCGAAGCTCTGGAATCCGGAAACTCCATATCTTTATCAGGTAGTATTTGAGACTGAAGGAGAAGTGATCACTGACAGGATTGGTCTTCGTGAAGTAAAACGAGATGGAAGCGTAATCTATATCAACGGGGTAAAAGTGAAGTTCAATGGTGTCAACCGTCATGATTCCGATCCGGTGACAGGAGCTGTGATCAGTATTGAACAGGCAGACCTTGACCTGAAGATGATGAAAGCTAACAATTTTAACGCAGTACGAAGCAGCCATTATCCGAATGCGCCGTATTTCTATCAGCTGTGTGATGAATATGGACTCTTTGTGATCGCAGAGGCGGATAACGAAAGCCATGGTACCCAGAGCCAGTATCTGAAGAACCAGGAATGGGATAATGTAGTAGAACATTGGAATAAACGCATCTCCAACAATCCGGATTTTATCCCAGCTACCATGGATCGTACAAAGCTTTGTGTATACCGTGAGAAGAACCGTCCATGTATTGTGATGTGGTCCATGGGAAATGAATGCGGATACGGATGTACTTTTGAAGAAGCCTTAAAGTGGACAAAAGAATTTGACCCTACCAGACTCACTACATATGAAAGTGCTTTTTATCAGAGCTCTGACAGGGAATATGATTATTCCAATATTGATGTAGTCGGAAGAATGTACCCGGCATTTTCGGAAATAGAAGAATATATGGAAAAGAATCCGGAAAAACCGCTCCTTTTGGTAGAGTACTGCCATGCTATGGGAAATGGCCCTGGAGATCTGGAGGACTATTTCCAGTTTATCCAGAAATATGATGCGCTTTGCGGCGGATTTGTCTGGGAGTGGTGCGACCATGCGATTTATAAGGGAAAAGCCGAAAATGGAAAAGGAATTTACTATTATGGCGGAGATCACGGGGAAGAGATCCACGATGGAAACTTCTGTATGGACGGACTGGTATATCCGGACAGAAAGCCACATGTCGGTCTGAAGGAATACAAAAACATATACAGACCTGCAAGAGTACTTCATTATGACCAGCAGACAGGTGAGGCTGTACTTCATAATTATCTGAACTATGTGGATTTAAAAGATTACATTTATTTAATATATGAAATGAGCGTGGATGGAGATGCCAAATATGTGACTCATATAAATCTGGATGAGAGTATCCCGGCTCATGGTGAAGGAAAAATCAAACTTCCTGTTTCTGTTCCGGGCAAAGGAAAATGTTATCTTAGAGTATTCTATTATCTGAAAAATGGCACACCGCTTATGCAGCCGGATACGTTACTGGGATTTGATGAGATTCTCTTAACGAATGCAGATGGAAGAAACCAGAAAGCAGCAGAGCTCCTTACAGAAACTGAAACAGATGATATCCTTACAGTGGAAGAAAATGATAAATTCTTTACAATCCATGCAGGACAGAAAACCACCTATGTATTTAATCGCCTGACAGGACTGTTTGAAGGACTGAACGTAAATGGCAAAGAAATCCTTGATCGACCAATGGAACTGAACATCTGGAGAGCTCCGACAGACAATGACCGTAAGATCAAACTGGAATGGATGAATGCACATTATGACCAGAGCTATGCAAGAGCATATGAGACCTTCTGCAACATTGAAAACGGACAGGTACATATCACAGGAACCATGAGCGTTTCAGCACCTACTGTACAGAGGATCCTGAACGTGAAAGCAGAATGGATCATAACTCCGGACGGTGCAATCCGTGTAAAAATGAACGTGAAGAGGGATATGGAATTCCCGATGCTCCCAAGGTTCGGAATCCGACTGTTTCTTGATAAAGAATTTGACAATGCGGAATACTATGGAATCGGACCAGATGAAAGTTATGTAGATAAAAAGAGATCAGGTCATCATGGAAGATATTGTGCGGAAATTCATGAGATGCATGAAGATTATCTGCGTCCGCAGGAAAACGGAAGCCATACAGACTGTGATTATCTGATCCTTAAAGGAACGGATCTTACTTTTGCAGCAGCAGGAGAAAAGACATTCTCCTTTAATGCATCACCATATACACAGGAAGAACTGACAACAAAAAAACACAGCTACGAGCTTCAGCCGTGTGGAAGTACTGTTTTATGTCTGGATTATGCGCAGAACGGAATCGGATCTAACAGCTGTGGGCCGGAATTATCAGAGCAGTATCGTCTGGATGCAGAAGAATTTGATTTTGAGATTAAAATGATAATTAAATAATATATGTTCGGAAATAGATAACATATTGATGAAAAATAGAACTATCCCAAATAAGGTACAAAGTATAGATCATTTGTACTTATTGGGATAGTTTTATTTAAAGTTGACTGTATAAAAATTATTAATTGACAGGCTATGTTATTTTATCAATTATTCTGTTTTTGGTGCAGAACCAGTATTAGAGATTGATTTAATATACTGACTCGGTGTGACACCTTCATGGGATTTAAATACACGTCTGAAATAGAAATAATCGGTAAACCCAACCAGTTCAGCAACATCCTTCACTCGGAGCTCCGGATTGTTCTGCATGAGATTTTTGGCCATGTTCAGGCGGAGTTCGCCCACATATCTGCTGGGAGTGATATTATATTCTGCTTTGAACAGAGTGGATATATATTTCTCATTCAGATTGAAAAGATCCTGAAATATCTTATATGTAATCTGTGTGGTAAAGTTCTCGTCCAGCCATTCTTTGACCTGCTTTGCCAGGGTCTGCTGATCCCGTCTGGCAAAATCGTCAGCATATCCTGGGTGACTGGACGGACAGTTACCTCCCGGCTGGCAGACTCAATATGAGTCTGCAGATGTCCGGACAGGTACCCGGCGGATATGTACGCCAGCTCTCTTTGAACCATGCGGTGGAAACAGTGGCATCTGCAGGGTATAAAAGGGAGCTGTTTGTGAGCATGGCAGATCCTCTGCTGGCAGTCCATTTCCAGGCAGCCCCTGAACAGAAACTTCATCTTGAGATTTCACTGGAAAGTGAGATCAGATATGAGAAAATAAAAAACTGTGAAGATACCGTTTTACTTTCCGGACGGGCACCCTCTTATGTGGCACCGCCATACTATGACTGCCCGGAACCGGTTGTTTATGAGGCCGGAAAAGGAATCCGGCAAAACTGCCGCCATTTAAGACGGGAAGCTTTGGACAGATCAGGGAATGGTTCCTGGATTATCCGGAAACAGAGATCCATCACCGCCATGTATCCCATCTGTATGGCCTTTATCCCGGAAACCTGATCAACAGAAAACACCCCGGAGCTTCTGGAAGCCTGCCGGGTGGCTCTGGAAAGGCGCGGGGACGAAGGAACCGGATGGTGTATGGCATGGAAAGCATGCCTCTGGGCCAGACTCCGGGATGGGGAACATGCACTGGGGCTTTTGAAAAACCAGCTCCGTTATACCAGGGAGGAAAATATTTCCTGTGTGGGAGGCGGCATTTATCCCAATATGCTGTGTGCACACCCACCGTTCCAGATCGATGGGAACTTTGGCTTTGCAGCTGCGGTTGTAGAGATGCTTATTTGGTTGATCTGTCCTGAGGGTATGAGAATTATTGACAGCCGTATCATGTAAAAAGCACATGGTACGGCTGTTTTTATACCCTAATAGGACCTGATGATCATAAAAATTCTGAACGATTTCGGGGGTGTTTTTATCTGAGATGATTTTTTTTAAAATATTTGCAACCTTTTTAGGGATTCGCACGTCTAATAAGTAGGAGCACATAAATGAAGCTTCTATAGTATACTCCGGATGACTGGTCTGAGATAGGAGAATTGGAACTATAATGAATGAGGTTTTGATACGAAAAGCGAAGAAAGGCGACAAGGATGCTTTTTGCAGGCTCATGGATGAAAATGTACAGAGTATGTACAAGATTGCAGCAGCATATCTGAAAAATGATGAAGATGTTGCAGATGCAATACAAGATACGATCCTTTCCTGCTATGAAAATCTAAGAAGTCTAAGAAAGAACAGATACTTTAAAACATGGCTGATACGCATCCTGATCAATAAATGTAAAGATGTCATACAAAAGAATAAACTGGTTACTTTTATGGATCAAATTCCAGAAACACCTTTTCATGAAGAATATGAGACAATAGAATGCTTACAGGCATTAGAACCATTGGATAGTAAATATCGTTTGGTTGTTATTCTGTACTACATGGAGGAATTTAATATCCGGGAAATCAGTAATATCCTGGATTTGTCAGAAAACACAGTGAAATCCCGCCTTCATCGTGGAAGAAAAAAAATCGCAGAGATATATGGATATAAAATTAAGGAGGAACGTGCCTAATGATGACTCTAAATAATAATGAGAAAGATTTCCAGAAAAAAATGCAAAAGGATACTGAAATTCCGGCGATTGTACATGAACATATCAATCAGGCATATCATTTGATTGAGAATAATACGGTTACTCAGAAAAAAGCACCAAGGGATCCATTCCACTGGATGAAAATCGGAGGCAGGGTAGCAGGAGGTATGGCAGCGGTACTGGCGGTTGGATTCATATTCTGTGCAACCAATCCAGTAATGGCAAAGAATATCCCGGTTGTAGGAGGGCTTTTTGAAATCTTGCAGGATAATGTAAGTTTCTTTGGTGATTTTTCGGATTATGCAACAACCTTGGAATCCGTTGATGGAACAACGGCAGATGGCAGTGAAGCGGATGGGGACAAGACAGGTAATGCCACTAGTGAGAATGCTTACATTAAAACAGCAGATGGGCTGACAATTACATGTTCTGAGGTATATGCCAACAGCCAGGCAGTCTATATAACTATGCAGTTTAAGAGTGATAAGCCATTTCCAGAAACGTCAACCAGGGCGGAAAGTGGAACACCGGTCATTTATCTGGATATGACTGGCGGTGTGGACTTTGATTCAAAAGCTAGTCCGGTGATCGACGGTCAGGTGGAAGGACAGTTTCTGGATGACAACACCTATGCATGCATTTTCCGTTATGATCTTGCTCAGGCGGCAAAAGACTATACGGAATATAATGAGAAATACAATGAAATGACACAGCAGGTAATGGATGAGATGGGAATAACTCAGGCGGACTTAGATGATCAGACGGATGAAGGTTATGCACTGCTGGAAGAGTTTATCAATAAAGTATCTGAGCGTGGTGGAGCATATCAGAAATATATTAAAGATATTGAGATTCCGGATGCTTTTAATCTGCATCTGGATATCACGAAGGTAAGAGGGCTGGAAGCAGACTATGAGTGGTCAGAAGCGGATGATGAAAACTATGGAAGGGATGCCGGCTACTACAAATATGAAGGTGACTGGAGTTTCGATATCCCGGTTACAGTAGATGATTCCCGGACAGAAGTATTGGAACTGAATGATACAAACGATGCTGGTATCGGACTCAAATCCGTAATTCGTTCTCCGTACGAACTGACGGTAAATGAACTTTATAAGGAAGGATCCAACAGTGACTGCTTCATGGTAGCTCTTGATGCCAACGGAAACACACTTCCATATAATGAGTCTGCTGGAAACTGTAATAACTTCGCAATTCAGGATAGGGACATTTCGACAGTAGATATTTATTTCCTGGATTATATCCAGTATATGGATGAACTGAAGGGGCAGCAGAATTTTGATAATCCTACGAAAGAAGACGGACAGAACTGGAAAAAACTTCTGGAGGAAAATGCAAAGTACCATAAGACATTACATTTTGACAGTGACAATGCAAAAAGCTAATTGATTCAAAGAAAGATAAATAAGACATGAGACCAAAAGAAGTGATAGGGCAATCAATGAGAACCACAAAATCGGCAAGACCAGGTTCAGTTGTTTATGTGCCGATGGATAAATCGGAATTCAGATCCATTATATTTTCAGAAAAGAAGAAAAATAAAATTAAGAAAATTGTAATATTGATTATATTGATGATTTTTGTTATAGGCTGTTGTATGTATGCAGGTATATCTTATTATTACTCATATCACTTCTTTTATGGGACGACCATCAATGGGATTGACAGTTCAAATAAGACAGCTTATGAGGTTGAGCAGGAGATTGCTGGGAAAAAGGATAACTATACTATTCAGGTAAGGGCAAGAATGCAGGATCCGCAGATCATTACAGGAAAAGACATTGCTTATAAATACGTATCCAGCGGTGCGGTTCTCCAGCTGCTGAAAACTCAGAAATCAGGGGAATGGATCAGCGGTCTTTTTGAAACAAAAAACTATATGGTTCAAGAAGAGACTTCTTTCAGCCGGGAGAAACTGGAAGAACAGGTAAATTCATTAAATTGTGCGAAAAAAGGGAATCAGATAGCACCGGAAAATGCGTATGTAAGTTTTGTTAACTCAGAATTCACTATTGTGCCAGAAACGGAAGGCAACGAATTAAATACCAGGGAAGCTTATCAGGTGATATGCAGGGCAATCGATAACGATGCGGCAGAGGTAGATCTGGAAAGTGATCCAAAGGCTTATGAGAAAGCAGATGTGACGAAAGAAAGTTCAGAACTTCAGAATATGGTAAATACATATAAGAACCTGACAAAAGCAAATATCACATATACATTTGGAGACGAAACGGTAACACTCGATGGGAATACCATCAAAAACTGGCTGCAGTTTGACGAGAAAGGGCAGCTGCTCCAGAATGATGAAGCCTTCCGGCAGCATGTAGTGGATTATGTGGCACAGCTTGCAGCAGATCATGATACAGTTGGCACTGAAAGACAATTCCAGACCACGAGCGGAAGGACGGTGTATGTATATGGCTCAGCTTATGGATGGAAGATTGATCAGGACAAGGAAGCAGCACAGCTCATGCAGGAAATTCAATCAGGAACCCAGACAACCAGGGAACCGGTATATTCTATGAGAGCAAATGCACATGGGATCAATGATCTCGGAGATACATATATAGAGGTAGATCTTACAGAGCAGTATATGTGGTATTATCAGAATGGAAATATTATTTTTCAATCAGAAATCGTATCCGGACTGCCAGGTGATCCGGATAGAAAAACCCCTCCTGGAATATTCACACTGAATTCAAAGAGCAGTCCGTCTGTGCTGCGAGGTGAAATGACAGCAAATGGGACCTATTCTTATGAACAGCCGGTAACGTACTGGATGCCATTCAATGGAGGAATTGGCTTTCATGATGCAGACTGGCAGCCGTACTTTGGTGGTGACAGATATCTTACAGGTGGTTCTCATGGATGCATCAATCTTCCCCCGGAAAATGCCGGACAGCTTTACAGCCTTATTCAGTATGATGTCCCGATAATTTGTTTTTATTAATTTCATATTCAAGATGTACAGGACAGGAACTAAGTTGTAATGCAGCTGGCTCCTGTCCTTCATTGTCAGCAGCATCAGCCTGGCACATGATCACCCTCTCGGTAATCCAGAATAAAGCAGGCATGATATAGAAATAGCAGAACGATTGGTAAAAGTTAGAAATCTCTTCCTTTCGCAAAGAGTGAAGAAGAGAAGGCACATTAATGGGATTGACGTATCAATACTGGAACCATATAATGGGTACAAAAAAAATTTATTTATGGAAACAAACACATTGACAGAGCATACAAAAGTGCTGTGATTAAAGTTTAATGTGTGTTATACTAGGAGGAGAACAATGGGATTAAAAAATGCGAAAGAGGGGAAATTACTATATCATTTAACAGAGTTAAAAAATCTGGAATCTATCATTGACTCTGGGCTTGTACCAAGAAAGATTCTAAGGGAGAATACCGTAACGTTTGGAGATGTTGCAGATCCGGAAATTATACGCAAGAGAGAAGGTTTAGGATTGGACGAATCTTTGAAATGATTGACTGGGATACTCTTACCAGAGTGGGGCAGAATGACGAGAATGCCAGACAGATAAAGATGGCGGAATGCCTGAGTCCATTGGTTATTCCAGTTGATGCTTTCCAGTGTATCTATGTTTCATCGAAAGAAACTGAAAACAAAGTAGCAGATATGCTCAAACAGAAAGGCATTATTTTTCCGCCGCCATTCATTACAGTGATGTCCCAATGGTTTGAGTAACGAGAGGAGGTGGTTGTGTTGATTAAATACACAACTGGAGATATGTTTCAGTCTGGTGCAGAGTGTTTAGTTAATACAGTCAACTGTGAGGGCTACATGGGAAAATGAGTTGCGTATCAGTTCAAGCTGAAATTTCCAGAAAATAATAAAGCCTATATAAAAGCTTGCAAAAATAAAACACTGCATGTTGGAACAATTCATACGTTTGTAGAGAATGGTATAACTATTGTAAATTTTCCAACGAAAGATAAATGGCGTGAAAATTCTAAAATAAGCTATATAGAAACAGCGTTAGACGTTTTGGCAGAACGACTTCCTGGATTGCATGTGAAATCAGTAGCCATTCCACCACTGGGGTGTGGAAATGGTGGCTTGGATTGGCAGACAGTAAAAGAACTGATACAAAAGAAATTAGAACCAATCGCTGATAATTTTACATTTTTGATTTATGAGCCACAGAGAAATTATGTACAAAAGGCAGCGGTTGCACCTAAACTTACAGCAGCCAGTTTAGTTCTGATGAAAATAAAAATGGGCCTGAACCGTTGTACAAAACTTCGTCTGCAAAAAGCTGCATATTTTATGAATTTGTATCTGGAAGAACCGTATTTTTCGTTTCAGAAGTATAAATATGGTCCCTATGCTCATTCCATTGATATAGTTAGTAGAAACATCGGAGAATATCAGAGTTTTTATTGTATTAACTAATGAACCATAGTATAATATAAATATGAACACAACATATAAATCAAACAACAATGTCGTCTATTCCTGTAAATACCATGTAGTATGGTGTCCAAAGTATAGACGAAAAGTATTAATTAACGGTGTGGACGTCCGGCTGAAGGAGCTGCTCACAGAGTATGCTGCAAATCTTTCTGTAGACATTCTGGAAATGGAGATCATGCCAGACCATGTTCATATGCTTTTGGAAGTAGATCCTCAGTTTGGCATCCACAAAGCTGTAAAGTCATTTAAAGGCTATACGTCCAGAATTTTAAGACAGGAATTTCCCTATCTTAAAACGAAAATGCCGACTCTCTGGACAAACAGCTATTTTGTATCGACGGTGGGCGGTGCTCCGCTGGAAACAGTAAAACAGTATATTGAAAACCAGAAAACATCGCAGAGACAAAAGGATAAGATGGGATAATGCAAAAAGGAATTAAATTTAGGATCTACCCGAACAGAGAACAGAAAAACTTCATCCATCAGACCCTGGGATGCTGCCGGTTCATCTACAACCGGGGACTTGCCATGCGTAAGGAAGGCTATGAAAATGGGGAAAAGATCGGCTATCCCCAGACTTCCGCCATGCTGACTGAACTGAAAAAGCAAGAGGAGTTTGCCTTTCTGAAAGCAGCAGATTCCATTGCATTACAGCAGTCTTTGCGGGATCTCGACCGGGGATTTGTGAATTTCTTTGAGAAACGGGCTTCCTATCCAACCTTCAAAAGTAAACATAACCGGTTCCAGTCATACAGAACGGTAAATCAAAAAGATAATATTCGTATTGTGGGAAGATATATCAAACTTCCGAAACTTGGATTTGTTAAAATACGGCAGTCGATGGAAGTGGAAAAGATTAATCACGTGATCATTGAGCACACACCGTCTGGAAAATATTTTGCGGTTTTAAATGTTGATTTTGAACCGGAACCACGCTCAAATGCTGGCGGAACGATAGGGATTGATGTCGGGATCAAAGCGTTCTACTCCGACAGTAATGGAAATACGGTATCAAATCCCAGATATCTGGAACGCTCAATGCGAAAACTCATAAGAGAACAGAGCAGGCTTTCCCGAAAACAAAAAGATTCCCATAACCGCGAGAAGCAGCGGATCAGGGTGGCAGGAGTGTATGAGAAAGTAACCAATCAGCGGAATGATTTCCTGCAGAAACAGTCAACGATGCTGGTGCGTGAAAACCAAACCATCTGTATTGAAGATCTGAATGTTAAGGGGATGATCCGGAATCATAAACTGTCAAAATCGATAGCGAGTGTTTCCTGGGCAAGATTTTTTGAAATGCTGGAATATAAAGCTGGCTGGTATGGAAATGAAATTCACAGAGTACCAACGATGTATCCGAGCAGTCAGACCTGCAGCTGTTGTGGCTACAGAAATCCACGGATAAAGAATCTGGGCATTCGTATCTGGGAGTGTCCCAAATGCCATGGGGTTCATGACCGGGATACGAATGCAAGTATCAATATTCTGAAAAAAGGACTGCAGATGCAGTCTGCATAAAGATAAAAACTGTACCGTAGGGCATACGGGAACAGTATAAATATAGCTTGTGGACACTGTGTAAGACATTGCAGTACCGTAAGGTGTTTGCCAATGCAGTAGTGGGAGAAGCAAGAATCCCCCTGCTTTAGCTGTGGGGAGTGTCAATGAACCAAGGATAATATCTAATTATCTTTTTTATGGAGATTGGAGGATTGTATGAATCTGGCAGATTATCAGTGGGAGATGATTAATCAAATTTATCATCTTCTAACAGATGACGATCATAATAAAGTAATATCTTTACATGGTGATACTGGATGTGGAAAATCTACAATAGCGTTAGAAATCAGTAACCAACTCAAAGAAGGATGGTCTGTTTTTTTCATTGAAGGCATTGATCAAAATTTGGCTCCATATCTCACATGGCATATTGGAACTAAAATGTATTCCAAAAAGAAGTTAGATTTAGGGAGTGAAATTTCCTTTGGAATCAATTTTTCTCCGATACCTATATCGTTAGAGTTTGGTGCCACTGCACAATATGGTAAACAACATTTTGTATTGACTCCCAGTGAGGAATCATTAATAGCTGGAATTAAGAATCAGGCTGCCGCAAATCATCATATACTTTTTATTGCAGATAATTATGAATTGTGGGATGTTCCGTCAAAACAATTTCTACAGAAACTTATGTTACCACAGCTGAATCTACTCTCGGGTTTTCATTTGGTTACATTACTTGTATCCCTTGACAAAGCTTCTGTAAATGGGAATATTTCTTTTGATGTTCCGGTGAAAGATATACCTGATAATGATATACTGGATATATTACGTCAAAAAGGACATTCTGAACGCATTAATATAAAAGATATACGAGCTTGTGCAGGAAATGACCTGACCCTTGCGCTGATGGCTGCAGATTATTATCATCATAGCAATTCTATGACACGGGATTTTAATGAGATAATGGAAAAACGTTGTCAGGAATTGCCATCGCAAGATAAAAGTGCATGTAAGGTTTTAGAGCCACTTTCCATTATAGATTCTTACTTTACTAAGGATGAAACTGCTTTTTTTATTAATTCTGCCCCTGATGATGCGGACGAGACAGAGTATCTTGCTGAAGAATATCTTACATTAGCTGAAGAGCACATGTTTATTGTTGGAAAAGAAAGATACCATTTTTCTAATGAGTGGATTAAATCATATTTTAAAACACAGCTTTCAAAAAGAGAAAAATATCATCATCGCAAATTTTCTGGATACTTGCAGAAACGACATGCGGATGACTACTATAATAGGGGAAAACATTTGAAACTTAGCCTTCAAACAAATGATTCTAAAATTATTCTAGAATCCTGGCAGCTCTTGTTTCTTTCTTATCTTCGACGAGCTTCTAAAATCGGGGAAATGAACGATATATATAATATACTTGATCAAATTTATTCATTACTCAGGCGTTTAAATGGTGATCTGGAAGAAACTCAACGTTATACGCTAAATGAGTTTCTTTCAGGATATAAGGAATTTTCAAAATATAATTATAAAGAAGCACTTCTCCATTTACAGTCAATAACTCCAAGCCGATTGATTCCGGCCAGTTTGGCTGAATGTCAGAGATTAATTCTTCTTTGTTATGTGCAGTTGGCTGAAAACCCTATTATAATCAGTCAGTTGGCTGAAGAGTTATACGAAACGATAAATATGTCCGATTTTTGCGAAGACGAACAGTATTGTAGAGCAGCACTTGTGTTATTGGATGTTTATATAGATCGCTCAACCGATAGTCAAAAAGTAAAGATTCTTAAAAAGAGATTTATTCAAATGATTCAACAGCATATGGGAAGTCCTGCATTTGAAGAATTTGAAGCTTGTTATAACCGGAAGGCAGCTCTTTATTATTCGGCATTGATTGCAAGTAGGCAAACGGCACAAAGTATACAGTTTTATCGTAGTCACTTTAACCGCAATGGTCTTTATATGGCACTTTGCAATCACTTAGCAAATACAATTGTTGCTGGTGATTATTTTTCAGCAAAACAAACTCTAAATGAATGTAATGAAATGCTCAAACATAATGATAGATGGTACTATCCAAGCCGATACAAATTAGATAATAATCAGATTCTTCTTAAATTTCTTCTAGATGAAAGAAGGTATCTGAAGGATCGAGACCAATATTTAACTTGCGCAAAAAAGGCGGCTATGGCTTTTTCAGAAATTATGGAAAATCAGAGAGATGAAGTTTCCCATGTGATCCTTTTTAATTATTTAGGACTTTCTTTATTATATGGTTCAAAATCTATAGAAAAGGATATTGAAAAAGCGGTTAAAGATCTTTCGGATGCAGATGAATATTATCAATACTTTCTGCATGATTTACTTTTTGCTCATGCATTACTCCAAAATAACACAGTCATTGCCGGGAAAGAATTGAATATTTTAAAGTCACTGGATGTCCCACTTCTGCGTGAATACAAGCAAATTTTTAGAAAAAGGCAGAATGAGCAGGAAAATCTACTTCATGCCTCTTTTAAACTAAATGGAGATCCAATGATGTATCATACCGCCATCACAACAGCATGTACCCACATCCAGGATCCCTCATGTCAGTTTTATGGTCGTGGTTTTTTGCTTTCAGATCTCCAGTTTTTGTCATTTTAGTGCTACTGTTTTAATCGGTGAACAGCAGCAGTTATAATTGCATTGTAGATATCACTGTATTGAAACTGCATTTGATCAAAAGCAAACGCAAACGAACTATGTCGAGTAGTGTAAGGGGTTGTTGAAACATCAAATATGTAAGGCTTCCCATATGAATTTATACGAAAATCTATGCGCCCATATACATTCATCTGCATCAGATGAAACGCTTCTTTGGCGTAATTGCATATCTGGTCAATTGTCTGTTGTGATTGTGTGTCACCTAAACAATAAAAATCATAGCTGTTTTCTGCCGAAGATTGCTCATCAAGAATCTTCCTTTTACCAAGATTGATACCGACAGGGGGAAGTATTTTTATGGAATTTCCTATTTTAAATACAGGAACTTCACATTCCTCACCATCAATATACTCTTGTACGATACAGGTTACCCCATGAAATTGCGTAAATTTTTCTGGGGAAGCATAAAAAATACCAGATTCATGAACTCCTTGACTTGCAGATTCCGAGCAGGGTTTGCAAATAACTTGAATCCCCTCTTCAGGAGAACCGTTAATCCAACTGCCTTCACTGCTTAACAACCAACTTTTTGGTGCAGAAATATTATGTGAACGAAACAATGTTGTGAAATAGTACTTATTACGGCATAATGCACAGGATAAAGAAGACGAAGTGCTGTAATTGAGTCCTACTAATTCACAAAAAGCAGGAATCACCGTCTTTTTGTTATCCCCAAGTCCATTTCTTGCTAAATTATATATGAGACACTTTTGGAATCGGGTAGGATGCTCTATAAAGTCGGATATGAAATCCAACTCATTATAATATACCGATTGTATATAATAGCCGGCAGTTATGATTCCCTGATAAATTTCATTAAATTCTTCAATAGAAAATCGCTCAGTTTCACTGCACTGAAGTTGACTATTATTGATATAACCTCTTGGCTGTTGGACATGTGCCAATAAAATGATACTTAATATATTTTTATCTACTTTATTTTCTTCCTTGGTCCAAAAAGGAACATATTTTTTCTCTCGCATAGCAGACTCCTTTGTAATAGATAATTAGATATTATCCTTGGTTTAGAATTGGTAAAGAGGAAGAAAAAAAGGCCGCTTTAAATTGAGCGGCCTACAGTGTCACATTGTAATATCAATATGCATTGAGTTGCGAGGGTGTTTAGCAGTGAGGATGCTGTTTTGTTTGGAAGTAGACACGTTTGTATATATTTCGGTTGTTTTTATAGAGCTGTGTCCCAGCATTTTCTGTATATACCGAATATCAACATCAGATTCTAATAACAGTGTTGCAAAAGAATGCCGGAACATATGTGGAGTTACGTGCATATCTATGTTTGCAAGTTTCAGATACTTTACTATCATGTTTCGGACAGATTCTTCAGAATATCTTTTGTGAAGACGGTTGATGAAGAACCATCCTGTTTTAGTGATATCTGTTTTAAAGACTGTATAGTATTCAGATAATATTTCTTTGACATCTTCATTTCCAATTTGTAAAATACGTTCTTTTGAACCTTTCCCGTTTATAATAATTTTGTAAGTAGTGAAATCTATTTGGGCAGGAGTAAGTGAGCATAGTTCAGAAACACGTACTCCAGTTGCAAATAGTAATTCTATTACGGCTATATCACGAAGGAGCGAATTGTATTGATATGTTGTAGGCGCCAGTTTTTTTTGTTTATACATAGTACTGAGAAAGATTTCTATAATAGTATCAGGGACTGTTCTGGGAAGGACTTGTGGCTCTCGAAATTTCACATTGAGTTTCTCAAAAGGACTTTGAGACAATAATTCTTCATAAACAAGGTAATGGAAAAATGCCTTTAAAGTAGCAATCTTCCTTTTGACAGTTTTGGGTTTGTATTTCTGGTGTAACAGTGACAGGAACGAGTTTAAGGTGTTTTTTTCTGTGAAATCTTCCAGAGGCAGCATAAATGTATGAAATTGTGATAAATCTATACGGTATGCTTTAATGGTTTTTGAATTTAACTTTTGTACAGTTTCGCATGTTTTAAGATATTCGGATATAAAATTTGATAATTGATCCATGATAGGCATCCTCCTTTTTTTTCAATTATGATTGCCTATGTGGAAGATGTCGAATTTATTTTGAAAAATATTTTTCAAAGTTTACGCATCCCTCGTTCATCCCCCTATAATATGTGTTGTATAAGTCGGTAACTCTGTAACTCTTCCTTATCCTTCGTACTCTGCGAAACTGTCTTGATTGCATTATTTTATGGGATTGACATAGAAACCCTTATGCATAGTAAGCCCTTCCTATGCATATTGCTAAACAGTGTAAACTGAACAGGAATTTTTTGTTTTGGGGAGCAAAAGGGTATATTTTTAAAGAAGTGTAAAAAAATTACTTTTAATAAGTAAAAAAAGTGCATTAAGTGTTGACGCATAAAAAATAGTGTGTAAAATATAAATCAAGGAGGAAAACATCATGCTGGCTAAAATGTATCTTACAAATTTTCTTTCATTTAAAGAAAGAACAGAAATTGATTTAACTGCATCTAAGTATTCTATTCTTGGAAAAACAAACGTATATAAAAGCGAAATTCTTAAAGGCGCACTGTTTATTGGACCAAATGCTTCTGGAAAATCAAATGCATTGAAAGGTCTTTCATTTATTATAAAAATGATAAAAGGGGAAGGAGTATCGTTCAATAGATATCGTTGCCTTTTTTCAGATAATCCTATTATTACAATCGAATATGAATTTATATTTGAAAGCAAAAAAGTTGAATATGCGATTGAGTATAACATCCAGACGAATAGTATTTCGGAAAATCTGAAAATAGACGAGATTACCGTTTTAAAAAGGACGGGAAATACAGGAGAATTAAGAATTGGTCAAAGTGTAACAACAGATGATCAGGTTGACAGTGAAACATTATTCTTACGAACTGCGTCATTTAATACAGGCCGCTTCCCGCAGGAACCTACATTGAGAAAACTTATGGATTTCTTACAAAATTCATATATTGTTGATGAGTATAATTGGGATGCGAGGGTAGGAAGTACGATAACCAGATATGCAGAGGAGTTTGGTGTTGAAAAAATAAATAAATACCTTACTGCGTTTAAGTATGATTTTTCTATGGAATATGGTTCTGAAAGTGAGGGAGCAGGATTGAAACTGACCCTTGGTGCTGACAATAAAATGGTTTTCCTGAAAAGAAAGAGTTTTCCTTTTCCAAATGTACTTATTAACGAATCTCAGGGCAATCAGGTATTTGCCGATTTACTGCCTCATTTAATTAGAGTGATAGAAAATGCCGGGATGCTGATTGTTGATGAATTTGGCAATAGCTTTCACAATAAATTAGCGGAAAAAATTATTAGTTTTTTTATGGAAAATGCAAAAAACTCTCAGATATTCATTACATCTCATCATACAAATCTGATTTCAAATTCAGTATTCCGTCCGGATCAGATTAACCTGATTACTTTTCTTAATACGTCAGGAAGTAATGTGAAACGACTTTCACAGTTTAAGCCAAGGGAAGCACAAAATTTGGAAAAAATGTATCTGGGTGGTATGTTCGAGGGTTTACCAATATATGAAGAAGTATAGAATTGATAAGACGAAGAATATTGGAAATGTGATTTTTGTTGTTGAGGGAGGAAGACCGGAAACGGGTGGTACAGAACTCAGGCTATTGAAAAAAATATTCGCAGATATTTTGGAATATGAAGTTCAGGAACTAAGACGAGGCAGTGAGGAATTTATTGGGTATGGACAAAATCCGAACTTTCGTGTATTTGCGCTAAATTTACCCAAAAATCAATTAACGCAATTAACAGAGGAGGCAATGGACGAGTTATTCTGCAAATTAAGAGAAGAATTTCATATCAAACCAGAAGATTGTCCTATTTTCTATTTATATGACAGAGATGTGCTTAGCTATCAACGAAATGAGTTACGCAAGAAATATGTTAAAAAATATACAGATCCTTATGGTACTGAATCCGGAGATCAAGGACAGCTGTTATTAAGTTATCCTGCAATAGAAGCTTATCTTCTGTCATGCGTGAAAGACAATACTATTGAAATGTCATTTAAACTGGGAAAGGATGCAAAAGCGGCTCTTGCAAGAGAAATATGTACTGCAGACTGTGAAGACAAAACAGAGCTGCATTTAAAAACAATCAATCTGGTATTCTCGAACGAAACAGAGGAAATGGAAAAGCGGCTCATTCATTCTATTAATGAAATGGATAATGGATTAGAAGCATTAGGCATTCACCCATATGATTTGGATGATCTGGCACCAACATTATTGGAAGTATATGATAATCAACAACAAAAATACATGGGAGAGAACACATTTTCACTTCTTTCACTTGTTGGATTGGCATTGCTCGAATTAGGGGTTATTACTGAGGTGGAAGAAGAGGAATAGTAATTATACCAATTCAACAATATGCAATAATAGAAAACATTCCACTGCCGATAAAAAAGGCAGCGCTTCCCTATATCTACACGCCATAGGTATCGAAAATCTATGGCTTTTTTTAGGCCCATTTCTGAAGGAGTACCGGAAATTAAACTGGCAAAAGTAAAAATGAAGATGGAGTTTCAGATTAAAAGTGATGCAACGCCATTCCGGATGAAGTTCATATAACATAATCCAAAAAATCACCTGTTCTTTTTGAAAATATAAAATTTTGTGCATGTTTTGTATTATATCTTTTATGTAAATCCAGTATAAACAGAGTTATTATAATGACGTAAAATCCAAAAAAATCAGAGAAAATTGTTGAGGTACATAGCATGAAATCTAAATACATGGCAGTAATACCGTTTTTGTTTGCTTTTGGGGTATTACTGATATCAGGATGTTCAATTACAACACAGAAAAGTACATCTTCACAGGAAAATATGCCAGAGATAATCATTGGAAGTGACGATTTTCCACCTTTTAATTATTCCGATGAAAATGGAGAACCGGCAGGGATTGATGTTGACATTGCAAATGAAGCTCTGGGACGCCTTGGTTATAAGCCGGTATTTACAAAGATTGTATGGGATGATAAAGATAAAGATCTGGAAAATAAGGAGATAGACTGTTTATGGGGGTGCTTTTCCATGGATGGCCGGGAAAATGATTATAAGTGGGCTGGTCCATATATGGTGAGCCGGCAGGTCGTTGCAGTCAATGAAAACAGCAATATAAAGAAGCTTAGTGATCTGTCGGGAAAAGTAATCGCAGTACAGGCTTCCACAAAGCCTGAGGATATCTTTCTTAACAGGATGAATCCTTCTATTCCATTGGTAAAAGATGTGTATAGTTTAGAAAACCGAAAACTGCTTTTTACCTCTCTTGGAAAAGGTTATGTTGATGCCATAGCAGCTCATGAAACTTCCATACAACAGTATATAAAAGATTACGGGGCAAAGATAAGAATCCTGGACGAAGCTATCCTGACTACAGGAATTGGAGTAGCTTTTCCTAAAAACACGGATAGTGAACTTCCGGAAAAACTCACAGAAGTCTTTAAAGAAATGAGAAAAGATGGAAGTGAAGAGAAAATTTTAAAAAAATATCTTCCCGAAACCAGTGGATATCTGGAGGTGGATAAAATTGAAGATAACTAAACTGTCCAGACGGCAGACTCAAATCATCGTTATCACGGCGGGACTGCTTCTGTTTCTGATAACTATAGTTTATTCTGTAAAAACCGATATAAAAGCAGTTGCCAGGCAAATGGACGAGACTCTGAAATATGTGAAAGAACAATGTTATATTTATAACAGATATAATGAAGCATCCCAAACAAAAGGTTTAATGCGTGCAATTGAAAATGCCCAGCAGGTTAATCGTAATCTGACGTATACAAAGGATGAAGTTACGAAGGATAAGCTGAAAACATATGCAGAGGAGCAGAAACTTACCGGAATTATTATACTTGATGTAAACGGAAAGGTAAAATGTGAATACAGTACAGACGATCTTAATTCCAGGGCTTTACAGGATAAGATTCAAAAGAAAACAGTACTTGATGTAGCAGCACATCCCCAGAAAACATACGCTGCAAGTATCGTTCTTGAGGATGGGTCACAGGTGGATCTGGCTGCATATGGACGCTCTGACGAAAAAGGTATAATTATCACTTTTTATCATACATCGGCTGAGTATGCCAGAAACTATAATCTTACGATCCAGAGCCTTCTTAGTGGCTATGATACATATTCCAGCGGAATGATCGTTGTAACAGATGGAAAAAATGTGGTTGCTTCAAATGACGAAGATCTGATCGGACAAAGCTCTGGAGGTATTCATATTATCCAACAGGTAAAACAGAAACCAGCTAACAAACTGGTCCGTGTTTCAGACAGAAAATGCAGATATATTGGCAGAATGACTAAGGGACGCGATTACTATGTTTATATGTTTATAGATGAGCAGATGGCGTTTGCTTCTGTTTTTAAAAACCTGTTGGTCGTGTTGCTGTTGTATATATTTGTGGCTGCTTCCGTATTTGCCTTCCGCAGGAGATCAAAAGCACAATTGTTGAAGATTCAGATGATGCAGGAAGAAGCCTATAAGCAGAAACTTTTGCAAGAAGCTCAAAGAGCTGATATGGCAAATAATGCAAAAACAGAATTTCTGCAGCGAATGAGCCATGATATCCGAACTCCTATTAACGGAATCCGTGGCATGATCGAAGTGGCTGATCATTATAAAGATGATTTAAAAAAGCAAGATGAGTGCCGCAGGAAAATATGGGATGCTTCAGGATACCTCTTGGAGCTTATTAATGAAGTGCTTGATATGAGCAAATTAGAGTCAGAGGAAATCGTGCTGGAAAATAAGGATTTTGATATTAACAGGCTATTGCATGAAATAAGAGAAGTGATAGAAAAACAGGTATATGAACGTGGAATCAGCTTATCTGAAAAAGAATACAATCTGGAATACAGATATTTGAATGGGAGTCCGGTTCATTTAAAAAGAATCCTTATGAATATCATAAGTAATGCTGTCAAGTATAATAAAGAAAAAGGAGAGATACTGCTCAGCTATTATGAAACACAGGTGGATGACAGGCATATACTGTTTGAGTTTCACTGCAAGGATACCGGAGTTGGAATGAGTAAAGAATTTCAGAATCACATTTTTGAACCATTTACTCAGGAAACAGGCGGTGCAAGATCTGTTTATGGAGGAACAGGTCTTGGTATGCCAATTACAAAAAAACTAATAGAGAAAATGGGCGGTACAATTAAGTTTGAAAGCGAGAAAAATGTAGGAACCACATTCATGGTACAGCTTCCATTCCTTATTTCTGCTGATATGAAGCAGGCAGAAAGCCAGGAAGATGATGTATCAATTGAAGGCATGAGAATCCTTTTGGCAGAAGACAATGAATTGAACATGGAAATTGCGGAATTCCTTCTGACAAATGCAGGAGCAGAAATTATAAGGGCTTCAAACGGCAAGGAGGCTGTTGAAGCATTTGCAAAATCAGGTGTTGGTGAGATCAATGTAATTCTGATGGATATTATGATGCCAGTTATGGATGGACTGGAAGCTACCAGAGAAATACGTATAATGAACAGAAGTGATGCATCTGCTGTTGTGATTATAGCTATGACCGCCAATGCTTTTACAGAAGATAAGACTAAAGCACTGAAGTCTGGAATGGACGACTATCTTACCAAACCACTGGAGTCAGAAAAACTGATTCGTGCCTTAAGTAGATATAAACACAATTAACAGTAACGTTCTTATTAGCCTGATTCAGCCATAGAAACAGGGTGTGGTACGAAATATTATGCGTAAATTTATAAAATGGAACAGTAATTCAGACAAAGAGGGGCATATCAATTGGACAATGATATGCCCCTCTGCCGATGTTTGTTAACTGATGCATTTTGTTTATATATTCCCTTATTTTGTGCATGGACTCTTTTATATGGAAGATGTATAGTGAATGAAAACTATATGATAAAGATTATGGAGGCATAAGATCATGGCTGACTTGATAAATTTTGTTACACTGTTGAATGGAAAATTTGATAATAAGGATCAATTTGAGAAAATAAGTAAGACAAATCCACAGTATCCATATGCAAAGCATATCAATACAATATGTAATTCCAGAATTACAAATCTCCCAAATGGTTTCGAAGGCGTATTTATGATTGAAGAGAGCTATTATTCTGTACAGGGAACTACCCGCTCTTCTTCACATTTGTTTCTTTTCATGGAAGAAAGCAATTCAATAAAACTTATTTCTTATGAGATACCGGAAGGATATGATAAAAAGAATTTTACTTACAAAATGTTCAAAGGTGCCGACTATGATCAGCTAAAGTGTTCTGCAAAATTTACTCCTGCATTTTTCAGAAAATCAGGTGATACATGGGAAGGCGGAAGTGTAAGTATGTTTTCTCCCGTATTGAAATTTTCTCTGCATGAAAAGTTCACTGAAAATCAATTGGAAGTATCAGAGTCCATGGAAGTAAATGGGAAAAGAACTTTTGGTTATGATGAGCCGATTATTTACAAACGGATAAAATAGAACATTGACAGGGGATGCTCTGCTAAAAAGATTGATTTATTAAGAAGAGCAGAATTTCTAAATAAAGAGGAATACGTATGAACGTTGTTTTTTCATCTGATAAGAAAGAATATAATACTATTAAAAAAGGTACTGAAATACTGCTGGCTGAAAAGGACGGTTTCAACCAAAACATAGAATTGTTTGTTAAATTTCAGGACAGACCAGAAATATTGATCAATAAAAGAAAAAACCAGATTCATATCATCTGTCGGGAAATATCTCATTATTACCGGGCACTTAATTATGCCATACATCATATGGAAGAGGATGAATTTCAATATCAAGAGCATGTCTGCTTTGAAAGAAACGGTCTTATGCTGGATTGTTCCAGAAATGCTGTATTTACAGTTGAAAAGGTGAAATTCCTGATCAGGATACTGGCAAAACTTGGAATGAATGTACTCATGCTTTATACAGAAGATACCTATGAAGTAGAGGGGCAGCCTTATTTTGGAGCTTATCGCGGAAAATACACCAAGGACGAAATAAAAGAACTGGATGCTTACGCTTCCATGTTTGGGGTAGAGCTTGTTCCGTGTATTCAGACCCTGGCTCATCTGCACAATGCGCTGAAGTGGCCGGGAATGGATAAGATTCGTGATTCTGCGGACATTCTCCAGCCTGAAAAAGAGGAAACTTATCAGTTTATTGAAAAGCTGCTCAGCTCAGTAAAGGAGAATTTTTCTACCAACAGGGTACATCTTGGAATGGATGAGGCTGTCATGCTGGGACTTGGAAATTATCTAAAAGAAAATGGATATAAAAAAGGGTCACTGATAATCAGGGAACATTGTAACAGGGTCGTAGATATTTGCAGAAAATTAGAATTAAAGCCTATGATATGGAGTGACATGTACATTACAGCAAATTCTACAGGCGGATACTATGATCTGCCCGAAAACACGGACTGCTCCAAATGGGAAAAACCGAAAAAAGATCTAGGATTAGTATATTGGGACTATTATCATGCTGATACCAGAACCTATGAAAAAATGCTGGATATCCATGCGCAGCTTTCGGATAACGTTATTTTTGCAGGAGGATCTTGGATTTGGAACGGAATTTCCCCCAATTATTCTAAGACCTATGCGTGTACCAAAGCAGCTCTTTCTACTTGTAAAAAATACAATATAAAAGAGGTGCTCTGTACAGCATGGATGGATAATGGTGCAGAAACCCCGGTGGATGCTTTGCTTCCGGGACTTGTACTTTTTGCACACCTTGATTTTCACAGAGACTATGACGAAACAATCCTTAAGCAGGAGTTCAGGAACTGCACAGGCGGGGAATTTGATGATTTTATGGCACTTGACAATTTTGATTCCTTATTTTTAAATACGAAAGAGAATAAAGAGGCTCAAAATCCTTCAAAATATCTGTTATACCAGGATCCAATGTTAGGCATTTTTGATTATCATGTGAAAGAATCAGGTGTCAATACAAAATCTTACTACCAAAACATACAGAAATGTATGAAGGAATGTGCAAAAAAAACAGGAAAATATCAGCTTTTATTCTCATTTTATGAAAAACTGGCGGCGGTATTAGCTGATAAAGCCGATTTGGGCATGTGTATAAAATCAGCATATGACAGATCGGACAGAGCAGCGTTGAAAGATATCAGTCAGAATGTTATTCCTGGAATCATCTGCAATCTGACAGATATGAAATCATCAAGAGAAAAAATCTGGATGAACGATGCAAAGCCATTTGGTTATGAGATTCTGGATATAAAAATTGGTGGCGTAATTACAAGACTTAAAAGTACAGGATACCGGATTGATAATTATCTGAATGGAAATGTGCTTCGTCTGGAAGAGCTGGAAGAGGAAAGACTTCCCTATTTTACCAAAGGAATGGACAAGCGGGAGAACTTATGGAATCGCATCATCAGTGGATGTGATTTGAATGACACGATCTGATAAAGGTAAATGAGGGGAATCAGGCTACGTATGGAAACCAAAACTATTCTCACAGAATGGTTTTGGTTTCCTTTTTTGCTGTTACAAATCAGTTACAACTGCAATATAGAATTTAATGTATAATTAACCTGTGAAAAGATAGTTATAAAAACATGTGAGGTAATAATTATGAAGGCAAGAATTCTTGTGATAGAAGACGAAATGTCAATCAATGACCTGCTATGTATGAATTTGGAGATTGCAGGGTATGAAACAGTAGGATATCTGGATGGAAATGAGGCATATGAAGCAATTATTCAAGATCATGCGTTTCAGTGTGCACTTGTAGATATCATGCTTCCCGGAAGAGACGGATATAGCCTGTTACCGAAACTGAAGCAGTATGAAATCCCCGTAATATTTCTTACCGCAAAGGGAGATATCGCGAGCAAGATAAAGGGATTAAAAGACGGTGCAGAAGATTATATTGTAAAACCATTTGAAATGCTGGAAGTGATGGTCCGTCTTGAAAAGGTACTGGAACGTAATGGCACTGTACAAGAACAGATTCAAATTGGTGATGTTATCATTGATACGTCTAGTCGTACTGTTACAAAAATGGGCATGGAAATCTATTTAAAGCCAATGGAATATAACTGCCTCATGGTGTTCGCCAAAAACCCGAACAAAGCACTGACCAGGAATCAGATTCTGCAGGAACTGTGGAATGAAGAGTTCTGCGGAGAAACAAGAACTGTGGATGCACATGTGGGTCGTATCAGGAAAAAGCTTGGCTGGCAGGATAAGATTAAAACAATTCCCAGAATCGGTTACAGACTTGAGGTGGATTTATGAAACTCTTAATAAAGATCTTTGCTCAGACTACATGTATCATTCTGTTGGTGTCGTCAGGGATCTTTCTCTATACCACTTATTGTTGGAAAAATCAGAGTATACAGAATATCAACAGTTATGAAAGCAGTATATTCAGAACAAATATCTTACAGTTTGAAAATAAAACAAGCCTTTCTGACAATCAGAAACAGAATGCCGACAACGAAATGCGCCCCCAAATAGTTACTTATGCTTTTCGGCAGGTTTTTCATGACAGCGCGGTTTTATATCTTGATGGAAAAATGACCTATAATGGAACTGTTTATGAATTCGATGTAAAAAAGTTAAGAGAATTATGTGAAAGTAAGGCAAACATGGTGGATCATGGCAGCAACAGTGACGGTCATGGCCCTATGGTCAGTCAGATAAATGGAAGGACACTTTTGTTATTTTACTATGGCAATGTAAATATGGGATATCAGATTGTTACGTATAAAGATATAACAGATGTAATAGAAAAAAGTCATCTGCTGTTTTTTCAGACGGGTGGATTTACTTTATCTTTGATCGTGGTGATGGGAATTATCCTTTATTTGAGCCTTCGAAAAATCACAGCACCGCTTACAAGCCTAAGAGAAGCTACGCTTCTTGTTTCTGAAGGTATTTATGATTTTAAAGTACCGTCAGAGGGCAATACAGAACTTGCGCAGGTAGGTGCAACCTTTAATTTTATGACAGGTAAAATAAAAGAACAAATTGAAGGTCTTTCTAACATAAACCGGACACAAAAACAGCTTATTGGAAGTCTGGCTCATGAGCTGAAGACCCCAATGACTGCAATCATAGGCTATGCAGATACATTGCTTACTGTGCGCCTAACCCCGGAAAGGCAGGAGAAGGCTCTGATTTATATTGAAAATGAATGTCGCAGGCTTTCAAGACTTTCTATGAAAATGCTGGAATTAACCGGACTCTACGAAGCTTCGGAAGACTCATTCAATCCAGCTGAAATACAGGTGGATAACTTCCTGAAAGAAGTAAAAGAACTTATTGATTGCAGGCTTCAAGAAAAAAACATCTCTCTTGATGTATTTTGTGAACCAAAAGAATTGGTAAAGAAGTTTGATCAGGACTTAATGATAAGTGTAGTGACAAATCTAATTGATAATGCAGTCAAAGCTTCCAGGAAAGAATCTAAAATTGTGCTTGAGGCAACCCCAGACCATCTGATGGTTCAGGATTTTGGAAAGGGAATACCGAAAGAGGATCTGGAAATGGTGACGGAACCATTTTATATGGTAGACAAATCTCGTTCCAGGGCAAAAGGAAGTGTAGGGCTCGGTCTTTCTTTATGTCAGAAAATTATAGAACTGCACGATTTCCAACTGAAGATTGAAAGCAATCCGGGAAAAGGAACTACCGTCTCTGTTTTCTGGTAATCACACTAACGTTTACATATCAGTTACAAATCGCGAAAGATTTGGTGTAATGCTCGATGATATACTTATAACAACCTTAGAAAGGAGATATTACCAGAAATGAGAAAAAACATAAAAAAGTTTGCAGGAATAGTGCTTTGTATTGGAATGTTTACAGGATGCGCACAGACCCCGGATTCTTCTTTGGTAAAGCCGAAGGGGAGCAAGGCTGTAGATGCTTATACGGAAGCGGATGATGTTAGCGGTTCTAAAGGAGAAGCATCTGAAAGCAAGAACGATGACGGTTCAGAGTCAAAGACAACCCTCAGGAATCTCATTGATGCTCCTCAAAATTATAAAAGCCATGTGGAAGATGACAGTGCCAAGCTCGTGGTAAATACAGATGCAAGCGTAGAAATTCCGGAAGTGGAAAAGATATCTGCTATTTCTGTCACCGCGGCAGAAGTTACCCAGGAGCTTCTCGACCGTATTACAAACGCATTCTTCTCAGAGGCAAAACTTTATACCATGGATAGTTATTACGCGATGACAAAGGATGAAATTAAAAAAACTCTGGATGAACTAAAAGAAGACGTTGCAAACGGAAACCTGGATCCGTATAACTATGGAACAGATGATGATGGGAATTATGTCTATGATATCTATGAAGATATTGAGACATGGGAACAGGAATACGAAACTGCTCCGGAAAAGAAAACCCTGACAGAGGCAAAACCTGTTGCCGGAAATTTTTTCGATTGTATTGCACAAATGCCAGACGATTCACAATACTATTATAAAATATCTTCCGATGGCTCCGATACCTTGTCAGTCAAGATCAAGAAAGCAGCAAACAAAGGGGAAAAAATACCGGAGGATGCAATGTGGTGTGATTACGGATATTCTGAAGAGGAAGAAAAACCCACAGAAGAATCTATCGGGCTGTCCCTGGATGAAGCAAAAAAACTTGTAAAGGAAAAAGTTGAAAAAATGGGCATCACAGATTTACAGTTTTCTAACTGGAATTACGCGGTGTGCAAAAGTTTTGAAGGCGATAATAGTTCAGGTAATTTTGGAAATGGATATAGAATTGATTATGCACGTACCATAAATGGTGTGCCGGTAACTCAGACAATTGCAGACGGTGGGGCATTGGAAGATATGGACAGCACAATGGAAACATGGTCTTATGAAAGTCTCTGTTTCTATGTCGATAAAGATGGCATAGAAAGCATGACTTATTCAAATCCCTACACAATTGGTAAAATAAAGACAGAGAATTTAAATCTTCTTTCATTCAGCGAGGTTATGAAAATTTATGAAAAAATGATGGTGGTAACAAACGCTGATAATATGCAATATGAAAATTCCAGGGTCTATAATATTGATCGGATCGTTCTTGGTTATGCCAGAATATATGAGCCGTCTACTGACGCACACACAGGTATTTTGATCCCCGTCTGGGATTTTTTCGGCAGCATGACTTCAGAAAGTGAATATAACGGAGAAACAGAATCAAATACCAGTAAAGATCCGAATGAAAGCTTCCTTACCATTAATGCCGTGGATGGCAGTATCATAAACCGGAATCTGGGTTACTGACATGAGACAGGTATTTGGAATTGTACGGTACAATTTCTTCGGATTTTTACGCAATCCAAAAGTTATTTTTATATTTCTGTTAGAATTTGTACTTAGTTTCCTGCTTACAGGCAGAATCATGGTTGTAATGGAGACCTACGATACACCGGTACAGGCCATTGAACCATTTATCTGGACATTTGGGGATGGGATAGCAGTACTGTCCAGTTCGCTGCTCTTGCTTCTTATGTTTTCTGACCTGCCAAAGATGACACCTATTACTCCATACCAGCTGACCCGGACAACCAAGAGGAAATGGCTTTTAGGTCAATTCATTTATGTTATTCTTGTGACTGTTTTATATACGGTTTTGATGCTGTTATTTACGGCCGTGCTGTGTATGAAAAAGAGTTATCCAGGTAACCTGTGGAGCGAAACTGCGGCCATGCTTGGTTATTCAGAATTAGGAAAAAACCTGCAGGTCCCTTCTACAGTAAGGGTCATGGAAAGTATCTCACCCTATGGCTGTATGCTGCAGGTTTTCTTCCTTCTGTTTTGTTATTCGCTGACCTTAAGCTTTGTAATCCTTGTAGGAAATCTCTATAAAGGGAAGACTAAGGGGATGATTTTTGGTCTTCTTTACAGTGTCTTTGGTTTTTTATTGGACCCGAAAGTACTGGCTGCAATTTTACATAAAGAAAAATACGAAATGTATCAGGTAAATGTATTAATCTGCTGGATCAGTCCTCTGAACCAGGCAGTATACGGAAAACATAACTTGGGTTATGATCCATTGCTCCCGAAAATCTCGCATTCCTATATGTTTTTTCTGGGTATTTTAGTTCTTCTTGCAGTTTTTGCAATTAACCGGATGAAAAAATATACCTTTGAATTTCTTGGAGAAAAGACATGATCGGAAGGGGGAAAACCTATGTGGGGTGAAGCAAAACGTATGTTTTTTAATAAGAATTTTCTGGCAGCATGGCTGATAGCCTGCATTTCCATCGCCATTGGACAGACTTATCCCAGCTTAAAAAAAGCACTGACATGTGGTACTTTTATCAGTATACTGGAAGGTTCCTTAAAAAGTCAGGCAGTATCTTTTGCCATTCCGGTAGCAGCCGTATTGCCATGGAGTGATTCCATTCTGCAAGAATATAAAAGTGGATTTTTAAAGGAGATACTTCCCAGAACGACTCGCAGACAGTATATCGAAGGTAAAGTTTTTTCCATTATGGTATCTGGTTTTATGGTCTGGACGTTATCTATACTAACGGTACTTTTTATCAATTTTATTGTGTTCTATCCGCTGGAGATAAAGGGTGCTATTCAGAAAGAAGCGCTTCTGGACTTACTCATGAAGGCATTTCGGACAGGACTTATCGGAAGTATCATAAGTACTTTCGGTGGAAGCTGCGGGATTTTATGGGATTCTGCTTACATGGCATATGGAATCCCTTTTGTAAGCTTTTATTTCGGAATTATCCTTCATGACCGCTATTTTAAGAATCAGATATGGTTTTATCCAGTAGAATGGATACTGGCTGATGAAAATTGGGGACCGGACAAAATAGGAGTTTGGCTATTTCTACTGTTGTTTTTATTAGTAATGCTGGGAATTCTGGGAGGTGTTTTATATGGAAGATTGGAAGAAATCTGAAGGGACATTTAATCTGGCCTGTGATCCGCAAAGAGCAAGTGGAATGATGCAGAACACCTGCGTAAAAATAGAACACGTGACCAAACGTTTCGGTGAAGACATCGTGTTACAGGAAGTAAATCTTTCCCTGAAAACAGGGAACGTCTATGGGATTGTTGGAAATAACGGTTCCGGAAAGACCGTTCTTATGAAATGCATCTGTGGGTTTCTCCCTGTAACTACGGGCACTATTTTTGTATTTGGAAAAAAAATAGGCCATGATGTGGATTTTCCTGAAAGTCTTGGAGTTATTATCGAGACTCCCGGTTTTCTTACACAATATACGGGCTTTAAAAATCTGGAGATCCTGGCAGACATGAATGGCCGGATCTCGAAGGCCGATATCCGCATAGTCTTAAAAAGGGTAGGATTGGATCCGGACATGAAGAAACCAGTCGGAAAATATTCCCTTGGAATGCGTCAACGCCTTGGTATTGCACAGGCCATTATGGAAGATCCTCTGTTTTTGATCCTGGATGAGCCGTTTAATGGACTGGATAAACATGGCGTGGAAGAAATAAGAGAACTGCTGCTGGATTTAAAAGCAGCAGGAAAAACCATTTTGCTGGCAAGCCATAATGAAGAGGACATCAGAATCTTATGTGACCACGTATATGAAATGGATGGAGGAATCTTAAGAGAAAGGACTGCCTGATAATGAGAAATTTATTTGTAAAAACGGCATTAGTATTGTGTACGACAATAATATTTCTTCCAGCTACCGTTTTTGCCACAGAGCCTCAAAACACGGAAGTTACATCTGCTGAAGAAGGATTTACGGACTCAGATCCGTCCGTATCTTATGAGAATGACAACTCGTTAACCCTTGATGAAAAAGAGGATGATTCTACGAGTACCGAACCTCCGAGTACCGAACCTCCGGCAGAGGATGAAAAGACTCCTGATAAAGCTGATAACGATAAAGAAAATCCGGATCCGGATATTTTTACATCAGGAGATGACTTTGGTGATGGTTCTAAATCGAATCCTTTTCATGTTGTAATAGACAGTGATAATCCGGAGGACGGTGACGCCCCACAGATAACAGATCCGGTTATAGACAACGGAGGGTATTCGGGCGGTGGGGGAGGAGGTAATTCAACATCAGACTCATCAAGTGAAAAAATATTACATAAACCGCAGGTATTATTAGAAGACAGCAATCTTTCAGGTGGACGATTGGAGGCTGGTTCTACAACAGAAATGTCGCTGACATTTCGAAATAAAAGCTGCAGTCAAAATGTATTTGGTTTAAAAATTTCCCTTTCTACAGAGAACAAAGGAATCGAATTTGAGAAAAACTCTTTTTATGTACAAGTCCTGGCTCCTGGTGAAGCAATTACTTTGGAACAGATGATTACTATAACAGAAAACTGTGATCCTGGCCAGGCTGTCATTACTTTTTCTCTGGATTATGAAGATTCGAAAGCAACGGCAACTACCGGTACAGAATTACTGTCTTTTCAGATCATCCAACCGGTTCGTGTTAAGCTGGAAGCTTCAGATATTCCATCTGTTTTATACACTATGGATACAGTAGAGATCCCGGTAAAAGCAATGAATCTCGGAAGAGACAAAATATACAATGCAAGTGTCAGCTTAAAGGCTGATGAATTAAGCTCAAACGATACTGCATTCTTAGGGACCATAGAGGCCGGAGATTTATCCCAGGGAAGTCTTCGCATATATGTAAAAGGAAAAACAGGAAAATGTGCAGGTCAATTAATTCTTACGTATGAGGATGCAGATGGCAAATCATATGAGGAAGAAATAAAATTTGATTCTGAAATCAAAGAAACCCAGATAAAGTCTTTAAAGGTTGAAGATGACCAGGAGAAAACCAATAACTGGTGGTATTCCATAGCTGCAGTTGTTGCAGTACTGCTTATTTCCATAATCCTGATTCTGGTCAGAAAGCTTCATAAGAAAAATATCCTTCTTGAAGAAGCGAGAAAGGCGGCTTCTCATTGAAAAGAAAAAAAATAGACAGCTTTACCTTATTTGTCATACTTCTGCTGACATTGACACTTACATTATTAGGAATGCTGCTGGCAGGCATGAAAGAAGAAAAACGGCAATTTACTGTGTTGCTCCCACTTGGAGATCTGGCTTATGATGAAGATTTTTTTCAGAAAGCGAAGAAGATAAAAGGTATAAAAGAAATCTGGCCAGTCATAGAAGTCCCGGTTGTCATCAAAATTGAAGATTATACGGAAACAACGACTTTTTCAGGAATTGATATGAATGCGTTTGGAAAAAATCCAACTCAGAATGAACTGGGGAAGATGCCGTTGTTATTGCTGGGAAATGGTTCCCTACGGGATATGAAAGACTATAATAATCATGCCATTTCAAAAAAACAACAGGAAAAATTTTTAGAGATGGGTGAAAACCTGAATATTTTTTATTCCCTGGATGAAAAAGAGAAGGAAACTTCCAAAGCCACGGATGATCTTACCACTTTATCCGGCAATTCCGAAAGAGAACTGCAAACCTCATATATGCCCTGTAAAGCCGCTGTAGTAACAGAAGGCAACGAAATCTACATACCCATTTCCCAGGCACAGGATCTCTGCAGAGAAATAGGAGAGCCTTCTGAAATCAGTAAAGTATATCTAAAAATAAATGGAAAAAATAACCTGGAGAACGCAAAGAAAATACTTTCAGGAATTTAACATAATATATAGCAAGAAGTCTCTTTCCTTTACAGATGTGCAATGAATTGTAAAAGCACTGTACGAATGCTGTAAAAGCAAAAAAGAACACTTGGTTGGTGATGCAGTTCATGGTATAATAGTATCAGTTGATAACATAAATGATAAAAAAGCTTATTTTGTTAAAAAAAGGATCACAATGTACATTTGAATATCAGATTTACTGCTTTTTGATTATGTGGTTGTAATGTTCCGTGCATAGCCCAGAATGGAACTAAGTAGATTTATCAATGTCTGTTCCTTTTTCAAAATCTGAGAGTTAAATGGCAGAAGTATATCACATGATAATGCTTATGGTATGGAAAAAGGCTTTCGTTGTAGCCTATGGTTCTGCATGGAAAGTTATTGGATAAAAGATACTGATTAATACTTGGTAAAATGAGGAAGCTCACAAATGAAAAAAATTACAATTGCCTTAATTATGGTTATATCATTAATAGCACCAATTCAGACAATGGCGGAGAGTGTTACCCAGAACGGTACAATAATAGAGCCTTTGGAACAGAATATTGAACAGATCATCGATGAAATCACTTTTGAACCGCGTCCAATAAATTCTGATGCAATACAGAATGTAAAAGAATATATTAGTGAATATTTTGGCAATCTGGGATATGACAAAATAGAATACCAGAAATTCGAATATAACGATGAAAACAATGAGAATGCAATAAGGCATTCCTCGCAGGCAGATGTGTTTCTGGCATCAACAGCCGAGAATGCAATTGTTGACGGCATTGGTGAAAATATCATTGTGACAAAAAACTCATCCATTGATACTACAAAAAATCTGATCATAAGTGCCCATTATGACAGTGCAGAAGATTCGGTGGGCGCCAATGATAACGGTTCCGGAGTGGCAGCAGTGCTTGAACTGGCAAGGATTTTAAAAGATACAGAGATACCGTATAATATAAAATTCATCCTGTTCTCGGGCGAAGAGAAATATATGCTGGGTTCAAGATGGTATGTTGGTAAGCTGACGGAGGACGAGCGGAAACAGATCATCGGAGTAATAAATATTGATACTATTGCAGAAAAAAGTGATCTGGGTTATATGGCGATGATCGAAGGAAACAAAAGACCAGACAATGCGGAATATGATGATGAGGGATTGAAAAAACTGGCAGAATTAAATAAAAACAGTATGTCAGAACTATTTACACCCAGTGACAGATTTTTCCTGACAATGGCAATCAACAGTGACCATTATCCGTTTGCATTAGTGAATATCCCGGCAGTATCGATTGTCCAGGACTGGCAAGATGGTTTGAACGTGAATGATAGTTCTGATGTAAAAGAAAATATGGATATACAGAGAATTGTGGAAGTGATTGATCAGGTTATGGAAGTACTTCCAACGATCAATTAAATTTATATTAAAAATCTCCCACTAATGGTAGTGCCAGATAAAAAACATTGTAGAAGTCAGTAATATTAATGTTTTTCATGGTGCTAGCACGGTGTGAAGTCGAAATAATCAAATACTGACAGAGACTAGGAGGTGGAATAATGAAAAAATGGATCGTGATGCTGGCGGTACTTGTTATGTTCTGTCTGGCGGGATGCGGGGAAAAGCCGATGACAGCAGTGTATTTTCATACAGATGATAACAGCTGGTATTTTGCGGATCTGGACACGGACACGATTTTCTCCGGAACGATACCGGATAAGCTTACGGATGAGAATGGAAAGAAGCTGAGAGAGGAAGATATGACAGACGGAGATGTTTACCTGATCTATGGAGATGGTATCATGCTGGAAAGCTTCCCGGGACAGTATCCGGGAATCACAAAGATGGTACGGAAAGAACAGGGCAATCAGGAAAAGGCCGATCATTACCGGAAGGAGCTGCTTTCCATGATGCGTCCGGTGACTGGAGAGTGATAAAATAAAGCTTTTTTAGAAAAATATTAAAAGAAAATATATATCCATTTCTTCTATATTTTGATAAACTATATATTAAGACCACTGAGAAGAATAAATTTTAATTGCTTTGTGGAACAGATTGGTATTTACAGGGAGGAATCGTATTTCAGATTCTTCAAGTACATAAGGGTTCACTTTTCGTTGTATCTTAAAGAAAGAGAGACATGGAAACTTTGGAACAACAGCGTAAGTATCCTTGAAAAAGATCAAGGGATTACGATAAAATGATATGTAAATGAAGAGTAAGGGGAAAATGCTGATTACGGATATTATTAACATTTTGGGGAATGAGTTTAGTAGTATATATTGCGTAAATCGTCAAGATCAGTACATTCAAATTTATAGACATCTAAATGAAAACACAGAGTTAGATGAATTAATGAACGAGAAGAAAACATATGAAACCGTAATACAAAAGTATATAGAGACCAATGTATTTGAAGAAGACAGAAATAAAATGCTGGTTGCTACGGATTTTAACATAATATATAGCAAGAATTCTCCTTCCTCTACAGGTGGGAGATGAATTGCAAAAAACAAAAAAAGAACACTTGTTTGGTAACGAAATCCATGGTATAATAGAATCAGTCGATAAGATAATTATTCAAAAAAAGGACTGGTTTTATGGAAAATATGGATCACAATGCACATTCAGTGTACCTGATGTACTATCACCTGATTATGGTGGTGAAATATCGAAGAAAAGTTATCAATTGTCCGATTTCAGAAAGAGCAAAGGAAATCCGGGAAAAACTTTGGAAAGAAGCATTCTGGAGCCTGAATTTCTGCCTTTTGACGGCAGGAGAGGTACCAGTAGAAGTGATCCGTCAATACATCGAAACCCAGGGAGAGAAAAAGAATTGAACATAGCATATCGTTTCCGGATCTATCCAACAGAAGAACAGAAGATACTTCTTGGAAAAAGCATATAAGAATTTTTTCCGTGATCCTAAGATTGGATTTCCACGTTTCAAGTCAAAACATCACTCCAAAAACAGCTATACAACAAATGTGGTCAACGGAAATATTCTGGTAGGAGATAACCGGATCCGGCTTCCGAAATTAAAATGGATCCCCATGAAAAAACACAGGGAGCCTGCAGAAAACTGCCGCTTGAAATCAGTGACAGTCAGTATGGAGCCATCCGGAAAGTATTTTGCAAGTCTGCTGTATGAAGGATACAGCTGCGAAAACCAAGCAGCAGATAAGGATTACAGCAATGTCAAAATACTGGGGATTGATTATGCAATGCAGGGGATGGCAGTGTTTTCAGAAGAGATTGAGATGGAGGAAGCAGGAAAGCGATGAGCCAGTGCCTGCATTTTGGGAAAAGTGTACAGGATAATGGATATGGGATGTTCCGGAATATGCTGGATTATAAGCTTGCCTGGAAGGGAAAAAGATTAGTAAAGGTAGACCGCTTTTTCCCATCAAGCAAAAAATGCAGTAAATGCGGAAAGATAAAAAAAGAGCTGAAATTATCCGAAAGAGTTTACCGCTGCACGTGCGGAAATGAGATGGACAGAGATCGAAATGCAGCGATCAACATCCGTGAAGAGGCAAGAAGGATGCTGGCAGCATAAACTATCCGTATCCGGACAAGACAATAAGTAAGAAATATGCCCGTGTCCGGGCAAAAAATCGCGGGGCACGCGAGGATAGCTTGTAGATACTTGGCTCAGTAGAGCCATTGAGCAAGAAGCCCCCACTTCAAAATCAGAGATTTAAGTGGTGGGAGCATGTCACTAATATATGCAAACAACTGCAACTGGTCTCACAGTTCACAATACATTACAGGATAAAAAATGGTAATGATATTTTGCGTTATCGTATGAAATGTGCAAGAATTGGAAATGCAGATACATTCGAAAAAATAGTGTTTGCGTTTGCAAGTGAGGATTCAGATATAAGATTAGATGAGTTAGGCATTATGAACTTGAGCAGCACCGGTGAGAAAAGAAAAATATTAATTGTGGAAAATGATGTCTCCAGTCTGAAATTTTTAATTTCTCTGCTTGAAGATCGATATGAAATAATTACAGCATGTGATGGAAAAATCGGTTTGAGATTACTGGAAGAGAATCATAAAGACTTGGCACTAGTTCTGATAAATTTTCAGATACCTGTATTGAGTGGATTCGATTTTCTGAGAAAAGTGCAAGAGGACACCTTCCTTTCTTTAATACCGATTATTGTAATGACAGCAAATGATACACCAAAAACAGAAGTAATATGCCTGAATTTAGGTGCGACTGATTATATACGAAAGCCTTATAATGCAGAACTGATTAGAAAGAGACTGGAAAATGTAATTAAATTGAGAGAGTCCTCGGTGTCGCTCAGAGAAATAGAGAAAGATTCGTTGACAGGTTTATATACGGAGCAGGCTTTTTACGATACCATTATAATGAAGGCTATCCTGATTTTTACGACAAACAGGAAATCACCGTCAAGAATAAAGGTGGAAGAGAGATTAAAGCCATTGTCTATATCATGACAAAAGATTACATGCAGCCCTTTAATCCCCCCGGACGGTCGTACCTGACCGGGATCTTAAAGGGCTGCAGACAGAAGCAGATCCCAACAGAACCAATCCTGAAAGCAGCCAAGCGGAGGGAAGTGTTCGAAACGGGGGATGATTACCTGAAGGGTATATGTGATAAGGTCTTAACGCTCATATCGTGTTCGTATGAATGGAGCGGTGCCAGGAACATCGTCCTTGCCGTGCCCGTTTCCGGGGCATTTTGGGGCGAAAAGTGTTGGTAAGTACCCGAAAAGTGCAGAATATGAGACAAATTTTCAGGAGCCAAAGACGGGAATATGATATAAAAATAAGCATATAATAGATAGTGACAAATGTTCGCAAAAAGCACTTGCCTTTTATAAAGGTTCGTGTTAAAATATTTGTCAGTGATCAGGTTGCAGAAACTTGCGATGCCTGCGACCGGACGGAGGACCTGAGGGCCCTCCGTTTTTCTATATACGCAGATTTTTATAGCAGGTAAAAAATGACAGAAAAAGCATTAAAACCGATAAAACCATTTTTGAATTATGAAGAACAGATCAAGAATCTCATTGAGCGAAAAGGGATGGTTATTACTGACCGTAAATTCGCTACGTCTAAATTAGAAGATATCAGTTATTTTGCCCTGATAGACGGGTACAAAAATCTGTTTTACAATCCCATGACAAGAAAATACAGAGAAGGAACAACCCTTGAGGATATTGTTGCTTTATATGAATTTGATGAAAAGCTTCGAGCATTGATTTTCCAGTATCTCTGTCATTTTGAGCAAAAAATGAGATCGTTGATTTCCTATCATTTTTGTGATACTTATTCAGAGAGGCAAGAGGATTATCTGGATGCAGCACATTATGATAATTCAGGAGCAACCAAAAAGAAAATTGCTGGTTTAATAGCCATACTGGACAGAGAAGCAAAGAAAAACACGGATCACGAATATGTGGTTTATCAAAGAAAAACCTATGGGAATGTTCCGATGTGGGTCATTATGAAAACCCTGACGTTTGGACAGATGTCAAAGATGTATTCATTTCTGACAACCAGCATGAAAACGAAAATCAGTATACATTTTGAGCATGTAAGTGAAAAAGAACTGATCCAGTATATGAAAGTGCTTACTTTGTATAGAAATGTCTGTGCCCATAATGAAAGACTGTTTTCCTATAAGAGCAGATATGATATTCCAGATACTGTATTACATAAAAAAATGAAACTTCCACAGAATGGAAATAAATATGAATGTGGAAAAAACGATCTGTTTTCGGTTGTGATTGCTTTTCGGATGTTGCTTTCCAAAGATGATTTTGCTGAGTTTAAAAAATCTTTAAATCAGATCATGAACCAGTATATGAAAAAGACAAGCAACCTAAGTCAGGATATATTTCTCAAAGCAATGGGTTTTCCTGAAAATTGGAAAAGTATAAGCAGATACAAATTATAAAATCAAATAAAGAATCATTAATATGGCAGGAAGTGTTCCGTAAAAAGAATGCTTCCTGCCTTTTTTGTTACGTTGGAAAGGATGGTAACGATTATGAAACGATTTTATACAGCAGAATCCGTAACAGAAGGACATCCGGATAAGCTTTGCGACCTGATCGCAGACAGCATTCTGGACGCGTGTCTGAAAGAGGACGAAAATTCCAGAGTGGCCTGCGAGGTGCTGGCGACCAAAGGAAAGATCATTGTGGCAGGAGAAATCACCAGCCGATATGAGCCACAGATGTTTGAAATCGTCAAAAAAGTGCTGGAGAGTGCAGGCTATGAAGCGGAAGGAATCCACATGGATGCCCTCATTCACAAGCAGAGTACGACATTGCCGGGGAGGTGAAGCAATCCAGAGAACGAAGGGCAGGGACTGTTTATTCCGATCAGGAATTAAAGCGATTTAATGCTTTCCTTACGAAAGTGGATGTGCAGACGGCGAGACTTATGCTTATTCATCAAATGTTTGGAACAAGAATGTCAGATACATTGACACTCAGGACCACTAATAAAAATGGGGAAGCTGTTATCAAAGATCTTCTGCTTGGAAAATACCGTGTGAAGGAAACAAAAGCACCGTCCGGATTTGCCTTAAATCCAGACAGTCAGGAAGTATCCTTTATCTATAAGGATCAGAACACACCGGAGATCGAAGAAAAACTGGAATTTTCCAATGAACGCCAGAAAGTAGAGCTGAGTGTAGAAAAACAGGATGCCGAGACCGGAAAGGCTTTAAAAGGTGCAACCTTTGGATTATACAATAAAGAAGCAATTTCTTCCGGCGACAAGGTGATCGTAAAAGCAGATACACTGCTTCAGGAGATCACAAGCAACGAAAAAGGTAAGGCAGCGTTTACGCTGGATCTTCCGCTTGGCAGATACTATGTGAAAGAGCTGCAGGCGCCGGCGGGTTATGTATCTTCCGATGAGATCCTGGAATTTGATGCCACATACCAGGGACAGGACGTAAAAACGATCAAATTAAAATCTGTGAAGAAAAACCAGCCGATAACGGTAGAAGTAACAAAAGCAGATATCACGACCGGAACAGAACTTGACGGGGCTTCCATGAGTGTACTGGATAAGGACGGCAACGTGATTGATTCCTGGACATCCGTAAAAGATTCCCCTCATGTAATCAAGAGACTTCAGGTTGGAAAAACATACATTCTGCGTGAGGAGCTTGCACCATATGGCTACTTACGTGCAACAGACGTAGAGTTTACGATCTCTGATACTGCAGAAGTACAGAAAGTCAAAATGGAAGATGAAGTCCCGGTAGCAAGACTTCTGGTAAACAAGAAAGGGGAATTCTTAGACAGCGTATCCCTTCTTGACAATGCAAAAGGCATGATCGAGCACCTGTTCAACTATGTGACTGGAAACCTGACTGATGTAACCTTCAATGTTTACGCGGCAGAAGCCATCCGTGCAGCAGACGGGGTAAGTGCAGATTATTATGCGGCAGATGAACTGGTCGGCTCCATTACAACAGATGGAAATGGCATCGCCCAGATGGATAACCTCCCGCTTGGACGCTATTACATCGTGGAAAAAGAGACCTCACATGGCTACGTTCTGGATAATGAACCAAGATATGTGGATCTTACATACCGTGACCAGGATACATCTCTGGTTACTTATAGTGCCGACTGGCAGAATGCGCGCCAGAGGGTACAGGTGGAAGTCCTGAAAAAAGAAAAGGACAGTGACAAAGTACTTTCCGGGGCAATCTTTGGCCTCTATGCAGCAGACGACATCGTATCTTCAAAAGGCAAAGTACTCCTTGCGAAAGACACCCTGATCGAACTGAAGACCACAGATGAGAATGGAAAGATCCAGTTTGTTGCAGATCTCCCGGTTGATAGCAGGTACTACATTAAGGAACTTGCCGCCCCGGATGGCTATGTGACAGACCAGAAACCGCAGGAATTCACTTTTGAGTACCAGGGCAGTGGAACCAGTGTTGCAGAGTATGCGTTCACCTTTGAAGATGAACAGACCACAGTAGAGCTTTCCAAAGCAGACCTGACAGACAAAAAAGAACTTCCGGGAGCATCCTTAAAAGTAACAGATGAGGATGGAAATACGGTGGATGAATGGGTGTCCAAAGAGGAAGCGCATATCATCAAGGGCCTTATCGTAGGAAAGAAATACAAGATGACAGAAACAAAGCCGGCAGATGGTTATGTGACTGCGGAAAGCATCGAATTTACCGTCGAAAACACAAAAGAAGTACAGAAACACCAGATGCTTGATGATGTGACCAAAGTGGAAATCAGCAAGAAAGACATTACGGATTCCAGCGAGGTGCCGGGAGCGAAACTGATCATCCTGGATAAAGACGGAAAGAAAGTTGACAGCTGGACTTCTACGGATAAACCGCATATGGTCGAAAAACTTCCGGTAGGCAAATACACCCTTCGTGAAGAGCAGGCCCCGGATGGATACCTCATTGCGGAAGATGTGAAATTTACGGTAAAAGATACTGGAAAAATCCAGAAAGTCAAAATGAAGGACGCACATCCGTATGGAAAACTGGTCATCAAAAAGACCGATTCCACCAGCAAGGCAGCCCTTCCAGGAGCAGAATTTGAACTGCGTGAAAAGGAAAGTGGAAAAGTCGTAGAAAAACTGGTAACGGATAAGACCGGAACAGCGACAAGCGGCAAGATTCCGATTGCTACTTATAAAAATGGAAAAGTAGAGAAAACCGTGGAATATATCCTGGTAGAGACCAAAGCACCAAATGGTTATGAATTAAGCAGCAAAAAAGAAGAGATCCGCTTTGAATACAAAGACGGAAAAACCAAGGTGATCGAGATCGTAAAAGAGATCAAAAACACCAAATCCCCTTCCGGCAGCACACCGACAGGAAACAGCCCGAAAACAGGGGACAGCACCAACATCTGGCTTCCGATCCTTCTGGCAGTCCTTTCTGCCTGCGGCATTGGTGGCGTGATCTGGTATAAGAAGAAAAAAGGAAATTAAGGAATACGGTTCAGGGCTGCTCGATTTACCGGCAGCCCTTTTTCCAGGAAGAATAATCGGAGGTTTGTATGAGACACATAAAAGAAATCATGATCGTGGCAGTCTGCCTGATGGTACTCAGCTTTTGCGTATGTACCGGTTTTGGCATTTACTTTATGTACCGGGAAGGTGTGCAGGAATATGAAGACCTGCGTACATACGTCAAGGAAACAGATGAGGATGACCACACAGAAGGAACAGACGGAAGCGATGGGAAACAGACCGTGGTTGATTTTAAGGCATTAAAAAAGATCAATCCGGATATCGTTGCATGGATCCGGATCCCGGATACCAGCATTGATTACCCGGTAGTCCAGGGAAATGATGACTCCTATTACCTGACACATACTTTTAAAAAGGCAGAACATGTGGCAGGGGCCATTTTCCTGGATTCCGATAACGATGCCGATTTTTCTGATGACAAGAACATCATTTATGGCCACAATATGAAAGATGGCAGCATGTTCCGCGGACTTCGAAATTTCCTTGACGATGAATTTTTAAAAGAACACCATATCCTCTATCTGTATCTTCCGTATGAAGGGGTATGGATCTTTGTGATCGTAAAATGCGAGTATACACCGGCAGATGGAGATGCTTTCTTACTTGGAACGCAGGAGGAAGTTCCAACGCTACTGCTTTCTACCTGTGGAACAGATGCCTCCAAACGTCTGGTCATATGGTGTGAAAAGCAGGAGGAAAAAGCAGAACAGATTTTTGAAGGGTAAAGCAATTTGAATTTCAGGTCTTTCTAAGACAGAACACTGTCCTGGAAAGGCCTTTTTTTGTTGCAAAAAATGGCATAAAATGGTATTTTTAACGGAATATGACCGCAGAAAAAGAAAAAGATGTTAGTTTGTGCTATCTTTAGAATAGGGTAAAAATGTCGATTTTTCTCGAAACTTGTCTATAAAAATAAATGACGTTTTGTATTATTTCAAGGCAAAATAATTGACAAAATATGGAAAAAAAGTTATGCTAGTAGCAAGGTGATATTGTAGGAATTTTATATATGAGTGGTTCGTCAAAGACTCATATATAGGAAGTTCGGTGAGAATCCGACACAGGAACGCTACTGTGATGAGCAAAAGCTACAAGTCAGGTCTATTTCTATAATATTGTGCATAAGCCCTCGGTTTCAGGGTGGCACGGTATTTTGTGACTGGGTCGTGCCATGAGTAGGGTGCGGCTCTTTTTTTGTAAAACCGTACGTTATTCAGTACATCCCAGATATCAGGATATTCCCAATAAGGGAGAGGAGGAGAAAGGCAGGTCCAGACATGCGATCTGTACGGGACAGAAACCGTTGTCCTAAGGAGAACTGATAAAAGAGTATTTGAAAAAGGAGAACAAACAATGAGAAAAACTTTTAAAAAATTAGCAGCCGTAGCATTAGCATCAGCAATGACATTAAGTTCCAGCGTAATGGCATCAGCAGCAACCATGAATGTTTATGTAAGAAAGTGGACACAGACCAGTTCGACAAATACCTATGAAGGAACTGTAACACCAAATCCGTTTGGCTTGAATCCGGTAGTAAAAGTAACGGGTGTAACTTCTGGTATGACTTATAAGAAAGCACTTCAGATGGCAAAGGATGAAGGATTAAGTACAACATGGAATGGTAATTATTTAACATCTGTTGGATATGGCGATATTCTGTGGGAAAATAATGGTGCAAATCATAATGTAAACAAAGACGCAGCAGGTAATACAATTGGTGCTATTTGGAAGGGAGATTCTTGGATGTGGTATACAGGAGATAATCTTGGATATGATGTTGCAAAATATCCGGAGACTACATTAGGTGAGACATTAGTACCAGCTAATTTAAAGGATGATGATGTCTTTTCTATGGTATTAAGCTATGATCATTCTGAGTTTGCTTGGGGAACTCCGGCAAAAGAGGATAATCAGTGATGAAAAGAAAATATTTAGCAGTTATCTTAAGCCTTTCAATGGCATTTTCGGTATCCAGCCCAGTAATGGCTTCTTCTGATGAAACCCAAGTTATAGAAGAAGTCTCAGAAGACTTATTAGAAGAGGAGTCTTTTGATGACGAAGCAGCGGACACTGATTTTATTGAAGATGATATTGATGAGGTGGCTACAACAGCAGAAGCAACTGATGATTTTGATACTGCACAATTTCCTGATATCGAGGAAGATTTTGGAGATGGAAGCGGTAGTGTTGTTGCAGTAGGTGATGGTGAAACATCTGAGGATGGCTGGACGACATTGGAGAAAGAATCCAGTATTTCTTTTAAGTATGATGAAAGTGATAAGACATTATACTTTAAATGTTCGGGAACAGCAGCATTGCCAGATAATAATCAGTCAGGCAGTACTGCACAGTGGGCTTTAGCGTTAAAAGATAAAACGAAAGAAATAGAAAAAGTTGTAATAGGTGAGGGCATCACTAAGATAGGAAATAATAATTTCAGTAATAAATTGGGAGATTGGCCAAATCTTAAAGAAGTGCAACTTGCATCTACAGTTACAGCGATTGGAGAATCTGCATTTTATAAAGATTCAAATCTTAAAGCAATAAATTTAAATGCAATAGAAGATATAAAGAGCCAAGGAATGGCAGAAACTGGTATAGAGCAAGCTATATTTGAAAAAGACCAAGTTGAAATAGGAGAATCTGCATTTGAAAGTTGCACACAATTAAAGTCGGTATCTGTTAAAAATATTATAAATTGGGGTGAGCAATCATTTTACAAATGCAGTAGTCTTGAATCATTTCAATGTGAAACACCTGTGGAGGAAGTACCATCTAATGTATTTGCAGGTTGTATAGCGTTATCCGAATGTTCTATTACTGGAGTAAAAAGAGTCGAAGGATATGCCTTTGAATCATGTGCATCTTTAAGAAACTTTGATTTTTCAGATGTAGTACGTTTAGGTGGTGGCGCTTTCAAAGGATCGGGACTAACAAAAGTTGCTTTTACTACTAAAGATGTAAAAATGTATGTTGGAACATTTAGAAATTGTGAAAATTTGATAGGTATTTGTTATCCTGGTACGAAAGAAGAGTGGGATAATATTTCTGCAAGGTCAAATGTTCCAGATACGACGGCAATTCATTGTAAAGCTGATACAGTAGAAGCAAAGTCTGCAACCTGCACAGAAGCTGGCTGGAAAGAAACTGGTGTCTGCGAAGTATGTGGTGAACACTATTCCTATCCAACTGAGGAAAATGTGATTCCTGCTACTGGTCATACATGGTCAGAGGATTATGTAGTAGATAAAGCAGCAACCTGCACAGAAGCTGGTGAAAAGAGCAAACACTGTACAGTATGCGATGCCAAAGAAGATGTACAGGAAATTCCGGCATTAGGTCATGACTTTGTTTCCAAGGTAACAAAGAAAGCAACCTGTACAGCAGATGGCACGCTTACTTATACTTGTAGCAGATGTGATGAAACAAAGACAGAAACCATCAAAGCAACAGGTCACAAGTGGAGCAACTGGAAAAGAACAGCAGCAGCTACAGTATTTAAACCAGAAGTTCAGACCAGAAAATGCTCTGCATGCAATAAGAGTGAAACCAGAAATGTAGGTAAAAAGCTTGCACCGAAAGCAACTCTTAACGCTTCTACTGTAACCTTAAAAGTAAAACAGTCTACTTCCAGACTTAAAGTTACCAGACTTGCAAAAGGTGATTATGTGAAATCCTGGAAATCTTCTAATAGAAAGATTTTCACAGTAAGCGGCAAGTCTAACGGAACCTGCAAGATCACTGGCAAAAAGAGTGGAACTGCGAAACTGCAGATTACCCTTGCCAGTGGACTGAAGAAGACCGTTAAGGTAAGAGTTCAGACAGCAGCAGTAAAAACCTCAAAAATCACAGTATCCAAAAATGTAACTGTTCGGAAAGGAAAGAGAGTGACACTGAAGCCAGTCGTAACTCCATTCACATCCCGTCAGAAGGTTACTTATACAAGTTCCAACAAAAAGATTGCAACCGTTTCTTCCAAGGGCGTTGTAACCGGAAAGAAAAAAGGTACTGTAAAAATAACAGTAAAATCCGGATCTAAATCCGTTAAAGTGACTGTCAAGGTAAAATAATTAAGAGTTGAAGAGCTCTTCTTCCGTGAGGAAGAGGAGCTTTTTTTAAAGAAGGGACAAAATGAAAAAAACAAAATTGTGGAAAAGGATTGCCGGATGGCTGCTGGTATTTTTGTTAGTACTACAGCTTCCGGTAAATGCATTTGCAGAAGACTGGAATGCTAATGAGGCGTATACATCCGAAGAAACAGATTTGGCCGGTCAGGACATTCTGGAAGAAGATATTTCTGCAGATGAGCAGCTGGATTCGGAAGAAGGGACACTATCCGATGATTCGGTTGATCTTGTGGAAGAAGATTCGGATGATATTCAGGCAACAGAGAATGGAGATTCCGATCCTGATCTGGATATGGAAGAGCAGGACACAGGTGAAGGTGAATTTACAGATGAAAGTGCTGCTCTTTTCAGTGATGGAACAGACCAGTCTGAAGGAGAAACAGGAGCAGCAAAAGAAATACAGGTAACTGTCAGTGTCAGTAAAGATGGAAAATTCCTTGATGACAAAGATGGACAGCTTATGGCAGGACGTACTGTGACGTTGAGTGGGCAGTCTTCTTACACTATGGATGATGCCCTTAGGATAGCCCATGATCTGTATTACTCTGGCGGTGCAGCAGCCGGCTATGATTTTCGTGAAGATGAAAGTGGAAGCTATGATGGTCTGATCTATAAGCTCTGGGGATATGACCGGGATTCGGTGCCCGGCATTCGATTCGCACTGAATAATGACAGTGCGAATTATCAGGAATCCCTTACCAGGAGCGTTGAAGATGGAGACAGCCTTCATTTTTATATCCAACAGAGAAAAGGAAAAGACCGATTTGCCTTTTTTACCGAAACAGAAGAAACGGTCACACAGGGAGAAACTATAACCTTACGGCTGCGCCAAAGCAATGTATATGGAACTGCATTTTCAGACTGCAGCGGGGCATCCGTTTATATTGATGGTGTGAAACAGGAAGGACTGCTCACAGATTCGGAAGGGCGGGTTACACTTCCTGCTTTGGAGGCAAGAGATGTTCCCTATTTCGTTACAGCAGAAAAACTGGTGGAAACAGAAGATGGTTCGCCGGCAACCGCAATCTCAGCGGCTTATGCTAATGTAACAGTTGTCCCGGCATCCGGACAGACGGGGGATTATCTCGATGCGGTGAGTCTGAAGATCACAGACGGGGAAACCCAGAAAGAATACCGTCTTGATGGATTAAATTCTGAAAGTGCATTCATGCTGCCTATGGAGCTGAGTCATGGACAGATGGCTCTGCATGTGGACACGAAAGACAGTTTTCCGGAAAACGGATCGGTCTATGCGGTATACACGAATCCGGCTGATGAAACCATATGTAGGGTGAAACTGGATAAGAATGACTTTTCATTATTAAGGGGTACCAGTGTTAAGTACAGCTATAAAGCAATTCAGACAATCAGGCTTGAGGTACGGCAGGAGGGAAGTGTTGTCCAGTCTGTACAGATTCCTGTTTCTTATAAGACCCATCTTACGGAACTAACACTGGAAGATTCCTGGGGACATAAACTCGGAGGTGATCTGAAAGACACACTGGATGACCAGCAGATGGAAGTGCTTGTTCCGCAGAATACGAAATATATCAACATTAATGCATGGGCTCCCGGCTGGGCATATCTTTCCAATTATCCGGAATTGTTATCTTTAGACGGAGCGGAACTTACACAAAGTACCTTTGGCTTAAGATTTACCCCTGACTGGGACCAGCACAGTGAATATAAATTATGTATCCATTTACCGGAAAGTGAAGAGAAATATATTGCGGAAGCTACCGATTATACAATCATTTTTAAGAAGGGCGAGACCGACTATACACCGGTTCTTTCTTACCAGGGACAGGAACCGGACAGATATGGCTTTATGCAGGATGAAGAAGCAGATCCATTTATAATACAGCCGGAGGTACTGCGGGAAGATGAGGGAAGACTGTCCTATCAGTGGTATCAAGGAAATACATCTGACCAGATGGAAGAGATCGAAGGTGCTGTTGCATCATCCTATCAGGTACCAACAGATACCCCCCATTATTATAATTATTACAAATGTATTGTTTCCTATGAGATAGATGGAAAAACTTATTCTGCTGAAAGCGGCTTATATTGTGTAAGGGTATATCCTCTGACTTTGGAGGCTCCACAGATCACAAAGCAGCCAGCAGATATAACCGGGGTGAAGGGAGTACCGCTGCAGGATAAATTATCTGTAGAGATTTCTGATATAAAACAGTCAGACGTTAAGGCAAGATATCAATGGTATAAAAATACGGAAAATGGCACCACAAATGGAACGCTGATTCCAGGTGCAACGGAATCTTCCTATGAACCGGATATAAAAGAGGCAGGAAAGACTTATTATTACTGCAGGATCCGGTATCAGCTGGATGCACGTACCCAGAAAAAAGATAAGACGATAAATAGTGCATTTGTATATTCAGACACCGCCTGCGTCACCGTCACAGAAGCCCCTCTTCCATGGGAGGGAAACGGAAGTGAAAGTTCCCCATACCTTCTTAAGACAGCTTCAGATATTGAGGCATTGCGTGACAAGGTAAATACAGAGGGATTTTCCTTTGAAAATACATACTTCCAGCTTACAGCAGATATCACCCTGCCAACTGGATGGAAGCCTATTGGTGTGACAAAAGATGGAAAGAAAGATCTGCATAACGGTGCGAATCTGAATGTATTCAGTGGTATCTTTGATGGAAACAACCATACAGTGACTATCCCGGAAGGTGGTCTTCCGCTGTTCGGATATGTGCAAAATACCAGGATCAGAAACCTGAACATCTATGGAACAAAGATTGCCGGATATGGTCTGGTCAACAACTTTGAAGGTGTCGGACTCTCCGGAACGGCTGTTGAGATAGACAATGTAACCTTAAAGAGCGGATCCAGCACTCTGAAAGCAGGACTTCTGGGTGCGAATAAGACCATGAGTCCTTATGCCGGATGTTCTTCTTCCTTTGAAGCAACAGTACGGAATTGTACCATTGAAAAGGATGTTGTCATTGGATATGACAAAGATATGAATGAAATCGGAGCTATTGCCGGCCGTATGCAGGGTACCGTGGAAAACTGTGTAAGTTATGCGACTGTCTATGGAACCAGTTATGTTGGTGGAATCATCGGAACCCGCGACAATGCCATGGGAAACTGCTCCGTGATCGGCTGTAAGTTCTACGGCACCGTAGAGGCTTCCAGTGAAGTGGCTGGTGGTATTGCAGGTGGCGGTTATGACAATTCCACAGCCCCGAACGGATGCAAGATAACTATCAACAGCTGCAGTTCAGAGGGAAGCATCACCGGTTCTGACAAGGTCGGAGGAATCCTTGGTGGAGACCTCTATGTGGCACAGACCTGGAATAACTGCACTTATACCTTTAAGAACAATTCCTTTACAGGAAAGGTACAGGCAACAAAGGCAGACGCAGCATATGTAGGAGGTATCATTGGTTTTTATGACAGCCTGAACCGTATCGATGACATCACCAACAATTATTATGCAAAAGACTGCGGGGCAAATAAAGGGATCGGTTTTGTAAGATACATTGATACCAATTGTCTGACCCATGAGACGGCAAGCGGAGCCACTTATGTCAATACAGAAAAAGAAACCACCAGCTGCCCGAAGGTGGAAGGCTGCGGATGGCAGACCGGATATAACCGGATGGATGATCCACTGGGGGCAGACCAGGAAAAACTGGTCTCTACAGAAGGCCTGCGTGTTTATGTGGATTCCCTGGAGCTGACTGGTGATTACCGGACAGAGTTTTACCTTGGGGAGGACCTGGATCTCAGTGGAATGAAAGTGGTTGCTGTGATCAGTGACGGAACCAGACAGGAACTTTCGTGGACAGACCTTACCATAGAGGGATATAACAAGGATAAACGTGGGGAACAGAAACTGAAGATTTCCTATAAGGAAGCATTCGTGGAACTGACCGTCAGGGTATTGAAAAAAGATGCCGGTACGATCACGGTAAGCTTTACGCTTCTCGGAGACTCTGTTCATGGCAGTACAAAGGAGAATCAGGAACACACCCTGCGGAAAGGAAATCTGGAGACCTGGATCGCAGCAAAAGATTATACGATCGATGGAAATGCCAATGTCCTGGAACTCTTAAAAGAAGTGCTGTCCCAGAATGGAATGAGCTGCCGCACATTAAGGGATGAGACCTACATTGCCGGAATCACGAAGGATGGCCAGGAACTTGCAGAATTTTCCAACGGACAGAACTCCGGCTGGATGTATACTTTAAATGGAATCCACCCAGATCTTGGAGTAAAAGAGCAGTACCTGGAAGACGGGGATGAGATCGTATTCCATTATACCGATGATTATACCCTGGAACATGACCATGTATGGGACAGCAAATGGAATTTTGATAAGGATGCCCACTGGCATGAGTGTGTTGCCATGTATGGAAAATGTGACATCACGGATAACACGAAAAAGGGTGGTTACCAGAAGCATTCCTATGGAAAAGGAAAGCAGATCAAGGCTGCTACTTATAAGACAACCGGACTGATGAGATATACCTGCCAGGTCTGCGGATACGAAAAGACGGAAACGATTCCTGTAATTGCACATACGCATAAATACACCTGGAAAACTACGGCAAAAGCTACGGTATTCCGTCCGGCGAAGCAGGAAGGAACCTGTTCCCTCTGCGGTAAAAAACAGACACGGAATTATGGAAGCAAATTAAAGGCAACTATAAAACTGAACGTATCCTCCATTACCCTGCAGCGGAAACAGGCCACCACAAAGGTGAAGGTTTCCATGGCATACGGGGATTCCATAAAGTCCTGGGCTTCCAGCAACAAAAAGATCGTGACCGTTGATAAGAACGGAAAGATCAAGGCCGGAACCAAAACAGGAACGGCAAAGATCACCGTTACCTTAAAGAGCGGAAAGAAAGCGACTCTGAAAGTAAAAGTCCAGACTGCAAAGGTAAAGACTACGAAGATCAGCGGTCTCAAGACAAAACTGACCATCAAGAAAGGAAAGAGTGTTACTTTAAAACCGGTGGTCAGCCCGATCACTTCCCAGGAGAAAGTGATCTACAGCTCTTCAAATAAGAAGATTGCAACAGTCAGCTCGAAGGGCGTAGTTAAAGGCCGGAGAAAAGGAACTGTTACCATCACAGTTAAATCTGGAAAGGTTACAAAAAAGATAAAAATTACAGTTAAGTAAACAGAGTAAGGGTGTAAAAGGTATCAAAAATCAAATAGTGTTTTTGGTACCTTTTCATCCGATAGAGGATAATTATGAAGCAACTGAAAAAAATATATTGGAAACGGATCGGGGTAATAGGAATCAGCTGTTTTATGCTTTTGTGGAGCTGTCTCCTTACGAGCTGTGGAATCGGAAAAGGGGATTCCGGAAAGCCTGCTGCCTGTACCATTTCGATAGACTGCCAGACGATCCTTGACAATATCGGTGATCTAAAAGAAACCAAAAAAGAATTTGTCCCGGAAGACGGCTGGATACTTCCGGAAATGGAAGTTAAATTTACTACGGGCGATACCGTATTTGACATCTTAAAAAAAATCTGCGAGGAAAAGAACATCCAGCTCTCTTCCAAATACACCCCGTTATATAAAAGCTATTACGTGGAAGGCATCAATCAGCTTTATGAATTTGACTGCGGAAAAAATTCTGGCTGGATGTACAGTGTAAATGGAGAGTTCCCGAATTATGGGGCTTCCAGTTATAAGCCCAAAGATGGGGATAAGATTGAATGGAAGTATACCTGCAATCTTGGAAGTGATGTTGGAAACCCATACAAAGATAAGAAGTAAAGAAATTGTGAAAAATAGTTAAACTGGTATGAGAAAAAGACCAGAAACATTGGCAAACATTGACAGAAATAAGGCGTATCGTTATAATTAGAATAACAAAAAAATCGAGCGTGGTTCGGCTGATGGCAGCCGATTTAAGGAAATCCGGTGCGATTCCGGAGCTGCTTTTCCCTGTGTGAAATGTATCGAATGAAAAACGCCTTATGAAAGCATTTTGAGCCAGTATATCCAACACGTCAGGCAAAGAATACAAACCTGTAAAAGATATACAGTTTGGTATGAGCCGAACGTTGGAAAGGAGATCATATGCGTTCACAGAATGACAAAGCAACATGGAGTATTTTACGGTTTAATTACCGTACATTTACCGCACAGCTCGCCCGGATGCAAAAAGTGAAAAATGTGTACATTCCGGCAAATATTACATTCATTGGAGAGGAAGCTTTTCATGGATGCAACCGACTGGAACATCTGGAGATACATCATGATCCGGAATATATTGGTTCCCGGATTGTAAATAAAAATTGCACCATATGTTGTAAAAAAGGAAGCAAAGTGGATTTGTACTGTGAAGAGCAGGGATTAAAGAGGGAGTACATTTAAACGTGTTATCAACAAATAAGACCGAGAAAAGAAACAGACAGACTGCGGATCAATCCATCATTGATGCTTTTTCCACATGCCATCCATTTTTGAATTTTTTTTATTTTGCTGTAGTACTGTTATTTACTATGTTTAATCAGCATCCCGTCTTTATCTGCATTTCTTATGCGGGTGCTTTGTCTTATTCCATCTTTCTGCTTGGAGGAAAAAGGACACTTAGGCAAAGCTTTCTCTTTACCCTTCCCAGTCTTTTGATCGTGGCTCTTCTGAATCCACTTTTCAATCATTATGGGGTCACGATGCTATATTATGTAGAAAGCAGTGGAAACTGGATCACTTTGGAGGCCTTAGTCTATGGAGTAGTCCTTGGAGCGGTCATGTTCGTAGTGATCCAGTGGTTTTCCTGTTATAATAAAGTTATGACAAGCGACAAGTTTATTTACCTGTTTGGAAGGCTGATACCGGCCCTTTCCCTGATCCTTTCCATGGCACTTCGCTTTGTCCCCAGATTTACGGGGCAGCTGAAAGTGATCCGGAACGGACAGAAATCCATGGGAAGGGATGTTTCAGAGGGCAGCCTTTTTAACCGTATCCGTGCAGGCTTTAACATGCTGTCGATACTGGTCACCTGGGCTTTGGAAAATGCCATAGAAACTTCGGATTCTATGCGGAGCAGGGGATATGGATTAAAAGGCAGGACTGCTTTTTCCATTTACAAATTTACGAAGAAGGATAAAAGTCTTCTGGCGGTGATGGCAGCTTTATTCCTTGTATTTGCTGCTGGCTGTATGAATGGGGCTTCTTATGCAAGTTATGATCCCCGTATTTTACTTGCTGGTTTTACCATTCAGGGGCATCAGGCTCCGGTATCTGTTCCAGTAGTTGAAGCAATGCTTACATACATCTGTTTCGCATGTTTTTGTTTCCTTCCGGTGATCCTGGATGTGACGGAGACTATCCGTTTTGCCAGAAGCCGGAAGCATTGTGAAACAGATCTGGATATGACTTACAAAAAAATCTACGAAACTCTGGAACAGGAAGGATAATGATTATGAATCTTGTAGAAGTAAAGGAGTTTAGCTTCGCATACCCGGAATGTTCCAGAAAGGTTCTGGACCATGCGAATCTGAAAATAGAAGAAGGAACGTTAAATGTGATCTGCGGACGGAGCGGATGCGGCAAAAGCACGCTGCTGCGCCAGTTAAAAACCGTGCTGGCCCCGGTTGGAAAGTCAGAGGGAGAAATCTTTTACCGGGGGATGCCGCTTTCGGGGATTGACCACCGGACACAGAGCCAGGAGATCGGTTTTGTCATGCAGAACCCGGATAATCAGATCGTAACGGATAAAGTCTGGCATGAGCTTTCCTTTGGACTGGAAAGCCTGGGATATGACAATGCGACTATCCGGCTGCGGGTTGCGGAGATGGCCAGCTATTTTGGCATCCATCAGTGGTTTTATAAAAATGTCTCAGAGCTGTCAGGAGGACAGAAGCAGATCTTAAACCTGGCTGCGATCATGGCAATGCATCCGTCCCTTTTAATACTGGATGAGCCTACGTCTCAGCTGGACCCCATCGCTGCTTCTGATTTTCTGGAAACCGTAAAAAAGATTAACCGTGATATTGGAACAACGGTGCTCCTTACGGAACACCGGCTTCAGGATATCATCCCTTATGCGGATAGGGTATTTGTCATGGATAAGGGGAATGTTTATCTGGAAGGAACTCCCAGGGAAATCGGGGTAAAATTAAAGGAACAAAAACATGGCATGTTTCTTTCCATGCCGATTCCTATGCAGATCTATGGTGAGACAGACAGTCAGGCAACCTGTCCGCTGACAGTCAGTGAGGGAAGACAGTGGCTCTCCCGTTACTGTAACGAAAAAGGAATTGCTTCGGATAGTCAGCGAAAGAGCGAAAGCACTGAAAAAGTCAGATACACAAAAACAGATAGTTCGAAGAAAGAATTGTCCATTCAGGCGAAAGATGTCTGGTTCCGGTATGAAAAGGACAGCCCGGATGTTGTCCGGGATCTTTCCCTGGAGGTAAAAAAAGGAGAGTTCTATGCACTGGTAGGTGGAAACGGTACGGGAAAGAGCACTACGCTGTCTCTTTTAAGCCGGGTGCGATGTCCATACCGTGGGAAGATACTTCTGGAAGGGCGGGATATCCGTTCGTATAAAGACCGGGATCTGTATTGTGGGCTTTTGGGAGTCATGCCGCAGAACCCACAGAGCATTTTCTTAAAGAAAACAGTCTTGGAAGATCTGTATTCTGTGATCGGGGGCAGGAGAGAAAAAATGTCTTCGGAATATCAGATTCATATGAAAAAAGAAAAGGCCATAGAAGGGATCGTAAGCCTTACCAAACTGGAAGGGCTTCTGGAAAGGCATCCTTATGATCTGAGCGGCGGGGAACAGCAGCGGCTGGCACTTGCCAAAGTCCTTTTGCTTCGACCGCGGATCCTCCTGATGGACGAACCCACGAAGGGAATGGATGCAGAATATAAAGAAGAGATCGGAAAGATCTTAACCCGGCTGAAACAGCATGGCCTGACGATCTTTATGATCTCCCATGACGTGGAATTTGTTGCAGAATACGCGGACAGAGTAGGCCTGTTTTTTGAGGGAAACATCGTTACCAGCCAGAATACCCGGGAGTTTTTTGCCGGAAATAATTTCTACACAACTGCAGCAAACCGGATGGCAAGGCATTTGTTTCCGGAAGCTGTGACCGGAAAGGATGTGGTTACGTGCTTACAGAGCAGCAACTGGACCAGTTTATAGATGAATTCTGGGAAGACACCCCAAATGAAGCACAGGAAGAGAAAGCGGCAGAAGATCTGGAAGAATATACCCTTCCCTCCGATGGGATGATCGTCCGGCAGATGGAAAAGAAGGGGAAAGTGAACCGGAGGACCTGGTTTGCTCTTGCTCTGATGCTTTTGGTCGTACCACTGCTTTTGTATCTGTCAGTCCGGTTTTTCCATGGAAGGAAATATCTGATATGCAGCCTGATTGTGATCGTGGCTGCAATGCTCCCGTTTTTTATGATGTTTGAAGGACGCAAACCAAAAGCACGGGAAATCATGGTGATCTCTGTCCTTGCAGCGATTGGTGTCGCAGGGAGGGCCGCCTTCTTTATGGTACCCAGTTTCAAACCGGTGGCTGCTATTGTGATCCTTACCGGTGTCTCTTTCGGAGGCGAGGCAGGTTTTCTCGTTGGCTGTCTAATCATGATGTTATCCAACATGTTTATGGGACAGGGCCCCTGGACGCCATGGCAGATGTTTTCTTTTGGCATCATTGGCTTCCTTGCAGGAATCCTTTACCAGAAAGGAATCTTAAAAGCAAGGAAACGGGATCTTTGCATTTATGGGTTTTTAAGTGTAGTCCTGATTTATGGAGGAATCATGAACCCGGCCAGCATCCTGATGTCTTACGGGTATATCACACCAGCCAGCCTGGTTGCTTTCTATATTTCAGGAATACCGGTGGATCTGGTGCATGCACTGTCAACTGTGATCTTTTTATGGTTTTTGAGCAGGCCGCTTCTTGAAAAACTGGAACGCATTAAGAAAAAATACGGGCTGATTGAGTCCGGGAAAGAGGAAATGCTTTGATCTATGTCAGCCATTTGCTTTGCGATGAAGATATGAAAGAAATCTGCGGTCAGTATGGAACCGGTGTGGAAAGTATCGAGTTTTCCATATCTGACAATCTGGACCAGCTGGAAAGAAAAATGGAACAGTATCAAAAAAGACTGGAGCAGATGGGAAATCCACCGCTTACCCTGCATGGGCCATTTCTGGACTTAAACCCGGCATCTTTTGACAGTCGGATAAGGAAAGTGACGATGGAACGGTTTGACCAGTGTTACCAGGCAGGAATCCGCCTTGGAGCAAAAAAGATCGTATATCATTCAGGGATGATCCCTACGGTATATTTCCGGGAAGGATGGGCGGAACAGACAGGCCGGTTTTTCCAGGAGTTTTTGAAAGACAGGGAAGGTCCCCAGGTCGTCATGGAAAATGTCCTGGATGAAGACTGGCGGCTTCTTTTGGATGTATACAACTTCGTGGATCATCCAAACTTTAAGCTGTGTCTGGATATGGGGCACGCACACTGCTATTCGGAAATTTCGGTCCTTAAATGGGCGAAAGAACTTGCTCCATATGTCGGACATGTCCATCTCCATGACAATGCAGGGGACAGGGATTCCCATTTGGGCTTAGGAAAGGGCACAATTCCATGGGAAAAGGTTTTAAAACTTCTTCCCTGCACAAAGGAACGGACCTGGACGATAGAATGTTCCAATAAAGAAGATGTGATTCTTTGCATAAAACAGATAAACGAAAAAATGAGGGGGAGATTATGAACAGATTAAAAAAACGGACATGCCAGTTTCTGGTGTTAGTTACCACAGCAGGGTTTTTGACAGGCTGTGGGGGCGGGACTCCAAAACTGGAAGATGCACTGAAAAAAACAGCTGCTTATGAACAGAAAACCGTAACATCACCGGCATCGGATACCCTGGGCGGGGAATGGACGGTGATCGCACTTGCCCGTTCGGGAGAAACGGTGGATGAGAACTATTTCGAAAAATATCGTGCCAATCTTGAAAAACGGGTCAAAGACCAGGAAGGCGTGCTCAGTGATAACCGTTATACAGAGTATTCCAGGGCAGTCATGGCATTGAAATCCATAGGAAAGGATCCAACGGATATTGGCGGTTACGATATCGAAAAGCCGCTGGAAGATTTTGATGCAGTGGTCTCCCAGGGATTAAACGGTGCCATTTATGCACTGATCGCCTTAAATGCCGATGACCCGGATGCCAATAAAGACGGGGAGCTGGAACAGAAATATCTGGATTACATATTGGAACGGGAAAAAGCAGATGGCGGCTTTTCCCTGGATGATAACGCCAAAGACGGGGATGTGGATCTGACCGCCATGACACTGCAGAGCCTGGAACCATACCAGGATGAAGAAGATGTAAAGGAAGTCATTGATAAGGGTGTGGATTTTCTGGCAGATATACAGGACGATGATGGCGGTTATACTGCATTTGGCGCAAAGAGCTCGGAATCCATTTCCCAGACCGTGATTGCACTCAGTGCGGTAGGTGTAGACTGCAATGAGGATGAACGTTTCCAGAAAGATGGAAAAGGCCTGTATGATACACTGATGACTTTTTATCAGAAGGATGGAAGTTTTAAACATACCCTGGACGGGGAAAGCAACCCCATGGCAACAGACCAGGGATTCTGTGCACTGGTGGCTTACCAGCGCTACCAGGATAAGGAAAACAGTTTTTTTGATATGACAGACCACAGATAAGGATGGAGGAAAAAATGCCGCAGAAAATAACAGAACTTCAGAATCAGCTGGAGAAAATCATTAAAGGAAAAAAAGATATCACAGATAAGATCCTCATGGCAGTGCTCGCAAAGGGACATGTCCTTCTGGAAGATGTGCCTGGTGTTGGTAAGACCACAACCGCACTGGCACTGAGCCGTCTTATGGGAATGGAATTTAACCGTATCCAGTTTACACCGGATGTTGTCCCTTCCGATGTGACCGGATTTACCATGTATGACAAACAGAACGGACAGTTCTCCTATCATGAGGGAGCGGTCATGTGCAACCTTTTACTGGCAGATGAGATCAACCGTACTTCCAGTAAGACCCAGTCTGCCCTTCTGGAAGTAATGGAAGAAGGAAAGGTGACGGTAGACGGGGAAACCCATTGTGTGCCATCCCCGTTTGTAGTCATTGCCACAGAAAACCCGGTGGGCTCTTCCGGTACACAGCTCCTTCCGGAATCACAGCTTGACCGTTTTATGATCAGTGTCAGCATGGGGTACCCGGATCACCAGAGCCTGGTGGAACTGTTAAGGGACAGACAGAGGGAAAATCCCCTGGAAAATGCAAAGACCGTAGTTACCCGGGAGGAGGTGCTGAAACTCCAGAAAGAGGTACAGGAGATCTATGTAGCAGACCAGATGCTCGACTATGTGGCAGACCTTGCGGAAGCTACAAGGAAACATGTGCTGATCACGCTGGGATTAAGCCCGCGTGGAACCCTGGCACTGGTAAGGATGGCAAAAGCAGCTGCTTACATGAAAGAAAGGGATTATGTCATTCCAAAGGATGTGCAGGAGGTATTCAAGGACGTTGCGGCACACAGGATGATCCTGGATTCCAAGGCAAGGTATCAGGAAAAAACTGCCCGTGAGATCCTCTCGGAGATCCTGTCAGAAGTGCCGGAACCGAAGGTGGAAGGATGATAAAGAACAGGATCCTGTGGCTTTTGTGGCTGGTCTGCATGGCAGGAGCAGCAGTAATTACAGGCACATGGCTCTTTGCAGCGGTTCTCTTACTCTCCGCCCTTCTTCTGATCTTTTCCGCAGGGAGTGTGGCCTTATCCGGAAAAAAGGCCGTTATAAAACTGCATCTTCCAAAGGCGGCAGAGAGAATGGGGCGTTTTGACGGGGAAATACGGATGGAAAACCAGTCTGCATGGCCGGTATTTGGCGGGGCAGGAGTGCTCCGGTGGGAAAATCTTTTTACCGGTGAAAAAGGAGAGATCCCTCTTTCCTTTTCCCTGGGAGGAAAGGAAAAACAGGTCATCGGGTTTGAGACCGGAAGCAGCTGGTGCGGCTGCATCAGATTTTGTTTTTCTGACTGGAAATGCCAGGACTTTTTCCGCATCTTTTCTTTAAAGAGGAAAGCAGACGCAAGTGCTTATACGGTTGTAATGCCGGAAAAACAAAAAGGAGAGATGTCCCTCCTGGCCAGGGAGGGGTTTGATATGGAAAGTTTCCGCTATTCCGGAAGCCGCCCGGGGGACGATCCGGGAGAAACTTATGATATCCGGGAATACCGTTCCGGTGACAGCATCCGGCAGATCCACTGGAAGTTATCCGGAAAGTTGGATGACATCATGATCCGGGAAAAAAGCTTTCCGGTGGATGATACGGTACTGATCCTGGCAGAAGCATTTCAGGCAGACCGGGATCCGCAGCGTGCGGAAACGGTGGCAGAAGTCTTTTCCGCAGTCCTTCAGAGCTTTATGGAAAAGAAGATCTCCTGCCAGGCCGGAGTCTATGACCACAGCACTGGGAAGTTCCGGCTGGAGAAGATCCGTACAGAAGAGGACCGCGAAAACATCCTGTACCGCTTCCTGCGTTATGGAAGTGATGCAAAGACCCCGGTCACGGTACGGGAATATCTGAAAGACCCGGGAATACAGAATTTTGCAAACTATGTATATATAACCGGCGACCCGCAGGACAAAGAAGCAGAACTCCTGGCAGCAAAGGGAGAAGTGACGATCGTAGGATGCGGCACAGGCGGCAGAGACAGTGGAGGAGAACAGGTATTATGGAAATACGGATCACAGAATCCAAAAGACAGTCAGAAACAGCATATGGAAAACAACTGTCCGGTATCCTGCTGGAAACTGCACTGATCTGGCTGAGTGCAGGCGGAGGGCTCCTGCTTTTTATGAGTGTCCTTACTGAGCAGGAACGCATGGCACCGATTTTGGGAAGCGTGCTTCTTATGGCAGTGTTCTGTACTGCAACAGAAAGAATGGGAAGATATGGACTTTACGGACGGATGGGAATGGGAGCGGTTTCCATCGCAGGGATCTTCCTGTTCCATGGACAGCTCTTAGACGGCATGGCATTATACTGGAATGATATGGCAGGCATCCTGGGAAGCCGTGCCGGGATTTATCTGAAACGGTTTGAGACTGCCGGGATACAGGGAGAGGATGTCTCCCACCTGATATTTCTTATCTATCTTGGAATGGCAGCGGCAGTCTGCGGATTCCTTGTCCTGAAACTGCAGGCTTATGTCTTGGTGATCGCCTGGGCCCTGGTGCTTCCCATCCTTTCGGGGATCCTTGGCATGGAGCCGGATGCAGGCACAGGAGTTATTTTTTACATGGGGATCCTTTTGGAACTGAATCTTATCCTTTCCCGTTCTGGAGGGAAACGCCACCGGGCAGAGAGCAGCCGGGCATTTTTGACAGGAAGCATCCTGACATGTGCCGTAATGCTGGCAGCCGGGATCCTTCTGGAACAGTTTATGCCGTCCGAAGACTATGGTTCCTCGACACTTGTCACAGAAGCTAAAAAAGAGGCCCTGGACGGGATCAGCAGCCTGCGCTACAAAAAAGGAAAGATCAATACCCTTCCGGATGGAAAGCTGAAAGAATGCGGTGCCTGGAGTGCCTCAGACGATACGGCACTTTCCGTTACCATGGAAAATCCGGATTCTCTCTACCTGAGAGGATTTGTGGGAAGCGTGTATGACGGTTCTTCCTGGGAAAGCCTGGATACGGAGGATGCCTATAAACAGAGGACGCTCTTTTACTGGCTCCATCAGGATGGATTTTATGGGGAGACTCAGCTAAGCCGTGCAAGGGCACTTGCAGATGATGATGCCCTTTCTGACAAAGTATCCGAAGTGGACATAAAAAATGAAAAGGCAGACAGCCGTTATCTCTATACCCCTTATGAGATTACAGAACTGCCTGCTGGATACAGGAAAGAGACACCGTTTGCTGACAGTATGTTAAAAGCAAAAGGACTCTTTGGAGCAAGAAACTATCACTATCAGGCAAATGGAAACCTGGTAAAAGATTTTACGGTGCTGGGGGCAAGGGTCTATCAGGCACTTGCCAGGGATGAAGGGGATTCCTACCGTGATGATGAGAGTTATTACAACGCATTTGTGTACAGCCAGGATACGAAGCTGTCCGGTGCCCTGGAAACCCTGTTCCGCAAAGAACTGGGGGACGGTGGAAACCGGGAACAGGGGCATACCGATTACTATACAGCGATCAGCAGGATCCGTTCCTATCTGGAAAAGAACCTGACTTACAGCACGGCAGCCGATCCGTATACCGGACAGGGGGATTTTGCAGAGGACTTCCTGACAAACACTAGGATCGGCCACAGTGTCCATTATGCCACGGCAGCGGCACTGATGTTCCGTTATTACGGGATCCCGTCCCGTTATGTGGAAGGCTATCTGATCACACCGGAAGATATCAAAGATAAAAACCCGGGGGATACGATAGAAGTCCCGGGAAAGAATGGACATGCCTGGACCGAGATCTATATGGACGGCCTTGGATGGGTACCGGTAGAAATGACACCGGAATACTATAATGTCATGGAGGAAGCAGACCTCACGGCAGGCCTGGAGGCAAAAGGAGCCAAAGCAGCCGCCATCCCGGAAGCACAGGACGAACCGCCTGCACAGGAGAACATCCAGACACACTGGAGCTTAAAACTGGCACTGTTCGGAATCGAAAAGCTTCTGATCCTCCTGCTTGCGGTATTTGACCTCTTCTGCCTGATATTTATCTTTACGGTCTGTGTGCTCCGCATTCACGCAAACAGAAGACGGAGAAAACTGTTTGAAAGTGAAGATGACCGCCAGGCGGTTCGCGCCATGGCCGGATATGCGCGACTTCTTTATTATCATGGCCCTGAGCTTTATTCGGAAGATGCCATGAAGTGTTACCGAAAAACAAGCGTTATCGGGGAAAAGGCTGCGTTCAGTCCCCATGCTGTATCAAAAGAAGAACGAAAGGATACCGCTCTGTGCGTGCAGAAAATGAAAAAAGAACTGAAAAAAGCCAGAAGCTGGTATGGAAACTGGATCATGAAATATATAGAAAGGCTGTATTAAGGAGGAAATGACCATGAAAAAGAGAAAAAAGAATAACCGGCTTTCCTTTCTGACAGCTATTGTCTGTCTCCTGCTTTTTGCCGGAGTATTATTTCTGGGAATGAAAAACTATGAACCGGAGAAAAGTGAAAATCCGGTACAGGGGGTGAACAGTGAAAGCTCCTTAAAGGGCTATCTTGGAAGGGGATATGCTTATGCCGGAAGCCAGGAAGATGCTTCTACGGGTGAAGAATCTTCCTTTGAAGAACAGGCACAGATCCTGGAAGATGAACCGGAGGAAGAACCGGAAAAGAAAAAGGAAGAGGCACAGGCGACTGTCACCCCGGAGCCGACATCAGAGCCGGAAGCTTCCCAGACACCGGAACCGGACAGCCAGAAGGAAGATACCCAAAAAGGGGATACCGATCCGGAAGACGGCTCTACAGGAGAGGATAATGACAGCTCCAAAGACAATACCATCCATTATGACAAAAATGGTGACCAGGATGATGACAGCCGGAAAGAAACACCGGACCAGGACGATGACCGGAACCAGGATGGGGCGCAGGTACCGCTCAGTGCAACGCCGACGCCATCTCCGGAGCCGGAACCGACACAGGCACCGGAGGAAGACCATTATCCAACGATCGCCACAGACCTGGCTGACGGGGAAACGGTAAATGCCGCATACCGTACATTTTATGTACAGGCGGTAGACTGGTACGGGAACAGCTTATCCTCTACGGCACTGGAAGTATATGGAAACGGTGAAAGACTTTCTTCAAAAGGGGAGCCTTCGCCGGGAATCCTGGCTTACCGTCTGGATCTGAATGAGGGCAGCAACACTGTGGATATCAAGGCAACGGATGATGAGGGATGGAGTACCACACTTCCAACGTTTACCATCTATAAAGGGGATGAGAGCCAAGAAGAACCTGCCGGCTCCATCACGGTCAGCATTGAGGCGGGGACTGTCGGACTTGGGACAATCCTGCCGGCGACATCCATCGACTTTTATCAGGGCGAACAGCTTTCCTCCGTGGTCTTAAGGCTTCTGCAGAACAGCGGGTTTGACTGGAGGAATGATGGAAGTGCAACAGGAGGTTTTTACCTGAAAGCTATCGGACGCGGCGGCATCACTTCCGGAGCTTCGATCCCGGATGACCTGATGGCGCATCTGACAGAAGTAAACTGCCAGCTGTCCGGGCATGATGCCAACTGGCTGGGAGAATTTGATTTTACCATGAATTCCGGCTGGATGTATTTTGTAAACGGTGAATATATGAACATTGGAATGTCGGGCTATTTCCCGGCAGACGGTGACGAAGTAAGGCTTCGCTTTACCCTGTATTCCGGAGCAGATCTGGGTGTCGGGGATAACGGCGAAGTATGGGGGGACTGGTAATGAAAAAAAACAATTTAAAGAGACCGATCATTAACAAATTTATTATCGGGACCCTTTCTGCAGGACTTCTGGCAGGAGGGGCTGCACCAGAAACAGATGCGATCTTTGTCAGGGAAGTTTATGCAGCAGACAGCACAGAGAGTTCGGAAGGGGAAACGCCGGCAGAACCATCGGTACCCGCAGAACCTACCGCCGTTCCGGAGCCGACTGCAGAACCGGAGCCGACCCAGATACCGGAACCAACCGCTGTGCCGAAACCGACTGCTGCACCAGAGCCAACTGCCACTCCGGAACCATCCGCTGCGCCGGAACCGACGGCAGCTCCAGAGCCTTCCGTTACGCCGGAGCCTTCTGTTACACCGGAACCGACCGTCACTCCGGAAGTTAAAAGCAGCAATGCGGATCTGAAAGAATTATATATATCCAGTTCCGATACCTGGGGAAAAGGGATCTTAAAACTAGATCCCGCATTAAACAAGGACCGTGACAGATACAAGGCGGTTTATGACGGGGAACGCCAGAGCCTGAACATCTGGCTGACAGCGGAAGAAGAACATGCCACGGTCAAGATCTATGCGCTGAGCGGAGTGAAGCATTCTACCGTGGAAAAAGATGAGACCATCAAAAAAAGCAACGATGGAAAGGGGCATGTTTACTGGAAGATCCATTTCGGAGACCAGGAAAAGGAAGCTATGGTCCGGGTGCAGGTAACCGCACAGGACGGCACCCGGAGGGATTATTACCTGACACTTGGGATTACGGACCAGACCCCGCCGGAACTGAAAAAGATCAGTGCGAGCAGGATATCCGTGGACCAGGCCTCAGTAGTATATAAGACCAGTGAAAGGGGACAATGCTATTACCGTGTTATAGAGGCCGGTGCGAAAGTACAGACCTCGGATACCTCAAAAGAGGGAAGAGAAGTACTGAAAGGAAGCGATACCCTGACCATTACAGGCCTGTCAGAAGGTGAAAAAGATGTGGTGATCGTGGTGAAAGACCTTGCGGGCAATGTAAGCAGTCCGCTGGTGATCCGGATCCCTGATGTCAGAAAGAAGAATAACGGGACAGCGGGAAATGGGGGCAATGGAAATTCCGGTTCGATCGCCCATAGACCCGGATATGGTGGAAATAAAAGTGAAGCCGGAGTCCCGGGCAAAGGCAATAATGGGGAAGGATCCCTTACAAATCTGAAAACGGTTGGCGGAAAAGGTACGGCATCCGGAAAGAACGGATTGGATAGCACAGACGAAAACAAGGAAAAGAAACTGACGGCTTATGCAGGTACGAAGAAAAAAGGCTCCGGTTCCGGTACATCAGGTGAAAAGAAAAGCAACAAAAAAGCGGATGCCGTAAAAGACAAAACAAAAGAGAAAACAGAAGAGTCATCCACAGAAGAACTGACTGAAAGCAAAGAAAAAGAGACTACATCCGGGACAGCATCCGCTTCCTCCAAAAACGAAGGAAAAAGTATCCCGGAACTGGTAGGAAGTAAAGTAACAGACACCTGGACGCGCATGAAACTCTTTACCAGGATTCTATCCTTATTTGCACTGGCAGGAGTTTTGTATCTGCTCTTATGGACAGGAGCGAGACGCAGTTTCAGAAAAATAAAAAGCAGGAATCCACTGCTTCAGCAGTAAAAAATCCAAAAGGGAGGTAAACATCAGATGAAAGGAAGACTAGGAAAATGGCTGACAGTCCTTCTGTCGGTGAGCATGCTGGCAGGGACAGCTCCGGTCTATGGAGCCGACATATCCATGGAAAGTGATTTTTCTTCCGGGGCAGCAGAGACGGAAGCACAGCCGGATGTCCAGGAAGGGACCGAGATCACAGAAGAGCCGGGAGACAGTGACGTGGAGATCACAGAAGAACCGGAAACAGAGCAACCAGAAGATGCGGAATCCTCAGAGGGGGAATTTAACGGCGAGGATCAGGAGGAACTGGTCATGGACGGCTCTGACAATGAAGATTCTGCAGAACTTACCTTTGAGGATGCTCCATTTGCCGGGGAGAACAGTACGAAAGAATATCTCAAGGATCTCAGTGTGTATTCCGGCTATGGCGTTAAGGATCCTCTGGAGATCAGCCGCAGGGAAGATTTGGATGAAACTTATGGCGGGAAAACCTATACCGTTGAGATCGGATCCAGTTATAATTCTACTGGATTTTATGTAACGGCAGATCTGGGGGCCGATGCGCCGGAGGTATCAACGATCCGGTTATCTGCCTGCGATCTTGATGGAAAGACGGTTGAGAGTGAGATCATTGCAACCGGATATACCGATGGAAAACGTTATAATTTTTCAAATGTTTTTACAAAGGATAATGGAAAAAGGGCTGTTTACACAGTAACAGCTGGTACAGCCACAGACAGCCAGACTTACAAGATCGTAGTGCTCCGGAGGCTGGATCTTTCCATGATCGGCTGTTACCTTCCCTCGGACACGGACATGGTCAAAAACCTGATCTCAGAATTTGACAGTGCCGGTATCACCAGGGATTATGATGTGACAGTGGGTGAGAATACAGAATCTGTAAAAGTTTCTGCAAAAGCCTTTAATGACAAGTGGTATGGCCTTACCGTAAACGGACAGGCAGTATCCGGCAGCAATGCCATTGAGATTCCTCTTGACGGTTCTGAGACCAGGATTACTTTCCAGATGAAAGAAGACGGGACTTATCAGGATCCGGCTTATCAGGATATCACTTATACTTCCACAGGAACCTATACGATCACCGTACATAAAAAAGCAAAGTCCTCGATCACTTTTGTAACAGATCCATCGGATGCAGTGGTCAGTGTATATGATTCTAAAGGGGAGCGTGTGGAACCTTCCAAAGATGCTTCTGTGTATGATTCTCTTTATTACGGGGATGAGTATACCTGGAATGTGTCACGACATGGATACATCTCCAGAAGAGAGAAGTTTACGGTAGGTGAGGAAACAGAGATCCAGGTAAAACTGGAACAGCAGACGGCAACGCAGCCAGAGATCACGGGTAATGACTGGAGCAGTTACCGGAACAGTGAAACAAACAACGGGATCACCAATACCTCCACGCCGACCGGCAAGGATACAACGGTGCAGAAATGGTCCCTGCATCTGGATGCAAAGGGATGGGATGCAGCACTTACCCCTCCACTGATCCTGGGCGGCTATCTTTACGTGGCATCCGGACAGTTCATCTATAAAATAGATAAAAATACCGGGGATATCGTGCAGACCAGTGAACAGATGCACGGAAATATGCAGTATGCCATGATCCCGCTTGCTTATGCGGAAGGAATGCTTTTTGCACAGATCGGCGGCGGACAGATCCAGGCACTGAGTGCCACTTCTTTAAAATCCCTCTGGATCAGTGAGAGCCTGGGAGGCCAGACCCTTTCCCCGATCACCTATAAGGATGGATATATTTATACCGGAACCTGGACTTCGGATACAACCCCTGGTTCTTACTTCTGCCTTTCTGTTACAGATGAAGACCCGTCAAAAGGTGATGAGATAAAATACTGTACCTGGAAATATAACCATAAGGGCGGTTTTTACTGGACAGGTGCTTATGCGTCCGAAAATTATCTGGTGTTTGGTTCTGATGACGGGGCCGGTGATGCCTATACTTCTATCCTGTATTCAGTTAATACGCACACCGGACAGCTGATCGACAAGCGCACGGACATGATCGGCGATATCCGATCCACCATTGTTTATAACAACGGATATGTTTATTTTACGACCAAAGGCGGCTATCTCTACCGGGTTGCCATGAATGCAGATGGTACTTTCGGTGCAGTGGCAAGCTATAACCTGGGCGGTGCGGCAACATCCACACCGGTCGTCTATAAAGGAAGAATCTATGTAGGTGTCTGCGGAAACGGCGGACAGTACAATGCGGATGGGGGACACCATTTTGATGTCCTGACAGAATCTGCTTCCGGTCTTTCTCTTGCATATAAAGTTTCTATCCCGGGATATCCGCAGGCAGCACCGCTTCTTTCGACCGCTTATGAAAACCAGGACTTTAATGGAGATGGCAAAGCGGATGGACGTGTTTATCTGTATTTTACCTACAATGCAAAACCTGGCGGTATCTATATGCTGACAGATGAGCCGGGCCAGACTTCCGGAAAACCGAAAGAACTCTTCCGTCCGGTACTCGCACAGCAGGAGTACTGCATCAGTCCGATCTGCGTAGACAGGGATGGGACACTTTATTATAAGAATGACTCCTGTTATCTGATGGCACTGGAAACAAATGGAGCTTACCTTGACAGTGTATCAGCAGAAGCAGATACTGGCCGGGTCAGCTGGGAAAAAGCATTCCAGCGTTCGGAAAAAGAGCATACCTTAAGGGTTGCTGAAAATGCTACAAAAGTGACCCTGACATTTAAAGCACCTGCCGGATGTACCCTGACTGTCAACAGAAAAGCTTCCAATGGAACTTATGTGGCAGATGTAAGATCCGGACAGGCAGATGTTACGGTTAAAACAACACTGAACGGAAAGAGCAGGGATTATATCTTCCACCTTACCAGCGGGCTTGGAAATTCCTCCCTGGCAAACCTGGTGGTAAGTACCAGCAATACTTTTACAGATACTTCAAAATATCTTACAGTATCACCGGTATTTGACAGCACCAAAACCAGCTATACCGTTTCGTATCTTGCAGACAAAGAGGAAAATAAGGAAAAGTTCCTCCGCCTTTATGTGGAACCATCAGATGGGGATGCCACGGTAACGGTACAGAAAGTAAAAGGTGTTGGGAAAGTATCCATGCCGGTTGTGGCAAACGGAAAAACGAAACGTGTAAATGTATACTGGGAAACAGATGCAGGCGAAGCACAGGTGAAGATCACGGTAACAGCTGCCGGAAGCGGAAAAACAGACTATCTTCTTACCATACAGCGGAAAGAAAACGTTCCGACACCAACACCTACAGAAGTACCGGAGGTGTTCGGACCATGGAAAACGATCTCTGCAGCCACGGTATTTTCACCGGCTGTACAGATGCGTACCAGCAACAAGGGCCGCAAGGAAAAGAGGACCGTCGGCAAAAAACTGACACCTACGATCAAGGTAACGGCTACCAGCATTAAGCTGAAAGTAAAACAGTCTACTTCCAAAATAAAGGTTTCCGGACTTGCAAAGGGCGATTCCGTTAAAAGCTGGACTTCCAGCAATAAGAAAATCGTTTCTGTAAACAGCAAGGGAACGATGAAAGGCTTGAAAGCCGGAAAAGCCAAAGTGACCATTACACTGGCCAGCGGCAAGAAACAGGTCATTTCCATTACTGTGCAGAAAACAACGGTAAGAACAACAAAGATCACCGGACTGAAATCAAGCGTGACCGTTGCAAGGAATAAAAAACTTGCGCTGAAACCGGTCATCAGCCCGATCACTTCCCAGGAGAAAGTTACCTACAGTTCTTCAAATAAGAAGATCGCAACGGTAAGTTCCAGTGGTGTGATCACCGGAAAGAAAAAGGGAACAGCCTATATCACAGTGAAATCTGGAAAGATCCGCAAAAAAGTAAAAGTAGTTGTTAAATAAAAATGATTCAAGCAGGAGCTGCCTTTCATGAATACACATGGAATGGCAGCTTCTTTTTTCATTTTTTGCATGTAGCTTTATTTGCAGAAGTAGATATGAAGATTATTATTTAATAGGAACTGACGATAAAGGAAATCAGGGGCTTTATAGAATGACAAATTATGGAGACACAGAGACTGTATTTGAAGAAAGCAGAAATAATACAAAATATAAAGGAATTTCTCCAGATGCTAAAACGGTGACATTAGAATTATATGTAAATAAAGAAGGAAAAAACAGAACAACATATAAAAAATATGAAACAGGAACAGAAGATACTTACGGAGAAGGCGAAGGACGTGTTTATGAAAGTGATGAAGATCCTCTGGATTTATATAGCCCAGTGGAAGGAAAAATAGAAATTAAACTGAGATGATAAAAAAATATTAAAAAAAGAATTGACAATTGTATTCTACAGTTGTAGAATACAATTAACTTCTACAGATGTAGAAAATAAAATTCTAGGAGAATCCACGATGAAGACAAAATTTATGACACTTATGACGGTAGCAACACTTGGGATTTTTTCAGCTGCAACGGTTATGGCAGCAGGAAATAACGATTTCTATACACAGCCGCCGGCTGGATCTGAATGGGAAAAAGCAGATACGAAAGGTACCTATGCAAGCTATACGAACGGAAATGATTATGTAAATATCTATAAATATTCACTGAAGGATGTCAAAACAGGGATTGCCAAATGCAATGACACATACGATGCCTGCTATCAGACAATTTATTCAGAGGGAAACAGCCTGTATATGGCAGTGGGATATGCAAAAGATGCAGATGACATCAGTGACGTCAGAAAATTTGTAGAATATATTTCTTATCCTGGAAATCCTTCACTTACCAGACAGGAGAATGAAAACCAGACCGATGATTCTTCTGATGATTCTGATAAGTCAACTACAGATACTGCCAGTCAGAAGTCAGGAGGAGATTCAGATTCCTCCGATACAGAAGAAAATGCTTCTACAAAATCCTCGGACAGCGATGATGATTCCGATATCCTTACTACCTCACCAATGACATTAGTTGACAGTGATGGAAATACCATTGAGATTAATTACATTCTTCACAAAGATTATTCTTGTGAATATCGTGGAGATGATGGAATGAACTATACCGATAATGGGGATGAAACTTATACCGACGAAAATGGAAATACCTACTCAGCTCTGAATGATGATACTCATCATCTGGGACATACGTTGGAACAGCATGACCTTCAGGATGCAAACGGTAATACTGTGACGGTTACGGAAACTACAAATGGTGATTATTATTTCCAGGATGAAAATGGTACAGGATTTACGGACAACGGAGACGGGACATGGAGTGATGAAAATGGCAGCAGTTATACAGAAATAGACTGATAGTGGTCAGTAGCTGCAGGAATGGCAAGGGCATTTGCAAATTGTGCAAAAGCCCTTGCCATTTCCGTGAACTGTGGTAAAATAGAGTTATTCCTACATTTGTAGAAAATATGTAACAGGAGATATGAAAAAGTGAAAAAAACTTACCAGAGACTTCCGGAATCAGAGCTGGATATTATGCTCGTTCTTTGGAATAATACTCCGCCGATGACCAGACCGGAGATTGAGAAAGTGATCAATATGAAGAAAAAACTTGCATCAACAACAATTTTGTCATTGCTGACCAGATTGGAGAACAAAAATTTCGTGGAAGTGACGAAACAGGGAAAAATGAATCTGTATACACCCCTGGTTTCGCAGTCAGATTATCAGGCACATGAAAGCCAGAGTGTTCTTGAGAAGCTTTATGGGAATTCACTAAAAAAGTTTGTAACTTCACTTTATCATGGAAAGAAGATCAGCTCAGAAGAAGTCCAGGATCTCAGTGAATTTCTTAAGAACCTGGAGGACAGGGAGGAATAGCGAATTATGGAGGTTTTCATTCTGCACATTCTGAAACTGAACATTATTGCAGCAGTAGTAATTTTACTGGTAAAAGTGCTTGCGACTCTGTTTAAAGGACGTGTATCAGCGAGATGGAAGTACCTTATCTGGCTGTTGATTACGATAAGCCTTTGTGTTCCGGTGCGCCTTCCGGCGAATCTGGCACTGGTGGATTTCAAAGTACTTAGAAGCAGTCAACAGAATACGCAAAACCCGAAGATAACGGATTACGCAGTCAGACCAGAGGAAAGTCAGAAGATAACAGAAAACGTATCATCTGCGAGCAATGACATGAAAAATCTGACAGAAATCCCGGAACAAAAGAGAACTGTCAGGTACGAATCAGATAAATGGCTGGGAATTGTGGCTTTGATTTTTGCTGCTGTCTGGCTGAGCGTAGCGGTACTTAAACTGACAGGAGAATTGCTGGCATATTATTTTTCTATAAGGAATCTGGAACGGATGAGTCTACAGGTAAGTGATACGGTGAGTATTCAGATGTACCGTGCAGCGTGTCAAAAGAAGCACGTACGCAGAATACCGGAACTCAGGCAAAACGCAGGTCTTACCACACCGCTTCTTGCAGGACTTTTACATACAAAATTGTATCTACCAGCAACCGGGTATTCAGCAGAAGAAAGAAAACTTATCTTTTACCATGAACTTACACATTATTGCCATCGGGATCTCTGGTATAAGATGCTCCTTCGAATCTGTGCATCGATATACTGGTTCAATCCCTTTCTTCTTATCATGCTGAAAGAAGCGGATAAGGATATTGAAAATCTGTGTGATACAGCGGTTGTTCGCAGAGTTAATAAAAAGGAACATAAATTATATCGACAGCTGCTTCTCAGGACAGTGGCCATGGAAAATCAGATTCCATATGTGACAGCAAGTCTTAATGACAGCGAAATGGTGTTTAAAGATCGGATTCTGTATATGGTGAACATTCGGAAACTCCGCAAAGGAATTCTTCCGGGAATTCTTGTGACGCTGCTGCTTGCAGGCGGTAATCTGGTATTTAATGTCTCTGCCGGGACAGATACAGTTTCAGTAGAGACGGAGAAGTCTGGTATTGAAAAAAATGCAGATCCAGAGAAAAATAATGTACCGGATTATGCACCGTTTTCTGAAATGGTAACTATGCAGAAAGCTGCTGAAACACAGGACGAAGGAGGAGTGACAGAGAATACAGATACAGAGGATTCTGTAGATGAAGAGGAAAAAGCGGATGCGGAAACAAATGATGAACCTGCCATGGAAAACAGCGGACAGGTAAGTGAAACGACCGATGATGGAATTACCTCTGACAACAACGAGTCTGTTTCATCTTATGAAAATCTGCCAGCAGGCGTACCATATACCAGTGGATTCACTACTACTTCCGGTGTAGCATCAATTGTAGCACCGGGTGAAGGAGATGAAGAATCCAGAGTTCTTTACGATAACGGAGATGGGACCTATTCTGATGCTTATGGGAGCCGATACAGTTATCAGGGAGATGGAAACTGGGCAGATGCCAATGGAAATTCATATCGTACTTGGAATGACGAAGGTTATCATTTCGGAAACCAACTGGAACAGCATGAACTTCAGGGCAGTAACGGTACTGTTAATGTAATAGAAACAACAAACGGAGATTATTATTATTGTGACGCAGATGGGGTCGGATACACAGACAATGGTGACGGCACCTGGACGGATGAGAATGGGAACATCTATACAGAATAAACAAAGAAGCAGGACAATGGGGATGCTACCCAATGCCCTGCTCCTTTGTTTATTCAGGATGACCCTGAAATCTGTTGCTGTTGAGGAAAATTCAGGCTCATATGCCGCTGTATATCCAGGCGGCTTTTCGGTTTCACTGACGACTTTGCGTAGGCCACTTCCACGGCGTTCCATGTATTTTATGCGGTGGAACAGGTCAGCAATCACAGGGTTTCGTCGCATGGAACGGATACTGTAAATATCGTATTCCTTATCGTCCAGCGCATCATCAAAGATAGCGCTTTTTACCAAGCCATTCCACCGGGTACAGAACATACGGGAGTTATAAACCGTGTGCTGATCGGTCATGAGCTTTCCGCATTGGTCAAGAACCTATTTTTGTCAGTCAGACCGAAGGAGATATAATCGGATGGCTCAAAGCGGAGACCAGTCCGTTCCAGATAGGCTGCTTCAAGAAGTGTAAAGCTGTAATCCTTTTTTACCGCGTCTGTTGTTAGGATTTACTGTTTTAAGGTTATGATTGTATGGAAGGTACCTGAATCGTTATCATAATACATTTGCAAATTTCCGTGGTACTGTTTTACAACTTTTTTAATGCTTTTGATTCCGAAACCATGTCTGCCATTGTCTGATTTATGGGACACAGGAACTCCTTCCTGATTATACACAGGGGTATTTTGACAGGAATTGATGAGTATGATTATGACAAAGGGTGAATTTTCTTTTTTTTGTACTGTAAGCTCTATAAAAGAATCCGGGATATTCTCTGCAGATTCCATTGCATTCTCCAATAAGTTACAGAATAGAGATGTCAAATCGTGCTGATATATATATTGTACAGTACCGCTTCTGATGTCGGTATGGAAATGAATATGTTTGTCATTGCATTGGCGCTGATAGCGGCAAAGAATGGCATTCAGCATTTCATTGTCGCAGATATTTGTGGTTTCTCTTAAGTCAGAAGATTCCATAAGTTGTTGTATATAGGCATTTATTTTATCAGAATCATGTTTTTCGTTCAGTAATTTGATCGATTGAAGATGTTTCTTTATATCATGGATTAAAATGCTTTGGTTTTCGTTTTGTGCAAGCATCATTTCATAGTATTCAACAGAATCGGATTCTTTCTGGAGCAACAACTGCAAATCGGCATACTCCTGTGATTTTTTTTGGTTATATTGGTTGATTCCAAATACAAGTAGGTTGACCATCAGCAGAAAAACTGCACAAATAGTCACTAGAAAATCAATAGGTGGAGTAAATGCGGATGTTTCACCAATAGAAAGAAGAGTAAATATAATAAAAATGGAGGAAACTGGAATTAACATCAAAAGAATTTCGGAGTGACCGTATGATTCCTGATTTGTTTTGTTCCCTCTGAAGAAATAAATTAATAAGTAAATGACTGCAAACAAAGAAATTTTGCTAAATACTGTATAAAAAACAAGTCCGCCCCCTTTTTCTAAAAGAAAATGGGGAAAAAATCTTGAAATAATTCCAAAAACCGCAAGCTCAGATATCCCCATGATTGCTGTAAGAATAGTGGAATGGAAGACTGCTAATAATAGTTTAAGTTTAAACAATATATAAAGAAAAATGGTGTTAATTATAAAAAAACTGAAGATGTTCAGCCAAGTTTGTCCAGGCAGGGAAAGAAGGAATAATATAGTATAAAAAATACTTAATAGAGCCAGTCTTATTTTAGTACTATAACAAGGGCTAAAAAGGCTGGATGTGTACTGCCATAATATAACCGCTTCTGTAAAAAAAGTAAAAACAAGCAAAATGATATGTTCCATTTATTTTCACCTCATGCTTTCCAGATATAGTAGATATGCATTTTTAAAGGAACTGTATTTCCTGCGTGTCAGGTAAGCGGTAATCTGCGGATTTGATAAATGTATGATAGAATGATCAAAGTCCACAATATGTTCAAAATTAACAATAAAACTCCGGTGTGTCTGGAAAAAGCTGTTTTGGGGAAGCTGTTCCGACCAATAGTTCATTTTGTGAATGGAGTCAAAATCCTGTCGGGCAGTATGTACAATTACCTTTCTTCCCTGTGCTTCTATGGCAATAATCTGTGAAGCAGGAAACGAATACACTGCCTGTTTTGTTTCAACAGGAATCTTGAGTGTAATAGAATTGTAATAAGCTAAGGCATCTTTCAGATTTCGCAAAAAACGCTGCTTATCCAAAGGTTTGGATAGATAGCGAAATACATGAAAACGCATTGCTTCATCCAAATATTCAGAATAAGAGGTAACAACAAAAACTATGACATTTTTATTTGAGCGTTTTAATTCATTTCCCACATAGATTCCATTCATACCAGGCATTTCAATATCCAGAAAAACAATATCTTTTTCACCTTTGTCAGATAATAAAGCTTCACCGCTGGTAAATGAAACTATTTCGGGAGATTTTAAATGATTTGATTCAAAGTAGGATTCAATATATTTTTGTAATTGTTCAATGAATAGAGTATCGTCATCACAAATTAAAATACGCATTTTTGTACCTGCCCTTATTAAAGATGTATATGTACATCTTATCACATGAAATTCCCAAATGCAAAAAATGCGTATGAAAAGACAAATTTATTACCATTTTGATTCAGAACATGTCTTGTTGTTTCGTTTTACAAGCAGTTCAATAAAGTCTCCGGCAAGTTCTATGTCAGATTGGTTACATAATCGCAGTTTATCAATAATATCCTGTGGAATATTATAAGCGTGCATACTGCCGAGCAGGAGGTAGTCAGGTGTAACGTTGAGTAGATTACAAATTTGGATGAAGACATCCAGACTTGGTTTTTGTCTTCCATTTTCGATTGATGACATATGATTATTGGATATATTTAATCTTTCAGCAAGCTCTGCCTGTTTTATTCGCAGTTCTTTTCTGCGGATTTTGATTCGGTTTCCCATATCTTCATATTGAAATTCTATTTATTCCACCTTCTTTCATTAAAATTTTACCAATAGAACCTAATAAAAAGAAGAAAGTAATAAAGAACTATTCTGCATCACATTTAGTAAAATTGCTTCACACATAAAAAATTCTGTATCACATATTATTTACAATGAAAAATAGGGGAATTATTCCAATATTAAATGAAATTGTTCCGTTCGTGCTGAAAGGGTCGAATATTTGATTAAAGTAGTATATGATTGTTTATGTGAAAATCAATGACAATCTTTTTAGGAAAGGAGAATGGGAATTATGAAAAAACAAGTAACTAAATCGGTTGCCAAAGGAATGAAAGCAGCATTAGACGTTGTGTTACGGACGGAAGCTAACACGGCTTCTTGTGCAATTATGTATCAGCCAAAAGCACCTAAAGAATTAATGAACTACAGGAGAAATAGGTAATGGAAAAATGCACAGATACAGTAGTTAATTGGATGATACAGTGTGATGTGATAAACGAGAAAGAGAAGGAAATTTACAAGTATGCTTTACATAGTTTTTTTTTACTGGTTGCACCGCTTATCCTTGTAGCAGGCATTGGCTTTTGTCTTGGAAGTGTAAAACATGGGATTGCGCTGATTATGCCATTTATGGTTTTGCGAAAATTCAGTGGTGGATACCATGCAAAGAATTTATATGTTTGTATTTTTGGATCTGGTTTTCTGCTGTTTCTGTGCATATTAATATCAATGTATATGCGATGTGATTGGAAGTGGATAATGTTAACGAGTATTGCTTCTGTGAGCTTGATTGTATTTAGCCCGATAGATAGCGAAAATAGGAAGCTTAATATTGATGAGAAAAAAATATACAAAAAAATAACAGTTTTATGTGTTATATTTTTGGGACTGTTAGACATAGCTTTATTTTTGTTAGGAAAATCTGTCTATATAAACTGTTTTTCGGTTGGAATATTACTGACAGCAGGATTACAAGTACCTTGCATCGTTAAGAAAATATGTAAATTAACCAAAAAAGCACGATAAATGTTGTTTGGTGCAGAAAGGGTTGAAAACTTGAAAAAAATGAAGATAATGAGAAGTGTCATTGATTTCATAATTGAAAAGTAAATTTTACGAGTGTAAACATGAGAAAAGAGATCAGTATTATGATTAGAAAGAAAATGATAGTAATGGCGTGTACACTGGCAACTTGTGCCATGATGAGTAGTATGCCGGTATTGGCTGATACGGCCTCATATAACTAGAAGTTCAATAGTACTGTAGGAACACTTCCAACAGGTTCAGGATACAAAAATGATAGTGAACAGAACTATTACATCACAATAAGCTCGGGAAATGTTTCTTCGCGTAATATTTTCGGAACAAGAATCAGGAGGGCTGCTGATGATGCACTTATGAGTAATTATGTATTACATCGAGGTCTTAAAATGTCAGTGCCGTATGCTTATTCGGCAAAAGCTAATACAACTTCACGCTATTATATGAAAGGGAAAAAAGATTCAGCTAGTTCAACAACAAGTGCTTTGAATGTGGCTGGAAAGGTAACATATTAGGTATAAAGCGACAAATCAGCAAATACCGAATTTTGCACAATAGGATACGCAATATATGGGCATAAAAGAAATATTAAGATCCATATGTACAGCTTGCAAAATAAATTCGCTAGTTTTCGTGCACTTTTTCAAATTTGCTCATTTATAGTTTAAGATTCATAACTTTTAACTTATACCCTGTAAGAATAGTTTTTTGCAATAGGAAAACAGTTTTCTTACAGGGTGTTTATTTAAAAAAAATAAGATATTTTAGTTTATTTGAGATAGAAGAAAGAGTATGAGATTATGAAAGAATATAGATATTTAATTGCTTCTATAATTTGTCTAGGTACGGTAAGTATGGTGGGATGCTCTAAAAATGTAAATAGTTTAGAAGAAAAGTCAGAAATGACAATGGATGATGAAAGAAATATAGAAGAAAACAGTATAACGAAGCAAGGTGACATTCAAGAAACAATTACAGAAAATCTGACTGTAAATACAAAAATAGAGATTCCCGGAAAAAGTTTTGCAACATATAATACAGAATATAAAAATTTTGATAATGAAAAAATTGTTGAGCTTTTATGGCCGGAAAGTAGCGAAGAAGAAATTCAGATTAAAGAATATGATGGAGGTGCCTCAGAAATAACTTTTCAGGATGAAACAGTAGCATTAGGAGCAGGTGTTATGAAATATGATAAAAATGATGAAATAAAATATTTATCAAGTCTTGCATCCTATGCGGAAGAAAATGCTCTTCTTGAAAAAAAGAATTTATCATTTATGAAAGAGGAAGAGGCTATAAGCAATATAGAAGCATTCTTGTCGAGTTTGGAACTGGGTACAAGTTTAGGGGAAAGAGAAACTTTCGCATTGTCAAAAGAAGATATGCTTAGCATACAGAATGCTATGAAAAGTGATGAAGACTATAAAAGCTTTTATGAGTCTGGCAAATTTCAAGAGCAGATATTTGATGCAGATGACGAAATGTATTATATAAAATATTCATTTAGTTTGGATGGGGTACCAGTTTTTGGAGAAGGCGATCCTACAGTTCAAATGTCAGGAGGAGTGGAGCAACCGTTACTTGCGGATCCTATGGGTGCTACATTTTTATTCTCAAATTCGGGAATCTGTGAAATAAGATTAACTGGAATGGTAAATCAATTGAATGTAGAAACTGAAAATCAAGAAATAATACGATTTGATGGAATAAAAAAAGCATTAGTAAAAAAATTTGGAGATGTTATTTTATCTGATAATTATAACCTATCCAATATGTGGTTGGAATATTTTCCTAAAAGAAAAGAGGATTCTTTTGATAAAGTGGAATTAATTCCAGTGTGGTGTTGTAAGTTTGATATAAATGGTGATATCAATGTTGATTATGCACTTCGGTTTAATGCAATTACGGGAGAAGAAATATCATGAAAAAAGTATTTGCTGTTGAAATGAAACGTGCAATAAATATAGGATGGATCATAAGTATTTTAGGTGTTTGTTTTTCTATATGTTTTGATTCCTGGAATGATCTGATGAGAGCTTTAACATCGCATACGGGAAGCATACACTATTTTTTTTGGAATTCATCATGGGGAGGAGTTTGTCGCACTTACTTTTTGCCAATATTTGCCGCTATTCCTTTTGCCACAAGTTTTTGTAAGTATTATCAGCTAC
>NZ_CP146726.1:0-10061 GCF_051861785.1 Blautia massiliensis (ex Durand et al. 2017)
GCTGGCAGAGCATACAAAGGCATGGAAAGGGCATGAAGTTCTGATAGCCACGCATATAGACAAGGGGCATATACACACGCACTTTATTGTTAATTCCGTAAATTATGAGAACGGTCATAAGCTCCAATGGAGTAAGCACGACCTTAAAGACTTAAAGGAACGGTGCAACGAGCAGAGCCGGGAACAGGGCTTGCATGTGCCGGAGAAAGGAAAGACATTTGCTGGAGAAGTACGGGAAGAAACGGTGGCATGGAGCAAAGACACCTACCAGCTTTTGAAACAGGCAGAGCAGGGAAAGGTCAAAAGCTATGTGCAGGATATTGCCCTTGCGGTGCTGGATTGTAAGGAAACAGCGACCAGCCGGGAAACATTTATCCGGCTGATGAATGAAAGAGGGTACGGAGTGGACTGGCAGGACAGCCATAAGTACATCACATATACCGACTTAGCCAGGGAACAGGCAGGAGAAAAGGCTTGTAAAATCAGAGATAACAAGCTGGAAAAATACTACAATATGGATTTCGGAAAGGAGAGCATGGAGCATGAGTTTGAGAGAAATGCACGAACAGCAGAAGCAGAGCAGTCCAAGAGAGCAGCTTCAAGAGTTAAACCGACAGAGCCGGACAGAGCTGGAAAACAGTCTGCTCAAAGAAGCGTTGGCGATGTCGAGCGAGAACTGCGAGGAATTGATGAAGCAGTCAAATCAAGAACAAGTAAGGGCAGAGCAGAACAGGCAGAGAGACGCAGAGCAGAACAGGAAGCTCATCAGCGAGCTGAAGCAGAGCGTAGAGCTGCTGAAGAACAGCAACGAGTTGCTTCAAGACGCTATATCGGACGAGGTTGGGAGCTTGAAAGATGAGGTTAAGGAAAACACCGTCCAAGAGGTTAGAAAGGCGTTACAGGCGAATATAGAGGCTATACAGAGGGCTACAAAGCTTCTTGAGAAGCAGTCTGATACACTTACGAGCGTGATGAAGCAGAAGATCCGGGAGCTGGAGGAAAGTAAGAACAGCTTTTTCAGATATGAGGGCTTGAAGTTGTACCTGTTTTGGGGCGGTATGGTCTGCAATATTTTAGTGTTTCTTATGCTGGCATATAGCTTGTTTGGAAAGTAAAAAAGAGTGATAAATTAGAATTTGTCGAGCTGGTTAGTTCGAGATAATTTTGAGTTTGTTAAGATGTGGTGCACTTGATGGAATCACAGGTACGACATCATATTATGGAGGATGAAATAGATGATAGGTTTGATTGTTGCGAGGTCAAAGAATAATGTTATAGGCAAGAATGGTAATATACCATGGAAAATAAAGGGAGAACAAAAGCAATTTAGAGAGTTAACAACGGGTAATGTGGTTATTATGGGGCGAAAGTCTTATGAAGAAATCGGTCATCCGTTGCCTAATAGAATGAATATTGTTGTTTCCACCACAACAGAGTATCAAGGAGATAATTTAGTTTCAGTTAAATCATTAGAAGATGCATTATTATTGGCTAAAGGACGAGATGTATACATATCTGGTGGATATGGACTATTTAAGGAAGCTTTGCAAATAGTAGATAAAATGTATATCACAGAAGTAGATTTAAATATTGAAGATGGAGATACATTCTTTCCAGAATTTGATATCAATGATTTTGAAGTTTTGATAGGGGAAACACTTGGTGAGGAAGTGAAATATACGAGAACATTTTATGTAAGGAAAAATGAATTGAGTAGATTTTGGATTTAGGGTGTTTTCATAAATATATTGCTTTTTATGCATATATAAATTGTTGTAAGACAAATTCCAGTTTGTCGGTACGAAGAAAAAGGTAAAATACTGTAGTGATAAGATTAGCGGTCAAGGCGAGAGGGAGTGAGGTGTAGGTATTGACACCAAAAAGGCACTCCCTTATACTTGAGAGAAAAAGGTGCAAAAACCTATTGATAAGATTAGCGGTCAAGGCGAGAGGGAGTGAGGTGTAGGTATTGACACCAAAAAGGCACTCCCTTATACTTGAGAGAAAAAGGTGCAAAAACCTATTGATAAGATTAGCGGTCAAGGCGAGAGGGAGTGAGGTGTAAAAGACTATGGCAAAATACACCAAAAGGAGAGATAAAAGAGGGTATGAGTGGAAGTCTGCTTATCGGGAGAAAGAAGCTCTTATGCTGGAGAGGGGATACCCGGAAGTAAGTCCTCATGATTTCTATCGAGAGTTGTTTCCGACTGGTAGTCTGCAGCAAGAGCCGGGGGACGGAAAAGGTAATATTATAGCGACACAGATTAGACCGTCCGGCAAAGGAAGAACCCGGCAGTGGGTAATTGATGATAGTCTGAAAATGCTGGATAAGGTCATAGGAGATAGGTTTGGGCTGATACCGCCTATTAGTTTTTACGGGAAGTCACACACGAAAGAGAACGCTCATGAGCTGTTTGCGGTGGTGGTGGATGTGGATTATGTAGGCAAACAGCAGTTAAAGAACCTGTTGAAGCAGTTTGGGAATGGTGTGCAGCTTCGTCCGACTTATCTTGTCAGCTCCGGCAAGGGGGTACATCTTTACTATTTCTTGCAGGAGCCGGTTCAGTTGTATCGAAACCGGGAAGAAGTGCTTGCGGAGCTGAAAGAAGCCTTTATCCGGCGGCTATGGAATGATACCAGCTCTATCCGTCCGGACAGCCCGGATATAACCGGAATTTATCAAGGTTTCCGGTGTGTGGGGAGTCAGTCGAAGCTGGGTGCAGATTTCCCAGTAAAAGCCTATAAGCTGTCAGAGAACCGTTACACGCTGGAGGACATAAAAGCCAGCATACCGAGCTGTAAGGTAGACCTTGCTCCGTTGTACGAGAAGCCGAGAAGAAAAAGTACCGTTACGCTGGAAGAAGCAAAGGAGCTGTACCCGGAATGGTATGAGAAGCGGATCGTGCAGGGAGAGCCGAAGCAGAAAAGTAAGAAGCAGGGCGGTACGTGGGTATGTAACGAAGCTTTATATGAGTGGTGGAAACGGAAAATAACCGAGGAAGTGAAAGCCGGAGGGCGTTACTTTTCTATTATGGCGTTGTGCTCTTATGGCTTGAAGTGTGGCATATCCGAGCAGAAGATACGGAGAGACGCCTATGCGTTCTTGGACCATTTAGAGAGCCTTACCGAGGACGAGGACAACCATTTCAGCCGGGCAGATGTGAAAGACGCTCTCCGGGCATTGAAAGGGGACAGAAAAAGGTTGTCAACGATAGCAAGCCGGGAATGGATAGAGGACAACACAAAGGTTACGATACCAGCAAATAAGCGAAATTACAGAAAACAAGAGGCTCATTTATATCTTGCAAGGCGAAAAAAAGAGGATATGAAAGTTATAGGCGAAGTAGTAAAAGAGGGCAGACCAACAGCAGAGCGGACAGTCAGAGAATGGCAGGAGAGCCACCCGGCAGGAAAGAAAGCGGACTGCATTCGAGAGACAGGACTTGCAAAGCATACGGTTTATAAGTGGTGGAAGTAGGGCATACTTGAAATGCCGAAAGGCATATGCTATAATGCCAATAGGCAAGAAAGACGAAAGTGCTCATTGTGGCACGCAAAAAGCCCCGGAGTTGCGACCTCCGGGGCTTTTCTATTCCGTTGTGGCAAGGTGGCTTATGCCTTAGGCTGGCTACCGCCTATTTATCTCCGTCCAGCCATTTGCAGATGTAGTAGGCGACTACACTTGCCAAGACAGAGAGTAAGAAAGACGAAAATATACTCATGGTGGCACACCCCCTTTCTGTACCTGTATAGGGGTGGTAGCGTCGCCCATTATACCATAGTGGCAGAAATGCCACAAGAAGCCATTTCCCCTTGTTTATTATCAAAGCCATAAGGAAAAGAGTGTCAAGGGCGGTCATAGACCGCAGCGTTTACCCTTGATACTCTTTTTTGTTGGCTATAATGCCGGAGGGGAAAACGGCTGTCCGTCCGTTCCTTTACTTCCCCCCCTGTGCTTCATTGTCCGTTCCGGCGGAAGAAAGTAAAGGGTGGTCTGCGACCATTTTTTATCTGCTGTACTCGCTGATCGGCAAGCCGAAGCTCATACTGCAGATAAAAAACAAGCCCTTGACTGTCTTCCTCCTACACTTCCAAAGTCGCCCAAGAGGAAGTAAGCTCCACTATATTCTTGGCAGAATATACGCACGAATATATCCGCTTGATATAGAGTTTATATCATGCTATAATATGTGTAGCGGATATATTGCAAGTTCCCTAAAGTGTTACCACTTTAGAACTTGTGAGGGTGGCAAGCCCCCCTTCAATCCCCCTTTTCAGAGAGCCGAAAGGCTCATAGTGTGACGGTGGTAGCACCGAAGAAAGAGAGGTCAAAGGCATGAAAAAAGAAATGGATAAAATTCAGTTTGAGTACAGATACGAGGTGCAGGAGCTGATGAAAGTAATTGATAAATATGTAAAACAGAACCCGGCAGAAAAGGAAAATAAGACGCTGGAGCGTTTCTTTGACTTGCTTGATGTCATGGATATGGAGTGGTAAGGGTATGAACAAGACAAGACCAAAGCAGTTATCATTCCGAGTAAGTGAAGAAGAATACCGGCAGTTGCAGGAGAAGATTTTAGAGAGTGGAAAGAACCAGCAGGAGTATATCCTTTCCTGTGTGCTGGAGAAGCAGATCGTGAATACGGACGGTATCAAAGAACTTATCCCGGAACTGAAACGGATAGGGAACAACCTCAACCAAATAGCAAAGCGGTGTAATGAGGGGGGAATGTTGCCGAGTGAAGCGGAAGTGCGGAAGCATGGAGAGGAGCTGAACAAAGTATGGCAGTCATTAAGGCGGTATCTTCAAAGGCGGGCATAGGGCACGCAATAGATTATGTGACGAAAAAAGAAAAGACAGAGGAGAAGCTTGTCAGCGGTCTGCATTGTGAGCCGGAGACGGTCAAGGAAGAAATGCAAGCCACAAAGGAGCTGTGGGGCAAGACGGACGGAAGAACCTATAAGCATTATGTGCAATCCTACCATGAGGACGAGGAAATAACCCCGGAGCAGGCTCACAAGAACGCTGTCGAGCTGGCAGAGCATACAAAGGCATGGAAAGGGCATGAAGTTCTGATAGCCACGCATATAGACAAGGGGCATATACACACGCACTTTATTGTTAATTCCGTAAATTATGAGAACGGTCATAAGCTCCAATGGAGTAAGCACGACCTTAAAGACTTAAAGGAACGGTGCAACGAGCAGAGCCGGGAACAGGGCTTGCATGTGCCGGAGAAAGGAAAGACATTTGCTGGAGAAGTACGGGAAGAAACGGTGGCATGGAGCAAAGACACCTACCAGCTTTTGAAACAGGCAGAGCAGGGAAAGGTCAAAAGCTATGTGCAGGATATTGCCCTTGCGGTGCTGGATTGTAAGGAAACAGCGACCAGCCGGGAAACATTTATCCGGCTGATGAATGAAAGAGGGTACGGAGTGGACTGGCAGGACAGCCATAAGTACATCACATATACCGACTTAGCCAGGGAACAGGCAGGAGAAAAGGCTTGTAAAATCAGAGATAACAAGCTGGAAAAATACTACAATATGGATTTCGGAAAGGAGAGCATGGAGCATGAGTTTGAGAGAAATGCACGAACAGCAGAAGCAGAGCAGTCCAAGAGAGCAGCTTCAAGAGTTAAACCGACAGAGCCGGACAGAGCTGGAAAACAGTCTGCTCAAAGAAGCGTTGGCGATGTCGAGCGAGAACTGCGAGGAATTGATGAAGCAGTCAAATCAAGAACAAGTAAGGGCAGAGCAGAACAGGCAGAGAGACGCAGAGCAGAACAGGAAGCTCATCAGCGAGCTGAAGCAGAGCGTAGAGCTGCTGAAGAACAGCAACGAGTTGCTTCAAGACGCTATATCGGACGAGGTTGGGAGCTTGAAAGATGAGGTTAAGGAAAACACCGTCCAAGAGGTTAGAAAGGCGTTACAGGCGAATATAGAGGCTATACAGAGGGCTACAAAGCTTCTTGAGAAGCAGTCTGATACACTTACGAGCGTGATGAAGCAGAAGATCCGGGAGCTGGAGGAAAGTAAGAACAGCTTTTTCAGATATGAGGGCTTGAAGTTGTACCTGTTTTGGGGCGGTATGGTCTGCAATATTTTAGTGTTTCTTATGCTGGCATATAGCTTGTTTGGAAAGTAAAAAAGAGTGATAAATTAGAATTTGTCGAGCTGGTTAGTTCGAGATAATTTTGAGTTTGTTAAGATGTGGTGCACTTGATGGAATCACAGGTACGACATCATATTATGGAGGATGAAATAGATGATAGGTTTGATTGTTGCGAGGTCAAAGAATAATGTTATAGGCAAGAATGGTAATATACCATGGAAAATAAAGGGAGAACAAAAGCAATTTAGAGAGTTAACAACGGGTAATGTGGTTATTATGGGGCGAAAGTCTTATGAAGAAATCGGTCATCCGTTGCCTAATAGAATGAATATTGTTGTTTCCACCACAACAGAGTATCAAGGAGATAATTTAGTTTCAGTTAAATCATTAGAAGATGCATTATTATTGGCTAAAGGACGAGATGTATACATATCTGGTGGATATGGACTATTTAAGGAAGCTTTGCAAATAGTAGATAAAATGTATATCACAGAAGTAGATTTAAATATTGAAGATGGAGATACATTCTTTCCAGAATTTGATATCAATGATTTTGAAGTTTTGATAGGGGAAACACTTGGTGAGGAAGTGAAATATACGAGAACATTTTATGTAAGGAAAAATGAATTGAGTAGATTTTGGATTTAGGGTGTTTTCATAAATATATTGCTTTTTATGCATATATAAATTGTTGTAAGACAAATTCCAGTTTGTCGGTACGAAGAAAAAGGTAAAATACTGTAGTGATAAGATTAGCGGTCAAGGCGAGAGGGAGTGAGGTGTAGGTATTGACACCAAAAAGGCACTCCCTTATACTTGAGAGAAAAAGGTGCAAAAACCTATTGATAAGATTAGCGGTCAAGGCGAGAGGGAGTGAGGTGTAGGTATTGACACCAAAAAGGCACTCCCTTATACTTGAGAGAAAAAGGTGCAAAAACCTATTGATAAGATTAGCGGTCAAGGCGAGAGGGAGTGAGGTGTAAAAGACTATGGCAAAATACACCAAAAGGAGAGATAAAAGAGGGTATGAGTGGAAGTCTGCTTATCGGGAGAAAGAAGCTCTTATGCTGGAGAGGGGATACCCGGAAGTAAGTCCTCATGATTTCTATCGAGAGTTGTTTCCGACTGGTAGTCTGCAGCAAGAGCCGGGGGACGGAAAAGGTAATATTATAGCGACACAGATTAGACCGTCCGGCAAAGGAAGAACCCGGCAGTGGGTAATTGATGATAGTCTGAAAATGCTGGATAAGGTCATAGGAGATAGGTTTGGGCTGATACCGCCTATTAGTTTTTACGGGAAGTCACACACGAAAGAGAACGCTCATGAGCTGTTTGCGGTGGTGGTGGATGTGGATTATGTAGGCAAACAGCAGTTAAAGAACCTGTTGAAGCAGTTTGGGAATGGTGTGCAGCTTCGTCCGACTTATCTTGTCAGCTCCGGCAAGGGGGTACATCTTTACTATTTCTTGCAGGAGCCGGTTCAGTTGTATCGAAACCGGGAAGAAGTGCTTGCGGAGCTGAAAGAAGCCTTTATCCGGCGGCTATGGAATGATACCAGCTCTATCCGTCCGGACAGCCCGGATATAACCGGAATTTATCAAGGTTTCCGGTGTGTGGGGAGTCAGTCGAAGCTGGGTGCAGATTTCCCAGTAAAAGCCTATAAGCTGTCAGAGAACCGTTACACGCTGGAGGACATAAAAGCCAGCATACCGAGCTGTAAGGTAGACCTTGCTCCGTTGTACGAGAAGCCGAGAAGAAAAAGTACCGTTACGCTGGAAGAAGCAAAGGAGCTGTACCCGGAATGGTATGAGAAGCGGATCGTGCAGGGAGAGCCGAAGCAGAAAAGTAAGAAGCAGGGCGGTACGTGGGTATGTAACGAAGCTTTATATGAGTGGTGGAAACGGAAAATAACCGAGGAAGTGAAAGCCGGAGGGCGTTACTTTTCTATTATGGCGTTGTGCTCTTATGGCTTGAAGTGTGGCATATCCGAGCAGAAGATACGGAGAGACGCCTATGCGTTCTTGGACCATTTAGAGAGCCTTACCGAGGACGAGGACAACCATTTCAGCCGGGCAGATGTGAAAGACGCTCTCCGGGCATTGAAAGGGGACAGAAAAAGGTTGTCAACGATAGCAAGCCGGGAATGGATAGAGGACAACACAAAGGTTACGATACCAGCAAATAAGCGAAATTACAGAAAACAAGAGGCTCATTTATATCTTGCAAGGCGAAAAAAAGAGGATATGAAAGTTATAGGCGAAGTAGTAAAAGAGGGCAGACCAACAGCAGAGCGGACAGTCAGAGAATGGCAGGAGAGCCACCCGGCAGGAAAGAAAGCGGACTGCATTCGAGAGACAGGACTTGCAAAGCATACGGTTTATAAGTGGTGGAAGTAGGGCATACTTGAAATGCCGAAAGGCATATGCTATAATGCCAATAGGCAAGAAAGACGAAAGTGCTCATTGTGGCACGCAAAAAGCCCCGGAGTTGCGACCTCCGGGGCTTTTCTATTCCGTTGTGGCAAGGTGGCTTATGCCTTAGGCTGGCTACCGCCTATTTATCTCCGTCCAGCCATTTGCAGATGTAGTAGGCGACTACACTTGCCAAGACAGAGAGTAAGAAAGACGAAAATATACTCATGGTGGCACACCCCCTTTCTGTACCTGTATAGGGGTGGTAGCGTCGCCCATTATACCATAGTGGCAGAAATGCCACAAGAAGCCATTTCCCCTTGTTTATTATCAAAGCCATAAGGAAAAGAGTGTCAAGGGCGGTCATAGACCGCAGCGTTTACCCTTGATACTCTTTTTTGTTGGCTATAATGCCGGAGGGGAAAACGGCTGTCCGTCCGTTCCTTTACTTCCCCCCCTGTGCTTCATTGTCCGTTCCGGCGGAAGAAAGTAAAGGGTGGTCTGCGACCATTTTTTATCTGCTGTACTCGCTGATCGGCAAGCCGAAGCTCATACTGCAGATAAAAAACAAGCCCTTGACTGTCTTCCTCCTACACTTCCAAAGTCGCCCAAGAGGAAGTAAGCTCCACTATATTCTTGGCAGAATATACGCACGAATATATCCGCTTGATATAGAGTTTATATCATGCTATAATATGTGTAGCGGATATATTGCAAGTTCCCTAAAGTGTTACCACTTTAGAACTTGTGAGGGTGGCAAGCCCCCCTTCAATCCCCCTTTTCAGAGAGCCGAAAGGCTCATAGTGTGACGGTGGTAGCACCGAAGAAAGAGAGGTCAAAGGCATGAAAAAAGAAATGGATAAAATTCAGTTTGAGTACAGATACGAGGTGCAGGAGCTGATGAAAGTAATTGATAAATATGTAAAACAGAACCCGGCAGAAAAGGAAAATAAGACGCTGGAGCGTTTCTTTGACTTGCTTGATGTCATGGATATGGAGTGGTAAGGGTATGAACAAGACAAGACCAAAGCAGTTATCATTCCGAGTAAGTGAAGAAGAATACCGGCAGTTGCAGGAGAAGATTTTAGAGAGTGGAAAGAACCAGCAGGAGTATATCCTTTCCTGTGTGCTGGAGAAGCAGATCGTGAATACGGACGGTATCAAAGAACTTATCCCGGAACTGAAACGGATAGGGAACAACCTCAACCAAATAGCAAAGCGGTGTAATGAGGGGGGAATGTTGCCGAGTGAAGCGGAAGTGCGGAAGCATGGAGAGGAGCTGAACAAAGTATGGCAGTCATTAAGGCGGTATCTTCAAAGGCGGGCATAGGGCACGCAATAGATTATGTGACGAAAAAAGAAAAGACAGAGGAGAAGCTTGTCAGCGGTCTGCATTGTGAGCCGGAGACGGTCAAGGAAGAAATGCAAGCCACAAAGGAGCTGTGGGGCAAGACGGACGGAAGAACCTATAAGCATTATGTGCAATCCTACCATGAGGACGAGGAAATAACCCCGGAGCAGGCTCACAAGAACG